>NZ_FPAD01000004.1:0-579876 GCF_900116125.1 Paenibacillus sp. BC26 | reverse complement strand
ACCAATTTTACTGCGGAGCCGTGGTGTAGTGGCCCAACATGCCTGCCTGTCACGCAGGAGACCGCGGGTTCGAATCCCGTCGGCTCCGCCATTTTCATCAAAGTTCGGCTCGGTAGCTCAGTCGGTAGAGCAGAGGACTGAAAATCCTCGTGTCGGCGGTTCGATTCCGTTCCGAGCCACCATTTTTAAACTGCAAGTTCATATGCCGGTGTAGCTCAGTTGGTAGAGCAACTGACTTGTAATCAGTAGGTCGTGGGTTCGACTCCTATCGCCGGCACCATTATGGAGGATTAGTGAAGTGGCTAAACACGGCAGACTGTAAATCTGCTCTCCTTGAGTTCGGTGGTTCGAATCCATCATCCTCCACCATATTTTTTTCATGGCGATCGTGGCGAAGTGGTTAACGCACCGGTTTGTGGATCCGGCATTCGTGGGTTCAATTCCCATCGGTCGCCCCATTTTTAACGAAACCAAATGCTTCATGTTGGGGATTAGCCAAGCGGTAAGGCAACGGACTTTGACTCCGTCATCCCTAGGTTCGAATCCTAGATCCCCAGCCATTTTTGAGCCATTAGCTCAGTTGGTAGAGCACCTGACTTTTAATCAGGGTGTCGTAGGTTCGAGTCCTACATGGCTCACTTTATCTTGTTACGCGGTCATGGCGGAATTGGCAGACGCGCTAGATTCAGGTTCTAGTGTCAGCAATGACGTGGAGGTTCGAGTCCTCTTGACCGCACCATCATCTGCGGAAGTGGCTCAGCGGTAGAGCATCGCCTTGCCAAGGCGAGGGTCGCGGGTTCGATTCCCGTCTTCCGCTCCATCATGGCGCCATAGCCAAGTGGTAAGGCAGAGCTCTGCAAAAGCTTCACCCCCAGTTCGAATCTGGGTGGCGCCTTGTATGTTTGTTTTATGAATCACGGGATGTAGCTCAGCTTGGTAGAGCACCTGGTTTGGGACCAGGGGGTCGCATGTTCAAATCGTGTCATCCCGACCATATTTTCTGCGGGTGTAGTTCAATGGTAGAACTTTAGCCTTCCAAGCTAATAGCGTGGGTTCGATTCCCATCACCCGCTTACTTTTATAGAGAAAAACCTTTTGTCCCCTCGGGGATAAAAGGTTTTTTGTGTTTCGGGAAAACGGCCAAGTCGGCGCGATCGGGACCCATGACGTATTAATTGCGCAGGACGGCCTGTATCTGAGGTTCTGGCAAGTGCGCGTCCGCGCCGAGCGATGGCAGGTAAGCGCAGCGGCGAGTGCTGTCTTACAATAGATAGAAAAAAAGACACCTTAGAGGTGTCTTTTTTTCTAATCACTTGGCATTCACATCAGGCTGATGAATCCCAATGATGTTGCCTTCGGTATCGATATAATACCCCTGCCACGCCATGCCGGGCAGTGCGTATTTCGGTAATGCGATGGTGCCGCCGTGCTCTAGAATTTTGACTTCCGTCGCATCGTAGTCGCCGACTCCCATCGTGCAGGCAAATCCATTCACGGGCTGTCCCGGTTGAGGGGCAGCGCCATGGCGCTGCATTAAAGCGCCGTTGATTCCCATGGCATCAGCATCACCCGTCACGGCTCCAAAGTAGGGCATACCGGCAAAGCTGCTGTAGTCCTCAAATGTCCAACCGAATACTTCTCCATAAAACTTCTTAGCGCGTTCCATGTCGTCGACATGGATCTCGAAATGAATGACTCTTCCCATGATAACCTCCAATGATCTGGCTTCATTACTTGATTCTTGTAATAGGGTTTCCTTTCCTACTTGATCCATAACAAATGACAAAATAAAAAATAAAACCCGATCCATGAAGATCGGGTTCCAGGCGTAGTTAGCTGCTATAGCTGCCATGTTTCTTCTTGTAATGTCCATGGCCATAATTGGAATGATGCGGCGGGTAATGGCTGCCTTTCTTATAATCGCTGCTGCTGTGATGCTGGTGGCCGTAATGACCGTGTGAGCCGTAATGCTTGCGGCCAAGCAGGGAGCTGAAGAGGCGATTCAAAAGATGTCTCAACATACGTGTGGGACCTCCTATATAGAACTAATGTGGAAGCGCTTTAGACTTGTAAAATAATACGCAGTCCGGGTGCATCAGGTTTCGTTATAAATCGCCCAATTGCGAATCGATTAGAAACCGAGTGCCTCACGCGGCCGTAAGTGAAAGCAGGGAGGGATGCGGATGTTAGGTGCATGGTGGCGGGAACGGTGGCTCGATTGGCTGGATTATCCGCTCCGGGAGGGTTCGGTTTGGGCGGGCAGGTACCGAATTGAGCAGCTCCTGGGTACGGGCAGCTACGGTCAAGCCTATCGCTGTACGGATCTCAGAAGCGGAGCCGTTGTGCTGATGAAGCGAGGCAAGCCGAGCAAACGAAGCTTGGCCCGCGAGATGCTGGAGCGAGAGAGCGGGATTCTTCGAGGACTCCACCATCCGCAAATTCCGCGGTGGCTGGATTATGCCGCGCATGGCAGAGAAATGGGGCTCGTCATGGAGCTGGTTGAGGGATATAGCTTAGAGCACGCTGTAATGGGAAGCGAGAAGATATATAGTCAGCAGGAAGCTTTGCTCGTTATTCGGCAATTGCTGCATCCGGTACGGCACATGCATGATGCCGGGTATGTTCATCGGGATGTGCGGATCCCGAATGTTCTGGTTAGCGGCGATAAGCTGGTTATCATCGACGTTGGCTTAGCTTGCCGAATAGGCGATGAGACTGCTTATGAAAAGGATGAGTTGGGCGGCGGATTTGCGGACAGCTGGGGAGCCGTGAAGCAGCGGATGCGTGTGCCGGAACCGGCTAGCGACCTGTATGGTCTCGGCCATCTGTTCTTATTTCTCATGTATGCAGGTTACATGCCGCATGAAGGACAGGAGGAGCGAGGCTGGGAGGAAGAACTGAAGCTTGATCCCGCGGTACAAGACTTTGTACAAGGATTGCTGGAGAACAAATGGCAGTCGGCGGAAGCGTGCGAACAGGAACTAGAGCAGACATTGAAGTCGTTGGAAGGCTGAGCCAGCAGCGATTAAATACATGAACGAAATTGCTTAATCCTACCATTCCCTTCAATTGAGGGCCGGGTTAGGGTACAATCTATATATATTGGTTGAATTGTAAAGGGGTTTAGGTATGGATTTGCAAAAAGAAATGCTGCAGTTGAACGTGAATAATGCCATTAAAGGTTCGGTAAAGACCAGCTTGAAGGATATCCTCGGACAGTTGACCAAGGATAGGTTGAATTTCATTGCTGCCAATTGCGCGCTGTCGGGGCGCTCCAAGCTGAAGAAACAGGAGCTCGTAGAGGCGCTATGCGATAGAATTACAAGTGTGTCGAAACTATATTCGGCTTTCCTTACAGCTGAGCCGCAAGAATGGGATCTTGTGAACCGGCTTCTCAAAGTACCGTACATTCAGGATAATGCGGTCTATGCCGACGCTTACTTGTTTTTGATGGATAAAGGGTTGATATTCAGCTTCCTCGAAGGGGACAAGTTGTTCTTTGTTATGCCGGAAGAAGTCAAAGCCGCATACAACATGCTGGACAAGAACGCCTTCCAAAAACAACGCAAAGCAAATCAACTGGTGCTGCGATACATGGAAGCGGCGGCTAACTTGTATGGAATCATCCCAATGACTAAGCTCATTGCGATTATTAATGACCAGAACGGTATTAACATAACGGAGGAGAAGCTCTTGGATATTCGTTTATCTGTCTCCGATAAGGTGTTGACTTGGGATATTCAGCGTGGATTTCTATTTAGCGACAGCCTGGATGGAGAAGACTTAGACGATTACGAAGCGTTCTTGGAGAACGTGAAGGACAAGCCGTACTACATTCCTGCTAAGGAAGAACTGCTGCTATATGCGGATATTGATTATTTCGAGAAGACGCCTCAGCTGGAGGCGTTGAAGACCTACATCATGCAGGATTTAGGCAAAGTCGAGAAGCTGGCGGAGGCGCTCGTGGATGACATCCAGCTCGCATGTGCAATGGAAGAGCCGCTTAGCGTCATTATGGAAGAGTTCGATCAGCGCAAAATTCGCTTGAACAAGAAGCAGCTAAAGGAAGTTGCGCCGTTAATTATTAACGTGCATAACCATACGAGAATGTGGTCCAATCGCGGATTTACGCCAGATGAGTTAAGTCCGAAACGGGCACAGGATTCGAATGTGGTCCAGTTCCCGGCGGCATCCGCGAAAATCGGAAGAAACGAACCGTGCCCATGCGGCAGCGGGAAAAAACATAAAAAGTGCTGCCTGTAGGTTATGGAGATTCAACTCGAACGGCGAACGATTGACGTTCATGTCGCCTATGGGGCTGGTAAGAAGCTCGCGATTCAAATCGAGCCTTCGGGTTTCATTACGGTGAAGGCGCCTAATGGGACCAGCGACGAGATGATCATACATGCAGTGAAACAGCATGGGCAAGCGATTACGGCACAGCTCGATCGGATTGAGAAGTCTCGTGAAGCGCTGTCGTTGAAGGAGTATCAAGAACAGGGCAAGTTCCTCCATCTGGGCAAATACTGTTCGTTGAGCGACTTAATCGATGCAACGGCGCAGCATGAAGAAGAGCTTCGGCAGCGGTTGAAAAAGTTTTATTTTGCGAGCTGCAAGAAGGTTGTATCGGAACGTATTTCCGCCTATCAAAAACAGCTGAAAGTGGCGCCAAAGTCAATCGAGATTGTAGAGTCCAGCACCAAATGGGGAAGCTGCAGCTCGAAGAAACAGCTTACGTTTAACTATCGTCTTGCTATGGCTCCGATCGAAGTCATCGACTATGTCATTATTCATGAGTTATGCCACCTTTCGCATATGAATCATGATCGGTCGTTCTGGCGACTGGTCGGGAGTGTCATGCCGGACTACAAAGAGAAGGAAGCGTATCTGGCGCGGTATGGACAGGCTATGACGCTTTAATAAAAACCACATCCGAATACGGATGTGGTTTTTGCTTTATTTATGTACAAAAACGAGTATATTTCCACCGTCATTCCACTAAGTTTTAGTAGGACACTTTTGGCTGAGGGGATGATTAGGCGATGGCACGAATCATTTCAGTGATCAACTATAAAGGCGGGGTAGGCAAGACAACAGTCACATCTAATCTTGCAGCAGAATTGGCTAATAACGGTTTTAAAATATTGCTGGTTGATCTTGATCCGCAAACTAACTTAACATTCTCCTTTTTGAAAGTAGATGACTGGGAGCGGAATTACCAAGGAGAAACAATAAAAAAGTGGTTTGACGCCTTTATTGATAATGATCAAGAGTTTAATTTAGAGGATTTGCTCATTAAACCAGAACGCGTAAATAGAAGACTACAGGAGCTGGGAGCTAGCGGGAGCATAGATTTGATTTCCTCTCACATTGGATTAATAAACGTTGATCTTGAGCTAGGCGCAAAGTTATGGGGAGGTACTGAAAGGGCGAGTCGCCGAAACTTTCTAAAAGTACACTCCCGATTAAAAGATGGTCTTCGGCAAATAGAGACAAAGGATTACGACTACGTGCTAATCGATTGTCCCCCTAATTTCAATGTTGTAACCAAAACGGCTATCATCGCTAGTGACTTCTTGCTTGTACCTGCGAAACCGGACTTTTTATCGACAATCGGGATTGAACAACTTAATAAAAACGTAACCGAGTTAGTAGCTGAATATAATTCCAAAACAAAATATGAAGAAGTCCGGCAAGAGTTCAGTGTTGTTTCCCCTGTATTCGAAGGTGTAATCTTCACAATGGTCGGTGTTAGGGAAGGCCAGCCAATCAGAGCGCAGCAGCAATTTATTTCTCAGGTTCAAAGATCAAAGATCCCTGTGTTAGAAACGACGATCAGGGATAATAAAACATTTTATGCGGATGCTCCCGACTCTGGTATTCCGGTGGTACTTGAAGATATACACAATGGAACTTTTGAGCATGTGCGACAAGAACTGAGAGCGCTTGCTCGAGAAGTGATCGCCAGAGTTAAATCGTAAGGTGGAAGGGGAGTAAGCGGTGAAATCTTTTAAACATAATATGGCTAAAATCTATAGGTTATTTGCTCAGACATTGTCTGAAATGAGCGATGAAGAGTTCCATGATCTGCTGGAGGGAAAGGGAAAATTAAAGTTTGTGCCCGGAAATAAGGCGGTAAAAGAAAAGGTAGAAAAGGTTTCGAGCGCAGAAGTTGGTTACATTGTAGAGAAGCTCCTTATAGCGGATACAAGAGAAATGGCTAGAGAATATCTTGTGGAACAACATTTATCAAAGAACGATTTAATTAAACTAACGGTAGTATTGGATATTTTCGTTAATAAGAGTGATGGGAAAGACAAAATTATGGAGAAGATCGTTGAGTCAACGGTCGGTGCCAGAATACGATCCAAAGCGATTAAGGATACACAGATCAGAACGGGTCCTGCACGTAAAAACAATAATATAAAGGTTTGATTCCCTCTAAAAGTAAAACCCACATCCTTATAGATGTGGGTTTTATTTTGTCCAGGGTATTACAGATTCCAAATGCGATACAGAATAACCGCCGCTTCGGCGCGGGTGAGCGACGCGTGCGGTGCGAGGTTGCCGTTCTTGCCGTTAACAATGCCGGCTTTTACCAGAGCAGCGGCGCTGTCTTGCGCATAGCCGGAAATCGTAGCGGCGTCGGCATAAGCATCCAGAGAGCCGCCAATTCCGACGGGCTTGCCGGCAGCGGCCAGTGCACGTGCGGTCAGCACCATCATATCTTGGCGGGAGATCGTGCTGTCCGGCAGGAAGGTGTTATTTTCAAAACCGGTTGCGATTCCCAGTTCCTTAGCGATCACCAGCTCGCTGTAATAATAAGCGGATGGCTCGATATCGCCGAACATGGTGCCTTCTTTGCCCGTGCCATGCAATTCAAGCGCTCTTACGAGAAGAGCAATAAAGTCTGCTCGCTTGATGGAAGCTGCCGGAGAGAAGCTGTTCGCAGCTGTTCCTTTGATAATGCCGTGCGACGCCATAGCATCTACGGCTTGTTTGGCCCAAGGCACTTGCGCCAGGTCACCGAAGGTCTTGAATACGGAGCCTACCGCATAGGTGCTGAAGTGAGTCGTTTGGAAAACAACCGTTTGGCTTGCCGCATCATAGCGAGCATTCGGAACCTGTGTCGCGATACCTTTGCCGTCGATGTACCAAATGACGATATGATCCGGATTGCTAAGCTCTTCCGCTGTTGGCTTGTAAGGGATCGCAACCGACACAGGCGCAGCAGGATTGCTCCATGCAAGGACATTGCTGCCTGCTGCTAAGTTCAGATCGATAACCGGACGGTTGCCGATCAACTCGCGGGTAGCGGCATCCAAGCTGTCTGGTGAAACGTGGCTCAAACGAATCGATACTTGCTCTGCTTTGTCTGTCAAGTTGGACAGCATGTTGCTTGGAATTTGGATCGTTCCGTTCTCGGTCTTCACCGAAAGGACGAAGGCATCTTGACCTTTCAGACTTTGCGCAGGCAGCTGCACTTCATATGACGACGCGTTCGCTTGCTTCGGCAGCTCGATGACGACTTGTTTCTCGCCGTTAGCTGCCGGAGCGGCCAGTTCCAGCGCTTTCTTCAAGTTGTCGACGGAAATCGTGCCGATGGCTCGCCCGTTGTCTGTCTTCATTTCCGGCTCGATCGAAACGATGCCGTTCTTATTCTGAACGCTGTCCGTCGGAGCACCAACGTTGCTTCCGCCAATCGGATTGGTCGTACCAGTGGTAAGCGTAAGCACGCCATATACGGACGTGTCCATATAGCCGTTTCCGGTTGTATCGTTCCAGGCGGTAACGCTTTGGCGGGCGCCGTCTTTCGCGTCATTAATCTGTACGTCGAAACCGAGCTTCTTGCCGTCAACCGGCGTAACCGATGTCAACGGGATTTTCACTTCTACCGTGTAGTTGGTGCCGGAAACCTTCGTTGCGGATTCGAAACCTGCTGCAAGGCTTGTCGGGTTGAACGAGGTCTCATTGTCAAAGTTTACTCTGTACTGACCGTCATCATCTTGATAGAACGATGTCTTTGCATTGTTTTGGTCCAAGAAGATTTCGACGGAATCCTGCTCATAGTTGTTCACGCTTGCTTTGTCGAGCTGCGCGTCGCTAACCTGTACCAATACATACAGGTTCTGCTCATCCCAGAGCGCTTTGGCAACTCCGCTCGCTCCTTGCCAAGCCGTCTGGTACCGGTTGATCGGGATTTCCGGGGTCTGGCCCCAAATCGCGTCAACAGTGCCGTCGACTAGCGGCGCAGCAAATTTGGCCGTAGCTTGGTTGGCTTCCGCCAGCTCAGGCTGGTGTTCCTCCATGAATGCAGCCGGATCGCTTACGCCGTAATAAGCCGGTTTGGCCTGCAGGTTCTTATCGAACAACAGCGGGTTGGAAGCGGCTCTCCAGCTCGTATTGTCATCCATGCCCCAGAAGGTAACGCGTTCGATCGCAGCAGCATGGGCTTGGAAGATGTCGAACAGCTGCGCGTAGAGATAGCCTTGCGCATTGGCCAGCGGCTCGGAAAGCTGATAGTTGCTTCCGGCCTGAATATCGAGCTCGGTAACGCTGATTTCTACGCCTAATGAAATGAACTTCTCCAAGGACAGTTCGACATTGTCCGGGTTCGTGTTCACGCTATAGTGCGCCTGCATCCCGACGCCATCGATCAGCAGCTTGCCGGGGTGCGTCAGCGCATAGCGATCATTGATTTCTTTGACCATGTTGTAGATGGCCAGCGCTTTATTCTGATTATCTTCGTTGTAATCATTGTAATAGAGCTTGATGTCCCAAGCCGGATGCGCGTCCAGTACTTCTCTTGCTGCCAAGAACGCCTGCTCTACATAGTCCGTTCCGATCGCGTTATTCCATGGCGTTTGGCGCAATGACGCCTTCCAGTCTGCCGGATTGGAGGGGTTATCGTTCATCGCCTCATTAACGACATCCCATGAAATGACCTTGCTGCCGAAATGCTCCATGACCGTTTGGATATGGGTCTTCAAATTCGTGAGCGCTTCTTCGCGGCCCAGTGGAATCGTGTTGTTATCGCCATCCTTGGTCGTATTCAGCCACGCAGGCGATTGCTGATGCCATACGAGCACATGCCCGTGCATCTGCATCCCTTCAGCCAGCACTTTATCGACAAGCGCATCGGCCGCGGTAAAGGTGAAATTGCCCTTCGTAGGCTGAAGCGCATCGGGCTTCATTGCGTTGCCGGCTGTAACGACGTTGAAATGCTGCTTCAGCAGCTCAAGTCTAACGCCATCCAGATCCTCCGCCGAGATCGCGTTGCCGATTAGGAAATCGTCTTGGTAAGTGTCCTTAATCGGAGGCAGATCCTTCTGGATGGAAATCGGACCTGACCCTGTGCTTTCAAAGCTGATATCGTCGATATAGAAAGAAGCTGTTTTGTTAGCAGAGCTCTCTACATAGATAGTCAAGAACTCGCTGCTTACATTGTTGTAACGGTAGGTGCCTTCATACTTCACCCAGCCGTCGCTTGCGCTGATTGTTTTGCCTGCAAGCTGAACATAGTTGGCACTGCTTCCTTGGCCAACCTGCGTAGAGAGCTGAAGCTGCGAGCTTGCGGGAGAGATCAGCTTCACCCAGGCCGTAATTTTATATTCGGAGCCCTTATCTACATACTTCTCCACGCGCAAGGTCGGGCCATGCCACGAATCTGTTCGCCCTTCCACTTTCAAAGCGTAGGAACCTTCTTCGGAATGATTGGCCTCATTGGTGACGGTCAGCGTTTCCGTACCTGCGCGGCCTCCAAAGCCGCCTGCAGCTTGATCCTCAAAAGTAACGGTGTTGAAATCCAAAGCCGGAGGCCGCGGTTCTTCTACCTCAGGCTCTTCCGGAGCTGCTTTCTGGGTGATGAGGATATCGCCGACGTAGAACGGCACGCTTTTGCCGGATTCGTTCGATTGAACACGCAGACTTACATCCTTGCTCGTATCCACCGTAAACTCTTTCGTCAATGTGAAAGCGGCACCGGCGACTAAGTTAGCGCCAGCCAAGAAGCCGTAGCTGTTAACCGTCTGCAAATAGGCTTGCGAGCCGTCAGGCACAGCCGTATCCGGGTCCGCATAACCCTGCACGGTTACGGTGTAGGTTTTACCATTCTCCAGCCCAATTTCGCTGAATTTAAAATCTACCGCGTCCCAAGTATTCGCTCTGTTGCTTACGGACAGAGCTGCACCGTCGGCGTTGCCATCGAAGACTTTACCGGTAACAGGCGTCAAGCTCGCGCCTCCGGATTGCGTAGCAGCGCCTATACCGCTTGCAAAAGCTTCGTGGTATACCGTTTCGACGTCTGTCGCAGGTTTCTCCGCAGTGACGAGCACGTCACCGACGTAGAACGGCACGGCTTTGCCGGTTTCGTTCGATTGAACACGCAAGCTTGTATCTTTGCTCGTATCTACCGTAAACTCTTTCGTCAGCGTGAATGCGGCACCGGCGGCTAAGTTAGCGCCAGCCAAGAAGCCATAGCTGTTAACCGTCTGCAAATAGGCTTGCGCGCCATCAGGCACAGCCGTACCTGAGTCCACATAACCTTGCACGGTTACGGTGTAGGTTTTGCCGTTTTCCAGGCCGATGTCGCTGAATTTAAAATCTGCCGCATCCCAGGTGTTTGCTCTGTTGCTAACGGATAAAGCTGTTCCGTCGGCGTTACCGTCAAACACTTTGACTGTAACCTGCGTCAAGCTCGCACCGCCGGATTGCACAGCAGCACCTTTGCCGGCGGCAAAGTCTTCGTGATAAACAACGGTCGTCTCTGCCACCGCGGCTTGCACAGCCGGAGCCGAGAGACAGGAAGGAATAAGCAGCGCTGCGGCCAGCAAGAGCGAGAGTACTTGTTTGATTGTTCCGGTCATTTATTGCATCCCCCTGCGAAATCAATTTGGCGAATATAAATGAAGCGCTTACAATGGGAAGTGGATGGAGCCTCCTTTCCGTGCTTAAGCTTGATTATAGCCTGTGTTAAAAACATGGTTTACCAGAAGAAGTAAACAATCTATTGTACTAATTAAATATTAGAGCCGATTTGATGTAGTATAGAAGATAATGTAAGACTTCGAAGGAGGAGCATGGGATGGGAATCTTATCGAGGTTCAGAGACGTGATGAAAGCCAATATGCATGGTTTGTTGAGCCCTGCGAACGACCCGGAGAAGACGGTAAAGGCGTATATGCAAAGCTTACATAGCGATCTGGGTCAAGTGAAGGCGGAGACGGCGGCGGTACTGCTCGAGGAGAGCAGGGCTAAGCGGGATTTGGACGCATGCAATGCCGAGATTAAGAAGCTGCAGCGGTATGCGGAGAAGTCCGCGGAGTCCGATGAGGAGGCGAACGCGCTCAAATTTCTGGCGCTCAAATCGAAGCAGACCGAGAAATATGCGGAGCTGGAGGCTATGTACACCCAAGCTTCAGCGAAGGCGACGATGATGAAGCATATGCAGGATAAGCTTGTGTCCGACCTGGCACAGCTGGAGGCGCGGCATGCGGAGCTGAAAGGGAAGATGGCCGATGCCGACATTGCGCAGCGGCGAGCCGGCAGCGAAGCGGGCGCTGCCTTCAGCGAAATGGAACAGAAAGCCAATCAGGCGATGAACGAAGCGATGGCTCTTGCCGAGGTTAGAGCCGGCGCGCAGGAAGAGGATCTGGATGTATTGATCGCCCAGCTCGAGAAGAATGCAACAGCGGGTACGACTGCAGCGACTGTAAAGGCATCACCTGAAGATGAGCTCGCGGCAATTAAGGATAGATTAAAGTCGAGGTGAGCGAAATGACGGCGGTTATCGAGTATAAGTGTCCCAATTGCGGCAGCGGTATGGTGTTCGATGCAGGCACAGGTACGCTGTCTTGCCCCAGCTGCGGACGGCAGGATCAAGTTGACCAAATCCAGGATCCGCTGAAGAAGCAGGCGTTACCGTTAGAGGATGTGAAGGAGTATCACTGCAACAGCTGCGGAGCGGTCATCGTCACCGATCAGGAGACAAGCGCAACGACATGCAGCTTTTGCGGATCTGCCGTGGTGCTGAGCGATCGGTTGTCGGGGGATTTTGCCCCGGTGATGGTCATTCCCTTTACGATCTCGAAGGAAGCGGCAATGAAGGCGTTCAAGAAGTGGTGCAGGAACGGCCTGCTTACGCCAAAAGGGTTCATGACATCGGATCGAATCGCAGGGATGACAGGGATGTACGTCCCCTTCTGGCTCTACGACTTGAACAACGGGATCGAGGTTCACGGCCAGGGAACGAGGGTTAGAATCTATACACAAGGCGATTATAGGTATACAGAGACGCAGCATTTTAATATCTATCGTAAGATTCAGCTGAACTATGCGAGGCTGCCCATTGATGCATCGGAGAAAATGAACGATGAGCTGATGGATAAGCTGGAGCCGTTTCCTTACGATCAGTTGAAAGCTTTCAAGACACCGTATCTGGCCGGCTACAGGGCAGAGAAATACAGCTATAATGAGGAGCAGTTATTCCCGCGGGCTAAGGAGAAAACGAGCTCGTACATCGATGCTTATATTTCTTCAACGGTACAAGGGTATTCGAGCGTGATGTACACCGATAAGCAGATCGACACGACAGTGAAACAGGCGGATTATGTGCTGCTTCCCGTATGGATGATCAGGTACAGCCATAATCGGACGGAGTATACGTTCGCGATGAACGGCCAGACCGGGAAGGTCGTGGGCAAACCTCCGATCAGCAAGGCGAAAGTAACGGCTTGGTTCGCAGGCGTTTCTGCCCTTTCATTCGTGGGGTTAAAGATCGTTTCCTGGATGATGGGAGGCGGGTTCCTATGAGAAAACAGCCGAAGGCACTGCTAGTGCTGGTCATGTTTGCGATTGGCTTGATAGCCCTAGTGATGATGCTCGTCTTGCCCAAAGCAGCGGCGGCGGCAACGGAGACTAAGAAACTCATTTATGATCAGGCGCATTTGCTCAGCGAGCAAGAACAAGTTGAACTGAACGCGCTGGCGAACAAATACGGGGCTGACAGAGAAACGGACATCATCATCCTGACATCCGATAATACGGAGAACCGGGATGTGCAGCTGATGACGGAGGATTTCTACGACAATCAAGCGCCCGGGTATGATAAGCCTCACGGCAATGCTGTTATTTTGACCATGGATATGAACAATCGCCAGGTTTATTTGGCGGGTTTCGGCCAAACGGAAATCGAGCTCGACAGCGGCAGGCTGGATAAGATCCGAAACGCGATTTCGCCGGATCTAACGCAAGGCGATTACGTGCAGGCATTCACAAGCTATATCAAGATTTCGCACAGGTATATGAGCTTTAAGCCCGGCGTAAATCCCGATAATATCTTGTTCACCATCTGGTTTCAGCTGGGAGCTGCCCTAGTCATTGGAGGGATTGTCGTCAGCGTGATGGTGTATCGTTCAGGCGGCCGCATTACTGTGACTCGGGCTACTTATGAGGATGCAAGCACCTCCGGCGTATTGGAACATGCGGATCAGTTCATTCGGACGACGGTGACCAAAAGCAGAATTCCGAAGAACAAAGGCCGCGGTTCAGGCGGCGGTGGCGGGGGGACCAGCAGCGGCGGTCATTCCCATAGCGGAAGCAGAGGGTCTTTCTAGCGGCGAAGAAATCATATGGATTATAGAAGGGATGGGAAGCGAATGGGTCTTTTCGGGAATCAGTTCTCAAACGTTGTGGAGTGGGAAGAGTTCAGGGATGATATGATTTTCTGGAAGTGGAACAACCGGGAGATTAAGAAGGGGAGCAAGCTCATTATTCGCGCCGGCCAAGATGCTGTTTTTCTGAATAACGGCAAGGTCGAGGGGATATTCAAGGATGAAGGCTCCTTCCAGATCGATTCGGACATCATTCCCTTCTTATCTACGCTGAAAGGGTTCAAGTTCGGTTTCAACAGCGGCATGAGGGTAGAGGTTCTCTTCGTGAATACGAAGGAATTTACCGTGAGATGGGGCACCCAGAATCCGGTATTGATCCCGACTCCGCAGCTTCCTGGGGGGATGCCGATTCGCGCCAACGGGACGTTTATTTTCAAAGTGAGTGACTACATGGCGCTGATCGATAAGATTGCCGGGGTCAGACAAGATTACTTGGTCGAGGATGTCAAAATCCGAATTACTGCCGTACTGGATCAGCTGTTGATGAAGTGGATCAGTCGAGAGGGCAAGGAAATGTTTAATCTGCAGGCGAATGCATCGGACATTGCGAACGGGATCCGCGAAGATCTGGATATGCAGCTGATGGACATCGGAATCGCGATTACGGGCTTCCAAGTCATGAGCTTCAATTATCCGCAAGAGATTCAAGATATGATTACGAAGACGGCCTCCCATGAGATGATCGGCAATTTGCAGAAGTATCAGCAGGTGAGCATGACCGATGGCATTTCATCGGGTAAAGTGCAGGGCGGCGGCGCTGCCGCGGACATGGCCGGCATGATGATGGGCATGAATATGGCGGGCGAAATGCTGAAAAATATGAACCAAAACCAAAATCAGCAGGCTGGGACGGATAAGAGCGCGGACACTGCAGCGGTTCCCTCGTCCGCGGGAAGCAGCAAAAAGCCGAACTTCTGTCCGAATTGCGGGACTAAGAATGAAGGGGCCAACTTCTGCCCGAATTGCGGCCAGAAGCTGGGCTAGGATAAATCGGTAAAATTTAGATCATTTGTCCTATAACAAACAGGGATTTGATGGAAGGTGTCGAAAATGGATAGGTAATCCTACCCTACTCTACTGTGATTTGTTTTCGAGGATGGTTACACTCGGATTGGAAAGCGGAGATCGACAATGAAGTATGCCGGTAGAATCGTGATTACGACGGTTGTTGTGGCGATGATCGCGATGGCTCGCATTTATGGGAACGTGTATTACAATTTCCCGCTCTTCCAAATACCCTATTTTGGCGTGCCTGCGGTATTGATTTGTTGGTGGTTGGGCAGTCAATATGACAAAGTCCGATTTTACGCGGAGAAGGATGTACTGACCGAACTCTACAACAGGAGATTCGTCCTTCAGCAATTTCCACGCCTGCTTGCACGAATGGACAAAAGAAACGAAAGCTTGCGCGTGTATCTCATCGACGTCGATAATTTTAAACATATTAATGATACGTACGGACACGAAATGGGAGACCAAGTGCTCAAAGCGATTGCAACGATCTTATCCTCGCATACTACGAATAAAGAGATTATCGCTCGTTGGGCGGGGGATGAGTTCCTTATCATCTCTCCCTCTTCAGACGAAGACAGAAGAGGCGGGGATGCCTTGATGGTCCAAATTACGGACACGCTGAAGATCTTATCTAAAGCGTACAATATGGATGTTTCGGTTTCTATCGGCACTTCCGTGTATCCGAATGATGCCAAAGACTTGGACGATCTACTGAATGAAGCTGACCGCGAAATGTATGACATGAAGTCACGGCAAAAAGCCATGCTCGCTTTGTATCAAACCGTGTAGCCATACTATGGTAATGTGGAGCAAAGTCATGAAAAGGGGCGATGGAGATGGCAGCTGCTCAAAGTATCTTAGAGTGGACCTTGGTATCGGAGTGTCCGATTCCGCAGGATGTCAATGCACTGCTTGTGACGGGAGAAGTGGCGGTTACAGCATACAAAACCTTTCGCGATACAGCGATTTTCACCAACAAAAGGTTGATTGTCAGAGATGTGCAGGGTCTCACAGGCAAGAAGATCGAGATCTACTCGCTCCCTTATTCCTCGATTAATATGTGGTCCACGGAGAACGCCGGCGGGTTCCTCGACATCAATGCAGAGGTGGAGCTGTGGACACGGGCAGGCCATATCAAAGTGAAGCTGCAAAAGGGCGTAGATATTCGTAAGTTTGATATGTTAATCGCGAACGCGCTGTTGAAAGATTAAGCGTATCGCGTTTGGCTGTGACAGGAGGGAGTGCCGGATCGGGTGCTCTCTTTGTTATGTTTACTCACGCTGCCTGCGATTACTGAAATCGTAGCGATGCGAAAAAAGGGATTGGTTGGGGTTGCCCGAAATAAGTTCATAGATCCATACATCGATGCCATATATTCTACTTATAGCCATAAACCAAGACCTGGGGGGTAATGGAATGGGGATGATGATTATTGCTGTGCTGATGGGGGCGTGTGCTGCGGGGTTGATTTTGTTCCGTAGAAACACGATTCCCGTCGATCTTCATGATCCCCCATTGCAGCAGCGGAAGCTGTCCGTCATTATCCCGGCCAGGAATGAAGAGGGCAATTTGCCGCATCTGCTGCGTTCGCTTCGAGCCCAGACTTTAGAGGAAATCGAAATCATCGTCGTGGACGATCATTCCGAGGATCAGACGAAAGCGATTGCCGAGAGTTACGGAGTCAAAGTCATTGCGAGCCCCGAGCTGCCCTTGGGATGGACAGGTAAGAACTGGGCCGTGTGGAACGGTTACTTGCAGAGCACCGGCGAGTTGATCGCATTCCTGGATGCCGATGTCCGGCTCGCACCGGATGCGCTTCAAGCGCTCATTGCGGCGCGAGAGCAGGTTGGCGGGACCATCTCGGTCGTACCGTATCACCAGGCAGAGAAGCTCTATGAGAAATTAGCGCTGATTCCGAACCTCTTGGGCTTGTTTGCTTTTACATCGCCTATGGAACGGACGAATGGGACAAAAGGGTTATACGGGTCCTGTATCCTCACGACCAGAACGCATTATGACAAGGTGCAAGGACATGAGGCAGTTAAGGGTGAGCTGCTGGATGACTTGAATCTGGGCGCTAAGTTTATGGAAGCGGGCATTCCCGTCGCGAACTACATCGGATACGATAAGGTATCTTTCCGCATGTATCCCGGCGGCATACGCAGCGAGATCGAAGGCTTCAGCAAAGGGGCTGTGCTCAGTACAAGCAAGCTCAGTTTGCGTACTACGCTGCTCGTGGCGGTGTGGTTGATTGGATTGATTATGGTGGAGGCGACCCCGTTCTTCCTTGGAACCTCTTGGGGAATCCCGCTTGCGTTGGGGTACGTTCTTTATACCGTGCAAATTTATTATTTTGTCCGCTATACAGGCCGATTCGGCAAGTGGCTGCCGGCCGTTCATTTCTTGAGCACGGTATTTTTTCTGATGATCATGCTGTATTCCGTTTATCAGGTTGTTTTCTTTGGACGAGTGGCTTGGAAAGGTCGAAGCATTGATGTCGGAGCTCGGAGAAAATGATGATCATTCTATGGACGGTCCTATCTTACCTATCCGGATCGCTGATGTTCTCTTACTGGCTCGGCTTGATGGCAAAGCATAATTTAAAAGAGCATGGCGATGGCAACCCCGGAGCGCTGAATCTGTGGAGAGCGGCTGGTTATACGTACGGTTTGACGGGAATCTTACTTGATTTTCTGAAAGGGTACATCCCGCTATTCTGGCTTGTACAGACTAACGCGGTGACAGGCGCGGGGATCATTCTTCCGGCTGCCGCGGCGATTCTCGGCCATATCTTCTCGCCTTTCTTGCGCTTGCGGGGAGGCAAGGCGATTGCCGTCTCATTCGGCGTCTGGAGCGGGCTGACGGGCTTCGCGGCGTCGCTCGCTTATGCCATTATTCTGGCAGTGCTGCTATTGTCCGGCCGATTGCTAAGCAGAGGAAAGACGTCCACCTCGGAAGCGGATGCCTTTCAGGTCGTGCTTGGCATGCTGTTGCTGGTAATCTTCCTGTTCTTTGCGAGGTATTCCGGCGCAGTCCTTCTGCTGGGCATGATCAATTTTCTCTTGTTGGTGTATTCCCATCGAAGAGAGCTGCGCGTTGTCGTTCTCAAACGATAGGACTGATTGCCCGGCTGCGCATCGCCTTTCATTTCCTGTTTCTGGTTTAGGAATAAGTTCGATTTCGTGGTATAATGAAATATTGGATGAAACAGAAACGTGAGGTTACCTTATATGCAGGGGTTTAACGACTGGAATTTAAAAGTGAAGGAAACGTTCAATGCAACGAGCAACGAAGTTGTATTAACGGTTACGGAAGCCGGCAGTTTGCTGGGCCTCTCCAAGGATCATATGAAGGTTTACGTAGAGAAACATAAACTAACCAAGGTTCCGATCATGCGAAGCGTTCATCGCTACTTGCTCCTCAAGAGCGAAATCGATGAAATCGTCGCGCAGAAATAAGATTGAACCGGTCACTATATAGGCTCCATGAAAAGGTTTCTTTCGCTAATTAAGCGATAGTGTGGTATAGTTTGATTCACGTATTGGATATGAGACTTAATGTCACATACTGAAAAGGTGCGATGTTGCCTGCTTCGGTATGTGACTTTTTTTATGAAGGCTAACGAAGGGGATGACTTGCTCATGTATTTTTCACGGAAAAGACCCATTGAGGATTTGCCGAATGAACTGACAGCCATTTGGTCATGTACGAAGGAAGGCTGCAATGGTTGGATGAGGAACAGCTACTCGTTTGAGGATGTTCCGACATGCGCGCAATGTAAGTCTCCGATGATTAACAGTATGAAAGATCTCCCCATTCTACATAACTCCAGCTCCGAGCTGAAGACAGCATTGAAGAATGTAACGCCAAAGCCGTAATAATTGAAGCCGACCGCTGCTGGTCGGCTTTTTTCGTTGTGGATGGAAGAGGGATACTTATCCACCAATTTACATTATTAATGCAATCCGATACATAGTAAAATACAGATTACAAATAGAGCCTATGATGGTGTGGTGACAACAATGAACGGTACATTACTAGCGAAAATCCAAGAGTATATGAAGATGAAAAACTGGAATTATTCGGATATGGCTTCACAGGCCGACATACATATCAGCGAGGTTAGCCGGATCTTCAGCCAGAAGAAGGCACTTACGCCTACGCAATTGGATAAAATCACGGCAGCCATCGGATTGCCGCCGGGGAGCATGTACGCCCTTTATTTCGAAGAGTACTTTAGTGACAGCGAGCCCGTACATAAAAGCAGAAGCAGTCAGTTTCTCTACAATTGCATGCTGAACGGTCGGAATTTGGAAGCGAATCTCATGATTGGTTCAATATTGGAGGAGAATTCCAAATACTTGCGGAGCAAGCAAATGCTCAATATCTTCTCGGTGGCGGAGCGGTTGTTTCATGAAGGCAACGAGTCGGAGGCGCTCTTTCTCTACGAAGCGATTATAGAAAATTTTCCGGATCGATTCTCGAGCGAATTTGCGATTTGTTATTTCCGCCGATTCTTTATCCTTATTACGACGGAACGGGCGCAGCATGCGTTATCGACGCTTCTGGAATACATCCATTATTTGCCGGTAGATGTTCGAAGAGACGCGTTTCTATGGATTACCGTCTTCTATTACAGGCGCGAGGACTGGAAAGAAGTCAAATATTACGCGGAGAAACTAGAGAGCATCGCTTCTTACGGCAACCATCTGGGTTACGCGCTGATGTACAAAGGGTTCTCCTTAACGAGGCTCGGCGGAACACTGGATGAAGTGCTGGAGCAGATTGATCGCTACTCGGAAGTGAACAAGCAATTCAACGAATTTGCGGTCGGGAACCGGCATGCCGCCTATTTGGACTTTGGGATCTTGGATTATGCGGAAGAATATCTGGCATGGCTGATCGAGCGCGATGATCTCTATGTAGGTTTGCCGAGATTGCTCAGGACCTATGTTGAGTTAGACCGGTTGGAAGATGCCAAGGCTCTCGTCCAAAGGTACCGGCATATTATTGATGCGATATCCAAAGAGCGCGACACTTGGGTGAAGCAGAAGACGGTATTGGATTTTCAGTTTGCGTATTCGGCCTACCTAAGCAGGATCGGCTCCTACCATGAAGGAATCGATGTTCTGCTTGAGATCACGACAGAGGCGCTTACCCTCAAGAATACGCGTTTATTTAAGAAATGCATGTATTCGTACTGGGAGCTGCGGGACCGAACCACCACCGAACAGGACGAGAAATACCGCCAAATGCTATTATCGGATACGAACTAGCCCGAACTTAAATCCACAACCTCTGGGGATGTGGATTTTCTTTTGCCCACTTTCCATTTCCCTATATACAAAATTACGTATATATATTATGTTTTATATATACATTATGATTTTCATATACATATCAAGGAGAGGATGTTCCAATCATGAATCCGATTCGTCCAGCCGCAGTACCTTTAGTTACGGTAGATCCTTATTTCAGCGTATGGTCAACAGCTGACCGTTTAACCGATGATTTCACCCGCCATTGGACGGGGCAACGACATGCGATGACAGGGCTTATTCGAGTTGACGGGGTACCCTACCGCTTCGCAGGCCGCGTAGAGCCGAGAGCAGAGCGTTATTATACGGAGCCGCCGGCACTTACGCAAACCGGCCTTAAGGTGACGCCGCTCAGCACGATCTATACCTTCGAGGCAGCCGGCATCGAATTGACGGTTCGCTTCACGACGCCGTTGCTGCTGACGGATTTGGATGTGCTGTCGAGACCGGCATCCTATGCGGCGTTCGAGGTGAAATCCCTTGATGGACGCGGGCATGATGTGAGCGTGTATTTTGACGTTACGGGCGAATGGTGCGTGGATCAGACTTCGCAAGCCGTCGTTCCGGAGCTTGCCGATAACGATGAATTGCTTGTGATGAAGATCAGTCATGAGAAGCAAGACTATATGAATCGTTCCGGTGACGATCATCGCATCGATTGGGGTCACTTCTATTTAACCGCTCGGAAGTCGGAGCGCACGCATGCTTATCTGCATTCGGCGAATTTGCGCAAGCTCTTCGTGCGCAACGAGAAATTAACGAATGAACCGGCTGCTTCACCCCAAGTGGTTGCGGAAGGAAATCCGGTCATGGCACTTGTTTATGATCTGGGTGAGGTCGGCGCGTCGCCGGTATCCGAACTGGCCGTATTGGCTTATGACGACGTGTACGCCGTTACTTATTTCGGGGATCAGCTGCAGGCGTACTGGAAGAGAAACGGCCTAAGCACCGAAGCTATGATTGCGGCCGCCTTTGCTGAATACGACGAGTTAATCGAGCGCTGCGCCGCATTCGATCAGGAAATTGTGGCCGACGGAGTCAAGTCGGGCGGAGCGAAATACGCGGATCTTCTGGCGCTTTCTTACCGTCAGGCGATTGCGGCGCACAAGCTGGTAACCGATACGGACGGAGAGCTGCTGTTCCTGTCCAAGGAGTGCTACAGCAACGGCTGCATGGCAACCGTAGACGTGAGCTACCCTTCCGTTCCGTTGTTCCTGCTCTACAGCCCGGCACTGGTTGAGGCGATGATTCGTCCAATCATGAAATACACCCGAAGCGATGCGTGGCCGTTCGAATTCGCGCCGCATGATATCGGACAGTATCCGATCGGCAACGGCCAGGTGTACAGCGAGAACGCCAGAGAAGGACAAATGCCTGTCGAGGAATGCGGCAACATGCTGGTCATGGCTGCAGCGGTTTGTTTGGCCGGCGGTAACCAAGATTATATATTCAGCCAAATGGACGTTTTCACGGAATGGGCAGAGTACTTGCTGGAGCATGGTTTAGATCCGGAGAATCAGCTGTGCACGGATGATTTTGCCGGCCATCTGGCGCGTAATGCGAACCTATCGGTAAAAGCGATCATGGGCGTCGCGAGCTTCTCGATTCTGAAGAAGCTGCAGAACAAAGCCGATGAGGCAGCCCGCTACCGCAATGCAGCCAAGGAAATGGCGGATCAATGGGGAGCGCTCGCGGATGACGGCGATCACACGAAGCTTGCTTTCGGGCAAGAGGGCAGCTGGAGCTTGAAATACAATTTGATCTGGGATCAATTGTTCGGCACGGAGCTGTTTGATAAAGCGATGATTCAGAAAGAAGTTGCTTGGTATTCGAAACAAAGCAACAAGTACGGTACGCCGCTGGACAGCCGGGCAACTTATACGAAATCGGATTGGCTTGTATGGTCAGCGGCATTGGCTGAGGAACAAGCAACTTTCACGGCGTTGGTCGAACCGATCTGGCAAATGCTGAACGACACGGCGGACCGCGTGATGTTCTCCGACTGGACGGACACGTTGACGGCAAGAGCACTTAACTTCCAGCATCGCAGCGTAGTGGGCGGCATCTTCATGCGGGTGCTGAAGGACAAAGGAATCCTGAAGGCTTAATTCGCGGATATAAGGGAATATTGGTTGAGGGAGCCCGGGTGGCTCCCTCTCTCTATTTATTAAACGACAATCAGCCAACATAGGGGTGAAACCATAACGATGAGCAAAACCATACTTATAACAGGCGCTTCGGCAGGCATTGGGCTGGCAACCGCGCTTAAGTTTGCGCAAAACGGTTGGATCGTATATGCAGGCACGAGGCAGCTGGAGCGCGATCAAGAGCAGTATGCACGGTATGACAATCTCCATTTTCGGGAAATGGAGGTTACGGATCCGGATGCGATTCGTACCGTGATCGACGAAATCAAACGGGAGCAGAAGCAGCTCGATGTGTTGTTCTGCAATGCGGGCATCGGCTATTTGCGCGCGCTGGGGCAAGCGCCAATGCAGGAAATCGAGCATATCTTTGATACGAATGTGTTCGGTGTCATGCATACGATCCAAGCGGCGCTGCCCATGATGCAGAAGGCCGGCCACGGGCATATTATTGCGACGTCGAGCGTGGGCGGCTTGGTTGGTCAACCGATGAATGAAATCTATTGCGCGAGCAAGTTTGCGATAGAAGGCTTGTTCGAGAGCTTAGCCACCTATTACAAGCCTTTCTTCAATATTGATGTGACGCTGCTTGAGCCGGGCGCGATCGCCACGAATTTCACCCAATCGGTTCTGGGGCATGTGGCAAGTACAGGCGGCATTCTGGAGGATGAGTATAAGCCGATCATCGATCAATATACGAAATCGTTCTTAAGCCGAAACGCGGAGCCCCAGACCGCCGATGCCGTTGCGGAAGTGATGTGGGAGCTGGTAGCGATGGAAGAGAAGCCGCTGCGTATCCGCACCTCCGAGCGTGCCGAGCAGTTTGCCCACCATAAGACGCAGAACGATCCTACCGGACTGGACGGCGTGCGCGGCGTACGTAAGCTGCAGCTGGGGATTGAAGCTTGAGGCGTGAAGCCTACCAGTGACAGTGAAACGACCTTGCGAGGTCGTTTTTTGTTGTTTTGTGGGATAATTTGGGGAGTTTTGGCGGGATAATTGTGTTAGACTAGAATGTAAGCAATTACATAGGTCTGCAGGAGGAGTATACGTATCATGTTCTTAAGCATTAGAAGCCGGCTGGCAGTGAAGTTATCTGTTCTTATTTTGGCTACTCTCGTCATCCTGTCTACCGCCTTAATTTACTTGCAAGTCCAGAATACGAGGAAAGCAAGCGAAGAAGCGATTGGCAGCTTTGGCATGCACACGGCTGAGGCTTATGCGGGTCAATTCGATGTCAAGCAGTATGAAACCTATGCGCAAGATGCTAAGGAGAATGATCTCTATTGGCAAATTCGGGATAACATGAATGATTACCGCCAGCGGATCGGCGCTTTGTACGTATATACGATTCAAATTAACGACAAAGGAGAGCCGATCATTCTGGTCGATGGCCAGCCCAGAAATGACGACGATGCCTCTCCTATCGGCGAAGTGACGGATATGCCGAAGGACGCGATAGCGTTGGTATTAGAGGGCAAAGCGGCCAAATCCGGCGTTATTCGCAATCCCGATTATGGTACTTATATTTCTGCCTACGCGCCGCTTCGCAATGAATCAGGCACGGTAATCGGAGCCATTGGGATTGATACGGATATCTCGGTATCGACGACCATCTATAAGGAAGTATTGAAATCCAGTACGCCGTTATTTGTCATCATGGGCATTGTGCTTCTGCTTGTGTTTATATTCATAACGGTGTTCCTGTCCCGTGCATTGCGGCCGTTAAGAATTGTCGTAAGAGGGGCGGAAGCGATGGCCGGAGGAGATTTCGCCGCTGCGAAAGGTCATCTCGGCACGACGCGAGTGAACGCGACGGATGAAATCGGACAAGCGTTCGCGGCGATGAACAAAATGAGCGACAGACTTGGCGTGACCCTCGAAAATGTAGTGCGGGATATGCAGGTGACGACGCAGGATCTCATTCATTCCACGGATCAGTTTGGCTCAGAGGCGGGTCAACTGGTCGACTTGAACGAGCAGCTGGAGCTGTCCATTACGCTATTGGCGGATGGCGCGCAGCATCAGCGAATCGGAGCAGAGGAAAGCGCCAAGTCGATGGAGGAAATTACGTACGCGATTCAGCGCGTATCCGAGGCTTCCTCCCAAGTGTCGAGCGCCTCTGTAGAAGCGCTGGATTCCGCGGAGCAAGGCCGCAAATCCATCCACCAATTAAGAGCGCAAGTGGTTTCCATCTCCGATGTAGCCAGACAGACGAACGAATCCGTCTTAGCGCTGAATGCGTTTATGCATGAAATGGAACCGGTACTGGCTTCCATCTCAAGCATTGCGGATCAAACGAAGCTATTGGCGCTGAATGCCTCCATCGAGGCGGCAAGAGCCGGCGAGCATGGCTCCGGTTTTGCCATTGTAGCCGGTGAAGTGCGTAAGCTGGCAGAAGCATCCTTACTGTCCGCGAATCATATTACTTCGCTTCTAGGGCAAATTGCTCAGGAGTCGGCTCATATCGGCAAGCAAATGATGGAGGGCAGCGAAGAGATGAGCCGGAGCACGGAGCTCTCCGGTTATGTGGAAATGATGTTTGATCAGACGGTCGATCGGTTCCATCTGGTGAACAGTCAGATTCAGGAGATTTCCGCGGCGGCACAAGAGGTACTGGCCGGTTCGGAAGAGGTTGCGGCATCGGTAGAGCAAATCTCGCAGATCTCGAACACAGCGGCGGACAATACCGCGTTGATTCAGCGAATGTCTGCCGACCAACTGGCAGCGACCAAGCGAATTGCCGTTACGACGGAGCAGCTGAAGCTGCGAAGCTCCGGCCTTGAAGAAGCGATTGAGAAGTTTAAGCTATAAGAGAAACCGGCCTCTGCTGTAGCTGCAGAGGCCGGTTTTATTTTAGCTGACACTCATTAGAGATAGAGACCCGCCGTATACAGATCGGTGATGTTGACCGCAATCTCTTCGACCGAGCATTGGTGCTCGTCCCGAACGATTTCCCAGAGGTACATTTCATTCGTATAGAACCAGCCGCGTGCGATGAGCAGGTGGTTAAGATCGGTGCGTGCCAGTCCATGTGACTGGGAATAGGCGATATCGCTGGATATCCGCCCAATAAACTTCTCGCGGATGCCCTTCCACTTGTCGGAGATGACGGATGAGATGCCGATTGCTTGCTCGAAAACTTGCATCATATGACGCTCTGCCTCGGCCATTTTGAGAAAAGCCAGTGTTTGTTTGCGTATCGTGTGAACCGCTTCATCTCTCGTGGCCGGAACGAAGGAAATGGCGGCAATCTCATAAAATTGCTCCATAACATTCTCCATTAACACGCTTAACAAATCTTCTTTTCCCTGAAAATGAACATAAGCTGTTCCATATCCGATTTTGGCGGCAACAATCATCTGCGAAATGGTCGCTTTCTGGAAGCCTTCCTCCAGAAACACCTGCTTGGCGGCAACTAACAGCTTCTGCCTTGTCAGTGCGGAGCGCAAATGTCGTTTATCTGTCGTTCTCTCTGTGGCCATCGTTCTCCCCCTCCGTCCATACCCTTCTAGAATATAAGAAACGGCTGGAAATTGGAAGGTTCGTTCAGACGTCAACGCAGCGCGGCTGCTGACGATTTTGAACATATTGACACTATGTCATATTGATTGGTATGATCACCTCATCAAACGATTATTCTGTGATAAACGAGGGAGCAGCTATGGGAACAAATTCGTTTCAACCCACACTAGATTACGCTAAACAATTAGATGCGCTAGATAACCTTTCCCGGTTTCGCGAAGAGTTCTATGTGAAGCCTGATTCGATTTATATGGATGGAAATTCTTTGGGGCTTTTGTCGAAGCGGGCAGAGCGTACGCTGCTGGAATCGCTCGCCGACTGGAGAGAGCACGGGATTGACGGCTGGATGCAAGGCACTCATCCTTGGTTCACCTTATCGGAGAAGCTGGGCGAGATGAGCGCGGGACTCGTCGGCGCATCTCCGGAGGAAGTGATCGTGACCGGTTCGACGACGGTAAACCTGCATCAGCTGGTCGCTACGTTCTATGAGCCTCAAGGGGAACGCAATAAGATATTGGCGGATGAATTAACGTTCCCTTCCGATATTTATGCGCTTCAAAGTCAGCTTCGTATTCGCGGTTATGACCCGGATACGCATCTGATTCGAGTGAAAAGCCGCGATGGCCGCTTCTTGGAAGAGGAGGATATTATCGCGGCTATGACCGATGATATTGCGCTAATCGTACTGCCGACGGTTCTCTATCGCAGCGGACAGATTCTGGATATGAAGCTTTTGACAGAGGAAGCTCATAAGCGCGGCATTCTCATCGGTTTTGACGGCTGCCATTCGGTCGGAGCCATTCCTCATTCGTTCAGCGAGTGGGATGTTGATTTTGCTTACTGGTGCAATTATAAGCATCTTGGCGGGGGACCGGGCAGCGTCGGGGGACTCTACGTTAATCGGAAGCATTTCGGGAAGAACCCCGGCTTGGCGGGCTGGTTCGGCTCGAGAAAAGACAAACAATTCGATATGGAGCATACGTTGACGCCTGCGGAATCGGCAGGGGCTTATCAGATCGGAACGCCTCATGTGCTAAGCTTAGCGCCGCTGCTTGGCGCGCTGGAGATCTTCGCGGAAGCGGGCATTGCGAATATTCGGCAGAAGTCGCTTCATATTAATCAATATTTAATCGACCTAATCGAACATGAGCTGGGCGAATTCGGATTCTATATCGGCAGTCCGCGCGACGATGTTCGGCGTGGCGGTCATGTCAGCTTGGAGCATCCGGAGGCAGCACGAGTCTGCAAGTCATTGAAGCATAACGGCATCATTCCGGATTTCCGGGCACCTAATATTATTCGGCTTGCACCGGTTGCGCTGTATAACTCCTATTCCGAAGTATGGGAAGTCGTGCAGAAGCTGAAGAAAATCATGGTCGATAAGGAATATGAGCAGTTTAAGAATGAACGCGAAGTCGTTGCCTAACGAACATAGAGAGGGGCTATGCACCATGAACAACCATGAAGAGCAGCACGGCAGCGGGAAGCTGGAGAAGGATATTCAAACGGATTTCTCCAAATCGATGTCCTACGGGGACTATCTTCATCTTGATAAAATTTTGGAAAGTCAGCATAGATGCTCGGACCACCATGATGAAATGCTGTTTATTATCATTCATCAGGCGAGCGAGCTGTGGATGAAGCTCATCTTGCATGAAGTACAGGCGGCTACGCTGTCCATCCGCAATAACGATCTGGAGCCGTCCTTCAAAATGCTGGCGCGCGTGTCCAGAATCCAGCAGCAATTAATTCAGTCCTGGAGCGTGCTCTCGACGCTGACACCGGCAGAATATATGGGTTTCCGTGATGCGCTGGGTTCATCCTCCGGCTTCCAATCGCATCAGAATCGGTTGATCGAATTCGCTATGGGGAATAAGAATGTGCACACCTTGTCCGTGTTCAAGCATCAAACTGAGCTGTACGCGCAGATGCTGCAGGCGCTGAACGAACCCGGCCTCTACGATGCGGCGATTGGGGCGCTCGCAGCGCGCGGCTTGCCGATTGATCAAGAGGCGCTGGATCGGGATTGGTCGCAAAGCTATCAGCCGAATGCCAGTGTGGAAGAGGCTTGGCTGACCGTGTACCGCGATGTCGATCAATATTGGGATCTCTATGAGCTGGCAGAGAAGCTCGTGGATATCGGCAGCCAGCAGCAGTTCTGGCGATTTAACCATATGACGACCGTGGAACGGATTATCGGCAACAAGATGGGAACCGGCGGTTCGTCGGGCGTGAATTATTTGAAGCGGGCGCTGGATCAGCAGTTCTTCCCTGAGCTGTGGAGCATGCGCACCAAGCTGTAACCTTAAGCTAAGCGTCGAGGACGGAAAGCAGCAGGAAGGGGATGAACTAGATATGAGCAACTGGATAGATATTTCGCAGCCGCTGGATGAGAAGGTTGCCACTTGGCCCGGGGATACCCCCTTCTCCTACAAGGTGAGCTGGAGTAAAGAAGAGAGCGGCTCCGTCAATGTGGGGCAGATCGTGATGAGCATTCATACGGGGACGCATATCGATGCGCCGTTTCATTTTGACAACGAGGGTAAGCGGGTCAGCGATCTTGACCTTGATCTGTATATGGGTCGGGCGCGAGTTATTCATCTGCCTAATCCTGAATCGATTGGCGTGCAGGAGCTGACCGGCGTCCAACTGGATGGGGTAACGAGGCTGTTGATCCGAACGGATGCATGGAAGGACAGGCATGTGTTTCCGCAATCCATTCCGCCTATTGAACCGGAGCTCGCTGCTTATCTAGCAGGATACGGCGTCCGGCTGATCGGTCTGGATTTGCCATCCGTCGATCCGCTGGACAGCAAAGAATTACCTGCTCATCATAAGCTCGCCGGGCATGGCATTCACATTCTGGAAGGGCTTGTCCTAGACCATGTGGAACCGGGGGATTATGAACTAATCGCTCTGCCACTGCCATTGACCGAGGCGGATGGGAGTCCGGTTCGTGCGGTGCTTAGGCGATAATCGTTAATGTTGTTAAGGAACCAGAAACCGCATCCCGTTGGGGGTGCGGTTTCTTTATTAGCCGACGGATCTACTAGAGCAGGGTGTGCTTCTCTACGAGCAGCGGAGACATTTGCTTCCACACTTTGCGCATTAACTGCCGATCGGCCGCGGGTTGACCGGGCTCTGGCTGCTTTAGGGTCTGAGGGATCGGGAGCACCCGATAGCTCATGCCGCTTGGCGTTGCTATTTTGGTCGCCCATGTTGGGACGTAGGTAACTTCTTTCACGCGCACCTTGCCGCCATCGTCTTTGACAACGGTTAGTTGGGCTATGGCGCCGCATTTGGTGGCTGCGTTCTTATAGAGGCGCGTGGAGGCGAAGTTGCCAAGCGAGTAGATGGCGAATTTATCGTCTTTGGTATGAAAAGCGGGCTGAAGAACATGCGGGTGGTGGCCGAGTATGATATGCGCGCCGTTTGCGAGCAGCAGGTTCACGAGTTCACGCGATTGCTTGAGCGGCACATGGCGGCATTCTTTGCCGATATGCAGGCAGATGATGACGGCATCGACCTGCTCCGCGAGTCTGCGGGTATGTGCGGCGACTTTGCTGTAGGAGGCGGGAGTAACGGTGTTTACCCGCCATGCTTCGCCGGCAGGCAGGGCAATGTTGTTGGTACCTTTGGAATAGTTGGCGATGCCGACTTTCAGGCCTTTCACTTCGACGATGATATGGTTGTCGGCTCCGGGGTCGGAAGCGTAGGTGCCGGTATGCGCCAGGCCGTTGTCGTTAAGTACTTGAATGGTTCGGAGCAACCCCTTCTTGCCGCGGTCCATGCAGTGGTTGTTGGCCGTCGTTAAGACGTCGAACCCTGCGGACTTAAGGGCTGGAGCGAGCTCATCCGGACAGTTGAACATGGAGAAACCCGTGGCCGCATTCGCTCGCGTATAGGCAGTCTCCCTGCCGGCGAGCGGCGTTTCCAGATTGCCGATGACCAGGTCCGCTTGCTTGAGGTAAGGGGCAACCTTTTGGAATAGGGGCTCGAAAGCATATCGATCCCCCTGCTGTTTGGCAGACCGCAGAATCGGCCCAATCATCAAAATATCCCCGACAGCAGCGAGCTTAAATTCCATAGGAGGCCTCGCATCCTTTCCGCGCTTACAGCATAGGTGGTTCTCATTGTCATGGTATGTAGGTATTCGCTGTAACGAACCACACCGATCTTATTTGGGCGAAATGAGGCGGTTTGAAAATCTAACGAATCGTACAAGCCTTATTTGGTGGGAAACTGCCGTTTTCCACTCCAATTCGCTTAAAAAAGGCCTCCACGATTCGTTAGAAAAAATAAGCAGCTGTTTTCGCGTAAATAAGACCGGTAGGATTCGCTAGCGCGCCGCGGTGGTGGAAGTGTTGCTCTGGGAGCAACACAGTTCCGCGAGAAGTGCGGCGGTAAACGAGCGTTAGGAGCAGCTGCTGTACACGGTTAAAGGTTGGAATGCCAAGCCAAAAACCCACAACCGCCATTACGGCTGTGGGTTCGTCTAATAGAAACTAAAGCTTAACCGGCGCTTCGAGCCTCGCCGATTCCAATGCAGCAAGCGCGACTCTGGCGGATTTCAAGCCGTCTTCACCTGTGATCGGCACGGCAGAGCCGCTGCGAATCGAGCTGATGAAGGCGTCCACGAGACCTGCGTCCATATCGTCTCCCCAGTATAACCATTGCGCTTTCGATTCCTTATTGCTGTACAGGTCGTTCTTCTGCGCAAAGGAATCGATGCTGACGACGCCTTTCGTACCGATGATCTCCATCGTGACGTCGCCCCATGTCGGGAACGAGCGGGAGCGGGACCAGCTTGGGTCCAGCGATGCAATGACGCCATTGCCGAAGCGGACATGCACCATGCCGGCATCTTCGACTTCAAGCTCCGGATGGAACAAGGTAGCCGCCTCCGCATACACATCGACGACGTCGGATTGCACGAACCAGTTCATTAAGTCCATGACATGCACCGTATGGTCGAGCACGGCGCCGCCTCCGGAAGCAGATGGCACAACAAACCAATCGCCCGGCATAGAGCCGCGGTTCGTTCCTTTAATGGCCACAATCTCCCCGATATCGCCGCGGTCAATCGATTTCTTCGCTTCCACGACAGCGGGGATGTAGCGGCAAGGGAAGGCCGTCATAAGCTGAACGCCGTTCACGGCGCAAGCTTGAATCATAAGCTCCATCTCCTCCACGGAGATGCCGAGCGGTTTCTCGCACATAACATGTTTCTTAGCGGTTGCAGCGGCAAGCGTCAGATCAGCATGCTTCGCGTTCTCCGAGCAAATAATGACGGCATCGATGCCGGCAGCGAGCAGCTCCTGCAAGGATTCATAATGGCGGAAGCCATATTGTGCCGCGATTGCGTTCGCGCGGTCTTGATTATCGTCCCAGAAACCGGCGATGGTCACGTCGGAGCGACGGAGCAGCTCACCTGTATAGCTGTGGGCATGACCATGGGCGAAACTAAGCAAGCCAACCGAGATGGATCTGGTCGTCGTCATATTAGCGTGCCTCCCCGGTAGTCGATTGTAGGCGGATTAATTGTCCGGTAGCAGCGGATTCCAAGGCAGCCCGTGCAACCTCGACCGCTTTCTTCGCATCTTCAGCCGTCACGATCGGTTCAGCTCCACTGCGGATGCAGTCGATAAAGTGAGCCAGCTCGATAAAATACGGATCGCGATAGGACGGGCTTTGCGGCACCTGTACCGATTTCTCGGCTGCTGCTGCTTCCGTGCGGCGGACTTGCAGCGACTTGGAAGCGCTGCTGTCGTATTGGAGAACACCCGAAGTGCCGGCGAAATCCACGGCTGTCGTGAAAGCGCCCGGATATCCCCAATGAGCTTCTAGATGGACGATAGCGGAATGATTGTGGAACCGCAGTGTAACAAGCGCATAATCAAGGGAAGGCTCTGTCCGGTTAAGAGCATAAACCGATTTCACATCTCCGAAGAGGGAGCGCATGTAGTCGATATCGTGAATCATGAGATCCATGATTACGCCGCCGCTTGCTTCTTTATCCGCATACCAAGGCGAGTGTTCGCCCGGATGGGAGCCGACCCGTTTGGCGTGAGCGACGCCGACGGTGCCGATGGCTCCGGACCCAATACGCTTGCTCAGATCCACGTATTCAGGGAAGAAACGAACGACATGACCAACAAACAAGCGAACGCCTTTCGCACGGCAAGCTGCAATCATCTCATCCGCATCCTCGGCTGTAGGCGCGATCGGTTTCTCACAGATGACATGTTTGCCTAATGCAGCAACCTTCAGCACGTATTCCTTGTGGAAAGGAGTAGGCAAAGCAACCGAGACGACGTCCGCATCGACCGCGTCCATCATTTCCTCGAACGAGGTATAGTAAGCTGTTTCAAGAGAAGAAGCGACGCGTTCTGCGCGTTCTCCATCCATATCGCACACAGCGGCGAGCGTGACACCGGGCATCCGGCTGAATGCGGCGGCGTGTACGTATCCCATTGTGCCGCAACCCAATACTACGACTTTCATGAACATGCGCTCCTTTTCAAAATAATGGTAGTCCGAATTGGTTCACTGTCATTTTAGACGAAGTTCAGCCCATTGGATAGGGGGAATGGAACAGGAATAACCGGTGCGAGTGCTCCGAGCAGCTCGGGGGACCTACTCCGATCGCTTAAGTGAACGAATTTCCGGTATTCGAGTGAAATATTGCAATTTGTGCAACATTTAGAAGTGAAACGGCCTGTTTATTTGGAATTGTTGCAGATTATGCAACATTTGGGGCGTAAACGCTAGTTGAGGTGTCTGATCTCATATAAATGTTGCATTTCCTGCAACAATTGAAGGTTTTAGTGAGCATGGGGAAGGGAATGTTGCATATTGTGCAACATTCCTGTCTTGACTCTGACTTGGCGAGGATGGGCAACATAAGCAACATCCGAGTATGACTCAGCCGCCTCAAGAAGCATATTCCACGTGTTCTTGGGACGGTCTACTCGGTGCAACCGGCAAGGCCTTGGCGTAGCGTTCCATGAAAGCAACTCATGCGCCAAAGTTTATGGTCGGTGATTAATACAAAGTGAGGCTTCCTCGCAATCTACTATGAATTCTAGTGAATTTTTCCATGCTCCATGCTATCATTAGTTCATAAGAACCATGACTAGCGAGGTTATGAGATATGGCTGTAGAACTAAACGTGGCACATTGCCCCAACTGTGGAAGAGTGTTTCAGAAGAATCTGCGTAATCTATGTGCAGCATGTACAGCCGAGGAAGATGGACAAATTACTTCGATTGAGCAAGTGTTAAGGCGCAACCGTCAGCTTACCAATGAGCAATTAGCAGAACAGGCTTCTGTTCCTGTGCAGCAAATTCGCTCGTATATCCGAAAGGGAAAGCTTAAATTATTCGATTATCCGAAGTTATCTGATGCGTGTGATCTTTGTGCAGAGCCTACTCGCCAAGGGAAGCTCTGCGCGAAATGTGTCTCGAAACTAAAAGATGACATAATGCAGGATCGGGAGAAAGCCGTTCAGAAGAGAGAGCATGTTTTCTTATCGAAACATAGAAGATGATTGGTTTGCGGCGACCTTCGGTGGCCGCAGCATTCATCTCGGAGATTGGTTTGCGGCGACCTTCGGTGGCCGCAGCATTCATCTAACAGCTATAGCCCGCCCCATTCACGTAATGGGGCGGGCTGTTCTATCTCAACAGGTCCAGATAATTAGGCGGGAAGTTAGTTCGATCTGGCCCTTTCAGGTGTACGAGGCGGATGAGCTTTATGCTGGGCTCGGCGGAAACTTCGTACGTCATCAGATCTTCGCCGACAGAAATATGCGGCCCGACAGTCGGGTAGACATGAAGGGTGATGTGAAACCTGAACCCGCGAAATCCATTTACACGTTCAATATGCGTGACATCAACCATATAGGGATAGAGATCAGGCCCTGCAACGAGCTCCTTGGCATAAACCTCGGCAAGCTTAGCCGTCATATCAGGCAGAAGGAGCAGTACTAGCATGTCCTGCAGCTGCAGTTCTTTGGAATCTTGTATGGGTTTACTCGGAGCGTTAGTGGCAGCTTGAGAGTACGGTGTCTGCCCGAGCATCAACCCCACGAGTACCAATATGCTTAGTATGACTTTTTTTCTCATATCCGCTATTATCCCCAGCTAATCGTGCAACACTCGCATCGCTCACAAAAAAACCGACCTTAAGATAAGGTCGGTCTGATTTCCCTAGAAGGCCGCTCTCTGAAGTCTAACGGTTGCCAGTGCGCCTAAACTCCCCATTTTCGGCGTCCCGCAATTGTAACGGTTGCCAGAGGGGGTATTTCACGAATAAGGTAGGATTTTCGACTGTAATCGGACAATTAAGCTCACTGACAACCGTTAGCCGGAATACGAAGCAATAAAAGACCAAATAAGCGCTGTGACAACCGTTAGAGCACAAGCACAACACAGCGCTTCCGTCCCGGCAGAGGGAATGTATCTATCCGTTTACCGGTTGAGCGGAAAACTTAAGTTATGCCATCATCATTACGATATTTTCCGTTTCAAGCGATATTGTTTCCAGTGGAAGTACATGAAGCAGCCGAGGCAAAATCCGCTAAGCGCAAGCACAACGGCTACGGTGAGCATGCCAAGCGCAACATAAGCTACAGTCAGGAACCCGAGCGCATAGGCAACGAGTGCGACAACGAGGAATAGAATCGCCAGCAAATTGTTGAAGCGGAGCAGCTCGCGGCTCTCCGTCCGAGCGCTGACCGGGAATAACGGGGCGAACAGACGAACAAACGGATTATAGTTCACTCCATACGTGCGGCTAATCAGTTGGACGACCAGGGGAAGAGCCAATATCCACAGCTGCCCTGTACTAACACTAAGAATAACGCTAAGCAAAATGCCAAGCTGGTTGCCGCGAACACGGTGCAAAGGTACATCGTCTACGCACTCGTACGTAGGGAGAAGCGGTTGGTTACTCATCTCAAGGCCCTCCTTGTAAGTCGGATCACTATCCTCATTATACATCAAAACCTAGTTATCGGGTAGGATTAAATGGCTATTTTCCAAGTGATTTTTCTAAGACAGACCGTTATAATAAAAACTATGTCAATTCTATTAGGAGGCCGTAACGACCTAATGAATGTGAAATCTTTAGCTATTTGTTTGTATGTCATGGTGCTCTACTGGCTCTCGCTGCATGTTTCGTTCCTGGATACGTTGTTTTTTCCGACGATCGGCTCATTTAGCTTCCTGTTTCTCACACGCACGTATTCGATGTCGGAGCTCGGCAAGATTACCTTCGGGTCCGTAGTGTCGGCAATTATAGGTACGATTCTGTTCTACCTCTATCCAAGCTCACTCACTCTGTTTGTGAATGCCGTTATCATCATTTGGCTGATCCGCAAGTTCAATTGGAACGCACCGCCGATTGCTGCCATAGCGTTGATCCCATTCTTCTCGCATACCTCGCATTTATGGGCGATTCCGATATCGGTATGCGCTGCACTGGTTGGATTAATGGCTGCTCTTGTCTTGGCGGAGGTTCTGGAGCGTAAGTTCGGTCACCAATTATCAGTCATGTTCCGAAACAAACCGGCAGCGGTCGAATCCAGAGACATTGCCAGTTGATATGAATAGTTCGCGTAAGAAAGCCGGCCGCACCAGGTCGGCTCTTGTTTGTCGTAAAATTGACTCTCCCGTTAAGCGATAGGTACAATGAAGGTAGCGAACACGGACAGACAGGGTAAAGGAGTTTGATCATGGATTCATCCATCGGTTTAGTGCTGGAAGGCGGGGGCATGCGGGGCATCTATACGGCCGGCGTGCTCGACTATTTTACAGAACAGAACATGTACTTTCCCTATACGATCGGCGTCTCGGCCGGAGCCTGCATGGCGGCAAGTTACTTATCGAGACAGCTGGGCCGCAATCGCGAGGTCAATGTAGGTTGGGTCACGGATCCGCGCTATATCTCTTGGAAAAATTATTTCAGCAAAGGCGAGCTGTTCGGGATGGATTTTATTTTCGATGAGCTCCCGAACGTGATTGTTCCCTTCGATTATCAAGCTTTCGAAGCGAGTAAGGAGCAGTTCGTTATTGGTACGACCGATTGCGATACCGGGGAGACGATTTTCTATCACCGCGATGAACCCGGCTTCGATTTGCTGAAGATCATTCGCGCATCGAGCTCGCTTCCGTTTATCGCACCGATTGTGGAATATAACGGCCGCAACCTGCTGGATGGCGGGATCTCGGATCCGATTCCCCTTCGTAAAGCAGAGAGCGATGGCTTCAAGCGCAACGTAATCGTATTGACCCGAGATACGGGTTACCGCAAATCACACAACCGTTTCGGCTGGCTCGTACGACGGGCCTATAGGAAATACCCCGAGTTTGTTAAAGTCATGCTTCGCCGGCATGAAATCTACAATGATACGTTAGCTTATATTGACGAGCAGGAGCGTAAAGGCAATCTCTTCGTCATTCGGCCGCAGCAGAAGCTGACGGTAGGTCGGATGGAGCGCGATCCGGCTAAGCTGGACGCTCTGTATAAGGAAGGCTATGAAGACGCCAAACGGTTAATGCCGGTTATGAAAGCATGGATGCAGGCATAAGCTGAACGGTGCCGAAGCGGATATACATTGAAGGACCTCCAACTCGATACGGGATTGGAGGTCTTTTGGCATAGACAGGGTCAGGTGGAGGTGGGATAATAACGATTGGTATAGAGAGATGAGATGGAATAAGTGATAGGAGATAGACCCTTGATTAAAAATGATGCTGTACCTTCCTGGAAGAAGCTGAGCCTCTTTGCCCTGTCATGGCCGATTCTGGTGGATTCGGTTCTGCGTATGATGCTCGGGACTGCCGATGTCTTCATGCTCAGCCGGATCTCCGATAAAGTGGCGGGAGCTGTCGGATTTGCCAATGAAATTATTATGTTCTGTATTATGATGTTCGGATTCGTCGCGATTGGAACGAGCGTCGCGGTTACGCAGTACTTGGGGGCGGGGCAGAAAGCAACGGCCAGCCGTATCTCCGCGTTAGCCATCATGATGAATTTGATCTTCGGCGTTATTGTCAGCGTCATCGTTGTCTGCTTCAGCGAACCGGGCATGCGTCTGCTGCATCTTGACCCCTCGCAAATTGCGATAGCGAGTACCTATCTGAAGCTGATTGGCGGTTTTATATGGATTGAGGCGATGTCGTACGCGGTTTCGTCCATTATTCGTTCAAACGGCAATACACGGGACGTAATGTATGTGACGCTCGGCGTGAATTTGATTCATGTCGCGGGTAACTACCTGCTGATCTTCGGGAACCTTGGATTCCCGGAATGGGGCGTGACCGGCGCGGCTGTATCCACGATCGGCAGCCGAATTCTCGGCCTTATCGTATTGTTTATCCTCTTGTATCGCAAAACGCCGAGCCCCATCAGGCTCCGAGATTATATCTCCTTCGATAAGCTGTACATGAAGAAAATACTCGGAATCGGATTGCCGTCTGCCGGAGAGCATCTGGCCTGGCAGTCGCAGATGATGATGATTATGGGCTTTATCAATATCATTGGCCAACAGGCGCTCAGCGCCCATGTGTATGTCTACAATATCAGCGCCTACTTCATGGCGTTGTCGATGGCGATTGGCATGGGGACGGAAATTATCGTCGGGCATATGGTCGGGGCCGGCGAGAAGAAAGCCGCCTACTTCCGGCTGCTGCGAAGCTTGCGGATCAGCATTCTGCTGACAGCCGTAATCGTCGGCATCGCGGCGCTGTTCCGCTATCAGCTGGTCGGTCTGTTCACGGATGATCCGAAGGTCATCGCGGTCGGGGCGAGTATCCTCCTGCTCTCGATTATTTTGGAACCGGGCCGGGTGTTCAACATTGTCGTAATCAACTCGCTGCGCGCGGCTGGGGATGCGAAGTTCCCGGTCCTCATGGGAGTCTGCTCCATGTGGGGGATTTGCGTTCCGTTGTCCTACTACCTCGGCATTCATTTGGAGATGGGATTAATCGGCGTATGGATTTCATTCGCGGTGGACGAATGGGTGCGCGGATTGCTGATGCTGGCCAGATGGAAGAGCGGGGTTTGGACGAAGAAGGCAATTGTGAGCCGGGAGCATGTGCCCGCGCATTCGCTTGAAGCGTAATGAAATGAAATCCACAACCGGATGATGCGGTTGTGGATTTTTTGGTTTTCGGTGCTGACAAACGGCATGCACTGTCCTATGATGGGGGAGAATGAGTCGGATGTAGAGGAGAGGTGCAGGATGACGAAAACCATTTCGAGCGGTGTCACGCTGAATAATGGCGTTGTTATGCCATGGCTTGGACTCGGTGTATGGCAGGGCAGACCGGAAGATGGCGCGCATGTGGAGCATGCGGTGCGCACGGCGATTGAAGCGGGCTATCGAAGCATCGATACGGCAGCGGCATACCGTAATGAGCAAGGTGTCGGCCGAGCGGTCCGGGCGAGCGGGGTGTCAAGAGAAGAGATATTCGTCACGACCAAGGTGGATAACGCCAATCAAGGCTACGACGCTACGCTGAAGGCGTTCGATAAGTCGCTGGGCGAGCTCGGTATGGAGTACATCGACCTCTACCTGATCCACTGGCCGGTGAGTGCCCATTATATGGAAACATGGCGTGCGATGGAGAAGCTTTATGCCGAAGGCAAAGTAAAAGCAATCGGCGTCAGCAATTTTCAGATCAGGCATCTGGATACGCTGCTTGCAGCGTGCAGTGTGGTGCCAGCGGTCAACCAAGTGGAATATCATCCGCGCCTGACGCAGAAGGAACTGCAGGGCTACTGCAATGGCAAAGGGATTCAGCTCGTTGCTTGGAGCCCGCTAATGCTGGGCCGAGTGCTGGAAGAGCCGCTAGTACAGGAGCTGGCCGGGAAGTATGGGCGTACCGGTGCGCAGATCGTATTGCGCTGGGATTTACAGAACGGCGTGGTGACGATTCCGAAATCGGCAAAGGCGGAGCGGATCTACGAGAATGCCGATATCTTCGGCTTCGAATTGTCGGTGAACGACATGGAGCGACTGGATGCGCTGAACCGCAATGAACGCTCCGGCATGGACCCGGATAAGTTCGAGGAGCTGTGGGGGCTAAGAAAATAATGAAAAAGGAGCCGGGAAGTCCGAATGATCGGACCTCTCAGCTCCTATTGTTATGTCTTATGGCAAAATATTGCCTGCCGCGCGGTAGATGGCGTACCATTCTTCGCGTGTCAGGTGGACTTCGCTTGCTTTGATGCAATCGAGAATCCGTTCGATGTTCATCGTGCCTGTTACCGGCTGCATTTGTGCCGGATGGCGAAGCAGCCATGCAATTGCGATCGTAGTGTTGCTCACTTCATACTTAGCTGCGACTTCATCGATGACTTTGTTCAGCTCAGGGAACTTCTCGCTGCCGAGGAATACGCCTTCGAAGAAACCGTATTGGAATGGCGACCATGGCTGAATCGTAATGTCGTTCAGGCGGCAATAATCCAGAATGCTGCCGTCGCGGTTGATGGACGAATCGACCGTCATGTTAACGTTCACGCCGTTTGAGATCATGTTGGCATTCGTAATGCTCAGCTGCAGCTGGTTCGCAACAAGCGGCTGCTTCACTGCTTTTTTGAGCAGCTGAATTTGCATGGGATTCTGGTTGGATACGCCGAAATGGCGAACCTTGCCTGAGCGCTCCAGTTTATCGAATGCTTCTGCTACTTCATGCGGTTCAACCAGTGCATCCGGACGGTGCAGCAGCAGAATGTCGAGGTAATCGGTTCTAAGACGTTTCAAGATGGCATCTACAGAGTTAAGGATATGCTCTTTCGAGAAGTCGAATGTGCCGCTGCGAATGCCGCATTTGGATTGCAGGATGATTTTCTCCCGCACATCGTCACTCATATGTATGGCGTCCGCGAAGATTTCCTCGCACTTACCGCCTCCGTAAATATCGGCATGGTCAAAGAAGTTCGCCCCGTGTTCAAGCGAGGTTTGGACGAATCGTTCCGCCTCGGCTTTCTCTAGCCCATTAATGCGCATACACCCTACAGCAAGAACCGGCACCTCAAGGGAGCTGCTTCCGAGCTTCATCGTTCTCATTCGTTTCATCCTCCTAATTTGCGAATAGGTATAGTCCTACAGAAGATTGTGACATACAAGCATGCGAGATTCAAGCTCACCGGAATCGTCCGCAATGTCGATCGTGCAAAGTATACAAATTAATATTATATTAATTGTCGAATTTAGAAGGTTTTTTCCATATTATCTCGAAATGACAAGGAGGATATTTAAAAAATTAAAGCGGAGGCAACGCATGTCAAACCTGTTCAGTCAATTCGGAAGAAAAACCACGCTCTTACTGTTTGTCCTCGCCTTACTAAATCCCTTGTTTATTTGGGGGGATAGGCAAGGCATCGCTCATGCGGATGCCGCTAATCAAGGCGCAGAGCCGGCAGCTTCTCTTACTTTAAATGCCCCACTTACGGATTGGGAATACGATGAGAATGCCAACCTGATCTACGCCATCGCCAAGACGTCGAATAAACTCTACTTCATAGATGCGCAAACGCTTCAGATTAAGAAGGAACTCCTGGTAGGTTCCATGCCCAGTGATATTGTACGTTATAATAATGAGCTCTATGTCGCGCTCTCCGGCGCTACGGGCATCCAGGTTGTCGATCTCGTGACGCAGACGCTTGGCAGTCTTGTTGCAACGACCAAACAACCCGATCAGATAGCGGTTACCTCCGACAACCTATTCTACACGGATGTAAACGGAGGCTGGGATAATCCTTATATGCAAAATCGTACTAGCGGCACGATCACGAAGCTCGTCGGTAATTCGGTCATAGACGGGATCCTTGCCGTTAATGAGCAATCGCATATCTTATTTGTAGGAGATACCGGCTCAAGCGGATCTAAATTGTACGCAATCGACTATCTAACGAATCAGGTTGTGAGTGATGACACGTACGACGGCAATTATGGATTCGGTTTTCCTTATGAGAAAATCCTGTTCGACGGTTCCGATGTTTTCTATGGGGGCTCGAGATTGGATGGGGACAATCTTGCTATCATTCACGGCGCCTATCCTCGGTTTGGAAATTATTCCTATCTGGATTCTCAATTAACCGATGTAAAAGGGAACTATGTCATTACGCAGCAAGGGATCTATGATAAGGATCATTACCTTTGTCTCGTAAAATTTCCGTATGAAGCGGCTAAGGCGCTGATGGGGATGAACGGGCGTGTATTCTTGTTGGAAGGCTCTTCCTATGACGGCAAAACGATCAAAGCTTATGACTACAATTTAGAAGATGCTTCATTGCCGACTTTAGGCTTCGAACCCGGCGTTTGGGGCTCGCTCCAAAGCAACTATAAGATCGACAGCTGGGCAACGGATGAAAGCACACCGTATCTGTATGCGGTATCTTCCGAAACCAATGAACTCGCGGTTATTAACAAAGATGATTTCTCCTTAGTTGATAAGCGGTATATAGGTTCAAAGCCGGTACATATTGCTTTGAGAGACGGGAAGCTGTACATTGCGCTGCGGGGTGAAACCTACATTGGTGTACTGGACACCGAGGAGATCGATGCGGAGGTGCAGCGCATCCTTATACCTTCGAACCCGAATCAAGTCATGCCGGTTGGAACGAATAATATCTATTATTGGGGAACCGAAACCTTTACCACGTTTCATGTGACCGATGGCGTAACGGACCAACGCGTTCTCGAATCAGATTCTCCGAGTCTCGGCGAGGCCATGTATGTAGCTTCGGACAATTCGATCTATGCAGGCGGTGATTTCGATGTCTATAAGCTGGATGCAACTACGCGCAGCACGATTTCCAAACAGCGTGTCTCGGATTATTATTGTTCGGGCGCAATGATCGTGGATGGAGATAATATGTATTTCTGCGGTAAACGGATGAACAAAGACGACGTGAAGACTGTCTTAGGCACTTATCCTGAGCAGGTACTCCGTGCCTATGATGAACTTGTTTTCACCGCGAAAAATATTTATGACAGGGACACGTACGTTAAAAAGCTCGCTCTGCCATTTACTTTAACGAATGCTTACGTGGCGGAAGATGGAGCTTTGTACCTTTCTACCGCGAACCAATTGTACAAGTTTGCCGGTGTTGACGGGATCGAGGCGTATATCACGGCTTCCTTTACACCAAAGAATGTTACTTTTATCGATTTAGGTGACACGCCGGGGCAAATTTACGGCAAGCTTATGTTTCAACCTGCAGATGATGCAAGCTATGTTCAAGGGTATGAAGCCTATTTCTTGGACAGTGCCGGGAACAAGCTGACTCCGATCCATGCATACCCTGAACAAGTTTTTGATGATGGCTACATGTCGTACTCCGTCAGTACTACGGACGTTCCCGCACAAGCCAAATATATCGGGGTTTATGCTCGTTTGAGCTACGATTGGGTATCAACCACTCCGCCTGCAAAAACATTGCTTTGGGATGTGCCGGAATACTTTGTGCATACATTTACATTTGATGATCGCGACGCCGATCCTGCTAAAATTCGCGGAACTGTAAGCTTTACACCGGGTAAAGAGTATGCGGGTACGGTTTACAGGCTGTATTTCTTCGGCGAGGACGGAATCATAGGAGAACCGTTAACGCAATGGGCCGGAGGGAAGCAAACCTATTCGTCCGCGCTTCCCGAAACGGAGCTCCCTGCTGATGCTCTCGGATTAGCGCTTCTGGAAGAAAGCGAAGGCTACGAAGCGCCTGTGTATCAGTATCTGATTTTCGATGATTTCATTACGCCGGATATCAAGGTTAGCGACATTGTATTGACGAAATACCGTGTGCAATCGGATACCGTGCTGGTCAAGCAAGTAGCAGCCGGCGATGTCATTAACGTGTATCGGGAGGACGGAGCATTAATCGGAACCGGTAAAGTGCCGGCCGGCCAATCAACGATTTTGATTAGCTTAGGCAATATGGGCTCGCCCGGTCAGCATTTGATCGTAACCAGAACTATGGCGAATAAATTCGAAAGCAACGGGACGCTCGTTACTATTCCGGCAATCGTCGAAGACGGTGGTGGTGGCGGAGGCGGAGGCGGCGGTGGCATCATCATTCCACCGTTCTTTCCGAACCCGGGTTCCACGGATGACGGACTGGAAGCCAAGAACGATAAAGGTGTCGCAGTCGTCGATGTATCATCTGATCATATCGCCGATCAACTAAAGGACGACGCATTCAAGAACACAAATACGGTGGTTCTGAAAACGGCCAGCACGGAAGCTGAGGTTGCTTTTCAAATACCGGTAGATGGTGTTCAACAAATTTTGAGTCAGTCGGGCACTGCGCTTATCGATATTCAAACGCCTAAAGGGTCGTGGGTGATTGACGCCAAGACACTTCAAGAGGCAATCGGCAAGGACAAGAGCGGTCAGTCGCTTATCGTGACGATTAAGCAATCCAATGTGGCGGATACAACGGCTATGAAGGGGGCTCTTCCCGGAGGTGCTGAGCTATTGGGTACTCCGATGAGCTTTGAGGCCGTGGTTGTCGGAAGCGACGGGAAAAAGACGATTCTGGAAAGCTTCAGCCGCTATGTAAATCACAAGATTACGCTCAAAGCGGATAAGGTGAATGTGAACGAGCTTGCAGGACTAATGTTTGATCCGGAATCGGGCAAGTTTGTTCCTGTACCGGTTAAGTTCGAGTACAAGGATGGTGTTCTAACGGCATCCCTATACCGTAAGGGAAACTCCGTATATGCCATCGCAAATAAAAAAGTTTCCTTTAAGGATGTACCGTCGACCTCTCCTTACGGAAACAGTATTAAAGGATTAGCAAGCAAAACAGTAATTAACGGCTATCCGGACGGCACGTTTAAGCCGGACAACCAAGTCACTAGAGCAGAATTCGCGGTAATGCTCACCAAGTCGCTGGGCATTTCGGCCGCTAAATCGGCCCAGACGTCGAAATTCAAAGATGTGCCGGTTAATAGCTGGTATGCAGCATATGTGGAAGCGGCTGTAGGCTCGGGTATTATTGCGGGATTCGAGGATGGCAGCTTCAAACCAAATCAAACGATCACCCATCAAGAGATGGTTGCGATGCTCGTCAAGGCGATGCGCTCCGTTGGCTACTCCGAGACGAGCACGGAAGATAATCATGCTGCCGTTCCGGCAGATGTGCCTGCTTGGGCGTCGGACTACTTCGCGGAAGCCCAGCAGGCGAAATTAATTAACCGTACGAATGATTTGTTTCATTACACCACGGATGCGGCTTCGACAAGGAAAGATTGCGCGCTTCTGCTTAATCGATTGTTGAACGAAATTTTGTTCCCTTAAATAAATGAGAAAGCTCCGTCCGATTCCGGGCGGAGCTTTTGTTTCAGATCGGGCGAACGACTCACCGCTTATTCCATGCGCGCTTTATACTCGGCCGGCGTGTAATCGGTATGTTTCTTGAAGGATTTGCAGAAATGTGCCGCGTCGAAAAAACCGGTATCCATCGCGATATCGGTAATTTGCAGATGGGTGGTGCGTAACAGCCGTTTGGCTTGCTCAATGCGAATTTTCATCAAATACCGTCCAAGCGGAATGCCCGTCGCCCCTTTGAAAATATGATTCAGGTACCGTTCGTTCAGCGAATAGGTTGCGGCGATATCAGCCAATGAAATATCGGAGCCATAATTCTCGTTAAGCTCCTTAATGATTTCTCCAATCATCTGCTCATGCTTATTATGCTTGGGCTTCGTGCCATGATAAATATGAACGGCCCGGTAAATTTTCACCAGGATATGAATGAACAGATGTTTCAGCAGATGCGGGAATCGCTTGCCGGAGCGCAGCTCCGTAATAAGCGCGACAAAATCGTCCTCTAGTCCGGGTACCGCAAGCGGATGGGAATCACGGGCGATTGTCTTGTAAATCTGGCGCAGCCGTGTGTTTAACGCGTCGTCCTTAAACCAGAACGATAAGAAGAACACTCTGAAGCTGCCGTCATCACAGCTGCTCTTGCGAATCGTATCCGGCAGAAAAAGCAGATCGCCTTGCTTCACTTCGACCTTCGCTTGATCCTGACGAATCAAATTACTGCCTTGTATATAGTAGTTCAGCTCGAAGCTGTGGCCGACGCCATCCCAACCATGGCTCCGCCACAAGCCGTAGGAATGCAGGTCGAGGGAGGACCACTCCGAGTCGATAAGGGCAATGAGTTCTTCGAGTCCGGTAAGGAGATTATCGTTTGCTGCCAAAATTATCACCAACTTTTTTCTGACTTTTTTACAATTTCGATTCCATTATACAATACGCCTTGGATTCTGCAACGTATAATCAGGACATAAATCGAGTACAAGGAGTGATTCATATGTTGTTGAAATTGACTGAGCAAGAGAAGTTGACTGGTGTACCGGAGCAAGAAACAATCGAGGTAGCAATTGAGCAAATTCGCAAAAACGGATATATCGGATTTGAAAGCGTTTTGTCCAAGGAGCAAGTACAAGAGATTAAGGATGCATTCCTTCCGATCTTCAACGAATACATCGACAGATTCGGTTACAATACAGGTACGAACCGCGCACAGATGCATCTACCTTTTTTACAACCATTTGTAAATGATTACATGGTAGCAAACGCATTCGCGATGCCTGTTATCAACGCTGTTCTTGGCGAAGGCGTTCGTTGTACGTATCTGGCTTCGGATACAGCTTGCCCAGGTTCCGATTATCAAAACGTACACTCCGACGTGCCGCCGCTGTTCCCAACACTGGGTGTAGCGCTGCCGGCATACAGCTTGGTGATGAATATCCCGCTCGTGGATGTTCATGAAGAGAATGGACCGCTTGAAGTATGGCCGGGCGGAACTCACCTGGACCCTGAGAGCACAAAGCATACGTCCATCGACGGCGAAATGCTGCGCGCAGCCAAATCCATGTACTCGGAGAAAGTCTACATGCCTGCGGGTTCGGTTGTTATCCGCGACATTCGCATGTGGCACCGCGGTACGCCAAACCGTACGCAAGTGAACCGCACAAACATCGCATTGATCTATAACAACGACTGGTACGGTGCAGGCGGATCGATTCACGTTCCACAAGAAGCTTACGATCAAGCATCTCCGGCTGTGAAAAGCCTGTTCAGACACGAAAGAGTAGGCGCTTCTGTCAAAATGCCTTGGCAGTGGTAATCGCGACTTTGTAACCTATAGATGACAAAAAGAGACACCGAGAAATTCGGTGTCTCTTTGTTGATTAAGCGAGCAACTTTAAAATGACGACGGCTGGCTGTCATCCCAGAAGTTTTCGAGATACTGCTTCAATTCGGAGAAACCTTCCCTCCTGAGACCGTAGAATCGTTGCGTACCGGCGCGCCTTACAACAACAAGGCCAGCGCCTTCCAGTACTTTAAGATGCTGCGAAATAGCCGATGCCGAAACGGAAAAATGCGATGCGATGGCACTCGAGGGTAGTTCCTTGTCGCGGATGAAATATAAAATATCTCTGCGTCTAGGCTCCGCCAAGGCTTGAATGGTTGTATCAATCATGCCACTAATTTAGCACACGATTAATTAAGTGTACACTTAATTAATGAGGACTGTTGGAAAGGTGAAGTGTAGTAAGGTAGCTCCTAGCTGTATTGATCAGGTCATGAATTTAGCAGGCACTTAATAAAGTGTGTACTTAAATAATGAGGTTCGTTGGAAAGGTGTAGTGAGATAGCTCCTAGTTGTATCGATCAGGCCATTAATTTAGCAGGCACTTAATTAAGTGTGCACTTAAATAATGAGGCTGGTTGGAAAGGTAGTTGGGGCAGTTAGAGCAGTTAGAGCAGTGAGGTGGTTAGGATAGTTCATATGTGCCATCGGTTGTCATCCCAGAAGCGCTCGATACACTGCGGTGCCAAGGTTTCGCTCAGTTGAAGATGCTTGTATCAAATCAATGTTGTATCAATCGAGACATTAATTAAGCGTTCGCTTAATTAAGTTTCCGCTTAAATAAATGCTTGATTAATTAAGTGAACGCTTAATTAAGTAAACGCTACATATAACAAAGGGTTTATAGGAAGGTAGTTGGATGACAAGCGTCTCGTTGTGCGAGAAGCTATCCGTTAATTGGTTTCCACGGGTTAGAGCGGCGAATGATCGTCAGCGTGCCCCAAAGCATTAGGAGTGCCGTAACGGGATGGATGGCGGCGATTACGCGTGTATCCAAGTTGACGGAAATGTATTGGAAGATGATGCACGCATATAATAAGGCCGATAATACAGCGCTTCTCCAGCCCATGCGGCCTATGAGGGCGAATACGATCATCGCAATCGGAACAAACTCGAAGTAGTGGATGAAGGATTTGTGCATGGACCAATCGCCATTATCGAAGACAGCGAGACCGGCCAGAAACACTTGCGTGAATAACGAAATCCCGAACAGCCAGGCTAGTACATAATAAATGATTTTGGATAAACGGATCATGTCTGTTTCACCTCCTTTAATGGTTTGCGATAAGATCGCCGTTCGCCGCCGGGTTTCCATATCGATAAAATGTACATGACGATGAGCGAAACGGTTTGCACCGCAATGCCGATCCAAAGCAGCGAATGATTGACGGTAAAACCCGATGTTTGCCATGCGCCAAGTCCGGCTTGCGCTGTCGGTTCGATCCCCTTCAAAGTCCATTCATACAAACCGACGATGCCGACGCCGATGTACAGCAAGGTAAGCACTTCCTTGGCAATGATCCAGTTGTAGCGGAACAGCTTCCACGAAGTCATCACGGACAGCATGATGCCGGTGACGGTCACCCCAATGGTGGAGGCGCGAACGCTGCTTGAAGCAAGCAAGTGCATGATGGAGTAGCAAGCGTGCAGCACGGTACTATCGCTTGTTACGGAAGCAGTCAGCGCCAGAATGATAAAAACGGCCTGAACGCCAAGCATGATGGCAGCGAAAATAATATGCAGCAGCAGAAGTATTCTGCGTCCCTGCAAGGTTAGCTTTTTCAACGTAACGCAGCCCCTCTATTGGTTATAGGTTGAATCTGTAGCCGACACCCCAAACGGTCTCGACATACCGCGGCTTGGATGGATCGCGTTCGAGCTTCTCCCGCAGCTTGCTGATATGAACGGTGACTGTGGCATGATCGCCAAGCGCGTCCAGCCCCCAAATTCGCTCGAACAGTTCCTCTTTGCGGAAGACCCGATTCGGATTCGTGACGAGGAAGAGCAGCAGATCATACTCTTTGGCCGTGAAAAGCACTTCCTCATCGTTGACGTACACGCGGCGGGATTGCCGGTCGATGCGGATGTTATGCAGCTGCAGCTCATCCTTGCGCCACTCGCCGCTGCCCACAAGCCGGTCGTACCGTGCCAAATGCGCTTTCACCCGAGCTACCAGCTCGCCTAGCCCGAATGGCTTTAAGATATAATCGTCGGCTCCGAACCCGAATCCGCGGATTTTGTCCACTTCCTCTTTCTTCGCGGAGACGATCAGGATGGGGATATTGCTTGCTTCCCGAACGCGTCGGCACACCTCATAGCCATCCATGCGTGGCAGCATCAGGTCCAGCAGGATGAGATCATAGCCATCCCCTCGCAGCGCCATTTCCAGTCCAAGGTCGCCGCGGTCCGCGATGTCTGCGGTGAAGCCGCTTGCTTCCAGATAGTCCTTCTGCACCTCGGCGATGACAGGGTCATCCTCGATAATCAAGATTCGTTTTCGAGTTTGATTCATAGCGGCTCCTCGCTTTCTTCGGATGATAACTTTACTCGCTGTACGGCAGGGAGATGAAGAGTGATTGCCGTCCCTTCGCCCTCTTGGCTGTCGGCTTCAACCGTACCGCCATGCTCCTCGATAATTTGCTTCACAATCGCGAGTCCAAGCCCGCTGCTGCCCGCATCCGGACGGCGTGACGACTCTGCCCGATAGAACTGGTCGAACACATGGGGCAGCGCATCGGCCGGAATGCCGGACCCGTTATCCGAGATGATGATAGCTGCGGTGGCGTTGGACCCGGTGTTACCGGCTAGCCTCGCCGAGTTCGTGAAACTCGCCGCTCCGGTCGCCCCCGTCTGCTCGTCGCTGCTGAGCTCAATCGTCAGTACCCGCGGCGTTTTGTCCATATGTTTAATGCTGTTATTGACGACGTTAAAGATCGCCCGATGCAGCTTTTCGCGGTCTGCTCGAACGAGCAGCGGGTCGCCGCCTGCACCTGTTGCTGCCGCGTTGTTGCGGAACCGGATCTCGGCTCCGCTAAGCCGAGGGTCCAGCTTCAGCTCCTCGACGGTAAGGCTGAGGTACTCTGCGATGTCCAGCGTCTCGAACCGGAACGGCAGCTTCCCGATATCCAGCGTCGAGTAAAGCAGCAGCTCTTCGATCATCCGGTTCATATCGGTCGTTTTGCCGCCGATCATAGCGATGTATTTGTTCCGTTTCTCCTCCGTATCGGCAACCCCGCCGCGCAGGCAGTCGACGCAGCCTTGAATGGCTGTAATGGGCGTCTTCAGATCATGGGAAATGTTCGCAAGCAGCTCCTTGCGGCTCTGTTCCAGCTGCAGCTGCGCGTTAATCGAACTTTTCAACCGAATGCGCATCTCCTCGAAAGCCGATCCAAGCTGTCCGATTTCATCCTTGCGCTGCAAATTAACGGCATGGTCCAGCCGGCCTTCGCGGATCTGCCCCGCGGCATCACGCAGGGCATGCAGCGGCTTAATAATGCTGCGGGAGACGAAGAACGTGAGAACGCCGTTCGTGAGCACGAGTGCAAGAAGCAATGCCAGCAGCACGGTTGGGATAAATCGCTTGAAGAAGCTCGCGACCGGTTCCATATCGGATACGATAACGATTGAAGCGGATTTACCGTCAGGGCGCGAATAGTCAATTTGATCAAGGCTATTGCCGCTCGGCGGTCCCGTGTGATCATAGCGACGATGCACGTTGTCATCGTCGTTGTCGCCCCGCAATTGGGCGATAACTTCCTCGGCTGGGACCCCGGGAGATGCATAGGCCGGAGCTTCGGCCTTATCGACAAGGATGATCATGCCGGCGTCTACTTTGGCCAGCTCCGACTCCGTCGAAGCGAGGAAAGCAGGATCGCTGAGCAGCTTCGGATCATGCTGAGCCACGAACCGCAAACCGGAAGCGATCTCGCTGCGTCCGCTGAACAAGTCGCGGATATCGGCAAACGGCACATGACGACTAGGAAGGTCTGCTTGACCGGTTTGGGAAGTCATATCCTGCTTGAAGATATTCGCCGCTAAGGTAACCGTAATGCCAAGCAGCAGAACCGGAATAACTATCATCGCAATATAGGAGAAAAGCAGTTTCGTTCGGATGGACATGGCGTGGCAGCCTCCTTCCATTTCATTGTAGTATCTACCCGTAAATATTCCATAAACCAGTTCTAAAAAAAGTATAAACAATGCCCGGCAGCGAGCTGCGGGATTGCTTGGTGCCGGAGTCCGAGTAAAGGTAGCACAGATTCTGCTATACTGGAACGAGCAAATACAGAAACAGGTGAATCGCATGTTGGTCATTACACAGAATGAAGTCAAAGAACTGCTGACGATGCAGGATTGCATCGGCATTATGGAGGAAGTGCTGGCGGATCTGGCAACCGGACAAGCGGTACAATCCTTGCGGAGCGTTGTTCCCGTGCGCGGGGGCAATTTGATGGGGCTGATGCCTGCTTACTTGAAGCGGGAGGAGAAGGTCGGCGCAAAAATCATTACCGTATTCCCCGACAATCATGCCAAGCGATTGCCCTCGCATCAAGGGTTCGTATCGCTGTTCAATGCGGGTACGGGAGGGCTCGAAGCCATCGTGGACGGCAGGCAGATTACGGCCATCCGTACAGCGGCGGTCAGCGCGGTCGCGACGAAGCTGCTTGCGCGCGAAGCTGCGGCAACGCTCGCGGTGATCGGGACAGGGGAGCAGGCGCGCAGCCATATCGAAGCGATGCTGCTTGTACGGCCGATCCGGCGCATTACGATTTGGGGACCGAATCCGGCGCATGCGGCGCAGCTTAAGCTGGAAACCGAGCAGCGCTACGGAGAAGCCGGCATCATCGTTGAAGCGACGCCAACTGCGGAGCAGGCTGTGGCAGAGGCCGATATCATTTGTACCGTTACAGCGTCAACGACTCCTGTTGTCCAAGGCGAATGGATCCGAGCAGGCGCGCATGTCAACGCAGTAGGGGCATGCCGAGCGAAGGACAGGGAGTTGGATTCCGAGCTCGTGCGGCGTGCGGAGCTTTATGTCGATCGCAGGGAATCAGCCGTTAACGAAGCGGGCGATTATCTCATTCCGCTCGCGGAAGGCGTGATTACGGAAGCGCATATTCGAGGCGAGCTTGGCGAGCTGCTGACAGGCAGCAGGCAGGGGCGAGGCTCGGAACAAGCGATTACGCTGTTCAAAGCGCTTGGACTCGCGAGCGAGGATTTGGCGGCAGCCGGGTTTATTTTGAAAGAAGCCATTCGTTTACATAAAGGCACGCAAATTGACTTTTAGGAGAGGGAATTCAGCATGAATCAGCAACCAGAGGGACTATACCCTTTCCCGTTATCGGCGGAAGAAGAAGAACGGGCGAAGCAGCTTCACGAGCAGATCATCATCATTGACCTGCTGTTCCAGGGGCCGCTGTCGCCAAAGGCGATACCGGCGCAAGTTGCCGAACATCTGCAGGAACAATGCGAGCCCTATAAGGACCAACCGATGGAATACAGCATGATGCCGGCTAAACTCATTAAAGGCATGATCGCCCGCGGGGAGCTTGCGGAGTTCAAAGAGGAATGGTACCGTTCCGGCATTACGGCAGGCAACAGAGAGCTCGATCTGTCGAGCCCGGAGAGCGTCGTCGCGAGCATGGGCGAAGTGCAGCGCCAGTTCGATGCCGTGGAATGGCTCGATAAAGCGCTGACGGCCGGAGATATCCGCGAAGCAAAGCGCAGCGGCCGGAAAGCCGGCATCGTGACGGCGCAGGAGAACGATGGCCTGGGCAAAAACCTGGATTTGCTGGACACGCTTCATCATTTCGGCCTCCGAATTCTTCAACTGACGTACAACAATCAGAACTATGTGGCTTCGGGCTGTATGGAACAGGCGGACGGAGGCGTGAGCAAATTCGGCGCCCGTTTCATCGGCCGGATGAACGAGCTTGGCATTATCGTCGACACAAGCCACTGCGGCAAACAAACGACGCTTGATGCGTGCGGCATTTCCGTTCACCCGGTGATTGCTTCGCATACCGGAGCCGAAGCGATCTATGGCCATGCGCGCTGCAAAAGCGATGAGGAAATAAAGGCGATTGCCGCAACGGGCGGCGTTATCGGCGTGTTCGCCATGCCTTGGTTCGTACACGGCGATCCGAAGGATACGACGATGGAGCATGTGCTGGATCATATCGACTACATCGTGCGGCTCGTTGGCGTCGATCATGTCGGCATCGGAACCGACTGGCCGATGAGCGATGTGGAATGGGCGCTTGTCCATTTCAAAGAGCATGTGGCGCCGATGCTTGGTTTTGCCAAAGGAGACGGACCTTCCACGGAGACGGTGAAGGGGCTGGAGAAGTACAGCTATTTTATCAACTTTACGCGGGGGTTGATTGCAAGGGGTTATCGGAACGAAGAGATCGCGAAGATTATGGGCGGCAATTGGCTGCGTGTGTTTGAGCAGGTATGGGGATAGGGGGCAGCGAGATGAATATCAGCAAAATACTTCAAGAAGTAACGTTTAAGCTCTATTGTGCAGGTGTCTATGAGGGACGGATTCGATTTGCGGCGGACAAGGTCATGCACGCCAAGGTAGATGCCCGGCGGCGGACGCAAATGCAGGAAAATGTATTATCCGAGCAGGCACCCTACATGCTGCCCTTGCAGCGTATCCGGCAGTTCCTTGATCAGTACGAGGAAGCGGCTTGGAGCGGGGAAGAGGTTAAGCTCGCAAACGGAGATGTGTATCGCAAACATATACGCTATACCTCTAACGTGGAGGAACGTGAAGTAACTTCGCAAGTTTGGGCGCGGAGGCTGGACACGGCACTGGACGTGGTGACGGTGGATGGAGTCGTCATCGGCTTCGTGGCACCGAACCGGTACGGGATGGAAATCCTCGTTGCCGAAGGATATGAAGCGCTGACTCCGCTCGTTGTCTACGACTCGCCGATGTTATCGCAGGCACGGTATGGCATTCAGGAGCTGGGAACAGATTTAATCCCGATGCGGGACGGCGTTCGTCTTGCGACCGATGTGTATCTGCCTGAGGGCATCGAGCCCGGGACGAAACTGCCGACCATTCTGATCCGTACCTGCTATGACCGCCATATGAAGAAGGACCAGCTGAAACGCTGGGCGAACAAAGGCTATGCCGTCGTCAATCAGGATGTCCGCGGTCGGGCAGACTCCGAAGGGGAGCTCGTACCATTCTACTATGAGCGGGATGACAGCTCGGATACGATCGATTGGATTATTGCGCAGCCTTGGTCGGACGGTAACGTGGGGATGTGGGGAGCGTCGTACCTCGGTTATGTCGTGACGGCTGCTGCAACGAGCGGTCATCCGAACCTGAAGGCGGTCGTTAACGAGGTTAACGTAGGTTCGCCGTTCGTGGATACGGTGCGTAAGGGCGGCACCGTTTGCTCATGGCCGCTGCTCTGCTGGACGTTAGCGCAATCGGTGGGGACGCGGACGGATTTCAATATCTTCGCGGGCATCACGGTGAATCCGGAGAAGGCTGTCGATGCCAGGCCGATCCGCGACATTCCGCAGCAGATGATCGGACGAGCGTCCGGGCCTTGGGACTTGTGGAGCGAGCATCCGGAGTACGATGATTTCTGGCGGAACTGCACGTTCTCCGAGCGAGGCGATCAGGTCAAGGCGCCGATGTTCGTCATCTCCGGTTGGTACGATGGCGATAGTGCAGGCGTCTCGGAAACGTGGCGCATGCTGACAGAGCATGATGTGCCTAACCGCAAGCTGTGGCTAGGGCCATGGGAGCATGGACCTAACCGAGCACGGGATCTTATGGGCGTTAGTTTCAGCAACGATGCCGTCGTGTACGATTATGATGTGAACGTGCTTCGCTGGTTCGATCGGTTCCTTAAAGGCGTGAACAACGGCATCGATCAGGAGCCGAGAGCCGCTTATTATGTGGTCGGAACCAATGAATGGCGGACCTCCGAGGATTGGACGCCTGTTGAAGCGGAAGTGCGAAGCTTCTACCTGGGCAGCGGCGGCCGAGCGAATTCGAGTCTCGGTGACGGTGTACTGGGAGCCGCGCCTGCATCTGCGGCTCAGTCGGAGCCTGACTCGTATCTATACAATCCGGATGAACCTGTTGCGGACAGCGGGGAACGCGAGCCGGAGAACATGCGCAAGCATGAGCTGCGCAGCGATATCCTCGTTTACACCGGCGAAGCTTTGACGGAGGAGCTGACCGTTGCCGGCGAGTTATCCTGTGAGCTGTATGCGGCGAGCACCGGCGTCGATACGGACTGGGTGGTGACGCTGAGCGACGTGGACGAGAAGGGGAACTCCATCCGGCTGTCCAACTATATCGTGAGAGCCAAGTATCGCCATGGCTTCGATGAACCGGAGCTGCTTACGCCGGGCAAGGTGGAGAAGTATTCCATCTTCCTGCAAAATATCGCGCATACGTTCCAAGCGGGCCATCGCATTCGATTTACAATTACGTCTTCGAGCAAGCTCGTTGCATTCCCGAACACGAATACCGGCCTGAATCCCTACGACGATCCGCAGCCGATAATCGTGAAGCAGACGATTTACCATTCGGCTGAATATCCGAGCCGAGTGCTGCTGCCGGTGTTATAAAACCTACCCAGGGACCGAATTTGCCAGATGGCAGATTCGGTCCTTTTTTATGCCGAAACCGACAGTTGTTACAGGCTTGTGACCACGCATGGACCTGAAATGACAGTTTAGGCCATTTTTCCTAACTTTTTTTAAATAAATATCGGTTTTTGAAGGCGTTTTCACAATTTTGTGTAGAAATTTGTAAGGCTTCCATAGTATTTTTATACTAATAGATTAATTACGCATACCATCGGGTGTTCTAGAAACTAGGGGAATGGGGATCGATGTATGTTAAAAGAACAAATGAGATATTCTCGGCTCGCGAATTTAACGAAATTGATTAATACGAAGCTCGAGCTGCGTGAAGTGTTGGAGCATGTAACAACGGCGATTTCCGAGGAGATTGTACGCTGTAATTCGGTAGGCATCTACTTGCCTCAGGAGGACGGCACATTCCGGGGTTATGTCGGCAAGCCGAGCGTTATTAACGGCTGGACCATCGATATGCATGTCATCGATACCGAGATGGACCTGCTCGCCAAAGAAGTCATTGAAACGAAAAAAACGATCTATATCCCCGATACTTCCAAGGACACGCGTCCTGACCCGCGAGCGGTGCAAGGGTTTCAAATAAAGTCGCTGCTGGTACTCCCCATTTCGTTCGAGCAAGAATTGTTCGGTCTTGTATTTTTATTCGACTATGGGATTCCGATGAACTTGACCCATTCCGAAATTCAAACGGTTGAAGCTTATGTGAATATGGCGGCTGTTGCGATTCAGAACGCCAAGAACTTGACGCATAAAGAAAATCTTATTTCCGAGAAGCAGCTGCTCCTTGATGTGACACGCGATTTAGCCATGTGCTCGACGATGCAGGAGAGCCTGGACAGCTGTTTCTTCTACTTAGGCAAGGTGCTCGATAATTACAATATCGGCGTCCATCTCTTGGATCCGATTACGGAGAGCCATATTCGCCCGGCGAAGCTGAGCAAGAACAGCGACTGGACCGAAGAAGACTGGATCGAAGCCCATAGCAAAATCCGCATCGACGAGAGTAATGACCCCGTAATCCAAGAGGTCATCCGGACGAAGAAGGCTGTACTGATCCCGGATGTCTTCGCGGATGACCGGCCTAACCATGAAGTCTGCCGTAATTTCGGCATGAAGGGGATGCTGGTGCTGCCGATCGTCTCGATGGGCGAGGTGCTCGGCGTTATTCCGGTCGTCAATTTGGAGGAAGGCAGCTTTATCTTCTCGGAAGCGACGATTCAGCTGGGCCAGTCGATCGTCGATGCGACGGCTTCGACGTTATCGAACCTGCTCTACATGGAGAAGCAAGAAATCATTATCAAAGAGAGAACCTCCGAAGTGACGGTGAAGAACAAGGAGCTTGAACGCGTCGTTACGGAGCTGCGGCAGCTCAGCCGGGAGAAGGAGTTGATCCTCAACTCGGCCGGCGAGGGCATCTTCGGTTTGGATCTGGAGCGCAAGATTACATTCTGTAATCCGGCCGGCATTGCCATGTTAGGCTACGATTCGAGCCAAGAGCTAATCGGACAGGATTGCTGCATCATCGTGACCGGCCAGGATCCGCCGACCGGGATCGACGGCAATTGGAACCGGCATTATCAGGATGAGAAGTTTTGCAGAAAAGACAGCTCTGTCTTTCCGGTTGAATATGTGATCTCCTCCATTAGGGAAGGCGACGAAATCGTCGGGGAAGTGGTTACCTTCAAGGATATTACGCAGCGGAAACAGATGGAGGAAGAGATCAAATACCGTGCGTATTTCGACAGCTTGACCGATCTGCCTAACCGGCTTCTGCTGAAGGACAGGCTGAATCAAGGACTGACGCAGGCTCAAATCAACAATGAGAAACTGGCTGTGCTGTATCTGGATCTGGATCGCTTCAAGTTTATTAACGATTCCATGGGACACAGCTACGGCGACCTCTTGTTGCGCGATGTGGCGAAGCGGCTCAGCGACTGCGTGCCGAAGGGGGCGACAGTCTCGAGACAGGGCGGCGACGAGTTTACCATTTTCTTACCCAATATTAAGAACGAGAACGAAGTGCTGAAGGTTGTTCAGCTGGTGGTCGATTCCTTCACGGATCCGTTCCAACTGCTCGACAATGAGATCTACATGAAGGCGAGCATCGGCATCAGTCTCTACCCGGATAATGGCGATACGAGCGAAACCTTAATCAAGAACGCCGATACGGCGATGTACAAATCGAAAGAGATTTCGGGCAACAGCTACCATTTCTTCAGCGAGGGCATGGACACCCGAACGTTCGAACGCGTGAAGCTGGAGAACGATCTCTATAAAGCGCTGGATCAGAATGAGCTTGAAATCTATTACCAGCCGCAAATTAACTATAAAACGAAGCGGATCGTCGGTGTGGAAGCGCTGCTGAGATGGAATCATCCGAAGAGAGGCCTTATTGCGCCCGACCAGTTCATTCCGATTGCGGAAGAAACGGCATTGATCGTACCGATTGGCGAATGGGTGCTTAGAGAGGCATGCAGGCAGTTAAAGGAATGGCAGAACCAGGGGTATCCGCTGTTCCGGATGTCGGTCAATTTGTCGGTTCGTCAGTTCGAACAGAACAATCTGTTCTCGATGATCAATAACGTACTCAGGGAAGTAGGCTTGTCTCCCGAGCACTTGGAGCTGGAGCTCACCGAGAACTTGATTATCAAGAATCGGGAATTGACGCTGAAAACGATGAAGGAGCTCAAAGGCCTTGGCATCAAGATTGCCATCGACGACTTCGGAACGGGGTATTCGTCGCTCGGCTACTTGAAGAGCCTGCCGATCGATACGCTTAAGATCGACAAATCGTTCATGCAGGATATCACCAATGACGATGACAATGCGGCGATTACGAACATCATCATTACGCTGGCACAGAACTTGAACTTAAGCGTTATTGCCGAAGGCGTCGAAACCGAGCAGCATGCCCAATTCTTATTTGCCCGTGACTGTTACTTAATGCAAGGTTACTACTTCAGTCGCCCTATGAAGGCGCAAGATATTGCAGAACAATTTCTTCGTATCTAAAGCTATAGGGGGCTGGAAGCATGAGAGCAGCAGGGGCGGTACTGGCATTTTTAAAGGAAAATGGGGTAAAACATCTATTCGGGATTCCGGCAGGCTCCGTTAACGCGTTCTTCGATGAGTTATATGACATGCCGGAAATCGAACCCATCGTGACAAAGCATGAAGGGGCAGCCTCGTATATGGCCGCGGCCTATGCCAAATACACCGGTCAGTTGAGCGTAGCCATCGGCTGCAGCGGACCGGGCGCAACGAATTTGGTGACGGGCGCGGCTAACGCGATGCGCGAGCATCTGCCCGTTCTGTTTATAACCGGGGCTGTACCCGTCAACACGATGGGGCTGAATGCTTCGCAGGAGCTCGATGTCGCTCCGGTATTTCGTCCCGTGACCAAGTATAGCGTCTTGGTCACGGAAGCGAAGGATCTGCTTCGCGAAGTCGCCAGAGCCTGCCAAATCGCCATCTCCGGCGTGCCTGGCCCTGTTCATATTGCGATTCCAATAGACGTTCAACACGCGGATATCGGCAACCCCATCCTTCCGCCCCTGCTCCCGCGCAAACCGATGATTCCGCTGCTTACTACGATAGAGAGGGCGGCAAAAGCCCTCTGGAAGAGGCAGAAAGGCTGCATCTTTGTCGGACAAGGCGTACGGGGCTCGGTAGACTCCTTGATTGAGCTGGCGGAGCTGCTGGCATGGCCGATCGTTACAACTCCGCAGGCCAAAGGCTATATTCCGGAAAACCACCCTTTGTATGTCGGGGTGTTTGGATTCGCAGGTCATGAAGCGGCATCGGCCTTAATTGCCGAGGATGACGGCGGAGCGTTGTTAATCGTGGGCTCCAGCTTAGGCGAGACCGCTACGAACAACTATAATGCCAATCTGACTAAAGGCCGCTACACGGTACAGTTGGATTTTGACGAGACTGTTTTCAATCGAAAATACAGTATTGATCTGCCGGTTCTTGGCGACATCCATTTGAGTTTGCTGATGTTGATCGAAGAGCTTAGAGCGCTTGGGGCTTCGAGCCAGAGGGGGAAAGTTGACGTAGCAAGCATGCGGCATCGGCCGCTGCAAGATGCAGCCGAAGACTTTAACACCCGTAATGTGCTGCTGAACATTCAAGAATGCCTCCCATCGGATATGCGCTACACGGTGGATATCGGGGAGTTCATGTCCTATGTCATTCATTACATGAAGGTGCTGGATTGGGATTCGTACAATATCAATGTCCATTTTGGGGCAATGGGAACGGGGATAGCATCGGCGATCGGCTCCAAATTGGCGGAACCGGATCGTCCGGTGGCATGCATTACGGGAGACGGCTGTTTCTTCATGCACGGCATGGAAATTCTGACAGCCAAAGAACTGGGCTTGCCGATCTTGTTTATCGTGATTAACAATGCCCGGCTGGGTATGGTGTATCACGGACATTCGCTGCAATTTAAGCGGACCCACCCTTCCTTCGAGCAAGAAGCCGTCAGTATCGCGGGAATGGCTGCCGCGATGGGGATACCGAGCTACCGCATTAACGGGATGGATGATATCCGTTCTGAGCTTATTGAGCCGTTAACGTCATTAAAGGGGCCGGCGATTCTGGAGGTGGCCCTGAAGGACAACAGCACTCCCCCGATGGGGGATCGCGTTAAGTTTCTCTCGTCCTTCGGCAAATAGCCGGGCTGTCGTTAGAGGCGAGCGGAGACGGTTCGGATGGCTGACATCACCGCCTTCATCGTTTGACCTTTAAAGGCATCCGGAACAGGTTCGCCGCGGGGACTTGTGTACGAGCATATTCCGGATTCCGCATCGCAAGTGAAACCCTGGTCGGTCAAGGCTTCCAGCAGCTCCTGCGGCAGTTGAGCGGTGCCGGTATGCTCCGCGTAATAGGTGGTGGGATAGATGCTCACGCCTACGTCATCGGTTCCGGTGTGGACGACGAACAAGTCCCATTCATGCCGGAGCATCCATTGCCCTTTGGAATAGAGGGAGATTCGAGCCTGCTCCAGTGCAGATAAGGCATCCAGATTAATCGCAAAATTTTCATTGATCACTCTGCGTACTTCCGGGCCTGTCACAGAACCGGCGGCCTGCTGAAGAAAAGCATCCAGGACTTCTCGCGGCAAAGGCGATACCTGCAGGGTTTCGAGATCGAAGTTGAATATGCCCTGGATGATTGCGATGAGTTCAGAGCTGCTGATTCCCTCCTTGCAAGCGTCAAGAAGCTTGTCCATTTGTGCGGTTTTGGTCATCTGATTGCCGAACCTCCGTTACCGTTGGAATAGTTCTTTCTAACTATGTATTCGGCAATTCAAGGGTAGAAATAAAGGCCGCCTCGAACGCGACCAATGATAAGTAAAGCTAAGCCGATAATTCGGCTTAGCTTTTTTTGTTGTTGACGGCTGAAATGAAAGATGTTAAATTTATTTTACACAATTAAATTGCATACAATTAAACGGCGAGGGAGAGAATAAACATGGAAACATTATATACGGCAATCGCAACAGTAGAGGGTGGACGCAATGGCAGAATCACATCATCCGACGGTGTGCTTAATCTGGATCTGCGCATGCCCAAGTCACTTGGCGGCAACGGTGAAGAAGGTACCAATCCGGAGCAGCTGTTCGCAGCGGGCTACTCGGCATGCTTTGACAGTGCATTGAACTTGGTGGCGCGTTCGCAGAAGGTGCAGCATGCCGGCACAGACGTCACTGCTCACGTCGGCATCGGCAAAGATGCGGAAGGCGGATTCGAGCTGGCTGTTCAGCTTCACGTCAACATCGACGGCGTAGATCAGCACACGGCGGAAGAGCTGGTCAAAGCGGCCAAAGGCGTATGTCCGTACTCCAAAGCAACGCGCGGAAATATCGAAACGAAGCTTGTTGTAAATGGACAGCATGTAGGCTGACGCTTCGATTGTACTTGTGCCATTCCCAAAAAAATGCTATAAAAAAGAGAGTGTTTAGCACTCCGAAAGCTAGAGTGCTAATGACATGACTGCGACATTTTTTGGGAGGGTATCGACTAATGATCAAGCAAGAGTTTAAGGCAGAGTCCAAGCGACTGCTCGAAATGATGATTAATTCCATCTACACGCAGCGAGAAATCTTCTTGCGGGAGCTGATCTCGAATGCGAGTGATGCCATCGATAAGATTTATTACAAGGCACTAACGGATGATAACCTGGTATTTAATCAGGCTGATTATTACGTGAAAGTGACTGCCGATAAAGAAGCGCGTACATTGACGATCACCGATACCGGCATCGGGATGACGCAAGAAGAGCTGGAGAACAATCTTGGCGTTATCGCGAAGAGCGGCTCGCTCGCATTCAAGAAAGACAATGAAAGCAAGGACGGCCACAACATTATCGGCCAATTCGGCGTTGGCTTCTATGCGGCGTTCATGGTTGCGGACCGTGTGACGGTAACAAGCCGGGCACTCGGCAGCGACGATGCGTTCAAGTGGGAATCCGAAGGCGCGGACGGCTACACGATCGTGCCAAGCGAGAAGGCGACTGTCGGCACAGAAATCGTGTTGCACATCAAGCCGAACACAGAAGACGACAATTACGATGAGTTCCTTGAGGAATACCGTCTCCGCTCCGTCATCAAGAAGTACTCGGACTTCATTCGTTATCCGATTAAGATGGATGTGAAGGGTCAGCGTCCGAAAGCGGGCAGCGAAGGCGAAGAAGAGGCTGAGCTGGAATCGTATGTGGAAGAGCAAACCGTGAACAGCATGGTGCCGATCTGGCGCAAGAACAAGAGCGAACTCACTGCAGCGGATTACGAGCAGTTCTACAATGAGAAGCGTTACGGCTTCGATAAGCCGCTGAAGCATCTCCATATTAGCGCGGACGGCGCGGTCGTGTACCAAGCGATTCTGTACATTCCGGAGAGCACGCCATTCGATTATTACACGAAGGAATACGAGAAAGGGCTTGAGCTCTATTCCAACGGCGTTCTGATCATGAACAAATGCGCGGATTTGCTTCCGGACTACTTCAGCTTCGTCAAAGGGATGGTCGATTCCGAGGATCTGTCGTTGAACATTTCCCGCGAGATGCTGCAGCATGACCGTCAGCTGACGCTGATCGCGAAGAACATCAAGAACAAGATCAAGAGCCAGCTGCAAAGCCTGCAGAAGGACGAGCGCGACAAATACGAAACGTTCTACAAAGCATTCGGACGCCAGCTGAAATTCGGCGTTTACAGCGACTACGGCATGAACAAGGACACGCTGCAGGATCTGCTGCTGTTCTACTCCTCCAAGGAGAAGAAGCTGGTTTCGCTGGATGAATACGTATCGAGAATGCCTGAAGACCAGAAGTTCATCTATTACGCGGCAGGTGATTCCATCGAGCGTATCGAGAAGCTTCCGGCGATCGAGCTTGTTTCGGACAAAGGCTATGAAATTCTCTACTTCACCGACGATATCGATGAGTTCGCGATCAAGACGATCATGAGCTACAAAGAAAATCAGTTCAAGTCCGTCTCGAGCGGCGATCTAGGTATCGAGTCGGATGCAGATAAGGATGGGCAGGATGCGGAAGAGAGCGGCAGCAAAGAGCTGTTCGAGCAAATGCAAACGATCCTTAGCGGCAAAGTAATCAAGGTTAAAGCGTCGAAGCGCTTGAAGAGCCATCCGGTGTGCCTCTCCAGCGAAGGCGAAGTCTCCATTGAGATGGAGAAAATCTTGAAGGCGATGCCGAACAACCAAGACGTGCAAGCGGAGAAGGTGCTTGAGATCAACGTCAATCATCCGGTATTCCAATCGCTGAAGGAAGCGGCTGACAAGGATGCGGAGAAGCTGAACCTGTATACGCAGCTGCTTTACAACCAAGCGCTGCTGATTGAAGGTTTGCCGATCCAAGATCCGGTTGCTTTTACAAACGCGATTTGCAAAGTCATGGTATAGAAAATGAAGAGAGACCTCATTGCGAGGTCTCTTTTTTCATGTTAGTTAGTTCGCAGCAGCTTGTTCGATTCTCACCGCGTTGGCGGGTGCATCCCATGTGACATGGGCGCCAAGCGTCTCCGATAGGAGACGAAGCGGGACGAACACGCTGTCGTTTACGAAGACCGGTTTCTCGGACGCAGGCACGATGCTGCCGTTAAGCGTTGTTTTCCCGGTGACGGAATTCAGCACAATCGTAGACGTGGCATTCTTCGCAATGACGGATCGAGTCGGAATATCCCAACGAACCTCCACCCCCATTTGCTGAAAAACACCTCGAATCGGCACATAGGCTGAGTTATGAAGCAGCAGGGGCGGCATGGTCAACTCGGTTTCGTTGTCGTTGAGGTAGACGGCAATCGGCTTTCGCACGGATTGAGGCGTCGTGATCTCCGTATCCAATACGCCAAGCCCGGTCTGCCCATATTGGTTAGCTCCCCACGACATGACATGGCCATCTTGCAAGCGCACGAGATGATTGCGACCGGAAGAGGCAATCGATACGGCGTCCTTGATGCCTGGCACTTGAACGGCATGAGGAATGCCGTGGTGATCCACTGTCCAAGTCCACACGGTTCCGTCTGATTTAACGGCAGCGTCCATACTGATGGATACGATATCGGTCAGCCCCGGTACTTGGAAGGGCGTCAACATCGGTCGTTCCGGCTGATACCAGGCTTGATTGGTCCACATCCATACCGTACCGTCAGCGCGCAGCGCGGTTCCATAGAATTGATCAATATCGATGGCTTTATATTCGCCGCTCCCCTTGACCAAGGAAGGCTTGCGAAGGACATCCGATTTTCCCCCGCCGCCGTAAGCTTCCAGTCCCCATACCCAAATTTCGCCACCGTTACCCAGCGCTGCGGACGTGTACATTCCGGCCGCGATCGAGACGATGGATGGCAGATTTTCGATCTTTACGGGCTTTAAGGCATTTTGACGGGAATCGTTGCCGAGTTGTCCCTTCTCATTCCCGCCGAAGCCCCACACGGTTCCGTCGTTACGCAGCGCAAGACTGTGGTTGTCGCCTGCAGAAACCATGATTATATCGGACAACCCGTTCACTGCGATGGGTGATGTGGTAATTGCGGTCGTTTGTTTGCCATTTCCGAGCTGCCCGTGTTCATTGCCCCCGACCGACCAGACAGAGCCGTCATCCTTCAGAAACAGCGCATGCCGATAGCCGCCGGAAACCTTGTTCACATGGTCCAAATGTAATTGCATAGGCGTATAAGCGGGGGTAGTAGCCCCATTACCGATCGAAGCGGTGCCGCCTCCCCATGCCCAGACGCTGCCGTCTGTCCGAACCGCATAGGAACTATGCTCGCCCGAGTCCATTTGCGTGATAGCCGTGAGAAGCTTGTCTTCCGCGTTTCCCTCAGCAGCTGCTGCCATAGTAGGGATTGATAGTGATATACCAAGCAATGCCCCTATGATTGCTCGTCTGGGCGATCGCCGGTTGCTCTTCATTGTCATTGAAGCACACTCCTCCTGAAATTCGTTAACCCTTTGACGCAGCTAACGGACCGGAAGTTTCAGGCGGCTTGCCTATAAGCATAAAAAAGCGATCTTCCCCCGGGTCATTTAACCGAGAAAAGATCGCTGTTATTCTTGCGCCGACCAGCTGGCCTTAGCTATTGAAGCGTATTTGTGGTACCGTATGGGAACTGACTTGAGTAGCCGTTGAATTGTTGATAGGCTTCGTCGAGCTTCGTCTGCTCTTCGGCTTCCAGCTTGTAATGGCCCTTGCGGAACATCAGCTCGAAGATCTCATGCTGGCACTGATGCGTCTCCGTCAGCACCGTCATGATATCTTGATGGAGCGCGACATGACTGGCTTCATTGGCTGCGATGCTGAAGCTGTCGCCTAAATATTTCTCCGTCGCCAAGATGTCGTTGATGCGGTCGCGGTCGGTTAATTCCGGGCCTTTGACCTGCGGTTCGTAGGGCGGTTTCGGATTTTGGATCGTATTTTGATTATTCGGGCTCACGATCGGAATGCCTCCTTTCTAATGTTGGGGAACGTTCTTCATTCCCTCTGTATTGTTGTTCTGCAGGTGCTTGAGCAGCAGGTTATAGTGGCGTTCGTGCATCTTGCCCGCTTTATCAATCGCTTGGCCGATTTCGGGATCCGAACATTCTCGGGCAAAATGACTGCATTTCTTCATGGCCAGTAGTAGCCAGGACAATTGGTCTTTCAAATAAGACGCATCTTTGGTCGTAATGACTTTGGGCGGCGCCGGCATGATACCGGGCTGCTGCTGGGTGGATTCCGTTTGCTGCACGTGAAATGACCTCCTTTACGTATTCCCGTTTAGCTTGCGCAATTCCGTCAAAATAACTCCGAATCGCAGCGATTCACTTTTATTGCCATGGTAACATGTAACGATTTTAAGCTTCTCTTAAGATTCGGCTTCTATAGTGTTGGGATGTGATGCGAAACGTGGAGCTGCGGCGCGGAAGCCGTGACTTAACATACAGAAGCCGTGACTTAACATACAGAACATACAACAAAAGGGGTGCAGTACAAATGGATAACAACTTAGAAACGAATACGCCGAAGAGACAAACATCCTATCGAGTGAACCGAACTAAGAAACGTTGGCAGAGGACGGTTAAACAGCTGTCTGTCTTGCTCCTAGTGGCCGTGTTAGGCGGCAGCGGTTGGTTCTACCTGACGCCTTCGGGCTCGGACGTGCGCTATATGCTGGCGGATACGCTCATTACGAGCCAGCATCGTTATTTGGCGAAATATTTGATCGGACAAGCTGAGCTCGATAACCGTGTTGCGGCTTATAACGAGCAGTTTGATGCGATGGCGCAGGTCAAAGACAATCACAATGTCAATTTGGCCTCACATCCTGAGGGGACCGTGAAGATTGAGCCGATTTCGCGCAAAGGCTTCAAAGGGTATTTGATGTATGTGCATGATCCGAAAATGATCCGTGTCGTCACGACCAGCATTGTCGGTTCAGGTGAGCGCGTGGAGAGCATGGTGAAGCGGACAGGTGCGATTGCCGGCGTGAACGGCGGTGCGTTTGATGATCCGAACTGGAACGGGAATGGGTTTAAGCCGGCCGGTATCGTCATGTCCGGAGGAAAAGTACTGTATAAAGGCAACGGCATGAACGCGAAAGTAAATGTCGTCGGTATCGACCGCAACGGTCTCATGGTGGCGGGCCGTTATTCGCCTAAGCAGCTTTTGTCCATGGGCGTATCGGATGCGGTTACGTTCCAGCCGAAATTTATCGTGAACGGCAAAGGCCTCATTAAGAGCGAGGCAGACGGTTGGGGAATCGCCCCGCGTACTTGTATGGCACAGTTGAAGGATGGCACGATCGTATTCGTCGTGATCGACGGCCGTCAGCCGGGCTATTCGGTCGGCGCAACGTTGTATGATGTGCAGAAAATTTTGCTTGAGAAGGGTGCCGTAACGGCAGCGAATTTGGATGGCGGTTCATCCACGGTTATGGTGAAGGATGACGAGGTTGTCAATAAACCTTCAAGTAAATATGGCGCGCGTTATTTGCCAACGGCTTTTCTTGTGTTTGATCATCCTGAGGATGTAAAGGTGCCGAATATTTGGGCGGGCATCGATATGAATAACTTCGACTCTTCGAAGAAACGTACGCAGCAGCAGGTCTCATAAGTAACTTTCCGTAGAAGCCTCTTGTCCACTTTGGTGTGGACATGGAGGCTTTTTCTTATGGGGAGGAGGCGCTGTTTGGAGGATAAATCCCAGTTTGCGCGCACATAGTATAAGGTGTTGAATGGATGAACAGGAGGAACGAATGTGGTTGTAGTATGGCGCTGCTGGGCGGTTCTGCTGTGCATTTGCATGTTATGCGGGTTTCAGCTGCCGAAGAAAGACCGTTACTTTTATGAAAGCCGGGGGGACATTATATGGGAGGTGCCGCTCAATGAGAAGAAGATTGCGCTGACCTTCGATGATGGTCCTTATCCGGAAATGACGAATGACATTCTGGATCTGCTCAAGCTGTACAATGCCAAAGCGACTTTCTTCGTACTGGGTTACCGTGTCAAACAATTTCCGGAGCTGATTAAGCGGGAAATCGCGGAAGGGCATGAAGTTGCCAATCATACATATAGCCATGCTTTTCTGACGAAGGGTACCGCGCTCGCGACGATTCAGAACGAGATTAAGCAAACCGAGGATTCGCTGATCGAGCTAACCGGGAAGAAGCCGCATTTGTTCCGTCCGCCAGGCGGCTTCTATAGTGATCAGACCATCCAAGTCGCACGCAAGCTCGGCTACACGACAGTGCTCTGGTCCTGGCACCAGGATACCGCCGATTGGCGCAGTCCGGGCGTGAATTATATTGTGCGCAAGGTGCTGAAGAATGCACGGAACGGCGACATTGTTCTGCTCCATGACTATATCCCGGGCTCCATCCACACGGTGAAGGCGCTGCGTATTATTCTGCCTGAGCTTGCGCGGCGAGGGTTCACGTTTGTCACGGTATCGGAGCTGATTGAAGAGAAAACAAATGCGTATCCGTGACATGTAGGTGGACGGTCGGCGTGGTCATCACACAACGCATGTTAGCCGTAGCGGTAAACGGATGAGTGCACAAAACATAAACGTAAACTCATGCGGCCTACTGCCGCATATCATCGTAACAGCAATTCAAACGCATGAGCGGCCTAAGACAAACGTACCTTTGAGGTGGGTGAGCGGTTTTGGAAACCAAGACGGTAAGGGAAACGCGATGCTTCAAAGTATCGCGGGTGTTCCCGACGGATGTAAACAATCACGACACGTTGTTTGGCGGGAAGCTGATGTCATATATTGACGACATCGCTTCGATCTCCGTCTCGAAACTGTGCCGAGCTGCGGCGGTGACAGCCTCGACGGATTCCGTCGATTTCTTGCAGCCGATTCGCCCGACGGACTCGGTATCGCTGGAATCGTTTATCACGTGGACGGGAACGAGCTCGATGGAGGTCTTCGTGAAAGTCATCCGCGAAGACCTTCGCAGCGGCGATCGCAAAATCGCAGCGACCGCTTTCCTCACCTTCGTAGCGCTCGACGAAAACAACCGTCCAACAGGCGTTCCGCAGATCGTGCCGGAGACGGAAGAGGAGAAGAAGCTGCACGAAACCGCCGAGCGCCGCGCCGAAATGCGCAAACACCGCAGAGAAGAAAGCAAGAAGTTTGCAGATTACTTGCTGACAAAATATCCGTGGGAGTAGCGCATGAGGAGGACACTTCGGATGGTGTGACACATCGCTGAAGGGTCGCTCCCACAGCCACACTTCGGCAAAACGCGGCGAAGTGATACAAAAGAGTAGCTCTGAGAGCCACACATCCGCCGAAACGCGGCGTAGTGTCACCAAGAGTAGCTCCCAGAGCCACACATCCACCGGAATGCGGCGAAGTATCACCAAGAGTAGCTCTCAGGGCAACACATTCGCCGAAACGCGGCGAAGTGTCACGAAGAGTAGCCCCGAGGGCAACACATTCGCCGAAACGCGGCGAAGTGTCACGAAGAGTAGCCCCGAGAGCAACACATTCGCCGAAACGCGGCGAAGTGTCACGAAGAGTAGCCCCTAGAGCAACATCTGCCGAAACCAGGCGGGCATGGTGGTGGACTTTAAACTAATGAAGCTCTCTGAGGGATCTACATATTTGATAATAGCTGAAATTCCGCGAATGTAGCTCTCTGGGTGATCTACATTCGCGGATATTGCCGGTTTTCAACTAATGTAGATCCCTGGGTACCCTTCATGCGCGCATATCGCTCAATTCCGACGCAAGTAGATCCCTAGTTACCGTTCTTTCGCTTCTTTCGCACTAACCGCGTAACTCCCACGAAAGTGGCCCTCTAGCTCCCCTTCATTCACTCTTCTTACTCGACATACGTTGGAAGGCTGCTGCTTCGAGCAAGCAACAGCGTGCGAATTACCGCCTAATACCTCAAACTCATTGCGGAAATGAGTGAAACGTTTCGCAATTCCGCCTCATTATTCCATTTTTAATGCCGATTTTCCTTGCGAAATCAGCCCGCGAACAAGCAATCTTAATTTTGGTCACTATCATATAAGAAATGATCCGTATAATTTGTGAAAGCGCTTCATGTATAGTGGGGATATAGAAATGAAGGAGGCAGACGGATGACGGAGACACACGCGATCTTCGCAGGAAAGCTCGTTCATAAGCGAAGCGTTGAAGAAGCTTCCGGTCTTTTGAAACGTTTCTACTTAGTGGAGAAACAAGTGATGCGAACACTGGGCGGCGCACTGATCAAAGTGGCCAACTGGGAGTTAAATAAAGATTTACCTTATCATTTCTGGCAGGATTCGCTGCGTGCGGACGCACTGCGTACCCGCATTATGGAGCTCCGTTACCCGCGCAGGGACGTGGAAGCGAACCATGATCCGAAGCTCGTCCAATTCCTGTCGATGCTCATCCGCGCTCAAGATGATGCGGAGCTGCTCGCCGGCATCTACGATGTGGTGAAGCAGGAGCTGATGGAGCAGTACCGGCTCTACGTGGAGCAGGCCGATCCTGTCAACGATGCGCCGACGCTGGAGTTTATGGCACGCTTTCCCGAGCAGATTCAGCAGCAGCTCGATTACGTGCATGACGTAAGAGATAACATCATGCCGCAAAGTGACGCATCGGAATGGCGGAATGTGATTCGTTCTTATCTGACAGGAATCGGTGGCATTGTTGGAAACGCTGTCACGCCGGAACAGGAAGCGGCGGCAGCCGAAGCCGAGCAGTGGATCCTCCGCGAAAGAGCGGAATACGTCATGCCGCGCAAGGCAGCACGGGATCCGCGCTTTATTCCGGCACCAAGCTCGGTACCGCCTAAGAGCGCGGAATCGCCGATTGAAATTCAAGTGCTGACGGCGATCTACCACATCACGGAGATCTGGGCAGCGGAAGCGCCGGGCTTGGCGATCTGGAAGTGGGATGACATGCCGTGGGAGTTCTACCTTGACCTTGCTCGCTGGGCATACGATGAGACAAGACACGTCAAGATGGGCGAACAGCGACTGAAGGATTGGGGCTTTGAAATCGGCATCGACGTGCCGGTCTACGAAGAAACCTACGCATCGCAAGCACGGAATGGCGGCGATGAGCTTGACCTGATGGCACTGCTGCATCGTTTTGAAATCGACGGTCCGGCCAATCGCGAGAAAGCGAAGCAGCAATTCGAGAGCTTCGGCGATCTCCAAACTTCAACTCATATCGATTACGACTGGGCAGATGAAGCCATTCACCTGAAATACGGTCACAAATGGCTGCTGTACAAATTCGATAACGACTACGAGAAGATGCAGGAAGTGATGGAGGTCACGCTGGCCCGTTACTATCAATACGTGGAGGATGTCCACAAAGTATGGGATTACGAACCGTTCCAATCCCGTATCGCAACGAAAATGATCGAGATCGAGAGGGAGTACAATGAGCAGCAATCGCGTAACCATTCAAGCAACGGGTGAAGCGTTTGAAGTAGGGAATCGAGAATTCATCTTAGATGCTGCGATTCGCCAACAAGCGAAAATCCCTTATTCCTGCCGAAACGGTACATGCCGCACATGCATCAGTACCGTAATCGAAGGGAATGTGCAGCAGCATGATATCGAGGATTGCCTGATCTCGCCAAGCGAGCTTGCCGCGAATCAACGATTGGTTTGTCTGTCTACCGCAACAGGTGAGGTTGTCATCGAACCGCTACGCAAATTGCCTAGGAGGTGAGGGCCGGGTTCGAACGTTCATGAGTCGGAGTTAATCAGCAATTGGCAATAGGGGAGTTTGGAATTAGCGAGTTTGCACCATTACATCAAGCAAACAGGGGGATTTTTAGAATGAAAAAGAACTACTGGGTTAAGCTGGCATCTCTTTCACTGTGTCTTTCGTTATCGCTATCGCTCGCAGCTTGCGGCAACAACAATAATGAAGGTTCGTCAGATTCAAATGAAACCGCTGACATCTCCAAATTGTTAGATCCGAACTCGGAGCCGAAAGATCCGGGCAAATATTCACCGGCTATCGAAGTCACAACGGTTCATACGAACAACGGCATTCTGCAAAACATGCCGAAAGACATTACCATTGAAAACAACATCTACACCAAGACTTGGGAAGAGAAGCTTGGCATCAAGCTGAAATATAACTGGACGTCACCAGGCGAGCAAGCCGAAGAGAAGATGAACCTGATGATCGCAAGCGGCGACTTGCCCGACTTCTTCTACGTAACGCCGTCCCAATTTGAAAAGCTTGCTTCGACAGGCCAATTGGAAGATATCACGAAAGTCGTTCAAGACTATGCTTCCAAATACACGAAACAGTATTTGACGGGCGACTACTTGGGATTGCTTGAAGGCGTAACGAAGAATGGCAAAATCTACGGTTTGCCTAACGGTATGACTTACCATGACCAAGGCAACATGCTTTGGATCCGCGAAGACAACTTGAAGAAAGCCGGTCTTGAAGCGCCTAAGACAGTTGCTGATCTGGACAAAATTCTTGAAGCGTTCAAGAAGAACGACTACGACGGCACAGGCGGCGAGAAATACCCGATTCCGCTGGCAGACGCAAGCATGGATTCCGTTAACTGGGGTATCGGCGGCGCATTCTTCAACATGTTCCATTCGTATCCGGACATTTGGGTGAAGAACAGCAAAGGCGAGCTCGAGCACGGGATGTTCGGTTCGGAAACACGCGAAAATACGCGTGCTGCGCTTCTGAAGCTGCAAGAGTACTACAAGAAAGGCTATATCCACCCAGACTTCGCATCGCTTGACAGCGCGAAATACAATGAGCAAATCGTTAACGCGCAATCGTTCGTCGCTTTCGGCGGACTGTGGGATGCTTGGTGGCCGCTTAACCTGGAACTTGAGAAAAACCCGAATGCGAAATGGGAGCCGGTAGGCATTCCGTCCGTAGACGACAAACCGGGTAAATCTTCGGTTACGGCAGCGACTGTACTTGGTGTCAATGTAGCGAAGAAAGGCGTTAAACACCCTGAGGCGCTTGTAACAATGGCGAACCTGTTCCATGATTTGAACAACAATCCGGAAACGATGCAGTTCGGCAAATACAACACGGATCCAACAACGAATGCAGGTATCTTCCAACTGTACTCGATGCCAATCTACAACCCATCGTTCAACTATCAAGCATTCCTTGACATTAGCGATGCGTTCAAAACAGGCTCGACTGATAAGCTGTCCGAAGCATACAAACTGTTCTATGATCAATCCAAATCGTATGCAGATAAGAATGATGCTGCCGGATTCCCGTCCTACCTGTCCTACACGGATAAAGGCTCCCTGGCTGTCGTAGATCAGTACATCAAGGAAAAAAGATTCGCGATGAACGAGTACACAGCTATGCCGACGCAAGAAATGCTCGATAATGCGCCAATCATCAAAAAAGCATGGGATGTTATGTTCCTGAACGTAGTGAAGGGTGCAGACATCAGCGAGTATGACGAGTTCTTGAAGCAGTACGATTCCATGTATGCTTCCGCTGTAAATCCGGTTGTGAACAAATGGTTTGAAGCGAAGAACAAAGAAAGCGTTCAAGAGTGGTTTGAGAAGAAATAAGGAATTGGAGTAGGCATGCAGAGTTCGGGTGGCAAGTACATCCGACTCTGCATCTATTCTTAGCCTTAAATTTAGTCATCGTAAGGGGCGAGCTTATGAACGCTTTCAAAATTCCGAAGAAGCAGCTGGCGCTGTATCTCATGCTGATTCTCCCGGTCATAGTCGTATTTATTTATTCCTATCTCCCGATGTTCGGGGTTGTTATGGCCTTCCAGAAATATGAGCCAACGCAAGGGTTCTTCGGCTCCAAGTGGGTCGGCTTGGATCATTTCAGGCGTCTGATGCAAATTCCCGATGTAAAGCAAGTTGTTGCGAACACGCTCTTTATCGCAACGATGAAAATCATCGTTGAAACGTTTGCGGCTATTGCGGTTGCCATTCTTCTAAATGAAATTGTATCTAAAGTGTTCAAACGTACCGTGCAAACCATTGTTTATTTTCCTTACTTCCTTTCGTGGGTTATCCTCGGCGGTATTTTCCGGGATATGCTCTCTCGTGATGGTTTAATTAATGTGATGCTTGGCAAAATGGGCTTTGACCCGATTATTTTCCTGGAAAAAGCTTCATGGTTTCCTTACATTCTTGTAGCTACTGAGACATGGCAAATAACCGGCTTCGGTACGATTGTATATCTAGCAGCGATTACGACAATCGATCCGACGCTTTACGAAGCGTCTGTTATGGACGGCGCCAGCCGCTGGAGACAAACGCTGAATATTACACTACCGGGCATGAAATCGACGATTGTTCTTATGGGTACTCTAAGCCTTGGCTACATTCTCAATGCCGGTTTTGAACAGGTACTTATGCTTTACTCCTCGGCTGTCTACTCGACAGGCGATGTTATCGATACATGGGTCTATCGGATGGGGATTCAGCAGGCTCAATATTCGTTAGGTGCTGCGATCGGCTTGTTCCGTTCCGTGGTCAGCCTAATACTGATTGTTGCATCGTACTATCTGGCCCGCAAAATATCGGATCATCGCATTTTCTAGAGTCTGGAGGGGAATCTAAATGGTAGATCGTTCGTTAGGCAGACGTATATTTTTGAACTTGAACGGCTTGTTGTTCATTCTGTTTTCACTTGCCTGTCTCATTCCAATGCTTCACGTCCTTGCGATTTCATTCAGCAAGAGCAGCGCGGTAACGGCCGGCGAGGTTACGTTTTGGCCGGTACAGTTCTCATTGAAGTCGTATGAATATATTTTGAGCAACTCCGAATTCTGGACGGCGATGTTCGTCTCCGTTAAACGCGTGTTCCTCGGCGTGGCAATCAGCATGTTCCTTACGGTGCTGGCGGCTTATCCGCTTTCCAAGAGCCAAGCGAACTTTAAGCATCAGTCGTTCTTTGCCTGGTATTTTGTCGTGACGATGCTGTTCTCGGGCGGTCTTATTCCGACCTTTATGATCGTAAAGAACACTCATCTGTACGGCACGATCTGGTCGCTCGTTATTCCCGGTGCGATCTCGGTATTCAACGTGCTGCTCCTCTCCAACTTCTTCCGCAATATTCCGAAAGATATCGAAGAGTCGGCGTACATGGACGGCGCGGGACACTTCCGTATTCTCGGCACGCTGTATCTCGCGCTATCGATGCCGATTATTGCAACGCTGATCGTCTTCTCGGCGGTTGGACACTGGAATGCGTGGTTTGACGGATTGATTTATTTGAAAAGCCAGAAGGATTATCCGCTGCAGTCTTACTTGCAGACGATTCTCGTGGAATCGAACAGCAGGCTGCTTACGAAAGCCCAAGCGCAGCTCATGAACAAAGTATCGAACCGTACGATCCAGGCGTCGCAAGTGTTTATCGCTTCGCTGCCGATACTGCTCGTCTATCCGTTCATGCAGAAATATTTCGTATCCGGCATGATGGTCGGCGCGGTAAAAGAATAGGTTTAGCAACGAAAGAAGCCGACCCCCTTGGGGTCGGCTTCTTTTTGATTGCTCGGTATTAGTGGTTATCCCTCTTCGTCGGGAGCTGAGCATCGCCGAATTGGCGGGGCGTCATGTTCGTATGCTTCTTAAATACTTTAAAGAAATGCCGCTGGCTCTCGAAGCCGGTCTGCATCGCGACCTCGCTAAGCGGCAGGGAAGGGCGCGAGATAAGCAGCTCCTTGGCTTTGATGACTCTAAGCTGCTGAATATAGGCGAGCACATTCATGCCGGTTTCTTTCTTGAACAGATGGCTCACGTAGTTAGGGTGCAGGCCGACATGCTCGGCAACGGAGGTGAGAGAGAGATCCCTCACGTAATTCGCCTCAATAAAGTCGAGAATTTGCCTGCTGGCTTCCGGCTTCTCCACATAGTCGTGGTCGGCGCCTTCTGTGAAGGTCTCCTGCTCCTGCTCTTGCTCTTGCTCTTCGGCCTCATGTTTCATTTGTTCAGCGAGTGCGGCTTGACCGAGCCGGGTGAGCAGCTCTTCGAGCTGGTCATCATCGATAGGCTTGAGCAGATAGTCGATGACCTGCAGCCGCAGCGCATCCCGCGCATAAGAGAAATCATCATAGCCGGACAGAATGATGAATCGGCTGCACAATCCTTCGCTCTTAGCGGTTTGGATGAGCTCCAGCCCGTTTATCTCCGGCATGTTGATATCGGTCATGACCAGATCAGCCCCATGCTGCCGCAGCGTCTCCAGTGCTTCCGCGGCGCTCGAGGCGCCCGTGATGTCCGTGAAGGGCGTATGGAATTGTTTGATTTTGCGCAGCAACCCCCGCAGGATCGGCGCTTCATCTTCAACGATGAGGAGCTTCAACGGCATTTCCCTCCTTCGGCATGGATAATGTAATCGTAGTGCCTTCCCCGGGCTCGCTTGCGATCGTAAGCCCATAGGCGGGTCCGAAATGGCTGATCATTCGCTCGTGAACATTCATCACGCCGATGCCGCCCTGCTCCTGCTCAGGCTCCGGCATACTCACGATGCCATCAAGCTTCTGACGAAGCATCTCAAGCCGTTCCGGCGTAATACCGGCCCCATCATCTTGGATGCGTACCAAGGCTAATGGTCCTTCGCTATATAAGCGGATGCGCAGCGTCCCTGTGCCGCGCTTCTTGGATATGCCGTGCACGATGGCGTTCTCCACCAGCGGTTGAATGATAAATCGCGGACAGGCGATGCGTAGCAGGCTTTCATCTTCCACTTCGATTTCGTATTGAAGCCGCTCTTCCATCCGCACCTTATAAATTTGCAGATAGCTGCGAATGTGCGAGAGCTCGTCCCGCAGCACGACGTACTGGCTCTTGGACAAGCTGTAACGGATCGACTGCCCGAGTGCATAGATCATTTTGGCTACGTCGGGGCTGTCGCTTTCCTCGGCCGCCATTCGGATGGCCTCCAGCCCGTTGTAGATAAAATGAGGGTTGATCTGGGCTTGCAGCGCCAGATAGGCCGCTTCCTTCTGCCGCAGCTGCGAAATATCCACCTTGCTCATCAGCTCGTCGTTGCGATCGATCATTTTATTGTAGGAAGAGACGAGGAAGGCGATCTCGTCGCTGTCCTGCTCTTCTTTATATTTGGCCAGCAGGTTGCCCCGCATATGCTTGCCGAGCTTCACGATACGCTGTACGACAGTGGAGACGGTAAAGAAATAGGCGCAAGAGAGGATGAGCAGCAAGGCGCTAATCATCAGCAAGTAGAATTGTACGGAATTTTGCGTTTTCTGGAAAAGCTCGCTTGTCGGCGTCACGGTCAAGATCGTGGAAGACAGCCGCGGCACATAGAAGCTGTTCATCATCAGGAGCCCCAGCTCCGAATCCATGTACTGCAGGGATTTGGACTTCTGCACGGCCGAGTAGATCCGTATCTTGTCTGGACTGGAGAGCGGCAGCTTGGCCGACAATGCCACGATTTCGGTATGGGTGATGCCCTTTCTCGGATTGCTGTCTTCGGCCATGTAGTAGTGCAGCGGCGTGCCTTTGACGTCCGAGGAGTGGAACATGCTGGAGAGGAACGTGTATTTCAGCCTGATTTCCATAAGTCCGATCGCCCGGGAGAAGTCCTCGTTGTACAGCTTCTTGTAATAGATCATTTGCAGCGCGGAAGGTGTAGACATTTCCTGCAGCCAATAGCCTTCCCCGACCTTCAAGCCGGTGGCTCGAGACGGGATGCTGCCATCGCTGTCCACGATGCTTGTCCCCATGTTGCGCACATTGGGGTCTGATTTATAGATCCGGATTTGATCGATGTAGAATGAATTGCTTTTATAGAAGGAAAAAAGCGGCACGAGCTCTTTCAGATAGACATTGACCTGCTCGGACTCCGTTTTGTACTTGCCGGACAGCAGGCCGCTCAGCACCTTATTCGTTTGGAAGATATCATGGATCATCTCGATCTGATTCATGTTCATCGTTAGAGATGAACCGAACTGCTGGATGAAGTATTCGCGGTTATTGGCAAAATCCTTCAGCGCATTATTGTGAATCTGTTTATAGTACAGCAGCCCGATACAAATGGTGGGCAGCAGAATGATGACGACATAGCCGATAATCATTTTTTTAACGATGCCGATTCGAAGTTTACGCAGCTTCAGTCTGTTCACCTTCTTCTGATGTAAGCGTGATCTTTCAATTATAATTCACTTGCCGTGTAATATACTACATGGCGTAGGCATTTAATATCATTCAATATTCATGCTATGATGGAAGCAGCACTGCCAGCATCCGGGAGAGGGGGCCATTGCAAGTTGAACAAGCTAATGAAAGCCGTTTCTTTCGTTATGGCAGCATCCTTAGTATTAGCCGGCTGCGTGGGCGGTAACGCCAACAAAGCGGGGAATGTCGGCAGCAATGAGGCGAATCCCGAAACGGTTGATTATTTCAAACTTCCGGAGCCGGTGGAAATGAGTGTTATTAAATCGGTTGGCCCCGGCCTGAAGTTAAAGTCCGGCGAGACGATTGAAGATAATGAATATACGAATTACGTGTTTAACAAAACCAATATAAAGACCAAGGTGCTGTGGGATGCGTCCTCAACCGATTTCGATCAGAAAATGCAGCTGGCGATCGCGAACAACGAAATTCCGGACGCGATGATCGTGGATGAGAAGACCTTCCGCGCCATGGCCGCAGCGGATCAGCTTGAGGATCTGACGGCGGTTTACAAGCGATATGCTTCGCCTCAAATAAAGGATTTCTATAAGTCGACGGAAGACAAGGCGCTGGAGAAAGCGACCTACGACGGCAAGCTGATGGCAATACCGAGCGTGGCGATTCAAGCGGACGCGCCGTCCATTCTGTGGCTTCGCCAAGACTGGCTGGATAAGGTGAATCTCAAGGCGCCGAAGACAATCGATGAGCTGAAGCAGGTATTGCATGCATTCATCGAGAAGGACCCGGACGGCAATGGACAAGCGGACACGATCGGACTAACGGGGAATAGTTTTCAGCTTGCCACGGAAGGCGGCGGCATTCATGATTTCAAAGGGATCTTTAACGCCTTTCATTCCTATCCGATGATCTGGATCAAGGATGAGAATGGCGAAGTGGTATACGGCTCCACGACGTTTGGCATGAAGCAGGCGCTAAGCGCGATTCACGAAATGTATGCGGAAGGCTTGATTGATAAGGAGTTTGCGCTGCGCAAAAATCCGGACGACCTTGTCTTGAACGGCAAAGCGGGCGCCTTCTTCGGCCCATGGTGGGTGCCTTGGGCACTGATCGATTCGCTGAAGCATAATCCCAAGGCGAATTGGAAGCCGTTCATGATTGAGGATGCGAAAGGCCAATATAATATTGCGAGCGTGCCGGTCAGCAACTTCTTCCTCGTCGTTCGGAAAGGCTACGCGCATCCGGAAGCGGCGGTTGTCTATTCGAACATGCGCGTGCAGGCGGAGCGTACGCCGGATGAGCAGGCGATTAAGCTGGACCCGGGCCATGGCCTGTGGCCGCTGCTGATGACAGTCGACTATGCCGATGCGGCAACGCGCAAGCACGATCTGCTGCTCGATGCGTTGGCCGGCAAAGTGAAGAAGGAAGAGATGGACGGCGAAATGCAGCTGGTCTACGAGCAAGAGCTGCGCGACCGTAAGAATCCAAGAAAGAATCCGGACGATTGGGCTGCGCCTGCAGCATATTTGCTGGGAGCGGGCATACTGAAGCTACCGATGAACGTGACCGACCCGGTGTATTCGGCGATGACGAAGACGATGGAGTCGCGCTGGGCGAATTTGCAGAAGATGGAGACCGAAACCTTCTACAAGATCGTGCTTGGCGATGAGCCGATAAACGCGTTCGACCAGTTCGTAAAGGATTGGAAGGAGCAAGGCGGCGACAAAATCGTCGAGGAAGTGAAGGAGGAACTGAAGAAGTAAGCAGCTTGTTCCTCTTCACGATTGGCCATAGTGGCTGACAACCGGTGGTATTTCGGATTAACGATTGATAGAGCAACCGTTTTCGGGTTATAATAACGTATTCCGTGCCCGCGCACGAAGCTTGGGACTGGTTATAATTATTCGTATGGGAGTGAACATTAATGGCAACAAGAATTTACCTGATTGGCGCAGGCTTCATCGCCCGCACGCACGCAGAAGCGGCTTATAAATTTTATGGTGAAACACCTACGGACATCGAACTGAAGGTAGCGGATCCGAATCCGAAAGCGCTGGCTAGCTTTGTTGAGCAATTCCCGCATGCGGTTACGTTCAGCGATATGAAGGATATGCTGGCAGAAGAAGCACAAGAGCATGATGTCGTTGTTGTATGTACACCGCCATTCACGCATTTCGAGCTTTCCAGCTATGCACTGAAATCGGGACGGCATGTCCTATGCGAGAAGCCTCTTGTTATGAACGCTTCCGAAGCCGATGAGCTGTCGAAGCTGGCGAAGGATCTGGGCAAGCTGTTCGGCGACTGCAGCGACCGCTTTATCGGCCTTCCTAAGACCGAGCAAGTCAAAGCGATTGTCGCTTCCGGCCAACTGGGCGAAATCTACAAAGTGAGCTTCATTCATCGCGATCAACGCGGAAGAGCAGGCATCGAGTACCAACCGGAGAGCCGTTGGTTCTTGAACAGCAAGCTTTGCGGCGGCGGCATTCTGACGGACTGGGGTCCGTACGACTTCACTGTGCTTGCGGATATTCTTAAGCCATCGGCTGTAGATGTCTTAGGCGGCTGGATCAGCAAGCCGGTAACAGGCGCAGATCCGCAGGATGTCGTTTACGACGTGGAGCATAACTCCGGCGCTTTGATGCGTTATCATGCACAAGGCCAAGACCGTCCTGTGCTTGTGCAGTATGAGCGTTCTTCCTGTACGCATGGCGAGGCTTATTCCCTGGTTGAGATCGAGGGTACGCTTGGCGCAGTGAAATTCTCGCCATACTTCGGCGGCGACGCAGTCGTACACCGTTTCGATGAGCAAGGCTCCGTTGCAGAGAAAGAAACGCAAGTTCCTAATGATAATGCATACGGCTTCATGGATGCGCCGCTCTACTTCTTCGTAGAACGCGTGCTGGGTCGCGACTCGGCAGCTCTTCTGAACGAAGATGCGGTATTTAACTTCAAATGTATCCAAGCGGTATATGAGAGCGCGGCTTCCGGTAACATTCAATCCGTTAAACGCGGCTAGGTTGTGAAGGGATAGACGGTTTTCTCTAAAAAGCGATCATTTACGGCTATATTGCCAGTAAGTGGTCGCTTTTTTGCCTTATTTGCCCGCGCACAGTGATTAATAAATGAAGTATAATGGGTAAAATTAAAGTTTAACGATGGCTTATCGAAATAAGTATTGTAATTCCGAGTATTCCGATGTATGATTACGAATATCAAATATATACTCTTCATAGAGATACTTGGAGGATGAGAGAATGCGCAGCAAGAGAAGTTTACCCGTCGTGATTGTTCTAGCCCTACTTACCCTGGTAATCAGTGCATGCTCCGGAGGCACTTCGAACAATTCGAATTCGAACACGGCTTCGAATAACGCACCGGCCAATAATACACAAGCGTCTGACAATGCGGGTACCGACGCATCGCAGCCGAAGGATGGCGGCAGCCTCATTATTGCTGTAGCAGCTGATCCGATCATCCTTAACCCGAACTATGCAAGCGACCGTGTCAGCCTAACCATTGACCAAGCGTTGTATGCTCCGCTGTTCCAAATCAATAACGGCAAGAAAACATTCTATCTTGCAGAGAGCTTGACGCCATCTGCCGATAACCTAACTTATACATTAAAGCTGAAGAGCGGCCTGACTTGGCACGATGGCGAGAAGCTGACTGCCGATGACGTTGTCTTCACATTCAATAAGATTCTGGAAGAGAAACAAAACAGCTTCCTGCGCGGCAACCTGATTATTGGCGGCAAGCCAATCGAAGCGGTTAAAGTGGATGATACTACAGTTGACTTCAAGCTTCCGAGCGTTAGCCCGGCATTCGAAGCAACCTTGGTACAAATCACGCCGATTCCGAAGCACATCTTCGAGAACGAAGCGGATATTGAGAAAAGCACGAAGAATGCAGCGCCAATCGGTTCCGGTGCATTCAAATTCAAAGAATACAAAACAGGCGAGTACCTGACGCTTGATCGATTCGATAACTATTTTGGCGGCAAACCGCATCTGGATTCCATTACGTACCGTGTTGCTAAGGATACGAATGCAGCGAACCTAGCTCTGCAAAGCGGCGAGATCAACGTGAAATACTTGGATCCGCAAGACGTAGCGACAATTGATGCTACTGGCAATTTCGAAATTAAGCCTTATAGCGAAGGTCGTCTGTCTTACCTGAACTTCAATGCAAACAGCGATACTGGCATCCTGAAGAAGAAAGAAGTTCGTCAAGCACTGTCTTATGCGCTAAACCGTGAAGAACTCATTCAAGCGGCTTACTCCTCTGCTGATTATGCAGAACAGGCTCATTCGATCCTGACGCCGGATACCCTTTACCACACGAATGACGTTGCTTCATTTGACAATGATACAGCGAAAGCGAAAGAGCTGTTGAAAGCGGCTGGCGTTAAAGAAGGACAGAAGCTGCGTTTCATCGTGTCGAGCGGCAACAAAGTTCAAGAGTCGGTTTCCCTATACGTGCAACAGAAGCTTAAAGAAGTCGGTCTTAATGTAGAACTTCAAAATATGGATGCATCGGCTTTCGGCGATAAGGCTTACGATCCGAAGGCAGCTGATTTCGAATTCTTCGTTGGTGGTTACATTATGGGTTCTGACCCTGATGCGTACAGCATCTTGTACGCGACAGGTGCTGACTATAACACGACACATTACTCGAATGCGGAAGTAGACGGCTTGTGGAAACAAGGCGCTGCGGAAGGCGATACTGCAAAACGCGGTGAAGTGTACAAGAAGATTCAAGAAATCGTTGCGGATGATGCTCCTCTCTTCCCGATCGGTTACACGAAAACAATCGTTGCCATGGACAAACGCTATGGCGGCATTGACGAAGCGGTTCTGAAACCAGTCGTAATCTTCGAAGACCCGTCCAAACTATATTTGAAATAAGAACGTTCAAAAAATAAGCTGGATCGTTCCAGCTTATTTTTTGCTACTTGAAAGCAAGGAGAATCCAGCATGAGACAGCTCATCGCCAAACGATTATTGCAGACCATCCCGATGCTCTTCTTCGTCTCGGTTGTCTGCTTTGCTATGATTAAGATGGCTCCGGGCGATCCGGTGCTTTCCTTTGTTACACCCGCCATGCATGCTGACGATATTGAGCGGATTCGGCACAATATGGGGCTTGATCAGCCTGCGATTGTGCAGTATTGGGAATGGCTGAAATCCTGCCTTACAGGCAATTTGGGTTATTCCCTCATTAATCATCAGCCTGTGACGGAGCAAATCTTGGATCGTCTGCCTGCAACAGCGGGGCTGATGGGTGCCGCGATTGGATTGGCGGTATTGCTTTCGATCCCGCTTGGGCTGCTTGCAGGCGCATACCGCAACAAATGGGTGGACAAGCTGATTAATTTCCTCTCTTATATCGGTATTTCCGTGCCGCTGTTTTGGCTTGCTATTTTGTTTATCTATTTCTTCGCGGTTAAGCTGCACTGGCTGCCCAGCATGGGAATGCGGACAATCGGTACGAACTCTGCTTGGGATGTTTTCAAGCATGGCATTCTGCCTTGTCTCGTGTTGGCGTTTGGATTCATGCCCGGTTATGTACGCTACATCCGTTCGAGTACGATTGGTCAATTAAAAGAAGACTATGTGCAAATTCAATTTGCATTCGGTTCCACTCGAATGAAGATTCTATATCGCCATGTCATGAAGCATGTGCTGCTGCCTGTCATTACGCTGCTTGGGCTGTCCATGGCAGATTTGGTAGCGGGCGCTATTGTGACGGAAACGATATTTTCCTGGCCGGGTATCGGATCACTGGGCATGACAGCCGCGAGGGGAATGGATTATCCCGTTATTATGGGCATAACGCTGTTCTCATCCGTGATGCTGATACTGGGGAATTTGGCCGCGGATCTGCTGTACGGCATTGCCGATCCGAGAATCAAACAGACGAGGTGACTTCATGAATCGCACCAAATGGCGCAATGTTAGAATCGAGCTACTGTCGAATAAATTTGGGATCGCGGCCGTCGCCATTTTGGCGGTGCTGACGATTGGCGCCATTCTGGCGTTTCTATCCTCGCAGGATCCCAATCAATTGAATGTCTTGGAGCGGTTGAAGAAGCCGAGCTCGGCCCACTGGTTCGGGACGGATGACTTCGGTCGCGATTATTTTACAAGGGCGCTGTTCGGCGGTCGCGTATCGCTGATGGTTGGTTTCGCGTCCATGATCTTGGCAACGGGGATCGGCGTCACCATCGGGGTGATTAGCGGCTACTTCGGCGGCAAGCTGGATAATGTCCTGATGCGGGGCGTAGAGGTGATCATGTCGATTCCTTCATTCTTAGTTCTGCTCTTGCTCAGCATTTTCTTGAAGCCGAATGTCGGCAGCATCATCCTTATTATTGCTTTATTAATGTGGATGAATATCGCGCGGATCATTAGGGCGGAGACGATGACGGTGAAAGAGCGCGAATTCGTTCTGTATGCCAAAGCTTCGGGACAGAGCGCCATCGGCATTATTATTCGGCATATTCTGCCGAACCTGATGCCCGTCATTATCGTAGGCGCGACGAATACGATCGGCAATGCCATCATGATGGAGTCGTCCCTGAGCTTTCTCGGCTTTGGGGTGCAGCCGCCCAGCGCGACATGGGGCAGCATGCTCAACAATGCACAGGGTTATATCGCGCAAGCGCCTTACTTGGCGGTGTTTCCAGGACTATTCATACTACTGACGGTTCTTAGCTTCAACGTGCTGGGCGATATTTTGCGCGTCGGATTTGAACCGAAGCTCACTCGGAGATAACCGGTGAACAGCAGGCACAAGGGAGTGAGTCACAGATGACAAAACGGTTACTGACCGCCACGGACCTTAAGGTTTCTTTCTTCACCCGCGAAGGGGAGAATCAAGCTGTCCGCGGCGTCAGCTTTCATATTGATGCAGGGGAGACTGTCGGAATCGTCGGCGAATCCGGCAGCGGCAAGAGCGTAACGGCGAAGGCGTTGATGGGACTTATTCCGCCGCCGGGCAAGGTGCTTCAAGGGGATATCACGTTTGACGGGAAGTCGATCGCCAAGCTAACGGATAAAGAATGGCGCAAGCTGCGCGGCAATCGGATCGCGATGGTGTTCCAGGACCCGATGACGGCGCTCAATCCCGTGCAGCGGATCGGCGATCAGATGGCGGAGGTTATCCAGCGGCATCGCGGCTTGAAGCCGAAGGCGGCGACCGCCGAGGCGATCGAAATGCTGCGGCAGGTCGGCATTACGGAGCCGGAGCGGCGCGTGCGCCAATACCCGCATGAGTTCAGCGGCGGTATGCGCCAGCGGGTTATGATTGCGATGGCGCTGTCCTGCCAGCCGGAGCTGCTCATTGCCGATGAGCCGACGACGGCGCTCGACGTGACGATCCAAGCGCAAATTCTGGATCTGCTCAAGGAGCTGAAGGAGCGCTCCCAGACGGCAGTCGCGCTCATTACGCATGATTTGGGCGTAGTGGCGCAGGTGTGCAGCCGCGTTGTCGTCATGTACGGCGGCATGGTGATGGAGGAAGGGCCGGTAGAGCAAATCTTCTACAATCCGCAGCATCCTTATACGCAAGGATTGCTTCGTTCCTTGCCGAAGCCGGACAAAGGCTCCAAGGAAAGGCTGGTCCCGATCGACGGCACGCCGCCGAATCTATTGGACCCGCCGCCGGGCTGCCCGTTCATGGAGCGCTGTCCGCATGCCATGTCCAAGTGCGCAGCGCTGCCGCCGGTCACTGAGGTGTCGCCGGGGCATCGTTCGCTGTGCTGGTTAACGGTTGAGAAGGAGGGCGGCAACCATGAGTGAACGGCGCGATGATTTGCTTGTCGAAGTGCGGGGACTCAAGAAGCATTTCACCAAGAGTACGGATGTATGGGGGAGACCGACCGAGGTGCTGAAGGCCGTAGACGGTGTCAGTTTCGGCATCAAACGCGGGGAAACGTTCGGCCTTGTCGGCGAGTCCGGCAGCGGCAAGTCGACCGTCGGCCGGTGCTTGCTTCGGCTTTATGACTATACGGCGGGCGAGGTTCATTTTGACGGCCATGAGCTGTCATCGCTTGGCGAGCGGCAGTTAAAGCCGTTCCGCCGCCGTATCCAATCGATTTTCCAGGATCCGTATTCCTCGCTTAATCCCGGCATGAACGTGCTGGAGTTAATTGGGGAACCTATGGATATTCACGGGCTGCATCGCGGTGCGGAGCGTAAGGATGCCGTGGCTGCGCTGCTCGAGCGGGTTGGATTGAAGCGGGAGCATCTGCTTCGTTATCCCCACGAGTTCAGCGGCGGTCAGCGCCAGCGGATCTCGATTGCGAGGGCGTTGTCGGTGCGGCCGGATTTTGTCGTATGTGACGAGCCGATCTCGGCATTGGACGTATCTGTTCAGGCACAAGTCATTAACATGCTGGAGGATTTGCAGCAGGAGTTTGGTTTAACTTATCTCTTCATTGCGCATGACTTGTCGATGGTACGGCATATTTCGGACCGGATCGGCGTGATGTACGGCGGCCGTTTGGTGGAAGTGGCGTCAAGCGAGGAGCTGTACGAGAATCCGCTGCATCCTTATACGAAGGCACTGCTTTCTTCGATTCCGGTACCGGACCCGCGCGCGGTTAGCGAGCGAGTGATCTGGACGAAGGATGCCGGAGCGGTTGTGCCGGAGTTGCGGGAAGTTAGCCCGGGACATTTTGTGGCGTTGGAGTAGGATTGATGATGGATCGAGCATAGAGCAGGGAGGAAAACATGATGGCAGCAGAAGGAACGGAACGGGTGAAGTTGTCCCAATGGGATGCGATGCTGATCGAGTCGCTGCGTGTACTGGGCTGGTCGGACGAGGAGCTGATTCGCCGTACGCAGCAAGGCGACCTGCCGAAGGATGACACCAGCATCTATGAGTTTAACTATGAGGAGCTGGCGGCTTTCGCTGCCAAAGAACCGGCAACGTTCGAAGCGGCGGTACGCTCCGGCTACCAGATCAAGTATAATACCATTCGCGGGATTCGCAGCTGGATTGCCATTGCATTCGCTCAGGAGCCTGAGCTTGTGCTGGAGGAAGGTCGCGAAGCGGTGATCGCTACGCTGACGCCGGCTGAGAAGGCGCGTCTGGATGAGGTGTTGTCGCATGGCTGGACGATTCTCGATGGTGACGGTGAGGCAGCAGTGGGAGCAGGAGCTGGAGCGGCTGTTTATCAGATCGTGCCGCAGGCTTAGGCTTAGATTATAGAGAGCGATGAAAAACCGTCCCCAAATTGCACTTTGTGCCTTTGGGGACGGTTTTTTTGCGTTTAAGGGAGGGGGGCGAGGAAGTGATTCAGAATAGTGCGCAGCATCCCCTCTGGGGGGCCGCCTTTCCCATTTCCGATCGGATGGTGTGGCTCTAACGAATCCTAGAGGGCTTATTCGGGCCAAATGGGCGGGTTAGAAATTCTAACGAATCGTAGCGGTCTTATTTGGTATAAAAACGCCCATTCCTACTCCAATTTCCCAAAATAAGGTTTATACGATTCGTTAATTTTATTTAGGGCTATTTTCGCCAAAATAAGACCTCTACGATTCGTTAGCTGCATACGACCAGGGCCAATGTTGCAATAAGGGGCAACGGTTGGATCCGGAGCAGGTGCTCCAGCGATTTTGCCTCAAGCTTGAGTTGCTCCTGGAGCCACACATTCGCAGAAATCGCCAACTAACTGCGCAAGTGTCGCTCTAGGAGCAACACATTCGCAGAAATCGCCAACTAAATGCGCAAGTGTAGCTCTGAGAGCACCACATGAGAAAAAAACGCGGACTAACTGCCTAAGTGTAGCTCTAGAAGAAACACATGAGCAGAAAAAGCCAGTTAGCAGTAGAAGTGTAGCTCTGGGAGCCACACATGAGCAGAAAAAGCCAACTAAATGCGCAAGTGTAGCTCTGAGAGCACCACATGAGAAAAAAACGCGGACTAACTGCCGAAGTGTAGCCCCAGGAGCCACACATGAGTAGAAAAAGCCAGTTAGCAGTAGAAGTGTAGCTCTGGGAGCCACACATGAGCAGAAAAAGCCAGTTAGCAGTAGAAGTGTAGCTCTGGGAGCCACACATGAGCAGAAAACGCTAGTTAACAGTAGAAGTGTAGCTCTAGAAGCCACATATGAGCAGAGATCGCCAACTAACTGCCTAAGTGTAGCTCAGGGAGCAACACATGCACTAAAATCGACGACTTTACCAGGCGCATTAAGGCAGCGCCTCCGGGCGCATGTAGCGGTCGCGGAATACCGATGGCGTGACGCCTTCGGCGAGTCGGAAGCGCTCGATGTAGTAGCTTGGCTTCGAGAAGCCTGCTTCAAGGGCGATTTGCTTCACGGGCTTGGACGTTGTGATCAGCATCTGCTTCGACAGCTCGATGCGCTGCATATTCAAATACGTTAGCGGTGGCATACCCATCTGCATATGGAACGTCCGGCTGAAATAAGCCGGGCTTATTCCGCATTGATCGGCCAGCTTCTGCAGCGGCAAATCCTTGGCGCAGTTCATGCGCATGAACTCGGCGGCGCGCCTGATGGCATGCACCAGGCCGGGCTCGCTTGGCGCGTTCAAGTCCACGGTGTTAAGCAGAATTTCGAGCAGGATCTCATACGATAAAGCTGCATACCGAGGCACGCAGGCCATGTCGTTCTTGCCTGCTGCTTCCCAGAGCTCCTCCATAAGCGCGATTAGCCGCGTATTTTCTTCAAACGAGAAAGCCCAGACATCGCCGATCCGCTTATCGCCGATCAAATCCCGGATCCCTTCCCCGCTCAAGTAAATCCACCATACTTCCCACGGATCATCCGCGTTGGTTCCGAAATGCTGATACTGATCCTCGGCATAGACGAATCCCATCCCGGGCTTCAGCTCAACGGAGCCGACACTCGTCCGCAGCCACCCGCTGCCTCGCACGACAAAGTGGATATTGTAGTAATTCTCTGCATAACGCATGCCGTTCACGAAATGGTTCGGCTCATCGAAGATATGTCCGACGCCAATCGGGTAGGTAGGGAAACGGTTGAAATCAGGTTTGGCTAAAAAGTGAGCCTCGTACATCTTCATCAGCTCCGCAAAAAGTTGGTATGTAAATCGCAAAAAGCAGGTATCCGATTCACGATAATAATAGTATATATTGAGTTTATGGAAGACGGAATAACAAAATCATCATACTTCTTAAGTGGAAGGACGCTGAGGCATGGAGTATACGACATTTGGGCGAACGGGATTGAAGGTATCCAAGCTTGGCCTTGGAGGGGCGCCGATCGGAGGCGATTTCAAGGATGTGGATGAAGCGGAAATCGAGCGCGTCATTCATGAATCGCTGGATCTGGGCATTAATTTCATCGATACGGCTCCGTTATACGGAGGCGGATTATCGGAAGAACGATTCGGCCGGGCGCTTGTCGGCGGGAGACGCGAGAAGATTGTACTCGCCACGAAAGCGGCGCGCTTCGATAAGGATTACGATTACGCGGGCATTATGAACTCCGTCGAAGAAAGTCTAAAGCGCTTACAGACGGATTATATCGATCTGCTTCAGCTCCATGATGTGGAGAAGAAACCGTATGACGTCATTATCAACGAAGCCATTCCGGCGATGCAGAAGCTGCGGGAGGAAGGCAAAATTCGTTTCCTCGGCGTCACGACGCGCAACCTGGATTTGCTGAAACGCTATATGGAGACCGATGTGTTCGATTCCATTCAGTTCTACGCCCGTTATATGCTGCTTGATTATTCCGCTGCCAAAGAGATCATTCCGCTCGCCAAAGCCAAGAACATTGCGGTTATTAACGGCAGTGTGCTGGGCATGGGACTGCTGGCGGATGCGCCTGCGAAGTTTCTGAATGAAGAACTGACCAGCGAAGCAGCCAGGCGCATGGAGAGTTTAGCATTCCTGCGACGCACGGAGCCCAAAGGGCTGGTTGAACCGGGGATGCGATTCAGTCTGCAAAATCCCGATATCCATGTCACGCTGACCGGCACCGCTTCGAGCCGCTCGCTGCGCGCCAATATCTCCTATTGTGACGGCCAAGGCTTGGCGCCGGAGGATCACGGCCGAGTGATGCGTCTGTTCGCAGACAGCCCGTCCTTATTTGCCTAATCCGCAACTAATTAACCATCTAAAGGAGCGTTTACGACCATGACCTATATTGTGAAAAACACCCATACGATCAGCGATGAATTGTTGGAGGAATTGAAGCTTGTCAGCGTAAGCACGGCTTCCCATACCCTTGTTGAGATGGGGTATCGCAACGCTTATATGCAAGGGATAATGCCATTAAGCTTTCCCGAAGGTCAGGAGAGCGCGGTAGGCCGCGCGGTAACCTTGCGTTTCGTTCCACTGCGCGAGGACCTCGTGAAGCAGCAGTATGATACATTGCCGGAATCGCCGCACCGGGTTGCGTTGGAGTCAATTACACAGAATGATATTCTCGTTATCGATACCGGCAGCCATATGGAAACCGGCGTTATCGGCGATATTTTCACGCGTCGTCTTCGTTACCTAGGTGGTCAAGCCATCATTGTGGATGGTTGCATTCGCGATTTGCAGCGGGTAAAAGCAGTGAATTTCCCCGTGCTGGCCAGAGGCGTTCACGGCGGCGCGATTCCGCGGTCGCTGATGTCCGTCGGTTTCAATGAACCGATTCGCTGCGGCGGGGTGTCCGTTGTGCCGGGCGATATTATCCTGGTAGACCGCGATGGGGCTGTTGCCATTCCGCCGCAATGCGTGGAGGATATCGTGAAGATTGCCAGAGCGCATGATGAGCTGGAAGAGCGCTGGATCAAGATGAAGCTGGACGAAGGCGCGTCCCTGCACACGCATTACCCGCCAAACGCAGAAGCGAGGATTGAATTCGAGAACTGGAAGAAGGAGAATGGCTATGCTTAAACTGCAGGCTAATCTTGCTTTCTATGAGCCGCCGAAGTGGGCGTTGCTGGAGCGCCAGCTCATCAATCTGATGAACGACGCGGTAGAGCCGTTATTGGAACGCTATATCCGTCCTGACGGCACGATTCTGTGGCCAACGACCGATACCCATACCGGCATCGATGCGTTGGACGACATGTACGAGAGCTTTTTCAATTGGCCGTTGTTCTATATCTTGGGCGGTCATGAGAAGTTCAAGACGTTATCTAAGAAGGAATTCGACGCGATTACGGCGCAATTCGCGCGTTACGATTCCGGTACCGGCCACAAAATGGTCGAGAAGGAATATGAGCAGGGCTATGACTGGTTTCACCAAGGCGAAGGATACACGATGTTTTACCATATGGGGTTAATGGATCCGAATGATCCGGTTATCAAAGAGCGCGCGAAGCGGTTTGCCGGACTCTTCCTCAACGAAGACCCGGAAGCGATCAACTATGACCCGGAGCACCGCATCATTCCATATCCGCATTCCGGCAGCAAAGGCGCGACGGACCGCAATTTCAAGACTCATTTTAGCGGCTGGTATTATATCGATTGGATGAGGCATTACGGGCTTCATTTCCAAGACGTGCCCGGCGTAACTACGTTGGATGATCTGAAGCATGACGAGGGTGCAATGGCGATGGGCAAGGCGATTGTCGAACGTGCCTCGCGCGGCGATATTCCGCTGAATTTGCTGGCCACCAGTATGGTGACGAATGCGTACTTGCATACGGGCGATCCGAAGTACAAAGCGTGGGTAAAAGAATACGTGGACGCTTGGATCGACAGAGCGAAGCAGAACGGCGGTCTGATTCCGGACAATGTCGGCTTGAACGGAATCATCGGGGAGCATAACGGCGGCAAGTGGTACGGCGGCTGGTATGGCTGGACTTGGCCGCATGGCTGGGTAAGCATTGGCCAAGGCGTTGGCGTTGCAGCGCAAAACGCGCTCCTCCTGGAACGCGATCCTGCCTATATGGAGTTTCTGCGCTCGCAGCTCACCATCATGAACGATAAGGCGATCGTCGGGGAGGATGGCACCCGCTATTTGCCTAATAAATTCGGCGATCCGGGTTGGTATGAATACACAACCTCGAATATTATTCTTGATGACGATGGGAAGACGGTGACATGGAAGGATCACGCCTTCGAGTTCACCACCATCGAGCCGTTCTATCCGACGCATCTCTGGTACATGTCGATGGAAGAAGCCGATCATACGCTGCTCAAGTCGCTGCGCAATTATGCGAAACCGGATTACAATCAAATTCGTTATTTCCGGAACAAGGACCAAGCCGGACATGATTATTGCTGGGTTTCCTATCTGGAAGGGGAATATCCGAGCTATCCGGAAGAAATCTTGAACTATAATTTGACTCAAATTTATCAGCGCCTCAGCTTCATGCGCACAGATACGGAAGATCCGGCGGGTTACCGGGATGATTACTTGCAAATTCGCAATACCGTGACGCTCGAAGGTTTGCTGCAGCTTACGCTCGGTGCGCCGTCTCCGCTGTATAACGGCGGTCTGCTGCAGGCGAGGCTTCGCTATTACGATGCAGATGCCAAACGGCCGGGTTTGCCTGCCGATGTGGCGGCGCTTGTCGAGAAGCTGGAAGCGGATCGGACGACGGTGAAGCTGGTCAATCTTCACCCGACGGAGTCCCGCAGCGTCATCTTGCAAGCAGGCGCATTCGGCGAGCATCAGTTCACGGATGTGACGTACACGGTATTTGGAGCCGCTGTGAACGATGGCAGCCAGCTGAGCGCATCCACGACGATGGAGAAGCTGCCGAGCGGATTGTTTAATCCGCAATCGGCAACAGCGACTGCGGAGGTCAACGACAAATGGTTGCAAGTGACGATTGAGCCGGGCAGCCATACGACGCTTGAGCTTGGCATGACTCGTTTCGTAAATGATCCTTCCTACCAGGAGCCTTGGAGTGAATAACATGTCTAATGAAATCGAACGGATCATCTGGATATCCGCCATTAAACCGGGCATGGAGGAAGCATTCCTGACCGAGCTGGCAGGCGCGGATGCTGCATTGAAGAAGCGCTTGAAACAGCAAGGCGTGGAAACCTGCAGCGTGTTCCGCGAAGGGCGTTATCTCTTCACGTACTTGGAGCAGCTGCAAGGCGGCAATGGCGACAGTGCCGGCAGTCAAGTCGAACGCGTCCGCTTATGGGCTGCGGACGAGAAACTGTCAGCGTTGCTGGAAACGTGGCCGAGTATCGGCGGAGCCGGAGGCAGCTTGGAGCTGCGGATGAACGATATTTTTCACGACGATCTTCCGCAGCCCGACGTGCCATGGCGGCATCCGGACTACCGGCCAACGCAGCGGGTCGGCAGTCTGTCGAGGCTGAAGCCGGACCAATACGCCAGCTACGTGTTCTTGCATTATCAGCTGCAGGAGGAGAAACCGAGGCTGTTCAACAAGTACTATATAATCGGCAGCTTAGGCGAATATATCTTCTCTTATCAGGAGCTTCCGGCGATTGTGGAGCCACCTCGCAAGGGGCTGCTTTCAACAAAAGAGACGCCGCCGGATTGGGGCGTGGCGATGGAGCCGCATTTTGAGCCGTGGACGGATAAACCGGAAGCGGAGAGGCTTTGGTGCGTGATGGAAGAGCTGTTCTATATGGGCCGAGGAGAATAGCGCAACTGAAAGCTGAAAAAACCTTACCTAGCCTGGAGGTGCGAACCGCCAAGGCTGGTAAGGCTTTTTTGTTTGCACTTATAGAGCTGGCGGATAAAATCTAACGGTTGTCGGCGCGGCTATTTCATGCAAAAAAATCAACCTTTTTGAAAATGTAACGGTTGTGATAGAGCTTATTTGCAGCAAATGGATCGATTTCTAGTGGAAATCGTTCAAATAGACTCGCTGGCAACCGTTAGAAAATAAAAAAGGGCGAATTTAGGCTGAATAGCCACTGTTTCAACCGTTAGAGTTGGACTGCACTGCTTAAGCCGACTGCTTATCGAATAAGTTGAACATCCTGTTGTAGATCAACGCAGAGAGCGCGGCAAGAACGGCCAATAGCGTAAACGTCCACGTAAAGCCAATCCAGCTGGTCAGCGGAATGGTGAGCGGCGAGAGCGTCCGTCCGAGCGTGTAGCGCAAGCTGGCGGCGGCAAAATATTGTCCTCGCATCTCTTCCGGCGCGAGCCTTGCGATAAATGCTTGCTGCGGTCCTGCCGACATCAGCTCAGCCAAGGTGAAGATGGCAATTGCGAGCGTGAACCCCCAGAAGGTGGACATGAGGCCGAACATCTGAATGCCAACGGCATAGAGCAACGCGCCCCCGATAAAGATATAGCGATCGCGGAAGCCGACAATCCATTTGGTCACCAGTACGGTGAAGAGAGCAACGAGCAGTCCGTTCTCCGATACGATCAGGCCAAACAGTTGCTGGCCGGTCACTTCCAGATGCCAGTCCTTAAACGAGAAGATCGTTGCTTGCTGAATGGTTTCCTTCAAGAAGACCGGAAACAAGAGGTCCAGCTGCATGAACGTTTGCGAGAGCAGCACGCCGGCAATGGTGAAGAGCAAGAAGACACGATCAGTCGCGATAACCTTGTAGTCCCGCAGCTGTACAGTGACGGAGCGGTACCACGGATCACCGGCATTGGAGCGTTTGCGTTCGGCAAGTTTCTCCGGCAGCGTCTCCTGCAGGCGGTAGTTCATGAAGAGCGCGAGCAGCATGCAGATAATGGCCGCTATAACCAGCACGGTATAAGGATTGTCTTCATAGAGGATCGATCCGAGCAGGGGGCCGACAACGACAGCCATATTGGCTGCCGTATAGAAGATAGCGAAGACGCTCGCCTGATCTTTCTCCTCGACCACATCGGCCACCATCGCTTGACTGGCCGGCCAGTATAAGGCGCCGAAGAAGCTCGCCATCGTAAAGCCGGTGAAGCCGAGAATCGGCATCGACAGCCAAGGGGATGCGGCCGCGGCGAATAATCCATAACCGACTGCTTGTCCATAGGCGGCGAACACCATCATGCGCTTGCGTCCGAAACGGTCCGCACAGTAGCCGCCGAGTAAATTCGCAAATACGGATAATAACTGCGACACAACGAGGAGAATCCCGGTCCAGCCTTTGCCGAACTCGCGGGTGAAATAGATGGAGAGGAACGGAAAGAAGGTCCAGAAAATAACGTTAAAAGCAGCTTCTCCGCCGAGGCGGATTTTTAAATTTGAATCCCAATCTCTGATTTTCATGGTGTGTAAATCCCTCTGGTTCTAAGTGTTTAACCATCATACACCTTCTATTCATGTTGAAACAACAAGAAATGGCTGTCATAATTGAGCGAACAGTACAAATGACCAGAGGTGTCTATGTCCAGCGATACGTCTTATACGACCGAAGAAATAGCCAAGCTGCTCAAAATATCCAAGCTCACCGTCTACGATCTCATCAAGAAAGGGGAGCTCCCTTCTTACCGAGTAGGGAAGCAGATCCGCGTGGAGGCTTCCGCTCTCGACGTGTATAAGCATCGGGCAAAAGGAGCGGCTGCGCCCGGTCAAGGAGCCTCGCAGCAGCAGGGGATTACGTCGTCTTCGACCGCCCAGCTGCCGAACGTGCCAATACCCCATGCAGCTTCAGAACGCTCGCTTGTCATCACCGGCCATGATATCAGCCTGGATTTGCTGAGCAAGCACATCGAGAAGCAAGTGCCCGGCTTCCGGCCGCTTCGTTCATTCGTCGGCAGTATGGACAGCTTGATCTCCATGTACAAAGGCGAATCGGACATCGTGAGCACCCATTTGCTCGATGGCGACACAGGCACTTATAATTTGCCCTATATTCGGAAGCTGCTTGTCGGCAAGCCGGTCGTTGTTGTGCACTTACTCGCTCGTACGGCGGGTTTCTTTGTAAAGCAGGGGAATCCGAAACAGATGCTGACTTGGGCGGATTTGAGCCAGCCGGGGCTTCGCATCGTCAATCGCGAGCAGGGCTCAGGCGCGCGCGTACTGCTCGATGAACAGCTCAGGCTGCACCGGATTTCCGCGCAGCAGCTTGATGGCTATCATGATGAAGAGCACAGCCATCTGGCGATAGCCGGCAAAATCGCCTCTGGAGAAGCCGATGTCGGTATTGGCATCCAGCAGGCAGCGAATATCGTCGGAGGCGTCGATTTCGTGCCGCTCTTACAGGAGCGCTACGATCTGGTCATGCTGAAACGGCCGGATAATCTGCGGTGGATTGAAGCCGTCGTGCAGATTCTGCAATCCGATGCTTATCAGAATGAACTGCGGAGCATCCGCGGCTATGATTTGCGGGAGAGCGGACGAGTCCTGCTCGATATGTGACTTTGAAGCGAAGAAGAAGAAGCCCCTCGCGGCGCGTGTAACATGCGTACGCCTGAGGGGCTTCTTGCTATGCCAAAAATCCCCTTCACCCGCGATGCACGCTAGGCCAAGGGGATTCTTGAATCAGTAATCCTCTTTCGTTAATCGGTTAACGATCAGGAGCATGATAAAGGAGAGCACCACCATGGAGCCGGCCCATGCCCATGCCATGCGCATACTGCCTCCGTCCATCGCAACATAGATGGCGGTAGGAATGGTCTGCGTTCTGCCCGGAATATTCCCGGCAATCATGAGGGTGGCTCCGAATTCGCCGAGCCCGCGCGCGAAGCCCAGAATATAGCCGGTCGTCACGGAACGAAACGCAAGCGGAAGCGTAATGTAGCGAAAGACCTGCCACTCGGACGCGCCGTACACCCTTGCCGAATTTTCCAGTGAGCGGTCTATTCCCTCGAAGCCGGCTTTCATTGTACGATAAGCTAGCGGAAACGCAACAACCACGGCAGCGATGACCGCGGCTTCCCATGTGAAAATAATCGGACCGCCGAACAGCTTCTCGTAGAGCTTGCCGGGCCAGCTTCTCCGTCCGAAGATTACGAGCAGGATGAAGCCGATGACCGTTGGCGGCAGCACTAGCGGAAGCATCAGAATCGCATCGACGATGCTCTTGCCGAAGAAACGCATGCGGGCCATCCGCCAAGCAATGAAGACGGATAACACCAGCATGATGACGCTGGCGATCAGCGATACTTGGATGGAAAGCGATATGGGCTCAAAAAAGGTTGGCCAATCCATTGTTCATCATCCTGACTTAGGGCAGCATAAAACCGTATTTGACGAATATAGCATCAGCTTTGCTGCCTTGTAAATACGCATAGAACGCAGCGGCTTCTTTCAGATGCTTCGTATCTTTCACGATACCGGCCGGATAAAGAATCGGCTTATGGACGCCCGGAATAATACGAAGAGCCACTTTTACTTTCTTGGAAGTGAGCGCATCTGTCTTGTATACGAAACCGGCATCAACATTCCCGGTCTCTACGTAAGTCAGCACTTGGCGAACATCCTTGGCGTAAACGAGTTTGGATTGCAGGGAATCCCATGCTTTGCGAGTAGTTAACGTTTCTTTCGCATATTGGCCGGCCGGAACGGACTCCGGTTGACCGATCGCGATCGTTTCAATATCTTTATCCGCTAATTGTTTAACGGTAGTAAATGCTTTCTTGCTATCGGTCGGAACTACCATAACGAGCTCATTCTTCAGCAGCAGCGAGCTGCGGTCGATCAGCTTCGCATCGCTCAGTGCATCCATTTGCTTCTGGCCTGCGGAGAGGAACAAGTCAGCCGGAGCGCCTTGCTCGATTTGCTTCTGCAGCGTACCGGACGAACCAAGGTTAAACACCAAGTCAATCGTAGGATGGCTGGCTTCATAACCTTTCTCGATCTCAGCGAGGCTGTCTTTCAAGCTTGCGGCAGCGGAAACAAGCAGCTCCGTTTTCTTCGAAGCCGCGATCGCAGGTTGTGCCGTTGCGGCAAGCAGAGCCATGGGCAGGGCGATGCTCAGCATTATTTTCGCAGTGCCTTTCATCATAAAATAAGAACACTCCATTCATCGTCTATGAAATCATCTATGTGATGTATCGTAACATAGTAGACTACCGATTTGAATCTCTATTTTATAATTAGTGATATTTAGTATGGTTTAGTTATAAATAGTATGTGGCTAATCTGAAATATCGGGAGAAGGATCCTAGTGAACAGACATAAGAGTCGAAAACTGCTTATTATTGGCGTTGGTTTTATTTTTGCCATCATGTCCTTTACCATTGGCGTGAATCAGCTGCTTACCTTTAAGAAAGCAACCGTTGTTTTTGCCTCCGGCAGCGAGTCGGAGGTTCAAATTCCGGTGCTCTGCTATCATTCGATTACGGATAAGAAAACGGGAGAGTATGTGGTCAGTCCGGCTCACCTCGAGGAACAGATGCGGTGGCTGCACGAACAAGGCTATCGGAGCATCAATCTGAGTCAGTTTGAGCTGTTAATGAAAGGAAAATTGCCAAACGACGGACGAAACGTGCTGATCACGTTCGATGACGGCTATAAGGATAACTATACGAATGCGTATCCGATCTTGAACAAATTTGGCTATGTCGCCGTGGAGTTTCTGGTTACCAACTGGGTTGGCGGGCCCGACTATATGAATTGGAGCGAGGTTGATCAGCTAAGCGGCAAGGGCTGGGACTTGATGTCGCATACGCGGACACATCCGTATTTGCCTCTCCACACGACGAAAGGGCAAATGGACGAGATCGCAGGTTCCAAGGCACAGCTTGAGAAGCATTTGTCCAAACCGGTTCATGTTATTGCGTATCCGTATGGATTGCGAAGCTTTGAGACCGTAAAGATCGTGAAGGACAGCGGGTACGATTACGCGTTTACGTTCGATGACGGCATGACTACCTCATTGCAAAATCCATATCTGCTCAAACGGCTGTTTATCTCGGGGGAGATGGATTTGCCCGCATTTAAGCAGAAGATGGAACCGGATCGTGAAAGCTGATCGTATCCATCAAAAAAAGAACCTTCAATGCCACTGCAGCAGTGGGTTTGGAGGTTCTTTTGCATGTGCGTGTTATTCGGTTGTGTATCCTTGAAAGAATTGTCCGCTCTCCAGCTGATGGACGAACTGTTGGAGCCATTCATAGTAACGGACGGCATGCTTTAATTTATGGAGGTCCTTCAGGCATAACATCCGCTCTTCCTCCGAGGTGTCAAGCTCGAGGATCATCTCCGATAAGGAAGGGAACACTTCGTCGATAGCGCTGCGCATGACGTCGATTTCCCGTTGCAGCTTCGCTGCGAAGAACTGCTGAAAGGCTTTGAAGAAATCCGTTTCGACTTCATAGAGCTCTTTACGGTCAGCCTTCTCTTCCAGCTTGACCATCATTTTGGAATCGATTAAAGCACGAACGGCATAGCTCATGTTGCTCTTGCTCATATTCATGCTGGCTTGCATCTCTTCTTGCGTCATTGGCCGATCCTCGAAGAGCATAATGCCGTAGAGCTGTCCGAAGGAATAATTAACGCCGTACAAGTCCATCGTTTTGGCAATGGCATCAATGACCTTCATGCGAAACTGCTCGCGCGGCGACACCGGTTCTTTCAGTTTCCCCGAAGTGACTTTCTTCACGTTCTCCGCCTCCGCCTCCGAATGTACAAGGGTTCCGTGAAATTATACCAAACCGATAGGGGAAACGAAATAACCTCCCTCATTTTGTTCAATAATTATTGAATTTATGTTAAGTATTAAGGTAAAACGCTGATATTCCATAAAAAATAAATATTTTTTGAACAAAAATGAATTGATGACAGTGCATGATATGAGTATAGTGATAAAGAAGGGAGAGGACGACTTGAATCATTTGATAGCAGCAGGTGTTAGTTATCCGATTGATGCTATTTTATTTGATAAAGACGGAACACTGATCGATTTCATCTTCACTTGGGGCAAATGGAGCGAGCATATGCTGGAAGCTTTCGCTAACCAGCTTGAGGCAAAGCAATTGCCGCCGATGCAGCCGGATATCGCAACCCTGTGGGGGACGCGCCATGCTCCGAACGGGGAAATCATCGACTACGATCGCAATGGTCCGCTTGCCATGGGCACGATTGATGATCTGGTTGCCGTGCTCGCCTGGCAAGGTTATCTGGCCGGTATGTCCTGGGCCGAGGCGAAGCTCGCAGTGGAGCAGTGCCGTCAGTTTGCGGATGAGCAGCTTAACGCGGCGCGAGCAGCTAAAGCGCTTCCCGGCGTCATTCCGTTCCTGGAGCAATGCCGCGGGAATGGACTTACGCTCGCCGTCGTAACCGCAGATGAGACAGACGCTGCCGTCAAGCAATTGGAGTGGCTGGGGCTCACGTCTTATTTTGCAACCTGTATCGGTACGGATCAGATGGAACGGGGCAAGCCGTTTCCGGATATGGTGGAGCTGGCCTGTTCGAGGCTGTCGCTCTCTCCTTCGCGGGTGGCTGTCATTGGGGATACCAACGGCGATATGAAGATGGCCAAATTGGCCGGAGCGGCAGTTGCCATCGGTATTGCGGCTGACGCCGGCGTTGAATCCTTGGCGAAACTGCCCGATGCGGATGCCATCATCTTCACTATGTCTGAACTGGAACTGCGTAAACAGCTATGATGAAAGGTGAGAGCACCGTGGGTTGGATCCTATTAGCGATTGCGATCGCCTTCGAGCTGACCGGTACGATTTCGATGAAATTATCCGAAAGCTTCACGAAGCTGATTCCTTCCATCGTTATGTTTGTCTGCTATGCAGCAAGTTTTACGTTAATTAATTACGCGCTTGGTTATTTGCAGGTTAGCGTTGTATATGCCGTTTGGTCGGGCGTCGGAATCGTGCTGATTACGATTGCCGGGTATTTTATTTTCAACGAGAAACTGCCGCCGATCTCTTTCTTATGGATTGGTTTGATCCTTGTTGGCGTTATCGGATTGCAGATGAGTAGTAAGGGGCATTGAAACCGATTTATATAGGGGGGATCTTAAACGTATATGGAAACGAAACGAAACCAAGAGCGGTTGGAGCAGCCTTTGCTCTCCTTCCAAGTCATTACGGACACGCATATTAACAATGATCCGGCGCATGAGCATAATCGAAATTTGGAGCGTGTGCTGGCCGATATTGCGGCCAATGGCGAAGGCAGCTGCGGCATCATGCATGCAGGGGATTTGACGGATAACGGATTTATCGAGGAGTATGAGGAATTTTACCGGATTTGGAATGCGAGCAAAGAATCTCTTCCGAAGCTGTATGTGACGAGCGGCAATCATGATATTGGCGATGAATGGCGGCACCACATGGAGCTCTTCTTAGGCCAAACCGGCATGACCGGCATGTATCATGACCATTGGATCGATGGATATCACTTTATCTTCCTCGGTACGGAAGAGGGGATCGGTCTGTTCTGTACCTTATCGGAGACGCAGCTTGCTTGGCTGGATCAGAAGCTTGGGGAAGAGGCTTCACCGGATAAGCCGGTGTTTGTATTCTTGCATCAGCCGCTGAAGGATACTGTGGCAGGCTCGCTGGAAGCACAGCACTGGTACGGCGTCACGCAGGACGCGGAGCTCAAGGCGGTGCTGGCCAAGCATCGCCAAGCGATCATGTTCACCGGCCACACGCACTGGGAGCTGGATGCGCCGCATACTTTCTTCGACGGAGGCGGGCAGCTGCCGGCCATGTTTAATGCCGCTTCGACTGCGTACCTATGGACGGATGAGGATGAGCATAAGGACGGCAGCCAGGGATATTATGTCGAGGTGTATGCCGACCGTGTACTCGTGATCGGAAGGGATTTCGAACGAGGCGAATGGGTGGAAGGCGCGCAATTTCAAGTGAATTATCCGGTCTCATCTTAATTTGGATCAGGGCACCCGTGCGGGTGTCCTATTTTATTGTTGTCTTTCTGTCGTTGCGGTTGTATTATTTTACCAAGTTAATTGGCGGGAGGACGCTGCGAATGGCCTTGTATAAGCAACGCTTGCAGACCGAAATCAGGAAACCGATCTCAATCGGCTATCAGCTCTTTCTGCCCTCGGCTTATGACGAGCAAGAGGAGAAGGACTGGCCGCTGATCGTGTTTCTTCATGGCATTAATCGTCGCGGCGAGGACCTGAGCGCGCTCGATGGATATGGGCTGCCGGCGATTGCGGAGAGCCGCGGCATCTTCAAATTCGTCGTTGCGGCCCCGCAGTGCGGAACGCATTCGTTCTGGCCGATCGAGCGCGACGGCGTGATGGCGATGATCGATCATCTCGTTGCGAGCTGCCGGATCGACGAGCGGCGCATTTATTTAACCGGGTTTAGCATGGGCGGCAACGGCGCATGGGATCTGGCGGCACGTTATCCCGAGCGCTTCGCGGCGGTGGCTCCGCTCTCCGGCTGGTACCAGCCCGAGGCTGCTGCCTTGCTGAAGGACGTCCCGATCTGGGCCTTCCACGGCGAAGACGACGATGTCGTGCCGGTTAGCGGTTCGCGCGATATGGTGCAGGCGCTCCAAGCGATCGGCGGCAATATTGCCTTCACGAGCTACCCGAGGCTGAAGCATTCGATCATGAGCGAAACGTACCGGAATACGGAGCTGTACCAATGGTTTTTGCGGCATGAACGTAGGGAGAACCCAGCTGATTAATGGCTGGGTTTTCCTGTTTGTTGTAATAGGATTACATAGTATGAAATTTACTGACATGCTATTTTTAGGGAGTTCTTATATATCCTAGAAAAGAGGAAGATGTGCTTTGAATAAGAAGCTAATCCAGGGACTAATCGCTTTCTTGATTCTCGCTCTCTTTACGGTTCAACCGCTGTTCGCAGCCGCTAAAACAACGAAGATTAAAGTGACATTCGTTAGTGCATCTTTAGTCGAGAACAATCATGTGGGGAATGAATGGTGGTCAGGTGGCTCCGTTAACGGTAAGGAACTCGGGGAAGGTCAATCGACAACGCTGAGCTTGAAGCCGACGGATACCGTTAAGATAGTGGCCGAAGCGCAGGAACAGGATAAGTATCCGGATAATGGTGAAGCTGCTGCTTCAATTAAGGTTTCTTCCATTACCAAAGCAATCACGAAGACGCTGACGGTCTCCATTGTTGAGAATCGCGGGCGCTACTCCGGGAATACGGCAAAATGGAAGTTTGTTTTCAAAGTCGAGAAAGTAAACTAATACGAACATGGAAGGAACCCGGCCGGCGGTCGGGTTCTTTTTGCGTTCAGCGAAAGCGGTCGGTATGCAACCTTCTGCGCAGGGTGAGCGTCTGGGCGAAATGCAACCTTCAGCTCAGGGTAATCGTCTGTTGAAGTGAAGGGGGAGCTCGATTGAATAGAACTAGGACCAGTATGATTTTGATTGCGCTGATTGCGCTGGGGTGTGCATTCTATGAAGGATTCCTTCTGGGCTCGAAGCAGAACAAGGCAGCAGAGGTTATAGTCCAAGAAGCAATCGCTTCAAGATGGATCAAAGGGGATAAACCTCCATTGCCGAAGATTGTGATTGATGGGGAAGCGATACCTGTAAAATTGAGCGCCTACTCGTGGTGCGGCTCATCCGCTGGAGATTCAGCGACCTGCACAAGTGTGGATGCATCCATTCCGGAAGTGGAACCCGTCGTCGTCAAAGGCGGTGCATTAATCGAACAAGTCCCGCCGCAGGGGATTAAAGAGTTCACGCTGACGAATACAAATAAAGATTTTAACGGTGACTCATACAACGTACCCACCGCGAAAGGGATATACCTTTATCACATCCACTGCGAGTGGTTCCTGGACCAAGGGCAAGCTAAGTATTATTTCGCGGTTGAGGTGATATAGAGCGAAAAAGGCGTCCCGGATGGGTCGCCTTTGTTGTTTGCAGCTAATTTGCTGGGGAGGGTGGAAGGTAGCACAATGGAATAGAAGTCAGCATGTAGCCGATTGACGATGTCATTGCAAAAGTAAATCAGCAGCATCTCACTCTAACTAGCCAATCGGCGATGCCCCCGCAACAAGCATTTCACTCTAACGAATCCTAGAGGGCTTATTTGAGTGGAATAACTGCTTTTGAAAATCTAACGAATCCTACAGGTCTTATTTGGGGGATTACTGCTCAATATCGCTCCAATTTCCCCAAATAAGGCTCCTACGATTCGTTAGAATTATTGAGGCGCTAATTTAGCGTAAATAAGGCTTCTACGATTCGTTAGAATTTTTGAAACGCGAATTCACCGAGGTGATAATCCGGTATGGTATGAGGGTGTAGCATCAATGCCGACACATTCGCGCAAACGACAAAAAGGCTTTCTCAAAAGCCGCCTGCTGCGGCAATTTTGAGAAAGCCTATTATCGCGAACCTGCTACCCGACCATCCAATCGCGACGCAGGGTGAACAGGTCCTTCAGCGCGTCGGTCGACAGCTCGGTGATCCAGCCCTCGGAGCTGGTGATGACGTTGTCGCTCAGCTGCTGCTTGCTCTCGAGCATTTCATCGATGCGTTCCTCCAGCGTGCCGAGCGAGATGAACTTATGCACCTGCACATCGCGCGTCTGGCCCATCCGGTAAGCCCGGTCGGTGGCCTGGTTCTCCACGGCGGGATTCCACCACCTGTCAAAATGGAACACATGGTTCGCCGCCGTCAAATTCAGCCCGACACCTCCCGCTTTGATGGACAACACGAACACATTCGGCTGTTCCGCAGCCGGCAGCGTCTGCGACTGGAACTGCTCGATCATCCGGTCGCGGCCCGTCTTGGACGTTCCGCCGTGCAGATAGAGCACCGGCTCCTGCAACTCCTGCCCCAGCACCTGCTGCAGCATTTGCCCCATTCCAATATACTGCGTGAAAATCAAACAGCGCTCGCCTTCCTCGCGCAGCTCCCTTACCATCGCCAGCAATCGCTCAAACTTAGCCGAGCGGCCGATTAAGGGCTCCGTTGCCAACAACCCATCATCGTCCGGCTCCGGAATTGGCTCTTTCGTGAGCAGCATCGGGTGATCACACAGCTGCTTGAGCTGGGTAAGCGCAGCAAGTATGGCACCTTTGCGTTCGATGCCCTCCAGCGACTGCATCTTCTCCATCAGCTGATTAACCGTCTGATCATAGAGCGCGCCTTGCTCCGCGGTGAGATTGATGTAGGTTTTCATCTCGTTCTTATCCGGCAGATCGAGCTGAATCGCAGGATCCTTCTTCTTCCGGCGAAGCATGAACGGCTTGACCAGCTTCTGCAAATCCTGCGTGCGTTCCTCATCGCGCGCCTTCTCAATGGCTTGGCTGAACTGTTCGTTGAAGGCGCGCGAGCTGCCGAGATAACCCGGATTGATAAAATCATAGATCGACCATAGCTCGGACAGTCGATTCTCAATCGGCGTACCGGTCAGCGCAATGCGGTGACGGGCAGGGAAGCTGCGGACGGCCACGGATTGTTTGGTTCCGGCGTTCTTAATGTTCTGGGCCTCGTCCAGGCAGATGGCTGACCAGTGCAACCCGCTGATCGTGTCTTGATCCAGCGCCGCTGTCGCAAACGAGGTGAGCACAAGATCGGCTTCCTTCGCCTCCGCGAGGAAAGCTTCACCGCTCTGCCGCCTGCTTCCGTAATGAAGCATGATGCGCAGCGAAGGTGCGAAACGCTTGAGCTCCTTCTGCCAGTTGCCGAGCACGGAGGTCGGACAAATAAGCAGAGACGGCACCGCCCCAGCGCTTCCGCCATCGCCATGTTCAGCCAACTCCTTCACATGCAGAAGGTACGTGATGAACTGCACGGTTTTGCCAAGTCCCATATCGTCGGCGAGGCAAGCCCCGAGTCCGAAGCGGCGCAGGAAGGCGAGCCATGCAAAACCATCCCGCTGATAGCTGCGCAGCTCCGCCTGCAAATCAGCAGGCACCGGAACTGAAGGCCATTCCGTCTGCTGCGTGAGCTGCGCCATGAGCTTGGTCAGATGCTCATTGAGCTCGACCTCAAGGTGAATACGGCCTGGATCTGCCTCGCCGCCGGCACCATCCCTATCGGCCGATCCGTCACCCGCACCGTCCGCGCCGTTCCCAAGCAAATGCAGCTGCATAATATCTTGAAAAGACAAGCCGCTGCTGCGATCCACGCTTGCCATCGCCTTGCGAATTTGCGCGAGAAGCACGGGGTCCAGCGGCACCCAGCGGCCCCGGAAGCGGACGAGCCGTTCGCCGCGGGCAACCAGCTCCGCGAATTCTGCCTCGGTCAGATCGGTATCCCCGATCGCAATCCGCCAGTCGAAATCAACGAGCGAATCAAGCCCGAACAGCGAACCGCCGCCGCTGGTTCGATCGCCGCCGGCGCCGGGGCGAACCTTCGCCCGCAGTCGCGGCTTCTTGCGGCTGGCTGCTTCCCACCAGGCGGGAAGCAGCACTTGCCAGCCCGCTGCGAGAAGCCGCTGGCTGCCCTCGGTCAAGAACTGCCATGCGGCATCATCGGTCAGCGGGCAGTTCAGGACATCGTCGTCGCCGCCGGCAAGCCGTTCCGCAGGCAAGCTTGCCTGCAGATGCGTCAGCCAAGCGGACGAACGCTCCCGCACATGCGGCGTCCACGAGGTCGGCCACGAGCCCAGCGCCGAACCGTCCCTCGTCAGCCGCAGCGGGACAAGAAGCGAAGGCTCGCGTTTATCTTGCAGCACGAGCGCAAGCTGCCAGTCCTCTTCGCCTTCTTCCGGCTCAAGCAGCTGCAGCAAGGGCCGGAACGGCGACGTATCGGCCTTCCAGCCGGCCGCGACCAGCCAGGCTTGCGCATCCATGCCGGCGACGGCCGATGCACGATCCTTCGCGAAGAGCATCGGGAAGTCGCGGCGCAGATCGGCGGCGGTTTCTTCCGTGCCATAATAACGCGCGAAGACGGCCCCCGAGAACGCGGCGCGCAAGCCGGCGAAGAAAGCATCATCCTCGCTTTCTCCACCCGCACCCGCACTTTCACCGGCTTCGGCCAGCAGTCCATGCTGCCGAAGCAATCCAACCGCCTCGGCATCCAGCTGCGCCTCGTCCCAGATCCACTGCAGCTTGCCGCTCCGATAAGCGTCGAAGCTCGGCGCGAATTTTCGCTCCTTCAAACACGCAGCGAGAATAGGGGCGAGCGCTATCAGCGTGGCCGCGTCATTTTCCCAAGTCCACTCCAAATGCTCCAGCAGTCGGCGTTCGCCAAAGAAAGGAATGACATGCTCCGAAGGGAGCACGACAAACTCCATGTCCCGGACCTTCTCAATCTCGAGCTCCGTTCCGTAGAAGGAGGGCTCATGCCATGCGAATAACCGATGCTTCACATAGACGCCGGTCACAAGGAAGCCGGGTACCGTACCGTGAATGAGCGCATCGCCATGCGAAGTCAAGCTGACTTGAATTGAAAGGGTCTCCGTGTATGCGCTCATGACAGCAGTCCTCCCTTCCGAAGCTCTTCTTGCAGCGCGCGAAGGCGGCTGTGGCGAGCGGTAAACGCGCTGATGAAGACGTCCCAGCGCGCGTCCTGCTTGGTTTTCTTATAGAGCTTATTCAGACGTTTCAACAGTTTCACCGCAGCCTTATAGCTGTCTCTGTTCTTCAGCAGAACATAGCGTTCAACAGCTTGATGGTAGAAAGGAAGCAGCAGCTCAGGCGCATCTTTCTCGATGGGCTTCAATACGCCAACCTTAAACTCGAGCGGCTCTTTACCCGAGCTGATTTGAAAATCCATCCATTGCTGCCATCTACCGTAGGACAGCAATGCATCCTCGTAGAGATGGCGGGAATAGGGGAGCATGGCGCCAAGCGTCGCCCACATCCGCGGCTCGGCATCTTGAACATGCGTCAGCGCAGTCTCCCAATAGCCGCCATAGGAATTGAAGTCATCGCTGCGATAACGGCTTAGCATCGGACCGACCTGCTCCAGCCAGCTCACGAGCCTTGGCCATGCCTCAGCCTGTACGAGCGCTTCTAATAACGGATCCACTTGCCCCGGCTGCAGAGACGCTCGTTTGCCTTCTGCTTTGAGCAGCGCCCAAGCGTCCTCGTCCCGGTGCAGCTCGAAGAACAGCAAACATTGCGCCAGCATCCAAGGCACGCGGGACAGATGCTGCCCATGCACATCCTCGGCCTGCTGCAGCTCGGTCAATTCATCTTGCACCAGCTCGGTGCCGCCGTCCAGGTTCGGCCGGATCCGCTTCATCCAATACACCTGATACAGCTTGGCAAAACAGTTCAAGCTGCGGTCTTCCCTCAGCATATGCGCCCGCAAATAAGCCAGCGTTTCCTTCACGCGCGGCCAGTAGTCAGACTCCGGGCCAATCGGCAGCGGTTCAGCGAGGCAGCGAAGCGCAGATTCGAGCAGCTCATCCATCGCAAGCTGCGTATGATACCCCATGAAATGGCCGGAATGGCGCCAATCCTCCTGGGCTGGCTTCACCAGCTTTTCCAGCACAAACAAATAAGCATGCAGGTTAAACAGCTGCTCCGGCACCAAGGTGAGAGGCGGCTTCATGCTGTGGATGCCCGCAAGCATTTCCTTCGCTTCCTGCAAGAAGCGGGGGCTGTGGTTGAAAGGGCCTAACGTCCTGCCAAACCGCGAGTGCCACTCGGCAATGCTCAGCGCGGTGAGCTCATCCGCACTAAGTGCTGCGGGGCGAGCTGCCACTTGAGCCTTAGCACCAACCTTAGCCCCCTTAGCAGCCGTATTCGCACTCGCAACCGCCGCCGAGCGAGCATTCACAATGGCATGCACGGAACGCCCTTGCATAGCGGCGTAATAGAGCAGCACGGCAATCACATGCTTACAGCCGCGCGATTTAACGGGACAAGAGCATTCGCTGTCCCGAACATGTTGGAGATTCAGAATCACATCGTACATTTCGGAGCCGTCCACGGCAGCTTCTACTATCGTAGGTTCAGTCATGATGGCGGTGTGAACCCGGTCCTGCTTATAATATTGAAAGCCTCGTTTGATCGTGAGGTCGTCGAAATGGGTACCCACCTGCGCGACGAGCGCGGTCCAAGCGGCGTCATCGATGGAGAAAGGGAGTTTCATCGTCATAATTGGCGTCTCCTGCACGTAAATTCATAAACTGCATTCTATTATATCAGGTTTCGATTCACACAAAGGCGAACAGAGGCTATATTCCTTTAAAAGAAATAGACACATTCAAAAACCCGAACAATCCACATGCGATTGGATTAATAGTTCGCTTCTAACCATCGAAAATCGCATATTTTCATTGACAGCGCCAGCTAATAGCATTAACCTAGTAAAGGATTTACCCAATTAAACAATAAGCAATCGTTCGTATATCCTCAACAATATGGTTTGAGGGTTTCTACAAGGAGCCAAAGAATCCTAACTACGAGCATAGGGGTACGTGTATCTATGACCCTCCCTATGCTTGCAGGTTAGGTTTTTTTTATTTGGGGGAAGCTAGGTCAACAAGGTTTACAGGAGGCGCTGCAAGACATGGACAAACTGTTTAAGCTGCAAGAACGCGGAACCACCGTGTCAACGGAAGTCATGGCGGGGATCACTACTTTTCTGACGATGGTTTATATCGTTATCGTAAACCCGGGTATTCTGAGCGAAGCGGGCATGGATTTCCATGGCGTATTCATCGCTACGGTGCTGGCCAGTATCGTCGCGACGTTAATTATGGGCGTATTCTCGAATTATCCGATCGTCATTGCGCCGGGTATGGGGTTAAACGCTTATTTTGCATTCAGTGTTGTAGGGGGAAGCGGGATATCGTGGCAGGTTGCGCTGGGAGCTGTGTTTGTCGCGGGCGTTCTGTTCGTGCTGCTGTCGCTTACTTCGTTCCGTTACGCGCTGCTGGATGCGATTCCTACAAGTTTGAAGCATGCCATCACGGCGGGAATCGGCTTGTTCATTACATTCATCGGCTTGCAAAATGCGAAAATCATCGTGGACTCTCCGGCAACGCTGCTGACGCTCGGCGATCTCTCTGCACCGATGACGCTGCTTACTATAGTTGGCCTTGTTATTTCTCTTATTCTAATGGCTTACCGCGTACGCGGGTTTCTGTTTATAGGCATGATCCTTACAGCCATCATTGCGTTGATAACCGGACAGATGCACTTCCCCGATGCCATTGTTTCGATGCCGAGCGGACTGTCTGCAACAGCTTTCCAGCTGGATATTGGCAGTGTGTTTACGAAAGGACTCTATTCGGTCATCTTCACCTTCCTGCTGATCACGTTGTTCGATACAACAGGCACCATGCTGGGTGTGGCCGAGCAGGCCAATTTGTTAAAAGATAATAAATTCCCCCGTTCCCAAGGGGCATTGCTGGCTGATGCTGCCGGTACAACGGTCGGCGCACTGCTTGGAACGAGTCCGACCTCTGCTTATATCGAATCCAGCGCAGGCGTTGCGATCGGCGGCAGAACGGGCCTTACGGCTGTAGTCGTTAGCATCCTGCTGGCAGTCACCTTATTCTTCTCGCCGGTTGTATCCGTGCTCGCCGGCATTCCGGCCATTACGGCGCCCGCGCTGATCATCGTTGGTTTCTTAATGCTGAATGTGCTGCGCAAAATCGAATGGAATGACATCGAGGAAGCATTCCCCGCATTCCTCATCGTCGTCCTTATGCCACTGACGTATAGCATCGCAACAGGCATCGGCGTTGGCTTTATCGTCTATCCGATTCTGAAGCTGGTGCGCGGCAAGCGCAAGGACGTGCACCCGATTTTCTATTTGTTTGCGGTACTGTTCTTTATTCAACTCGCATTTTTCAATCATTAAAAAAGTTTGAAAAGTATGAGTGAAACTTTTGTGGGATACCACTTGTATTCTAGAAAAGATCTAACATTTTCTTGCTATACTGACAAAGCAGCAAACAAATGTAACCGCCACAGGGGATTGGAGTCAGTCAGCATGAATAGAGTCGTTGGATTGGGAGAATGGGTTTGTTCAGGCAACCAAGTAGAGACTATCACAACCTTCTCCCTATCCACCTGTGTGGCGGTTACAGCTTACTGCCCGGTAAAGAAAGTAGCGGGCTTAATTCATATTGTGCTTCCGCAGCCGCTTTCCGCGAAGGACGAGGTCAGACGGCCGGGCCATTTTGCCACAACGGGCGTTCCATTACTTATTCGCAAGATGGTGGAGCAGTTTGGCTGCCGCAAGCACAACCTGATAATCCAGCTGTTCGGAGGCGCACAGCCGAAGAAGCGGGATTATTTCCGGATTGGAAGCCGCAACTTGGAGCAAGTGCAGCTCATGCTGCAGCGTATGAATATAGAGCCAACTAAGGCAGAAGTCGGCGGGCATGTAAGTCGTACGCTAATTATGAGTGTCAAGACAGGCGAGATTAAACTCTCGACGTTACCTCTCAGTTCGTAAGAAGAGTACACGATTACCGACATGACATCTAGAGGAAATTCACCATTGTTGTCGAATGAGGACTGATAACCTATCAAGCAGGTGCGCAGACATGACGACTTGGACCGGTACGACCACAATCATAGGTACATTTGCAGCGGCTCTCTTATGGGGCCGCTTCTATTACGTTCGGATGCGCAGAGCGGGAGCGCAGTTCAAGGCGCTTCAGTTGGAATATGCGACTTTGCTGCGCGAGCAGCAGGGGATTACGTTCAAAATAAAGAAGATCGACGGCCGGTATTGTTACACGATGGCTGACGGTCAACTGTTCTATAGGCTCGGGCTGACGCAAGCGGACATCGGCAAGACGATGGAGGATATCTTCCCGGAGAGCATGCATGCTTATATTAGAAGCATTTATGACCGGGCATGGGCAGGCGAACAGTTTCAATATGAATCCGAGCTAAAGGGATATACCTATCTGAACAGTGTCATGCCCATTAAGAAAGAAGGCCGAACGGTGGAAGTCATCATCGTTGGCAGCGACATTACCGAGCGGAAGAAAGCAGAGAAGGACACGCAAGAGAGTGAAGACCGCTATCGCCGCTTAGTGGATTTGTCTCCTGATGCGATTATGGTGATCGGGAACAGTAAGCTTGTACTGGCCAATCAGAAGGCCGTACAATATTTGGGTGACGGCAGTCTCGAGAAGTTAATGGAGCGTCCGCTTCCGACGATCGTGCATCCGGATTATTTGACCAGAGCAAGCAAGCATGTCCAGCAAGTGCTCGAGAGAAGGGATGTCCTGCGGCCTTTCGAGAGCGTCTATTTGCGCTTGGATGGGCAGCCGTTTGATGTCGAAGTGACGGCATCCTGGATGCAATATAACGGCGAGTCTGCCGTTATGGTTATTTTCCGGGACATCACGCAGCGCAAGCTGGAGAAACGGCAATTGCAGGAATCGAATAAGCTGCTTTCTCAGCTGGCCCATGTCGACGGATTGACGGGCATCGCCAACCGCAGGTTTTTTGACGATATGTTCGATAAAGAATGGGAGCTGGCCGTTCAGGGGGAGCTTCCGTTGTCGGTTATCCTTTGCGACATCGACTATTTTAAAGCGTATAATGATAGCTACGGGCATCAAGAAGGGGATACCTGCTTGCGGCAGGTGGCCGGTGTACTGAACCGTTTACCGCTGGCGAACGGCGGTTTGGTCGCGCGTTATGGCGGAGAGGAATTTATTATTCTGCTGCCGGAGACGAACCTGGAAGATGCGGCGGCGATCGGCGGCATGCTGGGCGACAGCATGATGAAGCTGGCGATTCCGCACCGTGCTTCCCGCGTCAGCAGCTCGGTTACGATTAGTGTAGGCGTGGCAGCAATAACGCCGACAGCCTGGGCAGATAAAGAAGTGCTCGTTCGTCATGCGGACACGGCGCTCTATGAAGCGAAGCAGCAGGGACGGAATCAAATGAAAGTCTATGGCAGTGAATCTATGGTTAAAGAAGGTGTGTAGGTGGCGAAGCAGAAGTTTTATGTCGTTTGGGTAGGGAGAAAGCCGGGCGTATACAGCAATTGGAGTGAGTGCCAGGCTCAAACAAGCGGGTTTGACGATGCGAAATTCAAGTCCTATGAAACAAGGGCTGCGGCCGACGAAGCCTATCAAGGCGGCTGGAAGAAGCACTGGGGACAAGGCGGCGGAAGCGCCGGAAGCAGCTCCGGGCAGAGCTTTAAACGAAAGAGCGCCGCAGCGGAAGCGGGAAGCGAAGAGATCGATTACAACAGCATCTCCGTAGACGTGGGAACGAACGGTAATCCCGGACCCGTGGAATATAAAGGCGTGGATACGCAAACAGGCGAAGTGATCTTCGCCGTAGGCCCGATATCCAAAGGCACGAACAATCTCGGAGAGTTTCTCGCCATTGTGCATGGACTGGCTTATTTAAAGAAGCTTGGCAGCAATAAGACGGTGTACAGCGATTCGATGAATGCACTCAAATGGGTGAGGCAGAAGGAAGTATCCTCGACGCTTGTCAGGGATGCGTCAACGGCAGAAATATGGGGCATGGTAGACCGTGCCGTCAAGTGGCTGCAAACCAATACGTATTCGAATAAAGTGCTGAAGTGGCAGACGAAGCAGTGGGGCGAAATTAAAGCGGATTACGGGCGTAAATAAGCGTCCGTTCTACGCTGAATACAGGTAGATGAACGGAGCAGGCATATGGCTTTTCAAGAGATTACCGAACAGGAATGGCTGGGAGAACCCAAAGCGGAGAAGGAGCGGGAAGCGATCTACTTCTTCACGCCTCTCTGCGGGACATGCAAGCTGGGGCTGCGAATGCTCGAAATCGCGGCAGCGGCCGGCAGCACAACGCCGATTAGGACGATGAATATCAATTTCTCGCCGACTCTGCGAGACGGATGGCGAATTACAAGCGTGCCTTGTCTGGTCCTTCTGGAGGGCGGAGAACCGGTCCGTTTCGAATACGCCATGAGGTCTGTCGATGACCTGTATCGACTGCTTAAGTAACGTTCCTTTCTTCATAGAAAGGGGCGTTTTTTTCATTTTTTTTGAGAAAAAATAGAAATCTAACAGTTACTAAATAACTTTACTAACGACTGTGTGGTACATTAGTATCAGATTAGTCCAAAAGCACGATTTATGGTGAAATTTGTCGAAAATACCGCTTTACTATCATACTAGAAGCTGATTGAGGAGGCGGGGTTTGTTGAAGGCGAATTTCAAGCCCTTTCTGTTTATATTATTATGCTCTACCTTGCTGGTCGCCGGAATCAGCTTCTTCTCATACTCGCAGTCCAAGTCCATTCTGAAAGAGAAGATGACGCTCTCGACGCAGCAGATGGTGATGCAGTCTGTCGATAAATTGAACCTCATGTTACGGAGTTACGAGGACCTGACCTATAACTTTATTACAGACAACGTGATCTTAGCCAACTTGGCCGAGTACAGCAGCGACCGCAGCGGCCAGCTGGATCGCTATACCGCTGCGAATGCCATCAAAACAACCATTGCAGTCCGTTTCTTCAGCAAAGGCGAAATTACGGCCGTTCACCTCTTGCCTCAGGATTCCAAACTGAAAGCCATTACGACGAATCCCCCTGATGTACCCAGCATCGATTACATACATTCAGACTGGTATAAACAAGCACTGGCCGGAGGCAGGACAACATGGCATGAAACGAAGAGTACGGGCTACATGTCCGGCTTGTCGTCGTTTGCGATCAGCCGCAGTTTGACGCTGAGCTCCGGACAACGCTATCTGCTTATGGTCGAAATCAGTACTCATGTGCTGAACGATACGCTGTCCGAGAGACAGCTCGGCGACAGCGGCGAGATCGTACTGCTGGATGGCGGCAATCATCTGCTAAGCCCGGCTCATGGTGCAACTGAAGGACAGGTTTACTCGATTCCTTCTCTGAACCAGGCCAATATCGACAAAGATGCATCCTTATCGACGATCGACACCGCTACGATCAAGGTGAACGGTAAAAAGCAGCTCATTGTCGCAGGCAGGCTGTCCGTCGCGTATTGGAAGGTAGAGGCAGTCATTCCGGTCTCGGAGCTGGTGAAGGATACAAGTAAAATTCGCAATACAACGCTCGCAAGTGTGATTATCATCGCGATCGTGACGTATTTGCTCAATTATTTGTACCAACGCAGGCGAAGTGATGCCAGAATCCGCTATATGGCCTATCATGACCATCTGACGGACTTAGCGAATCGCAAGCTGTTTAACGAGCTCTTGGAGAAGGAGATCGGCATTGCCAAGCAGCAGGGGCAGCGTTTTGCCGTATTGTTTATCGATTTAGACCGACTCAAGATTATTAACGATACGTTCGGACATGGCGCTGGCGATAAGCTGCTTGTCGATATTTCGGGCAAGCTGAAGCGGCAGCTCGATAAAGCCTTTACCATTGCGCGATTTGGCGGAGATGAGTTTCTCGTGCTGATGCCTCAAATCGGCGATTATGACGAGGTTGAAACGGTTATTTATGAAATCGCGGCGCTTATCCAGCAGCCTATCTATTATCAGGATAAAGAATTGTTCGTTTCCGCCAGCATCGGCGTTAGTATTTATCCGCTGCATGGCGAGGACGGACAGTCGCTCATCAAGAATGCGGATATGGCCATGTACAGCGTCAAGGAAAGCGGGCGCAGCAGCCACAGGTTTTACGATGCCGCGATGGATAAGAAGTCGTACGGCAACCTGTCGCTGGAGCGGGATTTGCGCAAGGCGCTGGAGAGAGAGCAGCTGCTGCTGATGTATCAGCCGCAATTTGAACTCGCAACCGGGCGAATCGCCGGCGTCGAGGCACTGGTCAGGTGGAGACATCATGAGCATGGGCTCATTTCACCGGCTGAATTCATCCCGATTGCCGAGGATTCCCGCCTAATCATTCCGATAGGTGAGTGGATTCTATATACAGCCTGCAAGCAGAATAAGGCATGGCAGGATGCCGGATTGCCCGCGGTGCAGGTTTCCGTCAACTTATCCATTCATCAATTCCAGAACAACGGCATTATTGAAACAGTATCGAACATCTTGCGGCAGACCGGTCTCGAACCTCAGTATCTGGAGCTTGAAATTACGGAATCTATAGCGATGCAGGATGTCGAGAAGGTCATTCTTACGCTGCAGGGGCTGTCCGAGCTGGGCGTCAAAATATCCATCGATGATTTTGGAACAGGCTACTCTTCACTCAGTTATTTGAAGAACTTCCCCATTCATCGACTCAAGGTGGACAAGTCCTTCTTGGACGATATGATCGAGAACCCGAAGGAACGTGCGATTGTCGGAGCCATTATCGTCATGTCGCACAGCTTGAATTTGAGCGTAACCGCCGAAGGCGTCGAGACGATGGAGCAAGTGAAGCTGCTCAGCGAACTGAATTGCGATGATGTTCAGGGATACATATTCAGCAGCCCTCTCTCGCCGGAGGACTGCGCGAGTCGTCTAGTCGAAAATGTCAGTTATGCAGGCAGGAGGCCATAGCTATGGGAGTACATCCTATTAGAAAGCTGCGTCCGTTTGTTTTCGCATTCATGATGTTGACCGTGGCCGCAGGCTGCAGCGTCAAGAACAATTCGAATTCGAAAGATGCGAGTCTCATGAGCGAGCCGGTACAAGCGAATACGCCATCGGAGAAGGTTACCCTTAAGATGATGGAGAGTTTGACGAACCCGCAGCGAACGGGCATTCTGAAAGAACAGCTTGCGGCGTTCGAGGCGGAGAACCCGCTGATTCATGTGGAACTGATCTCGCCGCCATTCGACCAAGCGGACGAGACGATTCGAACGATGCTCGCTGCCAAACAAGATCTGGACGTGATCGAGGTACGGGATGTCAATATTGCCGATTATGTGAGTAAACAGTATATCGATCCCTTGGATACATATGCAGCGAATTGGAAGGATTTCTCGACCGTGGCGGATATTCCGCTGAATGTGGGCAGCGTGGAGGGACAAATTTATTTTCTGGCCAATGGCTTGTATGAACGGCAGCTCTATTACCGCAAGGATTGGTTCGACAGTCAGAAGCTGAAGCCGCCGACAACGTGGCAGGAGCTGTATGAGACGGCGGTGAAGCTGACCGATCGCAGCAAGAACCGTTACGGATTCTCCTTCCGCGGAGCGAAGGGAGCCAATTCGATCTTTGATACGATGATTCGGACGTACAACGGCGATCAGTTGGATCAGGATGACGGCGCCTTCCGCAAGGACGGCTCGAGTGCGTATTCGTCGCCTGAAGCGGAGCAGGCACTTTCGTTGTTTGCCTTGCTCTATAAGAACGCCTCGCCGGAGGAATCCTTGTATTTTGGTTTTGAAGAGCAGGTTAATGCATTCACCTCGGGTCAGACGGCGATGCTGCTTCAAGATTCGGATGTCATCCAGACGCTTCAGGCCAAAATGCCGCCGGACACTTGGGCTACGGCTCCGATGCCCACAGGTCCGAACGGGAAAGCGTTAATTACAGTCGGAGCGGCAGGCTGGGGAATTCCCGCACAATCGCTGCACAAGGAAGAGGCGTGGAAGCTGATTGCGTATCTGTCGAGCCCGGAGCAAAACATCTCCTTCGGCAAACGGTACGGATTGGTGCCGATTCATACGACTGCTGCTACGGATCCTTTTTTTATGACCGGACCTTATCAGCCTTTAATCGAGATGACCAATGATCCCGATAAATATAGGTACTATCGACTGCCGATCCAGTATCCAAGCTACTTGGAATGGGAGAAACGATCCACCAAAGCGGAGCAGCAGATGCTCCTCGGGGAAGCAACGGTGAAGGAAACACTGAAGGCGTGGGACGCCTTTTGGAAAGAACAGAAGGCACTCATGCATCGTTAATAACAGCAGGTCCGCCATTTGGGTGGACTTGCTTTTTTTTACAAAAAAACGTTGACAGTTTGTCCCAAGCGGGAGTAGCATAGGTGCCATGTTACAAACAGTAAACCGTTTTCATTCTAACGTAGGGAGTGTACAGCGACTTGTATAACTTTAATGGTTTGGATTTGGGAATTGGAAACTTAGCGAGACTGTCGAACGCCGTAACAAGATCGATCAGCCCGGAAAACTTTACGGGTGAGCCGGGTAAGGGCGGCATGGCCGCTGAAGGTACAGGTGCAAACTGCGCGCGTGACTTGGGTGTAGGCTGGAAGGTATCGCCGTCGGTCCAAATTGCAGCAGGAGAAACGCTTACGATGGGTGAAATTGCCGGACCCGGTGCGATTCAACATATTTGGCTTACCTGTCATCCCGGTTCGTGGCGCAACTTGATTTTCCGCATTTATTGGGACAATGAAGAGACGCCTTCCGTGGAAGTGCCTGTCGGCGATTTCTTCTGTAATGGCTGGCAAGAGCGCTGCAATGTAAATTCGTTCCCGGTTGCGGTCAACCCGGCCGGCGGTATGAACAGCTATTGGCAAATGCCATTCCGCGGTTCGGCACGCCTTACGATGGAGAATACGTCTACATCCGAGAATGCTGTATTGTACTATCAAATCGACTACACCCTTACGGAAGTGCCGGAGGATATGGCGTATTTCCATGCTCAGTGGAGAAGAAGCAATCCGGTCGCTTACAAGGATGTTCATACCCTAATTGACGGCGTTAAAGGTAAAGGCCATTACGTGGGCACTTATCTTGCGTGGCAAGTCAACAATACCGGCTGGTGGGGCGAAGGCGAAATCAAGTTCTTCATGGACGGGGACAGCGAGTACCCGACGATCTGCGGAACAGGTACGGAGGATTATTTCGGCGGCGCTTGGAACTGGGAGCATCCGCAGGGCCAATATGGCGTGTACTCCACGCCGTTCCTCGGGATGCACCAAGTCATTAAGCCGGATGGCCTCTATCGCAGCCAACAGCGTTTCGGAATGTACCGCTGGCATGTGCAGGATCCGATTCGCTTCGAATCCGAGCTGCGCGTGACGATTCAAGATTTGGGCTGGCGATCCGGCGGCCGCTACCTGCCTCAGCAAAGCGATATCGCTTCGACGACCTTCTGGTATCAAGCGGAACCGCATGCGCCGTTCCCGACTTTGCCGGATAACGATGAGCGGGAAGTTATCTAATTAATGTGTTGCATAGGTTGAAGCCGGCTCAAGATGAGTCGGCTTCTTTTCTGTGCTATGATAATGACAACCTAAACATTGGAAAAGCAGGTGGTATCCCTATGCCTTCGCGTAAGTTCGCCGGGTTATGGAAATGGATCGCGCTAACAGCCGTCTATGCAGTCTTGATGGCTGTATATGTCTGGTTTACATCGCCGAATAATGTACCGGCTGCCTACGTCGGAACCGCTGGCGATCCGGCGACATTCTTCAGCGCGGAACAATTGAAAGACAGCGCAGTGTTAAACGCGATGCGCAATTGGATTTTCTTCATCAGCGGACCATGGGAATGGCTCATTTACTTGTTTCTGCTCTTCGGCGGTCTTGCTCGTTATTGGCGGGATGCACTGGAGCGCCGCGGGCTGCCGCTTGTTGTACGTTTTCCGCTTTTCGTGCTGCTTGTGGACGCGGCATCGTTTCTGCTTTATTTGCCGCTTCGCGTGCTGGGCTACAGCTTGTCGAAGTCGTACGGCATTACGACGCAGCCCGTGCCGGGGTGGATCCGGGATAAGCTGGTTGCCTTCGGTGTCGGCTATGTGACGCTGCTTGCCGTCTCTGCGGTTGCGTTCTGGATTCTCTCGCGCAAGGGCAGATGGTGGCTCAAGCTGTGGCTGATCTCGGTGCCGTTCACGGTGTTTATGATGTACGTGCAGCCGGTCGTCATTGATCCGCTGTACAATCATTTTACGGAGCTGTCTGATCCGCAGCTGGAGCAACGGATACTGGAGCTCGCTGCCAAAGCAGATATCCCGGCTGATCGCGTATATGAGGCGGATATGTCCACCAAGACAAACGCGATCAACGCTTATGTGTCCGGAATCGGCTCCTCGCTGCGCATCGTACTCTGGGACACGACGCTCAAGCAGCTGACCGAGCAGGAGATTCTGCTCATAATGGCGCATGAGATGGGACACTATGTGATGCACCACTTGGAGTGGAGCGCGCTCGGTGCCGTCGGTTCGTCGCTTGTGGTTATTGTAGTGGGCGGCTGGATCTATACATGGAGCATTCGCCGGTACGGGGAGCGTTTCGGCATTCGCAGCCGCTCCGATATGACGGCATTGCCGCTCTTGCTGCTGATTATCGCGGTTCTGTCCTTCGCTTCGCTGCCGGTTAGCAATTTCGTGTCGCGGGGGGCGGAATCCGCAGCCGATGCGTATGCGATGGATTTGCTCGGCAGCGCGGACGGCTCGGTCTCGATGCAGCAGAAGACCGCGGTTATTACGCTAAGCGATATAAACCCGCCGCCGCTGGTGCACTGGTTCCGGGATACGCATCCGAGCGACCTGGAGCGGATTGCCGCGGCTATGAAATTCGAACGCGAGCATAAAGGGGAAAGCACGCATGAGTAATCCTCCTGTTGCAAAAGGAGAGATCTCGCTTTATCTGCTTAGCGGTCTGGCGACTGCGCCGCAATTCATGGAGAGCTTTCGCGCGGCGCTGCATGCTATACTGACTCGAGAAGGCTACGAGGTATGTGCTTCACAGCTGCTCTTCCCGTATGGGGATTGGAGCCGGAACGTTATCCCGCAGCTCTGGGAGATCGGGCGTGATATGCGGCTTAGCCCCCAGGGGGCTAAGCGCTCTATCGGCGGGAGGCGAGTCGTCGCGGACATTCAGGCCGGCCGGCTTCGCCGCGGGCAGCATGGAGGCCGGACGATTCTGATCGGCCACAGCGGCGGCGGCGTTGCCGCCGTGCAAGCCGCGAAGCTTCTGCTTGAGCAGGAGGGCGGCGCGCCGAGCCCGGTTGTGATGATTGGCTCGCCGCGATGCCGCATTGCGGAAGAGCTGCGGCAGTCGGTGTTGTTCGTTCACGCCACCGCGGAGTCGGAATTGGCTAGCGATCGAGCGGTGGATACGATCAGCCGGCTGGGCACCTTCGGCGGCTGGGCTCGCGGGCGGCGCGGCTTCCTGCCGGTATGGCAGCCGGATAAGCATGGGCCGGCCGGAGCCTGCGGCGTACCGATTATTGGCAAACATGCGGATTACTTTCGAGAGCATGCCCCGTATACGAATCGGATGGGCTTGTCGAACCAGTGGCTGACGCTGCAGGCGGTATGGGGCTGGCTTAGCGGAATCATCTAGAACAAAGTCTTGCTGTTCTTTGGTAATTTTGCTATTTTGCATAATAGACAAACTAATTATGGTGACACAACGACTGGGAGGAACTGGGGATCATGCTTATTGGAGCGGTGGAAGCCGGCGGCACGAAATTTGTTTGCGGGATCGGTAATGAGAAAGGCGAAATTCTGGATCGGGTAAGCTTCCCGACCGAGCAGCCGGAGAAGACGCTGGCGAACGTGATCGCGTATTTCGGCGAGAAAGAAGTAGAAGCAATCGGGATCGGCTCGTTCGGTCCGATTAACATTGATCCGGCCAGCCCGTTATACGGCTATGTGACGACAACGCCGAAGCCGGGCTGGGGCAACTATCCGTTCCTGCCGGAGCTGCGCAAGGTGTTCGACGTTCCGTTTGGCTGGGATACCGATGTAAACGCAGCTGCACTGGGCGAAGCCACTTGGGGCGCGGCTGCCGGACTGGACAGCTGCCTGTATTACACGATCGGTACCGGTGTCGGTGTCGGCGTCTATGCGGAAGGCAAGCTGGTGCATGGTTTGGTTCATCCGGAGGGCGGACATGTGCTCACGCGTCGCCATCCGGAAGATACGTACGAAGGCTTCTGCCCGTATCATGGCGATTGCTTGGAAGGGATGGCCGCAGGTCCTGCGCTTGAGGGCCGTTGGAAAGTGAAGGGCAGCGAGCTTGCGCCGGAGCATCCGGCTTGGGCGATGGAGGCTTTCTATATCGGTCAGGCTGTGTCGAGCGCGGTCCTGCTCATGTCGCCGAAGCGCATTATTCTGGGCGGCGGCGTTATGCACCAGGAGCATCTCTTCCCGCTGATCCGTGAAGAGGTACGCAAGAACCTGAACGGTTACGTCAGCGCGGAAGCCTTGCTGGGCGGCATCGACGAGTACATCGTGCCACCGGGCCTTGGCGACAACGCCGGCTTGAGCGGCGCGTTGGCACTTGGCCTGCGCGCGCTGGGCGCGAAATAAATAAAAAACGAGCCACGGTGTGGCTCGTTTTTTATTTTAGGAAGAACGATTGTCACACGGCGCATTCCAACTCTTGTGGCAATTTCATCGCGCACACGTCGCATTCCAATTCTAACGGTTGTGACAGAGGCTATTCTGCCTAAATAGTCTCTATTTATTTTCTAACGGTTGCCAGTGAGCTTATTTGATCGTTTTCCACGGGAAATCGACCCATTTGCTGCAAATAACGCCTGTCACAACCGTTAGCGTTTCAAATAGGCTTATTTTCATCAAATAGCCACGCTGGCAACCGTTAAAGTTCGGTTCATCAAGCATAGACAATAAAGTGGCTGCCCTAGACTATCTCGGCAGCTGACCGATGAGAGCTTCGGCTTCAAGAAGCGGTCGAAGGGACCGGTTCCAAGAACCCCGGTCCGGTAAACGAATAAAAAAAGAGGCCCATAACGGCCTCTTTTTTTGTGCAGCTCTATCCGCGAAGCGAAGCGAGAGATTGTTCATGTCTGTGAAACGGAGCTCGATACAATTCCGCTTTCTTTCCGCTACTCGGTCAGCGAGCGCACATAGCGCAGCGCGGTGCCGGAGAGCTCTTCCCACTGATCGGCGTGGTCTGGCGGGACCTGGATCCAGCCCTTCATCGCTTTGCCGGGGGACGGCTCGAATGTCCCCGCGCCTTCGAGAGCTGCAGCGCCGTTGTCCGCCGGCAGCTTAAAGACCATGTTGCCACGGTGGAACATGGCAAAGGCTTTCTTATTGATTTTCAAACATTTGGCGCCGAACATGCTGCCCTTCACGACCTCATCGCTCATGACCAGTTGATCGCCGATTTCGTTATACAACTGCTCATAGTGCGACATACTCGTTCCTCCTACTCCTCACGGACAAGCGGTTTCCCGCTGAAATTGCGGACTTCAATCGTAAGCTGCGGCGGTGCCGTGATGCGATACCGAAGCTCGCCGTCCTCGATGCGCCATTCCAGTTCAACAAGCCCTTCCGGCGTCGGCAGTTTCCCGCTGCACCATTGCAGCGACGTGTCCGTGAAGGCGATCGACAGCTTGTTCTGCTTCAGATCGAGCGACTCGATGCCAAGCGCATCGCGGTACAAACTGCGAACGACATGGGAGGCGAAGCCGTGGTTGCAGCTGGCCGTCGTCCGGTTATGCTCCCAGAGCGTCCCGGTTTGCTCCGCCATGCGGCCGAAGAAAGCCTTAATCTCCTCCAGCAGCTGTGTGGAGGCACCTAGCTGCGATAACAGCTCCATGCGCAAATAATAACCGATAAACGCATTGGCAGGATGAATCTCGCTGATATCCGCGATTGTCGGTTCATCCGCACCGCGGCTTGGGCTGAAATCATGAACAAGGCTCGCGTACCACTCGCGCTGTTCCTCAGGATCCGCGATCCCGAAGAAGGCTGCGTAGTATTGGCACACTTCGGTGCGGTTGTCGGTCATTTCGATTTCGTCGTCCGCATTCTCAATCGCTTGGTCAATAAAGAACTCCCCATCGAACGAGAATTCCCGGATGACTTGTTTGAGTGCAGCGCCTTGCGCGAGATAGTCCGAGTTCGTATATAATCTTCCTGCCGCTTCTAAAGCTCCGGCATAGAGCATGTTGGAAGGGAAATTAATGCCGCTAACAAAGCTGTTTGCCTTCGACCATTCGATGAACACCCAGCTCTCCAAATTCTCCAGCAGTCCAAATTCATTATGGAAGCCTTCAAAATAACGCAGCAGCGCATCCACTCGCGGCTGCAAAGATCGGATTAGCGTCTCATCCCCGCCGCGGAAACGGAATTCTTCCAGCTGGATAATGAACCACAGCGACCAGTTGGGAATGAATTCGCCATTGCAATGATCTGCGGGATAACACATAGGCAGCATGCCCTCCGGCAGAGGAGCGAAGAGCTCCGGCAGCGCGAAGTTTTCGAGGAAATTGTGTTCAATGATGGAGTGACCGGTCAAATCGGCTTCCACACGGGCGGTGAAGAAGCTGTCGCACAACCAGCCTGCTCGTTCGCGAGAAGGGCAGTCCATGAAAAGATCTACGGCATTCTGGCGGAACGACTCCCGCGCAGCTTCAAAGATCTTACTCAGCGCCTCATCGGAACTGTTGAACTCGGCACGATCCGTATCTGGATTTGCGTATTCTCGCAAGGAGCAGCCAGAGAGGAGACAGTCACCCTCCAGAACTACGATTTTCATATATTTCAGCGTATACGGTTCAATCGACTCAAATGCATAAGCGCCTGGCTCACAAGTCAGATAGATGATATTCGAGCATTCCAGCCGCAGATGGTCGACATCGCCATTCGTGAGAATCTCATCGAATGTAATCGCAATGCGCGAGACACGCGAACAAGAGAATTGAATGCCGATAAACCCGGATAGATTGCGGTCAAAAGCAAAAATCGATGTGTCGTGTGTGCCAAACGCAAGCGGTTTTCCTTCATACGCCTCTGCAGCGGTTTCGCTCCGCAAGCTCGTTTCGAACTCGCCCAGCTCATCGGTAGGCAGGAGCGCAAGCTCGCCAAGCTCGAAGCCTTTAAACAACGGCCCAATTCCGGTCAACGCACGATCTCGCCAAGGGGTACCGGCATTTGAGCGTTGCGCAACCGTGCCGGAGGCAGCAATTGCAGCCGGAGCTTTCACCGCGAAGTCGGGATAACTTACCCGCCGCGGCAGAAGCTTTTTCTCTTCCACAGCATCCCAAGCCGCAGGAGAAGCGGGGAACGAATCCATATTCGTACGCCACTCATGGACAGGTGCAGCCAATTGATAGGCCTCCATAAAAGCACGCTGGAAGCTGTACCTCTGCACCTTCTGCACACGTTCCGGAAGCACGAACACGTCGAAGCCTCGCGCCGGATCGCCTGTTGCAGCCGTGACAACGCCATTAATCTCAACCTCTGCCTGGACGAAAGAAGGCTGATCAAGCGTATAGAAGCTGTTCACATTGTAGCCGGCTACTTCAACGGCGACGATGTTCAAGCCTTCTTGTATAACATTCGGGGAGAGCTCCCACTCATCCACGCGGTAATAGCCATGCGGTCCTGCCGCCGGGCCATGTCCGCAAAAATGGCCATTCACATAGACGCGATAACGGGAGGAAGCCGTGACTCTAACAATTCGGCGTTCAGCTCCATGAGTAGTCCCTTGAAACCGAGCTCTGAAGCCGCCGGTACAATTCATTTCCTTCTCTAACCCTTTCGGCCAAATGGGCCGTGCGTATTGAAACATATGAAATCCTACCTCCCGGAATGGTTTATATTCTGATTCGCGCCGCCACAGCTGGACCTAATAATGAGCTCCGAGGGGATGACGATATTCTGAGCGCTGCGTTCTTTCTTGCGGGTGAGCAGTTTATAGAGAAGCCTTGCGCCTTCCTTGCCGACCTCGTACAGGTCTGTCGTCACCGATGAAATGCCATGCTTCTCGGCGAGCTCGGAATTCTCGAAGCTGATGAGCGCCAGATCATTGGGGATGGAGATCCCATGCGCCTTGGCATACTCGCATACCCCGACAGCTTGAGTGTCCCGACCGGATACGATGGCAGTCGGCGGCTCCTTCAGGCTTAGAAAAGCATCCGTGGCGCGGAAGCCGCTTTCTTCATACTCGTCACCGATAAACAGATACTCCTCGCGGTACCGAATTCCCGCCTCTTCAAGTGCATCGCGATAGCCTTCCAGCCGATCCTCGCAGACGAGATACTCCAGCGGACCCGGGCTGATGAAGGCGATTCTCGTATGCCCGAGCGCAAGCATATGCTGCACGTTGCGATAGGCGATATCGTAATTATCGACGTCGACGGAGTTGACCTGATTCTTCAGTCCGTTGCTGCCAATGATGACGACGGGAAAATGATGCTCGAGCAGCTCCTCGATAACCGAGGAATCGTGGCTGGGCAGGCAGATGAGCAGCCCGTCCATGGCACGCTCGCGCATCAGCTTGATAAGCTTGGGTGTCTTGGCTTTATGGCCGAGATTATCCCAGGAGATAAGCAGATTGTAATCCTTCTGATCCAGAATCTCGCCGATGCCTTGCAGCAGATGGGTAAACACGCTGTTGCCTGCAAAGGAGAAGAAGCCGGAAGCAGGCTGAGGGGTAAATAAGCAAATATTGTTCGTCCTGCGCGTGACAAGGCCGCGGGCAGCCGAGTTCGGCTGATAGTTCAGCCGTTTGATGACCTCGAAGATGCGTTCCTTCGTTTCGGGTGCGACAGGGGCGGTCCCGTTAAAGGCGAAAGAAACGGTGGAAATCGATACGCCGGCTTCTCGCGCAATATCTTTGATCGTGACGCTGCGGTCTGATTTTTTCATCGCTCGCACCTTCTAAAAACGTTTTATAGGGGTAACGTAGCATACCGATCTGAGAGCGTCAATATATGGAATTTGTTACGCGGAATAAGGGGAAAGCAGAGGGACAAGCCGCTTTACGCGCGACGGCATGGCTGCTGAAGGACCTGTTCAGCGGCATTGAATAATCTCAGTGGTCTAGCTAGCGATAGGTGCAGGGACAAGCGCTGTCGCTCTCCCACTCCCGACCGCCTAAGTTCGCTCTAACGAATCTCAGAGGTCTTATTTCAACCCAATGAGCGAGTTTGAAAATCTAACGAAAACGGCCTCGAGCTGGATCGAATCCGAAGTCGGCCTTTGGCGTATGGTGGGAAGGTTGGCTGGCGCGAGACGCTCAATTAAAACGTTTTACACCTCGCAAGCGCGACATGATTTCATAATTGCCAGGGTATACTCAGTACTGCATACTGGTAAAGAGTACCTTGGGAGGAGGAGATGGATTTTGAACCGAATTGCGCAAACCGTTCCATATGGCTATGAGCCGCCTAAAGAGCAGCTGAAAGGAACCATGATCGTGTACGATTCTTTCCAGCGCATGTCGAACGAGAGTCTTGCTTTTGTGGTGGAAACGGCGGAGAAGCTTCGTTTTGCGAAGTTGGTGCTGTATCCGCTGCATGAAGAGACCATCAGGCGAATGACGAAGGAAACGGTACTTCCTTATTACAAAAGATTGGATCGGCTGCATGATTGGAAGCGTGAGCTTGAAGCCGGGCATGAAGCCGGCAGAATCGGAAGCGGCGGGCTAACGATAATCATAGAGGGGCTGGAAGGGAAACGGAAGAAATATACGCCGATCGAGGCAGCGCTGCGCCATCTGGCAGAGTCCTACCCATCGCCTTACTTCTTGTATGTCACCCCGGAGACGGCAAATCTGTTCGCCTCTTACTCTTCTTTCGAGGAATGGATCGTTAAATTAAGACTGCTGCTGGCCTCCAAACCCTCCAAAGCGCTGCATCCCAAGCTGGAGCAGTATCGTCATCGCTGGAACGTCGCAGGCGAATAACAACATGCAAACAAGCCCCGGCACTTAATAAAGTGATCGAGGGCTTTTTTCGATTTAGTCAGGAATCGGTTGCAGGTGGGGCTGATTGTTAGAGGGTTAGGCGGCTTTCGAAGGAGAAAGGGGCTTGTTCGTATTGCGGTCCGCGATGATGCGGAGTTCTTGAAGCAAGACGTTCAGTTCGTTGCGCAGATCGCTCAGTTCTTTGCTGCAGCGGGCTTGAAGCTTGTTTAACTCGCGGTCCGACAGTTGATTTTGTTTCACTTGGTAGATCAGTTTGTTGGTCATCGTATCACTTTCGCTCAACCTTGTAGTATAGATGATGCCGGAATTCAAAGACGCGGACATGGTGCAGCTCCTTCGTGGCTTATTTGAGCCCAGTATAGCAACGAATGATTAGAGGAAGATGTGAGAATTGTAAAAGCAATGTTAGAATTTGGTCCTATGTCCTGCAACTGGCCGCGTCGTTCACTCGTCAGAGGAAGAAGAGATATGGAATTGGCAATGTTGGGTAATCAAGCCTATGAGGTGATGGAGATGGAAAGAGGAAAAAGATTGGCGATGCTGGCGATTGCTGTACTGCTGGGGACATCTTTATTGGTGCCGGCGGGCTATAACGGTGCTGCACAGGCGGCTGCGCCGGAACCGGAAGCCTCGGCAACTTGCAGAACCGATGATCACGGACTGAATGTAAAGGCGATGACGGATACGGACGCTCCCCATATCCAAGCGATTCAGTTCTTAGGCGCCACTACCGGACGTGCTGCAGGGAACGGCTTCATGATCGGCACATCGGATGGCGGTTGCCACTGGCAAGCGATCTATAACACGGGCAAGCTGAGCTTCAGCCAGATGGAGTTCTTGACCAACTCGGTCGGCTATGTGCTGGCGAGGACGAGCGCAACGAAGCAGAACACGCTGCTGAAAACGACAAATGGCGGCTCCGACTACACGTGGGTGCCGACAGGGCAGTATGGGTTTGAACGGATTGATTTTCTGAATGAGCAAGTGGGTTATGGATTTACGCGCGCGTTCACGTTCAAGACTGCGAATGGCGGCAAGACATGGACGAAGGTGACGACACCGCCGAACTCGCGCTATGTGCATTTCATAACGGAGGATAAAGGCTGGGTTATTACGGTGCTGGCTGCAGGCGGGTATGAGGTGAAACGGACGATTGACGGCGGTCGCCACTGGACCGATTCGCTCAAGGTAAAAGCAACCGTTAATTATGGCGGAGCCATCTATGGCACGGACAGCTCGGATATCTGGGTGATGCTGTACGGCGATTCCGGGATGTCGCAGACGTCCTACTCGCTGTTCCATACCACGGATGCAGGTGCTCACTGGAAGCAAGTAATCTCGCATCCTACTGCGGGAGGCGGACCGGCGCCGGGACCGGCAGCCCCTGCGGGCACGCTTAACGGACCGGCGGGAAGACCGACGGATATGGCGGTAATCGGGCGCAAAGCGGCATTCCTGGTTGCCGGAAGCGGTGCGCTGGATACGCTGCAATTCGGCCGATCGCTTGATGATGGCCGGACATGGAGCAATCTGCCGATAGCCGTGCCCGGGTATGAAGCGAAGCTTTCGTTCCTATCCCCGGCAACCGGCTACTTGGCGGTAACGAGCCTTTCGAAGTCCGGCGTTTACCGGACGTCCGATGGCGGGAAGACGTGGACGAAACGATTTTCGCTGCCGGAACCTCGTTAAATGATGGTATAATGGTGGTAAAAAAGGCGGTGAACGAGCGCGATGATTCACCACGAGGGCGTTCATCATGTGAGCTTGATCGTGACCGATATCGAGCGGGCGAAGGCATTTTATCAGAATGTGATCGGCTTGCGGGAGATCCAGCGGCCGGCGTTTGATTTTGAAGGGGCTTGGTATGCCGTTGGCGACGGCGGTCAGCAGCTGCATCTGCTCGTGCATGAAGGCGAGACGAAGCGCACCGGCGGGATTGATACGCGAGATGGCCATTTTGCCATTCGCGTGGCCGACTTCGACGAAACGATCCGGTGGCTGGACCAATGCGGCATTCCGCATCGTCACAACCGCAACAGCATCACGGGTTTCTCTCAGATCTTCCTGCTCGACCCCGATCATAATGTGATCGAGCTCAATGCCGCACGGCATGATTCTTAAGTAGAAAAAAGACCGAGTCCGAACGCGTAACCGTTACGCGGGGGAGTCGGTCTTTTTTTGTGCTGCGATGCTATCCTTCGATCATGAGCAGCTCCTGAATTTCTTCAGCGGTGAGGGCAGAGAGCGCCTCTTGGCCGGGCTGGATCACTTCGTCGATCAGGTTCTTCTTGCGCTGCTGCAGCTCGTACATTTTGTCCTCGACGGTGCCTTCGGAGACCAGGCGAATGACTTGGACGACCTTCTTCTGACCGATGCGATGCGCGCGGTCGGCGGCTTGCTGCTCAACAGCGGGGTTCCACCAGAGATCGTAGAGAATGACCGTGTCTGCCCCGGTGAGGTTAAGCCCCGTTCCGCCGGCTTTAAGCGAGATGAGGAACAAATCCCGCTCGCCGTCGTTGAATCGGCTGCTCAGTTCGGCGCGTTCCGAAGAAGGCGTGCTGCCATCCAAGTAGAAATGGGGGATTTCGCGACGGTTCAATTCCAGCTTGATGATCTTCAGCATCTCCACGAACTGCGAGAATACGAGCAGCCGCTTGCCCGCCTCCCGGCATTCGTCGATAAGCTCCAGCAGCTGCTCAAGCTTGGCCGAACTGCCCGAATAGTCCTCGATGAACAAGGCGGGGTGACAGCATAACTGGCGCAGCCGGGTGAGACCGGCCAAGATGCGGATCCGATTCTTATGCAGCGTATCCTTGTTCAGATGCTTCAGCGTCTCCTCGCGTAGCTTGGCGAGATAGGCCGCATACAGCTTCTTCTGCTCCGGCAGCAGCTTCGACACCTGCGTGGACTCGATCTTCTCCGGCAGCTCCTTCAGCACGTCGGTCTTCACGCGGCGCAGCAAGAACGGACGCGAGCGCTTCGCGACGACTTCGCGCGGCAGATCGCCGAAGGCGCGCCTTGCCGGGAAGAGCTCGGGGCATACGGCATCGAAAATCGACCATAGATCCTCCAGCCGATTCTCGACCGGCGTCCCCGTTAGCGCAAAGCGATGCCGCGCTTGAAGCAGCTTGACGCTTTGCGCTGTCTGAGTCGTGTAATTCTTGAATGCTTGCGCCTCGTCGAGTATCAGCGTATGGAAGGACATGCCCGCATAAGCTTCGATATCCCGGCGGAGCAGCGGATAGGACGTAATCAAGACATCAAGGGTCGAATCCCTCCGAAGGATAGCGTCCCGTTCTTGTTTCGTGCCGTCAACAATCGCTACGCGAAGGTTAGGCGCGAATTTACGCAGCTCATTGCGCCAATTGTAGGTGATGGAAGCGGGAGCGACGATCAGTGCAGGCAGCCGTTCTTCGCGAATATCCGGAAGGAACGATTGCAGGAATGCGATAGCCTGTACGGTCTTGCCAAGCCCCATATCGTCAGCAAGAATGCCGCCGAACCCATACTGGGCTAAGGTCCGCATCCATTGATAGCCATAGCTTTGATAGTCGCGCAGCACGCCGGCCATTCCTTCGGGCAGCTCGAAATCCAGGTTATCGGGATTTCGCAGGTTCTCGAGCAGCTGTCGGAGCGGTTTATCGATCTTGACCGAGCTGCCTTGCCTCGGCGTATCCATTAGATGCAGACCGCGGAAGAGCGGGATGGAAATGCCGGAATCGCGCAGATCCTTCAGCGTGAAACGGGCTTCGTTAATCATGCGAATGATTTCCTGCATGGCCTCCGTCTCAAGCGGCATGAGAGCGCCGGTCGCCAAGCGGTGATATTTTCGCTTCTCCTCGATCGATTTGAGCAGCTTGCGAATTTCGGCCTCGGGTATTCCCTCGATATCGAATTTGAAATCCAGCCAATTCGTCCGTTCGTTGAACTGGACTTTCACGATCGGCGGCACGCTGCCCGTATGGATGCGCGTCCGCACAGCCGAGGTGGCATGTACCGTCAGCAGCTTCTCAAGCTGCGGCACGACATGATAGAGGAAGTGATATTCGCTGTCTTCGTCGCCTAAGAAGTAGCCTGCTTCCGTCTTGGCGAATGACGCTTCTTCCATCAGCGTGAGGATTTGGCGCTCCTGCTCGCCATCGCGCACGAGAATCGGCCCGTTCGTGCGGACCTCGCTCTCCGACTCCAGCGGATTGATGATCAGGTCGCCATAGTGAAATTCCAGCGCGGCCAATAGTCTGTCCCGGACGCGGTCGAGGAACAGCTTGGCCTTAAGCGGCCGATGGGTGATACGGCGCGACACTTCCTCCGCGATATGGACCGTGCCCAGCTTCAGCAGCTCCGGTACGACGCGCTCCATGAAGGGCTCGATTTGGTCCGGCAAAATCGGGATATACGGCAATGAGGACCGCTCTTGCAGCTGCTGCAGCTCTGCCAGTCGGCGGCAAGCCGCAGGCGGCAGCTCGATCAGTCTGCCTTCAGCGAGAACAAGACCGTAAGCTTCGATAACGACCAGCTGGTCCAAGCCTTGTGCATGAATGTGGTAGCTGCCTCGCTCGCGATCTTGTTCTCCTCGTTCGTTAAGCTGCTGAAGATCGAAAGTCAGCGGAGGAAGCTGTTCCTCGGAAATAGCAATGGCTGGATAAACGGTATTGCCTTGTTCGAGTAACGTCGAAGGCGCGCTGAGCAGCGTAGCGAGAAGAGACTTCCAAGCACCGGGCGGAATCGGAAGCATGCGCTGCCCGCTGAGCGGAGCCGCATGCATGGCGTAGACGCTCGATGTTTCTTGGTATAAGCGTTCCTGCTGCAGCACCGCGATCAACTGCCGGATCACCTCGAAGTCTTCCGGCAGGAAGCTGTGCAGCAGCGGATCATAGAGGAACGATTTGGCTATCGCACAAGGCTCGCCGAGTTCGATGCGGCGGAGAAACTCCCGAATTTGCTGTACGATTACCGGCCGCTTCGTTCCGACCTTGAGCTCGATGCCGAGCAGCAGCTTGCCGCCGCTGTACGTGAACGGCTTGCAGACGAAGGTGACGGCAAGCGGTTCGCGGGAATCGAACCGTGTTTGGGCACCGCGAAACGACTTTTTCGTGTTGGCCGGTGCGAACATGGAGAGCAGCTCGCGGGCAAGCTCGCCGCTTTGCTTCGCCTTGTCGGCGAGGGAGGCGGAATCGGAAGCAGGGCTGCTGCCGGCTTGTCCGGTTTGTCCGCCCATCGGAGTGCGGCCGCTTTGCTGTGCATCGTACAAGAGCAATAGGACGGCCGCGACATGGGAGCAATACTTGTCATAGGAAGATAAGGAAGGGCAGGTACATTTGGCGGCAACGTCGCCATCGTCATCGAAACGGAGGCTCACCTCGAACGTTTCCTGCAGCTTCACAGTCGCCTCGCATCGCGCGGCGTCCGGATCATAATAGGTAACCGCTACTTTCCTACTGCGGAAAGCGGATTCCCCTTTCTTATAAGAAAGCTGTCCGCACATGGATAAGATGGCGGACTGCGTCAGATGGTAGCTCATGTGCGGTATTCCTTTCCTTTGTGCCCTATTGGGGAAGGTCTGCTAATGAAGCTCTATCAGCATCATAACCGTTTTGATTACGGCAGCACCAGTTTATTGCAATAAAAAAGAGCTCAAATCCGGATGTTTGCTGCCAGCCGGATCTCAGCTCTTCATTGTTTTACGATTTGTTTTTACGACTCGTCTTGCAGTTGTTCAAGCGCCCATTCCGCCCAGCTCAGATCAGACTGGATGGAGAACCGTCCTCGCTGCATCAGCAGCCGCATGCCCCGTGACGGAGCGGGTTCTTTGGTGGAATAGATTTCGATTTTGCGGTCCAGCCAGTGCAGCCTGTCGCGGCAGTAATTGACGCGCAGCTCCAGCTGGCGCTTAATGTCAGCCGGATTGCCTTGGTCCATGGCGAAGATTTTGAGCGTCAGCTCGTCGCGTGTCACCGGTTCGTTCGCAGGTACAGACAGCCAAGCGCGAAGCGCGTCCCGTCCCGTATCGGTGATCGAGTACACTTTCTTATCCGGCTTGTCCGTTTGGGTGACGAGCACGTGCCGAACGTAGCCATCGTTCTCCATTTGGGAAAGGAGCGGGTAGATTTGGCTGTGTTTGGCCGGCCAACAGGACTGGATCTTCAGCATCAGATCATAACCCGAATCCGGTGAATAAGAGAGAAAACTAAGAAGTCCATACGCAAGGGTGTTCATAGGCAGTCCCTTTCCATACGTAAGTTTTGACATATCGCTGGGAGTGGTATATGATTGTCATTGGTTTTGATTATATGTAAATACCGACATATATGCAACCGGCGCCGGGAGAGGTGCTTGTTCGAGATGATGCTCCGGTATTGAGGGGGAAATGAAGTTGACTGATCAGGAGCAGCAGGACAAAGTGAAGTTTTGGCCGATTATGACGGCGATCTTTGTCGGCTCTTTTTTGTGTGTTTTGGCATCCAGTACGATTAATATTGCGCTGCCGATTTTGCAGGACCATTTTCATACAACGCTAAGCTCCATTCAATGGACGCTGACCGGCTTTATGCTGGCGATGGGCACGCTTGCCCCGATCGTCGGTTATTTGGGAGAAAAATTCAGTTATAAGCGGCTTTATTTATTCGCGCTTATCGGATTCGTAGTAGCATCCGTGCTGTGCGCCGCATCGTGGGATGAATATTCGCTTATCGCTTTCCGGGTTATGCAGGGCGCATTCAGCGGTTTGATTTTGCCGGCATCGATGGCGATTATCTATCAAGTGGTTCCGCGCGAGAAACAAGCGATGGCGATTGCGCTGTGGTCGCTTGCCGCGATGATGGCTCCGGCAATCGGACCGACATTCAGCGGCTGGCTGCTGGAGAACTTTGCGTGGCAGTGGCTGTTCTTGATGAACATTCCGATCGGCTTGATTTCGATCGTGCTGGTGTTTGCTTTTATTCCTTACTATCGTCTCAGCGTGCCGAAGAGCTTCGATGGCATAGGATTTGTTACCGTCCTTGTCAGCAGTTCCTCGCTACTGCTCGCGCTTGGTCAAGGTCACAACTGGGGCTGGGATTCGGGCCGGATTATTTCGCTTCTCGTCGTAGGGGGCATTACGCTCGTGCTGTTTATTTGGCGGGAGCTTACGACCGATACGCCGCTGCTTGATCTGCGCGTATTTAAGAACGGACGTTATTCGTTGAACTTAATTATTACCATCGTTCTGACGATCAGCTTGTACTCCGGTACGTTCCTGACGCCGATCTTCCTGCAGCGCATTCAGCATGTATCCGCGATGGATACAGGGCTGATCTTGCTTCCGGCCTCACTCGCTATGGCTCTTATTATGCCCGTTGTGGGCAAATTGTATGGTAAAATCGGACCGCGCTGGCTGATGGCGATCGGAATTCCGCTGCTTGCGCTCGGTACGCTGACGCTGAGCTGGCTGAGTATCGACGTGTCTCACTCCTACATCCTCTGGTGGATGACGGTTCGTAACCTGGGTATCGCGATGGTTATGATGCCTGCGAGCAACGCGGCGATGGAGCAAATCCCGCGCCATCTGGTTGGTCACGCATCGTCGATCTCCAACTGGACGCGTAACGTATTCGGTTCCTTCGCGATTGCGATCTTCACCACGCTGCTTGCATCGCGTTCCGTTCAACACGGTACCGACCTGGCGATGGCCGGCGATACGAACGAGCTTCACATCGCCAACATGGCGTTCACGATGAGTGTCAACGACGTGTATCTGTTGGCTACATTGATTGCTGCCGTTGCCTTCCCGCTTGCGCTGTTCGTCGGCAAAGCGAAGCAGCCGAAGGTTGCTGTCGTGGAAGAACGCCAATCGGCGTAAATGGTTGAAAATGAACCTCCCCATTGTCTGATGAGACGATGGGGAGGTTTTTTTGCGCGTGTGGGGACGTGGAGAAGTAGGGGCTATGGTGCTGCAAGGTTGGTGGATGCACGATGCCTGCGGACCTGATGGATTTCTTCGATGATGCTGTACGGCTGGTGTCGGCGCGGGTGCTCTAGCGAAATCACAGAGGTCTTACTGGGGGCCGAGTTCGACGTTTCGGGATTCCGAAATCCGAATTCCGGATTCCGGATTCTAACGAATCCAGGAGGTCTTATTTGCCCCGTTTTGATCGCAAAAAAATTCTAACGAATCGTACAGGTCTTATTTAGTTAAATCATGGCATCAAACGGCCTTTTTGGACTAAATAAGACCTCTGTGATTCGTTAGAATTTATTAGCCGCCATTTGAGGCCAAATAAGACCTCCACGATTCGTTAGAATTCTCGAGATGCAACTTTGTGGCAGCATTCAGCTCAGCCGATTGGTTGGCGTGAACATTAGGGGCTCGACATGCAGCATTCAGCTCAGCTGATTGGTTTGCGTGAACATTAGGGGCTCGACTTGCAGCATTCAGCTCAGCTGACTGGTTGGAGAGAACAATTGGGGTTGGACATGCAGCATTCATGCGCTTAGTTTGCGGATGGCGCAAATGGCGGGATTTTGGATGCTGAAATATGGTATGGTGAGTAGAGTAAATGCGAGCTGATTGCAGCGAATAGATGGTGGCGGGAAGATGAGTCGGAGGGGGACAAGCGATATGCGATTTGCCATCTGCCGAACTTATGGCCCACTTCATCTTAAAGTAGGAAGCGGCAGCTCCGGCGGCCCACGAGAATCCAAATGAAAGAAGGTACAAATCAATGAACAACCTGACCAAATTTCGAATCGCCAGACCGGCGCATGAGCTGTTCGAAGCTTTCGCGGACCCTGCGAAAATCGGCAACTTCTGGTTCTCATCCAGCTCGGAGCGATGGGAGAAAGGCAAGTCGGTTACGCTGATTTACAAGGAGTACAATGCCGAGGTGGGCATTACGCTGCTCGAAGTTGAGGCGGATAAGCGAATCGTTTTTCAATGGGCCGGCGAGGAGAATATTGTCACCATCACCTTGGAAGAGCAGCCTGACGAGAGTACGATTATTGCCATTAACGAAGAGGGGTTTCAAGAGAATGATCCCGAGCTGCTCGGCAAAATCGTAGACAACAAAGAAGGCTGGGTGTTTGTGCTGTCGTGCTTGAAAGGGTACTTGGAGTTCGGCGTGACGGCGCTTCGGACAGGCATTGTTAAATAAATCCGCCAGGCAAAGGCAGTTCGGATTGGGACAGAGCAAGCTGTTCTCATCGGAGCTGCCTTTTTCTGTGCCTTCCGCAGATCAGCGATACCGCGAGCGGAACTCCTTCGGACGAGCCCCGGTGTGCTTGCTGAAGCAGCGGACGAAATAGGGGAAGGTTTGGAAGCCGGTTTCTTCGGCGATTTTGCCAATGGGCTCGCCGGTGTGAATGAGCAGCTGCTTCGCTTGCTCGATGCGGTAGCGGGTGAGGTAGTCCTGCGGCGTGCAGCCGAATGCTTTCTTCATGCAGAGCGCGATATAGTTGGCGTGAAAATGCAGATGCTCCGACAGTTCCTTGTAGCGGAGCTGTTCCCGGTAGCGGCGTCGCAAAAACGCGGCAGCCTCGTCCGCCAGCGCTAGCTGTGGATCCTTGGCGGCGGTGTTGCTCTCCTCTTGCAGCTGAAGCAGCAGCTCCTGGATCAGTGCTTGCTGGCGGAAGCGTGCCGCCGCCGTGACCTCGGACCGCAGCTCAAGCAGCTGCTGCAGCCGCTCATAGAAGCTCTCGCGCGTATGGAGCTCGCCGCGCCGCGGAATATGGAACACGAACGACTCGATTTGCATGTAGGGTTCCGTGCCGGACGGAAGCATATACGGCTCCCGTTCCGTTACCTCGCTCCAAGTCCCCAGCGTCTGAAAATGGAGCCAATAGAAGTGCGTCTCTTCCTTGCACGGCAGGGCCGTCCGATGAGAGCGATCGGGCCGCAGAATGGCGAAATGCCCGGCCGGGACGGATAACGGCAGCCCATCCTCTTCCAGATACAGACAGCCGCGCGTCACCGCGAGCAGATCAAACACGCCGATGCTGGAGCGGTTCGGATGCCGGCCTTCGGCGGGATACGTATCCTCGCCGGACGTAATGTAGTGCGGCATGGGCGGAGAAGTGAATCGGAACATTGGCGGGCAGCTCCTTTGATGCGGAATTCCTTTTATCATAAGGGTTTGACGAAGGATATGCCATATTCACCATGTTGTAATCGGACAAAAACCGGTTGTTATACGCTATCGGCGTATCCTGCCAGGTCATGTTATATTCGGTTCATATCATTCTATTATTGCTGAAAGGGAGACGATTGAACGTATGGAGATCACGAAGAACAAGCTGACCGCTACCGCGTTTCAAGCGCTGCCGCTGGGCGCGATCAAGCCTGCCGGATGGCTTCGGAACCAGCTGCGCATACAAGCCGACGGATTGACCGGACATTTGGAAGAGCATTGGGGCGATGTCGGTCCGGATAACGGCTGGATTGGCGGACAAGGCGAGAGCTGGGAGCGAGGTCCTTATTATTTGGACGGTCTGCTGCCGCTCGCTTACTTGCTGGAGGATGAGAAGCTGATAGCCAAAGCGCAGCGCTGGGTGGAATGGTCGCTCGCCAGCCAAGGGGAGGACGGCAACTTCGGCCCGCGCGGAACGATTCAATCGGTGAATAACGACATTAACAAGAAGCATGACTGGTGGCATTACATGATCATGCTCAAGGTGATGACGCAATACGCGGAAGTGACGGGGGATGACCGCGTCGTTCCGTTCTTGACCCGATACTTCCGATACGTGCACAGTCATATCGCATCTAACCCGCTTGAGGGGTGGGCGAAGGCGCGTGGCGCGGAGATGGTGCTGTGCGTGCAGTGGCTGTATAAAGAGACAGGAGACGCGTTCCTGCTGGAGCTTGCGGACACGGTGGCCGAGCAGACGCTCGATTGGACAGATGTTTTCCATGATTTCCCCTACTGGCGCAAAGTAGAGGAGTGGGATTGGAGCACGCATGTCGTTAACGTGGCTATGGGGATCAAAACACCTGCCATCCGTTTTGAGCTGAGCGGCGCAGAGGTTGAGCTTGCGGCGGTACATCGCGGCATTGACAGCCTGATGACGTATCATGGGCAAGCGCATGGCATGTTCTCCGGTGACGAATGGTTGTCCGGTACGAGCCCAAGTCAAGGCGTCGAGCTGTGCGCCGTGGTCGAATATATGTATTCGATGGAGCATCTGACGCGCGTGTTTGGCGAAGGACGGTTCGGCGATATTTTGGAAAAGGTGGCGTTCAACGCGCTCCCTGCGGCAATCTCGAAAGACTGGACATCGCATCAATACGATCAGCAGGTGAACCAAATCGTCTGCAACGTGGCTCCGCGGGCTTGGAGCAACGGCCCGGATGCGAACTTGTTTGGTCTGGAACCGCATTTCGGCTGCTGCACATCGAATATGCATCAAGGCTGGCCGAAGTTTACGTCGCATCTGTGGATGGGGGACGGGAACGGCGGCTTGGCGGCTGTGTCGTATGCGCCGAGCGTGGTGAACGCGACGGTCGGAAGCGGTGCGACGACGACAGCGGCGACGGTTACCGTGAGCGGGGAGTATCCGTTCCGCGATATGGTTCACATCACCGTGGCGCTGGATCGTCCAAGTGAAACCTTCGCCCTTTCTATGCGGATTCCGGCGTGGTGCGCTTCCCCTGTTTTGTCGGTTAACGGGGCTAACGTTTCGCTTAACGTCGTTAATGGCTATGCACGTGTGGAACGCGAGTGGAGCGATGGCGATGTGCTGACGCTAAGCCTGCCGATGGCCGTTACAACGACATCACGCAATTTGTACGCCATTAGCGTTGAACGCGGCCCTCTTGTCTACGCCTTGCCCATTCAGGAAAACTGGCAGCTGTTGACGAAGCGGGCGATGTTTCACGACTGGGAGGTTTACCCGGGCTCGCCTTGGAAATACGGCCTGCTGGCAGACAACGACTACGCGGTCAGCGAGAGTGAGGTTCCGTATCAGCCGTTCGACGCGGAGCATGCGCCGGTGCGATTGAAGGCAGCCGGGCAGCTGGTGCGCGAGTGGAAAATGGAAGGCAATAACGCAGGGACGCCGCCGATCTATCCGAAGGTCGAAGGTCAGGAGATCGCGGAATTAACGCTTGTCCCTTACGGCAGCGCGCGTCTGCGAATTGGCGAGTTCCCGCTGATCGGAGAACGCGAGAAGGCGTGGAAGAAGCGGGTATAATCGAAGTGGCGTGAACAGATAAAGTGGCTGAAACGGGGAGTGCTCCGTTCAGCCGCTTTTTTGCTTTTCTATCATGATGGTAGGGAGGAAAGTGTTACACAAGCTGCAACACTTTCCATGCAAAAGAGGCTTTCTTATAGAAAATGCTGCACGTGATGCAACTTTTTCGCGCAAAAAAGCCGTTTGAAAGCCAATGCCCTTGGAAATGTTGCATAATACGCAGCATTCCATTAGATCTTACCGACCAATGCGCACTATCCTCACCGAATGCGGACAAGCGCGTGCTGCAGCACGTTGTTGCCGGTCTGTGGCGTTAGCGGTTCTTGGCTGAGGCCGAACACGTTGAGAATGACGTTGCGATTCGCTGTGCTGCGGCTGATGCGCACCTCGTATTTATACTGGACGCTCGATACGTCCGCGTATATGAAATTCGATGTGCCCGGAGCAAGGGATACGAAGCATTTTGTCGTGTTGCACGGCGTTAGCGTGAGCGCGACCGGCAGGCCGCTTGACCAGTCGAATACTTGGACTGTCATTCGCAAGGCGTTTGCATACCCGAGGTTGACCAGGTCAACGAGGGCGAAGTTGGTACCTGGATTCCGGCGCAGAATTCCCGTCGAGAAAACCGCTCTGCTATAACTGCTGCGTACGCTTCCTTTGGTACCGGTGCCGCCGCTGCTGTTGCTGCTGCGGACTTTTCGGCTGCTTTTGACGACTTTACTGCTTTTCCTCATCATCGACATTCTCCTATCCCCTACTCTCTCATGCCTATCGCTGCTAGTTGCTATACTCCTGTTAATAGATGCCGAGCATGAAGAAAGGGTACGGGTTTCTGCCCGCCTTGAAATAAAAGTGCATGAAATGAATGGAAACGTCCACAATATAAGGGGCTGACCATCCAGACCATACCGGCTTCAGAGAAGGAGAAGAATAACAATGCGGATGAAAAAACAATTGCTAAGCCTGACGCTCGTGTGTGTGCTGCTTGGGCTATGGCTGGCTCCCTTAAGTGCATCAGCTGCCAATCAGGACCATCATGCCCATCAAATGCGCTATACACAGTCGATGGTGAATCTGAATAAGGAACTCCGTAAGCTGTGGGGGGACCATGTTTACTGGACAAGAGCCTACATCGTGAGTGCGATCGAGGGGGTGGCAGACCGCGATAAAGTATTGGAGCGACTGCTTCGTAACCAACAGGATCTCGGTAACGCGATTAAGCCGTACTATGGCGAGAAGGCCGGGAATAAGCTGGCTGAGCTGCTGAGGGAGCATATCCTGATCGCCGGTCAAGTGCTTGAAGCGGCGAAAACCGGCAATCAGGCAGACCTGGAGAAGTACAATCAAGCATGGTACCGGAACGCCGATGACATTGCGAAGTTCCTAAGCGGCGCTAACCCCAACTGGACGCACAAAGAAATCAAGAGCATGATGGATCGACATTTGCAGCTGATTACGGTTGCGGTGACCGCGAGGCTGAAGAAAGATTATAACGGCGATATTGCCGCTTTCGATGCGGGATTGACGCATATGTTAATGTTTGCGGATATTCTCTCGCAGGGAATCATTGCCCAGTTCCCTGATAAGTTCAAATAACCAGCTTGATTACTGCCAAGAGGCCGCCGGATTCGTTCGGTGGCCTTTTTGCATGCCGCGAGCAGGTTCAGCAAGAATCATCAAGAATATAGAATGGAGCCGCGTTACAATGAGAACAGCAAAGGAAGAGGAGGTCCTGCATTCGAATGAGGGAAGATTACCTGCTGCAAATTCAAAAGACGATCGATTACGTGGAAGCGCATATGGAAGAGGAGCTGTCTTTATCGCGGCTGGCGCAGGTTGCGAGGCTGTCCGACTTTCATTTTCACCGGGTTTTTCTGTCCATGGCAGGAGATACCGTGATGGAATACGTGCGTAAGCGCCGTTTGGCGTTATCGGCTTGGCAGGTAGCTAATTCGGATACAAGACTGCTCGACATTGCGCTTAACTTCGGCTTTCAGAATCATGAAACGTTCACCCGCGCCTTCAAGCGCATGTTCGAGATGACGCCGGCTGAGTACCGCAAGCAGGGAATCAAGCCGCCGGCCTACTCGAAGCTAAATGTGCTGCAGCGCAAATACAATCCTTATTTGGGAGGCATTCGCATGAATTATCGGATTGAAACAAAACCGGCGTACAAGGTCATCGGCTACGAGCTTACTACATCCACAATTAATGGCGAAAATCAACGTCAAATTCCGGCCTACTGGCAGGAGTATCTGAAGAATGGCTGGTCGGGCCGTATTCCGAACCGCATTCACAAGGACAGCCCAATCGAGCTCGGCATCTGCCACAGTTTCGATATGGCGAGCGGAAGCTTCAAGTACCTGATCGGCATGGAAGCAGAGGGCTTCGACAACGTGCCGGAGGATCTCGTTTGCCGCGAGTTCGGTGCTGCCGAATATGCGGTGTTTACGACACCTAAGGTGCCTATCGAGCAATTTTCGAACTCGATTCAAAGTACATGGGGCGCGGTATTCGGCGAATGGTTCCCGCATTCCGGTTATGAGCATTCCGGTGCAGCGGAGTTCGAGCTGTATGATTATCGCTGCCACCCGGATCAAGAGCTGGTGGAGATGGACATCTACGTCCCGGTGAAACGCAAAGAAGCGTAAGCTTCAACCTATAGCTAAGAAAAGGTACAGCCGATTATCGATCGGCTGTACCTTTCTCATTTCAGGTTGCCCGAGAAAGTCTCGACTGCCATTTTTTTATCTATGCTTCATGAAAGCAACTCTAACGGTTGTCAGCGCGGCTAATTCATAATAATAAGACTTCTTACAACGCTAACGGTTGTGACAGCCGCTATTTGCAGCATATTGGTCGATTCCCAGTGGAAAACGTTCAAATAAGCTCGCTGGCAACCGTTAGCCTTTATAAAGGGTGAATTTAGGCCATATAGCCGCTGTCGCAACCGTTAGAGGTGGCATGCAACAAACCTTGCGCTCGTCGCGGAATCACAGAACATAGATGCAGTGCCGGAAGCTGAAAAACCGGCTTTGTCTCAATCGCGGGTTTCTCGATACGCTGAAAAGGTACAGCCGACTTATCGGCTGTACCTTTTCTTATTGCTCCGGGCAGGCGAATTTTGCGCGATACGAGGATGCAAGATTCACCAACTTCTCTTTTTTCAACTGAGCAGGGTTCTGAGAAAATGGTGTAGTGCCCTGCTTGGGGAGGAAAAAGGTGTACTGCCCGAAAAAATCCCGTTGAGTACGGGAAGTCCCGCGTTTATCCTAAGTCTACAAGATAGAGGTAAGGAGAGAGCGGGTTGAGTCCATTTTCAATTGAAGGAAATACGTTTGTAGTAGAAGGCAAGCCTGTCCGCCTTCTGTCCGGGGCCATGCATTATTTCCGGATTGTCCCTCAGTACTGGCAAGACCGTTTACTGAAGTTGAAAGCTTGCGGACTAAATACGGTAGAGACGTACGTTCCCTGGAATGTTCATGAGCCGAATGAAGGGCAATTCTGTTTCGAAGGAATAGCCGATGTGTTCGCTTTTATCGAGCTTGCGGGCAGCCTCGGCTTGCACGTCATCGTTCGTCCGAGTCCATATATTTGTGCGGAATGGGAATTCGGCGGGCTCCCGGCATGGCTGCTGGCGGATTCCGATATGCAGCTGAGATGCAGCTATCCGCCCTATCTCGATAAGGTTGATGCTTATTATGATGCACTCATTCCGCGGTTGAAGCCGCTTCTCTGCACCAATGGCGGACCCGTTATCGCGGTGCAGATCGAGAATGAATATGGCAGCTACGGCAATGACCCCAACTACCTGGAGTATTTGCAGCAGGCGCTGCTGAAACGCGGAATCGATGTCCCGCTGTTTACCTCCGATGGACCCACCGATGCGCTGCTGCAAGGCGGATCCGTTCCAGGCGTGCTGTCGACGGTCAATTTTGGCTCCAATCCGGCCTCTTCCTTTGACAAGCTGAAGGAATATCAGCCGGATTCGCCGCTCATGTGCATGGAGTACTGGAATGGATGGTTTGACCATTGGGGCAAACCGCATCATACGCGCGATGCTGCAGATGCGGCGGCTGTGCTGGATGAAATGCTGGCAGTCGGCGCTTCCGTCAATTTCTATATGTTCCATGGCGGCACGAATTTCGGGTTCTACAATGGCGCAAACTGCCAGGAGCCTAATCTCTACGAGCCGACAATCACGAGCTACGACTATGATTCGCCGCTGGATGAAACCGGCGCGCCAACGGCTAAGTATTATGCGGTGCGCGAAGTCATTGCCAAGTATGAAGAGCTAGGTCCGCTGGAGCTTCCTCCTGCCATCCCCCGCCGCGCATACGGGCAAGTTGAATTGACGGAGCAGGCAGCGTTATGGGAGCAGCTCGACGTGCTGTCGGCACCGGTGCAATCCGTTACACCGCTTCCGATGGAGAAAGTCGGCCAGAATTTTGGCTTTATTCTATATTCGACGCACATTTCAGGACCGCGTCCTTCAGAGCAGCTCTATCTGCAAGAGGTGCGCGACCGGGCTTTAGTCTTCGTCGACGGCGAATTCAAAGGCGTGATCGAACGATCGCAGACGCCGCAATCGCTGGCAATCGAAGTGCCGGCCGGAGGCGCAAGGCTGGATATTCTCGTTGAGAATATGGGCAGAATCAACTATGGCCCTTACCTAAGGGATCGCAAAGGAATCACGGAAGGGGTCCGACTGGGGTTCCAATTTCTCTTCAATTGGACGATTCGGCCGATTTCGTTGGAAGACGTATCGAAGCTGGATTTTGCTAACAACAGCTCGAGATCGGATGGGCCAAGTTTCTATAAAGGCTCCTTCCATGTGCTAGAAGCCCAAGCAGATACGTTCCTGGATATGCAGGGCTGGACGAAAGGCGTCGTCTTCATCAACGGCTTTAATTTGGGACGTTACTGGAGCAAAGGTCCACAGCAAACGCTTTATGTACCTGCGCCTCTGCTGCGTGAAGGCCACAATGAAATTACCGTATTCGAGCTTCATGGCGCATCACCAACAACGACGGTTACACTCACGGATACGCCGATACTACATCACCAGCCACAGCAAACCGAAAAGTAGGGAATTAGAAAATACAGAAAAGAAGGTGAATCGCTTGTCCACTTCACTCAAAATGCCGCAATCGATCCAAGCAATTCTGGCCCTGGCGGAGACAGAGCTGGCTGCGCATCCGAAGCTGCTTCATATGTTCAAGCAATGCTTCCCGAACACATTGGAAACGACCACACGCCTGATGGATGATGGGACCTCGTTCGTGTTTACCGGCGATATCCCGGCCATGTGGCTGCGGGATTCCAGTGCACAGGTCAGACCTTATATTCAACTGGCTTCGGAGGATCCGGAGCTTCGCCGCATCATCGAAGGGCTGTTGAAGCGTCAATTCCAGTGCATCCTCATCGATCCGTACGCGAATGCCTTCAACGAAGAGGCCAATGACAATCGGTACGAGAACGACATTACGGAATTGCCTGCGCCCAGCCCATGGGTATGGGAGCGTAAATACGAGATCGATTCTTTGTGTTATCCGATTCAAATCAGTTACTTGTACTGGAAACAGACTGGCAGCACGGCTGCATTCGACGAGACGTTCAAGCAGGCAGCGGCACTTATTCTGCAGCTGTGGCGCACGGAGCAGAAGCACGTGGAGGAGTCGCCGTACCGTTTCACACGCCTATCCGGCCCGCCAAGCGATACGATCCACAACAACGGAATGGGCGCGCCGGTCAGCTACACAGGCATGACGTGGTCCGGTTTCCGGCCTAGCGATGATGCTTGTGCCTATGGCTATTTGGTTCCCGCTAACATGTTCGCGAGCGTGGTGTTAGGCTACTTGGCTGAGATCGCAAGCGAAGTGCTGGGCGATGCGTCGATGCAGAGCGAAGCGCTTGCGCTGCAGGAAGAGATCGACGTTGGCATTCACGATTTCGGTATCTGCAAGCACCCGGTTTACGGGGATATATTCGCCTATGAAACCGATGGGCAGGGCAATTACACGCTGATGGATGATGCGAACGTGCCAAGCCTGCTGTCCATTCCTTATCTGGGCTACGCAGCCAAGGATGATCCGATTTACCTGAACACGCGCCGTTTCATTCTGAGCAAGGACAACCCGTACTACTACGAAGGCAGCGTTGCGAAAGGGATCGGAAGCCCGCATACGCCGCCGCGTTATATTTGGCACATCAGCTTGGTCATGCAAGCCCTCACCTCGACCGACGATCAGGAAATCGCGGAGATCGTGAAGCTGCTGATCGCTACGGATGGAGACACCGGCTTTATGCACGAAGGCTTCAGCGTGGATGATCCGACGCAGTTCACGAGATCGTGGTTTGCTTGGGCAAACACCTTGTTCGGCGAGCTGATTCTGAAGCTGATCCACGAGAAGAAGATTGGAGCCATGCTCGCGTAAGCAGCGAAGCATCGTTAACTATTAAGGAGGCTAACAACATGAGTGAAACCGTACATGAAGTGGAAAATGGCGTTCATAATTATAGCAGCGAATCCGAGTGGGTCAAACCAACGGACCCGGTAACCTTGGAACGTCTGGAATGGTTCCAGGATCAGAAGCTCGCCTTGATGATGCATTGGGGTCCCTATTCCCAGATCGGCATGGTGGAGTCGTGGACGCTTAGCGATGAAGACGGCGACTGGGCGCGTAATGACGTCGATTGGACAGACGACTATGAAGAGATGAAACGCGAGTACTTCGCGCTGAATAAGACCTTCAATCCGATTCGCTTCGAGCCGGAGAAATGGGCGGAAGTAGCTGCTGAAGGCGGCTTCAAATATTTGATCTTCACAACTAAGCATCACGATGGCTTCTGCATGTGGGATACGCATACGACGGACTACCGCATTACGGGCAAGGAGACGCCTTTCCATGCGCATCGCTATGCGGATATTTGCAAGAATGTATTCGATGCCTTCCGCGATAAAGGACTTGCGATCGCGACGTATTTCTCCAAAGCGGACTGGAATACGCCGTATTATTGGGCACCGGGCATGGAGAGAGGCCGTCATATGTGGCGCGGACCTTCTTACAATCCGGCGGAGCATCCTTCGATGTGGGAGAAATTCGTCCAGTTCACGCATGAGCAAATTATGGAGCTGATGACGCGTTATGGCCGCATCGACATCCTGTGGCTCGATGCCGGCTGGGTACGAGATGGCGGCAAGGTGAACCAAGATATTCGTCTTGGCGAAGTGGTTGAGCGCGCACGCCAGACTTCCCAGCCATGGCTGCTGTCGGCTGACCGTACAGTAGGCGGCGCTTATGAGAACTACGTGACACCGGAGCAAACGATCCCGGATCGTCCGCTGCATGTGCCTTGGGAGAGCTGCATCACCATTGGTACCTCGTTCTCGTTCGGCTTCGAGGACAAGTACAAGTCTGCTCGCCAATTGGTTCATATCTTGATGGAGGTCGTAGCTAAAGGCGGCAACCTGGCGCTAAACGTCGGACCTCAGCCTGACGGCAGATTGCCTAAAGGCGCGGTGAAGAGCATGAAGGACCTCGGCGCTTGGATGAAAGTGTTTGGCGAAGCGGTCTACGGCACGCGGATTTGCGCGCCATACTACACGGGCGATTGTGCGTTTACTCGTAAAGGCGACACGGTTTACTGCACTTATTTATATGCAAACGAGAATTCGCCGGTATCCGGACAAATCCGCATTCCGTATACGGAAGCAGTTACGGGCATCGAGCTCGTGGATACGGGAGAATCTGTCTTCTACACGCGGGACCAAGAGGGCATTATCGTGCATCTTCCGGAGAGCCAGCTGAACGGAGCAGCTCCGATCGCGCATGTTTTCCGCATGGCTACGAAGTAATTCGCGCGGCTGCTAATCTAGCAAATTTGGCAAGGAGACATAAATTAGTGTAGAATAAAGTGTATTTTTTTAAAGAGACGACACGGGAAACATAAGATAAAGGGGGATGGACATGAACAGCAACTGGTTCCGTAAATTACTTTTATCTTATCTTCCCGTGTTTTTTGTTGTTGTCACGATATTATTTGTTGTTTTCTTCCAAACGCTTAACGAACAGAATCGCAAAGAAGCGATTAAGGCCAATGAGTTTCTCGCCCAGCAGGTTGTAAGGTTCACGGACAACTCGCTCAAGACGCTGGATTATCGGATACTGCGAGACACGCTTTCGACTGCGGAGCTGCGGAAATTCTTCAATGCGAAGAGCGAAGACGTGTACATTAATATGCAAGCTAACACGCTCATGGATGATTGGAAGCTTAATTACTCCATCATCGATTCCGCGTATCTCATCCGGTTAAAGGATGATTTCGTTGTGGGCGACGGATCGGGTATTACTTCGGACTTTGTGGACAAGCCCTTTATAGAGCCATACATAGAGCAGAAGCTGGCACCAGGAAAATGGACGGGAAAACGAAGCTACAAACCCTATACAGCGGAGAAAGCCAAGGATGTTATCACGCTTGTGCAGGATTATCCGCATTTCACGACGGAGAAAAAAGGGTATATCGTCGTCAATGTCAGCTTGTCCAAACTGAAAGCCTCGGTTACGCCCATGTACAATCCGAATCTGACCTTCGTTCGCATCAGCGATAAACTGGGCAGCAGCCTTATGGATGACAGCACGGTAAGCGAAGGAAACCGAACGGTGCTTTCCCATTACGTGTCTCCGTATACAGGCTGGGAAGTCGAGAGCGGTCCGGCTGATTCCGGTCTGTCGCGGCTTGTCCTCAATTTCTATAGTATTTGGGTCATCATTGCCATCGTTGCGGTTCTCTTAGGCGTCATTTGGGTCGTCCACGTGACGAGGCGCAACTATAAACCGATCAGCCAATTGGTTTCCCTGATTCGTACAAGCGCGTTAATCAAGCCGGAGGATGGCAAGACCGGCGACAACGAATTCGGGTTTATCCGCGGTGCGCTTGAGCATCTGATGGAGGAAACGACGAAGACCAGAGAACAGAACAAAGAAACGGTTATTTTGAAGAAAAAGCATCGCTTCAATGAGGCCATTGAAGGACGCGTGCCGATTCGAGAAACGGAATGGCAGGCGGATTTGCTTACGTATCATGTCGATCCGGCCGGTTCGAGGGCGTTCGTGTATGTGCTTGAAATCGACCGATATCAACAGTTTATCGAGACCTATCATCACCAGGATCAATCCATCCTCAAATTCGTCATAACCAGCGTTATGCAGGAAATGTCCGCGCTAAGCGGGGCAAGTGTCTGGGCCGAGTGGATTGTGGACAGCAAGTTAGCCGCCATCGTGTGGGTGCCGGATGAAGCGGATGCGAACGCGCAGAGCGTACACATCGGCGAGCAAATCGTGGAATGGGTGCGGGGCAATTTGAGCTTTACGGTGACCATCGGCGCCGGCGCAATCGCGAGCAGTCTCGAAGGGATTCGAAGTTCGTACGAACTTGCGGGCAACCTGCTGCAGTACAAGGCGGTGCTTGGAACGGGAAGAATGCTTCAACCTTCGGAGCTCGATGCGTCAAAGTTCCGTGTCCACGATTATTTTGGCACCATTCACTCCCTATCCCAGGCAATCAGGCTTGCTGAGAGCGGATGGAAGAAACATCTGGACGAGCTGTTCGATCAAATCCAAGATTCCATCTCCTCGCGCAAGGAAATCGAGAGTTTCCTGCAATTCCTTCACCAGCAGCTTAGCCGCGTATTCGTGGAGCTGTCCAAGGATTATCGCAATGTGTGGAAAGATGCCGGCGCGGAGCTCGTTGAACTGGGCAGAAGCTGGGAGACGGCAGCCGAACTGAAGCAGGGCTGCAGGCAAATCTTCGAAGCCGCGACGGATCGCTTGCAAGCGCTCAAGGATTCCCAGCGGACGCGGGCCGTAATCGGCGACATTCGCGCTTATATCGAAGAGCATTATGCCAATCCGGAGCTCTCGCTTGATCATCTAAGCGACAAGTTCAACATTCATGCGAAGAACATCAGTAAGCTGTTCAAAGAAGAGTCGGGTGGGAATTTTGTGGATTTCTTAATCGGACTGCGAATGGATAAAGCCAAACAGCTGCTGCTCAGTACCGATATATCGTTACAGGAAATCAGCGTGCAGGTCGGCTACTTCAACTACAACTCATTCAACCGTGCGTTCAAGAACGTTGCGGGATTTTCTCCAAGTGATTATCGCAAGCAGCAGAAATGATGGGCATTCTATAACCTTGGGTCAAGCCGGCAGCACCGGCGGACACCAAGGTTTTTTTGCGCTTCACATCGTGGTGTAAGGTATCGACTGCACGATATTCGGCGGTTTTCGGGGGCGAAAAAGGACAAGTGTAGAAAATCGAGGAGTTCTCTTAATTCCCGGTGCTGAACGATCACCTAATGCACACCCCGCGAAAATAGTGGTATCGCGGAATCTTACGAATTGCCGGTGTTGTCCTCGGCAGGCTAGAATCGAGCTACCGAATACGACACTGAATTAAGGGGTAATGCGGATGGCGCAGACATGGAGCAAAATGAAGCGGAGTTGGGAGCTATACCTGCTTGTCCTTCTACCGGTACTTTATCTTATCATCTTCAAATATATACCGATGTTTGGAGTCATTATCGCGTTTAAAGATTTTAACGTCATTAAAGGGATCCTGGGCAGTCCGTGGGTCGGGTTTAAACACTTTGATAATTTGTTTAGCTCGCCGAACTTTCCCATCCTTATTAAGAACACGCTGATCATCAGTTTCTACTCGCTCTTGGCAGGATTCCCGATACCGATTCTGCTGGCGCTGGCACTAAACGAAATTCGGACAGGCTTCTTTAAACGGTCGGTTCAAATGATCACTTACGCGCCTCACTTTATTTCGACGGTTATTATGGTATCGATCATTATTCTGATGCTTTCCCCGCATGTTGGGGTAATTGACAGAGTCTTGTCCTTCTTGGGATGGGAGTCCATTAACTTCATGGGTGAGCCCAAACTATTCAAATCGATTTATGTATGGTCCGGCGTATGGCAGGAAATGGGTTATGCGTCCATTATCTATATCGCGGCATTGGCCAGTGTCGATCCTTCGCTCTATGAAGCGGCACGTATGGATGGCGCATCGCGATTCAAGAAAATCATTCATATCGATTTACCGTCGCTACTTCCGATTACGATTACGCTGCTCATTCTAAGTTTGGGCAACGTTATGGCGGTCGGCTTTGAAAAAATCTTCTTAATGCAAAATTCGCTGAACTTGAGCACGTCCGAGGTTATCTCGACTTATGTGTATAAGGTCGGTTTGCTCGGTGCGAACTTCAGCTTCTCCTCGGCGGTTGGATTATTCAACTCCGTCATTAACTTGATTCTGCTTGTCGGTGTAAACGCAGTTGCACGCAGAGTTTCACAAAACAGCTTGTGGTAGAAAGGCGGCCGTCTATGTTAATCAAACAAAAAATCAGAGAACCCTTCGGCGACCGCGTTTTGCTGATCTCTCTTTATCTCTTGCTTGCAGCGATTACACTGACCGTGCTTTATCCGCTGCTCTATATTTTCAGTTCATCGCTCAGCTCGCCGGATGCCGTCGTTTCAGGCAAAGTGTGGCTGTACCCGGTCGACTTCTCGTTCAGAGCCTATAAGTCGATTTTCCAAAGCTCGCAGCTGATGACAGGCTATTATAACAGCTTTATTTATACGATTTTCGGAACGCTGATTAACGTCGCCTTTACCGTGCTCATGGCCTTCCCGCTGTCGCAGCGGACGATGCCGGGCCGCAAATACATCATGATTCTCATGATGGTCACGTTATTTTTTAGCGGCGGACTCATACCAACGTATTTGCTGGTAAAAAATTTACACATGCTGGATACGCGGTGGGCGCTATGGCTCCCCGGAGCATTCTCGATTTTCCAAGTTATCATTGCCAGAACCTTCTTCCAATCTTCGATTCCGTCGGAGCTGCAAGAAGCTTCCCAAATGGACGGCTGCCGAGATCTCCGTTACTTGTGGAGCATCGTATTGCCATTGTCCAAACCGGTACTGGCCGTTATGACGCTGATGTATGCGGTAGGCCACTGGAATGCGTACTTTGATGCCCTGATCTACTTGAGATCGGAACATCTTTTCCCGCTGCAATATGTCCTTCGCAACATGCTGATTCTTAACGCAGCTGATCCGGCGATGCTGGCGAATACCGCGCAGAGCCTTCGGGACAAGGGCTTCGAGCAGGTGCTGAAATATGCGCTGATCGTCGTAGCCTGCGTGCCTGTTCTCATCATGTATCCTTTCGTGCAAAAGCATTTCGTCAAAGGTGTTATGGTTGGTTCCTTAAAGGGCTAGCTTCAGCAATAGCGTGAACTAATGGTGGAGGTGGGGCAACGACATCATCGATCTGGCTTAAGCGTGTTGGCAATCAGGGGGAACTGCTCGGGAAGTTCGAGCAGCTGCAACGAAACAATTCATTCTAGGAGGAGTTCGTTTTGAAAAAGTCCATCTGGGTATCACTCATGATCGTATTGATCAGCAGTATCGTTCTTTCCGCATGTGGCAGCAACAACAAAGAGAATGCCGGTGCAGGCAATGAAACAAAAGGTAACAACGCAGCTACTGAAGCGTCAGGACCTATCAATATCGGATTTTTCGCGCCGCAAGGCAAAGCACCGCTTGAGGACAATGAGTACACGAAGCTTGTGGAAGAGAAATTCAATGTCAAAATCAAGTGGGATGTCGCTCCTACCGATGCACTTGTAGACCGTAGACAGCTGCTGCTTGCAAGCGGCGACTATCCGGAAGTGTTCCTGGAAGCGAAATTCACGACCGGCGACTTGATGACATACGGCAAGCAAGGCGTGCTGATTCCGCTTAACGATCTCATTGACAAATATGCGCCGAATTTGAAGGCGATGATGGAGAAGAAGCCTTACCTGAAAGAAGCGATGACCGCTCCGGACGGCAACATTTACGGCATTGCACGCTTGAATGAATGTTACCACTGTACACATGCACAGAAGTTCTGGATGAACAAGGCTTGGCTGGATAAGCTGGGACTTGCAGTTCCTACAACGACTGACGAGCTGTATACAGCTCTTAAAGCTTTCAAAACGCAAGATCCGAACGGCAACGGCAAGGCGGATGAAATTCCATTGACAGGCGCTCCAAACAAATCCGTTTGGAACGGCAATATCGATTCCTATCTGATGAATTCATTTATTTATAACGATAATGATAAGTATTTAACGGTCACAGATGGTAAAGTAGACTTTGCAGCGAACAAGCCGGAGTGGAAAGAAGGCTTGGCCTATATGCACAAGCTGTACACCGAAGGTTTGATCGACAAAGCATCGTTCACGCAGAATGATCAAGCGGTTGGCCAGCTTGGCCAACGTGAAGGCGATGAGATTGTAGGTTCCATCACGACTGCGCTTGTCAGCTACCTGGTTAAAGCTTATGAAGATACGGATGAGCGTCAGAAGCACTGGGTTATCGTACCACCGGTAAAAGGACCGAGCGGTGTTCAGCTTGCGGGTACGTCGCAAGGTATCAGCGAGTTCCCGATGGCGATTACGAACAAAGCATCTGAAGCACAGCAAATCGCCGCAATCAAAATTATCGACTACGCATACAGCGAAGAAGGCGCACTGTTCAGCGAATACGGCGCTAAAGAAGGCATCGGCTGGAAGACAGCGGAAGCAGGCGAACTTAACATTACCGGTCAACCTGCGAAGTACAGCTTCTCCGGACTGCAGCCTGTAGACGAGAATGTGGTTCGTAACGATAGCTGGTCGCTTCTTGGACCTAAAGATCTGTCGAAGGAATTCCGCGATTTGTTCGCGACAGCTCAAGACCCGCTGACAGCTGCAGGTTATGAGAAACGTCTTGCAGATGCAACAGCGGCCTACGATGCATATGCACCGAAGGAAACTTATCCGTCCGGTGCTTATGTGAAAGCAGAAGATACGGATACAATCGCTCAATTGGCAACTTCCATCAAGGATTATGTCAATTCGAACATGGCACAATTCATCATCGGCGACAAGGACCTTGAGAAAGATTGGGATGGCTACGTGAAAGGGTTCGACGGCTTGAACCTGCCGCAATACATCCAAATTTATCAATCCGCGATTGAAAAGAAATAAATCAAACAACAAGGAAGTATTCCTTCGGGCGTACTTCCTTGTGTTTTCTTGTAGGGACAGAAGGAGGAAGGTACTATGCGATACAAAGACGCTTCGCTTACAGTCTCTGAACGGGTAAGTGATTTGCTGGCACACATGACAGTTGAAGAGAAGATCGGTCAGATGACGCAGCCATTCGGGTGGAAAACGTACCATAAGAAGGCCGATGGCACGATCGAGCTGGATGCCGACTTTCAGGAACAGGTTAAGAAAGGTGGCATCGGCTCGCTCTACGGCACGCTTCGCGCGGATCCGTGGACAGAGGTAACGCTTGAGAACGGACTTTCGCCGGAGCAAGGCGCGCGCGCGGTTAATGAAATCCAGCGCTTCGCCATGGAACAGTCCAGACTCGGCATTCCGATTCTGTTTGGCGAAGAGTGCTCGCACGGTCATATGGCGATTGGCGCTACCGTATTTCCGGTTCCGCTTCTGATCGGAAGCGCATGGAATGTGGAGCTGTACCGCGAGATGTGCCGAGCCGTAGCGCTCGAAACCCGCAGCCAAGGCGGGGCCGCTACTTATTCGCCGGTGCTCGACGTCGTACGCGATCCGCGCTGGGGCAGAACCGAGGAGTGCTTCGGGGAAGACCCGTTCATGATCGGGGAGCTGGCGGTTGCGGCTGTACAGGGATTGCAAGGGGAGCGGCTTGATGGAGAAGGAAGCTTGATCGCTACGTTGAAGCATTTTGTCGGCTATGGCGCCTCAGAGGGAGGGCGCAATGCCGGACCTGCGCATATGGGGAAACGAGAACTGCACGAAGTCGACTTACTGCCGTTTCGTAAAGGCGTCGAAGCCGGTGCGAAGTCGATCATGCCGGCTTATAACGAGATCGACGGCGTGCCTTGCACGTCGAATGCCGAACTGCTGCAGCAAGTGCTCCGCGAAGAATGGGGCTTTGACGGGTTCGTCATTACCGATTGCGGAGCGATCAATATGCTGGCTTGGGGACATGATGTCGCGGAGAACGGCGAAGACGCTTCGGCGATCTCGCTCAAGGCGGGCATCGACATGGAGATGTCGGGGGCGATGTTCGCCGGTCATCTTCATGACGCGCTGCGCAGCGGCTTAATTGAAGAAGCGGATCTCGATGTGGCCGTTGGGCGGATTTTGAAAGCCAAGTTCGAGCTCGGATTGTTTGATCGCGCTTATGTTGATCCGGCTGCGGCCGCGCGGATTATCGGTTGTCCGGAGCATGCGGAGCTGGCGCGCGAGGTCGCTCGCCAAGGCATCATCCTGCTGAAGAACGAAGGCGCGGCATTGCCTTTATCGAAGGCTGGCAGTGGGAAAATCGCCGTGATCGGTCCCAATGCCGATCACATCTATAATCAGCTTGGCGATTACACGTCTCCGCAGCCGCGCGAGAAGATCGTTACGCTGCTTGACGGCATTAAGGCAGCGCTCGGCGAAGAAGCGACGGACCGTGTGCTCTACGCCCCGGGTTGTAGAATTCAAGGCGATTCCAAGGAAGGCTTCGCTTCCGCCCTGGCTTGCGCGGAGCAAGCCGATGTAGTCGTATTGGCGCTTGGCGGCTCCAGTGCGCGGGACTTCGGCGAAGGGACTATCGATTTGCGTACAGGCGCGTCCGTTGTATCCGACCTAGCTTGGAGCGATATGGAATGCGGCGAGGGGATCGACCGCACCGGACTACACTTGATGGGCGTACAGCTTACGCTGGCGCAGGAAATTCATAAATTGGGCAAGAAACTCGTTGTTGTTTATATTAACGGCCGTCCGATTGTAGAACCGTGGATCGACGAGCATGCCGATGCTATTCTTGAAGCCTGGTACCCCGGGCAAGAAGGCGGCGCAGCGCTTGCCGATATTCTGTTCGGCGACGTGAATCCGTCCGGCCGACTGACGATATCGGTGCCGAAGCATGTCGGCCAGCTTCCGGTCTACTATAACGGCAAACGCAGCCGGGGCAAGCGGTATTTGGAAATGGATGCAAAGCCGCGTTATCCGTTTGGCTACGGGCTCAGCTACACGACGTTTGAATATAGCGAGCTAGCCGTATTCCCAGAGGTGATCGCGACGGACGGGAAGGCAGTCGTTACCGTAGATGTGTCGAATACCGGCGAGGTTGCAGGAACGGAGGTCGTTCAGCTCTATATCTCCGATAAAGTAAGCTCCATTACTCGACCGGCGAAGGAATTGAAAGGCTTCGAACGTGTGACGCTTGAGCCGGGAGAAACCAAAACCGTAAGCTTCATCGTAGGCAAGGAGCATCTGCAAATGCTGGATGTGAACCTGAAGCCGTTTGTGGAAGCAGGGGAATTCCTGATGATGATCGGAAGAAATGCGGAAGACGTAATCAGCACATCCTTGCATGTGCGAAGTGAGGTGTAGGAGATGTATCGCATTCATCGTTTTATTCGCAACTTGTCGGAGCGCCAATGGGCAGAGGCTTCGACCTTGCTGGACTGGGAGATGAGAAAGGTTCGCTACGGCTTGCCGGGCGAATATGAGACGCTGCCGGGCGGGGAGCCAACGATCCTGAAGGACACGCGTTTGGACGGGAAGCACGGCATTACTTATTTTCTGAAGAAGCAAATCTCGATTCCTTCGCATTGGGAGGACGGCACGGCCGGTTTGACGATGAGCGGCGGCGGCGAAGGCCTGCTGCGCGTGAACGGCGCGTCTTACCAAGGCTTGGATCGCAATCATGACTTCGTTCCGCTCTACTTGAAAGGCGCGGGACGTGAGCCGCTTCTTGAGATCGAGCTGTTCGATCCGATTCCGGAGCCGGTTGATCCGCTGAACAACCAAGCGCCGGTTGTTTCGCCGGTCACGAATTATGAAGTGAAGCTGGTTCGCGTCAACAAGGCGGCGCAGAGCTTGCTCTACAGCGTTCAAGCCGTATATGAAACGATGCGAATGCTGCCGGAGCAGGACTACAACCGCCAGCAGATGATGGACGCGCTGTATGGGACGATGAATGAGGCGGAGCAATTGCCGGAGGATAGCTGGCATAGCCCGGAGCCGGTCGCTGCCATTGAGCAGGGGCTTCGTGACCGGATCGGCGAACGGTTCCCGGCAAGTCAGGCGCAAGGTAAGATGCATATGGTCGGCCAGTCCCATATCGACATTGCTTGGCTGTGGCCTGTTCGGGAGACGGTGCGCAAAGCGAGCCGTACGTTCTCGACGATGACGTCGCTGATGGAGGAATACCCGGAGTTTATCTATTCGCAAAGCCAGCCGCTTCTGTACGCGTTTGTGAAAGAGCATGATCCGGCCCTCTATGCGAAAATCAAACAAGCCGTGGCGGACGACCGCTGGGAGCTTGTCGGCGGGATGTGGGTCGAGCCGGATCTCAACATTCCAAGCGGGGAGTCGCTAGTTCGTCAAATGCTGTACGGACAGCTCTTCTACCGCGACGAGTTCAACAAGAGCTCGGCAATCGAATGGCTGCCGGATACGTTCGGCTATTGCGCTTCACTGCCTCAGCTGCTGAAGCTGGCAGGGGTCGATTACTTCATGACGACCAAGCTGAACTGGAACGATACGAACAAATTCCCGCATGAGCTGTTCCGCTGGGTCGGCATCGACGGGACTGCCATTGTCTCTTATTTGAACCACGGGATTAACGAGCATACGAGACCGAAAGACGTGGAGGAGCACTGGAGAGAGTATCGTCAGAAAGATAAGCTGAATGAGCTGATGCTGCTGTACGGACATGGCGACGGAGGCGGCGGGGTGACGCGCGAAATGATCGAGTTTGCGAAGCGCGGCTCGCTAATGCCGGGTCTTCCGGCAAGCAATTTCAGCACGGCGGCTGCTTTCTTCGAATCCGTGGAGGAAGTCTCGCACACCTTGCCGGAGTGGCATGGGGACTTGTATCTGGAGCTGCATCGCGGCACCTTGACGACGCATGGCCGCAATAAGAGAAGCAACCGTAAAGCGGAGGTGCTGTACCGCGAAGCGGAGATTTGGAGCTCGCTGGCCCATGCCTATACGGGTGTTGAGGGTAATACGGATGCACTTGCCGAAGGCTGGAAGCTGATGATGCTCAACCAGTTCCATGACATTATTCCGGGAACCGCGATTACGGAAACGTATGTCACGTCAGCTGCGGAATACGAGCGAATCTTTGCGCTCGGCAACCAAGGGCTCTCGCAAGCGATGCAGACAGTTGCCGGAGCGATTGGCGCGGTCGGCGAAGGAACGCCGTACGCCGTGTTCAATAGTCTTGGTTGGAAGCGCGATGAAACGGTAGAGCTGGAAGTGGATTCACATCAAGCCGGCGTCTGCGCGTTTGATGAAGCGGGCAATCGCCTGCCATGTGATCAGGTAGAGCTGGCAGACGGCAAGTTCCGGTTGTCGATTGCCGTCTCCGCCATCCCGGCATTCGGCTACAAAACGATCTGGCTGCGGGAGTCCGCAGGTGCCGAAGCGAAGCAACGTCAAGTGAGCGCGGTTGGTAATGCTGCTTCTCTGGACGAGTGGGAAACGGTCCATTATAAGCTGGCATTCAATGAGTGCGGGGAAATCGTCCGTTGGTTCGACAAAGCGGCGAACCGCGAACTGCTGCCTAAGGGTGCGAAGGCGAATGAACTGCAGTTCTTCCACGACAGACCGCTGTACTGGGATGCGTGGGATATCGATCCTAAATTCGAGCAGTTCAGAGCCGGCGAAGCGGAGCTGATTTCGAAGCAGCTGGTGCTCTCCGGTGAGGCGCTTGATGTCATTCGTTTCGAGTGGCGGCTGGGCGAATCCGTGATTTCGCAGGACCTGATGCTGTACCATCATCAGAAGCGGGTTGATTTCAAGACGCGCGTACAGTGGAACGAGAGCCATAAATTGCTGAAGGTTGCTTTCCCTGTGGACGTTCTGTCTACGAAAGCAACGTATGAAATTCCGTTTGGCGCCATGGAGCGCCCGACCCATCGCAACACGAGCTGGGAGCAGGCGCAATTCGAAGTCTGCGGCCATCGCTGGGCAGATTTATCGGAGGGCGGCTACGGCGTCAGCCTGCTGAACGATTGCAAATACGGCTACGACGTGAAAGACGGCGTGCTGCGCCTGTCCTTGCTTCGCGCTCCGAAATGGCCGGATAATACCGCCGATCTGGGCGAGCATGAGTTCACGTATTCCTTGTTCCCGCATGAACAGGACTGGCGCCAGGCGGAGGTTGTGCGCAGAGCGGCGGAACTGAACCATCCGGCGATTGCCCTTCGTCTCCCGGAGTACAGCGGATCGGCAAATGCCTTGCCGGCATCGTACTCCATGCTGCAGCTGGACAGCCGCACGGTGCTGCTGGATACCGTCAAACCGGAAGAGCGCGGTGCAGGAACGATTCTCCGTTTCTACGAATCGACGGGGAGCCGCGATCAAGTGAAGGTACAGCTGCCGGCAGGCACGAAGCGGGCGAGCATCGTCAACCTGCTTGAGGATGAGCTGGAACCGTGCACGATCGGTGCGGACGGCGTGCTTACGTTGGCGTTTAAGCCGTACGAGATTCAAACGGTTCGATTCGAGTAACAAATAAGAGCTAAGAGCTGCCCCATTGCGGGGCAGCTCTTCTTTGTAGAGATACCTAACGGCGACTTTTATATCATGTTCTACATCGCCGCGGTCATGAGCGCCTGTTCGGTTGCATCCCTTTTTGCTTGTTGAATCTTTAACGGTTGTCAGCGCGTCTATTTCATGAAAAGATCGATTATTATAACTCTAACGGTTGCGAGCGTCGTTATCCGCTGTAAATGGTTGATTTCTATCGGGAAACGTCCCAATAAGCGCCGTGGCAACCGTAAGAAAATAAAAATGGGCTTTTTAGGCCAAATAACCACTCTGACAACCGTTACAGGTCGGAAGTTGGTGCTTATGCATTTTCAAAAAACGACGCAAGAAAGAGCTGTCCCAATGTGGGACAGCTCTTCTCTGTTTAGGGAACGGTTGGTATGCAAGAATAATCATTATGGGGCTGAGCTGTTGGCCTAACTGCTGGTTTGGTCTGCTGGTTTGCTGCAAACCTGCTGCAGTCCTACTCTTCCGTTCTGCTCATCTACTTGCATGTTGCCTTTTGTGCTGCAACATTTCTTCTAAAGTTGACGCCGTGCAGAGGAAATGTTGCTTGGTTTGCAACAAATTCCTCTCCAATCGCCTCTTGGCCGCCAATTCGTGTTAAAATGTTGCCTTTTACGCAACATTTAGTCATTTTGAACACGCAGCTGGCTGAAATGTTGCATTTTCTGCAACTTTGGTGATGTTCCATAAGCAAAGCAGCCCAACAGATCATCCCTGCTCAGCACTGCCCGTAATGCTACCTTCTGCGAATTTCGAAGAACTCGCAGGCGTTGCGGTCGTGGTAGGCGACATCGCTGACGCTGGATTGGCTGACGACGGTCGTGTCGTCGAAGCGGATGATGATGCCGCCGGAATCGACGATGTGGTCGTCTTTATAGACGCGAAGCTTGTATTGGCGCTCCATCGCCTCGGTGAAATCGTCATCCGTCAGGAGACGGCGGTACAAGGCCATGATTAGCCCTCCTTCCTCAGCTCAGCTTCCCGTACTCGTACTAGAGATTGCGCTCGAAGTGGTATTCCATATCTCCGGCCATTGCGGCAGGCGAATCGCCCGTAACACGGAAATCATGGCTGTGCAGCAGCTCGAAATCCCCGAAATCAACCTGCTTATAGAACTCGAAGCAAGGGAACCCGTCATGACTGCCCTTCGCTACGACTTGGCCCGTTTCTTCGCGAACGGTCACGCGGAGTTCATAATCGACGGCCGGAGCAGCCGGGCGAAGGGGATTAGCGGCAGTCGCTTTCATGATGAAGGAAACCGATGAAGCGTCCCAAGTTTCATCCGAGACGGTCACGCCATCGGCAGATGCTTTGCCTTGCTTAAACTCCGATATGCCTTCCGGCTTAGTCACGCGCAGCGTAGTAGTGCCGGTATCCGCGAACGCGAACAGCTTGCGTTTCACGAAATCAACGACAACCTCTTGCTCCACGCGAGATCGCCCCGTATGCACGGCATGAGGCGTGAACTCCCGCGCATCACCCGCGTATTCATGGATCAGGCCGGTTTCGGGTTCGGTCATCGCAGGGAGCCACTGCAAGCCGCCGATAAATACACTGCCTCGTATTTTCACAATTGCTACCATTTGTAGATTTTTCCTCGCTTTCGGCATTTGCTCCGCTTATTTTAGCATAGAAATGACCCTGATCCCGCAGCTTATCCGAAAAATTCACATAACTTCCAGCGTTCCGGGATACAGTAACCTCTGTATGGTTCCAATATGCAGCAGGCAACATGCGAGAAGAAAGTGGTGAACATCGAACAACATGTACAAACGAAACCGTCTTCGCCCACAAGCTTGGCTTTCTCTGTTGGCGTCGCTTGTCCTCATGCTATCCGTTGCAGGAACGGCGATGGCATCGGACTCGATCGGCGCGCCGGGAGGCCCCTTTCATTTTGGATTCAAGAAGAGCGTCGGCGGCTCGCTGCCCTCGATTAGAGAAGAAGGCTTTCAGCCGATTCTGGAGGAGCATGGGGCGATCTTCCTTGGCGATACGAAACAAAGAGAGCTGTATCTGACCTTCGATAACGGCTACGAGAACGGCTACACAAGCCGAATCCTGGATGTATTGAAGGAGAAAGGCGTACCGGCGATCTTCTTCGTAACCGGTCATTATGTCAAGGACAAGCCCGATCTGGTGAAACGGATGGCGGCCGATGGCCATCTGATTGGCAACCACTCCTGGAGCCACCCGGATATGAGCGTCATTCCAAGCACCCAGATCCAAACGGAGCTTGCCAAAGTGAAGACGGCCGTAACGGAGCTGACCGGGCAGCAGGAGATGCAGTATCTTCGTCCGCCGCGGGGGATTTTCAACAGTCGGGTGCTTGCCGTCAGCAAGGAGCAGGGGTATACGAGTGTGTTCTGGTCGGTCGCCTATAGGGATTGGGAGCCCAATGCCCAGCGCGGCTGGCGTTACGCCTACGATAACGTGATGAAGCAGCTTCACCCGGGAGCGGTCATTCTGCTGCACAGTGTGTCCAAAGACAACACGGAAGCTCTCCCTCAAATCATCGATGCGGCAAGGCAGCAAGGCTACACCTTTAAGCCCCTTAATGAGCTGGAGACCAAGAGTTATTAACCCTATAAAAGAAGACGAACGTGAAGAGAGGTGTGCGAAGCAGGCACCTCTTTTTTATTTGTCGACAAACGGAGGGAATTATCGAAATATGTCGAATATTGGATAGTAATATCCAATCCAGCGGACAGCAGGAAGGTGAGCATCAATGATAAAAGATTTGGTTGTTAACGCAGCATTCATGACCATGATCACTTTCTTCTCCAGCAGGCTGTTTGCCGCCAATCGAAAATATAGCAAGTGGAAAGAAATCCTCAAATTAGGCATCGTACAAGGGATTCTCGGCTGCATTCTGGTCTACTACGGCGTTCGGCTCAGCGATAGCATCGTCATCGATTTACGCTATGTTCCGGTTTTGATGGCGACTTATTTCGGAGGATTCTGGGCTGCGGCGATAGCCGGAGCATTAGTCATTCTCTATCGAATGACGGTGTCGCCGTTTGGGATCGGCACCATTACGGCGCTCGTGACGATGCTGGTATATGTAGGCGGGGTCGGATTCATTATGCTGCGCGTCCGAAGCCTCCTCCGCCAGTGGGCGTATGCCACCCTGTTCAGCGGAATTGCCTTCTTGATTATCGGTACGCAGATGATTCAAATCCCGGTGAACATCCTGTTGATTCTCAGCACGGCGAATACGCTGGGCTGTTACGCGATGATTTATTTCCGCTCTTATCTTATCCGTGCAAGCGAGCTCGAGCAGAAGAATCTCCGCGCAAGCGAAGAGCTGCATCGGCTGCTGCACCTTCAATCCGGGATGACGGCGAAGATCATTCGCGACAGCCACGGGGATTATCGCTATTCCTTAATCGAAGGACAGCTGCTGCTCAAACAAGGCTGGATTGGCGGCGAGATAACGGGCAAGCGGCCCAATGATTTGGCGGGGCTGAGCCAAGAGCATGTTGAGCTGGTCTCGGCCATCTACGATCGGGCATTCAAAGGCGAAGAAGTCAGGTACGAGTCCGGGTTTAACGGATTTCGGACGTTTAACATCGTGCAGCCGATCTTTAAGGACGGACAAGTCACGGAGATCATTCTCTCCAGCACCGATATTACGAATTGGAAGCAAGCGGAAGATGAGCTGCGCGAGAGCGAAGAGCGTTACCGCACCATCGTGGAGAATTCGAACGATATCTTCATCGCGTTCAATGGGGACGGGACGATTCTGTCGGTTAACGCGAAGCTGGCCCGGCTGCTGGACCTGAATATGGAGGGAATCGAGGGCAAACGGCTCACGGATCTGGTCCGTATCGGCAAAGAGGAAGAGTGGGAGCGGTATTTCCGCGAAGGGGTGGAGACGAAAGAGATGCAGCGCTTCGAGCTGGATCTTAACTTCGAGGGCCAATCCCCGCGAAGCTTCTCCGTCACGATTCTGCCAATGACCGTGAAAGGGAAGATACGGATCAAGGTCACCTTCCATGACTTGACCGACTGGAAGCTCAAACGCGAAGCCGACGGGGCGAACAAAGCGAAGAGCCAGTTCCTGGCGCAGATGAGCCATGAGATTCGAACGCCGATCAATGCGATTCAGGGGCTTAATTATTTGCTGCAGAAGACGGAGCTCTCGGACAGGCAGAAGGACTATGTCAACAAATCGATTCTATCGACGAGAAGCTTGCTCAATATTATCGATGACATTCTTGATTTCTCCAAAATCGAAGCGAACAAGATCGTGCTCGAGCAGATTGCTTTTGACCTGTACGAGGTGATTCATGATCTCTCCAATATCGTGGCGGTTAAAGCCTACGAGAAGGAGCTGAAGCTGCACTTTGCGATCGATCACCGGGTGCCGCAAATGCTGAGCGGTGATCCGCTTCGCTTGAAGCAAGTGCTGCTTAACCTCGTTAACAATGCGGTGAAATTTACGCATCAAGGGGAAGTCGCGATTGCCATTGATTTTGTGAAAAGCGATGCGCATGAGGTTACGCTTCATTTTGCGGTGAAAGATACCGGGATTGGCATTAGTAGCGAGCAACAGAAGAAGCTGTTCCATAACTTCACGCAGGCGGACATGTCGACGACGCGGCGATACGGCGGGACGGGACTGGGACTTGTCATCAGCCAGAAATTCGTCGAGCTGATGAACGGTAAGCTTGAGGTGGAAAGCACGCCCGGCGTAGGCAGCTGCTTCTCCTTCAAGGCGGAATTCAGAAGTTCGGATGCACCGGTTATGCGGCAGGGGCTGGAGCTGGATATGAAGTTTCTGCGCGTGCTGCTCATTTGCGATAATGCGGAGATGCAGCAGGTGCTGCGCAATCAGCTGGAGCAGTTTAAGTTTATCGTCAGCCTGGCTGCGTCGGAGCAAGAAGCGATCTATACCATTTCGATGCATAACCGATATGACTTGATCATGGTGGATTGGAAGCTGCGGGCCGGAGATGCGGTGCAGCTTGCGGAGTGGATCAAACGAGATATGCCCGACAAATCGCAGGCTATTGTGCTTACGAGCGCCTACCACGAGATGGAGCTGCAGAAGGGAGTGCCATCTCCGGCGATCGAGAAGGTGTTCTTCTATCCCATTAGCCAGTCGCATCTGTTCGATGAAGTGATTTCGCTGATGAAGCCGCAAGCCGGCGGGAAGCCGCCCGAAACGGATAATGCGGAGCTTGCGGAGAAATATGCGCTGCTTCGCGGTGCTTCCGTGCTGCTGGTGGAGGATAATGCGATCAATCAGCTTGTTGCGATGGAGCTGCTCAAGGGAATGGGCATGCTCATCGATGTCGTAGATAACGGCGAAGAAGCGGTGAACCGCGTGCGCGGCAAACGATACGATGTGATTTTGATGGATTTGCAGATGCCGGTAATGGATGGATACCATTCAACAAGGCTTATCCGGCAGATAGAGCATGCGAAGCAAACGCCGATTATTGCGATGACCGCGGATGCGATGAAAGGCGTGCAGGAAGAAGTGCTTGAAGCCGGCATGGACTATTATTTGACCAAACCGTTCGATCCGGCTCTGATCTACACGGTGCTGCTGCAATCTCTACAGAAAATCGCTTAGCAAGCTGTAGAAACCGGGAATAATTCAGCACTATGGATGAGCTGCGGATGATATACTTTGTTGTATAGCCGGTCATTAAACTGAGCGAGGTGAGTAAGGAATGAGTATAGCAAAGCAAGCAGATACTTCCCGCTTAGAGCAGCCCTACTCGGAGCAGCAGCTTGGCCTAACGGAGCTTACGCCTTCCTATCGGGTGGATCTTCGCCCGCACAAAGATAAGGCATACGAGCGGTTTATCCGGGTGAATACGGTGAAGGATTGGTCGCAGCTGACCTGGGAGCGGGTAGGCAAACCTTACGAGGTGCGGACGATGTCGGAAGCCCGCAAGCAGTGGGAGCAGGAGCATGAGAAGGCGATGGATGCGAAGACGTCGTGGACGTATTTTAACAAAGCCTTTCATGAGTGGTTCGACAAGGATATCCCGAAAGAGATCAGCGGAGAGCAATCTGCTTTTCTGAAGAGTCTCGCAACGTTCAAGCCATCGGAAATCCGCGCGGCCTTGGGCGATGTAGCCCGCATTCATCTATGGAATTACGTGCACCGCATTCAAGACGGCGTCTGGGATCCGCGCGGTAAACGGTCTTTGTTTGAAGGACTGAATGTCACGCGTCCGCGCATTCTGTTTCTCGGTGCAGCGGAGGGCTATGAGGCGATGCAGCTTGCGGCGCTCTATCCGGGAGCCGAAGTGGTGATGGTCGACTATGACGCGTATTGCAAAACCGTTCGTCACGGCGAATTTCCCGATTCGTATCCGTTTCTTGGGTCCAGTTCATCTACAGGCGGGGCGAAAGTATACTACAAGCCTGATTTCAATATCGAATACGTGGTCGATGATGTTCGCAATCTATCGTTTGGCAAATCGTTTGATATCGTGCTTTCGGTCGGCTTGCTGGAGCATTTCCCGGATACCTACAAACCGGAGGTTGTCGATTGGCACCGCAGATTCCTCAAAGACGGCGGCTATGCGATCTTCACCACACCGCGCAACCAATGGAAAAGCAGGCTGTTCTACGTCATTATGGCCGATATTATGAATCACACCTATCGCGAGCTGATGACGGTGGAGCAGATGGGACTCTATATTTATGAAAATGGCTTTGACATCATCCGCCATGGCTATATCAAGGCGCACAATGCGGTCATTGCCCAGGTGCGCTAAGGCGCAAGCTTCTTTGGTACAGTTTCGTGTAAGCACTTACAATCGGGGGCCGGCTTCGTCCGGCTGACCGGGAGAGCAGGGATATCATGGCTTCCTTTGAGCAATTGTTGAAACGGCAGCAAGCCTGGTTTCAAACGGGCGAAAGCCGAGGGTATGCGTTTCGAATGGCGCAGCTGCGGAAATTGAAACAAGCCGTGGTGGAGCGTGAAGCTGCGATTATCACGGCGCTCCACACGGATTTAAATAAAAGCGAGCATGAAGCGTACACGCTTGAAATCGGTCCTTTCTATACCGAGATCAACTTCGCGATGAAACATCTGAAGAAATGGATGAAGCCGAAGCGGGTGAAGACGCCGTCCACGCATCTGGGCAGCCGAGGGTATGTCATGCCGGAGCCGCTCGGTTCATCGCTCATCATCGCCCCTTGGAATTATCCTTTTAATCTCACGTTAGTTCCGCTTATCGGCGCTATCGCCGCAGGCAACACCGCTGTATTGAAACCCTCCGAGCTGTCGCAGGCAACGACATCGTTAATAGCAGCTATAGTCACTGAGAGCTTCAAGCCGGAGTATATTGCCGTTGTCGAAGGCGGGGTTGAGGCGAGCCGGGCATTGCTGGAGCTGCCTTTCGATCATATTTTCTTCACCGGCGGCGTTGAGGTTGGCAAGTCGGTGATGGCTGCGGCCGCGAAACATCTGACGCCTGTTACCTTGGAGCTCGGAGGCAAGTCGCCGTGCATTGTGCATCATGATGCGTCTATTGCGCTTGCGGCCAGACGGATTGCCTTCGGCAAGTTTCTCAATAGCGGGCAGACCTGCCTCGCGCCTGACTACTTGCTGGTGCATCACAGCGTGAAGGATGAACTGCTGGCCGCAATCCATCAATCGGTGACGGCATTCTATGGCGAAGCGCCTTTGGAGCACCCGGACTATGGCGCGATCGTCACTCGCCGCCACTATGATCGGCTTCGCGCGTTCCTTGCGGATGGCACGGCTGCCATCGGCGGCGGGACGGATGACAAGAAGCTTCGCATCGCCCCGACCGTGCTTGAAGATGTGGCGTGGGATTCCCCCATTATGCAGGAAGAGATCTTCGGGCCGATCCTGCCGGTGTTCACTTATGATGACCCGCGCGAGGTGGTAGCGATAGTGAATGCGCGGCCCAAGCCGCTGGCGCTGTATATCTTCAGCAAGGATCAGGCGGTGCAGCAGCTGATGACGGGCAATATCTCCTTCGGCGGCGGCTGCATTAACGATACGCTTCTGCATATCGGAACTCCGTATCTGCCATTTGGCGGAGTAGGCCACAGCGGAACGGGCAGTTATCACGGCGAGCAAAGCTTCCGTACGTTCTCGCATATGAAGAGCGTGCTGAAGCAGACAACGGCGTTTGATTTTCCGTTCCGCTACCCGTCCGCCAAGAACGGGCTCAAGTTTATTCGGATGCTAATGAAGCCTTAGGCGAAGAGGATGTGCAGACGATGTCGGATACCTATGCTTATTACAAAACGGTGTTTGAAGGCGTGCCGAAGCCGTTTGCATTCGTAGATTTGGATATGCTGGATCGCAACATCGCGGCGATCGCGCGGGCGGCGGGAAGCAAGAAGGTGCGGATTGCGAGCAAATCGATCCGCTGCCTTGAGGTCATGCGGCGCATTCTGGCCAGCAGTCCGGTTTATCAAGGGATCATGTGCTACACCGCCGATGAAGCGGCGATGCTCGTGCGCGAAGGCTTCGACGACCTGCTGCTTGGCTATCCGCAGTGGCAGCCGGATCGGATTGCCGAACTGGTTAGGTCCATCGGCGAGGGACGCTCGATTACGTTTATGGTCGACTGTGCCGAGCATGTGCGGCAGATTGAGCGCATCGCCGCAGAGCAGGGAGTCGTCGTGCCGTTATGTCTGGATATCGACATGTCGGCCGATTATCTGGGCTTGCATTTCGGCGTCTGGCGTTCTCCGTTAATGAGCTGGGAGCAAGCGCGCCCCGTTGCGGAGCTTATCGCCGCTTCGGCGTGGCTGAAGCTGGACGGCATTATGGGCTACGAGGCGCAGGTTGCCGGTCTTGGCGATAATGTGCCGGGCAAGCAGTTGAAGAACAGCGTGATCCGCTGGTTGAAGAAACGTTCGATTGCCGAGGTAGCAAAGCGGCGCCGCGAAGTCGTGGAAGGTCTTGAAGCGATGGGTATTGCGAAGCTTCGCTTCGTGAATGCCGGCGGTACCGGCAGCATGGACAGCTCGCGTCTGGAGGCGTGCGTGACCGAGATAACGGCAGGCTCGGGGTTCTATGCGCCAGGTTTGTTTGACGCGTATACCGGGTTTCGTTACGAACCTGCGGCAGGGTTTGCGGTGGAGATTGTCCGCCGTCCGAGGCCCGATATCGTCACCTGTATGGGAGGCGGTTATACAGCCTCCGGGGCGATAGGGATCGAGAAGCAGGCGCAGGTGTATTTGCCGGCTGGGCTGGAGCTGTTTCCGCTTGAGGGAGCAGGCGAGGTGCAGACCCCACTGCGCGTGAAGAACGGGCTGTCGCTGTCGCTTGGCGATCCGGTCTTCTTCCGCCATGCCAAAGCAGGCGAGCTGTGCGAGCGTTTCTTGCATCTTGTTGCGGTATCCAATGGGCAAATCGTCGGTGAATATGCAACCTATCGCGGAATGGGGGCTTGTTTTCTATGAATGGACATGCGGCAATGCGCGTAGCATGGTCGAATTGGTCAGGCTCCGTACAGGCTACTCCGAGTATGGTTCTGTATCCCGAATCCATAGAAGAGGTCGTCGACATTGTACGGTTGTGCAGGCGTGAGGGGAGGAAACTCCGGGTTGTCGGAACGGGGCATTCGTTTACGCCGATTGCAGCTTCGGGTGACGTGCTTGTTTCCCTGGACCGGATGCAAGGGTTAGTTGAAGTCGATGCTGCGGCAGAGACCGCCACGGTCTGGGCCGGTACGAAGCTGAAACTGCTGGGTGAGTTGCTGTTTCAGCAAGGCTTGGCGCAGGAGAATCTTGGCGATATCGACGTCCAATCGATCGCCGGCGCTATCAGCACCGGCACGCATGGCACGGGTCGGGAGTTCGGCAATATCGCGACGCAGGTAATTGGACTGACGTTTGTAACCGGGGGCGGCGAGGTTGTCGAGTGTTCGCCGGAGTCCCATCCGGAGACGTTTCGGGGCATGCAAGTATCGCTGGGCGCACTCGGCGTATTGGTACAGGTGAAGCTGAGACTCCGTTCTGCCTTCAAAATGCGCTACGAGAGCAAGCGGACGCAGCTGACGGCATGTTTGACACAGCTGACTTCGCTTGCCGACTCGCATCGTCATTTCGAGATGTATTGGTTTCCCTATGCCGAATCGTGTCAGCTCAAAATCATGAATGAAACGACCGAGCCTGTCACTCCGCGGCGAGTGGGCGATTATATCAGCGATGTAGTGCTGGAGAATGGCGTATTCGGTCTGCTGTCCGGCATGTGCCGACGGGTGCCGAAGCTGTGCAGACCCATAAGCCGGTTCTCTGCGGCGCAATTTCCCCTGTTTAGCAAGGTGGCGTACAGCCATCGTCTGTTCGCGACGAAGCGGCTCGTGCGCTTCAATGAGATGGAATACAATCTGCCCGCGGAGGCGATGCCCGCTGTCATTGCAGAGATGCGCGCGGTGATGGAAGAAGAGCGGTTCGCGGTTCATTTTCCGATTGAGTGCCGTTATGCCAAAGGGGATGACATCTGGCTGAGCCCCGCCTATGGCCGGGATTCAGCTTATATTGCCGTACATATGTATAAGGGGATGCCGTACGGGGCTTATTTTGCGGCGATGGAGAAGATCTTCCTGCGACACGGAGGGCGGCCGCATTGGGGCAAAATGCACTCCCTTCGCGCCTCGCAGCTGCAGGAGCTGTATCCGATGTGGGGCGCCTTCGTCCGTCTGCGGGAGCAGTATGATCCGGATGGCATTCTGTTGAATCCGTATTTGGAGAAGCTGTTCGGGGTTCCGGAGCTGTCGTTATGATCGGGGATAATGGCTTGAAGCAAAAGCAAGAGCATGAGCAGGGGGCTTCGCGCTGGTCCGTTATCGCTGCTTATGCGGGCGTGGTAGCGGTCACGCAGCTGCTCTGGGTGACGTTTACGCCGATTACGACGGCTGCCTCCGAACAGTGGGGGGTATCCGTAGATGCCGTCGGGTGGCTGTCGCTCGTTTTTCCGCTAGTCTATGTGCTGTTGTCGATTCCGTTTGGCTTGGCATCGGATCGCAGCTTCCGCGGCGCGCTCACTTGGGGAGCCGGACTTACCGTGGCCGGCGCGTTGCTCCGCATCGTGCCCGGGTATGAATACGCGCTTGCCGGACAGTTCATCATCGCCGTCGGTCAGCCGCTTGTGCTCAATGCGGTAAACAAAATGGCGGTGCTCTATGCAGCACCGCCAAAACGTCCAATTGCCATTGCAGCCGGCACGGCCAGCTTGTTTGTCGGCATCATGATCTCCAATGTGACGGTGCCTTTTCTGCTGGAATGGGGCGGAATGCCTGCCGTTCTGTGGACGCAGGCGATTATGGGTACAGCCGCTTGCCTCGTGCTGATGGTTACTCTTCGCAAGCCTCCCCTGTACGAAGGGGCGACGGATGCAGAGCCCGCACCGGCGCTGCGCACCTTACGGGCGCTTTGGTCGAAGCCGTGGGTTCGATTATTCAGCTTGCTCCTGTTTGCAGGTTTCGGTATTTTCATTACGCTGGCGACTTGGCTTGAAGTATTGGCGGATGCAATCGGCTATGATTCGGTGCAGGTCGGAACAGGCTTAGGACTCATGACAGCGGCTGGGATTATCGGGGCGGCGGTATTGCCGGACTTCGCAATGCGCGGGAATCGTGCACGAAACGTGCTTGTGCTGTCACTCGCGGTTAGCGCGGTACTGCTCGTATTCCTTGCGGCAGGCATGCCTGCCTGGCTGTTTATGACGCTGCTGGCTTTAGCCGGTCTGCTGCTGCTGGCTGACTTGCCCATTGTGCTGTCTTTTGCCGAAGCCAAAGCGGAGCCGCGCACTGCCGGTGCTGTTACGGGGCTGCTGCTCTTGTTCGGCAATCTGGGCGGCATCGTGCTGTCCCTGCTTGTGCAGCTGCTGCTGGACGAACGCGTTCTGGCTATCGGCGCGCTCGCGGTCGTGACGGTCGTCATCGTACCCTTTGCCCTTCAATTTCCGGGGAAATCAAAACCACACAAATAATGAGCGAAACAACCCGCGTTTGCGCGCAGGCGACGGGACAGCGACAGGCGATTCGATGGCTGCTGCGGTTTCGGCGGCGTATGCAGGTATGCTCAAGGGCGGGATCGGCTGCTTGGCATATTCGATGGCTGCGCTCAGGTGATCAATCATCTTGCGCAGCTCCTCCAGCTCGGAGCGATGCTGCAAAATTTGCGCAGCGACAACCTCGTCGGCTTTCTGCTCCAGCCTGCGCTCCACCTGTACCAAGCGGCAGTGAATCTCGGAGTTATACGTTTCCGATGCTGCAGCTACTTGCTCATTGTTGCCGAATAGCAGGGAATGCGAAGCCTCTACGGCTGAAACCAATGGGTGTTCCGGCTGCTGCTCGGGTTCCGGTAACACGATCATATCCATCGTTTCGCCGCGTTCGAGCGATTCTTTGATATAAGCGAGCATCGACAGGTCACGGGACGAGAATACATAATGGCCGAATCGATCCTTTTGAAAATAATGAGGGAAGTGGGAAGCCCAGCGTTTGACCGTGGTTTGACTGACGTTCAACGACTCAGCCGCATCCTTGCTCTTGACTAGTTCCAATCCTATCACTCCGTTCGGGTGGAATGCATAGGTAATTCGCGGTTCGGAAACCACTCCCTGCAAGGGCGACAAAGGAAGTGCTCATTCGCTAAACAAAGTGGTTTTACGCGCCATCTCGCGCTTTCGCGGCGGTTGCCGTTCGTCAAGTTTCCCGTTGCATTCGGCAAGCTTGCGCAAGAGGCGAAACCTCGAAACTTGTGCTCGCATATGGCGAGCGAGAGGAAGAGGATCCCTGGGTGATCTACATTGCCGCACGTGTCCCAACCAATCACCCATAAAACAAAAAAGCCGAGAGCTCAACCGGCTCTCAGCCATCCAATCCTACATGCAATCCCACATGCTATCCCACATGCAATCCGCCTACCTAGCCGCCCTACCTACTTTCCGCCGCTTCCGAAGCTGTTCACGTCGATAAACGGCGTCGCTCCGCCGGTCACGTTTGGCAGGCTGCCGTCCCATTTGTCCACGGCCATTTCCTGCACCTCGATTTGCTTCAGCTGAATCAGCTCCGGCGTCACCTCTTGCTTCTTCAGCTTCAGAGATTCCGCTTCGGCCTGCGCCTGCGCGATCTTCTGCTTCGCCTCGATTTGCACCCTTTTGAGGTCGTTCTCGGCCTTCAACGCCTGCTGCTGCGCAACCTGCTTCGCTTCGATCGACGCGTTGAACGCATCGGAAAACTTGAAGTTCACGATATTAATGTCGGCCACGATTAAATTATACTTCGCGAGCCGCGTCGTTAGGTGCTCCCGGACTTCGCCGGCGACGACGTCGCGTTTGGCGATCAGATCTTCCGCGGGATAACGTGCGGTCACTTCTTTAACGATTTCCTGAATGGCCGGGTTCACGATAACGTTGTCGAACGAGCCGCCGACGTTATTCATTAGCTTATACGCAGCCGCTTTGTCGACGGAATAGTTAACGGCCACATGCGTCGAGACCGGCTGCAAATCCTTCGAAGACGCGCTCGTATCGGTCTCCGCCTTGGTCACCTGCACGTTCACCTGAATGATGCTTTGCACGAACGGGATCTTCATGTGAATGCCCGGCGACAGTATGTTATCATTTAATTTGCCGAACGTTTTGTACAAGCCGACATTGCCGTACTGGACCGTCTGAAAACCGTTAAAGGCGACGATGACGCCGACGACGATCAACAGACTGAATAGAATGTAAGGCTTCAAGTTCACTTTTTTCACCGGATTCGGTTCAACGACATGCATGGACGACCCCTCCTCATAAATAGCTATGCGCATTTTAAGGGATACATACGAGGTTGCATGGAAAAAGGTTCCTAAACGTAACGTAAAAGGAGATGACGCGAAAATGGAACATACAGCGCAAGAAGCGGCAGAGTGGATGGTACAGGAGCTGAAGTCGGCAGGCATGCTGCGTCAGGAGCAGGCGGTCGCGCATATTAAGGCGCATTTCGGGGAGCGGTTTATTTACGTCAATGAGAACGGCAACGAATCGATCGACAAGGAAGTCAAGAAAGCATTCAAAAAGCTGCACGGCGGGCGCGCAGCTTGGGAGCGGGACGGGTTTTTCTGGGGCTGGGTATAAAGGTGAAGCGAGCTGACACAGGCTACACGGTGTAGTCGATTTTGCCGTCGGCCCAGATGATGAGCTGTTTGGCTGCCGCGTCATATTCGACAAGGCCGTGTGTAGAATAGTACCAAGTCTTTTGATCAACGGCGCCATCCGCGACGAGAAAGATATTGAGCTCGTCATTATGCCGGCAAATCGGTGCGCCGATGGACTCATCCACGGCATCAATGCAGAGCTTCCAGCCTTCCCGGCCCTCTGCAGGCGCGACGGAGAATGGGAGCCCATGCTTCTTCGAATCGAGAAATAATCGGCCGCCAACGGTGTGGCGAATGTACAAATGATCCAATGGAATCCCTCCTTGACAAAGCTAACTATAACACACATACTTACATAAAGTAAGTGAGTAAAAATGAAACCATGAGGAGTGTTCTGGAGCATGATCGCAATCTATCCGGCAGCATCGAGGCATTCTGGGGACTTGGGATGGCTACAGTTTAATTTTAGTTTTTCATTTGCAGATTATTACGATCCGGACAATTTGAATTTTGGTCCGCTGCGCGTATTTAATGAGGATTATATTCAGCCAAGCAAAGGATTCGGCACGCATCCGCACCGGGATATGGAGATCGTGACGGTTGTGATGAAGGGCGAATTGGCGCATGAGGACAATACGGGCGGCAAAGAGATTTTAAGATCGGGCGAGGTACAGCGGATGACAGCGGGAACGGGCATTTTGCACTCCGAGGTCAATTCTTCGGACACCGAAGTAGCTAACCTGCTGCAGATGTGGTTCCTCCCTGAAGCCAAAGGGCTTACGCCGTCTTACGAGCAAAAGGCGTTCGATTCGGCTGCGATGAAGAACGCGCTGCTTCCCATTGTCTCGAAGCGTCTTCAGAGCGAAACGATCACATCGATTCACCAGGATCTCACCATTTATCTCTCCCGCCTGGAAGCGGGGAACAGCGTTCCGTTCGAGCAGGATGCCGCACGCAAAATCTTCCTGTTCGTGATGGAAGGTGAAGTGACGTTAAATGGGGAGCATCATTTGAGCCGAAGCGACTCCGCGCGCATTACCGATCTCGAGGAGCTTGTTATTGCCAGCGCGAATGGCGGGCAATTCATGCTCATCGATTTGCCATAAATCTGTCCGGTCCACGCATAAGCAGGGCTGTTGCCGTTAACAATGAGAGTACACCTGAAATCTAGCAATGGAGGGACTCTCGTGAATTATAAACCGGCGCAACTAGACGGACAGTTACTGGCGCAGCTGCAGCAATTCGAATCGGATTTGCGTAAGCAGACAAGCAGCAATATCGTGTTAATCGCCTATCAAACTACTGCTGAGGAAGCAGATAACGGAGCAGCGGCAGGCGGGAAGTAAGTGAGGTAGAAGAAGAGCACCGACCCTAGTGGTCGGTGCTCTTCTTATGTTGTTTTGATGGATAGTATTGAATGGGACTTTTTTCCTGCAATATGTTTGTGACTTTTGGAGGACATCGGCTTCCGGCTGTCGAAAATTACTAAAAGATGTCACTAAACTGTTCGGGTAGGAGAGCCGGTATGAAATTAATTTCGGGAAACGCGTTTGGGCAAACCTTTCGCAAATTTGGCGAGGACAAGGAAGAGTATACGAAGGTGCTTTTCCTCTTTATTTATTTGTTTGCGGTTTCATCGGCCTCAACGGTTGGCAGAACGGCGGCGGATGCGTTGTTTCTATCCCGTTTTGGCGCCTCGCAGCTTTCCTTTATGTATGTGCCGCAGTCGGCGGCTCTGCTGTTAATCGGACTGCTGTTTCAGCGATTCAGTCCGCGGTTTCGGATGGATCATCTGCTGAAGCTGCTCATTCCGCTAATTTCAGGGCTGGTGCTATTATCGCGGTTTGGCGTAGGCATGGATTTCAGCTGGGTATACCCGGTTATCTATGTTGGCTATGATGTGTTCAACTTCCTTATGATTGTCTGTTTCTGGCAGTTTGCGGCTTCCGTTCTGGATCAGCGCAAGGTGAAACGGACCATCGGGCTTGTCGGCAGCGGCGGGCTTATGGGCGGAATTATAAGCGGTTTCGGTCTCAAGCTGGTTGTTCCGTTAGTGGGGACGGCTAATTTGATTTGCTTCTATGCCGCACTTCAGCTGCTTGCGCTTGTGGCGGTTATCCGGTTATTGAAGCTCGCAGGGAAAGGGTCGGACCTATTCACGTCCGTTAAGCCTCAGCGTAAGCAGGCCGGCGGCAGCGGGGTCAAGAAGAAGGATAGCGGAGGCCTGTTCCGCAACGTCCCCCATCTCAAATATATAGCGATCATGTCGGCAGCGCTCGTGATTACACTAACGTTGATCGACTATCAGTTTAAGGTTATTTTGCGCGGTACGCTTCAGGATGAGGCATTGGCCGGATTTATGGGAAGCTTTTATGGATTTTCCGGATTGCTGGCATTGTTTATTCAGCTGTTTGTCGCTGGGAAGCTGCTCACCCGTTTCGGTGTCATGACGGCTATATTGGTATTCCCGATAGCGCTGTTCACCGGAAGCCTCGGCGTATTGATGATGCCGGTGCTGGCGATGGTTGTGATCGTAAAAGGGAGCGACAAGGTGCTTGGCGATACGATTTATTCTTCTGTCAGCCAGCTCGTCATGTTTCCGATTCCGCCGGAGTGGCGCAACTCGGCGAAGAGCTTCCTGGATGGCGTCGTTCGCAACGGTGCCAAAGGAATTGCCGCCGTCAGCTTGATTTTGCTGTCTCAGCTGCTGACGACGCAGCAGTTCAGCTATGTGATTTTGACGCTGCTATGCGTCTGTATTGTAGCGGCGGTGAAGGTAAAAGGGGCTTACCTGGAGGCGCTTCTGTCTACCTTGAAGACCAGGGGGCATGACCTGCATGAGGGGCAGCTGGATCTGATGGATCCTGCCAGCTTGCGGGTACTGACGGATACGCTTGTGCAGCCGGATAAAGTGCAGGTCCTGTATGCGCTGAAGATTTTGCAGGATATCGACGGCTTTGACCTTATGCCGCATCTGGAAGGCTTGCTCCGCCATCCCTCGCAAGAGGTTTGCGTAGAGGCGCTTCGCTACATGGAACGCAAGCAGCCTGCCGGTCAAGAAGAAGTGCTGCTGGTGCTCATTGGGGAAGGGCATAGCCGCGTTCGTGCGGCTGCCATTCTTGCACTTGCCGCTTATGCGAAGGATGAGCATTTAGATGCTATTACGGCGCGGCTTAGCGAAGAGGATATGGATGTGAAGTCGGCGGCCATTGCCGGGTTGATTAAGTATTACGGCATAGAAGGGATGTTCCGCGCCGTCGGTACGTTGAAGGAGCTGATGGAGAGCTCCCGCGAGGATGAACGTACATCGATGGCGATTTTGTTCGGCCAGATCGGTATTCGGGAATTCTACAAACCGCTTATTCCGCTGCTTCGCGATGAGGCGCCGCAGGTTCGAAAATTTGCCGTGCAGTCCGCTGCCGTGCTGCAGGTGCCGGAGCTTGTTCCGCATATCGTGCCGATGCTGCAGCATAACGAGACGAGGGAGGCCGCGGTGGATACGCTGGCCGCTTATGATGAGCGAGAAATTCTCAAGCTGCTCGTCACGTATTTTGATGTGGATTCCGTATTGCTGCATTTGCCGAAAGTGTTTGAACGCATCGGCGGGCAGCAGGCTTTCGACTTGCTGTTTCAACGTTACGAACCGGCTAATTTCGAGATGCGAGATAAGCTGCTGGAAGCGATGACCCGGATGCGCAAAGGCGTGCAGCAAGTGGATGCCAAAGGGTTCGAGGCGAACATCTTGCTCGAGCTTGAACTGTACGGAAGGTTTACGTCGTACCAAGGGGATCTGATCGCGGTTGAAGGTTATGAGGAAGTGGCGGAGGCGGTCGAGCAGGTCCGTTCGGCGATGATTAAGCGAATATTCCTGCTGCTCGGTTTTATCTATGAGGCCAAAACCATCCAAGCCGTCTATGCCAACTGGACCGAAGGCGGTGCTCGCCAACAGGCAAACGCGGCAGAAATTATCGACCAGCTGGTGCAGGGGAACCTGCGGATGGAGCTGGCGAAGCTGATGTCGGCTTCCCGCACCGTGACGGCGAATGTCGTGAAGAACGAGGCGGCGCTTGATCTGGACTGGATGAACGATCAGGGCGATGAATGGCTCTGCCAAGTGATTCAGTTTGCTTCGCGGAGTAAGGTGGATGCAGCGGCTCCGGGTCGCCATTCCGTAGATGAGACATGGCTAAGCGAGCAGATGGAACGAATCGCGATGTTGAAAAATGTATCTTTATTCGACGGGTTGTCCGCTCGGGAGTTGTCGCTGATTGCCATGCGCATGGAGAGGGTGACCTATTCGAAGGGAGCTACCGTATTTCAGGTGAATGATCCCGGTGATGCGCTCTATCTCATTCAAAGCGGGCGAACCGGAATTTACCGCGGAACTGACAAGCTCAATGAACGTGCTGCCGGAGAGTGTTTCGGACAGACCGCCATATTGACGCGGCGATTGCGCACAGCTACTGTTAGGGCGGAAGAGGATCTCGTATTGTGGCGGCTCGATTCCTCGAGCTTCTACGATGTCATCTTTGACCGTACAGGCATCGCCCTGGAAATGATGAAGCTGCTCTCGAGGCGTCTGCGCTCGAAACTGGCACAGAAATCGGCGGTTGGCGCGATTCCTGCGGATGAGCATCATGCGGAAGTTGCGGCAGCTTCGGAAGTCGCTGCAGGCGGGGCAGCCACGGAATCTTCGCAAGAGGAGCACGGCATGGCGAACGATATTATTTTGCGCCGGGTGCTGATCTTGCAAAAGATCGACCTGTTTGCCCGTTTATCCCAAGAGGATGTCATCGCCCTCGCGCAGCTGGTCGAGGAAGTGGAGTACGCTGCGGGTGAATCGATCTGCCGGGTTGATGATTACGGCGATACGTTGTACGGTATTATAGAGGGAAGCGTTCGTGTACATAAAGGCAGCGAAACCTTCGCGACGCTTGGAGAAGGCGAATGCTTCGGCGAAATGGCCGTCATCGACAGCGGACTTCGTTCCGCGGACTGCACGGCATCGAGCCGGGCGGTTCTGCTTCAACTGCACCGTGACCAAGTGTTCACGCTCTGCTTCCAGAACATCGGCGTGCTGCGAAGCATGATGCAGGTACTTGCAGACAGGCTTCGCGGGATGCTGTAAGCTGAAGGTGGAAGCGGAATGCAAGAAGCGGGGAGCGGAATGCTGAGTGCTGAAGCTAAAGAACTGCGGAGCTCGATGTGGGAAAGCTGAAAACCGAAAACTGAATACTGGAAAGTTTGCATCTAGATGATGAATGCCGGAGACCGGAATGTTGGAGATGGAGAGCGGAAGCCGAGGTCGGCGGTTCGCGCCGTTTAAGTGTAAGAGGGAGTGAAGGTTTGAAGTGAAACGCATCATGCAATTCATTATCTTAATAAGCGGCTTAGCTGTATTGCTTGCCGCATGTGGCGGCAAGAGCGAAACACCGTTAACGTTCATCGAGAATGTCGGCTCGACTGACTTGAGCGCGGAGAAAAGCGGGGACGACGTAAAGTTTGGCATTACCGAGAAGGAGCTCGTTACCGTATTAGGGAAACCGCAGCGCACGCTCAACAATGGACGAACATTTCTGTTCATGTACGAGGAATACCAGTATACTTCGCTCGAAAATGTCGTCCTGGCGTACTCGCTCGGCCCCAAAGTCGCTACGGCTAAAGGCGTAAAACTGGGCGATACCCAAGAGAGCGCGCAAAAGCTGTACGGAGACAGCTATTATACGCGCGGGAATTCGATCGGCTACATCGATAAACAAAACCGCGTGGCGCTGGAGTTCGAGTTAAAGGACGACCGAATCGCGGCTATCTCGGTGTCGGCACTAGCGATGTATGAGTAAAGGGAAGGACAGCTCGGGATTGTGGAGCTGTCCTTTTTTTGCGTTCATTTCGTTGAAAGCGAGCAAATCCCCACCCATACCTCGAGCTGGACGCTGAGAGTGCAGAAATCGAACTCTCAGCCACAATACTACCCCCAATCCCCACGCGCTGGAAGCTGAGAGTGCTGAAAACGAACTCTCATCGCCAAAACCACCCGAAAAGAAGCTGAGAGTTCCAAAAGCGAACTCTCAGCAACCAAACTAACTCAAATTCCCGCGCGCTGGAAGCTGAGAGTGCTGAAACTGAACTCTCAATAGTCGAAACCACCCCAAAACAGCAGCTGAGAGTTCCAAAACCGGACTCTCAGCTACCAATCTACCCCTAATCATCGCCGCTGGAAGCTGAGAGTGCTGAAAACGAACTCTCATCGTCTAAACCACCACGAAATGGAGCTGAGAGTAGGAAAATCCGACGCTCAGCTCGAAAACCACACCTAAATGAAACTGAGAGTCGGGAAACACGACTCTCAATAGTAAACCAACCCCAAATTAACCCTCTAGAGACGCTGAGAGTAGGGAAATCCGATGCTCAAATCCAAATTCAGACCGAAATAAGTCTGAGAGTCGGAAAACCCGACTCTCAATGTACAACCTAACTAATCCGAACCCGGGGGATGATTTATTGGGGCCGACACCATTCAGCCGGCCACCGAGTGGCTATCCGCGCCACATGTCTAAGGCAGCATCCCGCAAGCCGCCATCGCCATCACCCTCGCGCTACCGCCCTCGGCGATCTCCGCGCCTAGCCGCCCCTCCCCCACGCGCCGCCCCCTCGGCCCAAGCCGCCAAGCGGCCCCATAAAAAAAGCCGCCCCACATAACCGGGGGCGGCCAACTTTCAACATCTAAACCAGGTCCACATAAAGCGGACCATACGTCTCTTCCTTGCCTCCGGCGACGAGCTTCATCTCCAACATGTCGCCGTCCGCCAGCGGACCAACGCCGGCCGGTGTGCCGGTGTAGATGACATCGCCTGCGCCAAGACCCATGTTGGTGCCGATGAAGTCGATCAGCTGCTGTAGCGGGAAGATCATGTCCTGCGGACAGCCGGCTTGCACCGTCTCCTCGTTCTTAAGCAGGCTAAAGGTTAACTGCGTGAAATCCTCCACGCCGGTGAACGGCGTGAACGGACTCAGCACCGCGGAACCGACGAAGCCTTTCGCGAGCAGCCAAGGGTGGCGCTTCTCCTTCAGCTTCGACTGCACATCGCGCGCGGTGAGGTCGATGCCGAGGGCGATGCCGTCCACAAGCTCCTCAGCCTTCATACCCGGGCGGTAGCTTGCACCGATGCGCACGACAACCTCCAGCTCATAATGGATTTCGCCTATGGTGCCCGGCAGTTCAAGCTTGCCCACAGCGGGATGAAGTGCATGTGTGGGCTTGGAGAAGATCATCGGCTCCTCCGGTACATCGTTGCCGAGCTCTTTGGCATGAAGGGCATAATTGCGTCCAACGCAATAAATATTGCGGATTGATTCCATGAATAACTTCCTTTCGCATTAGGGTAATGGTACTGCACAACAGGGTTTTAACGCTATTAACATCATAGCACGATTGCTGCATTTTCAATAAGCTCGGAACTCGTCCAAGCACTCGTTATCCTCATAAGAGAACTCGTCCAAGCACTCGTTACTCTCATTGGGGAACTCGTCTGAGCACTCGTTACCCTCATTATGAAACTCGCCACAGGCGCTCATATCCTTTTGCACTTGGCCGCCACATGCACTCATATCCTGCTGCTCTTGGCCGCCGAAGGCGCTGATATCCCTTTTCACAGGTGTAGTAAAGTTCATTTTTTTAAACACAACCTTGAAAAAGCAAACCTCACTCCTTGATTTCGCGCATTGTTGCAGATGCCTCTGTGCATGATAATAAGCGTATATCAACCCGAGGGGGAATAGAGAACATGGCAAGCAAAACATTGAAAACAACTGCAATCGCGTTGTCGGCAGCAGCTTTGCTGCTTGGCGCAACAGCTTGTGGTAACAAAGCCAACAACACAGCTGATAATACGAATACAGGTACAAATGCCGGTACAAATGCAGGCGGCAACAAAGGTGACGAGAAAGTAACGATCACGTTCCAGAACATCTACCCGGATCCCGAAACGCCTTCCTACAAAATGCTTCACTCCATTGTCGATCAATACCAGAAGGATCACCCGAACGTAACGATCGAGCTGGATACGCTCAACACGGACCAACAGAAGCTGAAGCTTAAAACGCAAGCCGCTTCCAAAGAAGTGCCGGACATCACAATCGTGAATCCATCCGCACAAATGAAGCCTTTCGTAGACGCCGGCCTCTTCGCTCCGCTGAACGACATGCTGGATCAGAACGGCCTGAAAGATACATTCCAAAAAGGTCTTCTCGACTACTATAGCTTCGACAACAACGTATACGCACTGCCTGACGGCAACAACATCGAAGTTGTTTACTACAACAAAGATCTGTTCGCGCAAGCTGGCATCACTGAAGTGCCTACAACGTACGAGCAATTCATCGATGACGTGAAGAAATTGAAAGCAAAAAACATCACGCCAATCGCAATCGGTGAAAAAGACTCCTGGACAGGTTCGTTCTTGTTTATGAACGTATTGCTTCGCACAAACGGCGGCCCTGGCTTCCTGCAAGACGTGCAAGACGGCAAGAAAACATTCAACGATCCTGCATTCGTAGACGCAGTATCCAAAATGCAAGACCTGATCCAAGCAAAAGCATTCAACGAAGGCGCAACTTCCGTTGACTACAACACAGGCGGTAACCTCTTCAAAACAGGTAAAGCGGCTATGATGATCATGGGTACTTGGGAAACTGGCGCAATTGATGCTTCCTCCGTTGGCGGCAAAGTCGGCGCATTCAAATTCCCTACAGTTGGCGGCAAAGGCGATCCAGACCAATTCATGCTAGCTCCGGGTTCCGCATTCGCAATCTCGGCTAACAGCGAACACCTGCAAGCTACTAAAGATTTCTTGAACTACTTCATGCTGAACATGCCTAAGAAACAGTTCGAGCTGAAAAACGCAGTAGGTAGCGGTCAAATCATTGAAGGCGACTTCAAAGCAGCCGGCTACTCCGACCTTGCAATCAGCGTACTTGATCTGTTCAAAGGCGTTAAAGGCGGCGACCTGGCATTCGATAACACAATGAAACCGGCTATCGCACAAGCTCACCTTAGCAGCATCCAAAACATGTTCGTTCAAAAGGTTGACCCTGCGGCAGTAGCTCAGGAGCACCAAGCAGCATTTGACGCGAACAAATAAGAATCACAATAGCTAGTCGTTTGCGGGTGGAGGCATTCTTAGCGGCTTCCACCCGTTTACGACTTTATTCAATCCATTACGATCAGGAGGCAACCCCAGTGAATGTTTTAAAAGTCCCGGCCCGTACTATTGCAGTTTTCGTCCTGCCGTGTCTGCTTCTCTATATCTGCCTCGTGTTCGTTCCGATCGTCGTTTCGGTTTACGACAGCTTGCTGGATTGGGACAGCATCAACAAGGCGAAATTTATCGGGCTCGATAACTTTAAAACGATCCTGACCGAAGATACCAACTTCTGGCCATCCGTTCGCCGCACATTGATGTACTCGGTATTTTCCATGTTGGAAATTCCGATCTGTCTCTTTATCGCAGCACTGATGAATCGTTACGTGCGTAAAGCAAACACGTTGGTTTCGCTATACTTTGTACCTGTAATTCTGTCTGTTGTTATCATTGGTCAGCTTTGGAAAACAATCTATAACCCAACTGAAATGGGCGGTATGCTTAACGGCGTTCTGACCGCGATCGGACTGGAAAGCTGGACGCGCAGCTGGCTCACAGAGCCGAAAGTCGCGATGTACTGTTTGTATTTTGTATCGCTATGGCAATACTTCGGTTACCATTTGCTCATTCAATACACCGGTGTACAGAACATTTCGAGTGAAATTTATGAAGCGGCCAAAATCGACGGCGCGGAAGGCTTCAAATCCGACTGGTACATTACGTATCCGATGGCGATTCCGATCTTCAAAATCTCAATCATTCTTGCGTTTATCGGCTCCTTGCAAGCCTTCGACCTTGTTTGGGTTATGACAGGCGGCGGTCCCGCACATGCAACGGATACCATTTCGATGCATATGTACAACATGTCGTTCCTATCGCTCAAATACGGATACGGAAGTGCACTCGCTACAATCCTTGTAATGATTTGCTTAATCTTTACGGTCGTCATCAATTTCGTCTTCAAAAAAGTCGAAGCGAAATATAGCTAGAAGGGAGAACTACGATCATGGCAAGTATTAAAAAAGGGCTCGTGTATCTGCTTCTCTCGATCCTTGTCGTCACGCAAATTTACCCATTGCTCTGGCTTGTGTTGTACTCGCTCAAAACGAACGAGCAAATTCTCGGCGGACATTTCTTTTCCCTGCCGACCACGCCGCAATGGGGTAACTATAAAGCCGCTTATACTAGCGGTCATTACTTGAAATACTTGAGCAACAGCCTTATCGTGACTTCGATCACGCTGATATGCGTTATCGTGCTAAGCTCCATGGTGGCTTATGCGATCTCGCGCTTCAAATGGAAGTACGGACCGCTCGTTACGCTGATCTTCTTGCTCGGGATGATGATTCCGATGCAAGCAACGCTTCTGCCGCTTATGGTTATTTTCAGCAACTTGGATATTCTGAACACGCGTTTGTCGCTCATCCTGCCGTACATCGCGTTCTCGACGCCGATCGCCGTCTTTATCCTTAGCGGATTCATGCGCGGTATCCCGGCTGAGATCGAAGAGTCGGCCTTTATGGACGGAGCAAGCGTATACCGGATCTTCCGCAGCATCATTTTGCCGATATCGGTTCCGCCGATTATGACAGTTGTTATCCTGACGTTCATCACGATTTGGAACGAGTACATCATGGCTGCGACATTTATCTCTGCGGAGAAGTTGAAAACTCTTCCTTTCGGCATATATAATTTCGTTAGCCAGTACAACGCCAATTTTGGTGCAATCGGTGCATACCTTGTACTTGGCGCCTTGCCGGTCATGCTCGTTTACTTTGTCCTTTCCGAGAAAATCACGAAGGGCATGGTAGCCGGAGCGGTGAAAGGGTAAGGAATGGGTTCATGAGAGGCGGAAAGGCCAGTGTCACGCGGATTTCATTCGATTCAATACCGATTATTCGTGCTGTTCCTGATCAGTATGTCTGCAATCTTACTGATCGTCAGCATTCTGTACTATAACCGAACGACGGTGCAATTTCATGAGAAGGTCAGCGGCTTATCCAAGCAGAACGTTTCGCAGACGGTAGGTTTTTTTGACCTTCTTCTGAAAGGCTATGACAGTCTGTCCAAATCCGTCATCGGCAATAATGATTTGGCTCGCATTTTGAGCAATCCTGTAGTCGACAGCCCTGCTGTCGATTATTTTAATGAGCGGAATATTACGAATATCCTCGGCGCCGCCTTCCTGTCGCAGGAAGATATTATCGGGATTCATGTATTAACGGATAAAGGGAAAGTGTATAACTATGGCAACTACGCCAATGTTGTGGACCCGAACTATACGAAGACCGATTGGTACAAGAAAATCAAAGCCTCTACCGGCAGCATGGTATGGCTCGGCGTGTTTGAACACTCCATTATCGATCAGGTGGAGAACCGCTCCGTGTTTGCTTTTGGCCGGCCGATCTATGATCTGAACAATCATAAGCAGGTAGGCATTGAGCTATTCGAAACAAGTCCGAGGGCGATTATTGCGGCTATGGAAAATTTGAAGCTTGGCGCGCATAGCCAGGTTTTTTTGATGTCTGGTGAGGGGAAAGTCATCTCGACGACCTCCATCACTTGGGATGAACCATGGCTGGCGAGCTTGGAGCGCCCGATTGATGGGATTCCGGTGGTTATGGAGAAAGATGATCAGCTAATCGTATCTTCGAAGCTTCCTTATGCGGATTGGACGGTGCTCAGCGTGACGCCGGATAAGGATCTGAATGTGGAGCTGGCGGAGACGCAGCGGTTTCTGCTTCTGGTTGGCGCTGCGCTCGTGCTCGTTGCGACGCTCATTGCGACGATTTTCTCACGGACGATATCTTCGCCGCTGAAGCGGTTGATCTCCGAGATGAAGCAGGTCGAAATCGGTAATTTTCGCGGCTCGCTGAACGTGACCTCATATCAAGAAATTAATATCTTGGTCGCTTCCTTTAATCAGATGGTGAATCAGATCGCCGAGCTCATTGAACGGGTGAAGATCTCCTCGGTCAGCGAGAAGAATGCGGAGCTGAAGGCGCTGCAATCGCAGGTGAATCCCCATTTTCTCTATAACACGCTCGATATGATCTACTGGATGCTCGATGAGAAAGGCCATGACCGGCTGGGCGAAGTGGTGCTGTCTCTATCGCGGCTGTTCCGTTACAGCAGTTATTGGGATGAGAATGCGGTCAGTTTGCGGGAGGAAATCGAGCAGACCGAGCATTATCTGACGATTATTGTGACACGGCTGGAAGGGCGCCTAACCGTGGATATCGATGTAGGGGAGCCGTGGCTGAACATCCCATTGCCCAAAATGACGCTGCAGCCCATTATCGAAAATGCGGTGAAATACGGCTTGGAGCCGCTGGTTGATCGGTGTGGATCGCTGCGCGTCTACGCGGAAGCGGATGAACGCCAGCTGCGCATTATCGTGCAGGATAACGGTGCAGGGATAGATGAGGCTGCGCTGACAAGGTTAAATGCATCGCTGCTGAATCCGGAGGCGGACGATGAGGCTGAACGCGAAGAGCATGAGGAAGTCCGGCATGAAGGCGGCATCGGTCTTGTGAACCTGCAGCGACGGATCCGCCATATGTATGGAGAAGTGTACGGCGTTGAACTGAGGAGTGTGCTGAACGAAGGGACAACGGCGATTATTACGGTGCCGCTTCTGCCCCCGGCCAAGGAAGGAGGAAATGCCCATGGCAGTTAATATTCTCATCGCGGATGATGAAAACGTCATACGTGAGGGTGTGAAACGGACGATTAAGCGGGCTTTTCCCGACTATTCCATCCATTTGGCGGCTTCGGCAGAGGAAGCGGTAAAGATCATGGACATCCAGCCGATTGATATTGTGCTGACGGATATCCTTATGCCCGGCATCGATGGCTTGGAGTTTATGAAAATGTCGCGCCGCAAGTATCCCCATGCCAAATGGGTCGTCATTTCCGCGCATTCCGAGTTCTCGTACGCCCAGAAGGCGGTTCGACTCGGTGCGCGCGATTACTTGCTTAAGCCAATCGGCAAGACGCGTCTTGTCGAGCTGATGGCGCAGCTGGCGGATGAGGCGAAGCAGGAGTCTGCGATTTCGAAGGAAAGCGAACTGTTGAAGACGAACCTGAAGTATTTGCGGGAAGCGGTCTTTCAGCGGCTGGCGTCAGGGCTCGATATCGGCAATATGGACATCGGCGAGCTCATCGATCGGTACCCGGAATTTCGCTTGATCATGGTGCGCATTGAAGAGGCGGTTAAGAACGTACAGCTGGAGCATTTTATTATCGAAAATGTGCTGTCTGAGCTGATCGATCGGCATGGACAGGGGTTTGTCGTCAACTTCGACCGTCAGAGCTTGCTGGGACTCGTGCAGTTGGAGGATAACCGGACGGAAGGGGATCTGCTGCAGGAGCTGCGCACGCATCTCAGCCATTATCTGAAGGTGCCGTTTCATATTACCTATTCGGATATGATTCGCGAATTTACTCGGATCCCGGATGAGGTGCGTCGTCTGCGGCAGTCGTCGGTGACGACGGCGGGCGATCGCCAAGAGGGCGGGGATAAGGCAATCGAGGTAGCCTTGCAATATTTGAAGGCGCATTATAACGAGGAGCTATCGCTTGAGAAAGTAGCGTCGGTCGTGTTCTTGAACCCGATCTACTTCAGCCAGCTGTTCAAGCAGAAGACGGGGCAGGGGTACAAGGACTATGTCATCAGTCTGCGCATCGAGCAGGCGAGAGAACTGCTGCTGCAGCCTGGCCTCAAGCTGGCCGAAATCGCCGAGCGAATCGGCTACGCGGATGTACGCCACTTCACGCAGGTGTTCCGCAGGAAGATGAACGTAACGCCGACGGAGTACCGCCAGCAGCTTATGGCGGAGCGGTAGCGGGGGCAGGGGCGCGGTAGGCATGGGATTATGCTGAAGCAGGTTTCAAGTAGATCTCCCGGTGGGCTTCAAGTAATAGCTAAGGGCTGAGTGATCGTCGTATGCGATCTCTCAGCCCTTTTTGTTCGTCGTTGTTCCTACTGGGAGTACAGTACCGATGTTGCTTATAAATCAATATTCCGCCGCAAGGGGAGATTGATGAGGAAGGAAGGAGGTTAATGCTCCTCATCGTCGTCCACGGCAACCCCCAGCTGGCGGTTCTTCTCCTTGAAGCGCGAGTTGTGCGAGGAGACGTAGGCCGTCTTGTCGGCGGCCGGGTCGAGATAGGTTTTAACGCTGTTGGTGGCGTTAACGGCATCGGTGAACGTGCCTGCGATCAGATGCACTTTGCTGTCGTGCATGACGAAATCGCCTGCTGCGAAGACGCCGGGCAGATTCGTCTCCATCTTGCTGCTGACATGGGCGTTCCAGTCCCCCATCTCAATGCCCCAATCCCGGATACCGCCAAAGTTGTAACGCAGGCCATGGTTCACGATGACCGCATCCACGCTCAGCTCGTCCACCTCACCCGTTTCCATATGGGAAATCGTTACGCGGTCGATAGCGTTTCCGTTGCTGCTGTGCAGCGCCTGTACGGCGTATGGCGTCCGAACGGATGCGGATGATTGCCTCATCTGCGTCACGTTGCGCTCATGGCCGCCGAATTTATCCCGCCGATGCACGACGGTCAGGCTTGCCGCAATCGGCTCGATCATGTTGGCCCAGTCGACCGCAGAGTCGCCGCCGCCGGAGATGAGCACATGTTTGCCGCGGAACTCCTCCAGCGACTGCACCGTGTAATGCAGGTTCGTCACCTCGAAACGGTCCGCGCCTTCGATCTCAAGCTTAGCCAGCTCCAGGATGCCGTAGCCGATCGCAAGCACGACCGAACGTGTCCGGTGCTGCTCCCCTGAAGCGGCGGTAAGCAGGATCGTATCGTCTGCCTGCCGCTCCATCCCGATAATATGCTGACCGAGCACGACAGTCGGCTCGAAGGTCATCGCTTGCGTCACCAGCTGCTCAATTAAATTGGCGCCAAGCGTAGGCGTGAGACCGCCAACATCCCATATCATTTTCTCCGGATAGATGAGAATACGTCCGCCAAGCTCCTCACGTGCTTCGATCAGCTTCGTCTTCATCTCCCGCATGCCGCTATAGAAAGCGGTGTAGAGGCCGGCCGGGCCGCCTCCGATAATGGTTACATCGAATAATTCCAGTTGGTTGTTCATTATGCGTGCCTACTTTCTTCTACTATAATCAAGTCTGTTTACCGCTGCTCGTAACGTAATGAAGAGTGGTTAACAACTAACAAAGCCCATGAAATCATATCTGATACTGATAATCATTATCATCATAAATATCATACAACGAAAGTAGGAGAAATCATATGAACAAAATGTTAAATCCTGTTGTTCCTCAAATAAATAACAAAAAAGACCTAGCAGAGAGTCCTATGACATCTCTGCTCGGTCTTTGTCTATAACAATTACGCTTGTGGGAAAAACTGCGGCAAATAGTCCTTGTTGGCTTCGAGCATCTCATCCAACAGCTTAATGGCGACTTCCACGCTCGGTACAAGCGGGTGATGAACCATCGCTTGAAGCGCGATATCGCGGCTGCCGGTGACAGCTGCTTCTATTGTAAGCTGCTCGTAGGTTTTAACGGCATGAATTAATCCTTTCACATGCAGAGGCACATTCGTCAGCGGCAGTGGCAGCGGGCCTGTCTTCGTCACGACACAGTTGACTTCGATGGATGCGCTGTCCGGCAGGAAGTCGATCGTTCCGTTGTTAGCGACGTTAAGGGTTTGAATATCGTTCTTGCCGTTATAGAGCGACTTCATGAGATTAACGGCAGCCTCGGAATAGTAAGCGCCGCCGCGCTGCTCGAGCTGCTTCGGTTTCTCGCTCAGCTCAGGATCCGCGTATAACTGGAACAGCTCGTCTTCTACGCGTTTCACTACTGCTGCACGGTTGCCGTCCTTTTTGAAGGATTCTTGCTGTTCGGCCAGCATCTCGTCCGTCATATAGAAATACTTCAGATAATAGGAAGGCAGTGCGCCCAGCGAGCGAAGGAAATCCGGATTCCAGCCCGTTTGGGGGACGTTCTTGCCGCTGAAGCCTTCCGTATTGTTCAGCAGCTCGGGAAGCTTATCTTCGCCGTTAACGTCTACGCGGGTGACCCAGTGCAGGTGGTTTAAGCCGACGAACTCGGTGTAAATGTGCTCAGGCGCCGTGTCGTATGCGGTAGTCAGCCATTTGGTCAGGCCGATCGGTGCATTGCATAGGCCGACGCTGCGTACGTTGGAATGGGTGTGGATGGCTTCCGTTACGATACCCGCAGGGTTCGTGAAGTTGAGCAGCCACGCTTGAGGTGCCAGTTCCTCGATGTCTCGGCAGATGTCCAACAATACGGGAATTGTCCGCAATGCTTTCATCATGCCGCCCGGGCCGGTCGTTTCCTGCCCAATTACGCCGTATTTCAGCGGAATGGACTCATCTCTGCCGCGCGCCTCGAGCATGCCGACGCGCATCTGCGTGCTGATGAAATCAGCCCCTTTGATCGCCGTGCGGCGGTCTGTCGTCAGATGGACCTCGATCGGAAGGCCGGAGCGCTCCACCATACGTTTGGCTAAATTGCCGACAATGTTTAGCTTATGAAGCCCTGCCTCAATATCGACGAGCCACAGCTCGCGTACCGGAAGCTCCTGATGAAACCGAATAAACCCTTCAACCAGCTCAGGGGTATACGAAGAACCGCCCCCAATAACAACAACTTTCAATCCGTCTGCCATTCCGGTCACATCCTATTCCAAATAATAAGTTATGATGCTTTATCGTTTGATATCATCGAATTCGCCAAGCGCGCGCATACGGTCATAAACATCCTGTTCAATCGTTAAGCCATCTGCTTCCATGGCAGACCATACAGCGCCGAAGACCGGATCGACTGTCAACGTAACGAGCGTAGCCGACGGTGCCGCGGCCGATACAAGCTCTTCAAGTGGCCCGCGAATCCAGCCGCCGCGGTCCCCGCGGGTCAGCAGACTGCCTGCGAGCACCACATCGAAGGTCTCGCCTGTCATCCCAAGACGGCGAGCAACGGCGACTACCGACTTGCCCAGCTCCGTCCCTTGATGGTGAAGGATAGCAATCGCTGCTTCATCCCCAAGCGCCGCTGCTTCGAATAGCAGCTTCGTGACATCAATCGGCACTTTCTTATCATGATCGAGGAAATCGTGAAACATCGTCTCTACATCGGGATATCCCAGGAATCGAAGCACCAAATCAGTGAGCAGCGTTGGTTTCTCTCGACCGTCCCAGGCACGGATAACGGTACGAAACGCCTCGATGTTCAAGGAGCCGCCTCCACCGAAGTCGCCATGCATGTATTCGAAGCCGCCGCATTGGAGATGGACGCCTTCCCTGTTGCGGCCGGCGCAGTTGGTGCCGGTGCCGCAAATGACCGAAATCCCATAGGCACGATCTGTTCCCGCGCGAAGGCCGATCATCGTATCGCAATTGATCGAATAGCGAGGCAGGCCGATCGCGCTCACAATCGGATGCAGGATGCGATAATCCGCTTCCCGGTCAGCGCCTGCAAGACCGAAATAAGCATGCTGTATATCCTCGCGGTTGAGTCCGGCTTGCGTTAGTGCCGCGGATACGGCTTCCGCCAAATGGAGAGCGGCACCTTCGGCATCAAGCTGATGATTGCCGTTCCCGCTTTGACCTTTGCCAAGCACATTGCCGTGTTCGTCGGTGAGCAAGGCGTGCGTTTTGGTGCCGCCGCCGTCGATGCCCAAATAATAAGCCATTAGTGCCACTCCTGTCTGAATAGGCTTTCCATAGTAACGTTTGAAATCAAATAAGTATGATCCGGTTAGCCGTGCTTCTTGACGGCTCCGGTGGATTGGCGAAGCACGAGCTCAGGGTCGATCCGCTGATTGGCTGCGCGCTTCATCGATCCGTCGATTCGCTTGAGCAGCACTTCAGTAGCGGCTGCTCCGATACGGTCAGCCGGCTGCCGTATCGTCGTCAAGAGGGGGCGCAGCAGCGAGGCGACCTGTTGATCGTCATAGCCGATAACGGATACTTCATCCGGAACGCGGATACCGGCCTCCATAAAGGCATTGATGACTCCGATGGCGATATAATCATCGCCGGCGAAGACGGCGCCCGGAAGCTGCCGCTCTTCAATCCACCGCCTAGCCGTTTGATAGCCGAACTCAGCCGAGTACTCACCGGAAACCAGCTCGAACGGCTGGAGGCCGGCTTCTTGGAGCGCTTCCATGAAGCCGTTGCGACGTTCACTGGTACTTCTGAACATTTCGCTGCCGCTGAGATGCGCAATGGATGTATGTCCAAGCCCAATCAGATGTTTGGCCGCGGTGTAACCGCCCTTGTAATTGTTCACTGTAATCGAGTAGGTATCGTTCTCCGGCTTCTGGTTATCGATAAGGACGTAAGGAATATTCCGTCGTTTCATTTCAATAATATAATGGTCTTCTTCAATCGGTGAGAGCAGAATGATGCCGTCCACGCGATCCTCTTGAATCAGGTAGTGACTCTCCTCCTGACTGATGCTCTTCGTCACGGCGACAGCGAGGAAGTAGCCCTGCTCAGCCAGAATGCCGTTAATCTCATTCACGATTTCATCGAAGAATGAATCCTGCATGGTGGTCATGATGAGACCGATGATGCCGGTCTTGCCTCGGGCGAGGCTGCGAGCTGCCGCACTTGGGCGGTAATCGAGCTCCTTCATCACCTCAAGCACCTTCTGTCTGTTCTTCTCACGCACAGATCCTGCGCCGTTAAGCACGCGGGATACCGTGACAACCGAGAGGCCCGACTTCTTGGCGACATCGAAAATACTTACCTTCATGCGCATGCATTCTCCTTCGGCGAGAAAAGTTAAAGCGGTTATACTTTTATCCAAAAAAATATAGGATCAAAACCCAATATAAACTATTTTATTCGGATCAAAAGTTAAAGTGCTTTAACTTTCGTTTCTTTTCTTATTGTAGAGGAGACACATTGATTTTTCAAGCTTAATTTCCGCTTCGTTCTTGTACAAGCCTTCGCAAAAAGCATATAATAAATCCAAAATTAGCCTCGGGGAGTGTTTGACGTGAGTGTCAGCTACAAGAACTGTCAAAGCTGCGGCATGCCTATAGCTAAAGGCGATAAAAACGGCACGGAAGCCGGCGGAGCGAAGAGCTTCAAGTATTGCATCCACTGTTACGCAGATGGCAAATTCACTTTGCCTGATCTAACGGCAGAAGGCATGAAGGCACATGTGAAGGGCAAGCTCGCCGACATGGGTTTTCCGAAGTTTACGACAGGGTTCTTCACGCGCGGCATTCATAAGCTGGAGCGCTGGAAGAGCTGACGAGCGCAAGCGGCTGTGGCAGAGGAAGAGACGGACCTCGGGTCTTGTCTCTTTTTTGTTGGATTCACGACTGTTTTTGCAACTGATTCGTATGAAGTGGTATGGTGTAAAGAAGCACTAGTAGGAGGAAGAACATGGCGAACGATTTGAGAAAAAATAAACATATTGCCAATATATCGCTGGGTGTCATGGCGACGGGTTTCGCAGCTACGCTGCCTTTCGGCGGCGCGGGGCTCAGCTTGCTGCATGTCGGCTTCGAGGCCGGCGTCATCGGGGGGCTCGCGGATTGGTTTGCGGTGACGGCGCTGTTTCGCCATCCGCTGCGCATTCCGATTCCGCATACGGCTCTGTTACCTCGCAATCGCAAGAAAATGTCGGATGGCATCGTGCGCGTGCTGGAAGATCGGCTGCTGGCCAAAGAGAGCATGATCGAGAAGCTGCAGCAGATCGAGCTTGCGAAGCAGCTGCTGCCGGCCCTTCGGCAGGCGGCTCATTCGGCTGTACACAGCGAGCGCCTACCGCATCTGCTCGAGGGAGCGCTGCGCGCGATCGAGCTGGAGAAGCTCGTCCCTGTTCTCTCGGGGGAAATTCGCTCCGCGGTGGAGCGAATCGATCTGGAAGCAGCGCTACGCGGCTTCCTGCGAAACGCGGTGGAGAATGGCGTAGACGAGCGCTTGCTTGATCTGCTGCTGGAGCGCGCGGAAGAGTGGGCGAGCACGGAAGGGATGCGCCGCGAGCTGGGCAATGCGGCGATGCAGCTCGTGAAAGGGCTCAATCTGGGCGGACTGATGCAATTTGCGGTCAACGCGTTCATCGGTTATCTGGATGAGGATCGACTGGGTACGATGCTGCAATCCTTTATTTTGACGAAGATCCATGAGCTCAAGGTACAAGGCACCGACCGGCGCGCCGTTATAATGAAGCATCTGCATCAAGGGCTGGAGATGTTGATCTCGCGGTTGGCCGAAACCGGACAGCTCGATGCGCTGCGCGACGAGCTGCTCGCTTCCTTTGATCTGGATGGCGAGATGACGCGGTTGTTCGAATCTCTGCGCGAGAAAGGCATCGCATTCCTTCACTCGGAGGATTTTGCAGCCAAGGTCTGGCCGATGCTGGAGAGCCTGCTCGATCGCTTGGAGGAGAACCAAGGTTTGGTCCAGGATGCCGAGCAATGGCTGAAAGGGCAAATCGCCGGACTCATTGAACGCAATCACACGAAGATCGGCTCGTTCGTGAAGGAGAATCTCGATCGACTCGACAATGATCAGCTCGTGGAGTTAATTGAAGACAAAGTGGGGCAGGACTTGCAATGGATTCGGGTCAATGGCGCCGTTTGCGGCTTCCTGATCGGGCTGCTGCTGCGGTTAATTGAAATGGGCTTCGGTTATAACTAGCGGGAAGCAGCGGGCAGTCCGTTCTATTTCGCCTTATTTGCGAGAAACGGCAAATTAGTGAGGTAGAGGGAGACTGCTTGCGATCGACTCCATTGTAAGCGTTATATTCGCGCCAGTTGGCTGGAAATGAGAACGAAACCGTTTGCGGCATTCCTTTACAAAAGACATGCGCAGGCGTAACATACGATTCATGCTTAATCTTCTGCTATAGCGCTGAATTTCTGAACAGAAATCGGGGGAACCACTCATCTGGGGTGAATCTTGAAGAACAGACCGTTTGGTCGATGCTTTAAGTAGGGCGACTCTCACGCCCGAATCCGTCAGCTAACCTCGAAAGCGTATAAGAGAGGCAACGATTGTTCGTGCAATAGACACTTTGATGATAACTTGTGCCTAGAAGCCGCGAGAGGCGTTCCTCTGTGTTAAAGAGGCAATTCCCTGCAGGCTTCTTTTTTGTGCTGTTTATTAGGTAAGGATGGACACAAAGAAGAATAAGTTTGCGAAGATTATGTAAGTTTAAAGATGTAGAAAGGAAGGCGAAGTTGTCATGGCTGGTTACCGCCGCAAAACCCCTGAAGAAATGCTCTTATCCATCTCCAAAATTCATCGCGGCCGTCTTAAAATTTATGTTGGTGCTGTGAGCGGCTCAGGTAAAACCTATCATATGCTGCGTGAAGGGCAAGCGCTTAAGCAGCAAGGCATTGAGGTTGTCATCTGCGCAGTATCGACGATGCGCCGGCCTGAAACGGTGGAGCAGCTTGCTGATTTGGAACGGATCCCGAGCATTCATTGGTATAAGGGGGACGTGGAGAAGAAGGATCTTAATTTGGATGCCATTCTGGAACGGAATCCGGAGGTGCTGCTCGTTGACGGACTCGCGCACGAGAATCGTCCGGAAGCGAAATTTCCGACGCGTCTGGAGGACATCCAGTTTCTTCTGAGTCACGGTATCAGTATCATTACAACCGTGAATGTATACGAACTCGAAGGGGTAACCGAGCTTGCGCAGAAATTGACAGGCATCACAGCGGAATGTACGGTGTCAGCGGATCTGCTTGAATTGGCGGACGAGGTGCGGTTAATCGATGCTTCGCCGGAAACGATTCTGTCACGCCTGAATGAAGGGCGTCTAAACAATATTAAAGATCCCGGGCTGCTCAAGCGCGGGAACCTTGGCAAGCTCAGAGAGATTGCCCTGCGGCTGATGGCCGAGGGCGTGAACGAGTCTCTGGAGAAATACCGCGAGGAGCAGGGCTTCATCGGGCCGTCCGGCGCTACGGAACGCATCTTGGTAGCGGCCCAGTATCACTGGAACGGTTCCATCTATATCCGGCGCGGGCAGCAAATTGCGAAGCGTCTTAGCGGCGACCTGGAGGTTGTCGTCTTCCTGGATTCGAGCCAGGAGCCTACGAAGGAAAGAGAAGATTTCAAACGTTCCATTCTGAAGCTGACCGAGAAGGTGGATGCCGGCTTTAGAGAGATTTTGGTCAATAATAGAAGACAAATCCCGCGCGCGCTCATTAAATACGCGATGCTGATTAATGCGACCCGCATCGTTATGGGGCATTCCAAGCAGACGCGCGCACAGGAGATTGCCCAGGGCTCTATCGCGGGCAGCGTGCTGAAACAGATGCGCAACATTGACGTTTTCTTCATGGCGGACAGAGCCGAGCATGAGGGAGAGCGGGTATTGCCAACGAAACGGGCGACGCCGAAGATGACCGCCGAGCCGTACCGGAGGCTGAGTGCGCAAGAGGTAGAGAAGAAGATCGAGCGGATTCGCCGCGGTAAATTCAAGGTTTATGTCGGCGCGGCGCCGGGAGCGGGCAAGTCTTATATGATGCTTCGCGAGGGCAACGATTTGCTTCGCAAAGAAATCGATGTGGTGGTTGGCCTTATGGAGACGCATGACCGTGCGGAAACGCAGGATCAGGCCGGCCGTCTTGAAGTGGTGCCTCGTCTGACCATTGACGGCGATGGCCAGGTTTACTCGGAGATGGACGTGGACGCGATTATTGCGCGCAATCCCGAAGTTGTGCTCATCGATGAGCTGGCCCACACCAATGCGCCGAGCTGCCGGAACAAGCGGCGGTACGAGGACGTGCAGGAGATTTTGAATGCCGGCATATCGGTCATTGCGACAATGAACGTCCACCATCTGGAAAGCCTGAAGGATGCGGTGGAGCAGATTACGGGGACGGCCGTGAAGGAGACGGTTCCGGACATGATGCTGCGCCTCGCCGATGAGGTTGAGTTGATCGATGTGGCGCCTGACACACTGCAGCAGCGGATGCGGGAAGGTCATATCTATAAAATGTGCGACGTTGAGGACGCGCTCTGCGGCTTCTTCAAGACAGGTAATCTGATTGCGCTGCGCGAGCTTGCTCTGCGGGAGATCGCTGACGACGTCGATGAACGTCTGGAATCGTGGGAACGCAACGGCTCGCTGCGCGGCCCGTGGCGCCGTCATGAATCCATCTTCGTTGCGGTAACGGTGAACAAGAAAGCGGAGCGGCTCATTCGCCGCGGCTTCCGGATTGCGCATCGGCTCAAAGCGGATTGGCATGTTCATTACGTGCAAACGGATGCGGTGCCGGGCGAAGAGGAGCGGATTGAAGAGCTTCAGGAGCTGACGGCGCGCCTAGGCGGAACGTTCGAGGTCGAGCGCAACGTCTCGCGTAATGATGTCCCTGCCGCTTTGCTGGCAAAGGCGAATGTGCTGAAAAGCACGCAAATGGTACTCGGTCAGTCCGGTCAGGGCTTCTGGAGCAAGCTGCGCAATAAATGCGTGGTCGACACCATTTTGCGTGAAGGAAGGCACATGGATGTGCTTGTTGTAGCGGATTTTAATCCAAACATCGAAATCGGAGAAGAATAGATTCAGGGGTTTGGGTAAACATTTATTCATGACCGTGGATATCCATTTAATATGGTAATATGTGAGATTACCTAACAATTTAAAAATTTAAATTGAAACCACCCTCTTTTCTTGATAGAATCTTTAGTGTATTAAAGATAACTGGTAGGGGGAAGCAGAATGAAAAAGTGGTATATTATAGCTATTCTTACATTAGTGACAGCAGTAATTCTCTCTGGTTGTGGCGCGAAGACCAACAATAACACAAACACAGGCAGCGAAGCAGGCAACAGCAGTGAAGATACAACGTACAAATTTGCAACAGATGCAGCTTATGCTCCAATGGAATATATGGACAAAGACAAAATCACGGGCTTCGATATCGAGTTCCTTGAGGCTGTTATGGCTGAAGCCGGCGTGAAGTATGAAGTGGACAACACGGGCTGGGACGGCATGCTGGAAGGCGTGAAGCAAGGCACGGAATATCACGCGGGTGTCTCCAGTATTTCGATTACCGATGACCGCAAACAAACGTACGACTACTCGATGCCGTATTTTGAATCCATCAACGTGATCATGGTGAAGGAAGGCAGCGACATTAAGAGCGCCCTTGACCTGAAAGACAAGAAAGTTGCGGTTCAAAGCGGTACGACAGCGGATACGCTTATGACGAAGATCATGGGTAACAGCAACACGGATTTGAAGAAGTTCGACAGCAATGCAGTAGCTTTGCTTGAGCTTGATCAAGGCGGCGCAGATGCGGTTGTTGCCGATATCGCGATCGTTCGTGATTACATCAAGAATAACCCGGACAAGAAATACGTTGAAATTTCGGATACAACAAACTTTACGCCGGAGTATTACGGCATTCTGTATCCGAAAGGCAGCGATTTGAAAGCGAAGCTGGATCCGGCGATCAAAACGATCATCGAAAACGGCAAATATGCAGAAGTGTATAAAAAATGGTTCGGCGAAGAGCCGAATACGGCTAATCTGCTAAACGCGAAGTAATAGGGACGCGAAGGGCATGCGTTATTGGCGCATGTCCTTTGTTCTTGTCAGCAGTAAAGGTAATCGTATTCGCTGTAGCTTAGGCTAATCATCGGTGTAGAGAAGACGAAAGGGCGAATTAGGATGGATTTTAGATTTGATATTATTTGGGATTACGCGCCGCTTCTATTGAAGGGGACGATGTACACAATCTTAATTTCTTTATCGGGTATTCTGCTTGGTTCAATTCTGGGTTTGATCGTTAGCTTCGGCAAAATGTCGAGTCGCTGGTTCTTGCGGTGGCCGATGCAGTCTTACATCAACTTTTTCCGCGGAACTCCGTTGCTCGTGCAGATTTATATCGTGCACTTCGGTCTTATTCCGCTCGTTTACGGTAAAACGAATGCGATTATCGCCGCGATTACCGCCTTATCCTTGAACGCAGCAGCCTACACGGCTGAAATATACAGGGCTGGTATTCAGTCCATCGACAAAGGTCAGACAGAAGCGGCCAAGTCGCTTGGGATGACCCATGCGCAAACGATGCGTTTCATCGTGCTTCCGCAGGCGATCAAACGAATGATTCCGGCTTTCGGCAATGAATTTATCGTCCTCGTGAAGGACTCCTCACTGGTTGCGCTTATTACGGCGCCTGAGATTATGTATTGGAGCAACGTCATGAAAGGGCAGTACATCCGTGTATGGGAGCCGTACCTGACTGCCGCATTCATCTACTTCATTCTTACTTACTCATTAAGCAAGCTGCTCAATGCATTGGAAAGGAAAGTGTAATGCACATGAGTCCAATCATTCAAGTTACCGGGTTGTCTAAGGCGTTCGGCTCGAACGTCGTGCTCAAAGATATTAATGTCGACATCAACAGCCAAGAGGTTGTCGTTGTCATTGGCCCTTCCGGATCAGGCAAATCGACGTTTCTGCGTTGCCTTAACCTGTTGGAAGAGCCGACAGGCGGCAACATTGTAATCGAAGGCCAATCGCTTATGGACAAGAATACGAGCATTACAAGTATTCGTACCGAGGTTGGCATGGTGTTTCAACAGTTCAATCTGTTCCCGCATCTGAAGGTGCTGGATAATATTACGCTGGGCCCCGTTCAAATTCGCAAATGGCCGGCTCAGAAAGCACGCGCCAAGGCGATGGAGCTTCTCGAGAAGGTAGGCTTGGCCGACAAAGCAAACGCATATCCGGCTTCGCTCTCCGGCGGTCAATCCCAGCGCGTCGCGATTGCGCGCGCACTCGCGATGGAGCCGAAGATCATGCTCTTCGACGAGCCGACATCGGCGCTCGACCCGGAGATGGTCGGCGAGGTGCTTGCCGTCATGAAGCAGCTGGCGAAAGAAGGCATGACGATGGTCGTCGTCACGCATGAGATGGGTTTCGCCCGCGAAGTAGGCGACCGCGTCATCTTCATGGAGCAAGGCTACATCGTCGAGCAGGGCACGCCGGCGCAGATCTTCGAACGTCCGCAGCAGGAACGGACGAAGGCGTTCTTGTCGAAGGTGCTGTAAGAGACGGAAGAATGAGTGGCTGTAGTAGGAGATTATCGTTTGCATGTCGAACCATGTAACTATGACTACACTAACGAAAGAAACCAACAAATCGGATTCACTTCCATATGGCTTATTGACGGCCTACCTCTGGGTAGGTGCGTTCTGCGCAGGGTACTTCTTTGAAGTACCCTTTTTGTCGTTAAATGCGCTGCTCTTTATTGGTTTGGCTTTTTGTATTTGGCGTTCCGTGCCGCTGCGGGTGACGATGCTTCATGGTTGGTTGCTGCTGCTCATTGGCTGCTATTGGCTATCCTGCATCTATGCGGTCGATTTGGAAGGGGCGATCCTGGAAGCAGGGCGAATGTCGAGCTTATTGCCAGTAGCTTTGATGTTTGCTTCACTGTCTATAGGCAAACGAGATGCGCTTATGAGGCAATGGGCTTGGCTTGGTGCTTTCCTAACGGTATGGGGACTTGCGTTTGGATTATTTCGAGAAGGACGGTTGGAGTCGACATTTGGCTATGCCAATGTGCTGGCAATCATACTCTTATCTGGAATGGGACTGGGATGGCGTGCTTATTTACAAGGGAAAGGGAAACGATATATTGCGCTTATCGCGGTCCAAGGTATCGGATTGTTTCTTACTCAGTCGCGTGCGGTATTGCTGCTGTTTCTGCTCTTTGCCGCCATTGAAGCGGTGCGGTATTGGCTTCGAGCTGATCGTAAGCAGAATAGAGGCCGGGCTGCTGCCTTGGTGGGGCTTGGGTTGCTGGTTCTATTCGTGGCCATTGCTGCGGCTGGCCTACGATATACGAGCCGAGTCATGAACATAAGCTGGGGGACAGCTGAATTTGAGCTTCGCCGGATCTATTGGAGTGACAGCTGGCAGCTGATCAAGCAGCATTGGCTGCTTGGTTACGGAGGTGGCGGCTGGGCAATCGTTCATCCTCCGGGTTATTTCGTAAAGTACGTCCATCAATTCTATTTGCAATTGTGGCTCGATGTAGGTCTACTGGGTTTGCTGGCTTTTGTTGGATTGGTAGTGCTTGTCCTGCGCTCAGGGTTACGTGGTGGATCCCAAACTACGTTAAGACTATTCTTGATTATCGTTATATTGCTGCATATTGCATTCGATATTGAATTTGCATTTCCGCTGTGCTTCGGACTGTTTGTAATGTTTGGCGCTGAAATGCTGCCGGAACATGAAGGGAAGCGAATCGCTGGGCGTGGCGTGCGCAATGCAATTCTTTTGCTCTGCCTGCTTCTAGCGGTCGGCTTCAGTTGGAGTGCGGTCGGATATAGCTTGAAGTCACAAGGTGTAAAAGCATCTTCGACTCCTGCAGTGGACAAGCTGGAACGAGCTTCATCGGCTCTTGAAAAGGCAGGAGTATTACTGCCCTGGGCACATTCAGTGCATTATGAGCTGGCTAAAGCATATGTCAATTACGTTAATGAGACTAAAGACCGCAACTTCATAGAAGCGGCCGGCCGAGAAATAGATCTAGCGAATCGGATGCTTCCCGGGTACTCGGTCTATCAGCGGATGCAGAAGTCTCTTTTTTCTACACAAAATCTTAAAAAATGGGAACGTTGATCTATTTAATTGTTGAAATATGGTAGGTTGTCTCTTAATATGGGAAGGTATACATCTACTAGGGGGAATAAATGTTGAAACGATCCATTATGCGCAGAATAAGCATCGCTGTGTTGAGCTGCTTACTGCTCACTATTTGCATGCCGGTTTTGGCTTATGCAGCCAGCTTCATCAAGATTGATTATGACGCATCTACCGGAAATGTTTCCGGCGAGATTTATTCGGACTCCGATACGGTCGGATTGTCGCTAAGTGAGAATGGAGAATTTCTCGACATCGCAGATAAGGTGAACATAACGCCAGGTTCATACTTGGTACGTGACAATGTTTACGTTCGTGACGATGTGTACTCGTATCGAATTCATGGCAATATCGGAACGGGGCATACTCTGGATAAAATATCGGTGTATGAGGGACCGGATCTTTCGAAGGTAACCGAGTTGACGCCATCCGTAAGGGATGATGTCTATTATTCGGCTGAGAAGAATGATGCTCCGCCTGTGCCGGAGATCCATGGCGGATTTGATTACTGGTATGAATCCGGTAAGACGAATGTATCCTTTACATGGTACGCTCCGATAATATTTGATCTGGACCACTTTAATGTATATATGGACGGAGTCAAAATAGGTGAATCGACAAGCGCCTACTACGAGGTGCTGCAGCTAGAGCCGCTAAGCGTACATAGTTTTGAAGTTTCGATGGTAGATACTAAGGGTCAAGAATCGCAGAAGAGTAAGCCCTACAAACTGCGTATTCAAAGCTACTTTAACCACCTCGAATTTATGAACGAAAAACCAAAGGGTTATACGTTGCAGGCCGGGGACTCCCTTGTAACGCTCAATCCGATTGATAAAGATTCAGAATCTATTTATACGAATGATGCAACTGAATCTTATTTGACTGTCTTGCTTGGACAAGCATCGACGGGCAAAGCTTCCGTACCGTTTACGTTGAATCAAGAACATCTGTCGGCATCCGATTTCGAGTTGGTTGATAGTCAGAATAACAGTCTTCCTATTAGTACTCTGAATATTTACCCCATAGATGGAAACTATTATTTAGCCGTTGAAATCGACGGAGGATGGGATTTCTCGGAGACGTATACATTGCGAATGGCTGACTCCATCGATGGCGATGAAATCAGCTTGCCAGATGCGAATTCTAACTCTCTATTGATGGCTGCTTATCTGACCGATAACAGTTTCTCTGATTTAACACAAGTGTTCTTCAGTGACTACAAGACGGACTTGGTTGTAGGCGATCCCACACTTATCCCAAATCCGGCCCCTGTGCTTAAACCGGGATATGGGTATTGGCACAATGAGGAAGGGACTCATTTAGACATTAATTGGGAAGATGAGAACGCGGTGAATGTCGATCATTATAATATTTATCAAAATGGGGTAAAAGTTGGCGAATCCTCGACTTTGTCCTATACCTTCAATCAAATTAAACCGCTTAGTATTCAAAGTTTCGAGGTTACCGCGGTAAATCGCGCAGGTATCGAATCCGAGAAGAGCAAACCTTATAAACTTCGTGTACCTAGCCCGTACAACAGGCTTGATTTTATTAACGAAAAGCCGAAGGGCTATACCATGAAGGCCGGAGACGTTCTTGTCACATTCAATCCAATCGATAAATCGGCTGATAGTATGTATTCAGACGATGCTACTCAATCCTATTTTATGGTTCATCTTGGCGGAGTGCACGCATATGTCAATGGAGAGTGGAGTACCGTTCCATTCACTTTAAATCGAGCTCATCTGACAGCAGCGGATTTTCAATTGGTTGATAGTCAAGGAAAACAAATGCCAATCCGCGGTATGAACGTCAATGGGGAAGACGAGCCTTACCTGTCATTTACAATTGATAGCGGATTAGATTTTTCTGAAACGTACACCCTGCAGCTGTCCAGCTCTATTTACGGAGATGAAATCAAACTGCCGGATACGGTTACGAATTCGATGTTAATGTCCGCCTATCTATCCGATAATGATTATGACAATGGTACCAATATCACTTTCGGAGATATCGACTCTGAGCTGGTGTTGACCGATGGATCAGATGTAACGGCACCGGCAAAACCGACCGCCCTGGAAGGACTGGCAGGCGATAAGTCGATTACGGTATCGTGGGCTGCGAATTCAGAGGAAGATTTGAATAACTATAAGATTTATCTGGATGGTAAATTCTTCGCACAAAGACCGGCAGGTACGACAAGTTATACCTTAACCGGATTGGAGAATTTCAGGTCCTATAATGTCAGTGTCTCTGCAGTTGATCATGCGGGCAATGAATCGCCTCAAGCTTCTATCACATCTATGCCTGAAGGATCCCCGGCGATACCGGTTTTTGAGAATCAATATGGCTTTTCATATGATGGCGGAGAGACGAGCTTGTCAATTCAGTGGTTAAATGTAGGAGCGGCAATTGGACTGGATCATTTCAATGTGTATCAGAATGGTAAAAAAATAGGTGAAACCACGCAAAAGATATTTTTTATTCATAATCTTGCACCGCTTAGCCTCCAAAGCTTTGAGGTTACAGCAGTAGGTACGAACGGAATGGAATCGGACAAGAGTGATGCATTTAAGATTCGAATTCCGAGTGTGTTTAACAGCATTGGTTTTATTAACAGCAAACCTAAGGGCTACAAGCTGAAAGCGGGGGATACTCTCGCTACGTTTAATCCAATCAGTAAATCGGCTGAAACCATTTATACGGACGATGCTACTACTTCCTTTTTGAGTATTGGACTTAACGGTGTGAGTTCTTTAAATGCAGGTGAGCGTATTACGATTCCTTTTACCTTGAATAAAGAACACATATCGGCATCCGACTTTGAGTTGGTTGATAGCCATGGCACCGAATATCCAATAAGCAGCGTGGAAATTTTCGGTGAGGAAGATTATCACTTGTATTTCATAATCGATAGCGGATTGGATTTCTCTGAGACCTATAAGCTTCGGATGACGGATTCTATTGATGGGGATGAAATTCGTCTGCCTGATACCATTTCGAATGCGATGGAAATGTCTGCTAATCTTACAGACAACGATCATGAGGAACTGTTCACGTTCGTGAATTTCGCAGATGCCCGATATGATCTTGTTGTGGGTAATGAAGCACCTTTAAAACCGACGGGACTGGAAAGTGTTTCCGGCGACGGCAATGTAACCGTGTCCTGGACGGCGAATACGGAAGCAGACTTGGCCGGATATAACGTATATCGAGACGGCACGTTGGTGACGGCAAGCCCGATCACAGCGACAAGTCTCAAGCTTAACGAGTTGGAAAATGGCAAGACGTATCAAATCAAGGTTACTGCAGTAGATACGGCAGGCAATGAGTCGGAGCAAGCTGCAGTCAGCGCTACGCCACACGATCAAACAGCACCAAAGAAACCGACAGGATTGCAAGCTTCTGAAGGTGACGGCAATGTAACCGTGTCCTGGACAGCGAATACGGAAGCAGACTTGGCCGGATATAACGTATATCGGGACGGCACGTTGGTGACGGCAAGCCCAATCACAGCGACAAGTCTTAAGCTTAACGATTTGGAAAATGGCAAAGCATATCAAATCAAGGTTGCTGCAGTAGATAAAGCCGGCAATGAGTCGGAGCAAGCTACAGTAAGCGCAACACCACACGTAAACATTATAATTGGTGGGGGCGGAGGCATTATTATGCCGTCCACTCCTGAAGTACCGGGTACCACAGTAGTAGCTCCAGGCGATCTTAAGAAAGATGGAGATAAAGTAATTGTCGAGCTTGGAAAAGATGACTCAGGTGTACTACTTCCGGCAAGCGCCGATGCATATACCGGCGCAAGCGAAATTACGGTTGGAAATGCTACGGTGTCTGCAGTGATTCCGAATGAGTTGATTACGGAGCTGCAAGGATTGATTCCTGCAGATGCATTGAAGGATGCACAAATCTCGTTCTCCTTCGAGAAAGCGTCGGAAGACACTGTTAAATCCGCGCTTAATGGCAGTGGCGGAACTTCGAATGCCAATGTGAAACTAGCGGGAGATGTTTTTGAATTCACGCTCTCCATCAAAACCAAGGATGGCAAAGAAGTGAAACTGTCCCAATTCGATGCTCCGATTACGCTGAAGTTGAAAGTAGCTGATGGTGCAAAGACCGACCTGCTTGGCGTGTACTACATCGGCGACGATGGTAAGCTGGAGTATGTCGGCGGTAAATTGGTAGATGGCTTCTTGGTAGCGGATGTAAGCCACTTCAGTAAATACGCGGTTCTGGAATTTAAGAAAACCTACAGCGATATTAGCGCAACCCACTGGGCAGCGGATGCTATTGCGAAGCTTTCCGCAGAGCACGTGGTAGAAGGCGTAACCGATTCGTTGTTTGGACCGACGAAAGAAGTAACTCGCGCTGAGTTTGCAGCTTTCTTGGCACGCAAGCTGAACCTTAAAGCGAGTGGAAAGAATAAGTTCAGCGACGTAGCAAGCGGCAAATGGTACGAAGATGAAGTGACGGCAGCAGCTGAAGCGGGAATTGTGCAAGGGCGTACTGCTACTACATTTGCGCCGGATGCAAAAGTAACGCGTGAAGAGATGGTCGTCATGCTGATGAAAGCATACGAGATCATCTCCGGCGAGAAAGCGGACGCTCAGTCGGCCGATGCGGCGTTTGCGGATCAGAGCTCCATCAGCGCATGGGCTGCAAATGCAGTAAATGCAGCATCCAGCCTTGGTATGGTCCAAGGTCGCGAACAGAATATGTTCCTACCGAAAGGTTACGCAACTCGCGCAGAAGCGGCGCTTCTGATCGCGAAACTGTAATTGCATTGCAGGAAGCAAGAAGCACCGTTCCGATTAAGGATTGGTGGTCCGTTTATAGAGAAACCCACGTTATCCATAACGTGGGTTTCTCCTTGTTGTCGGTACAAAATTCGAGCTTCGGCCATATGTAACGGTTGTTACAGCGGCTATTTCCCATCAAAAGTCCGTTTTTATTCTCTAACGGTTGCCACCGAGCCTATATGGGCATTTTCGTATCAAATTTGACCATTTTGCTTGATAGAACGGCTGTCACAACCGTTACAATCTTAAAAGCGGTTTTTCTTATGAAATAGGCTCGCTGGCAACCGTTACAATTTGTCTTAAACAAAAAATGGCTGCCCGAGAGGGGATTTCTCTTCTCGAGCAGCCATTTCTTTATTAGAACGCCCAGTTACCGTTGCGGAACAGCGTTTCTTTCGTGCCGTCGACGCGTTCGCCTTCGATGTTCAACTCTGCGGAGCCGATCATGAAGTCGACGTGGACTAGGCTGTTGTTGAGGCCGTTCGCGACTTGCTCGTCCTCGGACATCGTTTTTCCGCCTTCAATACAGAAAGCATAGGCTTTGCCGATTGCCAAGTGACAGGAAGCATTCTCGTCAAACAGCGTGTTGTAGAACACAAGGTTCGTATCCGAGATCGGGGAACGATGCGGAACCAGGGCGACTTCGCCGAGGTAAGCGGCGCCATCGTCGGTAGCGACAAGGTTCTTAAGGACTTCAAGCCCTTCTTCGGCTTGCACGTCAATGATTTGACCATCCTTGAACGTCAGAGAGAAGTCCTTGATCAGGTTGCCGCCGTAGCTAAGCGGCTTCGTGCTGGACACCGTGCCATTCACGCCGCCTCTTAGCGGAGCCGTGAAGACTTCCTCTGTCGGCATGTTCGCTACGAAGATATCGCCCTTCGCGTTCTCGCTGCCCGCGCTGATCCAGATATGGCCCGGAGCCAGCTCGATCGTAAGATCGGTTCCCGGCGCCGTATAGTGCAGCTTGCGGAATTTCTTCTCGTTTAAGTGGGATGCTTTCGTATCCAGCACTTCAATGTGCGATTTCCATGCCGCGACCGGATCTTCTTCGTTCATGCGGGTTGCGGCGAAGATGGCATCCCAGAGCGCATCCTCTTGGCGGTCCGGTTCTACATCCGGGAACACTTTAGCCGCCCAATCCGGGGATGGAACGGCAACGATGGACCAGCTGACTTTGTCGGACATGGTGTAGCTTCTCCATGACTTCAGCGCGATGCCTGCCGCTTTGTTCGCATTGGCGATCCGCTCGGGCTTCGTGCCTTTCAGCAGATCCGGGTTAGGTGCGATGATGCTGAGGAATGCCGCGTTATCGGCAGCCATCTGCTCCCAGCCCTTCGCGCGCCACTCCGGATATTCCGTAAAGGCTTCGTCTGGGGCAAGCTCGTATTTGGTGCGAGTGACGACATCGTCATTCCACTCCACGTGCACGTTTTTGGCGCCGACTTCATAAGCTTTCTTCACGACAAGACGCACGAATGGCGCGCATGACAGGGATGTAGAAATCACTAGGGTTTGGCCGGGCTGTACGTTTACGCCGACCTCAACAGCAAGAGCTGCGTAACGCTCGAGTTTCTCTTGAAAATTAGGCAATAGACTCACTCCTACAAGACAGAATAAATTTATTCTAACATATAAGCCTAGCTTTTCCCTAAGGGGGGAATTTTGCGGGGGGTAGAGGGGGTGGAATCCTCAACTTTGCTTGCAGGGGCAGGCTGCGTAGGGTGTATACTATAGAGATTAAAGGAGGTGCGTCATGACGCCATTTACGCAACAAGTCATTGCAGTTATCGCGAATATCCCATCAGGCACGGTCATGACGTACGGTCAGATCGCGGCACAGGCCGGCAGCCCCAGAGGGGCGAGGCAAGTGGTACGTATTCTTCATTCCATGAGCGAGAAGCATGGATTGCCGTGGCACCGCGTCATTAACGGTAAAGGCGAAATCGCCATCGGCGACGGTGAAGGGCGCTATATGCAGCGTGTACTGCTTGAGGGTGAAGGCGTGTACGTGAGTCCCGCCGGCACGATCGATTTGGGGGAATACCGGTTTGAGCCCGAACCCAATTATTAAGAAATAGAAAGAAGGATTACAGGTTGCCCAGACTCATCTATGTCGCGCTTCTGCTGTTAAGTCTCATTTGGGGCGGTTCATTTTATTTTATTAAACAATTGCTGCATGACTTTGGCCCGTGGTCGATCGCGTTTCTGCGTTCATCCTGCGGACTGGTTGTCGTGCTGCTCATTATGCTGATTTTCAAGAAATCATTTGCTTTCCGGAGCCTGCCGTGGCCGGCGATGTTCATCATGGCACTAATCAATACGGCGCTGCCTTGGACGCTGATCGGATTCAGCGAGCAGCATCTGACGAGCAGCATGGCTTCGATCTTGAATGCGATGACGCCGGTGTGGACGATTATCGTGGGCATTCTCTTCTTCCGGAGCAAATCGCATTACATGCAGTGGGTCGGTATCGGCGTAGCCACAATCGGACTGGTGATTCTGCTCGGCATTCGGCCGGGCGCGCTGCTATCGGTCAATGGTATCGGCTTGATCGGCATGCTGACCGCAACATTCTGTTATGCAGTGGGTTCGCAATTGTCCAAAAGGCTGTCCGTTCGAGGCTGCTCGATGTACCAAATTACATACGGGACGCTGCTTAGCAGTACGATTGTCAGCGGCACGCTCGCATTCTCCACAGAATCCATTACGCTGCCAAACGTGACCGATATGAGCAATGTTTCGCATATTATCGGGCTTGGGATATTTGGTTCCGGTTTTGCCTACATCCTGTTCTACTATATGGTCGAGAAAGGCAGCGCTGAATTCGCCTCGATGGTTACGTATTTGGTACCCTCGACCGCATTAATCTGGGGTTCGGTCCTGTTGAACGAAGCAATCAAGTGGAACATGCTCGCAGGGCTTGTCATTATCCTCTTCGGCGTCTTCCTGGCAAGCCGGAAGCCAAGGCGCGAGGCAGCGTTAAAGCCGCGAAGTGTTCATTGAGCAAGAAGCGTAACGAAGATAGGTGAAAACGATAGACCCGACTTGGCTGTCCATTTTGCGAGCAGCTCGAAGGCGGGTTTGCTTTTGGCAGGAAATATCCGGTTTGGGGCAAATTACGATAAGGATGCATGATGCTATGTTGGTGTATTCATATAGTAAGAGGTACAATTAAATTAGTCATTTTTGGAAGAATGGATAAAGGGGGCAATAACTTGTCTTTCGTGACACGGCTTCAATGGTTTTTTAAACTCAGATGGATGCATTACACGCTTGCCATCAGCTTGATGACGGTGGTCAGCTTGTTAACGACGGTTCCGCCGAAAATGATCGGGAACACCATTGACCGCATTCGCGAGCATACGCTGACGGCTTCTCAGCTGAGCAGCACGGTGCTGCTGCTGGTTAGTCTCTCATTGCTCTTATATGTGCTCGTATATATTTGGATCACGACCTTGTTCGGCAACTCGGTGCTGATCGAGAAGCTGCTCCGCGGACGGTTTCTGGCGCATCTGACACGCATGACGCCGTCGTTCTTCCATCGTAACAATACCGGTCAGCTTATGGCGCTGGCGACCAACGATATTCTGGCTATCGGCAACACGGCCGGCTATGGGGTTATGACGCTCGTGAATACGCTCGTTGGCGCATCGGTCGTCATTATTACGATGATCTCGCTGATCGACTACAAGCTTATGTTAGCGGCATTGATTCCGCTGCCACTGTTGGCCGTCGTGATCAACAAGCTCGGACAGCGAGTGCGGGTTCGGTTCATGGCGGCTCAGGATGCTTTTGGCAAAATGAACAATCATGCGCTGGAATCGATCTCGGGTATCCGAGTAGTTCGTTCCTACGTGCAGGAGAAACATGATCTGACGGCCTTTGACCAAGTGACGACGGAGGTCATGGATCGCAACCGTGAAGTATCGATTCTGAATGCGATGTTTCAGCCGCTGATCTCCCTCATTGTAGGTGTCAGTTACTCCATTGGCATTGGGTATGGCAGCTATCTGGTGTTTCATGATGAGATTACGCTGGGACAGTTAATCTCCTTTAATATTTATTTAGGGATGTTAATTTGGCCGATGATTTCCTTCGGTGAGTTTATCAACGTTCTTCAGCGGGGGAGTGCTTCCGCCGATCGGTTGGAGCAAGCATTCAAACAGGAGCCGGATCTTGCGGATGCGGCATCACCGGTAGCGGTGACTGTCCCGACGACAATTGAGATGAAGGGGCTCACGTTTACTTATCCGACGGCGAATCAGCCTAGTTTGCGCGAGATATCGTTCACGCTTGAGCGAGGGCAGACGCTTGGCATCGTCGGCCGTACGGGGAGCGGGAAGAGCACGCTGCTGAAGCAGCTGCTCAGACAATACCCGCTTGATGAGAAGCAGCTGCTCATTTCGGGGATTCCTGTTGAGCAGATCGCCATCGATCAAGTGAAACGCTGGATCGCTTATGTGCCGCAGGAGCATCTGCTGCTCTCGAAGTCGATCAGCGATAATATCGCGCTTGGCAAACCTCAGGCTTCGGAAGCCGAGATTGCAAAAGCGGTCGAGATGGCCTCCTTCACCTCGGATATCGCCACGATGCCGGAAGGACTGGGCACGATTGTCGGCGAGAACGGCGTCATGCTCTCCGGCGGACAGAAGCAGCGGCTCGCCATCGCGAGGGCACTGCTCGTGGATTCGGAGATTTTGCTGCTGGATGATGCCTTGTCAGCGGTGGATGCCAGAACGGAAAGCCGCATCCTCCATAACATCCGTCAGGAGCGGGCAGGCAAGACGACCTTTATCGCCACACACCGTTTATCCGCCGTCAGCCATGCGGACTGGATTTTGGTTCTCGATGATGGCCGGATCGTGGAAGAAGGCACGCATGAAGAGCTCATGCATTTCGGCGGCTGGTACAGGCAGCAATGGGACCGGCAGCAGATGGAAGCGAGTTTGGAAGACTAGTGATAAACAGCCTAATCAGCGGCTGGTGTGAGCTAGGTCTGTCAATACAAGGGGCGTAATCTGCGGCTGGTGTGAGCTAGGTCTGTCAATACAAGGGGCGTAATCTGCGCCTGGAGTGAGCTAGGTCTGTCGATACTAGGGGAATAATCAGTGGCCGGCATGAGCTAGGTCTGTCGAAAACAGGGCGGCCAAGCCCAGCTTGATCGCCAACAAATCAGCCCGCTTACGGGCATCCGAATTCAGGAGGTAGCTATGAATCCATCGACGACGAGAAGGCTTCTCGGCTATGCGCTCGTCTACAAATACCGCATTGTTGCGGCGCTGCTCATCCTTTGCTGCGCGGTCGGCGCCGAGCTCGGCGGACCGTATATTACCAAGACCATCATCGACAAGCATCTATCGATTGATGAACGAGATATCGGCGCAGTGCTTAGGCTGCTGGGCCTCTACATGGGGCTTCTGCTCACGGCGAGCGTATGTAACTTTACGCAGTCTTACCTGCTGCAAGCGACAGCGCTGCGCATTATCAAGAACATGAGGATTGACTTGATGCGGCATATCGGACGTATTCCGCTGAAGTATTTTGATAACACCCCGATTGGTCAGGTCGTCTCACGGATTGCGAACGATACGGAGGCTGTGCGAGATCTGTTTATGAGCTTCATGGCCACGTTCGTTGTCAGTCTTGTGCAGCTGGCGGGGATTTACACAGCACTGTTTATACTGGATGCGCGGCTGGCGTTGTACGCTCTCCTGCTGCCGCCATTGTTCGTTGTGATCATGTATGTGCATTTGAAATACTCGAAGGTCTTCATTACCATCATGCGCGCCAGGCTGAGTGATATGAACGCAATGATTAATGAATCGATCGTCGTCATGCCGATCATTCAAGCGTTTCGCAGGGAAAAGGTGACGATCGAGGAATTCGAGGTGCTGAACGAGGATCGTTATGTGAATCAAGTGAAGCAGTTTCGGGTGTTCTCTCTGTCTTCCCGTAATATCGTAGGTACCATCGGCAGTTTGGTGACGGCTTATGTGGTGTGGTATTTCGGAAGAGAGTCGCTGCAGACGGCGATTTCCTTCGGGGTGTTCTACGCATTTATCGATTACATGGGCCGGATCTTCCAGCCGATTATCGGGATATTCGATCAGCTGACCAATGCGCAGCGTGCTTTTGTATCGGCGGAGAAGGTGTTCGCGATCATGGACATCGAAGGCAAGGAAGTTGAAGATACGGCAGGCGTTAACCGTCCGGAAGGCGTCGTGAAATTCAACAACGTGACCTTTGCTTATAAGGAAGGCGAGAATGTGCTGAAGGGCATCTCGTTTGAAGCGCGCAGAGGCGAGACGGTTGCGCTTGTCGGCCACACCGGCTCAGGCAAAAGCTCCATCATGAACCTGCTGCTCGGCTTCTATGAGCCGCAGCAGGGTGTTATCACCATCGATGGACGCGATATAAGCAGCTTCTCGAAGCAGGCTTTGCGCAAGCATATGGGCATCGTGCTGCAGGATCCGTTCTTGTTCGCAGGCGATATCAAGTTCAACGTCAGCTTATACAACAAGGACATTAGCATCGACCGCGTGAAGGATGCGCTGCGCGAAGTCGGAGCCGCTCCGTTCATCGAGCAGCTGCCCGGCGGCTATGATGAACAGGTCGTTGAACGCGGAAGCACGCTGTCATCCGGGCAGCGGCAGCTGATCTCGTTTGCTCGGGCGCTGGCGTTCGACCCTTCCATTCTGATCTTGGATGAGGCGACGGCCAGCATCGACAGCGAAACGGAAGGATTGATCCAGCAGGCGCTGAAGGTTGTCAGCGAAGGGCGCACAACGCTCGTGATCGCGCACCGTCTCTCGACGATCCGCGAGGCGGATCAGATTCTCGTGCTGCACCGCGGCGAGATCGTGGAGCGTGGCAATCACCGCGAGCTGATGGCGCTGCAGGGTAGATACTTTAAGATGTATCAGCTGCAAACGGGCGAGCAGGCATCGGCTGCAGCTGATGTCCCCGCGGGAACGGACATTGCCGCGGGTGCTGCGGCAACAAGTAAGAGCATGTAACCTGAGGACGGTTTCAAAAGTGTGCAGGACGACTTTTGAAACCGTCCTTTTTTGATTTTGGCTGGTGCGGTTTGGGAGTGAGCAATTGTTGCATCAACTGCAACAAATTGGCCATGAAGAGGGTCGTAAAGTAACTGATGTTGCTGGAAATGCAACATTTCTGAGCGAAGGGGCTCCAAGCAGGTATAGTGAACGGAAAGAGTTGCACTTTGCGCATCATTTCCAACAATAGAGTGGAAAGTGGCAAGAAATGTTGCACAAAGCGCATCATTCTTGAGGCTGTGCCACTATGGTGGGTGACCGCCGGCCCCCGGTCGGCATATCTCCATTCAGAGAGGCTTACTTCTTCCGGCTATATCGTACGGATGGTCGTTTCATCTGCCTCGTTTTCCATGTACAATAGGCGTTATATGGGAATGTTTGTTTCCCGGGGAACAGGAGGTGGCACGCGTTGAAGGAAATTGTACGGCCGGATGGAACGCTGGATGATCGACGAATCTGGAGAAGAGATGTTCTCTATACCGGCACGAATGGCAAGTGTGTGGAGCGCGTCTATGTGTCGCCCGATGACAGTTATATTTTCAAGCCGTTAACGAATGAGAGTCAGCTTGGGCAAGAGGCCTGGGTGTATGAACATATATTGAAGGGGATGTCTTTCCCTGTTATTTATCCGCAGCTGTTGGCGGGATCGGGGCTTGCGGCTAGTGAAAGCAGCTGGCAGCTGTTCGAAGATCTGGGGCCTCTTGAACACAAATTCGAAGAGGACGCCGCGCTTGAACTCATCGCGCATGTGGCGTGGTGGCATGCCTTGCGTGCGGAACACCTGCAGCAGCAACGGCTCATTGGGCCGAAGCCATTCATCGAGGATATTGCGATGCAGGTGATGGATCGCCGCAATGAGCTGCTGGATGCTCTCGCGACTAGGTTCGAAGATGCGGAGTCAGTCCTTCATCAACTGGAGCCGCTGATGCAATCGGAATCCATTGTTCAATACTGGGCAAGAAACGTGATTTCGCACGGCGACCTGCACCTGGGCAACTACGCACGGGTGAAGGGGGCTGTCAGCGTGCTCGATTGGGAGCATGCGCATCTAAACAGCCGCTACTGGGACCTGTATCACTTGATCGATTCCACGCATCCCGTGTTCCCGAAAGCCATGACTTCAGAGCTGCGCGAAGAGCTGTTGAATCGATACTTGCTGCATAGTGCGAATCATGGAATCAAGCTGGATGCAGATTCATTCAAGCGGGGCTATTACTTATTCACGGCGCTGTTCTCGCTATGGATGGTGCTGTTGATCGATGGCGATCTGCGGCGTCTCGCAGGCGTTGACGGCAAATGGTCCATCAAACAGCTGCAGGAGCAGTTGAAGGAAACGTTGGACAATCTCGAGCAATGCATCGATAGGCTAATTACGCAATCATAATCCCATAAAGTAGGAGTGGCTCGTAAATGACGAACAATAATCGTTCACGGCGGATTGCGCTGGTGACCGGCGCAAGCGGCGGTATGGGACGGGCAACGGCCGCGCTGCTTGCGGCGGAGCACGGCATGAAGGTATTTCTGCTCGCGCGCAATCGGGAGAAAGGGCAGGCGGCAGTAGACTATGTGAACCGCAAATCCGGTCGCGAGGATGCGGAGCTGCTGCTGTGCGACCTGGCTTCCTTCGCGAGCATCCGAGAGGCCGCGGCGGAACTGGCAAGCCGGACAAGCCGGCTCGATGTGCTGGTTAACAACGCGGGCATCATCACGCTGAAGCGGGAAGAAACGGCAGAGGGCTTCGAGCGGCAGCTAGGCGTAAACCATCTGGGGCATTTTCTGCTGACGGGACTGCTGCTGCCGCTTCTGCGCCAGAGCCAATCGGGGCGAATCGTCAACGTATCCTCCGGTGCACATAAGATCGGTACGATGGACTATGCGGATCCGGGGATGACGAAGAGCTTCACGGTATGGCGCGCCTACAGTCGCTCGAAGATCGCGAATATCTGGTTCACGAAGGAGCTTGCGCGCAAGTTAAGCGGAACCGGCATTCCGGTATATGCGCTGCATCCGGGAGTCGTGTCGACCGATATCGGGGTGAACCGGAACACGGGGTTTGGCGGTCTTGTTCATAAGCTGATGCGGCCGTTCTTCCTGACGGCGGAGCAGGGTTCGGCGACAGCCGTGTTTCTGGCGAGTGCGGCGGAAACGGAGATTGGCGGCAAGTCCGGTGATTATTTCTACAAGCTGAAGCCTCTTGCGGTTTCGAACCTGGCGGCATCGGATGAAGAGGCCGGCCGATTCTGGGCATGGAGCGAGCAAGCGACGGGGTTCACCTATTCAACTTAATAAAGGGGAGCGGAGCATGGGGACGATACAATCGATTCAATATCCTTGGATGGCGGATGGAGCGACAATTGGGGTTACGGCGCCTTCGTCCGGTGTGGATCCGGCGGCACACGGGCTGTTGGAGCAGGTTAGCGAACGACTTGGAGCGAGAGGCTTCATCGTTAAGTACGGAGCGACCACCTATACGCAAAATAAAGCGAAATCCGCTCCTGCAGCCGTGCGAGCACAAGAGTTTAATACGATGATACAAGACACCGGAGTCGATCTGATCATTCCGCCTTGGGGCGGCGAATTGTTAATTGAGATGGTCGATCAGGTAGACTTTGATCATCTGCCGGCCAAATGGGTGCTGGGGTATTCCGATCTAAGCGTGCTGCTGCTTGCCATCACGCTCAAGACGGGAATCGCCACGGCGCATGGCACGAATATTGTAGACCTCAGAGGAGAAGCGCCGGATGAGACGACGGCAATGTGGCAGACCGTTCTCTCCACCAAGGCCGGCGAATCCTGTGTGCAGCGGTCCTCGCTGCATTATCAGAAGGACTGGGTGAACGACAATCCGAACGTGTTCAACCTGACGGAACCGACCTATTGGCGCAAAGTGCTGCCAAGCGGCGAGATTGAATCACCCGGCGGCGAGAGCGATGGGCGGTTCAGCGGCAAAACAGTCATGCGAGGAAGAATGCTTGCGGGCTGCATCGATGTCGTTCGGCATCTGATCGGCACGCCGTACGGTGATGTTCGGCAGTTCAGAGAGCAATACATCCCCGGGGAGCCGGTCGTGTGGGTGCTCGAGAATTGCGAGCTGAACACGGCGGATGTGCGCCGCTCGCTGGTTCAGATGAAGCTGGCGGGCTGGTTCGAGAACTGCTCCGGCATTCTGTTCGGACGCAGTCCTGCCAACAAGCCGGTAGAGAACTACACCATTGATGACGTGTATAGCGATTTGGCCGCTGAGCTCGGGCTGCCAATTATCGTCGATATCGATTGCGGACATGTACCGCCGCAGATTACGTTGATTAATGGCGCTTATGCGGAAATCGAAGTGGAAGCGGGCAAAGGGACGGTTAAGCAATCTTTTGTATAGGAAGACGAGCAGTGGGGAAGCTACCGAACAACATTCAGTGTGAGGAAGCTTCGGAAGGAGTAAGTTGGGATGTTTAAAGGCAAGAGGATCTACTATGTGCTGGGTGCAGTGCTCGTGCTGCTTCTGCTCAATACTTTCATGGGCACGCGCAACAGCTCAACCGTGGAGGAAGTGCTCAATAAGGGCCATATCAAGAAGGTGCAGCTCCTGTACCAAACGGAAGTAAATCAGGATACGTTGGCGTTCTACTTGAGCGTGCCGGAGGAACAGGCGGTAAGTGCAACCAAGGACCTTGCGGTAACCGATATGGGATACGGATTATTGAAGAAAAATATGTTTGGCAAGTGGGTAACCAAGCAGTCGGCCGAGTATGGCAGCATTAAAGCCTACCTCGCGGATGACGGGTTTACCGGCGAAATCGCACTGTTACCGACGATGCTCTATGGCGTTATCAGCGATGATCGCATCGGGTCCATAAACGTTACCTTTCAGGATGGAGATAACCAGGTGCTGACGAAAGCGACAATCGTAGACACCCAACCCCTCCGACTCTGGTATGCGCTGGCGGATGAGCGGATTGCGGATCGAGAACTTACAATGGAAGCTGCCGGTCAGGATGGCAAGGCTATAGCGACGAAGAAGGTTTCTTTTCAATAAAGGAGTCCGGTGGGAGGGCGCTTGGGTTTGCAGGGATATAACGTGTTGATGATCTACAGCGAGAACGAGGAACGGCTGCTCATGTGCAAACGACTGAAAGAACCGTATAAGGGATTAAGCAATTTGGTAGGCGGCAAAATCGAACCCGGCGAATCGGGGTTAGAAGCGGCTTATCGCGAGCTGGCGGAAGAAACCGGCATCTCTGCGGAGGATGTCAGTTTGCATCATGTCATGGACTTCACCTATTATCTGCAGGATTGTTACGTGGAGGTTTATGCGGGCAAATTGAAGCGTGATGTCGAAGTCGCAGGCGATGAGAATGAACTTTATTGGTCGGAGCTGCATCATGATTTCTTCGACATGTCGCTCTATGCCGGCGAAGGCAATATCGGGCACATGCTGGAGCAGGTTAAGATGAGCAAGGTTCTTGCGATGGATGAGCAATAATAAACGCCCTTTACTAGTCCCGCTAAGCAGCGGCCGAGTAAAGGGCGTTTTTGATCCAATGTTTTAGTCCGCAGAGCCTTCCAGCCCGGCAGCTTCGGCCACGATCTCATAAGACCGCAGACGCGCGGCATGATCATAGATTTGAGAAGTAACGATGAGTTCGTCGACCATCGTTTCGCTCAAAATTTCACGCAGGCGAGCGGCCACGGTTGCTTTGTTGCCGGTAATCGCATACTTGAATTTAGACTGCAGCGCATCCCGCTCATGCGACATCCACAGCTCATCCATGTTGTCGATCGGCGGCTTCAACTTGCCCGGACGGCCGCGAATGAGGCTGAGGAATTGCTGCTGCTGCGAAGTCGAAAGGAAGCTTGCTTCCTCATCGGTATCGGCGGCAACGATGTTGATGCCGATCATGACATATGGCTTCGCGAGCGCCTCGGATGGGCGGAAGCTGCTGCGATAGAGATGGATGGCCGGCATGAGATATTCCGGCGCAAAATGGCTCGCGAACGAGAACGGCAAGCCAAGCTCGCCGGCCAGCTTCGCGCTGAAGCCGCTTGAACCGAGCAGCCAGATCGGCACATCCAAGCCTTCGCCCGGAGTTGCGCGGACAGGCCTAAAGGCATCTGCCGGCGGATGGAAGTAGGCGCGCAGCTCGGCAAGCAGCTCCGGGAACTCCTGCCCGTTCGAAGCCAGATCGCGGCGAAGCGCGCGAGCCGTCGTCTGGTCGGAGCCGGGTGCGCGGCCAAGGCCAAGGTCGATGCGGCCCGGGTACATCGACTCCAGCGTGCCGAATTGCTCGGCAATGACAAGCGGCGAATGGTTCGGCAGCATGATGCCGCCGGAGCCGACGCGAATTCGCTTCGTGCCGCCGGCAACGTAGCCGATGACGACCGAGGTGGCAGAGCTTGCGATGCCCGCCATGTTATGATGCTCGGCAAGCCAATAGCGGTTGTAGCCAAGCCGCTCGGCGTGGCGCGCGAGGTCCAGCGTATTGCGGAACGCATCCGCCGGCGTGCCGACATCGGTAACCGATGCTAAGTCTAAGACAGACAGAGGAACTTTTATGGAATCAGTCATTGTTAACATGACCTCCTGTTTCTTCGTAATTTGTGTGCGTGGTGCGTCGTTGATCTCTTTATTATGGAACATCCTCGGAGTTTATTCAAGCTGCTAACTTATTACAAGTTAATAACGATTATACATCAATGGGTCGGGGAGGTAATTGGCGATATGTGGAGAATTATGTAGGATACGCCTCCTGATCCAGTCATCCATGCCTGCCCATCATAGGTGGAGCGTTTCCTGCCTGATAGAAGCAACTACTATGCCGGGGGTGGCAATGCTGCTGAATATCCTGAAACGTATCGCTTCGCTGTCTATTTTGCCCAAGCTTGTCCTCACTTTCCTTGTTACACTTACACCGCTCTACATTATCAGCTGGAAAATGAACGAAACCGGCTCCTCCCACGTCCAGAAAGAAATCACAGACTCCCTTGTATCGCGGACCTCCTTATATATGAACATGCTGGAATTCGATATCGACAGCGCCATTCGGCAGCTGCAGGAATATGTCAATGACGATGATTTGCTTAAACTGTCCTCCTCCTCCGAGGTGATGTCGGAAATCGAGAAGATGCAGGCGCAGCTTCGGCTCAAGAGCCGTCTGGATGCCCTTCAGAAATCCAGTAAGTTCGTGAATAATGCCATTGCCTTCATCCCCGCCATGAACCGTACCGTGTCTGCGAATGCCAACGTCATCGGAAACTTTGATGAAGCGCAGTTCGTCGCCCTGAGCAAGTCGACGAATCGGTTCGAGTCTCCTTTTCTTTTGTGGAAGGATCGGATCTTCATTAGTATTCCATATCCCGACCCGGCTATCTCAAGCCGAAGAAGTCCGGTCTTCCTCCTTGCCATTGAAATTTCGCGGCCTGAATTAAGCAAGGTGCTGCAGGAGTTTACGAATGAAGGCGGGCATACGGCGCTCGTTGGGAACAAGCAGCCATTTCTCATTACCGGCGGTTCCGACGCAGTGGACGAAGAACTCATTCATGATTTTCAGCACGAGGAAGCAGCGACGGAAGAAGGCAAGCTGCAGTCGGTGGAATGGAAGGACGAGTCGTATCTCGTGGTCTCCAACCATTCTTCGCGGCTCGACATGACCTTGCTCATGTATGTGCCTGCGAACAAAGTGAATGCATCGCTGCAGGTCTACCGATTCTGGTTCTACGTGCTCTCTGCCATGTCGGTCTTCCTGGTGCTGCTGTTCTCCTACAGTATTTACCTCATTATTCATCAACCGTTAAAACGGCTCGTCCGGTCATTCCGGCGCATCGAGCAAGGGCAGTTCAATCTGGAGGTCCATTATCCGCTGCAGGATGAGTTCGGTTATCTGTACGGACAGTTTAACGGCATGGTGAAGCAGCTTGATGTGCTTGTCCATGAAGTGTATGAGCAGCGGTACCTGGCCCGTCTGGCAGAGCTGCGTCATTTGCAGTCGCAGATCAATCCGCATTTTCTGTACAACAGCTACTTTATTCTGTACCGGATGGCACAGCAGCGGGATCATGATAACGTTATTTATTTCACGAAGCATTTGGGTGAATATTTTCAATACATTACGCGCGACGGCTCGGATGAGGTGCCGCTCGCAAGCGAGATTCATCATGCCCGTACGTATGCGGAAATTCAATCGATCCGTTTCTCGGAGCGGATTATGGTGGAGTTTGAAGAGGTGCCTGAGGAGCTGCGCGCGTTCCCGGTTCCTCGCCTCATCGTTCAGCCGATCATCGAGAACGCTTATAACCATGGCCTGGAGCATAAGCGAAGGAATGGTTTAATAACAGTCGGGTTCAGCACGAAACCCGGAGCGATCGAGATTTCCATAACCGACAACGGGGAAAACATGGATGAGGAGAAGCTGCGCGAGCTGCAATTAAGCTTGCTCGACAAAGCGCAGCCTACAGAGCATACCGGTCTGCTTAATGTCCACCGGCGCATTATTATCAAGTACGGGGGCGGCGGTTTGACGCTCAGTTTGGGGGAGGAACGAGGCCTCAAAGTGACGATGACGATTCCGAGGGAGGCGGGTACGAAGGATGAACCGCTTATTGATTGTGGATGATGAGAGATTCACGGTGGACGGCCTCTATGAAATGATCGAGGACACGCCGGGTTTGGAGCTGGACATCTATCGCGCGTATTCCCCGGAGGAAGCGCTCGAGTGGCTGACGCGGACGAAGATTGACATCGTGCTTAGCGATGTGCGAATGCCGGGCATGACCGGACTTGAGCTCCAGCAGCGGATTGTGGCGCAGTGGCCGCGCTGCAAGGTTATTTTCCTCACCGGCATTCATAACCTGGAAACTGCCCAGCTTGCCATTCGGACAGGTTCCATTGACTATATTCTCAAAACCGAAGGCGACGAGGCGATCATTCGCAGCATTCGCAAGGCGATTGATAGTCTGGCCGCAGAGTCGCAGAGCCAGCAATTTATGCTGCAGGCCAAAGACCAATTGAGCCGCGCGCTGCCCTTGCTGCACCGAGATTGGCTGATGGCTGTGCTGGAGTCGAATGCGGCGCAGCCTGCGGTGACGGAAGAGAAGCTGCAGGAGCTGCATATTCCGCTGCGCGGCGATGCGCCGGTCATTGCGCTCATCGGACGGATCGACCGCTGGGGCGAAGGCAGCTATCACGACCGAGCTTTAATGCTCTATGCCGTCCAAAATATTGCCGCGGAGTACTATGCGCCGTTAGCCGTATTCACCGCGAGCACGGATATGCACCACTTTGTTTGCCTCCTGCAGCCTTCGGCGGAAACCGGCGAGCAAAGCGAGACTTGGCGCGACACTGTCAGCTTCGTACAGGGCACGATGGAATCGATCCAGCAAACCTGCGATCGACTGCTTCACCTGCCTGTATCGCTTATTTGCGGCGCACAGACCGAGGATTGGGAGCAGCTGCCGCGCGTATACGAGCAGATGAAGAAAAGGCTGGTCGTCGGACTCGGTACACGGGATCGGATGCTGCTGATCTTAGATCAGCGTGAGGAGGGAATCGCTCCTGAGGCTGCCCTGCCGCCGCTGCGAACAATTACGCTGCAGCTGGAGCGTCTGCTGGAGGATGGTACCGAAGAGGCTTTCGCTGAAGCGATTAAGAGCTATACCGCGCTGCCTACTCAATATGCCGAATATGCGCTTGTCTACTATGCCATTGCCAATCTCCTGCTCAGTCAACTGACGCAGGGTGGCGAAGGCCGCATGGAAACCGCAATTATGGATGGACTGATGAACCTCTCCGCCCATCAATCGCGCGAGGCTGCGCTGAGGTACTTGCTTCAGACGACATCCACAATCTATGCAAGGCGCAAATCCATCCAGCATGAACGGACTCACCAGCTGATTGCGCGGCTGCATCAATATATACGGGGGAATTTGGCCGGCGATCTGTCGCTTACGAGCTTATCCGAGATTGTCTACCTTAACCCTGCCTACCTGTCGGTTCTCTATAAACAGCAGACAGGTACGAACCTGTCCGAATACATCGCCGAGCTGCGTCTGGAGAAGGCGAAAGAGCTGTTAACTGCGACCCCGCTCAAAATTCACGAGATTGCCGACAAGGTCGGTTTCGAGACCTCGGGTTATTTTATCCGCTTCTTCAAGAAACGGATTCAGCTCACTCCGCAGGAATATCGGGCAAGGGAATAACAGTCTGCGCCGAAGGGGGCAGGTTTTCAGAATTTCAGGCGCCTGTCCCCGCTTCTGTGCGATTACCTATATAGGAGACCACGAATCTATAGATTGTTCCATAGTGAAGCAAACTGCCGTCATTCTATACTGAAGGAGTAGGAAGCTTGCAAAATAAAAGGGAGGTTAGGGGAATGCGAAAGCCATTCAAATGGACTGCGGTTCTGCTTATGACTTTTATTTTTGTTTTTGTAACCGCTTGCAGCTCGGGGAATAACAACAACAACAAGAATACTTCCGATTCCACAGGGAATGAACAAACCAATACATCGACGAATACGGCAGATACGGGCAACAATACGAATGCCAATACGAATGAGCCTGCACCTGCGGCAGAGCCTGATCCGTTCTTCGGCAAGTATGATCCGCCGATCAACATTACGAGCGTACGTGTCATCAATGATACGTTCAAGTTCATGGAAGGTCAGACGATCGACAATAACATGTGGACGCAAGCGCTCCAAGAGAAGCTTGGCATTACCGTGAAATACGACTGGGTTGTCAGCGGCGATCAGCCGGGCGGCCAAGGCGAGCAGAAGATGAACGTGTCCATCGCTTCGGGCGACTTGCCGGCGCTCATTCCGGTAAACGCCAAGCAGCTTAAGCAGCTGCAGGAAGCGGATGAGCTTGAAGATCTGACCGCGATTTATGAGAAATACGCATCGCCTTTCCTAAAGGAAATTCTCAATCAAGACGGACCGGCTGCACTTGCTTCCGCCACATTTGGCGGCAAGCTGATGGCGATCCCGAACACCGGCTCTTCCATGGATGGAGCGGGTATGATCTGGATTCGCAAGGATTGGCTCGACAAGCTTGGCTTGCAGCCGCCGCAATCGATGACTGATGTGCTTGCCATCTCCGAAGCATTCACGAAGCAGGATCCGGACGGAAACGGTAAGGCGGACTCGTACGGCATCGCGATGAACAAAGACCTGTACGGCGGCTTCGCTGATATCACAGGCCTCTTGAACAGCTACCACGCCTATCCGAAAACATGGATCAAAGACGCAAGCGGCAATCTTGTCTATGGCAGCATTCAGCCTGAGATGAAGACTGCGCTGGCGGTTCTGCAAGAGCTTTACAAGAAGGGCCAGATTGACAAAGAGTTCGGCGTTAAAGACGGCGGTAAAGAGGCGGAATTGACGACTTCGAACAAAATCGGCATGCAGTTCGGCCAAATGTGGAATCCGCTGTGGCCGCTCGTAGACAATAAGAAAACGGATCCGAATGCGCAGTGGCAGTCCTATCCGCTCGTCTCTGCAGATGATCAACCGGTTACGCCGCAAGTCGGCTTCTCTGTCGGCCAATATTTTGTCGTCAAGAAGGGTGCCGAACATCCGGAAGCGCTGCTGAAAATGATCAATCTGTTCGTTGAAACAGGCTGGGGCGAAACGACAACGCCTGAGAATTACGCGAAATATTTTACGGGCGATGGCTTCGAGAAATTCAAAAACATGCCGTTCCAAGCATGGCCGGCTCGTAAAAACCTGGATATCTACCTCCATGTAACGGCTGCGCTGGACAGCAAAGATACCTCTGCCCTTAATCCGGAAGAGAAGGATAACCATGATAAAATCGCTTCTTGGCTGGACGGATCGAGCAAAGAACCGCTGAACTGGGCGTATGAGCGCATCTTCGGCAAAGAAGGCTCGTTCAAAGTCATTGATCAATACGTCAACGGCAAAGCGCTCAAGCTGACGGAGTTCTACGGTGCTCCAACGCCTGCCATGGTTGAGAAAGAGTCGAACCTGCAGAAGAGAGAGCTGGAAACGTTCACGAAGATCATCATGGGCGATTCGATCGATACGTTCGATAAATTCGTTGAAGAGTGGAAGAAACTCGGCGGCGATGAAATTACGCAAGAAGTCAACGATTGGGCGAAGAATAAGTAAGCTCGTGCAGGGTGCATGAGGGTAAGCTGGGCGGGGGAAGCGACGTCTTCCCCCGTTTTTTGACTAAGCAGGGCAGGGAGGGAACGCTTTGTTGCGGAAAAATTGGAGTGGAACGCTTCCGCTGCACTTGATGATTTTGCCGGGTCTCATCCTTATACTGATTTACAGCTACGGTCCAATGTTAGGACTTGTCATTGCGTTCGAGAAGTTCAAGCCCGCCATAGGCGTGATTAATTCCAAATGGGTTGGATTCGATAACTTCCGCTACGTGATGGAAATGCCGGAGTCCAAGCAGATTGTTTGGAATACGATTCTCATCGCCATTATGAAAATCATTGCTGGCCTGATCGCGCCGATCGTTACTGCACTGCTGCTGAACGAGGTACGTAAGGAAGTATTCAAACGCGGCATCCAGACGGTTGTTTATTTGCCTCACTTTCTGTCGTGGATCATTCTCGGCGGGATTCTCATCGATATTTTGTCGCCGACGAGCGGGATTGTCAATCAAGTGCTGGGGTGGGTCGGCATCGAGCCGATTTATTTTCTCGGGGATAATAACTGGTTTCGTTATGTGCTGGTTGCCACGGATACCTGGAAGGAGTTCGGCTTTAATACGATCGTCTATTTAGCGGCATTAACGAGTATTAATCCAACCTTATACGAAGCGGCGATCGTCGATGGCGCGGGCAGATGGAAGCAGACGCTGCATGTGACGCTGCCGGGGATGGCGCCGATTATTATTCTGTTAATGACCTTAAGCTTAGGAAATGTGCTGAACGCCGGGTTTGATCAGGTGTTTAATTTATATAGCCCGCAGGTGTATGAGACAGGGGATATCATCGATACCTTCGTCTATCGGATCGGCTTGATCGATGCGCAGTACGGGGTTGCGACGGCGGTAGGCGTGTTTAGATCGGTTGTCTCGCTTCTCAGCATATCGTTGTCCTACTATTTGGCTTATCGATTCGCCAATTATCGTATTTTCTGATGAGAGGAGAGGGCGGGAGTGCTGGAGTATTACACGTTTAGCCGCAGAATGTTTCTATCCTTTAACTACGTCTTTCTTGCCTGTCTCGGTATATTATGTATTTTGCCAATCATACATGTCCTGGCGATTTCGTTCAGTTCAAGCGCGGCCGCCCAGGCCGGTTACGTCAAGCTGTGGCCTGTGCAGTTCTCGTTAAGCTCCTATGAATACGTGCTGCATAAGCCGGCGTTCTTCAAATCCATTCTCGTTACCTTGAAGCGGGTCGGACTCGGTATTCCGGTCAACATGCTGCTTACGGTGCTGATTGCCTATCCGCTTGCGAAGGAAGCGAAGAAATTTCCGATGCGGACGTTCTATGCTTGGGTGTTCGTCATTACGATTCTATTCAGCGGCGGTCTGATCCCGCTCTATATGACGATCAAATACACGGGCATTATGGACAGTATCTGGGCGATGATCCTGCCCGGCGCCGTACCGGTGTTCAACGTGATTCTGCTGCTGAACTTCTTCCGCGGCCTACCGAAGGAGCTGGAAGAAGCGGCGTTCATGGATGGCGCGGGTCACTGGACGACCTTGTGGCGGATCTTCCTTCCGCTGTCGCTGCCGGCGCTGGCGACGATTACGCTGTTCGCCACGGTTAACCATTGGAATTCCTGGTTTGACGGGCTGATCTTCATGAACTCGCCGGATCACTATCCGCTGCAAAGCTACTTGCAGACGGTCGTGATCAACCGGGATCTGACGCTGATGTCCTCGGCGGACATGAAGTCGCTTACCGAGGTGAACGACCGGACCGCCAAGGCGGCGCAGATCTTCCTCGGCGCGCTGCCGATCCTGATGGTGTATCCGTTTCTGCAGCGGTTCTTTATGAAAGGCATCGTGCTTGGAAGCGTGAAGGAATAGCGTGGGTGAGATGCTTGGCTCTAGACCGCCGATCGATCGTATGTGTCGGCGGTCTTTTTGCTGTTCATGTAGGAGGTGAGGTGCTTTGCTGAAAGTATCACGCTATCGCCGCCTATGTATGCTGAGAGTTGAGAAATGCGACTCTCAGCATTTAAATGGCCGCGAAATTGCGCCGAGAGTTGGGAAATCCGACTTTCAGCGTAGAATGCGCCTCCGTTTCGCCGGCTAAGTAAGCTGAGAGTCGGAAAATGCGACTCTCAGCATCAAATGGTCGCAAAAATGCGCCGAGAGTCGGAAAACGCGACTCTCAGCAACCAAAAGATCGCAAAAATACGCCGAGAGTCGGGAAATCCGATTCTCAGCCCGGAAAGCGCAGCCGTTTCGCCGGCTAAATAAGCTGAGAGTCGGAAAACGCGACTCTCAGTATCCAAATGGTCGCAAAAATGCGCCGAGAGTCGGGAAATCCGACTTTCAGCGTAGAATGCGCCTCCGTTTCGCCGGCTAAGTAAGCTGAGAGTCGGAAAATGAGACTCTCAGCATTCAAGTGGTTGCAAAAATGCGCCGAGAGTCGGGAAATCCGACTCTCAGCCCGGAAAGCGCCGCCGTTTCGCCGCCTACGGATGCTGAGAGTCGGAAAACGCGACTCTCAGTATCCAAATGGTCGCGAAATTGCGCCGAGAGTCGGAAAACGCGACTCTCAGCAACCAAAAGGTCGCAAAAATGCGCCGAGAGTCGGGAAATCCGATTCTCAGCCCGGAAAGCGCCGCCGTTTCGCCGGCTAAATAAGCTGAGAGTCGGAAAACGCGACTCTCAGCAACCAAAAGGTCGCAAAATTGCGCCGAGAGTCGGGAAATCCGATTCTCAGTCCGGAAAGCGCCGCCGTTTCGCCGGCTAAGTAAGCTGAGAGTCGGAAAATGCGACTCAGCAACCACAAGGTCGCGAAATTGCGCCGAGAGTGGGGAAATCCGACTTTCAGCGCAGAATGCGCCTCCGTTTCGCCGGCTAAGTAAGCTGAGAGTCGGGAAATGCGACTCTCAGCAACCAAAAGGTCGCGAAATTGCGCCGAGAGTCGGGAAATCCGACTTTCAGTCCGGAAAGCGCAGCCGTTTCGCCGGCTAAGTAAGCTGAGAGTCGGAAAATGCGACTCAGCAACCAAAAGGTCGCGAAATTGCGCCGAGAGTGGGGAAATCCGACTTTCAGCGCAGAATGCGCCTCCGTTTCGCCGGCTAAGTAAGCTGAGAGTCGGAAAATGCGACTCTCAGCAACCAAAAGGTCGCGAAAATGCGCCGAGAGTCGGGAAATCCGACTTTCAGCGCAGAATGCGCCTCCGTTTGGCCGGCTAAATAAGCTGAGAGTCGGAAAACGCGACTCTCAGCGTCCAAAATGCTCGCTTCTCTCCCGCCCACGCAAAAAGTCGAGCACCCCGCGCGACGCTTCATGAAGGAATTAGCTGCAATGACAGCTAATTATATCCATGAGCAAGGTGTCATTTTACATGGAAAGGGGATGGGCGACATACCTTCATTTTTCTCGCGTCATACGACGGAACATTTCATCGCTTACTCCAACTCGCATATAGCGGTGCTCGCTATAATGGTAGTGTTGGCGCTTCTCCTGTTCGGGTATAAATACAGTATCAGGCTGCAAGCATCTGCCAGGACGATGATCCGATATGTTATTCTGCTGGGACTGCTTGTCCCTCAGCTTGTCCTCTACTACTGGTATGCGGACCAGGGACTGTGGGATATCCAATATACGCTGCCGCTCGAGCTATGCAGTATTTCGCAATTGCTCGCTATAATCATGCTAATCACACGAAGTCGACTCTTGTATCAAATCGTCTTCTTCGCCGGAATTGGCGGGGCGCTGCAGGCGATGCTGACACCGGATCTGGATTATCCGTTCCCGCATTTCCGTTACTTTCACTTCTTCGTAGTTCATATCGCGATTATCCTCGCACCGCTGTATATGACCTGGATTGAAGGCTATCGGCCAACCTGGAAGTCGATCGGGATTACGATGATTTTTCTAAATGTCCTCCTCGTCGTTGTGGGAGGGACGGATTACTTGCTGGATGCCAACTATATGTTCCTTCGGCACAAGCCGGAAGGGGCGTCCTTGCTCGATTTGTTGGGACCGTATCCATACTACTTGGCTGTGGAAGAGATCATTGCGCTGCTCATATTCACGCTGATGTATCTGCCGTTTGTTAGGTGGAAAAGGAAGTGATGTTGGTGCCCCGTTTCACACTAACGAATCCTACAGGTCTTATTCGCGCGAAATTAGTCATTTAATAATTCTAACGAATCGTAGGAGCCTTATTGTGGCGAATTGTAACGAAACAAGTGCTTTTGACACCGAATAAGACCTCTGGGATTCGTTAAAATTTCAAAACCCGTTATTTGGTTGAAATAAGGCTTCTAGTATTCGTTAGCATGCGTGCGTGTGTGAAGTATGGGGAGAGGGGGTCTCAAACCTAATAATTGGCTTATACAATTCTAATAGTTATCTGAAACTCTACTGCTATGATCAGATTAGCTAATACATAAGAGGGAGAGGATTAGATGACAACCATCAGCAAGGAAGTCCAGTCACTTGTAAATCAGCTTCATCTGTCGGACAATGAAATCGCGGAGAAGTTTCAGTTTACGCAGTTTGGTCAGCAATTGACGCTTGAAGAGTCGAAACGGTTTATTGCCTTTCTCAAACAAGAATTAGTGGTGGCTTCAACCTAATCGGCAATATACATAGATGACATATAACCGGACTCCCCGCAAAGTAGATCGTTATCTACCGGCGGGGAGTTCTTTTTGTCCTTGTCCATCACAGCGAAGTCGATATATCATTCCATCTTGGCAAATCGCATATATCATGATATATTGGTATAAAATAAGCTCGAACCGAACCGTCGTCGGTTAAGGCGGTGGAGCAATTGTGATTTCATGGAGGTTCAACTATGTCGAACGAGTCTGCATCCAAACCGATGTATGAGAAGATATTCGAAACACTTCGCGATCAAATTATAGAACGGAAATACGAGGTTGGCGACCGGGTGCCTTCGGAGAAAGAGCTTGGCGATGAGCATGGTGTCAGCCGCATTACGAGCAAGAAGGCGCTGGAGCTGTTGGCGAGCGAAGGGTATATTATTCGCCAGCCGGGACGCGGTTCCTTCGTAGCCGAGTCACAGGAAAAGGCAGCAGCTAAGCCGGCAAGCGGTGCAGTCCATCTTCAGCAGACGACGCCGCGCAATACGGGTGGCAAGCTGCTGATCGGGCTTGTCATTACCGATTTTGCCGACAGCTACGGCACGGGGCTTATCTATGGAATGGAAGAGGCATCCCGCGAGAATGACAGTTACTTGGTATTGCGTCGCTCCTTCGGCATCCCCTCTTATGAGGAAGAAGCCATCCAAGGCTTGCTGGAGCTTGGCGTAGACGGACTTATTATTTTCCCGGCGCAAGGGGAATATTTCAATGCGGAGATATTGAAGCTTGCTATCATGAAGTTTCCGTTCGTACTCATCGACCGCCATCTGAAAGGCATATCTGCCGGTTCGATCAGCACCGACAATGTGAAGGCCGCCATCAAAGGCACCAATTATCTCTTCGAGCTCGGCCACAAATCCATTGCCTTCCTGACGCCTCCGCCAAGGGATACAACGGCAATCGAGGATCGGATCGAGGGCTTCATTCAAGCGCATGCGGAGAAGGGCATCATGGTTGACCGCGAGCTGTGGATTGATGATATTATGTCGGCGCTGCCGCAGGGCAACGCGGAAGAAAACCGCATTCGGGATATTGAGAAAATCATTGCCCGCCTGCGCCAATACCCGCAAATTACGGCGATCTTCGCAACCGAATATAACATTGCGCAGCTTGCGCTTCGCGCTGCCAGCGAGATGGGGCTGTCGGTTCCCGGAGATATCTCCGTCATTTGTTTTGACAGCCCGGAGATAAACGGCGGCTTCCCGCTGACCCATCTGCAGCAGAATCAGTTCGGCATGGGGAAAACCGCCTATGAGAATGTGCTTAAGCTGCGCGAAGGTTACACGCCGCCTAATCGAACACTGCTGGAGGCTACGCTGATTCAGGGAGATTCTACAGGTCCGGCAAGATCAAGAACAAGATAACCAGCTTCATCATGGCCCCTCTATGAAACATGATAGCCTATGAATGATATCAACTATCGTTCATAGGCTTTTTCTATTAATATACCATTTAAATTATATAGTATAACAACATTAATTAAATGTTATACATATTTATATTGACATACTAGTTGTATGCCAATATAATGAAAAATGTAAGCGGTTCATAAATGGAATATCAACCGCGGTTTCGAGGGCTGCAGCCCTTGGCGGCAATCAGAAGCACATAAAAAGGGAGGCAGTTATAGTGAAAAAGTGGATCTCTTTAACGGCACTTGCAGCGGTAGTTGTCGGGGCGGCATCCGGATGCGGAAGCAATAGCAACGACAATACGAATGCCACTAACAGCGCATCGGCAACCAACAGCTCGAATTCAGCTTCATCGGAACCGGTTGAACTTACATTTTGGGGCGATTGGGGCGGCGAAGGGCAAAAGCAGTTTGAAACCATGGTAGACGCCTTCAACAAAGCGCAAGACAAGATTCGCGTCAAGTATGTCCTGCAGCAAGATATGATTACGAAATTTCTAACGGCTGCTACTTCAGGCGGCTCCCCGGATATCCTGTTCTGGGACAGATGGAGAACCTCCCTATACGCACCGAAGAACGTCCTTCACCCGGTAGATGAGTTTATGGCGAAGGACGGCCTTAGCAAGGATGATTTCTACGGTGAAGCGCTGAAAGAGCTCTCGTTCCAAGATAAATTATATGGCCTGCCGCTCACTGTGGATGCACGCGCACTCTTCTATAACAAGAAGCTGCTCGCCGATGCGGGAATCAATCAACCGCCGGCTACATGGGATGAGCTGGAGCAGGCTGCTATCAAGACAACCAAGTGGAACGGCAATAAGCTGGAAGTAGCGGGCTTCTCCCTTGGCGACAACGGATTGTTCAACATGTACTTGCAGCAAGCAGGCGGTCAGATGCTGAGCGAAGACGGCACGAAAACCAACTTTAACAACGATCAAGGCAAAGCTGTTCTGCAATACTGGGATCGCCTGCTAAACACCGATAAAGTATATAAAGTCGGCTTCGAGCAAGGGCTTGGCGAAGGAACGGATGCATTCGTAACCGGCAAGCTGGCGATGCAATATACAGGTCCGTGGATGCTGAGCACGTATAAGAAATACGGCAAAGACCTCGACTTCGGAATTGCGCCTCCGCCGACAGGACCTAATGGGGACAAAGGCAGCGTAATGGGCGGCTTCGGTCTTGTCATTCCGGAGGGTTCGAAGCACCAAGCGGAAGCATGGGAATTCATCAAATGGTGGACGGCAAACAAAGACAATGCACTGCTGTGGGCCAAAACAAGTCTGAACATTCCGGGCTACAAGCCGGCGCTCGAAGATCCGTTCTTCAAGGACGATCCGTTCTGGAAGCCGTTCCTGGATACGCTTGAATTCGCGAAGATCCGTCCGACGCACGCAGGCTACTCGGTCATGGAAGGCGATGCGCTGACACCGAACCTGCAATTGTTCCAACAATCGAAGCAAAGCCTTGAGGATACGCTCAAGAAAGCACAGCAGCGCGGCGACCAGCTGCTATCGGATAACGCTGTTGTAAAATAAGCAAGCTTATAGGTCTTGCGAGAAGGGAGGGGGAGATACCTCCCTTCTCTGCACCTTAAGCTGTCATTACGCGCTGCAAGCGGAAGGAGGAACCGGCAACCATGGCTTCCATAGGCAAACTGAATCGGCATCAGGCGAGAACGGCGTACCTCTTCATTACCCCGACGATGCTGTTGTTTCTGGCATTTACGGTCATTCCGGTCGTAATGGCCCTCTATTTGAGCTTTACCAACTATGATGTCGTCAGCCGGATGGACTTTGTCGGCATCGACAATTATAAGCGGCTGGTGGACGATGTGCTGTTCTGGCAAACGTTCAAGAATGTGTGTTATTACGCCGTTATCTTTATCCCCTTAAATATTCTGATTTCGCTCTTGCTCGCGCTGCTCCTGAACTTCAAACGGTTTGGCGTGAAGCTGTTTCGCACCATGAACTATTTGCCAACCTTAACGTCCGCAGTCGCTGCGGCTACGGTTTGGATTTGGCTGCTCCACCCGGAGTTCGGTCTCATCAACAACATTCTCAGTTACTTCGGCATTCTTGGACCGGCATGGCTGGCCCAGACGGAAACGGCGATGTTCTCCATTATTATGGTAACGCTGTGGCAGAGCGTCGGCTCCAACATGGTCATCTATATCGCAGGTCTGCAAGGCGTACCGGATTACTTGTATGAATCGGCGAAGCTGGACGGGGCAACGGCATTCGACCGCTTCCGCTTCATCACATGGCCGCAGCTTCGTCCGACCACGTTCCTCGTCAGCACCATGTCCATCATCGGAGCGCTGCAGCTGTTCGATCAAGCCTTCGTGCTTACGCAAGGCGGTCCCGGCAACGTGACCAAGACACCGGTCTACTTGATATATCAGCAAGGATTCAATCAATTGCAGATGGGCTATGCCTCGGCGCAAGCCTTCATCCTGGCTATCGCCATTCTAATCTTCTCGTTCATCAATATGCGAGTTAACAAATCCGAAGAGTCGATCGTGTAAGGAGGGGCGCAAGCATGGCGCAGCAGCAAGTTATCAACCGCCTCGCCCCGAATCAAGGGCCGGGCACAATCAACGCCTATTCCGTTCGCAAAGCGGTAGGAACGGTGTTGTTCTACATCGTGACCGTTACGATCTCCGTCATGATGTTTCTGCCTTTCTTCTGGAGCCTCATCACCTCGTTCAAACCAAGCGATGAGATCTTCTCCATGCCGATCAAGTGGATTCCATCCACGCTTACGCTGGAACATTACAGGAGCGCGTTTACGACCGTTCCGTTCGGATTGTATTTCTGGAACTCCTTCCTTCTGGCTGCTGCCGGGGTGCTGGCGAACTTGTTCTTCGGCTCCATCAGCGGTTACGCCTTTGCGAAGCTGAACTTTAAATTAAGCAAGCCGCTCTTCCGCATATTGCTGGCGGCCATGATGATTCCTGGCATTGTGACGATGATTCCAAGCTTCTACGTGCTGAAGCATTTCCCGTTGATTGGCGGCAATGACCTGCTCGGAGGAGGCGGCAACGGGTTTCTGAATTCATTTTGGGGCATTATTTTGCCAGGCGCTTCGGGGTCGTTTGCCGTATTCTTCATGCGGCAGTTCTTCCTGACGCTGCCTTCGGACATGATGGAGATGGCGCGGATCGAAGGGTGCAAGGAGTTCCGCATCTTCTGGAACATCTACCTGCCGCTGACGAAGCCGGCGCTTGCGACGCTGTCGATCTTCACTTTCCAAGCCGGCTGGAACAGCTTCTTGTGGCCGATGATCATTCTGAATGATCCCGAGAAAGCGACGGTGCAGATGGGGCTTCAAGCGTTCTCCTACAACCATCAGACCGATTTCGGGCCGATGATGGCCGGCGCGCTCATTGCTGTCCTGCCGATACTGGTGCTGTTCTTACTGCTGCAGAAATATTTTGTCCAAGGCATTGCCTTTAGCGGCGTTAAAGGTTAGGGGAGTGAATGGAATGAAACGTATGAAACCCAGCGCACTCCTTATAACCGCAGCGGCAATCCTTGTTATTGCCGGTCTGGTGGTAGCTTGGCGGCTCGGCGCGGGAACCGCTTTGACGGGAGGCGGCTCAGCCTCCGTATGGAATGAGCGGGCAGACCTGGCGCAGCAGGAGCTGGAGGAATCATTTTGGGATGAGAAGCGGGGCTTGTTCAACAATGCGGCTCCTTGCATCGCGCAGCTGTGTACGGATCCGTTTAACTATTGGTGGCTCGCGCACGCAGTAGATGTTCTGGTAGATGGCTATGAACGGACTGAGGACACGAAATATAAGGAGCAGCTGGGCAAGCTGTACCAGGGGCTTCTTGACCGCAACGCCGGGGTCTTCATTAACGATTATTATGACGACATGGAATGGATGGCGCTCGCATGGCTGAGGGCTTATGACGCGACCGAGGACGAACGGTACAAGCAGGCGGCGCTTGCGCTGTGGCAGGAAATCCAGACCGGCTGGAACGATGAAATGGGCGGCGGGATTGCTTGGCGCAAAGAGCAGCTGGATTACAAGAACACGCCGGCCAATGCGCCTGCGGTCATATTGGCGGCACGTATATACGAACATACGCAGGATGCGGCTGATCTGGCTTGGGCGAAGAAGCTGTACGACTGGCAGAAGCGGACGCTTGTCGATCCGGCAACAGGGCTTGTCTGGGATGGCATTAACCGTCAAGGCGACGGCGTCGTCGATAAGGATTGGAAATTCACCTATGGACAAGGCGTCTATATCGGCGCGGGGGTGGAGCTGTATCGCATCACGAAGGAGCCGTCGTATCTGGACGATGCGCGCAAGACGGCCGCTAATTTGAAGCAGGACTTCTTGTCGCCGGCAACCGGGATGCTGCCCTCCGAGGGCGATGGGGATGGCGGGTTATTCAAAGGCGTGCTCGTTCGCTACATCGGCGAATTAATCGAATTGGACCCGTCGGAGAAGGAACTCAGCGAGATGCTGCTCACGAATGCGGATAGCTTATGGGAATACGGCAAAGGGAAAGACGACGTACTGTTCAGCAACTCTTGGGCGCAAACGCCGGACACGGTCGTACAGCTGAGTACACAGTTAAGTGCGGTCATGCTGCTCGAGCAGGCGGCACGGATAGAGAAACAATAACTTCGGATTAGCGGGAGAGTGATGGCCATGACATGGGAAAATCGTGCGGAAGAGGCGCAGCAGGCGCTGTCAGACTTATTTTGGAACCCTGCTATTCGGTTGTTTGATATTGAAATTCCTTGCCCCGATGGGGCTTGTAATACGATCTTTCATTACTGGTGGATGGCTCATGCGGTAGATGCGCTGGTTGACGGCTATGAGCGGACGCAGGATGCGAAGTATGCGCTGCTGCTCGAGGAAATCTACGAGGGGCTGCTGACGCGCAATGGCGGTGCGTTCCCGAATGAGCTGTACGACGACATGGAGTGGATGGCAATCGCTTGGCTGCGCGCGTATAAGGCACTGGGCGTGGAGAAGTATAAAGCGGCGGCACTGCTGCTATGGGAAGATATTCAGACCGGCTGGAACGACCATATGGGCGGCGGAATCGCTTGGCAGAAGTCGCAGCTGGATTACAAGAATACGCCAGCTAATGGACCGGCGGCGATTCTTGCGGCACGTTTATATAAGCAATTCGGACGCGATGAGGACCTGCAGTGGGCCGAGAAGATTTACAGCTGGCTGAAGCACAATCTCGTAAACCCGGACAACGGCTTCGTATGGGACGGGATGAATCGGGAAGGCGACGGCGCGATCGATAAGGAATGGAAGTTTACGTACTGCCAAGGTGTGTTCATTGGCGCTGCGGTGGAGTTGTTCCGGATCACGGGAGAGCAAGCTTACCTTGAGGATGCGATGCGTACTGCGGCTGCTTCCGAGAAGGAACTGATTGAGGCCGGTAGCGGGCTGCTTCCGGATGAGCAGGACGGTGACGGCGGACTGTTCAAAGGCATTCTCGTACGCTATTTAGGCGAGCTTGCGAAGGAAGTGCCTTCGTCGTTCGGCGCCGCGCTGCCGCTGCTGGTGCGCAACGCTGCATCGCTCTGGGAGCATGGCCGCGATGAGAACCGCTGCGTGTTTAATACGGACTGGAGCTCGAAGCCTGCGGAGCGGGTTACGTTGAGCACGCAGCTTAGCGGAATTATGCTCCTGGAGCAGCTGGCTGTACTGGAGCAGCTGGGCGATCGTGAGGCCGTAATCAACGAGGCCATCTAGGTAGTTGAACGGGGTGCAAAATTCCGCTGTGCTAGGAAACGAAATCCAGTATAATGGATGTCAAAAGACTAGCATGGGAGTGTGTGCATGAATTATTCCGGAAGTTTGCCTGTATTGAATGCCATGGAACCGATTGTGGAGGCTGTATTGGAGGAGCATTACGTGAAGACCGGTATCCTCAAGTGTGGCTGTGACCGATGCAAGCTGGATATTCTGCTCTTATCACTCAACCATCTTCCTACACATTACACTTCCTCTCAAGAGGGAGAGGCTTATATTAAAGCCCACTATTTGAATCCGCAGCAGCAGTCCGATGTATTGCGCGAGATCACGGAAGCGGTCAAGGTGATCGAGTTAAAACCGAAACATAATTAATGTGGCGGCCATCCGTTCTTCATGAGCGGGTGGCTTTCTGTTTAGGATCGGCTTTTGCGAAGAGGCGGCAAACTATGGCAAGATAGAGACATACGGCTATCAAAGGAGTGGAAGGTATGCGTCATGTGCTGGTATTGGGCGGTACGCGTTTTTTTGGGAAGAAGCTGGTGGAACGTCTGTTGAAAGCGGGAGATCAGGTTACGATCGTAACCCGAGGCGCGCAGGAGCATCCATTCGGTGATCGCGTGCAGCATCTGCAGGTGGATCGGACGAATGCGGAGGCGCTGGCGTCCGCGATCGGAGAGGCTCGTTTCGATGTCGTATATGACAACATCTGTTATAAGCCGAAGGAGGCTGAAGAGGCGGTTGAGCTGTTCGCAGACCGCGCGGGTAAATATATTGTAACCTCGACGTTAAGCGTATATCCGTTCGGGGAGCCGCGGAAGTCGGAATCGTTCTTTGATTCGTCGACGTATGCAATTCCGCAGCCCTATCCTGCGGAAATCAACTATGGAGAAGGCAAGCGGTTGGTCGAAGCGGTTTTCTTCCAGCAGGCAGCGTTCCCCGTCGCAGCAGTCCGTTTCCCGATCGTGCTCGGAGACGACGATTACACAAGACGGCTGCACTTTCATGTAGAGCATGTGCAGCAGGAGCTGCCGATTGGCATTCCGAATGCCGATGCGGTCATGTCCTTCATCGATGCGGAGGAAGCGGCAGCATTCCTGGACTGGCTGGGTCGCAACACGGAGACCGGCCCGTTCAATGCGTGCTCACGCGGGGAGATTTCACCGGGCGGCATCGTGGCATGGATTGAGAAGGCGACGGGTAAGCAGGCTTATGTGGCGCTGGAAAGCGATGAGCAGCACAGCTCGCCGTTTGGCGTACCGGAGCCGTGGTATATGGATACGGCTAAGGCTGAAGCAGCCGGCTACAAGTTCCGCGAGCTTCAGGACTGGATGCCGCCGCTGATTGAGCGTATCGCACAGGAGAAGAAGTAAATCATGATGATGGCTGCCGAGCGTCGCGGGATTGCGATGTTCGGCAGCTTTTTCTATTCATGCAGGGGCTCATATTAGTTGGGAAAACCGCCCATACTACTTCGGAACACGAAGGAGTAGATGGAGGGTATATGACAAAGAGTCGAATGAAATATACAAGCCGAGCGGCAGGAAGCCGGCTGTTGACTGCGCTGTTCACGGTTGTGATTGGTGCTTCGCTTATCGGGATGAATGGGACTATCGTGCGGGCGGCGGAACCGGAGCAGGAGCAGGAACAGGTGCAGGCACAAGAGCAGGCACAAGAGCAGGTGCAGGAGCAGGCGCCGGTGCCGGCGCAGGAGAAACCGCCGCTGACGGCTGCGTTTGTGCGCGGCGGCGCGTTGTGGGTGAAGGTAGTCGACGATGAGAAACAGCTTACGCAAGCGGAGCATGTTGTTTCGCCGAAGTGGTCTTACGACGGGAAATGGCTTGCCTATGCCGCCGGGGAGCAATCCAATGAGCTGTGGATGCTGGAGGTTTCGACAGGCGCGAAACATCTGGTTGCCGCGAACGGCGGCCGCAATTACAAATGGTCGCCGAATCGACTGCTGCTGGCATTCGAGGAGGAGCAGCGGCTCTATGTGGTAGATCAGCAGGAAGCGACAAAGCCGGTGGATGTGAGCTCGTCGATCGGGAATATGAGCAGTTATGCTTGGCGGCCGGACGGTGCCGGTTTCGTGGTTTCGACGCAAGGAACATTTAACGGCCAGACGCCCGTGCGCATTATGCAGCTTGCGATGCAGCCGGATATGACCGGAGCAGGCTCCGTGCAAGCGAAGCAGTTGTATGTGCTGCCATCGCAGCTAAATGAATTGCCTGTCGTCGGAACAAGCGTGTTCAAGTGGTCGGCCAGCGGCAAATGGATGGCTTTCCTTGCTATTCCGACCGCATCCCTCTCAGCCGACAGCAACACCTTATGTGTGCTGGCAGCAGACGGATCCGTATTCAAGCCGGTTGATCAGATGGTGAACCATGCCAATTGGATCCAATGGTCTCCGCAAGGCGACGAGCTGGCATATATCGGTGGGATTGGCAGAGAAGCCACGACCAACAAACAGCTGCGCGTGACGAGAGTTCCGGATATTCAGCCGAGAAATGACTTTACGCCGGCAGGCTTTGTCGATCAGGACTTCACGTGGCGCAGTCCGGTGGATATCGTCGTTTCCCGGGCAAAGGCGAGCGAAGGAACGGACAGCTCGGGGAAGCGGCCTTATCCTTACCTGGTGAGCGTGAAATTGGATGGGGAACGGCAGAAACGGATCACGAAGAGCGCTGAGGGGTACGGGGATTTTGGCCCGGTATCGCTCGGAACGGACGGACTTGGCTGGGTGAGATCGAACCGCAGCATGGCCAATGTGCTCGTTGCTCCTCCCGGTCAAGGCGAGAACAAGGCGGTGCAATGGATCGAGAACATCGATATCGGTACTAATTACTATGAGCAATGGAATTGGAATTCAGTGCTGAAATTTTTTGGTAAATAGTGAGTCTGAATATGCACGAAATAGCCCCGAAATCCATGATTTTGACTTTGGGGCTATTTCGTATGTCCGAACTAAGTTTTCGTACATCTTCCTTTAAGCAAAAGAAATGACATTCCTTCCATAATTTAAATAGAACTTGGAAGAAACTAAATGAATGATTTTCGGGTATCTACCTTTATAGTAGAAGTGTGTATGTAGTCGGCAAGTTACTTAAGACCTATAATTCCGTCAGATTTTCTTAACATAGAGGTGAGCGACATGCGAATCATACTTTTATCCGGGGGGTCAGGGAAGCGATTATGGCCCTTGTCCAATGATTACCGCTCGAAGCAGTTTATCAAGGTCATGGCTGCCCAGGATTACTCGGAGGTTGTTCAAACGTCGATGATTCAGCGCGTTTGGGCGAAGCTGAAGGAGCATGGCCTTGCTCAATATGCAGTCATAGCTGCAAGCAAAGCGCAACAAGAGATCATTCAATCTCAAATCGGGCACGAGGTTCCGCTTGTTCTCGAGCCGAGCCGCAAGGATACTTTTCCCGCGATTTGCTTGGCATCCAGCTTCTTAAGCAGCGAAATGAAGGTCGATGCCGACGAAGTCATTGTGGTGATGCCGGTCGATGTCGATGCGGATGACAGTTTTTTCGCCTCCATCAAGCAATTAGCTATTCAATTTAACGATACCGTGGGTAATCTTGGATTAATGGGGTTAAAGCCAACGCAACCCTCCGAGAAATTCGGTTACATCCTCGCTGGCGCTGTACACGAACAATCCGAGCTGCTTCAGATCGATAGATTCGTAGAGAAACCCTCCGCCGAAGAAGCTGCCGCGCTGATTAATCAAGGGGCCCTTTGGAATTGCGGCGTATTTGCTTTTCGATTGCAGTATATGCTGGACTTGCTGAAGGCAGGGTCATGGCCGGCCGATTACGGGAGTCTTCAGCTTCAATATGCTGATTTGCCGTCGATCAGCTTCGATTATCAGGTTGTTGAACGGGAACGCAATATACTCGTGTATCCGTATGACGGACAATGGAGCGACTTGGGGACATGGGACGAGTGGACCGAAACGATGCCGCAGCATTTGAATGGGAAAGGCATCATCAGTGACGACAGCGTAAACACCTATATTATTAACGAGCTGCAAATTCCGGTCGTCGTGATGGGGATCACGGATGCGATCGTTGCCGCTAGTCCGGACGGAATCTTGGTGATTGACCGGGCATCCAGTCCAAGGCTAAAGGATCTCGTACAGCCCCTTTCCATGCGCCCGATGTACGAAGAGACGGAATATGGCTGGTATCGCGTCATCGACGAGGAGCATCAGCCCGATGGCCGTCAGATCGTAACGAAACGCGTTCATATATGGGCAGGTAAACAGATCAGTTATCACAAGCACGAGTTCCGAGATGAAATATGGACGTTTATCGGCGGAACGGCGGAGGTTCTGGTCAACGAACGGCGTTTACATGCGAAAGCCGGCGATGTGATCCACATCCCGGCAGGTTCCAAACATGCGATAAAAGCTATAGATCCCGTTAACCTCATAGAGGTTCAAATCGGAGATCATATCAGCGAATCCGATATTTGCCGGTATGAATACGATTGGGATGAACGGAAGTAGGCAAGGAAAGGATGACCGCAAGCATGCAGGCTATAAGACTCGGAGACGCCCTCTTGAAGGAGGGTTTAATTACAGAAGCCGAATTACAGGCAGCCGTCGACTACCAAACTAAATTCGGCGGTCGAATCGGCGATATTATTGCGGAGTTATTCCATCTCGATCGCGAGCTCATTCAATGGGTAACCAAGAAGATCGCTTCCAAAGGACGGCTCGGGGAAATGCTCGTGCAGACTGGAGAAATTACGCAGGAGCAGCTCGACGGCGCGCTTGCCTTTCAGCAAAAAAGCGGCGGCGTTCTGGGCGATATTCTGCTGTCCTTAAGATATATTGAGCCGGACCGGCTGTACAGAGCCATCGCGACGCAGAACCAAGTAGGGCGCATTGGGACCGAATTCTCGATCGAGCAAGAGATGAAGCTTCCCGAGACGACGGCCAGAGCTTATAACGCCATTATTATTAACAACGACAAGAACCGGCTGCTGGTAGCCGTAGGTTCAATTCTAACGGCGGAACAGTTAGCGGAGCTCGAACAGCATCTCGGACAAGCGGTTGAGCAAGTGCTGGCTACCCGCGAAGAAATGGAGTTTTTCTGGAAGGCCGCCTATGAGCAGGAGCTCATGGATGAAAGCACGACGAAGCTCATGCTCGCGCAGCCCGAGAATTCAGCCCACATTACGATCATGGCATCCCAGTGGTTCATGTTCGGGATTACCGCCGCGATTCTGGTCGGCGGGTTGCTGTGGGATTGGCTGTGGACGCTGATCATTGCCAATATCGTCATTCAAATCGCTTATATCGGGATGTCCGTTTTCAAATACACCATTATATTATTCGGCATGAAGCAGTCCTCGCAGCTTCGCTTTACGCCGCAACAGGTAGATGAGATTGATGAACGAACGCTTCCCGTCTATACGATACTGGTTCCCATGTATAAGGAGAGCGCCGTTATCCCTCAACTTCTTCAAAATATCGAAGGCTTGGATTATCCGAAAGCCAAGCTCGACGTCAGACTTCTGATCGAGGAAGACGATACGGAAGCGCAGGACATGCTCAAAGCGATGAATTTACCGGCTTATTATACGGTTCTTGTCGTGCCGCACAGCCTTCCGAAAACCAAACCGAAAGCTTGTAACTACGGGCTGATTCGGGCATACGGGGAATACGTGGTCATCTACGATGCGGAAGACAGGCCCGACCCTGACCAGCTTAAGAAAGTCCACCTGGCTTTCCAGCAAGAACCCGAGAACTGCTGCTGTATCCAGGCGAAGCTGAACTATTTCAACAGTGAGCAAAATATTTTAACCCGATGGTTTACGCATGAGTACAGCATGTGGTTCGAGTTGCTGCTGCCGGGCGTCATGCAATTGGACATTCCGATTCCGCTCGGAGGGACCTCGAATCACTTTAAGATGAGCGTGCTCAAGAAGTTGAATGCTTGGGATCCGTACAACGTGACCGAGGACGCGGATTTGGGGGTTCGGCTCTACAAGGAAGGCTATAAGACGGCGATCGTCGATTCTCACACTTGGGAAGAGGCCAACAGCCGTTTAGGAAACTGGATTCGTCAACGCTCGCGATGGATCAAGGGCTATATGCAAACATGGCTTGTTCATATGCGAAACCCGATCAAGCTATGGAGAGAAATCGGCACCAAAGGATTTATCGGATTCCAAGTCATGATCCTGGCGACGCCGATGCTTCCGTTATTGAATCCTATTTTCTGGCTGATGCTTGTCATTTGGTACTTGGGCAAGGTGGACGCGATCTCGTTGTTCTTCCCGGGTCCGATTTATTATTTGGCCGCAATTGAACTGTTCTTAGGGAATTTCCTCTTTGTCTACAGCAATACGATGGGCGTTTATCGCATTACCGAACAGCTGCGGAACAAAAACAAATCGGTATTCTCGTTTGGAAACGTCAAATATACGCTGCTCACGCCGATCTATTGGATCCTCATTAGCGTCGCAGCCGTCAAAGCGGGCATTCAACTCATTACCAACCCTTTTTACTGGGAGAAAACAACGCATGGACACGCACCTGCGAACGCAAATGAAAAGATCGGTGCATAGTCGCTGCTTACCTTATAGATGGAGGCTCGCGAAGTATAATGATCAGTCATTCTCCTCAACAAAGTAGAGCAGACAAGCTGCTCGCTTGGAGCTTGTTCTCCTTCATAAGCCTGGCCGCGTTCGCGGTCGGTTTCTATATCAGCTACACGCAGGGGTACATGCATTCCGATTCCGTCAGTCGGGTCGCGAATGCCTTCTATGTTCTCTATAGTCGGAATCCCCATCTTGGTGCGATCGGTTTCGTCTGGACTCCGCTGCCAAGCTTATTGGATCTTATCGTTCTGCTGCTCTATCCCTTGTTTCCGGCTCTTGCGTCCCACGCGCTTGCTGCGGTCGTCGTCAGCAGCATCTTCTCCGGATTAGCTGCCATGCTGCTGTACAAGACGGGAATCCGGTACGGTTTGCCAAAGTGGTTAACGCTGAGCATCGTGATCTTGTATTCCTTGAACCCGTTTATCTTCTTGTTCGGCGTAAATGGCTTAAGCGACTCGCCTTATTTATATTTCCTGCTGTATGCCATGATTCAGTTTACGGATTGGATGGAGCGGAGGGACTCGACCGGTCTGGTGAAAGCAGGCTTTGCTTTAGCGCTCGCCTTCTGGACGCGATATGAAGCGGTGCCGGTCGGATTTGCGATGGCTTGCGCGGTATTCGTAGTCATCTGGTTTATATTCGGTCATGCGCATCCGGAGGAATCAAGGAAACTCCGATATAAGCAGAAGTACCATCATATCGAAGCGACTTGGATTCTCCTGCTGCTTCCTGCCGTATTCTCGGGTCTCATTTGGATTTTCTTTAACTATACGATCATGCACAATCCGTTCTATTTCTTGAACTCGGAATATTCGAATGTCGCGCAGTCCGAATCCTTAAAGGATGATGCGAACTTTGAGAAAATATTCAATAGCCCGATCCTTGCGCTATTGCTCTGCATGAAGAAAACAGCGTGGTTCTCTGCCCCGCTAATCGGTGTAATCTTACTTAGAATGATGAACAAGCGACTCTTCAAGTGGGACATCGTCGTGCTTCTTCTCGTCTTTTGCTCGATTCCCGCGCTGCAGTTTCTATTGCTTCTGAACTCTTCTTCGTTTGCGTGGTTCCGTTACTTCATGTACGTGTATCCGATAACGGTAGCCTGGTTGCCTTACGAGTTAAGCAAAGTGAAAATAAACATCCGGAATTGCGCGGTAGTGCTGACCAGCCTTGTCGTGACCGTTGGTCTGCTGACCTATGCGTTGACGAATCCGCTCATTGCGCCGGATGAGAATACGTTCCTTACGTACAAGCAGGGCAGGCATATCAAGAGCATTGAATTGGATCGTTCGGTGGCCAAATGGCTGGATGAGAACTTGCAAAAGGATACGATCCTGACCGACAGCGCCGCATCGTTCATGATCATCGTGAACAGCAAATATCCGAAACGGTTCATGATTACGAGCGATTACGATTTTAGAGATGCCGTTTCGGATCCGAAGGGAAATGGTGTCGATTATATCTTGATTCCCCGGCTGCCCGTGTACAGTACGATTAACAAAACCTATCCGAACTTATTTGAGCATGGCAGCGAGTTTGCCACGTTCTATAAAAGCTTTGAAGATCCGATGCATCGTTATGAATGGCGATTATATAAGGTGGTAAAGGGGGAACAAACAATTGAAGGACATTGAAATCTCGGTCGTGATCCCCGTCTATAACGAAGCGGTTCATATCGCCGGTTCGCTTCGAACCGTCGCGGAACAATTGCAGAAGACGACTTCTTCTTTCGAAATCATCGTGATTGATGACGGCTCCCGGGACGAGACGTGGAGCAGGCTGTCATCTCTCGGTCAACAATTGCCCGAGCTGTACTCTTATAGGCTAAGCCGCAACTTCGGCAAAGAATACGCGCTATGCGCCGGCTTGGATCAAGCCAGAGGAAGAGCCGTCATTATCATGGACTCGGATATGCAGCACCCTCCGAGCCTGCTGTCTCAGATGATCCATTTGTGGAGGAACGAAGGGAAACAAATCGTCGAATGCGTCAAAGTGAATCGCGGCAAAGAACGATTCGATAAAGCGCTTGGCGCATCGCTCTTCTACAGCTTATTGAATCGATTATCCGGCATGGACTTGCGCGGCGCCTCCGATTTCAAACTGCTCGATCGCAGAATCGTAGATGCGTGGAAGCTTATGCCTGAGCGAAACATGTTCTTCCGAGGGATGACGGCGTGGGTCGGGTTTGAACGCGCGCAAATTCCCTTCGAGGTGCCGGAGCGGGTCGGGGGGGATAGCCAGTGGAGCCTATTTAGCCTCATTAAACTTGCGGTACAAGCCATCGTTGCCTTCTCATCCATCCCGTTGCGGGTCGTGAACTTATTCGGTGTGATCTTCTTGGTTGGTTCCGCCCTCTTGGGCATTCAAACGTTGGTCCGTTATTTCATGGGAACGGCCGTAAGCGGATTTACGACCGTTATTCTGCTCCTTCTCTTTACGGGTAGTCTCATCTTAATCTCGCTTGGTATAATAGGAGAATATATGGCGTCGATCTATATGGAAGTCAAGGGCAGACCTCGCTATTTCATCCGTGAATCCGCCTATGGAGCAGCCTCGAAAGAGACGTTAGATTATCGTGCGGAAGCGGCCGCGAGCATTGAGGAAACATGAAACTTAAGATTATGATCAAGTACGGCGTTGTTGGCCTTATTGGAACGGCTCTACACTTTATGCTGCTTATTGCATTGGTCGAGCGTTTTCAATTCCATCCGGCGCTGGCATCGGCAATCGGCTTTATCGTGGTATTAGCGGTATCTTATTATTTGAATCGGAAGTGGACGTTCTCCTCTGTCGGAACTTCCGAATTGCGCTCGATCATCAAGTATACGGTCGTGTCCGTAAGCGGGTTAATGTTAAATACCGGCATCATGTATGTCGCGGTGGAGGGACTGCACTTGCGCTATACCGTCGGCCAGCTGCTGGTCACGGTCGTCATTCCTCTGTTTAACTTTGTCCTGAATTATTATTGGACGTTCCGCAGCGACGACACGGCAACCGTATCGTTGAAGAGAACCCAATAGAACAGAATGGAGCGGTTATTGGCATGATCGTGAATGAGCAAATTAAAGCCTCCGAGGTGCTGTTAACGGGGTTAAATGGCGAGTCGCTGGGCGTCGTCTCCCGAGAGGAAGCGCTGGCGCTCGCAAGAGAGCATAAGGTTGATCTGGTCTGCACGTCTCTGATGAGCAGTCCTCCGCCTTGCACGCTCATTAGCCGCGGCGCAGCCAAGGAATCCGCGGCTGCGGCGAAACGCGAGGAGCGGAAGAAGGATCAGCCGCTTAAAGCGAAGGAAATTCGGCTGACGCCGCACATCGAAGAGCATGATTACGACACGAAGCTGCGCCAGTGCGAGAAGCTGCTCGCTGCCGGCAATGCGGTTGATCTAGTCGTTCGCATCCAAGGCAAGGAAGGACCTAAGGCGAAGGAGCTGCTTGAGGAGCTGTTAAAGGACCTTTCCGGAAGCGGGAAGAAGGAAACCGGCATTCAGCTCAGCGGCAAACAAGCGGCGGTACGCGTGCTGCCGCTGTAATAAACAAAGAGGCATCCGTTCTGAGGACGGGTGTTTTTTTGTTTTTGCTTCATGAATATCACTGTAACGGTTGGCAGCGTGGCTATTTGATGACAATCAGCCTTTTTGGAATCCTAACGGTTGTGACAGACGTTATTTGCTGCGAATGGGTCGATTCCTACTGGAAAACGTTCAAATAAGCTCGCTGGCAACCGTTAGCCATTAAAAGGGGGCTATTTAGGCCGAATAACCGCTGTCACAACCGTTAGAGTCGGTAGGCAATAAAGCACGAGAAAAAGGCCCAGGTCAGGCGCGAAGCACCTCACTTGGGCCGATTAATCTTAAGCTAGAACGAATGTCCGTCTGAATGGTTGGAGTAGCGCTGGTCATCGTCATTATCCGCGCCGTCGAAGGCATGTTGGACGTTGTCGACGATTTCTTCAATGGCATGGCTGATCATGTCCAGAGGACTGGTGTCCTGATGGTCTAGCGGCGTATTGATGCCTGCCGCCGTGTTGGAGGTTCGGTTGTATACTTCATTGTCTTGGTACTGATCTCGGTTACGCATGGCTTTGGCCCACCTTTGCTTGGAGGATACGTGTCTGTCACAATTCACTCCTATTGTGCCCGGCCATTCCGAATTACAACCAAAATAAGAAACAAGTTCCAGCGCGCGGCCAAACATAGGCAATCCGGCCTTTCGGCAGGAAGTCCGATCAACGAAGGGCAATGTCATGGAAGCGGTTATGGACCGTCTCCCGCATGAACTGCTTGATCAGCGTAATCGCTTCTTGCTCGCGGTCCCGCGCTTCCCGAAGCAGAGAGACTAGGCGGTTCGCATGTGAATAGACGGCGGCACTGCTGCCGGAAATTGAAGCATCGCTAACATCAGCAGTATCACCGCCGCATTCGCATGCCAATTCCTCTAACAGCTGCTCGAAAATCTCGCTTACTCTGCCATAACAAGCTGCGATCGGCTGGCAGCTGGGCCAGATGAACCCGAGCGCGTCCGTATACGCGGCAATATCCTGTTTGGCTGCGGCATATGTCCGAATGACCGCGATCGCTTCCGCCGGATCGTATTCGCCATGCCCCAGCACCTCAATCAGAGCGTTGTATGCCTGCTCGCCGCAGGCATATTCGCTTGCAGGAAGCAGGGCATCATGCGATTCCCAGTAGTGGATCGCTTGCATGAGCGACTCCCGGTACACCTCGTGCGGATCAAGCGCGATGTGATTTTCGATGAGTTGATAATACCAGTAAGGGGAGTTGCCGCTTCGACCGAAATCCGCATAGGGCAGTCGACTTAGCTCTCTATTCTCGTCCGAGTCCGAGCCATCCGCATACAGCAGAACCTGTGCGCCATCATCGTACCCGGCGGCGATGACGAAGGCATCCTTCCAGAAGATCGCGCCTGTGCCGCGATCGATCGTCTCTTTAATAACCCGAAGGGCATGCTTCTGATATAAAGGGAATGCATGATCAAAGTTGAAGCCCGCGTGCTGAGAGCTGGTCATGCCAATGAAATCGGCAGCGAGAAAATGCTCCGCCAGCCAGTTGTAAGCGGTAGTGGAAGGAGCGGCCAGCCTGCGATGGACAATAAACCGAAATCCCATCGAGGTCATGCCTGCCAGCATCGATTTGGATTGGGTGAAGAAACCTTGATGAACGAGTACAGCGTGCATCGCATCGATATAGGAATGCGATTGCCGTGAGAGCTGTAAACGTGCAAGTCTTATCGGCGTCATGAGCGGCGACACCTCCTCTATAAATTAGCGCGGCGTGGCAACGCCCCACCTTCGAATCGTTGATCGGCTCAAATCGGGATAGCGCTCCGAGATCGCGCGGAATGCCGTAATGGCACGCTCCTCCAGCACTTCAGCTTGGTGCAGCAAATCACACAAGCCATCACGCCTCATAGGATCAATTTGCCTGCCCTTAACGCCATCCTCCATGATGCAGGTTTTCATGCCGGGAACTAGCTGAAGCAGTTCCTCGTATGCGGCAACGGCTTCCTCCAGCCCGCTAAACGTCCCTGAGACATCACGCAGATAAGAGGCGATTTCTTCTCGCGTGTACATATAGTCATCCATGATGTATACGGCTCCGCCTTCATCATAATCTCCGCTTTGCAGTCCATTCCGCAGAAAGGTGTAAGCGAGCTTCCCGGAAGCGATATCGGTATTCGGCAATGTTTTGTATGGTGTGTCCCAGTCGTGAATGGCGAGCCGAAGCGACTCCAGCACCATATCCGGAAGAGGAGGCGCAAGCCGCTCGCCGAAAATCTGACAGTACCAGAAGCCGGTGAAGTTTAAGCCGAGATTATCGTACAGCACGATTTTATAGTCGGAGGAGTGTCCGTCTTGGACGTAGAATACGGCATCCTCATCGTCGTAGCCGCAGATGACGCCAAACTCCGGAATCCAGTAGATGACCCCGAGCCCGTCATCAAGCGATTGTTTGACCCATTTGACAGCATCCTGCTGGTAATAAGAGAAGGTGGGATGCCGGGTGCGGCCCGCATCCCAAACCGTATAGAGGCCGAGATTGCGAATAGCCGGGGAATGCTCGTCGCCCCATTGCCCATAAGCGGATACCGATAATGGCAGCAGCCGCTCATGGACCGTGAATTTAAAGGCCATGCCGGTGAGGCCGGCAAGCTTGTATTTAGGGCCTTCAAACAACCCCGCTGCCGATAATATCGCATACAGGCTGTCGATGTACGATTTGGATTGCCGCTTCATGGTGATGCCATCCAGCAATACGCGTGTCATGGTTTCGCTGTGCCTCCTTCTCCTAACCGTTCCAGTGTGCGCCTGCAAAGGGCATCAAGCTGTTCTCGAAGCCATCGCGGTGCGAGCAGCGCCTCCCATGCGGACCCCATCAAATGGTGCAGGAACGATTCGATTTCATGAAATTCGACTGTATATAGGGCTTGTTCAGGCGTGGAGGAGCGTATGCGGTACCCTTGCCACGAATCGGGCGAAGCAAGGGGCTGGGCCAGCTTCACTTGGGCTGTGTAAGGCTTGCGCTGCGGCGATCCGGCCGCAGAAGATCCGCCTGCTCCCCATTCCAGCAGCTCCGCATCCATGGGCTCGAACCTTGCAGACGTCACATCCAAACTGCTGATGCCATCAAGCCGCAATAAGCGCTGCTTGTCAGCTTCTTCGCAATAAGCAATTACATAATCGCTATTGTATTGACTCATCAGCTTGAGCGGGCGTATGGACAACTGCTGCAGACTCGATTCATCCCTATAGGCGACCTGGACGACCAAATGCTGCCCGATCGCATAAGATAGCCGCTCAAAGCTGTGAATAAGCTGCGGATTGGTTTCGAAGATCGGCAGCCGCTGTCCCGGCTCCTCGGTCTCCTCCTCCGAGAAGCGTTCAAGCAAATGCGCGACGCGATTAACCGATGCCGCATTGTCGTAATTGTACTGGCGGTAACGGTAGGCTAAATATTTTAACACCTTCTTCTCCTCGTCGGTCATATAGAGCAAGGGAAGCGCGTATGTTTTATTCTCGTAGCAATATCCGCGGTATTTAGCTACATAAAGCAAGGGGGCTGAGAGCGAGTAGGTCAAATACTCGATATCGCGCTGCGCCTGGCGCTTCGAGATTTCGAATTGCTGAGCCAGCTGCGTGCTGCTCGGGTACTTGCCATCTCTGATCTGACTATCGAACCACCTGATTCGGTGCATGTTGCTCAAGTCGTACCCTCCTTTAATTCAACGTGCATGCTGCATCTGTATGTATTACATCATCCGGAGCCTTCGACTGACAAGCACTTGTTTGCGTTCCAACTAGGCGCCCGTTCCCCTGATCGGAGAACGGGCAGCTCGCTAGCCGGTAATGCGGTCCACGGTTTCTTGCGGTGAATGGATGCAACGTTTGCACACTTTTACGGTAGATCCGTCTGATTTAGCGCGAGGATAAAGCAGTTTGATGCGTGTTCTGCTGCAGACCGGACAAGTGCCGCGGCCGCGAGACGGTAGGCTCCACAGCGCACGCCCGCGTTTTGTTTTTGCCACTGGTAATGACCCTCTTTCGAAAGCTGAAGTGAATACAGGATTAAGTATAAAATAGCTGGTGCGACATAAAATGTCGTATCAGGATTGAGTGCAAGTTTTGCCTTGTTCAACTGCTGTGGTATAATCACAGCAAATATTACCGTTTCCCGGAGGCGATTATGCTCAGTTTTGACCAGAAGCTTTCGATTTTGGAGTCCTTTCCTGAGCTCAAGCGGAAGGACGTGTCACTCGGCCGTGTGAATTATCAGTATGACGAAAGTTTGTACGATAAGAAAAATGTGGCGTTCCACCTGCACCCGAATGGGAATGGGTTCGTGTATGCCGGACATTTGCGTGGCTATGATACGGATGAGAAGGGGTTTGTGAACATCCGCGGCTATGAAGCCGATGCGTTCCGTCAATTGGTAGAGGAGTCGATTCGTTCCTTATCCTACCGTGCGCCGGAGCCGACTTCGAAGCGTGCCAAGGCTGCTGCTGCCCCGCGCGGCGAGGTGCAAGCCTCGACTTGGTTCGGACCTGAGAAGCAGTCGCTTACGCTGAAGCATGAGGATGATCTGTGGTACGTCTATGCCGGACCAAACCTCGAAATGGTGCTCGAAACCTATGAAGAAGCTGAACAATATTTGCAGGAGGAAGGCTTCTTCCTGTTATAATTGTCGCAAAGAGAACCGTCAGCCGTGGTTGCTGGCGGTTTTTTGTTTTTGTGAAGTGTTTCTATTTACTATTTACATCGAGGAAGTCAGTCGACTACGATCAAGGTAAAGGAAATGGGGGAGATTCGATGTCGTCGTCAACGATACGCGCGATTGTGTTTGATTTCGATGGTACGCTGGTGGATACGGAATCCTGCGCTTATGATGCGTTTTGCCGGATTTACGAGGAGCATGGCCATGTGCTGCAGCTGGAGAGATGGGCACTCTGCGTAGGAACAATAGGCGGACCTTATGATCCGTATAATGATCTGCAAGAGCTTACGGGGAAGACCCTCGATAGAGCTGCGCTTAAGGAGCGTTTCGAAGTTCTGCATGACGAAGCGCTTCGTGAAGCGAGGCTCCGCTTCGGTGTTCTGGCGCTTCTGGAAGAAGCGAAGCAGCTTGGGCTGCGGATCGGTCTTGCATCGAGCTCCGATCGGGGATGGATCGACAGACATCTGAAGGAGCAAGGCATCGCCGATTATTTCGAGGCAATTCATACAAGAGACGATGTCGAGCTTGTGAAGCCCGATCCGGCGCTGTACCGATTGGCCGTCGAAGCGCTCGGCGTACAGCCGTTTGAAGCGGTTGCGGTGGAGGATTCGCTGAACGGACTGAAGGCGGCTAAGGCTGCAGGGCTAAGGGCGATCGCGGTGCCGAATCCGATCACCTCGCACATGGACTTATCTCAGGCGGATGTTCTGATTGAGGGCTATGAGGATCAGACATTGGCGGGGCTGCTTGCGCGGCTCCAAGCAGTGGAAGCTGAATAGCGTTGCAAGGTTGCATGAGAGCCTTCCCATCCGGGGAAGGCTCTTTGGCTTGGTTGCTCTAGAAAGCCACTTCCCGAAGTCTAACGGTTGCCAGTGCGCCTAATTTCCCATTTGTAGGCGTTTCACAACTGTAACGGTTGCCAGAGGGGCTATTTCGCGATTTAGGCAGGGTTTCCGCTCGTAATAGGCCAAATAAGCTCTCCGGCAACCGTTAGAGAAAATATAAAGCAAAATCAGACCAAATAAGCGCTTAGACAACCGTTAGAACATAGCACCTCCGCCCCGGCAGGGGGAATTGCATCTTTCCAATCGCCAGGCTTCTGTAAACATGGGCAATAGAGCAGAAGTTCAGTAGGTTTCTCGCCAATCTGAGAGCCTTCCCAACCGGGGAAGGCTCTTTCTGTTTTTCCTTCTTCACGTGTGCTTCTACAGCATATTAAAAACAATTAAAATATGTATTAAAATAATTATTGAAATATATAGAAGGCCAAACTATAATGAAGAAGTTGATAGCGCTTTCTAACAAGAAACGGATTGATTATCACTGGGCCATTGGTTACAGGCAGCAGACATCACACAGGGGGTAACACTATGAAAAGAAAGTTGAAGCAAAGCTTGGTTGTATCGCTTTCCATCGCGACGACAATTGCATGTGCGCAATTTGTATCAGCGGACAAGTCTTCCGCGGAAGTGATTCCGTCATGGGCATCTTCTGAAATTAGCACATGGAAGACGCTCGGGCTGATCAAAGGCAATGATGACGGCACCATTAGTCCTAACCGTGCCGTTACGAAATCCGAGTTCGTTACGATGCTGAACCGGGTGTTTAACCTCTCCAAAGAAAGCAACCGCACATTCAGTGATGTTCCTGCTTCCGCTTGGTACGCATCCGAAATTGCCAAAGCACACGCAGCAGGCATTATTACCGGAGATACAAGCGGCAAGATGGCCCCGCTAGAGAATCTCTCCAGAGAGAAAGCAGCACTTATTCTAAGCCGATTATTCGAAGTTTCGACCACTTCCGGGGCTTCCGGATTTAAAGATGACAATCAAGTTTCGCAATGGGCGAAAGATGCCGTACATGCGATGAAAGCTGCCGGCTACATAGCGGGTACTCCGGAAGGACTGTTCCAACCGGGCAAAGAGCTGACGCGCGCCGAAGCGATTAAGATGATTAACAATATTATGGGCACGCTGGTAGCGGATGCGGACAAGCATTCGAATATTACCGGGAAAAACCTGGTTGTAAACATGGCCGGCGGCACGTTGTCCGGCGTTACGTTATCCGGCAATTTGTACATCACGCCGGGTGTTGGCGAAGGAAACCTGACCATCGAGAACTCCAAGATTGCGGGCACGATTTACGTACTTGGCGGCGGTGTGCATAGTGTCGAGCTTAACGATACGCAAACAGGCAGCATCGTGATTAATAAAGAAGACACCGCGGTTCGCGTGGTATTGAACGGTACTTCATCGACGGATGGCATTAGCGTTCTCTCCGATGCTCGTTTAGAGAACACGACCGGCACAGCACCTAATGTTACGGTTGCCGCAGGCTCTGACAACAACGTTGCGCTGGCGGGTAAATTCGGCGATGTGACGGTCATTTCGGATACCAACGTTGGCATGGAATCCGGATCGGTTACGAAGCTCTCCATTGCGAATACGGCAGCGGGCAGTACTGTAACGCTTGGCGCTGGCACGTCGGTTGGGAAGTTGAACGTTGACGGTGCTGCTGAAGTGAAAGGTACAGGCAAGATTGCTGAAGCAACCATTAATGTTAACGGCGTTAAGCTTGAAACAGCTCCGGACAAAGTAACGGTTAAAGCGGACAGCGCAACAATTGGCGGTAAAGAAGTCAAAGGCGGCACGGGATCTGTTGAAGGTGGCAGCGGCGGTGGCATTATTGGCGGCGGCGGTTCCGGCGATGCGGACATGAAGCAATTTACTTACAACTATGTGACGACGAATTTTGCGGATAATGGCCCTCGGGGTTATGTGAAGCTCTATCTCCAGCTGATGCAGGACCCGACCTATGACAAAACGGCGAATCCGGCGGCTAATGCGCTACCAGATTTAGTGAATGCCGGAAACTACGTAAACGCGGATCTGGATATTAAGCCATCGATTTTTGCCGCACTTCGCGGAGTCAACACATCGGTTCTGAAAGAAGCAAGAGATTACTTATGGATCGGAACGGATTCCGGCGTTACCCGGGTAGATCTGGCTACGAATGACATGGTCTCCTACACGAAGGAGAGCGGCGATCTGGCGGATAACAAAGTACTGCTGCTGGTTGACGATGGAAATTCAGGGGTTTATGCAGTTACGGTAGACGGCGTTTCACACATCATGGAGTAGAAGAGGGGGAAGTTAGACATGTCCAAACTTATGAAACGTTCTAAAGTTCTTTCCGGCGTGCTCGCCGCATCGATGCTAATATCGCTGCCGGTTGGCAATGTCTTCGCAGCTAGTGCACCTGCGCCAACAGTAAACTATTCACCGGTGCAACTCCAAGCTTATCCGACTAAACAGGTTGTGTACTACAAGGTAGGATCGACTTCTATTCCATCGGATATTACTTGGGTGACTACTAAGACTGATCTTGTGTTCATTCCATCCGGCAATCAGGCAGATGTCACCTGCGCGATCAAGGATGCGGACGGCGTGTTTTGGATCGGAACGCAGAATGGTCTGCAACGCGTTGATTTTACGGAAAAAGATGCGCGCGACGTTGTGCAATACATGGCCGGAGTTCGTTACCTTTATGGCGGCGACGATAACGTAACTGGCCTTGCAAGCGATGGCACAGGCGGGGTTTGGGTTAGAAACGCACTGGGCGTTACCCATATCACGATGCCGAAGAAGACGCTGCAAGAGAAATCGGCCATTTATGAGAAAATCACAGGCGACGTTCACACCAGACGCGGCATGGTTACGGGTACGAATGTTACGTTCACGGAAACAGACGGCAGCAAGAAATATATAGACTATAACTCTCCATCAGGCAAATTCACCTCGACTCCGTCAACCAGCGATAACGACGGTCTGTGGACAGCGATGTATGCCATGGGTGAAATCTTCCGTTATCAAACGTTGAAGGCGGAGTATGCACATCCAACTGTAGCGCAGCAAGCTGAAATCAATGTGGCAAAAGCCGCGGCGCTGAAAGCGACAAAAGCAGTATTGCTGTTAGATTATGTATCGGGACGCGGCAATGGTTTCCCTGCTCGTTCGTACATGCTGACGAGTGAAGCCGGTGCGCAGACTACGGACGGAACAGATTACGGCTATCAAAGCACGAATGGCTTCTGGTTCCACTCCGTTATGGATGGCTCCGCGAACCCGAATGCCATTGTTCCAAGCATGATTCAAGAAGGAAAAACGCCGATCGGTTATTCCGTCGTTCGCGTGACGAAGGATGCGATGACGAAGAAAGGCGATGCGCTCTTCCCATCCGGCGGGCATGATGTATTGAATTACAATGGCGTCGGTTTGAGCCCGGATTCAATCGCTGCGCTAAATGCCGCAAGAGTGGGTCAACCGCAGCTTGGCGCAGATCTGAAGACACTCGTTGACACTTATGACGAAGGTGAAACGGAAATCCCTGTCTACCAAGTCATGCCTGTTATTACGCAAAAGGCATTGACTGACAACGCTGCCGGCAAAACGGTATCGGAAGATAAAACGACAACAGCAGCAAACAAACCGTTGTTCCAATTGACAGTGCCGATTTATGAGAAAATCCCGCAATTCTTCAACGACTTGTTCCCGGCATCGGCTATTGCGCAAGACGGCTATATCGATCAGAACCAGATCGTATACAAAGCAGATACGTCTTCCGATGAAGTAGACGGTCACTATGCTCTCTTCATGACGGCATACAAATATTTGTGTGACGACGAGAGCGATGCGGATCTCGCTGAATTGAAAGATTATATTGCTGAAGCAACGGACCGTATGACGAATCTAATCATCGAGAACGAACATTACTACATTAAAGACGCGACCGGTAAATCGACGCAATGGTCGAGATGGTCGTCCAAATACTTTAACGACAGCCTAGCGGTTATGGAAGGTCAACAGTTGTGGGCAGCAAACGTAGGCGTGGACGGCGACGGCAACGATGCGCTTTCTTACGGCTATGAAGATGGTCCGTTGAATGCACTTGAGGTTATGGCTGCACTCAAGACTGCAGCTTATGTAACGGCAGAGAAGTACCCGGAAGATGCAGCTAAATATGAGGCTGCGTACGACAAGTCCTTCGATGGCGATTACAGCAAGGAAGATGAGTTTGATAACGGTAAAGGCTATATGGCGATGGCACTGGATTACATCAAGCGCCGTATCGTACGCCAAGCTACCTCCGCTTATGACATTCTTGGTCAGAAGGTAGCAACAAGCGAGCAAGTAGCTTCGGTAGATCGTTACGGCGATGCCGAAGGCTCACCTGAATTTTCCAATATCAACGCAACTATTCACAATGACTGGACGCAATATATCAACTATTCCGACGAGGAGCTTGGCTGGTTCCCGGTTTATCAGTTGGTTGTTCTGGAACAAGATCAGACAAGACGCGCTCAAATCGTAGCTTCCTTCGATCAATGGTTCGAGAACGAGGTGCGTGAAGAGAATCCGTTCTACACGTTCTTGTATCAACTTGCGCATCCGGAGAAATCGGACGTGGATTTGGACTCTGCTGTTAGATTCCTCTACCGTATGCCGGAATATCGATTCGTCTTCACCGCGCGGTATGATCGTCAGGATGTTTTCTTCATCGAGCCGGGCAATCGTGAAACGAAAGCGAACAATCAGACGAACTACGCGCTTCCTACGGATGAGCGCAGAATTACGAAGGACAACAGTAACCCATTCTTTGTTGAAACACCTTACACAGCTAATGCTAACTTCAATTACAACTCCAATAACATGGAAGACGCAACGCCGTTCACCCTGCCTTACTGGCTCGGCCGCTACTATGGCATGATCAAAGAAGCTCAAAACTAAGACAAGCTAGAAAGACCCGGCCATCGAAGGGGATCCACATGATCCCCTTCTCCATGGCTATGGCAGGAGAGAAATAGGATGGAGAATCGAAAGCGGTTTCTGGGTATTGATGGTGGCGGAACGCGTACGACGGCAATCGTTTCCGATGAGTCGGGGCATATTCTGGCCGGCGCTGTCGGCCATTCCATTAATTATTATTCTGTAGGCATGGATCAAGCCCGTGCGAACTGCGCGGCGATCATGAAGGAATTGCAAGTCGAGTATGGATTTGCGGAATACGATGCTGCTTTTATCGGCATGTCCGCGCTCGATCAAGAAGCAAGCGAGGAAGCGACGTTAGCATTCGCATCACCGATTATTCAAGCCAAATCGATTTACATGCACAGCGATTCTTACATCGCGCTGATGGCTGGCACGCTTGGAAGCCCGGGAGGACTTATTATCAGCGGTACCGGTTCCATGGCCATTGCGATGCAGCAGAATGGCGAGCTAAGTGTTGTCGGCGGCTGGGGATATTTGCTGGGTGATCAGGGTAGCGCGCATGACATCGCCATGAATGGCATCAAAGCCGCAATTGCCGGGTATGAGCAGTTCGGTGAGGAAACATACTTATCTCAACAGGTATTGGATTACTTTGCTATCTCCCATATGCGTGAATTAATCGAGGTGTATTACAATCCCCGCATGGAACGCCATCTGGTAGCAGGATTTGCTACGGAAGTGGCCAAATGCGCGGAGCAAGGCGATAAGGTTGCGATGCAAGTGATCGATCAAGCCGTTTGTGACTTAGAGAAGCACGCGGAAATGTTGGTTAAAAAGCTGGGTAACTTCGAGGGTGTCAAGATCGGCGTGTACGGTGGCGTTTTTCAACACAACCGCTATATATATGAACAGCTTAAAGGCAAAATCGAGTTGAAGCATAACCATGTGAAGGTGGATTTACTGGGCTTCCCTCCGGAGATTGGAGCAATCATTTGCTGCTTTCAGCGTACGGGAACTTCGCTCACGGAAGATATTTTACAACAATTAAGTACGACTTATCCGCGGCGTTCAACCGCATCGGCATAAATCAGGGAGAGGGGAATTACGGTGACGGCAGCATTACGATACTTTGCACAGCTGGAAGAGCTCCTTGCTACGGTCATGGACCGAGAAATCCATGCGATTCGTGAGGCGGCCGGCAAGATCGCTCATGCCCTTATGAATGGGGGGCGGCTGCATCTCTTCGGCACGGGACATTCGCATATGATCGCGGAGGAGCTGTTTTATCGCGCCGGGGGCTTGGCCAATGTGAACCCGATCTTCCTGGAAGGACTCATGCTGCATGCCAATGCGCTGCAAAGCACGGAGCTCGAGCGGCTGCCGGGGCTGGCGCGAATCGTATTTGATCAGCAGCAGACATGCGAAGGAGACGTACTTATCATCGCATCGAATTCGGGACGCAATGCGGTTAATATCGAGATGGCTCTGATTGCCCGCGAACGGGGACTGCACGTTGTTGCATTGACAAGTCTGAAGCACTCCGCTTCTGCAACGTCCAGACACAGCAGCGGTAAGCTGCTTTACCAAGTATGCGATACCGTCATTGATAATCACGGCATAATCGGGGATGCAAGCATTGCAGTCGACGGCTTCCCGCGCAGGGTTGCGCCAACCTCGACGGCAATCGGCGCTGCAATCGTCAATGCCATCGTGGCTGAGACGGTTGAGCTTATGGTAAAAGGCGGTTCGATGCCGGAGGTGTTTGCGAGCAGCAACGCGGATGGCGGAGACAGCATCAACCAAAGCCTGGTGCACAAGTACAGAGGGGTGATTCGAGCGCTATGAAGCTGAGTCTGCCGACAGTGTGTTTGACGGTGCAAGAAGCGGCTGTGGGAAGTGTTTCCAGCAGCGTCATTCAGAAGTGGTGCGGGATAAACGACAGTGAATACCGGGTTACCAGTAAGCCGGCTGCAGCTGGCGAGATTCGCATCGCGACGATTGCCACGCAAAGCGAACGTTACACCTATATCCGAGAGACAGGGATGCTCTCCGATGAAATCTTTCAATTAGACATTCGTCCCGAGGACAGTGGCGGCCACTACGTCGAGATCACTCACTCGGGAGAACGCTCTCTATGGTTCGCGCTCAACAAGCTGAGAAGGCTTGTGCAAGAGCAGCTTTTGTCCGAAGGCATCATCTACGATTATCCATGCTTTGCAATGCGCGGCATTATTGAAGGTTTCTACGGAAAACCGTGGGAGGCAGAGGAGCAGCAAGCGATGCTGCGATTTATTTCTGCTTCAGGGATGAACACCTACTTCTATGGCCCAAAGGACGATAGCTATCACCGAGCCAAATGGCGCGATGAATATGACGCTGCCTCTTATGCGCGATTGAAGCTGCTGTTCGAAGAGGCAAATCGACTTTATCTCGATTTCTATTATTGTATCGGACCCGGCTTGTCGATGCGCTACTCAAGCGGTGAAGATCGGGCCGCATTGATTGCCAAGCTCAAACAGATCCACGGTCTGGGCGTGCGGAAATTCGGTTTGCTGTTCGATGATATTCCGGGTGAATTGCAGCATGCTGAGGATCGCAACGTCTATGAGGATCTCGTAGCCGCACATATTCAAGTGACGCAGCAGGTATATGCAGAGCTCAAAGCATATGATCCCGCCATTCAGCTGGTCGTTTGCCCAACACAATACCATGGCAAGGGCAATGAGTACTACGTGTCTAAGCTGGGTCAGAACCTGGACCCGGGCATCGATATGTTCTGGACGGGACGGTACATCTGCTCGCGTGAAATTACGCTGCTTGAGGCAGCAGCTTTCGTGCAGAGCACGCACCATAAACCGCTATATTGGGACAACTATCCCGTGAACGACGTGGAAATGAAAAATGAAATGCATATCGGGCCTTATCGTGAACGCGACCCGCATTTGTACCGCTTTACCAGAGGCGTGATCGCGAATTGCATGGAGTATGCGGAAAGCTCGAAATTCGCAATTGCCACCGTCGCGGATTACCTCTGGAACCCGATTGGCTATGAACCGGAGAGCAGCTGGAAGCGGGCGGTGCTGCGCATCGTCGGCGAGAGGGATTATAAGCCGTTTCTCGCTTTTGCCGATAACGTGCTTTACTCCTGCTTGTATCTGCGCAACGCGCCGAAGCTTAATGAAGCGATCGAACAGTTTCTGTTCACCTTCGACTTCGGTAACCGGGAAGAAGCGCTAGAGAAGCTTGGAGCCGTTTTCTCCGAGATGGAAGCGGCGGCAGCGCATCTGCAGCGCGGTATAGACAATAGAGCTGTCTATACGGAGATGAGCCGCTGGCTTGCGAAGTACGAGAAAGGCTGTCAGCTGCTGCAAACCGCCTGGCATTGCTTGAACCGTTCCAAATCGGAAGATGGGGTTTCATTCGATCTTCAGTACAAAGCTTTCAAGTCGGACCCAACCTATGTATTCGGCGATATTATCGATATGTTCGCAGATAAAGTTTTTGAAGAAATCAAGGGGTAACTATTATACGGGGGTGTGTCAAAGATGAAAAAAATGATGATGACGTTAAGTGCGGCAATGCTTGTTCTGTCCGGTGCGGCAGGCTGTGGGAATGCAAACGATAAAGGAACGAGCGGCAATGAAGCCGCTAATGCTGCCGGCACAGAAGAATTCACCCTTCGCATTGCCATGGGTTCTCCGGGCGAGAAGCTGATCGCAGTCTGGAACGAGCTTAAAGACCAGTATGAGGCGGCGCATCCGAATATCACGGTTGACCTGAACTTCCAAGACGATGATATGTATCAAACGATTGGACTGCCGAACCTGCTGAACAGCGATAATGCGCCGGATATTTATTTTGAATGGGCAGGTCAGCGCCTCAAGATGCGCAATGACGAAGGCTACGCGGCGGATTTGACGGAAGCCGTCCAGCAGGATGGCCTGAAGGATCGTTTCGTGCCATCGGATTATAACGGCATGACGATCGATGACAAGGTGTATATGATTCCGAGTAATGCAGACGTGACGAACATCATTTGGTACAACAAGGATATCTTCAGCAGCTTGAAGCTGACGCCGCCTAAAACGTGGGACGAGTTCATCGAGGTATCCAAGAAAATTCAAGCAGCCGACATTACGCCGATTGCCGTAGGCAACAAGGATCTGTGGGCGGGCGGCAACTGGATGGCGCACATCATTTCGCGCGTAGTAGGCGAGCAAGCCTATGCCGATGCCATGACGCTGAACAAGCCGTTCAATTCTCCTGAGTTTGTGAAGGCACTGAACTACATTAAGGAGCTTCGCGACGGCGAGCTCGTGAATAAAAGCGCCAATGCGATTGCCGATAATGAAGCGGATACGCTATTCATGAACGGACAAGCCGCGATGCATCCGATCGGGAGCTGGTTCGTATCGACCGCGCTGGAAGAAGCGCCGGATTTCGACTATGACTTCTTTAACCTTCCTTCCATGCCGGGCGGTGCCGGAGACCAATCCAGCGTACTCGGCGTAGCAACAGGCTACATGATTAATAAGAAGACCGAGCATCTGCAAGCTGCGATTGATTTCATGAAGCTCTACGTTTCTCCGGAAGCTTCCGCGAAGCTGCTTGAGAACGGGGTGACGCCGATGGCGAAGGGCTCCGTAGATCCTTCGAAGACCGACGCGCTAACAGTGAAGCTGAACGACTTGCTGAAGAACGCGACCTCGCTGGTATCGCCGCCGGATACGGGCTATAACCTGGAGATCGCCGATGCGCTCAATTCCGCAACCTCTCAAGTATTGGGCGGCGACAACACGCCGGAAGCGGCACTCGCAGAGGTAGACAAAAAAATTGCACATTTAAAGACGGATAAAAAGTAAGCTGAATAACTCTTCGCCAAAATGTGGGATGCACTCGGGAATCGCGCCTAAGCGAGAAACGATGCATCCCTTTAATCAAACGAAACTCGAAATGAGGTTGCGGAATTTGAATAAGAAATGGCGTATCGCTCCGTATCTGTTTATCGCTCCCGCTGTACTGATGTTCGCCTTTGCGGTGCTCATCCCGATTGTTCTGACGTTCTCATTCAGCTTCTTTAAGTGGAAAGGTTATGGCAGCATGACCTTCACCGGTTTCGACAACTACGTCCGTGCTTTTCAAGATCATATCTATGTAATGTCTTACGTGCACATCTTTGAGTACATTCTACTGACTATCCTGCTTGAGATCGTGGTCGGACTTGCTCTTGCCGGACTGATTACGATGAATTTCCGCGGAACCGGACTGTTCCGGGTTGCTTTCTTCACGCCGATGATGCTGCCCATGGTCATCGTGTCGTATCTGTGGGCTTTCGTCTATAATGCGGATTTCGGATTGGTCAACTCGCTGCTTCATTCGATAGGTTTGGATAGCTGGCAGCATGTATGGCTCGGAGAGAAGCAGACGGCGATGATTGCCGTTTCCGTCGTATCCGGCTGGGTGTCCGCAGGGTTCTACATGACGATCTTCTATGCCGGGATCCAGCGCATTCCGAAGGAAGTCTATGAGGCGGCACATTTGGATGGCGCTAATGAATGGCAAGTTTTCTTCCGCATCAAGATTCCGATGATAATGGATCTGGTGGAAGTGGGCCTCCTGCTCTGTATCTTGGGCGGCTTCCAGGCGTTTGACTTGTTCTACGTGATGACGAACGGCGGACCGAACAATAAAACCGAAATCGTTACGACTTACTTGGTAAAAGTAGTATTCAAGAACGGCGATGTCGGTTATGGCTCCGCACTGGCTGTCCTGATGACCATCGTCATTACGCTGATCGGAATTCTGTTCAATAAGTTGAAGCCAAAGGATGCAGGCAAGCTGGAATATTAGGCGTAAAAAGGAGATTGTTCCATGAGTGCAACTATATATAAGAGCAAACCAAGCGTTGTAAATAAAGTATTCGCGACCGGCTATTATATCGCCATGACTGTATTATCGGTGCTGTTCTTCTATCCGATGTACTGGATGATCATTTCGTCCTTCAAGTCCAACAGGCAGATCTTCTCCTCCCCGTTCTCATTTCCGAAGAAGATTGATCTGAATAACTGGGTGCAGGCATGGAAGGTCGGCAAAATGAGCATTTACGCGCTGAACAGCGTGATTACGACTTCGATTACGGTCGTCGTCATTCTCATTTTCGCCGCACTGGCTGCCTTCGCATTCAGCAAGCTGGAGTTTAGGGGCAGCAGGCTGCTGCTGGCGATGTTCGTGCTCGGGCTGTTCATGCCGCTGCAGTCGTACTTCATTGCGCAAAACTATATTTTCGAATATTTGAATCTGAAGGACACGCGTCTTGCCCTTATTATTCCTTATGTTGCAATGGGCTTGCCGCTTGCCGTGTTCCTGCTTAAGGCCCATAACGATTCGCTGCCGAAGGAATTGCTGGAGTCCTCCCGTATGGACGGCGCTACCGACTTTACGATTTTCTCGCGTGTCATGCTGCCGCTTATGATGCCGGGATTGTCGAGCGTGGCGATTTTCTCGGCGCTTAATTCTTGGAACGAGTTTCTGCTGGCGCTCTTATATATTCAGAACGAGAAACTAAAAACGATCCCGACCGGATTGCTTGCGTTCTCATCCCGTTATATGACAAACTATCATTTACTGTTCTCGGCCCTCTCGATTGTGACCATTCCAATGATCGTGGTGTATGTGCTGTTCCATCGCCACATCGTAAGCGGGTTAACGGAAGGTTCACTCAAGTAGCATGTAGTGGTAGAATATAGGATATTGGAATGTAAACATTGATTATTTAACCGATTGAGAGTGTGGTCCTATTGAAGAAGCAGTTGGTTAATATTAACTCGGTCAAAATTCAGAACCGTAAGCTTGTATTTGAGGAACTCATTCATAGCGATATTACAACTCGTCTGGAGCTTGCGCGCAAGACAAACCTAAGCGCCGCGACGGTTTCCTCGATTGTGGAGGATTTCGTGAATGTCGGGATCACCGATGAAACGAAGGATGAGAAAAGCACGGTGGGCAGGAAACCGAACCTGCTTAGATTCTCGCCCAATCAGAAGCAGATGCTCATCATCGACTTTACATCGATTCATTTTCATTATGTCATTAAAGATTTATCGCTCGTTACATTAAGTTCTTATTCGTACACGTATCAAAACGAGCTGACGTATATTCAAAATATCGAGCAGTTTTGTAAAGACATTCTTAGCACGATTGAGCAGCTGCAGACGGAGAATGAGCTGATTGGAATCGGTGTCTCCACTCCCGGGCCGTACAATCAAGAGAAGGATATGGTTGTGAACTGTCTCATACCGGCATTTGGCGAAGTGAACCTGCATCAGGTGCTCTCGAGATATCTGCCGGAGTTTCCGATTATTATCGACCACGATGTGAAGCTGGCTGCGATGGCCGAGCTGCAGCGGGTGCCGGAATCGGCCTCTAAATCGATTTTCTTTATTTATTTGGGCGAGGGTGTCGGCGGGGCAAGCGCGGCTTGGAACGAAATCTCGGAAGGGGCAAACCACCTTGCCGGTGAAATCGGACAGATCGTCATTGCGCATGGAAGCGGGCAAAACCTGGAGCAAATGATTTCGTGGAATGAGTTCGTTCGACGTATTACAGAGAAGGATGCGCTTGCAGGTATATCCCAGCAGAAAAGCTATGTAGAACGTTTCCAAGACGGAGATCCCATTGTTGCCGAGGAATTGATCCGTGTGGCAGACTGCCTGGCAACGGCATTCAACAATATCGCATGGTTGTTCGACCCGCATATGATTATTATCGCAGGGCAGTACAATGTGTTCGGAGAACCGTTCATGGCATTAATATCGGAGCGGCTTAAAGATAGGCTGCATAAGGACATATACGATAGTCTGAAACTGACGTTCTCCAACTATGAGGAGAAGAGCACGCTCGTCGGAGCGGCGATTGCCGTGAGAGATCGCTGGATCGACAATCTATAAGAGTGAAGGGAACAGAAGCCAGCATGAGAACAGCGATAATTCTGGCGGCCGGAGCGGGTACGAAAATGTGGCCCTTCGCCGAAATTCGGCCAAAGGCGATGATTCCGGTTGCAACGAAACCGCTCATCGCGCATCAAGTGGAGTCACTCAAGGCGCTCGGATATAGTAAAGTCATCATCGTTGGGGGCAAACTGCACGGCCAGATACGCAATTACTTCCGGGAGCACGGTCCAAGCGTCTCCTCGAAGCAGGGAATGGACATTATCGTCGTTACGGACGAGAAGGCGCAAGGAACGGCCACCTCATTATGCGCTGCCCGCAGCGCTTGCGCGGATGAAGATATACTCGTCTTGTATGGTGACACGCTGGTGGATCAGGCGGATCTGGAACGGCTCGCCGCTTCGTTCGAGCAGCGATCCGGAACCGAAGCTGCCGCTGCGCTGGTACATCCGCTGGGTCAAGAGCCTTCCTCAGACTGGATATGCTGCAGGCTGGAGGACGGCAACGTCGAGCATATTATGGGACATCCGCGCGATGACTATAGCCACCGCTTCTGTGCATTTGCATTCAGCAAGGATTTCTGGGCTTATGCAAGCACCAACTCCGGTTTGTTTACAAGCGTACAGGTCGGCATGATGCCACCGCTTGAGGGACATTTGGAAATGTCGTTGCTGGATTGCATGAATGACGGTTATGCGGTCCGTGCAGTGGAGACAATCGGTGAATTTGTTGATCTGGACAAGCCTTGGCATATTCTGCTTGCCAATGAAATCGTGGCTCGCCGAGAGTGCGCGAAGCTGACCGGCCATGTGTTGGCTGAAGGCGCCTCGATTGATCCAAGTGCTTCTATAGAAGGATTCGTGAAGCTTGGTGTAGGCAGCAAAATCGGTCGTAATGTCATTATCGAAGGCAGCGTAATTGTTGGCGATCATACGACAATCGAGAATGGCGCGATACTGAAGGGCAGCCATATGATCGGCAATGATACGTACATCGGCAATTATTGTTTTCTTTCCGAGGGCACGACTGTGGGGAGTCACTGCGTGGTAAATCATTGCGCAGAGCTCGACGGCGTAATCTTCGATACGGTGTACTTGTATCATTACATGGAATTTTACGGTGTCATTGGCACCTCTACCGATCTTGGTGCAGCAACCGTTTGCGGCACGCTGCGTTTTGACGATGGGAGCACCTCGCATCGTATCAAAGGACGAAGGGAAACACCTCGCGAGCACAGCAATGCGATTTATTTAGGCGACTTCGTCCGCACCGGCGTTAATGCGATTCTGATGCCCGGCGTGAAGGTTGGGGTCTACAGTGTCGTTGGCTCCGGCGTTATCCTGGAGGAAGATGTGCCGAACCGCAGCCTGCTCTATGTGAAGCAGGATCTCGTGCGCAAAGAGTGGGGTCCATCTAAATACGGCTGGTAGATAAGAAAAGAACCTGACGACGGCTTGCGCCGAAATCAGGTTCTTTTTATTTATAGTGCCGCTTATTCCGTTGGCAGCTTTCTGCGCAGCTGTTCCATTTGCTCATTGATCAATGCATCTTTAGCCGGTGCGCCAGCGGCTGTACCAGCCGTTGTTGTAGGCGCGCCGTATGAATCGCCATAACCTGCGCCGTATGGTTGGCGGGACATGGCCACTTGGGCTTCCCATTGCGCGATTTTCTCTTCGATCCGCTGGAAGCCGCGGGAAGCGGATCCGCCTTCGAGGCTGGATCGGCCGACGCTGAAGCTCGGCATGCCGGAGCGGGACTTCGCTGCTGTTTGCTGAATGCGTGCCAGCAGCTCTTCACGTTTCTTGAGCAGCAGCGGCAGTTCTGCGCGGGCTTTCTCTAGCCGCTGTGTCAATTCAGCGATCGTAAGCTTCGCTTTCTCGATCCACTGCGTATATTCTTGCACCTTCTCGGTATAATGCAGCTTCGCGGTCAATGCCTCGCGCGCCGTTGCTTCATTGCCGGCTCTCATGGCGTCGAGTGCCTTAGCTTCGCTGTGTTCTGCCATGACAGCAGCTTCATTAGCTTGCTGTTGCAGTCCTTTTACCATCGCTTCTTGCTTGAACAGCTCCTGCTGTGCAGTCGCGATCTCCTCTTGCATGCCGCGTACGTATTGGTTAAGCATCATTGCCGGATCTTCCAGCTTATCGAGCAATTCGTTAGCAGCTGCTTGTGTAAGGTTGAAAATGCGGTTTAACAATCCCATTGTTGAACATCTCCTAGTTTTGGTTTTTGTAATGACTAACTGGCTTAATGACGGTGTGCAGTTCGTTTATTAATTAAACGTGGAAGCGAAAGTGGCTGTCCGGGGACAAGACCTCGAATGGCGCTTTCGGTACAAGCAAGCTTGCGATAATGTAGACAAGCAGCGTAGTACCGAGGCTAAATACGCCGGATACGATCAGAACAAGTCGGATGATGGTCGGGTCAACGCCGAGCCAATCGCCAATACCGCCGGATAGACCGGTCAATTTGCGGTTCAAAGTGGAGCGGTAAAGCTTCTTCATGTGAAACATCTCCTTTAGGTTTGTGTAGTTGTCGTGGATAATGGATTGCCGTCTATTGTGAAGGTATTTGCTGGCTTAAGGGGTTAACGTTCAACTCATATCCTTAGTTTAAAATAGGACGGCCTTCCTCGAAACGGTCTGGCGGCTGTTCTTGATGCTGGCCTTAAGTCGGGGGCCGCCTCCGACCTTAGGCGGCCGGGAACGACAAATAAGCACTCCGTATCCAGCTCGGTGTAATGCCGAAGCTGTAATCAGAGTGCTCATAATCACCACTAGGTCGCCACCGCAGCGATGCTAAGGCAGCAGTTTAACGACATTAAAATTATCTTCGATTAACAACCAGTTCTGCGGGAAGCTAAGACCGAGCTTCCAATAACTAATGCCGCGCAAATTAAGTTGTTTAAGCAGATTGAATTTCGCTTGAATAGATCGGGCATCCTCAAACCATACCTTATGCTCTTTGCCATTCGCGTCCCAATAAGTGAAGTGCGGCGCTTGAGCGGTATAGTCGTATAAGATTTGAGCGTTGAATTGTCTCGCGAGGGCAATGGCCGCTTGCGGACTGAGGGCTCTGGCATAGGCGCCGCCGGCCACATAGGGCAGTGTCCAATCATAGCCGTACAAGTTCTGTCCCATGACGATTTTGTTCGCCGGGATTTCCGTGAGGGCGTATTCCAGCACCGTTCGAACCGGGCCGATCGGAGAGACGGGCATAGGCGGCCCGCCGCTGTAGCCCCACTCATAGGTCATGATAATGATGAAGTCAGCGATCTCCCCGTGAGCTTTATAATCATGGGCGGAATACCAAGCGCCTTGTTGGGATGCGCTTGTTTTGGGAGCGAGCGCCGTGGACATGGTGAGTCCGGCCTTGTGGATCGGTACGACAGCTTTGCGCAGAAACTGATTGTAGGCTTCCTTGTCTTCCGGACGGAGATGCTCCAGGTCGAAGTGGATGTCCTTATAATTCAGACGTTTCGCTGTTTCAAGAATGTTGGCAATCAGCTTATTCTGCAGTGCCGCATCGTTCAGAATGAGCTGGCCGAGCTCCGCGCTGAACTGATCGCCTTCCAAATTGGTGATCGTCATCATCATCGCTGTGCGGTTACGCCGCGCGATGGATTCGAGATCGCCGAGCGGAGGCAAGGCAAGTGTAGCGTCGCGCTGGATGCGGAAGCTGGATGGTGCCAGATAGGTCAGATGCGGGGCTGCATTACGTGCTGCCTCCGTCAACGCGGGGGAGACCGTCGTCCCTCGCGTATCAATATAAGCGTTGATTACAGCGTTGCGTCTCGGAATTGGTGGAATATAGAGGCGATGGCCGACCTGCAGCGTACTGTTGATCCCGATGTCGTTAATGGAAGCGAGCTTGGCCGCCGTAGTGCCGAATTTGCCGGCGATAGTCGTTAGTGTATCCCCGGGAAGCACCCAGTAATATTGTCCGACAATCGGAATGACCAGTGCCTGTCCGATAACCAATGTATCGTTAGGCGAAATCTCATTAGCGGAAGTAATATCCGAAACGGGTATCCCATACGCCTGTGACAGTCGGTAAAGCGTCTGCCCCGCCTGCACGACATGAATTTGCATTGTTTACCCTCCTCAAGTTCAACTTTAAGAAAGCAGAAGCCGGAACTCACCTCTTACAATGCTATTCCGTTCCAATGCCGCACATGTCAGGGCCGAAACCGTTATTTGGTCGGAATTTCGGCATTGGTTGCTCGGATGATTTCGGAAATACGCGTTTCGAAAGCGCCGACTCGCTGTTTCTGCTCCACAATCGTGCGTGAAATGGATACGAGCGTGGTCAGCGATTGGAGCGTACCTTCATGGGAGTTTGCTTTTATCGTTTCATTTAAGGTTTTGACGACCGGTGAGATGTTCTTCTTCGTGCCGGCAATGACCGATTGTACCGATGTAATCTGGCTGCGCAAAGGATCCGTTTCGGCGAGCTTGGCGCGCAAATGCTTGATGGTAGCGGCTGTGGAAGCCTTTGCGGACTTAAGCATCTCTTCTTTGACGCGAATTTCCGTACGGGCAAGCTGGGTGGAGGGCTTGAGCAGATCCGCTTGAATCTGGAGTAAGGCAGCCAACTGCTTCAGCTTGAGGAATTTGGCATCTTTAATTTGGGTATTCAGCGAGGTGTACATAGCAAACAGCGGTTTATAGCGTTCTTTGGTCTGAGCTACGTCCTGCGTAAGCTTGCTGATCTTCGCGGCATCAATCTGGCTGATGCGCGCGCGGATAGCGGTCATTGCATTGCCGTTGTAGTAGTGAAGGGAAGCGATCGCCGTATCCAGCGAATCCTCCCTCTGCTGAAGAGTCGTTAAGCTCAGCAATTGAGCAGTGAGATTCTGCCTCATGGCATAACTGCCGGCTTCGGTTATTTGCTTCGATAGCTTGCTCTGGGCAGATTCGGTCAGTTTCACGGATGATGCGGAGACGCTGGCTGGCATGGAGAGCAATAGTGCGAGCAGAGCAAGTAGTACGGCTGAAATCGGCTTTCTCATCATAGAATGTAACATAGCGATAAGCTCCTCCTTGGACGGGTTCCCCTTGTAAACGCAAAAACACCCGCAAGAAAGGCATGATCGCCTTTGCTTACGGGTGCTTCCAACGTAAGAGAACTTATTTTGTTTATTTTGTAAAATGTATCCCATCCGCCGGAAAAAGTCAATCGGTTTGTGAAGTCGACGATTGCTGGATTTTACTGGTTTAAGCTATAATGAAATAACAGATTCCAAGCCTGAAGTATTCGCCCTGCTACACCCCGAACGGATAAGACCAATCCAAGAGTTCAGGAGGCTGTGACGATGAGTGAACAGAAGGATCGTGAGCTGATTTTCGTATTTACGGGACCGGACGGCTCCGGACGCAAGACAGTTGCCGACAGTGTAGGCACAACACTCGGTATTACCAAGGTAATCTCGTATGCGACACGCAGACCACGTTCGGGAGAAGTGAACGGTCAGGATTATCACTTCATCACCCCTGAACTGTATGATCAATTCGATGCCGACGGCGATTTTATTGAAAGCGTTACCGTCAATGGGAACCGCTACGGTTTACGGGGCAAAGACATTGCGTACAGCCTGAAGAAGGGCGGCAGCATCTATTTGATCTTGAATCACGAAGGTGCCCATGCGCTGAAGGATATGTATGGTGAGCGGGTAGTGCGGCTGTTCATTTATGCAGATCGGCGAACCGTTCAGGAGAGGCAAGCGCAAGAAGGAATAGACCCCGACATTATCAAATCCAATCTGGATCAATATGAAACAGCAATTCTCTACCAGCCGCGGTGCGAGCACGCTTTCGAGAATTACGATCTTGCGCATACCGTGTTTGAAATTTCCAATACGCTGGAGAGTTATCTGGAACGTAATTTGGAAGAGCGCGACTAACGATAGGATGCTTAAATAAAACCCGCCCCTTTCGGAGAAAGGGCGGGTTTTCGTTTGTTCGTCAGTAGGTTACCCCATTCGGGAACGATAGGTCGTCGGTGCCGTATCCGTCAGCTTCTTGAACAGGCGAGAAAAGTAGAACATGTCCGAATAGCCCAGGAGCGACGCGATTTCCATGACGGTTTTGTCGGTGTTGAGGAGCAGCTTCTTGGCTTCGGCTACTTTGAGCCGGTGAACAAATTCGCCAAGCGGATAGCCCGTATAGTCATGCACGATTCGTCGTAAAGTCGGAATCGAGATATGATGTCTTGCCGCGAGCGCCGTGCTGTCGAGCGGCTGATAGACCGTGCCGGCCAAGTCGTCCAGCAGGTTATGCACGAATAAGGCGCGGCTGCTTGTCTGCGTCTGATTGAAGCGCAGCGACATGTCGAAGAGCAGCGATTCCAGCGCGAGCGCGGCCCGATCTTGATTGGCGGGAACGGCGCTGTCCATGAGCTGGAAGATGAGCTCGATTTTGCTCAGGAAGCTCTCGTCGGTTCCGACGAATTTCACGAGCTCCGGGTGCTCGTACCAGTTCGCAAGCCATTCTTCAATGCGCTCGCCTTCGAGTGCAAAATAATACTCGTCCCAGTAGCCGTCCGTCTCCGGACCGTATTGAAACACCGCGCCGGGGTACAAGCAGAAGAGCGATCCGGCTTCGACGATTTGCCGTTCTTCTGAATCGGTTTGGTAGTAACCTCGTCCTGCTCCGATATATACGAATGACCAACGATCGAATTCGGCGTTTTCCCGTCTGGACGTGCGTCCGGGCAAATGGCCGGCATTCGTAATCATCAGCGATTTCACGCGCAGCTTCTTCACATCAACCATGCAGTCGAACAGGCGCATTGGTAACGGACTGATCATATTGTCCATGTAGGTTGGCATGGTGTGCATTCTCCCATCCTTCATAACAAGGTAAACTCATTATAACGAAAACGATTACAGAAGGGAAAGGTTGATCAAATCATGACAACAGCTGAAAAGAAACTCAATATAGGTGTAATTGGTGCAGGTTCGATTTCGGGTGCGCATCTGGGAGCTTACGCGGCTAATAAGGATGCTGTCCTTGTGGCGATTTGCGATAAGAATGAAGAGCGCGCTCAAGCAGCGGCGGACAAGTATGGCGCTTCTAAGATTTATACCGATTATCGCGAGCTGCTTGCCGATCCCGGCATCGATGCCGTAAGCATCTGTACTTGGAATAACACCCATGCTGAAATTACGATTGCTGCGTTGGAAGCGGGCAAACATGTATTGTGCGAGAAGCCGCTTTGCAAAACAGTCGCAGAAGCGGAACGGGTACAAGCGGCAGTTGAAGCAACGGGCAAATTGCTGCAGGTCGGTTTTGTGCGTCGTTATGCTTCGAGCATTGAGGTTCTGAAACGTTTTATCGATGCCGGCGATCTTGGCGAAATTTATTATGCCAAAGCAACCTGCCTGCGCAGACTCGGCAATCCGGGCGGCTGGTTCTCCGATATCGAGCGCTCCGGCGGCGGTCCGCTGATCGATCTTGGCGTTCATATTATCGATATTTGCTGGTACCTCATGGGCAAACCGAAGGTGAAGTCGGTCAGCGGCAATACGTACCGCAAGCTCGGCAACCGTTCGCATATTAAGAATCTGGGCTTCTATAAAGCCGCGGATTACGATGCAGAGAAGAACGATGTGGAAGATCTGGCGAATGCCGTTATCCGCTTCGAGAACGGCGCTTCCTTGATGGTCGATGTCAGCTTCACGCTGCATGCGCAGAAGGATGAACTGTCTGTGAAGCTATTCGGCGAGCAAGGCGGAGCTGAAGTGGAGCCGGCGCTTATTATTATGGGCGAGAAGCACGACACGATCGTGAATATGACGCCGCAGGTCGATCACTCTACATTTGATTTTAACGATGCGTTCGGACGCGAAATCGGGCATTTCATCAACAGCTGCCTCGGCCGTACAGAGACACTCAGCCCTGTTCAAGATGGCGTGGAAGTGACACGCATGCTGTGCGCGATCTATGAGTCGGCGGCAAAAGGGACCGAAATTCATTTTTAATCAGAAGGGTTGATTGAAGCGATGACGATTCATTTATCCAATAAAATAGGCGTTATCGTGGACAGCTTCGGTATTGGCGTCCGCGACGGATTGTTGAAGGCAAAAGAAGTTGGCGCGGAAGGCGTGCAAATCTATGCGGTATCCGGCGAGATGGATCCTGCCAATATGGATGCAAACGCTAGACGCGAGATGCGCTCGCTTATCGACGGATTGGGGCTGGATATCTCCGCACTTTGCGGCGATTTGGGCGGACATGGTTTCCAAGATGCTGTAGCCAATCCGCAGAAAGTCGAGCAGTCCAAGCGTATTCTCGATCTGGCTGTCGAGCTCGGCACCAACATCGTGACGACTCATATCGGTATCGTGCCGGATGATAAGAACGGCGCGATCTATGCGGCGATGCAGCAGGCTTGCGAGGAGCTTGGCCAATATGCGAAGAGTTTGAATGCATATTTCGCAATCGAGACAGGCCCGGAACCTGCTGCGCATCTGAAGAGCTTCCTGGATACGCTTAGCACGAACGGCGTTTCCGTCAACTTCGACCCTGCGAATATGGTCATGGTGACAGGCGATGATCCGGTCCAAGGCGTGATTACGCTGAAGGATTATATCGTGCATACCCATGTGAAGGATGGCAAACGACTGCGTGTTGTCGATCCGCGCCAAGTGTACGGCTTCCTTGGTTATCAGAAAATGACGCACGAGCATATTGCGGAGATGGCTGCCGGCGGATTGGATTTCGAAGAGCTTCCGCTTGGTGAAGGCGCTGTCGATTTTGACGCTTATTTTGCTGCCCTGCAGTCCATTGGTTATACAGGCTATTTGACCATCGAACGCGAAGTCGGCGCGAAGCCGGAGCTGGATATTCGCAGAGCGGTCGAGTTTATTAAACAGTACCGCTAAGGTGCTGAATGGAGGATATATAAGATGAAAATCGCGGTTAGTGTATGGAGCTGCCATAAATATTTGTACGACGGTTCTTGGCAAAACGCCGACTTTATCGATTACGCGGCTTCGGTTGGCGCGCAAGGCGTCGAGCTGCTCAGCGTGTTCTGGAATAAGGAGAGCGACGTGCCTGCGGTTCACGATGCTTTGGCTCGTACGGGCATTAAGCTGGCGTGTTTCGGAGCTTGCAATGATTTTGTGAAAACGACGGCTGAAGAGCGTGAGGTACAGCTGCAGGATATCATCTTGGCTGTCGATATGGCCGTCGAGTTCGGCGCAGAGGTCGTTCGCGTGTTTGCGGGCGATCGCAAGGAAGGCATCAGCTACGAGCAAGCTAAAGGCTGGATCGTGGAAGGGCTGGCTAAAGGGGCTGCTTATGCAGAGAGCAAAGGCGTTGTGCTTTGCTTGGAGAACCACGGCATCTTCGCAGGGAAATCGGAGCAGGTGCAGGATATCATCACCTTGGTTGGTTCGCCGGCGCTGCGCAGCACCTTCGACATGGGCAATTTCTTGCTCGTCGACGATGTGCCGGCGCAAGCGTTCGAAGCGCTGCATCCGCTGATTCGTCACGTGCATGCTAAGGACTTCGCGCGCGTGGGCGAAGATCAGAAGGAAGGCGTGCTGCGCGCGCTTAGCGGCCAGCCGTTCGTTGGCACCGTGCCGACCGAGGGCGACGTTGGCGTCGCTTCGATCGTCAGCAAGCTGGCGGGCGTTGGCTACGACGGCTGGATGAGCGTCGAGTACGAAGGTCTGGAAGAGCAGAAGAGCGGCACAGCCAGAGCGGTAGAGAAGCTGGCGGAAGCGGTCGAAGCTGCTTCTGTGAAGTAATAGGGAGCTCCGGGTTACCATGCGAGGAAGTGCATGGTGGCTTGGGGCTCTTTTGTTTGTTTTGGCTGGGCGTGTGAACCCCGCACCCCGCACCCCATAATACCGCCAACTGCCAACTGCCATATGCCAACCGCCAACTTGTTATTCAAACTAACCGTTTCCGGTCTGTGATTGCGGCTATTCCGCTCCTGCAGCTTAATTAGCTTCTGCCAGGAGCTGAGAGTCGGAAAATCCGACTCTCAGCTCAAAAACAGCGTGAAAAAGCAGCTGAGAGTAGGGAAATCCGCTTCTCAGCATGCAATTTATCTAACTAACGCCCTGTTCGGAAGCTGAAAGTCGGAAAAACCGACTCTCAACACGAAAACAACACGAAAAAGCAGCTGAGAGTAGGAAAATCCGCTTCTCAGCATGCAATTCCTCCAGTTAGCCTCCTGTTTGGTGGCTGAGAATTAGAAAACCCGGCGCTCAATACTAATACAGGTTGAAAAGGTAGCTGAGTGTGGGAGTGAGTAGCACTAGGAGCAACACATCGGCGGTAAAGTGGCAGAGTTGGTGGAAGAGTAGCACTAGGAGCAACACATCGGCGGTAAAGTGGCAGAATTGGTGAAAGAGTAGCACTAGGAGCAACACATCGGCGGTAAAGTGACTGAAACAGTGGAAGAGTAGCACTAGGAGCAACACATTTTCGGTAAAGTGACGGAAACGGTGGAAGAGTAGCGCTAGGAGCAACACATCGGCGGTAAAGTGGCAGAAACAGTGGAAGAGTAGCACTAGGAGCAACACATCGGCGAGAAAGAAGCAGAATTGGTGAAAGAGTAGCACTAGGAGCAACACATTGGCGGTAAAGTGACGGAAACGGTGGAAGAGTAGCTTTAGGAGCAACACATCGGCGGTAAAGTGGCAGAAACAGTGGAAGAGTAGCTCTAGGAGCAACATATAGGCGAGAAAGAAGCAGAATTGGTGGAAGAGTAGCTCTAGGAGCAACACATCGGCGAGAAAGTGGCGGAAACGGTGGAAGAGTAGCACTAGGAGCAACACATAATCAAACAAACAGAAGCAGCAAATGATGCCGCCCCGCTGCTTGGACTCACTCTACGACCTTGAGGATCGTAGCGTAGCTGCACTCGCCTTCCGTCCATTTTCCACCCGCGACGAAAATGTATTGGCCGGGTTCGGAGGGAAGGAGGAACTTGCCGTCTTGTTTCGTTAATGGCGTGAAATTCTGATTAACCCAAAGACCGCCCCAGGTTTCCGTAGGCTCCGGTCCGCTGTGAAAAGAAACCGTTACTGCTGATCCGGAATTAACGATGTAAACCTTCGAATCCCGCACCAGCATATCGGGAGTCGGAGCGTCTGCGATTGCATTTTTCCATTGGTAGGAGCCTTTGATGAGCGGAATTTCCACTTGATCGACGATAATGTAGGCATTCGGCGGTTCAGTCGAATTCGCTTCCGACATCGATGAACCTCCTCTTGAGCAGCCGATACTAAACAATGAAACGAGCAGCAGGCAAACGACCAGCAAAACCCACCTATTCTTCATCACTCTCACCTCTATCCCTTTGACGCACAATCCTTTCTTATTGTTGCCAGCACGATGTCAGCGCAATAAAAAAGCCGTAACTCCCGCGCAGTTCAACATCGCTGCAGGTAGTTACGGCTAATTTACTATTAGTTAATCAGCTTTGCCTCACGCAGTAAGTTGTAAATGACACTTGCTGCGGTTTCGCGAGTGACGGCTACAGATGGTTGGAAGTGGGCTTCGCCATTCAGGTCGATGCCCTTCATCAGACCGCTGTTCGTCACGAGTTCAATACTATCCGATGCATACGCAGCGATATCGGCTTCATCGTGATACGCAGTATGCGGAGGAAGCGTTGGAGCGGGTACTTGAAGCAGCTTCAGCGCGCGAGCGAGAATGACCGTTAAATCCTGTCTGCTTATTGGAGCATTCGGCTTGTACTGTCCTTGACTGTCGCCTTTAACCAATCCAGCCTCAACGGCAGCGGTTACTCCATTGGCATACCACGCATCCTGAGGCACATCGGCAAAAGCAGACTTCGCGTCAGACGATTGCAGGCCAAGCGCGCGAGCGAGCATGACGGCGAATTCGGCACGCGTCACTTGCTGCTTCGGCGCGAAGGTTGTAGGCGTTGTGCCATTGAGCAGGAACGTATCCGCGAGGGTTTGAATGGCCGATTGGGCCCAGGAGTACTTAATATCCGCGAATGCTGTGTTTCGGAAGGCTGCAGCATAAGTGGATAGACCAGGGCGGCTTACTACAACCGTAACCGTGCCATCTGAATGGGTTTCAGAGGCGGCCGGAGTAGGGAAGTAGCTGCCAATCTCCTCGAATAATACACCAAGTCGATCGACAGCACTGCTGCCAGTCACGGTAAAGCTGCGTTTAATCAACGTTGTAATCGGCACCGCGAGTGGCGTAGATCCTTTATCCGTTACAGTATCCACCTCGAAGGAGATCGGCGTTCCTACAATTACAGCACCGGGATACTCCTTCTTGAAGGTATCCGCAGCCGCTCCATCTGCTGCAATTGTTACACGAATGGATGCATCAGCAGGTAGATTCGCGAACAGGGATGTAGGAAGTGCAATCGACGATGCCCCTGTTGTCAAAATAACCGTGCTGCCGCCAGCTGCGCCAGCCAACAGCTTCAATTGAGCAGGTGTCAGCTCCAGCACTGCCTGCTGCTTCTCATCCACACTTACTTTCAGGACGAGTGCCGCAGGTGCAGGAGAAGCTTCATTTAACGCTTTCTTCAGCTCATCATCCGTAACGAGTACTTTCACGGATGATCCCGTTTGAGTAGTGGAACTACTGAGGAAGGAGGCATGTTGTCCTTGCTCCAACAGTTTCGCGATCGTTGGACTATCATTTGGGATAGTCGGGGTGCTAGGAATAAAATACCCTCCGCCACTGCTTCCTCCGCCGATTCCCGCAAGAGTAACAGTTACCGTTCTACTGGTCTTCACATCTGGCATGATCTCAGAGGCAATCGTGACGGTCAAATTTACTGTTGTCGTGGAGCTAGGTTGTGCTTTAAGAACACCTGCATCATCAATTAGCGAAGGCACACTGCTCTTCGTAACATGGTAGGTAACACCTTCTTTTACCGGAAACGTCAGTACAGCTTGATCAAGGACGGTCTTGTTCGAAATCGTAGCTGCAAAATCCTCCGCAGCCGCTTGAACGAGAGCTCCATAGGAGTGAACGGCAAAGGTTGTAACAGAGGTGTAGGCATAATGGTTACCGTCCTTATCCAGGAGTGGCTGTCCATCCTCGCCTAACACCAGTGCTGATACTTCCAAACGGTAAGTGCCGTCAGCAAGCTCGCCGGTGATCGGCTTGCCGTTCTCATCCAATAGGATATCGCCACCCTTGTCATCCAGAGTCTTGTAAGTGGCGGTCAGCGCCGGCGTGAATTCATAGATATCCGGATCGATAGGAAACAAGTTCTCTTCTTCATCTGAATTGGTGTACCTACCCAAAATTCCAATAAATTGATCATCAAGATTATAGACATTTACATCCACTTGATAAGTATCTGGAGCTCGTAAATCAAAGCTTAACTTCATTGACTCTGGCACACCGTCAATGCCCTCAAAGGGAGGTGAAATCACCTTAGAAGAAAGCTCGAGATCTTGCACACCATACCAGTTATCAGGTTTTTGCTCTCCCACATGTACCACAAAAGGAAGATGCAAGGCAGGAAATTCAGGGTGTTCAACGTTCTCAAGCACCACTTCGCCTTCATAAATCCCCTCGGCAGCATCCGCATGAGGTGCAAGGGTGAGTGCAAAAGGCGTCGAAGAATTAGCTGACGCGTTCACCACTCCGTCCGTTAATCCTGTCAACTGAACATCAATAGCACTTGGATCTGGCGTATCGAGATACGAGTCCACTTCGTGCATCTTAATTGAAGCATGATAAGACACGTCCTCATCCGAGCTGTTCTTCAGCTGCAGCTGTTCAGTTGCGGCCGCGGCACCTGCTTGCATCAAGCCAAAGCTAGCAGAATCACCGTAGTTTGTTACTTGAACCGGCTGAAGGTTCTTGTCATAGATCGTCAGCTCGTCAATCGTCTGCAGCAAAGCAGGCGTTTCAATCGCATGCGCGACATTAACACGACCTGCGCCTTGCGTGTACACATCATACTGCACGCCATCCTGATCGTAGAGCGTATCTGCCGTGTTAGCTAGTGCAGCACGTACGTCGAAAGGACTCCAATCCGGATGCTCTTGCAGCAACAGCAGCGCAAGTCCTGCGACGTGAGGCGTTGCCATGCTTGTCCCTGAGATGCGGTTGTACGCTTCCTCATAGGAAGCTTCCGGATCATATTTGGCATATTCCGGCCATGTAGACATAATACTATTGCCCGGTGCGGCAAAATCCGGCTTTATCCCATACACACCATCGGAGTTCGGACCTCTGGAGCTAAAAGACACCATGTGGTCACCGCTTGCCATCGCACTTTCAAATCCGCTGAATGTCAGCGTAAGCGCTGTATCCGGAGTATCGAGAACAGCCTGTGCAAAAGCGCGACCCTCTGCTCCAGACATATCGTAGGTTTGGATGAAATCGAAGCTGTCTCCAAGGAAGCCAAGCTCTCCGATAAATCCATCGCGACTATTGCCGTCACCATCAGTAATAGATGCCGAGAGGTCAGCTTCAGCAGGCTTACCCGCCTTGGCATTGCCATTAAAAATAACGGCTGCTTTGGCGCCGTGACTCTTGGCAATAGCGATTTTGTCCACGAATGCAAGTGTGCCTCGGGAAATCACAACTATTTTACCTTCTACATTCTTGCCATTATAATCTCCATCAGCACCAAGGCCGACATATACCGCATCCAGCGGCGCCGCGCCAAGGGTTTCTTCGAAATTTTCTTCGGCTGTCCGCCAGCCCATGGCATGCAGCTCGTAGGAAGTGCTGCTTAACGAGCTTACAGCGTCTGCAGCAAAACGGCTTCCAGGGCTGTCCGCAGCACCGACGGAGATGCCCAGTTGCGAGCTTGCCGGCGTTCCCATCGTGTAATAGCCATAATCACCGGCGTTGCCGTTGGCAATAACAACAACGGTTCCGGCCAGTACGGCATTATTGACGGCAATCGCATCCGGCGAGTTCGGATCCAAGTCGCCATCGGCCCCCAGAGACAAGTTGATGACGTCCATGCCGTCCTTAACAGCCCGTTCGATACCGTCAATGACGGTTGCGCTTGAACCGGAGGCATTACCGCTGGCATCCGCGGAGAGTACTTTATAGACATACAGATCGGATTCGTACGCGATCCCCTTCTGCACAACACTTGAGGTTGTATTGGCAGCTCTGCCGACTATCGTGCCGGACACATGAGTCCCATGGTCCGATACTGCTAACCCTGGACCGTAATCTTCATAAGGATCGTCGTCCCCGTTGGCGGAGTCATAACCGCCTTTATAAGCTCCGGCTAAATCCGGATGCAAATAGTCTACACCCGTGTCGATGACGCCGACTTTGAGTCCTTTGCCGGAAAGGCCTTTCGCCCAAGCGGCATCAGCGCCGATTTGATGGATCGGGTTGATATCGTATGGCGTTTCTTCTTCAGTTGCAGCTGGCTCCACAACCGGAATGCTCGTATACGTGCGATTCTCGTAAATGGATAGCACGCCCGGCAGCTTGGCCAGCTGTGGAATTTGATTGGCAGGAACGGATACTTCGAGACCGTTCAATACGGTGTTAAAGCGGTAGTTAACTTTGAGAGTAATGCCTTTGCTAAGCGCCGTGTTGATAAGGCCGGTTTGTTCAGCGCGAAGCGAGCTTTCCGACGATTCGGCTGCCAGCGAGCTGATTCCTGACTTTGCAGCGTATTGGCCTGCGGCTGTAGGTTGACTGCTAAGCTGAACGATTACACGAGTGACTTCGGATGAGGCAGTATGCAAATTAGGTGAGATAAAAGCAGGCTTAGGGCTGGTTGACTTAGGTGAGAGGGTAGCTGGCAAATTTCCTAACTGGCCGGTAATGTGGAAAAGGTTGGAGGTGTTGGGTGAGGGCGTTACCGATTGTGCAGATGCGACCTGTTGTAAGAGTAGAGTGGCGAGAAGTGTACTGCACAAGCTGACTGAGGTCGTTTTGATCAGTCTTTTTAATGACAAATAGCGTCTCTCCTTCGCAATCTTTTTTTATACAAACGGGATCGTATAAAATTCTAGCACTACTCCGGTAGGGTTCCTATTCAATTTTTCCTAAATTGTAGTAGATTAAGAGAATGAGCTAAATACACTGATGAACGGAGTTTGTTGAGCGTGCAAAGAGAAGCGCTGGGCAGCTATATATCGAACCTGCACATGCATATATCGGAGGCGGCATTCTTTACCTGCACCTCAAGCTGGTACCATATGGATGTGTTATCGGATTTCAATCGACTCTATTATTTTCTGGGGGATGGGGGACATGTTCGGATTGGCGACGAGGAGCTGTACCCGAAGCGCGGCCAGCTAGTCGTTCTGCCTGCCGGAACGATGCTGTCGGTACGTACGCTGGAAGATCGGGTGTTCAGTAAATTCTTTTGCCACTTCCATGCAAAAGCAGGCGATCGGGAGCTCTTTCAGCTGCTGGAGACGCCAAGCTGCGTCGATGTTCCGGACCAAGAGGCGACATCGGAGCGGTTCGGCGAGCTTGTGCGCCACTACCGGGAGACGGGGCTCACCTCGATGCTTCGGGCCAAACTGCTTCTGCAGGAGCTGCTATGCGAGTTTCTGGAGCAGGGAGACGAAGCGCGCCTGCGGCAATCGGAGGCTGGCGGGTCACTGGATAAAGTCAGTCAGGTGCTGGCCTATTTGGAGCATCATCTGGCCGATGATGTGCGGCTGGATCAGCTGGCGGAGCTTGTCCATTTTCACCCGAACTACTTCATACGCGTGTTTAAGTCGGTAACCGGCTGCTCTCCGATTCAATATTTGAACCAGCGACGGATGGAGAAAGCGAAGCAGTGGATGCAGTCGACGGACATGTCCGTCTCCGAAGCGGCAGAGCGGATTGGCAGCACGTTATATCAATTCTCCAAAATGTTCAAGCAGCACACAGGCGTCAGTCCAAGCGATTACCGTAAAGTCATTCGCGAGCAGCCCCAGCAGCAGCACCAGTAACAGCAGTAACAGAGCGTTAACGGAGCAGAAAAGCCCTCTACGATCGCCGAGTCGGCGACAGTGGAGGGCTTATTGTTGCTAGGAATAATCGCTCACTTCGCTGCCAACCTGATTCCAAGCGGTTCCGAACGGTCGATAGGTCCCGGACTTCGAGAGAGGCTGATGGCGCTTCGGCAAACGATAGGTCGCAGACTCGCACCGTACTAATTCTTTGCGCTCGCCGCAGACCATAATGCCCGTGTCGTTGAACAAGTTATCCGCAAGCTGGTATGCATCATCGGCCCGGTATGAAATGACGATGCCTCTGCGCTCCCTGCCGGACAGATTCACAGGCGAGCCGTGCAGCGTCAGGCAATGGTGAATGCTAATGCCTCCCGCCTTCGGCGTGATCTGCACGGTCTGATCCGCTGCATTCTCCCAATACTGCGTCTCCTGGCAGCCGGCGACAAAATAACCATCCATCGAGTGATCAAGCAGCCCGAGCTTGTGGCTTCCTTTGACCATTTGCATGCATCCGTTCTCCGGCGTCGCATCATCCAGCATAATCATGACCGACAGCAAATCCGTGTTCGTATGCGGGTAGAAAGCAAAATCCTGATGCCACGGGAATTCGCCAAGCCCCTTGGCAGGCGGCTTCGTAGCCAGCTTCGAATGCTGAATTTGAATGTCCGGCCCGAGCAGCGGGAGGATTTTGGATACGATGGCAGGATGTCTTGCCAAATCCAGCAGCGCCGGATGCATCGTCGTTAAGCCGAGCAGATGAACCGTTTCTTGCTTGTACATCGATTGCGAGCGATGGGATACAACGGCATCACTTGCACAAATCGTCCGGTAAAGCTCGACCTCTCCCGCCTTAAGCGCATCGTCGAACACCAGAAACCCATCCTCCCAATACTGCCGCACCTCTTCTTCAGTAAGTCCGTCACGCCATGCACTCATGTCCGCTGCACTCCTTCTCAATACTATTAAGTGGATGTATAATGAGCTTCGAATACAATAAATGTAAACGGAAAACGCGGGTCACAGCGATAATCAAACGGTTCTTTTGTAGCATCAAACGGTTATTTGGAGAGGCGGGCCGAGCATGCATTGCCAATTCGACTTTTTGTTCTATGCCACACATAAGCAGGGCACGTACGTGGACTTGCATAAGCATAATTGCTATGAGCTTGTTTATTATGTCAGCGGCACCGGCATGATGAATTTGAACGGCGAATGGTACCCGTACAGCGCCAATACGATTACGTTAACGAGACCGGATCATCTGCATGATGAGCGGCATGATACGGAGACGGAAGTCATTTTTATCGGATTTACGTATGATGATTACCCGATTCCGCTTGCCAACGGCATCTATATCGACGATGCGAATCAGACGCTGTTGACGCTGCTGCTGCAGATGAAGCATGAGATGTTGGAGAAGAAGCCGCTGTTCAGCGTGAAACTCGATGTTCTCACGCAGCTCGTTGTCATTGAATTGGAACGCACGGGCAAAAGAGTATCTGCGCTGCCGGACAGCGAGAAGCTGCTGCATGCCAGGCTGTACATCGACGAGAATTACAGCCAGAAGCTGAACATGCCGCAATTGGCGCAAATCTCCGGCTACAGCTATGATTACTTCCGGCATTTGTTCAAGCGCAATACAGGGCTCTCGCCGGTGCAATATTTGATCCAGCGGCGCGTCAATCAAGCGAAGCTGGAGCTCGCCAATACGGACAAGAAGCTGGCCGCAATCGCGATGGATTGCGGGTTCTCCACTACGTCGCAGTTCAGCAAATTATTCAGGGAGCTAACCGGCGAACAGCCTGTCGGTTATCGGAGACGGACGAAGAGCCTTGCCGCGCAAGAAGCCATCCGATGATAAAAAGCCCTCTATTCCGCCGATTAGCGAAACTGAGGGCTTCTTTCAATATGGAGAGCTAGATGCCCATCCGAGTCAGCGCACCTTCGAAGGACACATCGACAGTGTCGTCGCCGGTTACATAACGCCACAATTTGGCCCGCTGCATATGATCGAGGCGGTCTTCGTTGCCCTGCCAGCGCTGATACCCCTGCTGGATAATACGAGAGACTTCCGGATCGCGATAGCCTTCGAGATTGAACAGACCGCGCTGCTCTTGCCCCGGACGCAGGCGAAGCTTGAAGACGTAACGGGTCTTGTCCGTATAGTTCGGCTGCGCGCAGTGCCAGATGCCGTGATGGAGAATGGCGAGCGAACCGGCTTTGCCTGCGAGCTGCCGTTGACCGGTAATGTTTTTGTACCGGGCGAGACTGAAGGTGTTGATCTTGCGCAAATGGGAGCCGGGCAGAATTAGTGTCGGTCCCATCTCCGGCGGAGCATCATGGGAGAAATAGAACAACTGGATATCGAAGGCATGCGGGCGGACATCAATGATGGAATCGCCGTGCCAATCCTGCGCGATCGGGTAGTTTGCAGGAACGATGTGTTGAAAAGAGTGGTCATATACAGGCTCTAGTCCGACCAAGCTTTGAATAATTCCCTGTACCTCGGGCAGTTCGAAAACGCTGCGTATATGCTTGGATTCCTTCCAGAACATATGGCCCTGGCTGTGCTGGATTTGCTCCTTATAAACCAACTCGTTCAGATGCTGGGGAATGAAGGCATCCAGCAGCAGAAATCCGTCGGTGACGAACTTAGCCATTTGCGCGGCCGTGAGCAGATGCTTCGGTTCTGCCGGTGTCATGTTCAAGCTACTCATGTACGGGCACCTTCCTCTCAAGTACATATTCGTAAGGCAGATGGCCGGTGTCATGCTCCTGGCCTGCGGGATAGTGAGGCAGCGAAGGGACTTGAATGACATTCCAGCCATCTCTCATGGCGTGAAGAACGGATTTGTAAGGCGGTTCATTGGAGTCGCCGGTATTCATGGGCAGTGCATCCTCAGGCGCTGCGCCGTCGTACAGGGACCAAGCGATCGTGGGGGATTTTAAATCAGGCGTAGTCAAATTCAGAAACAAGATTTGCTGTCTCATGGCAACCAAAGGTGACGCCTCCTTCAATGGGATCGTGCTCTGATTTCATTGTATGGATTCGCGGGTGCGCTGAGGATATGCAGAATTAAGAACGATTTGTGCAATATTAATAAGGATTGGAAAAGATGCTTTTCAAATCAAGATAAATTGTTTAAAATAATATTGTATAAAATATAATCGAGGTGACGTGGCATGAACGTGTACGACTTCAAGGTGCAAACGGTCAGAGGCGAAGAGAAATCGTTGTCCGATTATCGCGGCCAGGTACTGCTTATCGTAAATACAGCGACCAAATGCGGGCTGGCGCCTCAGTTCAAAGAGCTGCAGCGTCTGCATGAAACGTATAAGGATGCGGGACTTACCGTGCTGGGTTTCCCATGCAATCAGTTCCAGAATCAAGAGCCGGTGAAGAACAGCGACATGGAAGAGACGTGCCAGATCAATTTTGGCGTCACGTTCCCGCTGCTTGGCAAAATCGATGTGAACGGGCCAAACGCCGACCCGTTATATAAGTACTTGAAGAAGGAAGCATCGGGTCTGTTCGGCTCGGGCATCAAGTGGAATTTCACGAAGTTTCTGGTGGATGCGGAAGGGCGCGTCGTGAAGCGGTACTCCCCGACGACCAAACCGCTGAAGTTTGAGGCGCATATTAAGAAGCTGCTGGAGCAGGCGAAGTCCAAAACGCTGGTTCACTAATACAACAGCAAAAAAGCGAGGGGCGTATTAACGCTCCTCGCTTTCGTTTTGTTCATCCACGATTCGATGACCGTGCGTATACACATTCATTTCGTTGCCACGAATGAACCCGACGCATGTAATGCCCAGGTCCTCCGCGAGCTTGAGCGCGAGGTCGGTCGGCGCCGACTTCGAGAGCAGAATGCCTACGCCGATTTTGGCCGCCTTCAATACGACCTCGGAGGAGAGTCGACCGCTGAAGGCGATGATTTTATCGGTAATCGCAATGCGCTGCTGCAAGGAAAAGCCGAACAGCTTATCGAGCGCATTGTGGCGGCCAATATCGGTCCGTACGGCAAGCAGCTCCGTGGCGGTGCAGAGTGCTGCATTGTGCACGCCGCCGGTCAGCTTGAACTCGCCGGAGCTATTTTGCAATAAGCGTATAAGTGCGCTGCACTGGACCGGCGAGATCGTCATGCGGCTCATCGACGTGCGTGCGGTACGGGCATCGTTATGAAAATAAAACTGGCGGCTCTTCCCGCAGCATGAGCCGATGAATCGTTTGGAGACCTCATCTTTACTTGTCGAGTGCTTGTTAAAGAGCTCGACGTAGACGAATCCGCGCTCCTCGTCAATACGAAGCGATTCGATCTCCGCCGCTTGCCTAATGACCCCTTCAGAGGCCAAGAAGCCGATGATCATTTCCTCCAGATCGGTAGGTGAACAGACGATGGTGGCGAATTCCTCGCCATCAAGCCGCACCGTCAGCGGATACTCCGTTGCGATGTCGTCCTCCTGCAGGGAGGCCGCACCGCCGCTGTATTTGCGAATGCGCCATTTGGCTGTTATGCTCGGCAGCATTTTTCATTCCTCCCTGTTGGTTTGTTCCGGCTCAAGACTAATCCTCGTCCGCTATTTCCTGATCCAGCTCCGCGATGCGTTTCTCCACGTACCTGGTGTCCTTCAGCGCATGATACGTTTCCGCTCGCTCCATCACGACTGCTGTATTGTACTCCGGTATCCCGGCAAAAGGTTCATACACCTTCTTCGGCAGCAGCGGGTTGCACTCCGGCCAATAGAGCTCAAGGTTGCCGGCAGCGATGTCGGCGAACTTCGCTCTGCCATGGAAGCTGCCGCAGCTGTTGTAGAGAACGACCGCCTCACCTTCCGTAATGCCATGTTTCGCCGCATCGTTCTTGCTCACCAGAACATCGTACCGATCTGCCGCGTTGAACGGATCTTTGTTGCTGTAGATCATGGAGTTGAACTGCTTGCCGCGGCGGGACGTGATATAGAAATGGCCTTCCGGCTTGCGGAGCTCCGGCAGTTCCACCGGGATGAGCTGTCCGCGGCCGTCCTTCGTCGGGCAAACGCCGTCCTCGCACAGCCAAGCGCCGCCCCACTGGAACACATCGCCTCTGTTCTTGAGGTGCTGAACGCCATCGTAATTCGGGGAGGCTTTGGCGATTTCCGCGCGCAGGGCATGCGCGTCCTTGAACTGCACAAGCGAAGCGCGCTTCGGATCTACGCGCGCGGCAAGATCGCAATAGATCTGCCACTCCGTGCGGGCTTCCTCGATGCGAGGACCCGCGATCTCCGGCGAGAAATACACCATCCGCTCCGTTGAGGTGGAGGTGCCGCCGCCAGGCTGCTCGTAGCGTGTCATCGCCGGAAGGACGATAACGGCTTCTTCCGCATCAGCCAGCGTGGAGGTGTTGAGCACGATATCCTGATGGACGCGGATTTGGATAGACTCCAAGCATTGGCGGACAAAATCCGGCTCCGGCATCGTCTCCAGGAAGTTGCCGCCGGACGTATAGAACAGCTTCAGCTTCCGCTCATGATCTTCGGGAAGCAGCGCATTCTCCAGCGTGACACCGACGATGTCGCCTTGCCACGCGGGCAGCTTAAAGCCCCAGACCTCCTCGACGCGAGGGATGTCCTGTCCTTTAAATTCGCCCCCCGGCAAGCTGAAGGGGTCGGCGCCCATCTCGCCGGAGCCCTGTACGCCGCTGTGTCCGCGGATCGGCATCAGGCCGCAATATTCGCGGCCCAGAAAACCGCGAAGCAGCGCAAGATTGGCCACCTGCGAAATGTTGTCCGTGCCGAAGCGGTGCTGCGTCAGTCCCATGCTCCAGACGAATACGCCGGACTTCGAGGCCGCCAGCAGCTCAGCGAATTCCTCCATCCGCTGACGCGAGATACCGGAGGAACGCTCCAGCTGCGCCCAGTCTTGGCTCTTGACGTGCTGCCGCAGCTCCTCGTAGCCGTTCACATGCTCGCGGACGAATTTGCGGTCGATGGCTGAGCCGGGCTTTTCCATCTCCATGGCGAACCAATGCTTCATCACGCCGTGCATGAAGGCGATATCGCCGCCGATGTTGACTTGATAGAAGTCGTCGGCCAGCTTGGTGCCAAACAGCGCAGATTCCGCAATGGAAGGGACCCAGTACCCGTCCATGGCTGGTTCGCGATAAGGATTAATGACGATAATCTTCGTTCCTTTGCGTTTGGCCGCGTACATATATTTGGTCGATACCGGCTGATTGTTAGCGGCAACGCTGCCCCAGAAGACGAGCACATCGGTGCCGATCCAATCCTTGTAGTTGCAGCTCGATGCGCCAATTCCCACGGAACGCTTCAGTGCCGTTTTGGAAGGGGAGTGGCAGATGCGCGAAGCATTGTCGATATTGTTCGTTCCCAGGAAACGCGCGACCTTGGCGGCAGCGTAGTAAGACTCGTTCGTAATGCCGCGAGCCGTTAAGTAGAATGCCAATTGCTTCGGATCGATTTGGCGGATTCGTTCCGCAATCATGTCGAGCGCGGCATCCCAGGACAAGCGGCTGAACTTGCGCTCGCCTTTGCGTCTGATGAGCGGATAAGGCAGCCGGCCCAGCTTGCGCAGCTCGGTGCTGTCCATTTTGCGCAGCTCGTCAATGTCGGCGTGCAGCACATTTGGCTTGATCGCCGGCATCGTGTTGAGCCGCAGAAGATTGAGTCTGGTCGTGCACACATGCGGACCGGCTAGGGTCTGATCGTAGAGACCGGAAACGCCCAGCGCGCAGCCGTCGCAGACGCCTTGGGTCAGGATCCGCATCGCATACGGCAGATTATCTCGGTTGTCGGCCATTACTTTGATTGTATCGCGAATATGCTTCGGTTTTACTTTGCCGAGTCCGAACGGGACTTTGCTTACCCATAGCTTCGGATCGGGTTTGCCCGGGAGCTTGATTGGCCCGGAATGTTTGGTATTACCCATTAGGGATGGCCTCCTTCTATAATGTTGGGGAATAAAAAAACCGCGCAGAGCCCGACATTTTCTTTTCCAAGAAAAATCGTCTCTTCGCGGTTAGTCTCTTGCAGGTTCGCTGCTAAGCGCCAACGCCTATCGTTAACGGCTGCTGCCGAATTTGCGTTCGATGTCTTGATCGAATACAAATACGGACATGCCGAAATCTTTGTCAATATCGATATCTACATATAACTCCAGAAACCGTGCGCCAAGCAGCTGCTCCATCTCCGTAGGGGGATGGTTGCGGTAAATGTCCTTTACCCACTGCGTTCTCGCTTCGCGCAGCATTTGTTTACCGTCGCTCGCCGAAGCAATAAACTTCTCGACCGGCGACAAATTGCCGTCCATCTCGCAAATGGCCCAATGCTTGCAGAAAGTCGTCGAGATGCGGCTCGGGCCTTTGCCCATATGCCGCTTGCGGAACGCTTTGACCAAATTGCTGAACTCCGCTTCCGTTTGATTCATAGTTATCCCTCTTTTATCCGCAAAATCGGTGGCAGGATCGCTGCTCCGTGCCGAGCGGAACCTGCTATCATCTTAGCAAGAAAGCGTACCCATGGCAATGACGATATGGCTTAGCATGCGTTTCGGAGGCAGTTATGGTACTCTTTTCTCATATAGACAGCCTTAAGGGGGAAAAGGATTCATGAATACATTGTCATACGGACTGCTTGGCATGCTGGCGCGCAAGCCGTGTACGGGGTATGAGCTGACAAAGATGCTCAAATTATTCTGGCAGGCCAAGCACAGCCAAATCTATCCGCTGTTAGCTATGCTGGAGCAGGAGAAGCTGGTAACCTGCGAGTTGATCGGGCAGACGGGGAAGCCGGACAAGAAGCTGTACACCATCACAGAGGATGGAGCTGCAGCGCTGCGGATCTGGATCGACGACGCACCGGCAGGGGAGAGCATCGAGCGCGACGAGTTTCTGTTGAAAGTCTATGCGATCGGCCTGGTGGAACCAGCCATTGCGCTTCGTTTGTTTCAAGAACGGACAGCGGCGCTCTTGGAGCGATTGCAGCGAGTGGAGGCGGAACTCGAGATCATGCAGGCTGACCCGACAATCGTGAAGGATTCAACGTCCAAACAATTCGGCCGTTACCTGCTATACCGCCGCAAAGTGGGTTTATTGAGGGAAGAGCTATCCTGGATCGAATGGGCGACTCCGCTTATTAATGTAAACGTGGAAGTGTGAGGGGGAGGGTTCATCGCCGACGGCACCCTCGCGGTGAGCTGAGAGTGCGAAAAAGGAACTCTTAGCGTCGAAACCACCCTGAAAACAGTCTGTGAGTGCCGAAATGGAACTCTCAGACTCCAAACTAACCAATCCTTCCCCTCACGGGGCGCCGAGAGTGCGGAAGTGGAACTTTCAGCGCCAAAACCACTCTGAAAAAAAGTCTGAGAGTGCCGAAATGGAACGCTCAGCCACCAAACTAACCAATCCTATTCCTCGCGTGGCGCTGAGTGTGCGGAAGTGGAACTTTCAGCGCCTGAAATAAGTCTGAGAGTAGCGAAATGGAACTCTCAGATGCCAAACTAACCAATCCTCCTCCTTGCGGGAAGGTGAGAGTAGGAAAACCCGACTCTCACCACCCAAACCACCACAAAAAAAGACTGAGCGACGGAAAATCCGACTCTCAGCCTCAACCAACCTATATCTCTACCCGATTACCGTAAGTTCCTTCGGGAACGTCGTCAGCACCAGGGCGCCGCCTTCCGTCACGAGGACGTCGTCCTCGATGCGGACGCCGCCGACGCCCGGCACGTAGATGCCCGGCTCGATCGTGAAGACCATGCCGCTGCGCAGCACGTCCTGGTTCTGCCCATGCACGGATGGATACTCGTGCACGTCCATCCCAAGCCCGTGGCCTAGCCGGTGCATGAAGTACGTCCCGTAGCCGGCCGACTCAATATGCTCGCGGGCAGCGCGGTCGAGACTCGCCAGCGTAGCACCGGGGCGCGTGGCTTCGATGCCGCGCAGGTTCGCCTCCAGCACCGTGTTATAGATCTTCGTTTGCTCCTCCGAGATGTCGCCAACCGCGAACGTCCGCGTAATGTCCGATGCATACCCATCCGCATAGACGCCAAGATCAAACAACAACAGCTCGCCCTCGCGCACCACGCGCGACCCGGGCACGCCATGCGGCAGAGCAGAGTTCTCGCCGGCCAGCACCATCGTCGAGAAGGAAGGACCGCTCGCGCCGAGCTTCTTCATCTGGTACTCCAGCTCGGCCACGAGCTCGATTTCGCTAACGCCCGGCTTCACTTGGGCAATACCCGCACGCAGCACGTCCTCAATAATGCGGACGGCATGCTTCATGCGCACGACTTCGTCCGGCGTCTTAATGACGCGCATTTCACGGAGCGGCTCGTCGATATCCGCGTAGACGCTCGCGCCAACGGCCCGACTGATCGCCTCGAAACGACTGACCGTCATATAGTCCTTCTCCAGCCCAAGCGACTGAACGCCCGCGGGCATAAGCTTAGTTAACACCTCATACGGATTGTCGGTGTCCGTATGCGTATGGATGCTCGTCACGGACGATGCGGCTTGCGCTGCTTCCAGATCAAGGGCCGGCACGATCAGCAGCGGCTCCGCCTGCCGAGGAATCAACAAGCCAAGAAACCGCTCATGCGGGTCAGTGGCAAAACCGGTCAAGTAATAGACATGCTTCGGCATGGTGATAAGTACGGCGTCAATGGCATGCTGATCCATGTAAGCAACCAGCTGCTCAATGCGGTTATTCATAGCATTAATCGTCCTTTCTTTATCTTCATCTTAATCATCTGTATCCTCATCTTTATCTGCATCTTCATCATTTTCTTCATCTTCTAAGGATAGTAGATGATCGCATCATACCGGACGATGTCTTCACCGGGATTATGGTACAAATGGGGCTGATCCGCCGCGTAGCGAACAGCGCTGCCGGGACCTACCGTATAGGAAGTGTTCTGGATCTCGACGATAAGCGTCCCGGTAGAGACAAGAATATATTCTTCCACGCCGGGGCTGTGCGCCTCGGATTCATGCGTGCATCCGGCATCCATTTCGACGGAGTAGACCTCGAACTTCTTCGTCGGCTCGAACGGAAACATCGGATAGACGCGATAGTGTCCGTCTGCTTCGAGCAGCGGGTCCAAGTCTTCTTTTGTAATGACGGCAACCTCAGAGGGAGGCTCCTCAATTAACGTGGTAAAAGAAAGCCGAAGCCCATTGGCAATCTTCCAAATAATCGAGATGGTCGGGCTCGTCTCCCCGCGTTCAATCTGTCCGAGCATCGCTTTGCTGACGCCGGTCAGCTCGGCGACCTTGTCCAGGCTGAGCCCTCTCGTTTGACGGATCATTTTCAAATTCCGCCCCAGTTTGATATGAATCTGCTCCATTACAAGCCTCCTGCTTCGCTCTCCTAATTAGCTTATTGTAGCCCAATCGTGCTTAAAAGTCGAAATCCATCTGTGCGCTATAGCATACAAAACTATTGTGCGTCATAACATACATATGTATAATATAAGCAAATGGATGCCAAAACCAATTGAGATGGGGATGCCGACTATGTCCAGTACATCATTGACCGCTTATTTGCAGCGCAACTTGGAAGAAATGAAGAAGAACGGCTTATTTAACGAGATTAACGTCCTGCAAGGCGGCAATGGTCCGCTTATTCATATTAACAACCGAGAACTGATCAATCTTTCCTCCAACAACTACTTGGGGCTGGCAGGCGATGAAAGGCTTATTCAAGCAGCAGAGCTTGCCCTTCGCAAATACGGCGTAGGCGCCGGTGCCGTGCGTACGATCAACGGAACGATGGACATTCACGAAGAATTAGAGACGAAATTAGCGCGTTTCAAACAAACGGAGGCCGCTATAGCGTACCAATCCGGTTTCAACTGTAATATGGCAGCGATTTCAGCGGTAATGGAGGCGGGGGATGCGATTCTCTCCGACGAACTCAACCATGCGTCTATTATTGACGGCTGCCGGTTGACCAAAGCGAAGGTTATCCGTTTTAAGCATTCCGATATGGAAGATCTGGAGAAGCAGGCGAAGGATGCAAGGGAGTCCGGTCAATATAACAAAATCATGGTGATCACAGACGGTGTGTTCTCGATGGACGGAGACATTGCGAAGCTTCCGGAAATTGTCGAGATTGCGGAACGCTATGACCTCATCACTTATGTCGATGACGCGCACGGCTCAGGCGTACTTGGCAAAGGGGCAGGTACGGTAAAACATTTCGGGTTGTCCGATCGGGTTGATTTTCAAATCGGTACGTTGTCCAAAGCGATCGGTGTCGTCGGCGGATACGTGGCCGGCAAACGCGAGTTGATTGAGTGGCTGAAAGTAAGAAGCCGTCCGTTCCTATTCTCAACTGCGACACCGCCTGCAATCGCCGCAGCATGCAGCGCCGCACTGGATATTTTATCCGACAGCGCGGAATTGCAGGAGAAGCTGTGGAGCAATGCCGCGTATTTCCGCAATGGCTTGCAGCAGCTCGGTTTCGATACCGGTCATACCGAAACGCCGATCATTCCGTGCATTATTGGAGACGAAGTGAAAACCCAGCAGTTCAGCAAGGCGCTGTTTGAAGCGGGTGTATATGCCAAAGCGATCGTATTCCCGACCGTTCCGAAAGGTGCGGGCCGAGTCCGCAACATGCCAACGGCAGCACATACGACCGAGATGCTCGATCTGGCGCTCGCCATCTATGAGAATGTGAAGAAGCAACTCGGCGTGTAGAGACAGCTCACCTTAAGATTCGGAGGCGAAACGGATATGAAGAAGATACTAGTAACCGGTTCATCGGGCCAAATCGGCAGTGAGCTTGTCGCCGCGCTGCGCGCCCGTTATGGAGAAGATCAAGTTATTGCAACCGATATTAAACCAAGCCAATCACCGACAGCAGCGGCCGGACCGTTCGAACTGCTCGATGTGAACAATCGCCAAGACTTCCTCGATATCGCGCGAAAATATAACATCGATACCGTGATCCATCTCGCCGCTCTTCTGTCGGCGACAGCGGAGGCAAACCCGCTGTTTGCCTGGGAGTTGAACATGGGCGGACTTTTGAATGCGCTTGAAGTAGCGCGCGAGCTGAAATGCCAATTCTTTACCCCCAGCTCGATCGGTGTATTTGGACCGGATTCGCCGAAGGATCTCACGCCGCAGCTGACCATTCAGCGTCCGATCACCATGTATGGCATTAACAAAGTAGCCGGCGAGCTGCTGTGCGACTATTATTATCGCAAATTCGGCGTCGATACGCGTGGACTGCGATTCCCAGGTTTGATTTCTTACCTAACGCCGCCGGGCGGCGGAACGACCGATTATGCGGTAGCGATGTTCTTCGAAGCGATCCGCTGCGGCGAATACAGCTCTTATATTGATAAGGGTACATTCATGGATATGATGTACATGCCTGATGCGATCGAAGCGATCATCCAGCTGATGGAGGCGGATTCCGCTAAGCTGATCCACCGTAACGCCTACAATGTTTCTGCGATGAGCATAGATCCGGAGCTGCTGGCTGCCGAAATCAGAAAGCTGCTGCCGTCGTTCAAGCTTACGTATCAGCTCGATCCGATAAGAGAGCAAATCGCCCAGAGCTGGCCGAATTCCCTCGATACGTCTGCAGCACGGAACGAGTGGGGCTTCAAGCCGCGCTATACGCTGGAGGCGATGGCACAAGATATGCTGTTCCAGATTGCCGCCCGCAATCCGGGATCAAGCAGTGATTCACCCCTAAGCAGCATTATGAAAGTTTCCTAAACGGATACGATTGCAGCCGCTATTTAAAAACGTTCCCAAACCGTTACGACAACGGCTAGGGAACGTTTTTTGTATCTTCACTTAGAAACCGAGACCGGATATCGCAAAATCGTCCGAAGCGACGCCTCCGCCGTCTTCCGGAAGTCAGACAAATAAATCTCATGATGCTTCCCGCTGATTGCAAGACCTTGCTCCTCTATGTATGCATACATAATCGCAAGGGTTTCCGGCTCTCTGCTGAACGGGCCGACATGAAGCATTTGCACGCATGTCCCTTCCGAGAGCTGGCCGAAGCTGACACGATCCACCGGCATATGAGGCTTCTTCTTCATCGCGGTTTGCAGTCCCTCTTCGGCAATAGCCGCCGTTACATAGTCCGGCTGACGAATGAGCAGCGACCACTGCCACAGCTCGCGCGGCGTTTCGAGCGGATCCAGACTCATGTCTTCCACCCACCACTGACCTTCCAGCTTAGCAACCGTAAAGTCTTGCTCCGCTTGCTTGCACAGCGCTTTAATGCTGTACGCCGCTGTATACATCGCTTCAATCGCAGCCTTAAAAGCGTCGCTCTCCGGGGAGCCGGAGCCGGTAATTTGCAAATAGGGCAGGTCCGGCAATGTAATCAGCTCGGGCTTCTTGCGCGCGCCATAATAGGTTTTGTCTGTTTTCGTTAAGTCGAGCTTATCCAATTGAAATGCCTCCCGGACTTCTTAGTGTGCTTGTCAAAGTCTCTCTAGTATACGTTACATTGCTGACAAAGGCAGTCAGTGAATTGGAATTTTTTAGTGTAAGCCGTGCGTAAGATAGCTGTAAGTGACAGCGTGGTATTATACATCTTGTTCCATACATAGTTGAGTTTTTCCAATAAACCATACAAGAGGTGAGTTAAAAATGAAATGGCTAGTACTCATCCACGTCATGTCAGCCATCATTGGGGTAGGCCCAACGTTCTTCATCCACACGCTATTTGGCAAGAAAGACAGTGTCGGCGAATTGCGAAGCGCGTTCAAGCTCGGCAGTAAATTGGAGCTGTTTCCGAAGATTGGCGGCTCGCTCGCCGTCATTACGGGTCTAATTCTCGTATTTGCGGACGGATGGGAGTTCGTCAGCTTCTGGATTCTGGCCTCGCTTGCGCTCTATATCGCGATTCAAGTGCTGGTAATCGGCTTTGCCGCGCCGGTAACGAAGCAGCTCGGCGTGGAGATCGAGAATTCGAAGTCGCTAAGCGCAGATCAAGTGGTTCCGGACAATCAGGTTCGATTGCTGAACAAAGCCAATAAGCTCTATTACGGAGCGACGGCGATGGGGACGCTGCTCTTTATTTTCATGGTGCTGAAGCCGTTTTATTAGAAAACGGCGGGGTTATCCGTTTTCGGTTTGTCTGAGCCTGAGCGGTTTCTTTAACGGTTGCCAGCGTGGCTATCTCCTGAAATAACCCCCTTATAAAAATCTAACGGTTGTGAGCATGCTTATTCGCTGCATAAAGGTTGATTTTCATCGAATAATGGCCCAATAAGTTCGCTCGCAACCGTAAGAAAATAAAAATGGACTTTTGGGGCCGTATAGCCGCTGGCACAACCGTTACAGGTTCTATGATGGCTTTCGTGTGATGACCTGATCGGTGCTCCAAACGCGGAGCGCCGATTATTTTTTTGTTGTATTTCAACCCTAAATCCGTCAAACTGTTGGCAATGGAAACTTACGGGAATGGGGCTCGACTAACGAATGAAGCAAGATCGCAAATGGATTTATTACCTCGGCCTGGTGCTGGTTGCCGCGATTTGGGGAGCTAATTTTGGCGTATCACGGAAAGCGATGGAGACCTTCGATCCGATTCTCTTCGCTTTTCTGCGTTTCTCCATCGCGACGCCGTTCTTCTTCCTCTTGCTTTACCTGAAGGAAGGCAGCGTTGGAGTACCGATCAAGGTGGCGTTGCAGCTGGCGGCCATCGGCTTGGTAGGCGTAACGGGGCTGGAAATTGCAGTGATGTATTCGATCAAATATACGACGCTCGCTAACGCCTCGCTGTTGAACGTGGCACCATGGCCGATTTTTGCGGCATTGCTTGGACCGTTGTTTATGCGGGAGCGGATGTCGGCTCGTCTGATCGTTGGCGGAGTTGCGGCCATGGCAGGAGTTTGCTTAGTTATTCTGGGCGGATCGGAGGGCTTTGACCTCTCCTCGAATAATATGGTCGGCAATATGCTTGCACTTGGGGTTAGCATCATCGGGGCTTTGTTCAACCTCGCATGTATGCCGCTGATGAGAACGTACTCGGCTTTGCGCGTCAGCACCTGGTACATCGCCTTCGGCATGCTGTTTATGTTCCCGTTCACGTTAGGTTCGTGGAGCAAAGTGGAATGGAGCTCGTTAACGTCAAGCTCGTATACGGCTATCGCCTATAATGTACTGATTTGCACATTATTCTCGTTCGTGGTGTGGAATGCGAGCATGTTCAAGATCGGCGCAACGCGTGCGAATTTCTTCCGGTATGTCGTGCCGGCGGCAGCGGTTGCGGCCGGGTATTTCTTCTTCAGCGAGCAAATCAGCGGCTGGCAGTTCGGAGGTACGGTGTTCATGGTTGCGGGGCTGGTGTGGATTAGCTTGGAGAAGAGAGCGAACGCGGTCCCGGTCGGTTAAAATAGCTCTTAAAAATTGGACGACCCCCGCTTCATATAGAAGCGAGGGTCTTTTTTTGGTTTGAAGAGACGTACAACGCGCCATGTGCGGCGTCATTCGTTCCTTCTTGTATGTTCACTATGTGCAGGCGTCGTAACTTGCGCCGCAAAATATGATAAGCGTAACCGCTAATGTCTTCCTACTTTCAATTAAAAAACTTGCACGAAAGCAACGAAAGCCCTAACCTCTCTAACGTCCTTGCGGTTCCTCGACCGCGCCAGTGTGAATCCGTGTTCCTTAAAGCAGCCGTGAATAAAAGGAATTTGAATGTGGTGATCTGAAGGGTAATCACAACGAATACGAGGAAAAAACCAGAGGTTACACTTGATACAACTCCTGATTATACACACAAGCGGACTGGAAATCAAGTTCCATTCATTTCTTTTCTTTGGAAACTTCAACGATATGACATTTGTCATGCGAAACAGATTACATTCATGCATGTCGGATGCAGAAGCAATTCGGTACACTAAGGACATCAAAGAAAGCGAATCGAGGAGTGAGTGATCATGAAAGCTGCAATACAGCTAACCGGAGTCAGCAAGGTGTATAAAGATAAAACGGCCGTCAACGATTTGACGTTATCCATCGCGGAGGGAACCGTCGTGGCGTTGCTCGGTCCGAACGGTGCGGGCAAAACCACAACCGTATCCATGATACTCGGCATGCACAAGCCGACGAAAGGCACGGTGAAGCTGCTTGGCGGCGATCCCCGCGATCAGCAGGTGAGGGACCGAATCGGCGCGATGCTGCAGGATGTCAGCGTAATCGACGGCCTAAAGGTAGGCGAGAGCATTGAATTGTTCCGCAGCTACTATAAGAAGCCGCTGCCGCTCGATTACCTATTGAAGGTCTCCAACCTGGTAGAAGAGAAGAATAAATTCGCAACCGCGCTGTCGGGCGGGCAGCAGAGAAGGCTTGGATTCGCGCTGGCGCTTGCCGGCGATCCGGATGTTATTTTTCTCGATGAACCGACTGTGGGAATGGATGTCACTTCGCGCCAGCTGTTCTGGGATACGGTCAAAGCGATGGCAGGGAAGGGAAAAACGATTGTATTGACCACGCACTATCTGGACGAAGCCGACAGTGTTGCAGACCGCATTATCGTAATTAATAACGGGAAACTAATCGCCGATGGTACGCCAAGCGAGATTAAAGCCGAGACGACGGGACGTGTGATCTCTTTCATCGCAGGCGACAGCGTAACAACCGAATCCTTGCTTGCGCTTCCGGATGTGACGGATGTGGAATGGAGCGGTCGAAAAGTGAAGCTGTACAGCTCCGACACGGACCGGCTTATTATAGCGTTGGTTGAGAAACGTTTTGATATGCGCGACATTGAAATTCAAACCGGCGGGCTCGAAGATGCGTTCCAAGCGCTTGTACAACAGACGTCGAATTAACGAAATAACACCTGAAGGATCAGGATAAACTAATGGGAGTGAATGATAATGAATGGAACGATGATTAAGGCGACCCTTGCCCAGTGTAAGGCGGAGCTGCTGCGTACGGTTCGCAATAAACGGTTTTTTATTTTCTCCATCGTCATGCCGATTATTTTCTATTTCCTGTTCTCCAACATCGTTGGCGACAATAAGGTTGTCGGCGGCGTGGACTGGTCAGCCTATTATCTCATGTCGATGACTTGCTATGGCATCATCGGAGCCAGCTTCTCGACCTACAGCATCCGATTGGCACGTGAGCGCTCGCAGGGTTGGATCCGCATGTTGCGCATTACGCCGCTGCCGTCATGGGCCTATATCGTATCGAAAATCGCATCACAAGCCATTATCAATCTCTTCATCGTCGTGATGATGTTCCTGATTGGCGGTATTACGAAAGGTATCGACTTGCCTGCTTCGACCTGGATCGCCAGCGGAGCATGGATCTGGCTTGGCGGGATGTCGTTTATGACGCTTGGCACCTTGTTCGGCACGATGCGCAATCCGGATGCCGTACAGGTATTGAGCACGGTTGCTTATATGGGTTTATCCGTTGTGGGCGGTCTGTGGATGCCGTATGAAACGATGTCTTCCACGATGCAGAAGGTTGCCGAGGTAACACCGACGTACCGATTGGGGCAGGGAGCTTGGAACATTATCGGCGGCCAAGGCTTGGATTGGTCGGGAATCGGCATCTTAGCGATTTACGTAGTCGTTCTGATGGTGGTATCATCGTGGATAATGAAAAAGCAGGAAGCGGTGTAACTGCATGCCCAAAATGATGAGGCGGCCTCCCGTAGGTCCGCCTGTCTTGTTCGCCATGATATGGTTAGTTTATCTTGTGTTTCCGCTTTATCATTTATTCAATCAGACGCCGGCCAGAGCCGCGATGGGATTGACGGCGGTTGTTGTCTTTATCGCGATTTACATTTACAGCTACTGTTACGAGCGGGGGCGTCTCTTGTGCATACTGGGGATGCTTCTTATCATTGGTGTGTTCTGTTTCAGCGATGAGGCTTCCCTGTACATGGCATTCTACCCGGCACCAATTATCGGCATGCTGACAAGCCGCAAGCAGCTGACCATTGCGTTTGGCGGACTCGTGGCCTTGTTTGCGTCGACTATGTGGTATTGGAAGCTGTATGACGACACCGATGCGCTGCTGCAGTTTCTTCCGGCGATGATTGTCATCATTGTTATTCCGTTTGCTCTGGTATTTGGCCGAAGGTCAAGAGAGCTGCGCCAGAAACTGATCCTTGCGAACGAAGAAATTTCGCGGTTGTCCAAGAATGAAGAGCGTCAGCGTATTTCGCGGGATCTCCATGATACGCTTGGACACACCCTCTCGCTGATTACGCTGAAGAGTGAGCTAGCGGAGAAGCTGATTCTTAAGCAACCTGAGCGAGCTGTGCAGGAAGTGCGAGATATTCAAGCAACCTCGCGTGCGGCGCTTCGTCAGGTGCGGGAGCTGGTATCGGGGATGAACGCCGTCAAGCTGCGCGACGAGGTCGATCAGGCGAAGAAGATCTTAGCAGCGGCGGGAATCGTGCTGGAGCGGAAGGGGAGCGACTTTGATCGGGAGCTGCCGTCGCCGCTGCTCGATAATATTCTGGGGATGTGCCTGCGGGAATCGGTGACGAACATCGTCAAGCACAGTCGCGCGCGGGTATGTACCGTTCGGCTGGAAGGGGAGCCGGGCAAGCTGAAGCTGATTGTGGCGGACGATGGAATCGGAGTCAGCAAGAGCAGTGAAGCCGCAGAATCCCGGCCGTTCGAAACAGGCGGCGGACTGGCAGGCGGCAATGGTTTGCGCGGGATGCGAGAGCGGCTCAAACTAATCGACGGCGATCTGGCCTTGGAGTCGGTAGGCAGAGGCACGATGCTGACGTTTACGGTTCCGCTGGTAGAGAAGTCACCGGCGAAAGAAGGAGGAAGATAAGCTGTGAAGATCGTAGTGGCGGAAGATCAAGGTATGCTTCGCGGCGCGCTGAGCGCTTTGCTGGATTTAGAAGACGATTTCGAAGTCATCGGCCAGGCGGAGAATGGCAAACAAGCGCTGGATATGATCTGCGCGCTGTCTCCCGATCTCTGCGTCATGGACATCGAGATGCCGGAGATGAGCGGCCTGGATGTAGCCGAGAAGCTGAAGGAGCTGCGCCATCCGTGCCGGGTAGTCATCTTGACGACGTTCTCCCGCTCGGGGTATTTCCAACGGGCGATGAAGGCCGGAGCGCGCGGATTTCTGCTCAAGGATTCTCCGATCGACGAGCTTGGCGCAGCCCTGCGCACCGTGTCGCAAGGCGGCCGCGCAGTTAGTCCGGAGTTGGCGCTATCGTTCTGGGAGACGGAGAATCCGCTCACGGAGCGGGAGCAGGAGGTGCTGCGGCTTGCGGCTGCAGGCCTGACTGCCAGCGACATCGCGGGGCAGCTGTTCCTCTCCGCGGGCACGATTCGGAATTACTTGTCCGAAGCGATCCAGAAGCTTGAAGCGAAGAACCGCATCGATGCGATTGGAATCGCGGAGAAGAATGGGTGGATCTAGGAATCGCTCAACGCTAAAGTAGATCTCTAGGTGATCTACTTTTTCTTATATCCTCGATTTCCCGCTTAAGTAGATCTCTAGGTGATCTACTTTTTCTTATATCCCCAATTTCCCGCTTAAGTAGATCTCTAGGTGATCTACTTTCTCTCATATCCCCAATTTCCCGCTGATGTGGATGCCTACGTAAGCTGCTTCATAGCTGTTGAGCAGAACGCATTACCTCTCATAGACACCAAACCAGCATTGTACGCAGTAGAGCGGAATCAGATACCTCTCATAAGCACCAAACCACCATTGCACGCAGAAGAGCGGAATCCATTACCTCTCATAAGCACCAAACCACCATTACACGCAGGAAGAGCGGAATCCATTACCTCTCATAAGCACCAAACCACCATTACATGCAGGAAGAGCGGAATCCATTACCTCTCATAGGTGCCAAACCACCATTGCACGCAGAAGAGCGGTACCTAGTACCTTTCTTCGAACCGATCCCCATTAGAAAAAAGGCTGTTTCTATCATCTTAACGATGACAGAAACAGCCCCTTAGCAAAATCTACTGTGAATTAAATCTTACCCCAGGCGCATCTAGGCCTCGGTCTCTCCGGCATCTTCCTCCGTCTTCGCCACGGTGAAGTAGAACTCGACGCCGCTGCCATGGTTGCGCACGCCGAACGTGCTGCCATGAAGCAGCAAAATATGCTTCACAATGGCAAGCCCGATTCCGGTCCCGCCAAGCTCGCGGCTGCGGGAGTGGTCGGTGCGGTAAAACTGCTCCCAGATGCGCTTCAGCTCCGCTTCCGGAATCGCTTCGCCTTCATTCCAGAGCGAGAGCAGCCAGCGATCCGGCTCCTCGACAATGCGCAGCTCGATTGCTCGGCCTTGCGAGGTATGGCGGATGGCGTTGCTCATGAGGTTCGCAAGCACCTGCTCCAGCCGGAAACGGTCGCCGTACGCCGTCATCTCGGCAGGCTCATCCGGCAACAGTACGTTCAACGCGATCGCCTTACGTTCCAGCGGCTCCGCGTGCCGCTGCATGAAAGCATTCGCGCATGCGCGCAGATCGAAGCTGCCGCTCACGAGCCGATATTTGCCGGATTCCAGCTGCGCCAGGTCCAGCATATCGTTGACGAGACCCGACATCCGGCTTGTCTCGTCCATAATGACGCCGAGATACTGCTCGCGCTTCTCGGCGCCTCCGATGCCATCGCGCAAGCCTTCGGCATACCCGCTGATGAGACTGATCGGCGTCTTAAGTTCATGGGAAACCCCTGCAACGAATTCGCGCCGCATCGCCTCCAGCTGCTTTTCTTTCTCGAACTCTTCCTTGAGCTGCACATTCGCCGCTTGGAGCTCGCCGAGCGCATGCTGCAGATTATCCGAGAGAAAATCAAACGTCTGCGACAGGCTCCCGATCTCATCATTCCGCTTGATGCCGCTCTTCACCGAGAAATCCAGCTTCGAGAGGCGAAGCGCAACCTGATTGAGCTTGCGCAGAGGCTTCGTTATCATGCCGGAGTAGAGGAAGGACAGCAGCAGGATGAGCACAACCGCAAGCCCGTAGAAATACAGATAAAAGTCTTTAATCACCATCCCGGCATCGCTGACCGGCTGCAGCGAAGAGACGGCAAACAGCACTTGGCGAGTGCCGTCCACAGGCGGCAGCGCAGCGGCGGCAATGAGTTGGTTATTGCCGGTATTCATCGGGCCAAAGCCTTTACTGCGATAGACGACGGTTTCGCCTCTGTCGAACACCTGGTCTACCTTGACCGGATCTTGCAGCCATTGGACGACGCCTGTCATCAAATTGTCCACTTGCTCTTGCGAGACCGGATTTTGAATCATCCGCATGACATCGCCGTTTAGTTGGTCGATGCTGATAAAGATGCGCTTCTGCTGCTGACCGGCACCGATCGCGATCGCCTTGATTCCCTCATCGTCAAACTCGAATTTGGCCGTCAACGCGAAATACCTGCTCTCGAAGGGGGAGAAATAAAGCGGCAATCCCGTTCCCCCGGAGGTCATTTCTCCGGCAATTCCCGCCGGTAGCGGCATCCGGAAATCCCCGATAAATCGCTCGAATGTTGCCCCGCTGCCATCTTCAGCAGGAGCAGACTCCTTCGTCGAGCCTGATTCCGGCCCTTCCCCCGGCTCAGGGACCGGCACCGCTGTATTCGTCCCCGGTTTCCCCGCGTCGGTTCCCGAGGGAGGTTTGTCTCCCACCACGACATACTTGTCCCGAAGATCCGTAAATTCGCGCTTGATGGCTTTGATTTTCTGCCGCTCGTAATAGCTCTCGAAGAAGAACAGCTGCAGCAGCATAATGAGGGTGATAAATGCGATAAACACAATGGTCGTGACGGTAAACAGCTTAAACGCAACGCTCCGCCCGCGCTTCATCGTTTCACCTTGAACTGATAACCGTTGCCGCGCACGGTACAGATCAGCTCCGCCTTGCTGCCGAGCTTCTGCCGCAGACGCTTAATATGGGTATCGACCGTTCGCGCATCGCCGAAATAATCGAAGCCCCAGACATGATTCAGCAGCATGTCCCGCGTTAATACGATGTTTCGGTTGCGATACATATACAGCAGCAAATCGTATTCCTTCGGCGACAATGTCAGCTCCTCGCCATCGACCTTCACCTCGTGTGAAGCCTCCTTGATCATCAGCCCATCCAGCGCAATCACGCCGGCGCCGGCATCCGAACCGTCCCCGGCCGACGAAGCTGCAGCTGAAGCCGCGGCCAAGAGCTCTGCTCGTTTCAGCAGCGCTTTGACCTTCGCGGTCAGCTCCTTCGGGCTGAACGGTTTCGTCATGTAATCATCCGCGCCCAGATCATAGCCAAGAAGCTTGTCATCCTCGGCTGACCGAGCCGTCAGCATAATAATCATCACATCGGACCGTTCGCGAATGGAACGACAGACGCTGTAGCCGTCCAGCTTCGGCATCATAATGTCCAAAATGACGAGCGCAACCGGTTCTGCCGCGAACCGGAGCAGCGCTTCCTCGCCGTTCCCTGCCTCGATAACCGTAATATTTTCCCCGTGCAAGTAATCGACAATAAGCTGCCGCATCAGGGGCTCATCCTCGACAAGCAGTACATTTCCGTTCACAATACCGTTTCCTCCTTCGTTGTCACACAGCTGTCACATCGCGCTTTTACAGTTACAAGTGAGAAGAAACGGTACACCGTTCTTTGGCTCAGGCGCGTTGCAGCAAAGGATCCCGAAATCGATTTTCTGCCCGCCTGAAGCACATTCATTCGCTCCCACTATCGTATAGGAGGTTGTTATGAAATTCAATCGCTTGCTGCAGCGAGATAGCAGTGCGGCGGTCGTGTTCCTTCTGCCGAGTCTGATCGGCTTTGGATTGTTCTTCCTCATACCGTTTGCGGCAGGATGCTACTATTCGCTGGTGGACAGTCCGGTGAACGGCGGCTTCGTCGGCCTCTCCAATTATGCGGAGCTGCTGGAGAGCAGCTCATTTCGCAAGGCGGCGTCGAACACCGCGTTATTCACGGCCGTGAGCGTGCCGCTGCTGATGGTCATTTCGCTTCTGCTGGCGCTGCTGCTCATGCGAGATGTGTTTGCCCGAAACTGGCTGCGGACGTTCTATGTGATGCCGCTTGTCGTTCCGGTCGCGTCGATCGTCATGTTATGGCAAATTCTGTTCGACAGCAACGGATTCCTGAACGCCTATTTGCACGAGCATGGGCTGGCCACGAAGGACTGGATGGGCTCGGGGACCGCGAGAGCCGTCGTATTGCTGGTGTATCTGTGGAAGAACACGGGCTACAACATGGTGCTCTATCTGGCAGGTTTGCAAAATATCCCGGAGGATTACTACGAAGCCGCATCGGTGGAAGGCGCGGGACGGTGGTGGAAGCTGCGCAATATTACGCTGGTGTACTTAACGCCGACGGCTTTCTTCGTCTTCATCATGTCCGTTGTCGGCTCGTTCAAAGTGTTTCGCGAGACGTACCTCATAGCTGGGGAATACCCCCATGAAAGCATCTACATGCTGCAGCATTACATGAACAATATGTTCTTATCCCTGGACTACCAGAAGCTGACCTCTGCCGCATACATAATGGCACTTGCGATCACGGTGTTTGTGGCGGTCGTATTCCGGCTGGAGCGGGTGCTAAGGGGGCGGATGGAATGAGGGATAAGCCACGCATGATGGCCAAAATCATCCTTACACTCATGCTCGGCCTAATCGCCGCCGGCATGCTGTTCCCGCTTGTATTCACCATCAGCAACTCCTTCATGTCGGAGGATGAGATTACGGCTGCCTATGGGATATTGTCGCCGAGCCGGGAGGATGAAGACTCCGGCGGTCCGTCCGATTCAAAGGCGGATCAGTTCGCCGTGCTGAAGCTGATTCCGGATAAAGTGACGCTGAAGCAATACGGGGAAGTGCTTTTTAGAAAACCGCAGTTTCTGTCCATGTTCTGGAATGCGGTCGTGATGACGGTGCCGATTATTGCGGGGCAGACCGTCGTAGCGTCGCTGGCGGCTTATGCGCTTGGCAAGCTGCATTTCGCCGGACGGGACAAGCTGTTCTTCCTCTATCTCATTACGATGCTGATGCCGTTCCAAGTGACGCTCGTGCCGAATTACATCGTAGCGGATCGGCTTGGGCTGTTGGGGGATTTCGGTGCCATTATATGGCCCGGCATCTTCGCGGCGTTCGGCGTGTTTCTATTGCGTCAATTTATGCTGCAAATTCCCGGTGCTTATGTGGAAGCAGGCAAAATGGACGGGGCAGGTCATGCGCAGCTGTTCTTCCGCATCGTGCTGCCGATGTGCAGACCCGGACTCGCGGCGCTGGTGATCCTGCTCTTCATCGACAACTGGAACATGGTCGAGCAGCCGCTCATCATGCTGACGGAGGCAATCAAACAACCGCTCTCGGTTTATCTGTCCCGGGTTCGGGAAGGGGAACAGGGCATTGCTTTTGCCGCTTCCGCGCTGTATATGGCGCCGATGCTGTTTATTTTCCTTTATGGCGAAAATGATCTGATTGCCGGCATTCAGCTCTCCGGGCTGAAAGGCTAGCAGCACTATTCATCAAACAAACTTGTAGGAGTGAAGAGGATGTCCACGATGCTGGACGATAACCGGTTGAAGCGGCGTAAACGGCTGATGGGAGTCGTGCTGCTGCTCTTCTTCGGCGGACTTGCCGTGCTTACGTTCTTCTCCAATACAATTGCCGGACTTGCGCTGCCTAAGGTAGCGGTGACCGAGCCGACCTTCGGCCAGCTGGAACGCACCATCTCCGGCGAAGGCGAGCTCGAAGCGAAGAAGACCGAAGAGCTCTACGCAGAGGGCGATGGCAATGTGACCGCGATTCTTGTGGGAGAAGGAGATGCCGTGAAGAAAGGACAGCGGCTGATTACTTACGACACGACAGAGGCTAAGCGCAATCTGGAGGATGAAGAAACGCGTTATGCACAGGCGAAGCTGCGCATGGAGAAACAGAAGGAACAGATTATCGACGCCCTGCGGCAAGATAATGAGGCAGGGGTTCGCGACCTGAAGCGTGATCTGCAAATTGCGGAATATGATCTGGCTATCCAGCAGCGCAAGCTGGAAACGCTGCGCGATTCGCTGAAGAAAGCGAGCGCCGTTCTGGCGCCATTCAGCGGAATTGTAACAAAGCTGGAAGTTACGGAAGGGCTGCCATCGTCACGTGGACAGGCCGTTGTAATTCTTGCTGATGTGAGCAGCGGGCTGCTCTTTACATTCACCGACGATGCTGACGATGCAGATAAGCTGCGCATCGGGGAGACGGTGTCCTTATCGGCGTACATAGGCGAGAAACGGAAAGTAGTGAAAGGGACTGTCGAAGACATCGAAGATGCCGATAGCGGCAGTTCACCCGAGAGCACAGGCGATTCGGGGGAGCGGAAGGAGATCACAATCAAGCTTACCGGACAGGGGCTCCAGCTGGGCAATCAAGCGAAGATATCGGTGAAGAAGACCGGACGGATTGGCGGTATTATTCTTGCGACCGATTCGGTGCAGCGAGGCAGCGACGGGTATTACGTATGGATTGTGAAGGAGAAGAAGGGGCCGCTTGGGAGTGTGTATACAGCCGAGAAAGCTGCGGTCTCAATCGGGGATTCGGATGAGACGAACACCGAAATTACAGACGGCTTGGGACCGGAGGAGAAAGTCATTGAAGAAACGAGCGAGCCGCTTAATGAAGGTCAGCGCGTTCGAGTGAACTAATACTATGAATCTTTAGGAGTGTTAACGATGAAGTCGACGAAGAAGCTAAGAACGATCCAAACCGGCTGTGTCAGTCTCGCGCTGATGACGGCACTTGCTGCGTGTTCAAGCGGCAACAACGGGAATGCCGAGTCGGGGCAGCCAACAGCCGCCAAAACCAAGGATGGGAAAACCATCGTAACGGTGTCTGTCCTGGAGAATGACCGATTCCTGCAAACGGCGGAGAAAGAGTTCGAAAAGGCACATCCGGATATCGATATCCAGGTAAATGCTTTGGTCGCCACGCCGGATACCGGAGGAATGGTCAAGAAGACGATGGGAGCAGACGAGGACTCGGCGGATAAGGAGAAATTCGTTAACACCATTAATACGGAGCTGATGTCAGGCAAAGGCGCTGATCTTATCGCCGTACAGGATCTGCCTTTCAACAAATATGCGGAGAAAGGGCTGCTTGCGGATCTTCGTCCATTGATGGAGGAAGATAAGTCCTATAACAGCCAAGATTATTATGAAGGCCTGATGGAGGCAGTCACGAGCGGTGGGAAGCAGGCTGCTTTACCGGTGAAATTTTCGCTCGATGTGATGTTAGGGGATGCGGCGGAGCTCACTGCCGCAGGCGTAAAGCTCGATGACAGCAAGTGGACGTGGAAGGAATTCACGGACATTGCCCATAAGCTCGCGAAAGACGAAGACGGTGACGGCAAGCCGGACCGCTACACCTTGTCAGGTATGCCCAAGGAGCAGCTGCTTAAGCTGATGGTGGAGTCGAGTTATGAACATTTTGTCGATGCGGCAGGGAAGAAAGCATCGTTTGATACCGGGGATTTTGCAGCGCTGCTGGAGAATTTGAAGGGCTTGTATGACGATGGTTTGGTTAGCGAGGGAAGACCGGGGCCTGGGCAGCAAATGTTCGGCCATATGGATCTGATGATGCCAATGGACATGATCATGCTCCCGGAGATGATGTTCCAAGGGAAAGGCGAAGTGTTTCAAACCCCATCAGGCGGCGAAGCTAAGGGAATGACGTTCGGAAGCGAACTGATGCTTGGGCTGAACGCGAAGTCAGGTGCGAAGCAGGAAGCTTGGGAGTTCATGAAATACTTGCTCTCCGCGGAGATGCAGGGGACGCCGGGCATGATGGGCTTCTCGGTGCGCAAGGATATGACGGCCAAGCAGGTTGAAGAGTCGAAGAAAATGTTCGAGAGCGGCAATATCAAGCTCGCCGGCCCCGACGGCGAAATCACGCCTCCTGCGATTACGGATGAAGATATCAAGACGATTGTGGACACCATTCCGCGGATCAAGCGGTTCGTCGAGGTAGACGGCGCGATTGTGACGATGGTGAAAGAAGAGGCGGAGGCATTCCTGGAAGGACGTCAATCCGCGGAGGAAGCAGCCAAGAAACTTCAGAATCGGGCCACGATTTATTTGAACGAATAACAGTACGGGCAAGGGAATGTAAACACCTTCGGGAAGCGGCCGCTGCTGCACTTCGAGGGTGTTTTTTATTGTCAGTTCGTCGCGCCCGCGCCAGGGCCTGAAAGTCGGAAAACTCGACTCTCAGCATTCCCCCTCGTTTCGCAACTCCCCCTCGAAGGTTAAACATATAGTAAAAACGACTAATATCCATAAAATTGTAAATGATAGACAAATTTTGTGATAAGCTAGTAGGAACTAGATTGCTAGATTTGCGAATAGCAGGGGGATCACGAGAAGCATGAGAACGAAGAAGTGGATCACAATCGCACTCATCGTCGCCGCCATCGGCACGACAGCGAGCCAGCTGGGAACGGCGCCGACACGAGCAAATGCCGCAACAGCAGCAGTAACCGGTTCACCGAGCGAGTGGGCAAAACAAGAAATCCAAGATGCGATTTCGAGCGGACTCATCCCATATGGATTAACGAACAGCTATCGATTGGCGTTGACGCGGCAGGAATTTTGCGAGATGGCCGTGCAGCTCTATGAAGTGCTGACCGACACGAAACCGGCGGATCCGAAGCAGAATCCGTTTCGGGATACAAACAACCCCCGCATCGGCCAAGCCTACGAGCTGGGCATTATTAAAGGGACAAGCCCCAACACCTTCTCCCCCAAGGCGAATGTAACGCGGGAGCAGCTCGCGCTGATGCTCTATAACACGCTGGCTAAAGCCGGCTTCCAAACGAAGCTCCAAGAGGGAAAAGGGACACCGCCTAAATTCGCGGACGACAAGCAGCTCGCCCAGTGGTCGCGCGATGCGATCGGCATGCTGGCCGGCAACGGCATCATGAAAGGCAATGTGAGCGGCACTCAACTGCGTTTTCAACCGCGCGTGACGACGACACGGGAGCAAGCAATCGTGCTGGTATACCGGATTTTCTCGCGGTTCGGGACGTATTTTGTGAATGATGAGGAAGATCTCCTGAGAGCAGCCAAACAATCGCTTCCGGTGATCATTAAGAACGAACAGATGCAGGAAATCGACACAAGGGCGAGAGCAGTCCTAGCGGAGATCATCCGTCCGGGTTTGACCGAATATGAACGCGAGCTTGCAATTCATGATTATATTTTGCAGCATACCGCCTATGATTATGAGAATTACAAGAATGATACCGTTCCGCCGGAATCCTACTCCGTGTATGGGGTGCTGATGAATGGCATCGCGGTCTGCCAAGGTTACGCGGGGACGGCAGATTTGCTGTTAAGCATGGCGGGCATTGAATCGCATATCGTCATCGGTACGGCAGACGGCGGCAGCCATGCGTGGAACAAAGTGAAGATCGACGGCGCGTATTACAACCTCGATGTAACATGGGACGATCCCGTTCCGGATGTGGCGGGGCGATTGAACTACGGCTACTTCAACGTGACGGACGAAGCGCTTCGCGAGGATCATGCCTGGAAGGACACCCTTCCGCAAGCTACAGCCAATACGTTTAACTATTATGTCATTAACGGTCTCACCGTGAACGATCAAGCGGAGTTCGAAGCGAGAATTAGCAGCGCCGTAGAGGCGCGCTTGACCTCCGTCACCATTAAACGCACGTATAAGGACGAGCAAGGACCGAGCGGCTGGGAAGCGCTGCTGAGAAACTATGGCGATTCTCTCGCATCCTATTCCTATACGATGGATAACAGCGGCGTGGTAAGCTTCAAGTTCAAGTACCGTTAATGCTACAATGAAGACAAAAATACGGACGGAGCCTCATGATCCATGATTCGAATTGTTGCCGTTACGAATGATCACCATATCAAGCAGCTGAACAAGCTGGAAGATTTAAACCAAATCGCACATTTAAAATGGTACTGGGTCGATTTCTGCGAGCCGACGGGAGAAGAAGCGAAGCTGCTGGATGATTATTTTCATTTTCACCCGCTGGCGATTGAAGATTGTCTCCTTTATTTGCAGCGTCCCAAAATGGACCATTACGACGATGTGCATTTCTTCGTGCTTCACGCGATCCACGAGCAGACGCTTGAGGCTTCGGAGGTGGATGTATTTGTCGGTCCGAATTTCTTGGTGACCTACCATCAGCTGCCGCTCCATGAGGTCGATCGTGCTTGGGATAAAATCATCCGCAAACCGCATACGGAAGCGCATGGCAACCTGCATGCCGCATATACGGTGATGGATGAGCTGGTGGATCAATATTTTCCGGCGCTGCAGGCAATCGAGGATCAGCTGCTGGAGATCGAAACAGGCGGCACCGATCAAGGATTCAGGACGGACCTGAGCCAGGTGTTCGAAATTCGAAACAAGCTGCTCCGATTGCGCAAAACCATCGTTCCCATGCGGGACCTGCTCTACCGTATCCTCAATACGCAGCGGATCGAAGCGTTAAAACATTACCAATTGTTCTTCACCGATATTTACGATCATCTGCTGAAGCTCTCGGAGATGGTGGATTCGAATCGCGATATGACGTCGGATCTGCGCGATCACTATATGTCGCTGAACGCCAATCGGATGAATTCCATTATGAAAACATTGACGGTCATTACGGTGATTTTCATGCCGTTAACTTTTATTGCCGGCATTTATGGCATGAACTTCTCCAATATGCCCGAGCTCGGTTGGCATGCCGGCTATTATATGGTGCTGGTGTTTATGGTGCTGCTTGCTGCTGGCATGTTTGCATGGTTTAAGTTCAAGGGCTGGTTTGAATAGAGAAATTATCCTTAGGGAACGGTAAGGAATACGACTCAACCCTAAGGAGGCGACAGGAATAATGGCAAGAAGAAGTCGGAGAAAACATCTGGTACCCGGCGCTGATGCTCAGATGAGCGCATTTAAGGCGGAAGTGATGCGGCGGGAAGGTTATGTCGTGAATCCGAGCAGACCTGACGATGTGAAATATGAAGTAGCCAAATCACTCGGCATTCCGCTGGAGCACGGTTACAACGGCCAACTATCGACGGAGTCGGCAGGTCAAATCGGCGGACAGATCGGCGGAGCGATGGTCAAAGAGCTTGTGCGCATGGCGCAGGAGAAGCTGGCACGCCAGAATACCGAGCATTGATGAAGGTCATCAATTATTTATGCGCTTAACGAAACCATCGGCGGATCGCTGGTGGTTTTTTGCTGTTTTCCGAATGGTTTTTAGTTATTTTTCAGAAACGATTCATACTGTTTTCATCTTCGTCGGTTATGCTGGAGGTAACATGCTGAGTAGGATGGGGGATTGGACGATGCCTGCCGCAATACTGGTCATCGAAGACGATTATTATATACAAGAGCTCATTGCTGAGTTTCTACGGGCACAACAATATGAGGTGGATGTAGCAGGGGACGGACTGGAAGGCTGGGAAAAATTTCAGCAGTCGTCGTATGACCTCGTCATATTAGACTTGATGCTGCCTTCCATGCACGGCTACGAGATATGCCGCAATATTCGCGAGCGCTCCGAAACGCCGGTCATCGTACTGACGGCTCTTAGCGAAGAGAAGGATCAGCTGCGCGCCTTTGAGGAAGAAGCGGATGATTATGTGACGAAGCCGTTTTCTTTTCACGTCTTGATGAAGCGGGTGGAGGCTGTCCTTCGGCGCACGCGCAGCGGGCAGTCCGGGGAGCAGCTGTTTGACGGAAGATTAAGGCTGGATGCCGATGCGTACAAAATCTTCGTCGATGGCAAGCTCATCGATACGACGACGAAGGAATTCGATATCCTGCACACGCTCGTACATAACGCCGGAAGGATAATGACACGTGATATGCTGCTGGACAAAGTATGGGGTTACGACTACTACGGCGACTCCCGCATCGTCGATGCTCATATTAAGAATATCCGCAAGAAGCTCGGGATCTCCGTCATTCGTACGGTAAAAGGGGTCGGCTACTCGCTGGAGTCTGAGCTGGCGTTGGTGGAAGGATGATCCGGCGCAAGGGGATACGGTTTAAAATCTTCATGGTTACGGCTGCGCTGCTGGTCGTATCCGCGCTTCTCATCTACTTGACTCTCTACTTCATGCTGCCGGGTTATTATAAGAACATCAAGCAATCCCGGCTCGAAAGCAGCTTCAGCGAACTGGTGAAACAGATCGACGGCGTGAGTGCGGCCGATGCCATTCCGCTTATGGCGAAGTTTGGTCAAGAGCATAATGCGGCGCTCATGATCCGCGATAAGGAGGGGCAGGGGTATTATATCCCGCCGAGTTATCGGGGCATGAACGGCTGGCTGTCCCGTAATGCGAGTTACCTCGGTATGCGAAAGCAGCTTGAAGCGGGTCGGGTGATCGATGGCCGTGAGATTGCGAAAGGGCCCGGCGACGGTAATGGCGGCGGCCCGAACATGCAAATGCTGAGCGTCGATAAGACGATTAAATTCGCAGAAAGCGATGATCCTTATACGCTGTCCGTGGATGCTCCGCTGCAGCCGATCGGGGAAGCGGCGGATGTCATCTTGCTGTTCCTGCCCTACATGCTGATCCCGATTCTCCTTATTGCAGTGGGTGGTGCGCTCATCTATTCAAGGTTAATCGCGCGGCCCCTTCTCTCGCTTAACCGAGTGGCAAAGCGGCTGGCCAAACTCGACTTCTCTGTAACGAAGCCTGCGCTGAACACGAAGGATGAGCTGGGTGAGCTGTCGTTTAGCCTCAGCAAATTGGCGGTTAATTTGCAGCTGACGATGGGGGAGCTGCAGGATGCCAACGCGCAGCTCAAGAGCGATATCGAGCAGGAACGTGAGCAGGAAGCGAAACGGCGGGAATTTGTGGCGACGATTTCGCATGAGCTCAAGACGCCGATAACGGCGGTCAGCGGTCAATTGGAGGCGATGATTGCTAACGTGGGCTCCTACCGCGATCGGGACAGATATTTGCGCCAATCGTATACGATTATGCAGGATATGGATAAGCTTGTGCACGAGATCCTGGAGCTGTCGAAGCTGGAAAGCCGGGATTTCCGTCCGCTGATGCGCAAGGTGGATCTAACCGAATTGGTACGGGAATCGATGAATAATATGAGCTACTTGGCAGATGTCAAACATATGCAGCTAGAGGTCGAGCTGCCGGAGGAAGCGATGATTACGGCCGATGAGCGGCTCATGTCGAAGGCTGTGGCGAACATCATCACCAATGCCGTTCAATATTCCGGCGATGCGGAGCGGGTCGTTGTTCGGTTATCCGAGGAGTATTGCGCAGCAGATGAGGGGAGCGAGCTGCAGGTGAAGTCGCTGCATCCGTGGTACAGGCTGGAGGTGCTGAACACCGGCGTGCAGGTGGAGGAGTCGAAGCTGCCGCGATTGTTCGAGCCGTTCTACCGGGCGGAGCAGTCGCGCAGCCGCTCCACCGGCGGCAGCGGACTGGGTCTCTATATTGTCAGCAAAGTACTGGATGCTCACGGCGCTGAATATAGCATCGCCAATACGGCTGAAGGCGTACGCTTCAGCGTAAGGGTGCAGGGAGCGGCTTGAGCCATAGTAGGAACAGGGGAACCGGACATTAGATTCTGTCGCGAACGACAGCTAATGTCCGGTTTTTGAGTTGTTCGATTTCAGCGATAAGGGAAGTGCGTTTCGCAGCGTAATGGGCTTTTATCCCTTCATCCTTCAGTGCGGCTAAATTGATCTCCACCGTTAAGAGCGCGGATTGCGCAGCGGCTTCAAGGAGTAAAGCGCCGATACCGAGATCAGAGATGACATGCGCATTCGTGCAGGAAGCGATGCTTAGTGTAGACAGCAGCGCCGCTCTGCACACCTCCATCAGTCGGAGCGGAGCTTCGATGGCGGCAATGGTCGCGTTATGGAGCGCCTCTTGGCGAACAGCCTTTTCTGACTCATTCTGTTTAGGCAGCTTCAGTGCATGCATATAACCGTCGAAGGCTGAAATGTCCTCGGCGAGCAGCGATTCACACGCGGCGGAAAGCCGGTGCATCTCGTTCAATGCAGCGTTAACTTGAAGCCGTGCATCGGCGTACTTCTCTCCCTGCGAGAGATGGGCCGCCATTGCGGTCATGGCTGTGCCGAGGGCTGCGGCAAGGGCAGCGGCGCTTCCGCCGCCCGGAGTGGGGTCGGCGCTGGCCGCCTTCTCTAAGAAGCGGCGGATGGAATCATCCCATGATACTGTAGTCATCGTCACGCATCTCCTTTCATCGACGTTTGGATATCCATGGCTTTCATCAGATTGCGAAACAGAATCGCGGTCGTTAAGGTGCCGACTCCGCCGGGAACCGGTGAGACAGCAGCGGCCGCGTCGCTCAGATCCGAAGCGGCATCGCCGGTAATCGAACCGTCCGCAAGCTCGTTAATGCCTGCGTCGATGATGATTAAGCCCGGATGCACCATATCCTTTGTAATCATATCCGGTTTGCCAACCGCCACGATGGCGATTTCCGCATGTTTCAGCTGAGCAGCCAGATCCGGCGTCCTGGAATGGCAGACAGTCACGGTTGCATGCTCCCGTTGAAGGAGATGAAACAGCGGAAGGCCGACGGTCTGACCCCTGCCGACTAAAGCCACGTTGCGACCCTCTAGTTTGTACCCGTAATGCTTGAGTAACCCGATGCAGGCCTGCGGCGTTGCGGGATAAAGTCCCGTGTCATTGCCCGTGTAAACGGCTAGCTTATTAGATGGAGTGACGCCGTCGATATCTTTGGCAGGGGCGATGCAAGCTTCAATTGCAGCTGCCGATAGATGCGCGGGCAATGGCAGCTCCAGCATAATGCCATGAACGTCTTCATCCTCGTTAAGCGCAGCGATGACGCGCTTCAATTCCTCTTCCGAAACATCGTTCGCGAACGTATGGAGCTGAAACGAGATACCCAGCTTCTCGGCAATCTTCTGCTTGGAGCGCGCATAGTAAGCCGAGGCAGGATCGCCTTCGACCAGTAGTGTCGCCAGAGACGGCTGTTTTCCATTCTTCTTCCATTCCTCAACGCGGAGCGCTATTTCCGAATACACGAGCTCAGCCGCTTCTTTCGCCTTTAGAATAAGGGCCATTAGAGATCCTCTCCTTCATCCTGAATGTACGATCGATAAGAAACGAAAAAAAGCATTCGCAGACAGGCCGGTCCTCAGACATGGCCAGTCGCAAATACTTCTCCCCAGGCGAACGGTGTGATTCGATCCGCATGCTCCCTCGTGGTTCATTCCACTGATTTCGCCAGTTGCATGCAGCATTATTTTCCTAGAGTGTAGCACGAGGAGGTGCCTTTGAACAGGGCTGTGCTATAATGTTGCTGATTCTTGGGAAACTGCGAAAGGAGCAACGCGCTTGTGCTGACAAACTGGCTGTATCCCCATTGGCTGCGAAATCAAGTCATTCGCAACAAAATTATCGCGATCTATATTCCGCTGATCATTGTGCCGCTCCTTGTGCTGGGCTTTGCGTCCAATACCATCTATACGAATGCGATTGTAGACAAGACGATCAGCAATGTGAGCGACAACTCCTCGCTGATCATTACGCGCATGAATGGTATTCTCACGAATGCGGAAAGCTGCGCCAATATACTGACGATCAACTTAAACCGCGTCATTCAAGACCATAACAAAGGCGAAATCAGCCGGGAGCGTTCGCTGCTGCTGTCGACCTTGATTACCAATCAGCTTAGCTTCGCGCTGCTTGTTTTTCCGGATGTGGAGAGCGCTGCATTCATTGATACTTATGGCACGATCTATGGCACATCGGCTGCGATTGAGAACGCCGGCGCGCCTCAGCCGGAGACGCTTCTGCAGACCCCGATGATGAAGCGCATTCGCGAAACGACCGGCCAGAACATCTGGTTTCCGATGGACAAAAGAAGCTATCTGACGCTCGGAGCGGACGAGCCTGTTCTTACGGTGGGCAAGAAAATCAATAACATCTACACCGGCCAGGAGCTTGGGCTGCTGGTGCTTAATGTGAAGGAACAATCGCTTTCGGCGATTTACAATAACATCGGCAACGATCAAAGCGGCAGCTACATGCTGACCGATCAAGCAGGCACGATCGTCTCTTCTACGCATAAGGAGCAGCTGCTCAAGCCCGTGGAAGACAAGGCGCTTAGACAGTGGATCAATCAGACAAACAGCGGTTCGACAATCGATCGTTTCCTAGGGGAGAAGCTGCTTGTCATCAGCTCGGAAATGCCTAAATTCGGCTGGAAGCTGATCTCCATGGAACCGTTTAATGCGTTGACGGCGGATAATCGCAAAATTACGGCGCTCATCATGACCATCGGCTTCTTCTGTTTCTTGTTCGCGCTGATGGGCGCGGGTATTCTAAATCGGCTCATCGCCAGGCCCATCGTACTGTTGACCAAGTATATGAAGCTGGTGAAAGAAGGGAATCTTACCATTCAGCTGCCGGTCAAATCGAACGACGAGCTGGGCCTGCTCGCATCCGGCTTTAATACGATGCTTACGCGCATTAATTTGCTTCTCGATAATGTGCGATTCGAACAGAAGAAGAAGCGGGAGTACGAGCTGGCCCTGATTCAATCCCAAATCAAGCCTCATTTCTTGTACAATACGCTCGACGTGATCTATACGCTCTCGGAGATAGGGCGGGTCAAGGATGTGCAGCGCACAACCAAATCGCTGGCCGATTATTACCGCATCGTCTTAAGCCAAGGGAAAGAGGCGATTCCTCTTCAGGATGAACTGCAGGGGCTGCGCGATTATTTGGCCATTCAACGGATCCGCTATGCCGATGTGTTCGATTACCAAATCGATGTCCAGCCGGAAGTGCTCTCTTGCACCGTGTTAAAACTGACGCTGCAGCCGCTCGTGGAGAATGCCATCTATCATGGGCTGAAGACAAAAGGGACGTTCGGCCACCTCATCGTGACAGGCGGCATCGAAGGTCAGGATTTGCTGCTTACCGTTAAGGACGACGGAGTCGGCATTCCGCCGGAAAGGCTGGAGACGTTGTTGCGGCCAAGCGTTGATTCAACGAACACACCCGCCGCAGTGCTGTCTGCTGCCGGAAATACCGGCAGTTCGTTCGGGATGCGCAGCGTGGACAGCCGGATTAAACTGTATTTTGGAGAAGGGTACGGACTGACGCTAATCAGTGAGCCCGGCGTGGGAACAGAGATTCAAGTACGATTGCCTATGGAACAGCATGAGGAAACAGGAGGCGGCAGGCATGTTGAATTTACTGATCGCAGATGATGAGTCTATATTCCGTGAGTATTTACGCACGGTGCTGGACTGGGAGCTGTACGGCTACCGGATCATTGGGGAAGCGAAGAATGGGCTGGAAGCGCTCGAGATCGCGCAGCAGACAACGCCGGATATTGCGCTTGTCGATATTACGATGCCATTTATGGACGGGCTGGAGCTTGCGCAGCGGTTGAAAGAAGACTACCCCGGCATCAGCATTGTACTGATCACGGGTCATAATGAATTCGACTATGCAAGGCGCGCGCTCAAGCTCGGCGTCGAAGATTATATCTTAAAGCCCTTTTCCAAGGATGAGCTGACGCTTACGCTGCTGAAGCTGCAGGAGCATCACCGCAAACAGAGAGAAGAGCAGTCGACGCATTTGAAGAATCTGCAGCTCATGAAGGAGAGCGTGCTGAACCGGCTGGTCAGCGGAGAATTGGCGGAGCATGAGGACGTGCTTCTGCAGCAGCTCAGCTCTTACCAGCTGCAGCTGGATGCCGAGGCTTATGCGGTGGCATGCATTGAGATCGATGAGATCGATCGCAAGTGGGGCGAGGTAAGCGAACGGCTGCTGTGGAAATATGCCGTGACCAACATTCTTGCGGAAGCGATGGAAGATTCCGGAGGGAAGCCCGTTATCTTCAATGGACCGGAAGGGCGCATCATCTGTCTGTACGGTTTGCCGCATGGCACAGGCACCTCGAACACAGGCTCGCAAGCCCAGGCCGAGCTTCCGAAGCTGGAGCCGTTCGAGAAGCTGTGCATGCTGATCAAACGCTATTTGAAATTAACGATCACCATCGGGGTTGGCCAAATTTACAGCGGGATTGGAGGCATCCGCTGCTCATACGAAGAAGCGCTCACGGCGCTTCAGAATAAGTTCGTGCTCGGCAATGATCGCGTCATCGCTTTCGGGCAGCATATCTCGAAGGAAGGAACAGGCGTGCAATATCCGCCGGAGCTTGGCGATGAGCTGCAACTGCTGCTTCGCGCGCAAGATGATGTGAGAATCGATGCTAAGCTAAGTGAGCTGTTCCGGCACATCCGGGAGCAGAAGCTGTCTATCGACTATACTTATGTGATTTGCATGAGCCTCGTATCGGTCTGTCTCGGTTATGTCAGCGAAGCAGGCCAGCCTATCGAGGATTGCTTCGGCGAGCATTTCTTCCCGTATCACGAGATCCGCGAGCTAGCTTCCATAGACGAAGCGGAGCGGTGGATGAAGGAGCTGTTCACCAAGGCCGTCCACTATACGAGGCGATACAAGAAAACAAGATCGTCCATCATCGCGCAGGCGGCAAAAGCTTTCATCGAGGAGCAATACGGCGATGCCGAGCTTGGGGTAGAGAAGGTAGCGCAGCATGTATTCATCAACGCCAGCTACCTGCGCGCCGTGTTTAAGAAAGAGAACGGGATGACCGTCACGGATTACATCACGCATATTCGGATGAATAAAGCGAAGGAGCTGCTCGGAGCAGGCAACCGCAAGCTGTCGGACATTGCGGAGAGCATCGGATACAGCGACGGCAGCTACTTCAGCAAGAGCTTCAAGAAGTTCTTCGGCTGGTCGCCGAGCGAATACGAGAATCGGATAAAAGGGAATGAAACGATGCGCGGATAATACAAAACGCCATCGTTTTTTCCATTATCGGGGGAGAAACGGCATTTTATAATGAGAAACGTAAGGGAAGCACACAGTAATAGGGGAGGGTATTAAAGATGAAAAAATGGACACTAATGCTTATTTCAGCTGTGATGGTAACTGGTTTGGCGGCTTGCGGCTCGAATAACGACACAGAGAAAAACGCGAACACGGGCAGCACCAACAAGCCGGCCGAAGAAGGCACGAACGCTCCGGCAGAGAATACGGAGCCGGTGAAGCTGCGGATTTACGCGCAATATGCGGATGACGATACGAAGAAGCCTTACGATTATGCGGTTGCCGAGCTCAAGAAAGAAATGCCGAATGTGGAGCTGGAGCTCGACGTACAGGCGCAAGATGATGGACAGAAGCTCAAAACTTATGCAGCTACAGGCAATCTGCCGGATATTTTCCAAGCGGGTCTGGACATTATCAATACATTGAAGAAATCGGGCAACATTCTGGAGCTTGACCAATATGCCGACAAGTTCGGTTTCAAAGACAAAATGCAGCCGAGCGCGATGAACACGCTCGTTACGGAAGACGGCCACATCTATGCCTTCCCTTATGCCGGCAATGAGCTGGCGCTGATGTTCTACAACAAAGAGCTCTTCGAGAAAAACAACGTGAAGGTACCTACTACTTACGACGAGCTGATGACGGCGGTCAAAGCGTTCAACGAGAAAGGCATCACGCCGCTCTCCCTATTCGCGAAAGAGAAATGGCCGACAGTAGCCCTGTTCGATATGTTCGCGACTCGCACGGAGCCGGCCGGCATTACGAAGCTGGACAAAGGCGAGGCGAAAGCAAGCGACCCGGCGTTCAAGCAAGCGGCGGAGCAAATCGTTACGCTTGTACGTGCGGGCTTGCTGCCGAAAGGCGCAACGAACCTCAACTACGACCAAGCGGCAGCGCTGTTCCATGAAGGAAAAGCGGCGATGTTCGTCAACGGTCAGTGGGAAATCGATGCTTCGACCAAAGCGCTTGGCGACAAGCTGGCTTACATGTATATCCCGGCAGCAGATGCAGCGGCCTATGAAAGCGCGAAGCTGAACTTCAGCGGCGGCGGCGGTCCCGGCGGCTATGCGGTCAGCTCGGCAACGAAGGATCCTGAGCTTGCGGCGAAAGTAGCGGCGTTCATCGCGGAGAAATATGCGGAGTACAAATACACCGAGCGCGGTACGCCGATCGTGGCAACGAAGGTCGATAAAGCGATCATCAATAAATTCCCGCCAACGATGGAGCAGCTGGCCAAAGATATCCCTAGCATGAAAACAACCTCGTTCGCATGGGGATTGAGCAATCCGAAGTTTAAAGCAGCCATTGAGGATGCATCGCAAAATCTAATGACAGGCAACTATACGGCCGAGCAGTTCGTGCAGGATGTAGACAGTGCAATTGAGGCTTCGAAGTAAGGCGGACGTTTGAAGTATGTAGGACGAAACATGAAGCATGAAGCGTGAAGCACCGTCCGATAGCGGTGCGGCGCGTAAGCTAACCGGAAAAACCCATGCCGGCTTCCCGGTATGGGTTTTTCTTCTCTATAGGTTTGATTTCATAACAAAGGAAGTGGCGGCATGAGAAAATACCTGGGCAACAAGACGGCAATTCTACTGTTTATTTTACCGGCCCTTTTACTATATACCATCGTTGTGTTCTATCCGGTCGTGCAGGTCTTCTATCGCAGCTTGCTGGATTGGGATGGGTTGACCGAAGGGAAGTTCATCTTCCTCGACAACTATACGCGACTGTTCCATGACCGCATCTTCAGAACTTCCGTGTATAACGGCGCGGTGTTCGCGGCAGTCATTGCGGTTGTGCAAATCGTAATCGGCACGCTGCTTGCCTTCGCCGTAGCGGAAATCGCCATGCGCGGCCGTAAATTCGTGCGGATCAGCGTATTTATTCCCGTCGTGCTGTCCATCACGGTCGTGTGCCAGCTGTGGCTTGCGATGTATAACGGCGAGTATGGCTTGCTGAATAAGCTGTTTGAGGCGCTTGGCCTTTCGTACCGCCAGGATTGGCTGACGGATGAGAAGACGGCAATCTTCGCGCTCGCAGCCGTTAATGCTTGGCAGTACATGGGGTATCACTTCGCACTGCTGCTGGCGGCGGTCAAATCGGTTCCGGAACATTACATGGAAGCGGCACGGATCGACGGGGCCAACAAGCTGCAGGCCCATGCCCGCATTACGATTCCGCTGCTTTCCGAAACTTATAAGTTCTGCTTGGTGCTGGCGCTCACGGGCGGCTTGAATGCTTTTGCAAACATGTTCATTATGACCGGCGGCGGCCCGGGTACGACTACGTATACGCTAACCTACATGATGTATCGCTCGGCGTTCCGAGTTGGCGAGTTCGGTTACGGCAGCGCCTCGGCGGCGTTTCTCGTCATGGAATGTTTGGTCATTACGCTGCTGATTAACCGGCTTATCGCGCGCGATCCCATCGTATACTAGGAAGGAGATGCCATCTATGAGAATGTTTAAACTGAAGCACCCCGTGTCCAATTTGATGATATGGCTCTATGCCTTGCTCTCTATCTATCCGTTATTCTGGATGATCGCGTATTCGCTCAAAGACAACAATGAAATCTTCGTCACCAATCCGTTTGGATTTCCGACGCATTTCCGGTTCGAGAACTATGCAACGGCTTGGAAAAGCTTCAATGTGCCGCAGTATTTTACGAATAGCGTCATCGTATCGATAGCTACAGTCGTCGGAAGTCTGTCGCTTGCGGTGCTGTTCGCCTATGCGGTGGCGCGCATGAAATGGCGGCTTAGCGGCGCAGCCAGAGTCTATATGACGATCGGCATGTTTGTGCCGGTGCAGGTCATTATGATTCCGCTCGCGATTCTGATGCGCGATTTTCATCTGGCGAACTCCTATGCGACGCTGATTGTGCCGTATATCGCGTTCAATCTTTCTTTTGCCACCTTGGTGTTCTATGGCTTCTTCCGCAGTATCCCGGTTGAGCTCGAAGAATCGGCTTGCATCGACGGAGCATCGATCTATCGGGCGTTCTTCAGCATTATGGTGCCGATCATACGGCCTGCGGTTGCGACGATGATTATTTTCGTATTTCTCGCCGCGTGGAATGAATTTCCTATTGCGCTTATACTGATAACTAAAGAGTCTTTGAAAACATTGCCGCTTGGTTTACTCTTCTTCCAAGGTCAATTCACGACAGACTGGGGTGCGATGGGCGCGGCGATGACGATTGCCAGCTTGCCGACATTGCTGATGTATATGCTCTTTAGCGAGCAGGTGGAAAATGCGCTTACGGTCGGTTCGGCGGTTAAGGGGTAACGGTTCCATTTTCGGATGTACGGTAAAGGAGGAATGAACGGCATGGGCGAATCTTTCTCGGTGGAGCACCGGGCTGCGCGTCTAGAGCGAATGTCATCGGAGCTGCTCGATGTGCTTATCATCGGGGGTGGCATAACCGGGGCCGGGATTGCATGGGATGCGTCGCGGCGCGGTCTTCGGACAGGTCTTGTGGAGATGGGCGATTTTGCGCAAGGTACGAGCAGCCGCTCGACCAAGCTGGTGCATGGCGGGCTGCGGTATTTGAAACAAGGTGAAGTCAAATTGGTTGCCGAGGTAGGTCGCGAACGGGCGCTGCTGCATAAGCATGCGCCTCATGTCGTGACGCCGACGCCGATGCTGATGCCGGTCTATAAAGGCGGCACCTACGGTTATTTGGCTTCTTCCATTGGGTTATATATTTATGACAGACTTGCGGGCGTTAAACGCGCGGAGCGGCGCAAAATGTACCGGCGTGAGCAAACGGAAGCGCTGGAGCCGCTGCTGAAGCGGGAGGGGCTGCGCGGTTCGGGCTACTATTACGAGTATCGGACCGACGATGCGCGGCTCACGCTTGAGGTGATGAAGACGGCGCATCGGCATGGCGCGGAGATTGTGAATTATGCCAAAGTCGAAGAGATGCTGTATCGAGACGGCGTAGTATGCGGCGCTCGAATTGCGGATATGCGCAGCGGCAGGCATTATGACGTTTATGCGCGGAAGATTGTGAATGCGGCAGGGCCTTGGGTCGATCATGTGCGCAGGCTGGACGGCGAGGTAACGGGCAAAAGGCTGCTGCTGACAAAAGGGGTACATTTGGTTGTGGACAGTAAACGGCTGCCGGTGCAGCAGGCGGTTTACATCGACGTACCGGATGGCCGGATGATCTTCATCATCCCGCGGGACGGCAAAACCTATATCGGGACGACGGATACGTTCTATCACGGCGATCCCGGTTCCGTTGTGACGACGCGCGCCGACCGCGATTATTTGCTCCATGCGGCCAATGCGGCTTTCCCCGAGGCGAAGCTGAAGGCGGCGGATGTGGAATCCTGCTGGGCAGGAGTTCGCCCGCTCATTCACGAAGATGGAAAGAGCCCTTCGGAAATTTCCCGGAAGGACGAAATGTTCATTTCGGAGAAGGGACTCATTACGATCGCGGGCGGCAAGCTGACAGGCTTCCGCAAAATGGCCGAGAAGGTCGTGGATCTCGTCGCGGATGAGATTAAGCGCGGGACCGGCCGTAAGTTCGGCCGGTGCACGACAGGAGATGAGATGCTCTCCGGCGGCGATTATGGCGGATATCCTTCGTTCGACGAGCTGCAGAAGGAACTGCTAAGCCAAGGCTTGAAGCTGGGTGTGCCGCAGGAGGATTTGAAGATCTGGGTTGCGAGGTATGGCAGCAATGCCGCACATCTATTGGCGCGTTATGCCGCGCTCAGGGAAACGGAGAGCGGGAACTCAGGCGTTGCTGCGGGAGCTGCCGGCGGAGTTGCGAGCGCAGGGCAGACGGGAACCGGTTCGAATGGCGCAAGTGCAGGTGCGGGGGCTTCTGCGAAGGGGCCGGCGGCCAAAGCGGTGGCTGGGCGCATTACGGTATCGGTTGGCTCTACCGGCGCGGCCGGAGCTTCGGCTTCCGGGCAGGCTGCTACCGTGCACGCAGGTACAGGTGCAGGTGCAGGTGCATCTGCTGCTGCGAATTGGGATCGCGCCTTACGGGCGGAGCTCGACTACGCGATCGAGGAAGAGATGACTTGCAGTGCGGTCGATTTCTTGCTGCGGCGGACGAGTATGATTTTATTTGACCGCAAACGAGCGGAAACGCTGGTACAGCCTGTCCTCCACTTGATGGGGCAGCGCTTCGGCTGGAATGACGCGCAGTGCAAGGCAGAATTGGCCCGCGTGCAAGCGGAGCTTAAAGCTGTGACGGAATTTCCCGAATTCGTGCAGGAATAGGTTGAATAGGCTTGTAACGGGGAGCGAAGACGATGGAACGCTATATATTAGCTTTGGACGAGGGGACGACCTCCTGCCGGGCGATCCTGTTCGATGAGCAAGGTCGCGCAGCGGGATCGGCGCAACAGGAGTTCGCTTCTATATTCCCGCAGGCTGGTTGGGTGGAACAGGATGCGAATGAGATTTGGCGGAAGCAGCTGCAGGTGATGCGCGATGCGGCGGCAGGCGTTGGCGTGGAGCAGATTCGCGCGATCGGAATTACGAACCAGCGCGAAACGCTGGTGGTCTGGGACGCGCAAACCGGCGAGCCGCTTCATCCCGCGATCGTATGGCAGTGCCGCCGGACGAGCGCGCTGTGCGAAACGCTGAAAGCCGATGGTTGGGAGGACGAGGTGCGCGCGCGGACCGGCTTGCTGCTCGATCCGTATTTCTCCGGCACGAAGCTGAAGTGGCTGCTCGATGCGGTGCCGGGTCTTCGCGAGCAGGCGGAGCAGAGGCGCGCGCTGGCGGGAACGATCGACAGCTGGCTGATTTGGAAGCTGACTGAAGGTGCCGTTCATGCTACGGATGTGTCCAATGCGTCGCGGACAATGCTGTATAACATTCATACGCTGGAATGGGATGCCGACATCTTGGCGAAGCTCGGTATTCCCGCTGCAATGCTGCCCGAGGTGAAGCCGTCCAGCGGCATATTCGGGTATACGCGATTGCTTGGCGATGCAACCGGGGGCGGTGCGGCAGGCTCGCAAGCGGCGGGGATCCCGATCGCAGGCGTTGCGGGCGACCAGCAAGCGGCGCTGTTCGGGCAGGGCTGCTTCGATACCGGCATGGCGAAGAATACGTACGGGACGGGCTGCTTCCTGCTCAAGAATACGGGCGACGCGCCGGTAGCATCGGCGAAAGGACTGCTCACGACGATTGCGTGGCAGATTGACGGCCGCACTACGTACGCGCTTGAAGGCAGCGTGTTCACGGCAGGCTCCGTCATGCAGTGGCTGCGCGACGGGCTCGGTCTGATTGCGCATGCATCGGACAGCGAAGCGCTGGCCGCTTCGGTCGCGGATACGCTTGGCGTCTACTTCGTGCCGGCGTTTACCGGGCTTGGCACGCCGTATTGGAACGCGGATGCGCGCGGCATGATCACCGGACTTACCCGCGGGGCCACTTCGGCTCATCTGGTGCGCGCGGCGCTCGAGTCGATCGCGTATCAGACGGCGGATGTGCTGAACACGATGACCGAAGAATCGGGGCTGCCGCTGCGGGAGCTGCGCGTCGACGGGGGAGCGGTGGCGAACGGCCTGCTCATGCAGTTCCAAGCCGATCTGCTCGGCGTATCCGTAATCAGGCCGGTGCTGCTTGAAACGACTGCGCTTGGCGCCGCGTATTTGGCCGGTCTCGGCGTCGGATTCTGGAGCGGCGTTGATGAGCTGCGCGGATTGTGGGCGCTGGATCGTACCTTCGAGCCGGAGCTGGATGAAGCGTGGCGCGATGGCGTGTACGGGGGCTGGAAGAAAGCCGTCGGTTACCAGCTGTAGCTGTAGGCTTGCCTCTGCTGAAGCTCGGTTGCTAGAAAATAATTCGGCCTGTGACCTGCAGTTCCAATAGGAACTTGCAGACTCACAGGCCGAATTTCATTTTTGGCTAATTTTCCTGGATGTCGCCCGTATTTGTAATGACACATTTCACATTGATTTCCGGTATGAGCTGGGGGTAATACGTTTCGCGCCATAGCTTGAGCTTGGAGAAGGCCAGCTTGTTCCGGAAAATTTCACCCGTACCCAGCGAATCCGCTTTGCTGGCTTGCAGCTTCTTGAATAACTGCTTGTACCGGATCTCCATTGACTCCGATAACGCGTTTTCAATTTGCTGCTCGGACATGTTGCCGTTGTTCTCAAGCAGATGCAGCGACAGCTTCAAGCGCATGTTCAGCACGGGCTTTCCGTCCCGCCAAGACGTGCGAAGTCGATTATCGCAATTGACGATGGACACGCTGGCTTGATGGGCGGTTTCGACTACGGAGCCTTGGAACAGCTCGTCGTATAAGTTCACGAGAAGCGATTGCTCCTGCGAAATTTCGCCCACCATTTTTTCCTTCGACATGATGGCCGAACCAACGAATTCCATCATGGTCGATTTGCCCGATTGCAGAATCGGAATCGTGACATCCTGCGTATCCGAGTGGATGGCGCCGAAGGTTTCCCAGAGATAGGCAAGATTGATTTCGGGGCTCCAGCCGGCGTTCTTATTGAAAAAATTCATTAAGGCGCTTCCGTCAGTCTGGATGGATTTTCCGGTATGATTGAGAAATTGCTCTATATTTTGCGAGGTGATGGCCACAAGCGCTTTCGTCGGCATATGCTGGCTTCGTATCATATAAGCCATTTCGTCCCGGATGCCGTCTATGGCGACTTTGCGGTCGAACAAAACCAGCTGCAGATGCATGAAGTCGATGCCGGCTTCGATGTTGGTATCGATTTGGGTCAGAGCCTTGCTAATTGTGTCGGCCTCATCGTAATGCACCTTGGATATGAGCTTTCGGCCATACGGAAGCGGAACTTGAATAAAAACCCGATATTTCTTTGCCTCCCCGTAAGAGATGCCCATAACGATAGGAAGCATGCGATGGTTGACATCCTTGATGTCCCAGCAGGCGGTTAAGGAGAGCATGCAGAGGAGCAACAAAACAGCTGTACGTGCCCGGCGCATCATTCAGTCAAAACCCGCTTTCCCTCCTGAGCGGCAACCGATCTTCCCCGTAAGAAGACGGCGATCGGAATGACCGCGTAAATCAACAGGCGGAACCACGTATCGGCGGCAAAGACCCGGATGTAATCGTTCCAGCTTGGAATGATGAAGCTGATCAAGAAGGTAATGAGGCTAAGCGAAATCCGGATGTAGGTCTCGCGCCAAGCCGGAATGAGCTTGCGAATCAGGAGCGCGGAAGACCACAGAGAGAACGAACTGAGCGTCATGACGAATGCAAGCAGCGCAACGGCGTAAAACAGCGAAATCCGGTTGAACACCGTCCATGTAATATTAACGGAGTCGAAGCTGGTCATGAGCGGGAAATTCATAATCTTCGCCGCATTGAGGCCATAAATGACGATTGGAACATACAGGACGACAACGTGCAGCAACGATATCAAGACGAAGCTGATTAAGATTGGCCTTATCTTCACCTTGCACACGGGAGGCAGCATGCCTAGAAGCAGGAACGGACAGATCGAGAACAGCGTGATTAAAAAGGTGCTGTTCGACAAAAAGTCCATACTTGGATTGATAAGCGGGTAAACGCGCACGAATTTGGCATTTTGAAAGCATGCGAATATGGCGAATAACAGCACGGGAAAGTTAATTAACGTGAGTAGGGTGCTGCCTCTCATAATGCCCTGCGGTCCGATGGATGCTCCGAAGAACATAAGCAGGCAGAGCACAGCCAAGATGACGTGAAGCGGTGAGCTCGAGATAAATACGATAATCATCAGTTCGGCAAAATAACGCAGCGCCAATATCGGAATAAGCATAATGAACCCGGATAGCGGCACGATCAACGCGGCGCTAATCCATTTACCAAGGGGCAGAAACAGGTCGCCATAATCTTTGTTCCCGGCTTTGCGGAGCCCCAGCAGAAGCAGGAGAAGCAAAAACAGTTCGATTCCCATGCTCAAGCATACGGGCTCCCAATGGCCGTATTCGGTCGTTTCCAGCATCGAACGCGTAAAGGCGGCAAACAGGATGCTGCAGTGGGCGGCTAAAAAGAATATAGGAGCAGTCATAGTGGCGACCCATCGATGCATCAATTGCGACACTTCTTTCTTAGAGTCATTGTTCTTGCTTCTTTCGCAGAGAGAAAATCCATGAACGGAACGCCGAACCGCTCCAGGCTGCACACGTAGTAGCAGATGGCGATAAAGCCGACGAATAAGCCGAAGATCCCGAATATGCCCGAAAGGATAACGACCCCTGACCGCAGCAGCCGCACGATCAGCGTATTCAAGTAATTTGGAAAAGCAAAATGAGCCGTCACCGAGGCTGCAAGCACGATGATGACGAGGTTGCTTACGAGCTTTGCGTCGACGATGGCCTGGCCGAGAATAATGCCGCCGATCAAGCAGTTCGTCGATGCGATGGTTTTGGGCAGGCGCTGCGTCGCTTCGATGATGATTTCGCTGATGATCAGAAGCAGCAGCATCTCGAGAAACGTCGGCAGCGGGATGCCGATCCGGCTCTCCGCGATGGATAGAGCGAGCTCGATCCGCAGCGTCTCGGGATTAACGGATACAAGAGCTACATACAGCGCTGGTATCAGCAGGGCGATCAGAATGCTGAGCAAGCGCAAGCCGCGCAGGAGCAGCATGATGGGTATAGGAAATTGTCGGTCCCATTCCAAGGCAATGAAATCGCTGAATATCAAGGGAAGCACGTACGCGGTCGGCTCACCGTCAATCAGCAGAAGGACTCTGCCCTGCATCATGGACGCGACGGCTTGTCCGGGCAGCTCCGTTTTATGATATGGAGATAACAAATGATAGCGGCTTTGGCCGAAGATGCGGATGAGGTCCTGTCCGTTCCGGACGTCTTGCTTCGAAGCTTTCTTCAAGGCGTTCTTGACGGTTTCGAGCAAATCCCGATCCACGTCTTCCGACAGATACACCAAGGCAGCTTGCTTCTGAGCCACGCCATGGAAGTGAAGAATCTCGATCTGGAGCTCGGTTGAATCGATCGTTCTGCGCAGAATGCCCATGTTGGTGGTTAAGGGCTCCATGAAGGCGATCGCTGATGAGAAGGGGAGGAACTCGTTTTCCGCTTTATCAATGGCACGTTCGAGCTGCTTGAGCTTTCCTTGAAAACTGAATGCCTGATTTGCCGTCGCGTCGATCAAGACGACCTTCCCTTGCAGCAAAAGATCCATATCGGCCGGAGTCCAGGCTTGCCCTATTAAGCGCGCGCAGATTTCCTCGAAGCCGGAATCCGCTCCGATGCCGCAGTTCGAGATAAACGAAATGGTTTCCTCCCAACTCACAAGGGATTCGTAGCCGGCGATCCGCAGTGTGATCGATCCCACTTGGAGCTGATCGATTCTTAAGTCGTGCTGGGTTTTTGTTTGCTTTTGCAGCGTTTCGACATAGGCTTCCATTGCTACACCTCTCGAAGTATTTTTTTCCAAGCGGAGGAAAAATATGCACCGGGTCGAATGTATTACGGCATATGCAGCTATCAAAGGAGGAACAATCCGTGGAACGTTCGATACCGCAGCTTCTGGTCAGTCTTGATGGCAAAGAAATCGATTCGGCAGGGGAATGGAAGGAGCGGCGCAGGCCCGAATTGCTTGAGCTATTCGCTGAGCATGTTTACGGCAGGCAGCCGGTAAGTCGGCCGCAATGGATGATCTTCGCCGCTGCAGCGCAAGAGCTGTGCTTAGATGGCAAGGCCGTCCGCAAGAACATCGATATTCATTTTGTCGGAGATGGCGAAGGAGAAAGCGGAGGCCAAGGCCGCATTCGCTTAACCTTGTATGTTCCTGCCGATACGGGTGGGGCTGAGAAGAAACGGTGGCCCGTGTTTCTGCTCCTTGATCACGGCAGGCTGTCGGCGGTGCGGGAAGGGGAATCGCCTTCCACGCCTTTCTGGCCGGTGGAGCAAATTATCGACAGCGGGTATGGCACGGCGATGATTGCCGCCGAGGACATCGATCCCGACGCGCATGACGGTTTCCGTAACGGGGTGCACGGGTTGTTTGATCCGAATGATCGGCCTCGCGCCGGAGATGCATGGGGCACGATCTCCGCATGGGCATGGGGGCTTAGCCGCGCCATGGACTATTTGGAGACGGATCCGGACGTCGATTCGGCCCGGGTTGCCGTCATCGGCCATTCCCGCGGGGGCAAAACCGCGCTTTGGGCCGGCGCGCTCGACGAGCGCTTCGCCATGGTCGTCAGCAATGAATCGGGCTGTACCGGCGCGGCTATTTCGAGAGGGAAGGTTGGGGAGCGGGTTCATCAGATCAATACCGCATTCCCGCACTGGTTCGCGGATAATTACAAGCGCTATAACGAGCGCGAAGAAGAGCTGCCGGTTGACCAGCACATGCTGCTCGCTATGATAGCACCGCGGCTGTTGTATGTATCAAGCGCCGCGGAGGATGAGTGGGCTGATCCGGCTTCGGAGTATTTATCCCTTCAGCTGGCTGAGCCCGCTTACCGGCTGCATGGCTTGGGCGGCTTGGCAGCTGCGCCGTTTCCGGAGCTGGATTCGCCGCTTCATGCCGAGCGCTGCGGGTACCATATCCGGGCAGGCCGGCATGATTTGAACGAAGTGGATTGGACCTATGTACTTGCTTTTGCAGAGGGACGTTTGTAATGTGAAAAGACCCGTAAGAGACGGCTGCGCACGGTGTGCGCAGTGGCTCTTACGGGTCTTTTGTCGATTAGGTTCAGCCTACAGCTTAATCCGGATTACATTCCAAGAAGCTTTACCAAGCGCGGCTTGGACCGTGCTGCCTTCGACAATGGCGCTCCCTTGCGAGTGAGGCGTCACGCGATTCGGCGCATCCAGTGTGTTGGCTGCCTTCAAGTCATCGCACGCCATGACGATATGCTCCAGGATGCGGAAGGTGCCGAAGCTGCGCAGATCGATTTCGAGCGGCAGCGCTTCGCTTAAGTGACGGTTCACCGCGAATACCGTAACTTCGCCTGCTTCGGCATTGTGTACGGCCACGGCGTCAAGGTACGGTACGTCGGTGTAATCTTTGGCATCGTACTTCGGCGATTGGATCAGCGGAACGAGCACCGTGCCTCGTCCGAATACGCTTGCGTGCATGTAAGGATAATAGATGGTTTGCTTCCATGCGCCGCCGCCGTTTGCTGTCATGATCGGGGCGATGACATTGACGAGCTGTGCGAGGCAGGCCATTTTGACGCGGTCGGCTCGTTTCAGCATACTGATCAGCATGCTGCCGACCAGCAAGGCGTCCTCGTGATTATAGACATCCTCCAGCTGAGGCGGCGCGACGGACCATGGCTCGATCCGGGAATCGGCCTCATTGGAATGGTACCAAACGTTCCATTCGTCAAAGGAGAGGTTCATCCGCTTCTTGCTGCGTTTCGTCGCCTGGACATAGTCGCAGGTGGAAATAACCGTGTTGATAAAAGAGTCCATGCCCATCGATTGCGCCAGGAAGTTGGACGTATCCTTGTCGCGGTTGCCGTAGTACTGGTGCAAGGAAATATAGTCGACCTCGTTATAGCAAAGGTCGAGCACGGTGCGCTCCCACTCTGGGAACGTGGCCATCGTGAGATTCGAGCTGCCGCAGGCAACCAGCTCGATCGAAGGATCGACCCACTTCATTACCTTCGCGCTCTCGGCTGCGATTCGGCCGTATTCAGCCGCGGTCTTCGCGCCGATCTGCCACGGTCCGTCCATTTCGTTGCCCAGGCACCAGGTCTTGATTTGATGCGGCTGTTTGTAGCCATGCGAAATACGAAGATCGCTTAATTGTGTGCCGGACGGATGGTTGGCGTACTCGACCAGCTGACGGGCTTCATTCGGACCGCGCGTACCGAGATTGATGGCCATCATAGGCGCTGTGTTCGCCTTGCGGCACCAATCGACGAATTCATTCAGGCCGAACAAGTTCGGTTCGATCGTCCGCCAAGCCAGCTCCAGTCTTTTCGGGCGAAGCTCCACAGGACCGACGCCGTCCTCCCAGTTATAGCCGGAAACGAAGTTCCCGCCCGGATAACGAACGATCGGCACGTCTATCCCTTTGACCAGCTCCAACACATCACCGCGAAATCCTTGCTCATCGGCGCTCGGATGTCCCGGCTCGTAGATGCCTCCGTAAACGGCCCGGCCCAGATGTTCGACAAAAGAACCGAAAACCCGCTTATCCACCTCGCCAATCGTAAAATCCTTTTCGATAATCATTTTTGCTTTCAGCGACATGCGATGTTCACCCCTGCATTCATTAAATTGGATTAATAAAAACATTAATAAGTTAATAATATAATGATTGCTATATCGCTAATTAAACCTTAACCTAGGCTTACAGTGCAAGCTTTTCTTTTGATGCAAATTGAATTAATATATTTGTTAATTGAAGGATGGGAAGGGAATCGTGAATCGAATGATACGGGCAAATTTGGACCGCAAATGGCTGCCGCTGTATGAGGCGCTGGCGAGCGAGGTGAGACTGCATATATTGGAGCTGCTGGCGGTGCAGCCGATGAATATTAAGGAGTTGGCCGCGGCGCTCGGGTTGAGCAGTGCGATCGTGACGATGCATGCGAGAAAGCTGGAAGCGGGCGGTTTAATCGAGACGATGCTGGTAAGGCGAGGGGGCGGCACGCATAAGATCTGTTCGCTTGCTGCCGGGCATGTGGAGATTCTGATCCCCAAGACGGCTGAGCCGAAAAGGGAGTTTCAAGAAGTATCGATTCCGGTCGGCCATTATACCGGCTTCGAGATTCATCCTACGTGTGGACTGGCGACTTCGGAGCATATCATTGGGCAGTACGACGATCCGCGCTTCTTCATGGAGCCGGAACGCATGCATGCCCAAATCCTCTGGTTCGGCAAAGGGTATGTGGAGTACCGCATCCCCAATTATGTGCTCCAGGGACAGACGCTGGAGGAAATTGAGATTTCGCTTGAAATCGGCTCGGAGGCGCCCGGCGTTCGAGCGGACTGGCCGTCGGATATTCATTTTTATTTGAATGACACGCTGCTTGGCGTATGGACCAGCCCCGGCGATTCCGGCGAGGGACGAGGCAAGCTGACGCCGGCTTGGTGGACCGTCAACCAATATGGCTGGCTCAAAATCATCCGCGTAACAAGCAGTGGCACCTACCTCGACGGCCAACGCTTGTCGGACGTGAAGCTGCAGGATATTGTCCGAACGCGCAATGATTGGCTGCTCCGATTGGCGGTACCCGAAGATGCCGAGCATGTCGGCGGTTTGACCATCTACGGCGAGGGCTTCGGTAACTACAATCAATCGATCGTATTTCGAACCTACCGCAGTTTGGGGCATTAGTATTAGTGTGTTCTAGCAGCTAGATAATGAGGGTGAAAATGTGCAAAAAGTGGTAGGCGGTTCAGGGTCGGTCGAAGCACGATACGTGGGTAGATATTATTATCCGGTCACCTCTCATGAGGATGAGGTGGACTTGTGTGGGATGGAAATGCGCTCGTTATTCGGTTGTGAGCCAAATCTAGGTTGTGTGATTAGCGATAAAAATATAAATCCGGGCAGAAGTCCTTTTATCCGTGGAAAGCTGGCCGTTCAGCTTCTGGCCGATGAACCTGCCGGCATTGCCGCGCAGGTTGCCGATGCTGTCCGGCTTGAAGGCGATACGTTCAAGGTCATCTTTGTCGGTGGCGGCGATGAGCGCGAGTCGTTCGATTTCGACCGCCAGCGGGCCATTGAGAAGGAGATCGGCTGGCAGATCGTTGGCACAGCGGAGATGCGGCGGCCGGATCGGTTATTTGGCGTAGCCTATGCGGAGGGGCGCTACCTGTTCGGGGAGTATGAGAAAAGCGAGGCGCTGTGGCTAAAGTATAACGACAAGCCTCAGCCGTATTCCACCGCGCTAAGCACGCGCGTAGCCCGGGCGGTTGTCAATATGGCTGCGCCGACAACGGATGAGCGCGTCATTGATCCTTGCTGCGGGATCGGCACGGTTATCATCGAAGCGTTGTCGATGGGCATCTCCATCGTCGGCTTCGATAATAATCCGCTGGCGCTGAAGGGAGCCCGTATTAATCTGGCGCACTTCGGCATGCCGGACGTGGTCAAGCTGGCGGATATGACGACGCTGGAACCGAGTGAGTTTGCTTTGGCAGCGGATGAAGGCGAAGCGTCGGTCGGCAGGCGAACCTTCGATTCGGCGATCCTCGATCTGCCTTACAACCTGTGCTCGAAGCTGCCATCAGCCGAGCGATTGGCTATGCTCCGCAGTGCGGGCCGCTTGGCAGAACGCGTCATCATCGTCACGACGGAGCTCATCGACGACGACATCGCGGAAGCCGGCTTCATCATCACCGACCGCTGCATCGTCCGCAAAGGCAGGTTCGAGCGACAAGTAATCGCCTGCTGCGGGCAATAGCTCGGACGGGTTACGATGCAAGGGCGGTTGTCGAAGTAATTATTGAGAGTGGCGGGAGCTAGTGCTGATTAGTAAAGAGTGGCTCTCAGAGCAACACATGGTGTGGAAGATGAAAAAGTAGCTCCGAGGGCAACACATAGGTGTGGAGAATGGTGTGTTTAGAGAAAGAGTAGTTCCGAGGGCAACACATGGTGTGGAGAATGGTGTGTTTAGAGAAAGAGTAGCTCTGAGGGCAACACATAGGCGGGGAAATGGTGAGTATAGAGAAAGAGTAGCTCCTAGGGCAACACATAGGCGGGGAAATGGTGAGTTTAGAGAAAGAGTAGCTCCCTGAGCAACACATGGTGTGGGAAATGGTGAGTTTAGAGAAAGAGTAGCTCCGAGGGCAACACATAGGCGGGGAAATGGTGAGTTTAGAGAAAGAGTAGCTCCCTGAGCAACACATGGTGTGGAAAATGGTGAGTTTAGAGAAAAAGTAGCTCCGAGGGCAACACATGGTGTGGAAAATGGTGAGTTTAGAGTAGCTAATAATTACAAGAAGACCACCCAGAGGTCTACATGGAGGCCGAGGCGGCCTTGAATTCCGTGATAGAAGCTCGCCTAGAGGTCTACATGGAAACTGGGGAGAACGACGGGTGAAGCAGGTACAGCTAAGTTAGTCCAGTGTGGCCCTTTGAGCAACATTAAGGTGGTTATGAGAGGTAGCAGTTACCGCTCATGCGCCGCAAATGGTGGATATTAGCCAAAGAGAGGTACCAGTTACCGCTCATGCGCCGCAAATGGTGGTTATTAGCCAAAGAGAGGTACGAGTTACCGCTCATATGACGCAGATGGTGGATATCGGCAAAAGAGAGGTAGCAGTTGCCGCTCATGCGCCGCAGATGGTGGATATTAGCTAAAGAGAGGTAGCAGTTACCGCTCATGCGCCGCAAATGGTGGATATTAGCTAAAGAGAGGTACGAGTTACCGCTCATGCGCCGTAAATGGTGAATATCAGCTAAAGAGAGGTACGTAGTACCGCTCTTTAGCCCGGCACCCCGGCAGCACGGGGCGAGCCAACCAGCCGGCTAGCCACCAAGAAGAAGGGCCAAACATCCTATGGATGTTTGGCCCTTCTTCGCTCATGCCGTTCCTTATCCGCTGTACCCGATCTTCAGCAGCAGCTCCATCTTCCCGCCGGCCTCCAGCATCGGGAGCTCTTCCCTGCTGACGAGCTCGCCGTTCAGCGCCATCCATGGTTCGACGCAGACGAACGGGGATCCGTTCACTTGCCACAGCACCACGTACTTGAATGCATCGCTGTAAGACAATGCAATGGTTCCACGGCCATCGGGGCCGGGGAAGGTAATGGAACGCGCAGCAGCATCAAGCAAAGCGACGGATTCTTTCAAGCCATCAAGTGAGATCACGCCGTCGATGGATTTAACCTCATTGTCGTTATAATCCAAATAACGCGTCGCATCCGTTCCATACACCAAGTCCTTCGACTCGGAGCGGAAGTACGGGTGGAATCCCGCGTAGAACGGCATCGCGGAGTCCGACAGGTTGCTGTACGTCTGGCGGATTTGCAGCTCGCCTTCAACAAGCGCGTAGGTAAACAACAGCTCGAACTGCCATGGATACTCGGCCAGCGTACTTTCGCTGCTGCGTAAACGTACCGTTACAGACGCTTCTCCGGCATCGGAGTCGGCAACAACTTCCCAAGCACGATTCCGTGCGACACCGTGATTACGCATCGAATAAACCGTGCCATTCCATTCATATTGCCCGCCGGGCAGCTGACCGCAGATCGGGAAAAGAATCGGATTACCGCCGCGGATATTCGCCTCCGGATCAAGGTAGGTCGCTTTATCAAGATAGAACAGCTCCTCGCCGCCCAGCATGCAGCTGGTTGCAATCGCACCTCGCTCAGGACAGATCGTAACCGAAGCATTCGTGACGGAATCCGTCAACGTGTATATTGTATATGTTCCATCGTGATGTGAGTTCACTTCATAGCGGTTCTGACTCATGTTGGAAGCCTCCCAAGTATGGTTTTATGCGAACAAGCATACCATATTGCGGCAGTGGACAAAAACCCGGCGACGGTTCCAATGGGCGAACAACTATTTTTCAAACGCTATATTGCATAAATGAATAGTGAGCGATATACTATAGCAGCAGGCACATTTTTTTTGACCAGCTATTCTACAATGATGAATACTTAACGATATGGTATAGGAGCGTTGACTATGAATGTACAGTTTAAGAAAGGCGTGCTCGATTTGTGCGTTCTTGCGTTAACTGCTTGGGAGGACCGATATGGGTACGAGCTTGCGGTCACCATGTCCGCGAAGTTCGAGGTCGCCGTCGGCAGTGTGTATCCGCTGCTCAGCCGCTTGACGCAGGAGGGTTATTTTTCAACCTATCTCAAGGAATCATCAGAAGGACCGCCGCGAAAATATTACAAGCTCACGCCCAAAGGGCATACGCATCTCATGGGACTAATCAGTGAATGGCGGACATTCTCCGTCGCAGTAGATGAATTGATTAAGGAAGGTGTCGAACGATGATCAGAGAGCAGTATTTGGGACAGCTATGGGAGCTGCTTTCTCCCGTACCGGAGCCGCTTCGCAGGGAATGGATGTACGATTATGAAGAGCATTTTCGCATGGCGGCCGAGCATGGACGTTCGGAAGTGGAAGCTGCCAACGAGCTTGGCGACCCGCGGTTGATTGCGAAGGAGCTGATGCTCAATTATCGCGTCGATCAGGCGTCGAATAAGAGCGGAAGCATCACACTGGTATCACGGGCGGTACTCGCTGCAGTCAGCTTAGGATTCTTCAATCTCGTTTTCGTGCTGGGACCCTATGTCGCGCTGCTGGGAGTACTTGTTGCGATATGGGCGACAGCCATTGCTGTCGGGCTTTCCTCAGTTATGGCGATCTATGAAGGCGCATATGGCGGCGGAATCACGCTTCTGCAAGGCACCTTCCTCTCCATGGTGCTGATTGCGCTCGGAATGCTGATAGGTGCAGGCGCGCACTGGTTGACGCGAGCTTTTGCCAAGATGACTTTAAGTTATTTGAAATTTAATTCCAGAGTGATAAGGGTGAAAAAAGGATGAGAAATTGGATCGTTGTCGCGTTGATATTGCTCGTGGTCGGTTTGATCGGCGCCTTCGGCACGTTCCGTAAAGACGGAGCGCTCTCCTTCGGAACGGAGAAGGTAGCCCAAGAGCAGACAGTAGCCGGAGAGGGCATTGAAGAGGTGGAGATTCATACCGGCAGCTTGGATCTGACTGTCGTTCCGAGCTCCAATAATGAGGTGAAAGCAGAGCTCACAGGCCGTGCCAGCAAGAAATACCGGGATAAACTGAAGCTGCAGCTTGAGAAAGATGGGCATGTCCTTCGGGTATCCGTGGAGGACGGAGTCGGCTTTACAATTGGCATCAACATTCGCAATTTGGACCTGCGGCTGGAACTGCCGGAGCAGCAGTATCGGAAGCTGATGCTTGATGCAGGCAGCGGGGATATTGATATTGCGCAGCTGAATGCGGATCATATTAATCTGCATTCGGGTTCAGGGGATATGACGCTCAAGAAGCTGAATTCGCAATCCATCGAAGCTAAGATCGGCAGCGGCAACATGAGTTTTGCTGATGTTACGGCAGCGGATCTCATCGCCGTGGATGCAGGCTCAGGCAATGTATCTACGGAAGGCGTAAAGGCGAAGAAGATTACGGTTGATGTCGGCAGCGGCGATGTCGAGTTAGAAGATGCTGTCGCAGAGCTTCAGATCGAAACAAACAGCGGCGATATCGACTTGATTCTGAAAGCACTCGAACAGCCTGTCGAGCTGGAGACCGGCAGCGGTGACGTATCCATCCTGACCGACGAACAGCCGGCATCGGCTCGCATTACGTTCAGTCATGGTTCCGGCGACCTCGACAATGAATGGGATGGAGGAGAGCAATCGACGGACAAGGATGATCGCGACGTACTGCTCTTCGGCAGTGGATCCATTCCGCTGCATATTCATACAGGATCGGGCGATTTAACGGTTGGCGCTAAGTAAACATCTAATAGGGTTCCTTTTGCTTATTTGAGCAAGCGGGGGCCCTATTTTCTTTGTTTCCGCGGAATTTCAGTTTTAATGTCGAAAAACCGATATTCTGAAAGAAGGATAATAGACCTATTAGGCAGAAGACATATCCTAGTACTTCCCAGCATAAACTTCGTTGTTTATGAACAGGGGGAGATGTGAATGGTAGAATCGCCGGATTTGCCGCTGCTGCCCTATCGCGTGATTGGTGGGGTAAAATGCTTTGAATTGTTCGCAGGTGTGGTTCAGCAGGAGCTTCTGCCAGGAGTATTTATGCAAGGTTATGGATATAACGGGTCTATTCCGGGGCCGACCATCGTCGTGGAGCCGGGGGATTTCGTGCAAATTCGGGTCATCAACAACTTGCCGGAGCCGACGAGTGTTCATTGGCATGGGCTTGACGTGCCGAACGCGATGGATGGCGTACCGCCGTTCGAGCCTTCGCCGCTCATACAGCCGGGATACGGATTTGATTACCGGTTTCGGATTATTAATCCGCCCGGCACCCATATGTATCACAGCCATTATGAATCCATACGGCAAGAAATGATGGGACTTGGCGGGCTGTTCATTATTCGAAATCGACAGGAGAAGCAAGTCACCAGAGACTTTGCCTATATGCTTCAGGAATTTCATTTGAACGGCCTTCCCAAAGGCGAGCTTCAGCCGGGTATCTATGCCGTCGATCCTATGTCGGACGGATTTAATTTCTTTACGATGAATGGACGCTGCTTTCCGAATACTTCTCCGCTTCATGTGCGATTGAGGGACTGCGTTCGGATTCGACTGGCTAATTTGGGGATGCAAGGGCATCCCATGCATCTTCATGGCGTGCAGATGCTGGAGACCGCTTATGACGGTAATGAAGTACCGCCGTGGAACCGACTTCGCAAAAGCACGGTATTCGTCGCGCCGGGCGAGACGCGAGATATTCAGTTCGACGCATGGAATCCGGGCCGCTGGCCGTTTCATTGCCATATCCCGCATCATACCTCGAATAATTTTACACTGCCGGCCGGTGGGATGTTTACGACCATTCAAGTCGGCGACTGAGTTGCGTTACCTTGAGAGGCAGAACTAAGAGAAGGAGCTTAAACCCATGCAGATGAAAGAAAAATCCGCGATCGGACCGATTCTGGGCGTCCTCCTGCCGATTTTATTTTTTGAAGGGCTGCGCTCTTCGAAAACACTGGATATTTCCGTCGAGGCGCCTGAGGGACATTTTCAAATTGTAACGCTTGTGGCTGCGCTGGCTATCGTGGCTGCGATTGCCGTTGGTATTGCCGGACACCGTCTGCGGAATATTAAAGTAGGGTTCATGTCACTTGCGTATGTATCGCTGGCCGGCATATTCGTCTTACATGGGCTGACTACGCCGGGATTCATCATTCATGCCGGGCATCTGCCGAGTGTGTTGGCACAGCTTAGCGTATTGGTTACCTCCGTGTGGCTGTTCTTGTCATCCGTATCCACGGATCGATTTATTATTAAACAGCTCTCCAAAATACGAATGTGGCTCATTCCGGCGTGGCTGATACTGCTAGGCTTCATTTTCTTACTGGCCTTGGAGCAGCCGCATCTCATAGATGAAATACCGCTTAATATAGATCCATACAAATGGATCGCCTCGTCGATTACTTGTATAACTTGCGTGTGGACGATGTATCGCTATTGGCAATCGTACAGAAATGCGGGATTTCCGCTGCAGCGCGCCATTGTCTATAGCGTCGGGCTCATTATCGCGGCACAATATATCATTGTTATGGGCACGTCTTGGAAACTGAGCTGGTGGCTCTATCATGTATTGCTATTATTCTCTATGGTTATCATGCTGGTGGGGCTGCTCCGGCAGTATTTCTCGCAAGGCTCCTTCAGTAACTCGTTGAAAGTACTGTTTCAATCCGATCCGCGTGCTTGGCTGGAAGCATGCAAGACGCCAAGCGTTCAAGCGCTTATTATGGCAACGGAGGCGCGCGATGCCTATACAGCCGGTCATAATAATCGCGTAGCGTTGTATGCGCTCCGGCTTGGCGAGGAGATGGATCTCAATAAGCATCAGCTGCGTGCTATTGCGCAAGGCGGCGTGGTGCATGACGTTGGGAAATTGAGAGTGCCGGATGCCATCTTGAACAAAGCAGGGAAGCTTACGCCGGAGGAACGGCTTGTTATCGAACGGCATCCGGTTTCCGGTTATGATATGTGCAAGCGGCTCGGGTTTCTGAAAGACGAGCTGTCGGTCATCCGGTCTCACCATGAGAAATGGGATGGAACCGGGTATCCGGATCGGCTGAGCGGCGAGAACATCCCGCTGCTGGCGCGTATTACGGCGATCGCGGACGTCTATGATGCGCTGACCTCTTCACGCTCTTACCGCCAGGCAATGACGCATGAGGAAGCGATGAACATTATCATCCAAGGCAGCGGAGCTCATTTCGATCCGGCCTGCGTCAAAGCATGGCGGCGTCTGGCTGCTGCGGATGCGAAATTTTTCGAAGAGATCGCGGCAAACAGCCGCAGCTTGAAGCTCGTACATAAAGCGGCGCAATAATGCGAATAAGAGGAGATCCTTAGGCGGGATCTCCTTTTTCATGCTGCCCGTGATAGTCTCGGCTGCTGCTTTGTTGTCTATGCTCGATGAACGAAACTGTAACGGTTGCCAGCGTGGCTATTTCGTGGAAATATGCCTTTTTTAAAAGCTAACGGTTGTGACAGAGGTTATTTGCAGCAGATTGGTCGATTCCCAGTGGGAAATGCTCAATAAGCTCGTTGGCAACCCTTAGAAAATGAAATGGGTCTATATAAGCCAAATAGCCACTGTCACAACCGTTAGAGTTGGGAAGCGACTCCGCCTACGATCATCGGGGAATTAATGTGCCGCGACGGAAGCTCAAAACACAGAAAAGCGGAGATCCCATGGATCTCCGCTTTTGAGTATTAAGGCCAAATATCTTGCGGCGTCACGTTTAGCTTGGATGCGATGAGCATCGCGGTTTGCCGCTGCGGCTTGCCGATCTTGCCATTGCGAAGCTTCGAAATCGTTTGCAGCGATATCCCGGTTTCAATGGATAGCTGCTGAGCCGACATATAACTGCGCGCCATCAGCACTTTTAACGTCACGGAAGGGTCGATAGCCTCCGAAATCGTCTGGACATCCGTCACGATAAAACCGAAGTGCTTCAATACACCATCGCCGCTATAGAAGGGGCGGAAAGTGATATGCAGCTCCAGCTGGGCGGTGTTGGCGGCCAGCTTGGTTTGTACGACAATGCGGTCCATCCGATTGTGGAGAGCTGCTTGCTCCAGTGCGTAGAAAAGTCGTTCGCGATCATGGTTATTGAAGAATTCATGCAGAGATTCTTGTTCAATGCGGAAGAGGCGGCCATACAGAGGCGCGGAATCATGCTGATAATAACGCTCGATGACATAACGATCGTTTAATATGCCGGAGAACATGACTTTCTTCGAGCTGCTCATCGTGTCGATCCAGGTCTTGGCCGTAATATCTTCGGCTGTGAGCAGGTAAGCCGGTTCTTCCGTATCCTTAACGGCTTCCCAGGTGAGGAGCAGACGCTGCGGCTCATCGGGTTTAAGCCGATCCAACAGTACAGTTTCAGAACTAATGGAGGTGAGCAGATTGTTATTGTTCCAAGCCGAAAACAGTCTGCTTGGCGGCAAGCCCGCCAGTTCTGCTTCAGAGCAGCCTACAAGATTGGAGAAGGCCTTGTTTGCTCTGTTAAACCGTATGTCGTCACCCCGTCCTACAACAACAGCTAATGGCGTTCGTATGGTATGAAATATAGCGGTCAATAGTGTCACTTTGGCTATCCCTCGCAATCGGCTTTGGCTGTTGAGTGCATCTACAATCTATCGAATGTAAACGCAATCCATTCGTCGTTTATAGAACAGTATAAGAGTGGAAAACTGAATTATCAACTGATTATTTATAAGTAATTATGATTATTTATGAATTTTTTTATTATTCGGTCTACCCAATATCATCCATGCAGCTCTTGCAATGCTACATTTACCAACAAAAATGCAAATTCGGGAACTTTCCAAATGAAGCATTTTCACTCATAATAATACATAGACTTGCATCATTGTATTTACATCGAGAGGGCGAATTGGAATGCAAAATTGTACCATTAATGAATGTGACAAACCGGTGAAGGCGAAGAACATGTGCTCCATGCATCATCAGCGCTGGCGCAGACACGGAGATCCGGTCGTGACCAAGGTCCGTCAATCCGCAGAGTCGACCCTGTGCAAGTGGGTGAAATGCCAGAAGTCGTCGGTCAGTAAAGGATACTGCTCCAAACATTACTACATTCATCGTGTGCAAGTATTGCAAATGCAGACAAACTCCTAGGCTTTATCGCACATGAAACGCTATCCTGATCTATGAAGCTATTTCCACTCAAGGTATAATAGGGAAAATGACTACCTTGTTCCTTACTGGAGGGCTTTAGAATGGGAAGTTTCTCATTGCGAACCAAAGTTCTTGTCCTTATCCTCGTTGTGACCTCTGGCGCTCTGACAATTGTCGGCTACGGCAATTACTCAGCGGCCCAGCATACCATTATGGAAGCGCTTATCGAGAAGGCCAATACGAAGGTTCAAAATACGGCAACCAATTTGTCTTCTTGGATCGATACCCGCCGAGCAGAGGTAGAAGTGATGAGCCGAACCGACCAGGTTCGCTTCGGTGCGAATTTTGAACGAGAAGCTTACTTCTGGAATGAGACGCGCAGAACGGGTTCGCCGTTCGAGACGATCGGTTACGCCGATCCAAGCGGTAAAGCGCTGCTGAGCGACGGAAGAATCATCGAATTAGCGAATGATCCCTCCTTTCCTATAGCCATGAGCGGTCGTGTCGTCGTGACGGATCCGATGACAAACGGCAGCACGAAGAGCAAAATCATTGTAATCCAAGTTCCGGTATACGGGACGACCAACGAGGTTATTGGCATTATTTACGCCTCCTTGCTCGCGGAACGTATGTACAGTGAACATTTAAATATTCGGGTTGGGACCACCGACAGATTATTCATGTATAACGATAAGGCGGAAATCATCGAAGCGCCTAAGGAGAGCGGGCTGCTTGACTTGTCTTCGAAATCGATACTGTCCGAAGAGCTGCCATTCCAGCCGGCTGCGCTGGATATGCTCGTTAATGATAAGGGTTATTTTGAGCTGGATGGGCAATCCGGCTCCTCCATTTTATTTTTCTCCGCTGTAAAAGGAACGTCTTGGCATATTGGATTAAACGTATCCCTATCCGAAATCAGGCAGCCGCTGGAAGCCATTAAGTGGCGTTCGGTTCTCTCTATTGTCATTGCGGAGGCCATGCTTACCATTCTCTTCTTCTTGTTCTCCGATCATATTATCAGACGGATTAAACGCGTAATCAACGTGACGGAAGCGGCCGCTGCCGGTCGATTCGACGTGAATAACGTACTGGATGACAGCGGGGATGAGATCTCGCAGCTGTCGCATTCGGTCAACGAAATGAAGGTGCAGCTGAGCGGGATGTTCGGCCGCATGGATGCGATGATTAACCAGAACCAATTCGCTTTCATTGTGCTTGACGATCAATATCGCGTTACCTACTTCAGTAAGGCGGCTGAGCTGATGCTGGGGTACAAGGCGGAAGAGGTTATTAATAAAGCGACGGGATTGCTGTTTATTGATCCGGCGGATATTCAGCGGGAGGCTGAGCGGCTGTCCGGTCGTCACGGTTACCCGGTCCCGGCTGATATTACGGTTTTCGAAATGCTTCGATCGGAGCGCTTCTCCTATGAACGGGAGTGGAATTATCTGCGTAAAGACGGAACCAGCTTCCCGGTTGCCCACAGCTCGAATGGGATGAGGGACCGAGAGGGCCGGTTTATCGGAGTGGCTGCGATTGCCCGCGATATTACGATGCAGAAGCAAGCCGAGAAGGCACGAAACAGACAGTTCAAGGTGATGGGGGCTGCGAAGGACCTGATCGCGATGTTCGATGATCAAGGCCGCCTGCTCTATATTAATGCAGCGGGGCGCACGCTCCTTGGCATCCATAAATCCTATAATGACAATGATGAAATGCCGATGCGCACCATTGGCGAGCTGCTGCAGGGCATCGAGGATGCCCAAGCATACGGCTACCAAGAGGACGAGGTGCTGCTGAGGACGGTTCAAGGGGAGTTTATTCCGGTTTCCAAGATCCTTGTCGTTCACCGTGACGATGAGACGGGTGAAACTTTCTATTCCTGTATTGCACGCGATATCTCGGAGCATAAACGGGTACAGTTCGAGCTTGAGCACGCAAGGCGCGAGGCGGAGAGCGCCAACTTGGCCAAGAGCCATTTCTTAGCGCAAATCAGCCACGAGATCCGAACTCCGCTGGCAGGCATCATCGGTTTAACCGGACTGCTGCAGAAGACGGAGCTGACGTCCTTGCAGCTTGATTACCTGCATAAGACGCGGGATTCCTCCGAAGCGCTGCTTTCGATTATTAATGATATTTTGGACTTTGCGAAAGTCGAGGCCGGCAAGATCGAGCTGAACGAAATGCCCTTTGACCCGTACAGCATGATCCATAAGCTGACGGAGCTGCTGAGCATGTTCGTAGGCGGCAAGGAACGATTTCAATTCATTATCGATACGCCGAGTGACTTGCCGGAGCAATTGATCGGAGACTGGCTGCGAATCGAGCAGGTGCTGCTGAACTTATGCGTGAATGCGATCAAATTCACGGAGCATGGGCATGTCAAGCTGCAGGTGCAATTGCATCCGCGCGGGCGTTTAGAGAAGAATGTGCGCCTTGCTTTCCTCGTGGAGGATACGGGAATCGGCATGACGGAGGAGCAGCTTTCCAAGCTGTTTAAACCGTTTGTCCAAGCCGATGCCGCCACGAATCGCAAATACGGCGGAACGGGCCTTGGCCTTGTCATTGTGAAGCGTTTGGTGGAACTGATGGGCGGCACGATTCAAGTGAAGAGTGAGATCGGCAAAGGCAGTCAGTTTACCTTTACGATTGAGCTTCCTGTAGCGGAGGAGCGCCAACAAGGCCGATTCATGTTGGGACAAGGCGGGGAGTATTCCGTCTGGGTTGTCGAGGACTATGAGCTGCTGAGTCAGCGAATATGCGTTGGACTCGAAGACTGCGGGGTGACGCCAATTACACTCACTTCATGGAAAACGGCTCAGGAGAGGCTGCTTCGTTCAGGTATCGGTGTTCGGCCTTTTGCGTTGCTGCTTGATTTTGAAATGCCCGATATGTACGGGGAAGAAACATGGCACAACATGCATGAAACGGCAAGGGATGCCGGGGTTAAAACGATTGCGCTCACGACGGCATACGGCCGCGAAGAGCTTCTGAAGCTGCCGGAAGAGAAACGTCCGGATACCATTCTTGTGAAGCCGGCCACTCGGGTAAGTCTCTATCAATCGCTATTGACGTTGTTTGAGCATACAGAGCGGGTTGTGACGGCGGCTAATGCCGAGGTGGCTGCTGCCGTTGTCGAGAAGCCGAAGCGGCCAAGCGGGGCAATTCTGCTTGCCGAGGATAATGATATCAATCAGCTCGTTGCAGTGGAACAGCTGCGCGAATGGGGATTTACCGTGGATGTGGCGGAGACAGGTACCGAAGTGCTGCGCAAGCTAACCTCCAGACGCTATGATCTCATACTTATGGACATCCATATGCCGGAAATGGACGGCGATGAGGCGGCGCGGATTATTCGTCTGGACTCGAAGTACGATCGGCTGCCGATAGTGGCGCTTACGGCGAATATTATGCAGGAAGACCATGACCGGTATATGCAGCTGGGCATGAATGATGTGCTGACGAAGCCGATTCCTCCGGATGCACTGCTGCAGATCATATCGAAGTGGATTCGATACGGAGGGGAACTGCGTGTCGAGCCGACCAAGTCGAAGTCCAGAGACCGTGATGCCGTTGGTGCTGTTTACGTGCCCGTGCAATCGCTTGATGACGAATGGCTGCACAAGGGGATACCGGGCCTGCAGCTGGAAGAAGCGCTGCAGCGGGTGAATGGGAAGCGAGATATTTTGAACCATATGTTAAAGCTGTTTGTGAAGGATTACGTAAGTTTCGACGAGCGGCTGCATGAAGCGCTGACGAACGGGGATTTCACGTTGGCCCGCCGGATGGCGCATACGCTCAAAGGAGTTGCGGGTAATTTGTCGGCAGTCAAGCTGGCCAAAGCCGCGCAGGAGCTCGAGCAGCTGCTCAAAGTGCCGGAAGAATTACTGGAAATCGAGACGGTGTACAAAGCCGCCGCAGAAGTGAATGAGGTTCTGAGAGAGCTTGTTTCTCATTTGTCAGAGTTGACAGAATTCGACAATATAACCTAACAAAATTCTAACAATCTATTGTTGGGTTGATCTTCCTATTGTATATTAGTAGTAAGAAGATTAGTCGATTCATGAATCCCTTCATGAGGTGAGAAACATGTACAAAATACTGGTTATCGAAGATGATGTGATGATGAGCGATATGCTGTCCATGTACATGTCTGAAGAGGGCTACGAAATTAAACAAGCTGCTACCGGCGGGCTCGGATTAAAGCTGCTGGAACAGTTCGAGCCGGACGTCGTTCTACTCGATCTCATGCTGCCTGACTGGGATGGTACAGAGCTGTGCCTCCAAATACGCCAACACTCCTCGGTTCCCATTATGATTGTTTCTATGAAATCTGAAGTGTCTGAACGCGTCCAAGCACTGCGTGCAGGCGCAGACGATTACTTATGCAAGCCCTTCTCCATGCACGAACTGAGCGCTCGCGTTGAAGCGCTCATTCGCCGAGCGAAGCTGATGCAATCGGCGGTTGCGGAAGGGGCACTTCAATCCGAGAACGACAATGAGAAAGCAGAGACGACAATCAGGCTGGATTCGGAGCGGCGATTGCTGCTCGTACGCGGTACGCTTGTCGAAACGACCTTCTCTGAGTTTGAGCTGATGAAGCTCTTCCTTACACATCCCGGAAAAGTATTCAGCCGAGAAGATCTAATTAATGCGATTCGAGGGTTTGACTCCTTTGTTACGGACCGAGCAATCGATGTACATATCGTGAATCTACGACGCAAACTAGAGAAGAACCCGAAGGAGCCGCACTATATCCGTACCGTCTGGGGAGTCGGGTATAAGTATGTGACTGAGGTGGAATCGGTTCATTAACAATTCGAACCTGTTGCGGTTATTGGCAACAGGTTCGAATTAACAATGCAAAAAGCAGCGCATCATTGAAGCGCTGCTTTTTTCATGAAACAAACCATATAATGACAGAAATAACAGAAGCTCTGTGCCGGGGCACGAAACTCATGCGGCAGAGCGCTTTTTTATGCGTTTTTTTAGCTAAAATTAATGCAGTAACCTTACATAGCTACTTTATTCCTACTGTTTTTATGTGATAATTTACCTAGTAGAGCAATGTTGGAATTAGGTCGGAAGGACGGGTGATTGGAGATGGAAGTCAGGGATCCATTCTCTCAGCGGGCTGCTTCGCAGCGCCGTGGGAATGTGCCTGCTGATCAGGTATATGATTCGCTAACAGGCTTGCCGGGACGGAAGGCTGCATTTGCGATGTTGGCAAGAGCAGTTTCCTTGGCAAGAAGCTGCAATAGAGGCGTGCTTACGGCGCTAGTAGATATGGATCGCTTTTATCTCATCAATGAAACCAGAGGGACGGCCTTCGGCGACGAGGCGCTTCGTCAAATGGCCAATCGTCTGTGCGAGCTTACGCATTGGTCGGGCTCGGTGTTTCGGCTAATCGGCAATACATTCCTCTTATTCCGACTCGTGAAAATGGACGATGCGCCAATTGAATCGGACAAGCTCATCGAGGAGCTAAAGAAGACGGCGGAAGATTGGCTGGAGGTCCGCGGACAGAACCTGCAGCCATTCTGCAGTATCGGTGTAAGCAGCTACCCTGCAGACGGCGAGACGGCAGAGCGGCTTGTTCGTCATGCCGAAACGGCGCTTCAGCAAGCGAAGGCTGCAGGCGGTAACCAGGTTGTCATTTATGCGGAGGACGGTGCTGCGCAGATCCTACGCACTGAAGCTATCAGAATCGCGCTGCGTACCGTCCTGCAGAGCGACGAGCTGTCGCTCTATTATCAACCTCTATACGAGGTGCATGGGCGATTGAGAGGCTTTGAAGCGCTTCTGCGCTGGCAGCATCCGCAGCTGGGTTTAATCATGCCGGAGGAATTTGTTCCGCTTGCCGAACTGAACGGCCAAATCGTGGACATCGGCGAATGGGTCATCCGCGAGGCATGCGGGATGCTGAACAGAACCGGCGCCAGAGGACTGACGAACATGATCATATCGGTGAATCTATCGCCGAACCAGCTTGTTTCGCCGGATTTCGTCGGGTCTTTGCAGCGCATACTTGAAGATACAGCGACGTCGACAGCAGGCTTGGAAATTGAAATTACCGAGAGAAGCATGATCGATTGCGGTGAGAAGGCTTGCGCGGTTCTGGGCCAGCTAAGAGATTTAGGCATCCGCATTGCATTGGATGACTTCGGTATCGGATATGCTTCATTGACTTATTTAAGGAAATTGCCGCTGCACACGTTGAAGCTTGAAACTTCGTATATCAGGCATATTTGCGATCAGCATGCGGACAGCGCTATCGTAAAGGCGTTGATCGCACTTATGCATGAGCTGGGTCTTGAGGTTGTAGCGGAAGGCGTTGAGCACGAGGGACAGCTGGAGCTGTTGAAGCAATGGGGCTGCGACTTCTATCAAGGGTACCTGCTCGGCATGCCGATGCAGGAGGAAGCGATCGGTACGCATCTCCTTCAGCTGCAGTCCGTGTAATAAAATAAAAGGGCAGTCTGCACGAGCGCACATTCGAGTTGTCGAATATACGCCATCGTGTATGGACTGCCCTTTTCGCTATGATGTATGCAAGCCGGAGGGGGAGTCCGTTAGCACACTTCCAGATATAGCTTTGTACCGTCGCTGTATTGTAAAATAGCGACGTCACGAATCATTTCAACCGACTTGATTCGTTTCCACTTCTTACGGAAATCAAAGTTGTATTCCATTTCCAACAATTTATTATGCAGGAGCTCCATATAGGAAAGTTGCTCGGATGGGTAGTGGACTGGAACGGAACGATTTTTGAAGGTAATGACCTTTGTCATTGGGAATGCGCCTCCGTTTACTTTAATAACCTCATTGTAAACAAAATCTTTTAGTCGCTTATAAAATCGAAATGAGACTTTTGTTTGATTTACTCAACCTTTTCTAACAAATTACAACAAATTTCGGCATGCTGAGCAGGGGGTAATGGTATTATTTGCGAAGAGGTACAATATTAATCCACCCATGTGTCATTCCACCAAATATAGGGTAATAACCAACAATCGGAAGGCAGGGGGATCACGTTTTGACTAATGCAAAAGCATTGTTCGCCAATATCAGTTTGCTCATCGCGCTCGCGTATTTGTTTGATTTGGGGTATAGATACCTTTTTCAATACGCGTCGAACCGTGTCAAATATGGTCTAACGATTGCGATGTTCATAATCGGCGGTTGGTGTGCGATGGCATTCGGACCGCGGATGGGCGATTTGCACTTACTCGATCTGCGCATAGCGCCGCTTATCATTGCAGTGCTCGTATTCCCGTCCCCGCTCGTCATCGCGCTGATCGGCGTCGGCATCGGCTTCGGGCGGTTATTTCTCGACTTTGATGAAGCGGCTATAGCAGGGTTCCTGAACATGGCAATCGTCGGACTCGTAAGTGCTTGGTTAAGCAACTGGCTGAAATGGAAGCCGTGGCGATTCGTTTGGAAAAGTACGGCCACCTTACTTGTAGTAAATGTAGTGTATGCCTTAATTGTGACCGTGACGCTGCTTCATCTGGATCTCATGAGTGTGCGTACGTACTGGCTGGAGTTCGGCATCTACGCGCTGCCGCTGCGACTCTTGTTATGTGCGCTGCTGATTTTTATCATTCGCGATTTCCAGAAGGAGCAGCAGCGGGTCGACGAGCTGCGAACCATGAATATGCTGCTGCGCAGACAGACGCGCGAGCTGCGGGAGGCTAAGCGCGAGGTCGAAGAAAAGGCGCGCGAGCTGATGCTGGCGAGTAAATACAAATCCGAATTTCTGGCGAACATGTCGCATGAGCTGAAGACGCCGCTAAACAGTATTATTTTGCTGTCACAGTTAATGCAGGAAGAGGATACGGATCGGTATAGTGCCGAGGATGTTCGGTACGCGGAGCTGATCAATGGGGCAGGGAACGATCTGCTGCAGCTGATCAATGACATTCTTGATCTCTCCAAGGTGGAAGCCGGGAAGATGGATATTAACTTCGAGCCGTTATCGATCGAAGAGCTTGTCCAAACGCTGCATCAGCAGTTTCTCCCGGTTGCGGGACAGAAGAAGCTTCTCTTCGAAACCGAAATTTCTCCGGCTGTGCCGGAGGCTATGCAATCCGATGCGCTGCGGGTCAATCAGATCTTGCGGAACCTGTTGGTGAATGCCTTCAAATTTACGGAATCGGGCTCTGTTAAGCTCGTTGTCAAAGTAGAGGGAGGCGTGCCGATCGAGCCGTCTGCGCTGAAGAAACGAACGCTCCGGAATTGGAATCCGGTGTCGTGGGGCCGCCCGGCGGTGCGAGTGGTGCCTCCGCAACGCATTTTGTTCTCCATTATCGATTCCGGCATCGGGATCGAAGCGGAGAAGCAGCAGCTGATCTTCGAGGCGTTCCAGCAGGAAGACGGCTCCATCAACCGCAACTATGGCGGGACGGGGCTTGGCCTGTCGATCAGCTTGCAATTGGCCCGGCTGCTTGGCGGAACATTGTCGCTCGAGAGCCGTAAGGGCGAAGGCAGCAAGTTCACGCTGCGGCTTCCGGTTACGCCGTATGGCGGCGTGCCGATGGTAACGCAGGAGTAGGAGCGGAGGCCGTGCCGCTGTGCGCGCAGTTTGCGCCGGTAGACTGCGGCATATGATGCATCTAAAATGAAGTGTTGCATATTGTGTGCAGCTTAGATGCCACATTCGCTCCGTTTTCCCCGAAATAAGGCTCTCACGATTCGTTAGAATCGAGAAGGGGCTGTTTGCAGACAAGGCTCCTACAATTCGTTAGCGCATAACAGCGCTGGCTGCAAAAGGTCAGATTTTCAAATCCAAAAGTTCCGCTTGAAAAAGGGCTCACCGCTGTACGTTAACCCCGTGTTTGATCACGGGGGATTCTTGCTCCATAGGGGGCTCGCAGCGGTGCGGGATGAATGCCGGAAAGAGGATTGACGGTGAGAAATGGTTGCAGTATATTGAAAAAAGCAGCAGTTCTATGGAGCAATTGCAGTCACATGCTGGTGTAGCTCAGGGGCAGAGCAACGCACTCGTAATGCGTAGGCCGGGGGTTCAATTCCCTTCACCAGCACCATATCCGGCTATCAATGGCGCGGCTTCCGAAGTTTCGGAGGTCGTGCCTTTTTGCGATTCCCATATGGCTGAAATCGTGACCCGCGAGTGCAGATGAAACAGCGGCTATTATACCGTCATGACACGAAATCGGCTATAAGAGGTAGGCTGATGGAGGGGAAGGCGATCGACTACGCGGAAACAGCGGCTTTCAGGTTATGCGATAGCCACGGGAGTCTTGTCTTATACTAGAACACCTCTCCTTTCATAGTGTATTGTAGTTCGTTTGAAAGGAGGAAATCAGGTGTCAATTAAATTGAAAGTGAAGAGTGTTCAGAAGGTTTCTGCAAAATCGAAATCTCGGAAATCCAGCAGCGCGCGTGTTTCCAACGAGCAAGTGATGGGAAGCAGAAGCGGCAGCCATTGTTGTAACCAACGTGATGGCGCTGTAGAAGGTATCCAAGAGGCAGGTGCAGATCTTTCCGATTTGTTCTGTCAGCTTCGTTCGCCGGTTGTAGCTGCTAAGCTTGTTCGTGCGATCCGCTGCAGAAACCGTAAAGTAGTTGAAGAATTGATCGGCTCCAACTGTAATGTTGTCTGTTTCTTCCACCAAGGCCGGATGGCTTGTGTACGCATTTCATGTGTGTTTGGTAACTGCTGCGACGTCCGCATTACATTCGACATTTGCGTATCGATGGGAAATTGTAACAACTTCTAAATTTGATTGGCGAACCGTCTTCCTCTGTAAGGGCTGTCATCACTTCGGTGAGGCAGCCCTTATTTTATGATGAACCTCTCCCATGACACAGGCATAGACTAACTGGAAATGGACGTTTGGCATAGGAGGGGACAGGTATGCCGTTTATTCCGAATTTTCCGTCAGCGCTTCTGCAGGAGCATGTGCAATGGCACCATGCCAATCATCACGATGATCCGTCGCAGCTGCCGGCGGGCTATGGCGCGAAGTTCATGCAATTCCATCGTTATTTTATCAATAAAGCGCTGCAGTGGTACTCTCAACAAGGGTATGATCCGCAGCTGGTCGCGCCGTGGCAAAGCGTGCCGGAGGCGATCCGCAACACCCGCTGTTATAACAAATCGGCCGAAGCGCGCCTTTTGAATAACTTACAGTCTTTCAGCTCGCTCGATCAGCTCGGACTGTTTATCGAGGGCTCGAATTTACATGGATGCATTCATCAAGAGGCGTCTAGAATTTTTGGCGAAGACTTTCTGAATGATTTCGATTTAGCGCCTCAGAGCACGTATTTCTATCAAATCCATGGCATGCTTGATCAGTTTTATAAGAGGTGGGAGCAGTTGGCGGGGCAGAACGGCTTCGTAGGAGGCGGCAGAGGGGCAAGCTTGACCCGGAAGTCAGCATCCACGGGAAACCGGGGGCGAGTCAGTTTAAATTCAGCTGGGAGTCAGACCGGTAGAGGCCCAAAAAGGCGGAGTTCCGGCCTGCTGCTCACAAATGGAGCAGCAAAGCACGGAATACGCCTGAATAATAGCTTGAAGGCCGCGTTACGAAGTCAGAGGCCTTCACTTGCACCGTCGAAGGGAGCTGCTGACGATCGGGGCCAAGCCGGAAACCGGCCGCCGCTGCAAGATCCAGCTCTCCATCAAACAGGGCAATCATCTCTTCGAGGTCGGCTTCGTACACCCCGGCCACTTCTTCGGCTTGCAGGGTCAGCGACCCGAGCGGCGCGTCATAAACGAAACCGTACACCTCGCTGACCTCGCGGTCAACAAACGCTGTACCCTTGGCGAAGCCCGCAGCTTCTTTGCGCGCTTCGCCAAGCGGAATAAGCGCTTCGAACGGAACGGAAGCGCCGAGCTCCTCTTCAATTTCGCGCGCAGCATCGCGCATCGACTCGCCGGCCGTCAGATGACCGGCCGCCGTAATGTCGTAGAAGCCCGGGTACGTATCCTTGTCCGAGCTTCGCTGTTGAAACAGCACCAGCTTGCGATCGCCGTCGCGCCGCGCCAGCCAGCAGTGAATGGAACGATGCCATAGTCCTCGCGCATGTACTTCACTGCGAGGAGCCGTTCCGAGCCATGCGCCGGCTTCGTCGTAAATGTCGAAGTGCTCCTCTTCGGAAGCGTGCCCAAGCGCTGCCATCGGACTAGGACAAGCCTTCTTGAAGCTCGGCCGGCTCATCATTCAGATGAGAGGTACAATGGCCGCAGCGAGTAGCTTTGATAGGGATCTTGGACAAGCAGTAAGGGCATGTCTTATCCGTTGGCTCGGCCGGCTTCTCTTCCGTCTCTTTGGCATTGAGGCGGCGAAGGGTATTGGCCCCCTTAACAATCAGGAAGATACAGAAGGCGACAATCGTAAAATCAAGAATGACGTTAAGAAAATTACCGTAAGCGATTTTCACGGAATCATCATCGGACAGAGGGATAAATTTATCAGTCAGGTTGACGTTGCCAAGCAGCTTGCTGATCGGCGGCATAATGATGTCGTTGACCATGGAGGTTACAATTTTGCCGAAGGCGCCGCCGATGATTACGCCGACTGCCAAATCCAGCACGTTGCCGCGGACGGCAAATTCGCGAAACTCTTTTAAAATTTTAACCATAAGTTCACTCCTTTACTTGCAATATTATAGCGCACCTCCCACCTCAGGAACAGTCCGGATGTCATAGGAAGGGTATTCCTGCACTTTCCTGGCGAAGAAAAAAGGATAATTTGGGAAAATGTCGAATTCCACAGCAAGCAGACTTCCACAAAAATCTATCGTTATCGGAGAATCATAATGAGTGAACTAATGATTGGCGATAAGTGGATGCCGTTGATGCTGGCACTCACCATCAATTTATTTGCCTCCATCACGATGTACAGCATGATCGGTCACCTCCAAATACTCCGTGTCATGCGGCAATATTGGCTGCTTAGCGGTGCGCTTGTTTATGGACTCGGTTTGTGGGTAAGCCATTTCATCATTTTACTGACATCAGACACCATGATTCTTATAGACTGGACCATCATTGTTAAACTGTTCACCATAATGGCGAGCGCTTACGGTTCCTTCCGGCTGCTGGGCTCAGGGTTACCGCATACGATTCGTTTGCTGGGCTGCAGTTTACTGATGGCACTCGGAACGAGCTCTTTGATTTATTCCACGCTGCTAAGCGTGCAGGTGGAAGGCTACAGCATCCATTACCAATTAGCATCTTTTTCGTTTCTGTTTAGCTTCCTAGGGACAGCGTGCTCTTTCTATATCTTCGAGCGGAAGAACGGTTCCATGCTGCTCGCAGGCTTACTGCTCGGTTTCACGGGCATTATTATGCAGCTGTTAGGGCTGGAAACGGTCACCGTAATCTATTCGGTCGTGCTTACCGCAGATCGACTGAACGATTACATGCAGCTGCTCTCCATTGTGCTTGGTCTGGCTACGTTGGTCATCTTCGTATTCAGCCTGGTAGCCCGTTATGTAGATCGTCGTTATACCTCTATGAATGAGCGCTATAAGCTGCTGGTGGAAACCTCCATCGATATGATCGCGATCATTCATGATGAGAAATGGGAATATATTAACCGGTCCGGACTCCAAATGTTTGCGGCGGACAGCGAGGCTGATATGCTCGGCAAGCCGGTCTACCAGTTTCTGCAGCCCAAATTTCATACGGTTCTCAAAAGAATGCTTCAAGTGACGAAACAGCGGGTTCGGCAGAGCCCGATCGAGCTGGATTGGTTCACGGTGCAAGGGAAGCCGCTGCATACGGAGGTCATTGAGACCAGCACGAAGCTGTCGGGCAAGCAGGTGTTTCAAATCATTATCCGAGACATCTCGGAGCGCAAGAAGAACGAGGAGCTGCTCATTAATTCCGAGAAGCTCTACGTGGCCGGCCAGCTGGCGGCAGGGATCGCGCATGAAATCCGCAACCCGCTCACTTCCTTGAAGGGTTTCCTGCAGCTTATCGCATCCGGGCGCAATAACAGCAAGAACTATTACGACATTATGAAGTCGGAATTGAATCGGATCGAATCGATCGTGAGCGAGCTGCTGATGCTCTCCAAGCCGCAAATTTACGAGCTGGCTTACAAGGACATCCGGTCCATTATGGCGGATACGATTACGCTGCTGGAAGCACAGGCGATTCTGCACAATATTGAGATAGAATCGAATTTGGGCGAGGAAGCGCTGTGGGTGCGGGGCGTCGAGAATCAGCTCAAGCAAGTGTTTATCAATGTGCTCAAGAACGCGATTGAGGTCATGATGGACGGCGGGAAAATTACCGTTACTTGCTTGCGTGAAGGCAATCGCATTATCGCGCGCATCGCGGATCGGGGACCCGGTATTCCGCAGAACCAGCTTGCGAAGATCGGTCAGCCGTTCTATACGACGAAGGAGAAGGGCACGGGCCTGGGGCTGATGGTGACTTACAAAATCGTAGACAATCACCAAGGCAGCATCGAAGTGAAAAGCCTTGTAGGGGATGGAACGACATTTGATATCATCTTGCCCTTTCAGATTCCGGCAGAGGTTACGGATGTTGAGGTTTGGAATAAGGTGACGCCGATTCATCGGCTGCGCCAAGAAGACGAAAGCGCATCATGAGCGTATCATGATGCGCTTTCGTCTTAAGCTGCATAGAGGCAGCCGGTTACCGCAGCAAGCTAATGCGGTTGCCGGCTGCTTCTGCGTATAAGGGAGTGGCGCCGGCTGGCTCGCCGTCACCGTAGATTCCTATCGGCTCTGCACCCGACCTCTGCTGAGCCTCGACAGAAACGACCTTGCCGCGGAGCATCTTTACATAGGGAAGGTGAACATGCGCGCCGCTAAGCAGCGTAGGGAACACGCGCAGCATTTGCAGCGGAGTGCAGGTGTGGATCACGCACACGTCCAGCAAGCCGTCGGTTGGCGAAGCATCGGGGCAGATCCGCAAGCCGCCGCCATAAGCCGGAACGCTGCATACGGCCGCCATCCAGCCGCGCTCGAAGTCGTGTGAGGTCCCGTCTACCGTCACCGTAATCGGACGGGGGCGATAGGACATCAGCATCTGGAAGAGGCCGATGACATAGGCAAAGGAGCCAGCCCCGAACAGGTTGCAAATTTTCTTATAGGCGGAGCGATTGACGGCTGCGGCAATTGCGGCGTCGAAGCCGACGGCGAGTGCGGTAAGTACGGGACGCATCGTCGGCTGTCCGTCTGCTGAAGCGCTGCGCAGCCGGATGAGATCTATGGGTAAAGCGCTTTCGCAACTGAGGATGCGATTGAGTGCCTCGATCGGCTCCGCAGGAATATGAAAGGCGCGCGCAGTGTCGTTGCCTGATCCGGAAGGGATGATGCCAAGCGGCACGCCGCTCTCATATAAGGCAGGCAATATGCTGTGGATCGTACCGTCTCCGCCGATAACAACGACAGCGCGAACTGCCGAACGCGCTGCAAGGTTGCCGGGCGATCCGCCGCCGGCAGGCATATCAGCTGCACCGTCCGTGCTGCCCCCTGAGTATAACGCGAGCTGCTTGCGAATTTCTGCGCATGCTTCCTCAGGCGATTGAGCCAAGATCGCTCGGTACGGGAGCTTGCGGCGCTGCAGCTCAGCTTCTGCGAGCTTCCATACTTTCTTGCCTCGGCCCCCGCCGGACTTGTCATTTACGGCAAAAATCCACATATGTTTGACGCCTCCTCTGATGTGCTCATTATAAAGGGGGAGAAGCAGGTTGAAAACTTCTTTTTGTTGAAGAATCGGCTATAATACTTGAGTGTTGCAAAAAATTCGGAGGACTCAAGTATAATAGCGAAAGGAGGCGAGAACAGAGAGATGGCAGAACCTTTGAAATTGATGTATGACATGCCGTTTCTGCGGCGATTTGCGGAGCTAACCGCATCCGAATGGCCGGCCTTCGAACGTGAACGCTTCGCGCTGCTTGTCACCGGCGAAGGCTGGGAGGAGCTCGAGCTCAAGGGTCGAATCCGCCGAATTACGGAATCATTAGGGGCGGTATTGCCCGCATCTTATCCGGAGGCTCTGGATGTGCTGCTTGCGATTCATGAGCGGTGCGCCGGATTTCCTTATTTATTCTTTCCCGATTTCGTAGAACGCTATGGACTCTCCGATTGGGAGCGTTCCATGCATGCGCTGGAGAAGTTCACGATTCAATCGACGGCAGAGTTTGCGATCAGGCCGTTTCTGCTGCAAGAGCCGGAGCGGACGATGGGGCGAATGATGGAATGGGCTCGAAATGATAATGAGCATTTGCGCCGACTGGCCAGCGAAGGCTGCCGACCGCGATTGCCGTGGGCCCAGGCGCTCACCATGTTCAAACGTGATCCATCCCCAATCATTCCGCTGCTGGAGCTGCTCAAGTGCGATCCATCGCTTTATGTGCGCAAGAGCGTCGCGAACAACCTGAACGATATCGCCAAAGATCATCCTGACGTCGTAAAAGCAATTGCTGCGCGCTGGAAGGGCCAACATACGCTCACAGACTGGATCGTACGGCACGGATGCAGGACCTTGATTAAAGCAGCCGATCCTGAGATTATGGCGCTGTTCGGCTATGAGGAAGGGGCAGCGCAAAGCTGCGTGGATGCCGCTGAAATCGAGGTCATGCAAGAGAGCGTCAAGATCGGCGGAATCGTCGAGGTCTGGTACGCTCTGCGGCTGAGCGATTCAACAAGCGAACCGATTAAGCTTCGCATTGAGCTTGGCGTCCACTATGTGAAGGCAGGGGGCAAGGTGTCGCAGAAGCGGTTCCTGCTAAGCGACAAGCGCGCAGCGCCGGGAACAAGATTGGCCGGCGGGAAGAAGCTGGACTTCACGGACTTAACGACCCGTAAGCATTATCCGGGACTGCACCGGCTTGAGCTGGTGGTGAACGGGGCTCCCGTAGCTGAATCAGCAGTAATGGTCTACGCTTCGGCCGATGATCATAACGAGAATGGGAGCGAAGCAGAATGACCATTGGCGCACGCGTGTTGAAAACAGGCCTCGCGGTAGCGCTGGCGGTATATCTGAGCAATCTGCTGGAGTTTCCTTCCCCGATCATCGCGGCCGTAGCTTCCATATTTACGATCCAGCCTTCCATCTCACGCTCTTGGCAGCAGATTGTGGATCAGCTGCAAACGAATGTGCTTGGAGCCATCGTGGCCCTTGCAGCCGTTCGATTATTCGGACAAACCCCGATTGCGGTTGGTTTGGTCTGCATTATCGTCATCCTGATCAGTATTCGGCTCCGGATGGAGAATACGATCGGGCTGACGCTCGTGACTGTAGTAGCCGTGATGGAAGCCAATCAAAAAGGCTGGCTGTTTGCGGTGGAACGTTTCCTCATGGTACTGACGGGAATGGGGGCCGCCTTCGCGGTTAACATTCTCGTCATTCCGCCGCGTCCGCGCAAGCTGTTCACCGTTCAAGTGCAGGAAGCGTACACGCAATTATCGTTGCTGCTGCGCATGGCGATTTCCAATGAGATGCGCGAGGATGTGCACCGCAAGGAGAAAGAGAAGCTGCAAGGAACGCTGCGCAAGCTCGACGAGGCTTATCTGTTGTTTGAGGAAGAGCGCTCGCTGTTGCCGCAGCGCAGGCAGGCGCGTGCACGGCAATTGATTCTTTCAAAGCATCTCATCAAAGCGCTTCATCAAGGCGTCGATTTGCTTGAGGTTGTGGAGGAGCATTATTTTTCGGCCGCGGGGGCAGAAGCTTGGGCGCAGCGATTCGATCGTCAGATCGAAGAACTTACGAAGTACCATGAGCAGATCCTGCTGAAGATTGAGGGAAAAATGAAGCCGAGTGCTGCGATCGAACCCGAGGAAGAACGTGAAGCGAGGCTCATTAATCAGCTGACCGATTATATGCGCGACGACCCGGACGAGCATAAACGGCTTGTCTTCGTCGCATCTGCCATGCTGGAGTACGCGTACCACTTGCGCCGTTTGGAACGTGTGTCGGACCAGGTACAGCAGCGAGCAGACTAGTTCATAACGAGAAAACGCCCTTGTACCGGTGCTTGGCGCCGGATACAGGGGCGTTTTAAGGTTTACTCCAATTTATTCGGTTTGGCCGGATGACGCTTAGGATGCTGAAGATGAGCATCGTGGGCAGTGGCATCCTTCTTCGGATAGAGCCGAGGATCGGTCTCTCCGTTTGAATGGTTTTCCATATCGAGCTGAGTGAGCTCCCACTCGGTTGTGCCTAGCATCGGATCTGCCGGGAACACTTCACCGCGCGCGAGCTTCTCCTCGCGGCCCCACTCATTCTTATATACACCGTCTACTTCAACCGGTTCACCGGACATGGGATCCATCTGAAAATGGCCTTTTTCTTCGCTCATAACGTTCTCCTCCTGATGAAAAGACTACAGCCCGTGCTTCGTTACAGCGGCACTGTCAGCTTCGGATTGCGCCCTGCTTGCTTGCGCTTTGCCTGCTCCTGTTCGATCCGCCTTAGACTGTGCCTTACTCGCTTTATTCTGCAAGTGGGACGGTTGTTCACCTGACAATCGTGATCGCCTCCTGATTGCTGTTAGTCGTGAGAATCCATTAACAGTTTGCCACAGGGGGAACGAAACTATGTGCGAATGGAACCATTGGAGACCGTTTGCGAAAAGCGATTAGATCAGTCGCAGCCCGCAAGAAGGGCACTCCTGATGCAGATGAGTGACGGGATCGCCGCAAGCCGGGCAAGGCTCGCTGAAGGGCTCGTCCGACGAAGCAGCGCGAGCTGCCGCGCTCTCTTGTTGTCCGCTGTTGGCGGGATCAGCTTGAACGGGGGAAGCGGTGCCGCCGAACAGCGCTTCCACGAATTGTTTGATTTCGGGATGTTTGCCTGAATCATCTGTCGATAAGCGAATCATAAAAACCATGGCTGCGACAAGTCCGCCGGCAATAAGCAAGACGATGCCGGTTGCTACTACATTCATCATATACGCGGACCCTCCCCCGGGTTATTTCAGATGATAGCGCGACTCCAGCTTCTTGCCGCCAAACCACATGACGACGAGCAGCACGAGCGTAATCACGATGCGCCACGGTTCTTCGAGCAGATCGCCAATATTAAAGCTGAGCAGCGATACGCTGAAAATCATGACCGCTTTACCCAGAAGAATAGCAAGCGCAAAGGAACCGAAGGAAATCCCGCTAAGACCGGATACGATATTTATGATGGCTGAAGGCGAGAAAGGAAAGCAGGCAAACAGAAAGATCGGCGTAAAGCCGCGGCGCTCAATAAAAGTGAGCAGCTTCGAGGCTCTCGGGAAGCGGCGGCGAAGCCATCCGCTGAAATGGCCGCCCAGCTTGCGCGCGAGCCAGAACACAAGAATCGATCCGACGGATACGCCAAGCCAGGAGTAGAATGAGCCGAGCCACAGCCCATAGATATTAGCATTGGCCGCAACGAATACAAGCAGCGGCAGAATCGGCAGGAACGATTCTGCCAGCGGCAGCAGAATACCGGGCAGCGGTCCGTAAGCTTTGTAGCTTTCCAGCGTTCGCTGCAGGTGTTCAAGGTCCATTTTCTTAAAGGAGTCAATCAATTCTTGCAAGACATTCATTCCGTGTTCTCTCCTTGCTATCATCACGTTTTGCCGTGGCTGCTGTCTTTAAACGCACGGAATGGGAACCAAATGTAGAAAAAACCGATCAATGCGTACATAATTCCGCTGTACCAAAGCACGGCAGATTGCCCCTGCCATGTAGCCAGCGTGCCGCCGACAACAGGACCGATCATCCCGCCAATGCCCTCCACGGTCGAGAAAATGCCCCAACCGAGTCCCTGCTGCTTAGGAGGCACATAATTGGCCAGCAGCGCATTCCAAGCAGGGAGCAGCGTGGCGTAAGATAAGCCGAGGACGGCCGTAAGCACGATGCATTGCCACATAGGCGGAGCAAGCGACAGGAGGTAAAGGGCAACGCCGATCATAACGAAACCGAAGACGAGGAACCACTTCTTCCCGCCAAGGATGTCCGATAAGCGTCCCAGAGGGATAAGACCGACTACGGTGCAGGCGCCGCCTGCGAGTAAGAGCAGCGAGTATTGCGCGCCGTTCATCCCAAGCTTGTTCTCGGCGAAGCTCGGCAGAATCGGAACAAGCATGCCCGCACCCATCGTTTGAAGCACCATTCCGGGCAGCAGCAGACGCATATGCCGCAGACGTTCCTTTAGTATTACGAGCTGTTCGCGCAATGGTAGCGAAGAAGTTGCGCCATCCGATTTTTGGTTACTGATGAACAGGGAAAGCAGCCAGCAGAGAAGGGCCATGCCAAGCAGCAAATAATAGGTCCAAGCGGTGCTGTGATCAAGCAAAATATTCGTCACAATCGGTCCGGCACCGATGCCGACGAACCAGATCGTGTAGAGAAAACCCATCTGCATGGCCCGGCGATCTTCGGAAACCTTCGTTAGGCAGACGATCCATATCGGCGATATGCCAACGCCATATAAAGCGGCAGCGGTAATGAACAGCCAAGGCTGCTCAGCGAATTGAAGGAGGAATATGCCGACGAGTGAAGCAAATAGGCCGGTATGCACGACAAACCGGATGGAGAAACGATCAAGCAAGTAACCGATGGCCATCTTGAGCGCGGTGTCGGTTAAGTAGTGGGCGGTAATTGCGATGCCAATGATGTCGAGGGATAGACCCAGCGTCTTCTCTCCGAAGATCGGAAGGAAGCTGATCAATGCGGCGCCGCGGACAAATTCAACCAGAAATAAAATGACCGAGAACAACACGATTTCGCGGCCGAATAGACGAGTAGTAATGATGTCACATCCCCTTTGGGCAGGTTAGTCGAGCACTTATCACCAGCGGGCAGACGTCTTCTTCATTATATGCAAGCTGGAACAAAAATCCAAGTTACGCCTCCGCAACTGGTAAAGCATAGAGTTCCCCAAAAAGCAGCGGATCATTGCTTATAGTAGGAAGAGATAGCAAAAAAGCCTGACCGCTCCAAGGAGGAGCGGCCAGGCTTTACAAAAACATCAAATGAGGAGATTGAACAAAACCGGATCCTTGTTCAGCTCCAGGAAGTTAAGTCCCTTCTTGTGCATGCGCGCAACGAGCGGTTCGTAATCGTTGCGGTTCTTGAGCTCGATGCCGACGAGCGCAGGCCCGTTGTCTTTGTTGTGCTTCTTCGTATATTCGAAGCGGGTGATATCATCATCGGGTCCGAGCACCTCATCGAGAAATTCGCGCAAAGCGCCTGCCCGCTGCGGGAAGTTGACCATGAAGTAATGCTTCAGCCCTTCGAATACGAGCGAGCGCTCCTTGATCTCCTGCATGCGATCGACATCGTTGTTGCCGCCGCTGACGACGCAAACGACCGTTTTACCGGCGATTTGTTCCCGGTACAGATCCAGCGCCGCGATTGGCAGGGAACCTGCCGGCTCGACGACGATCGCATTCTCGTTGTACAGATCCAGCATTGCGGTGCAAGCTTTGCCTTCCGGAACGAGAATAATGTCATCGATCATATCCCGGCACATGCGGAAGGTGAGTTCGCCGACTCGTTTAACGGCAGCGCCGTCCACGAACTTATCGATCGTATCCATCGTCTGCACTTCGCCCGCATCAAGCGAGGCACGCATGGAAGCGGCGCCTTCCGGCTCAATGCCGATCAGCCTCGTGCTTGGCGAGACGGCTTTGACATAAGCGCCTACGCCTGCAGCAAGACCGCCGCCGCCAATGGTGACGAACACGAAGTCCGGCGCAGATTCGATTGCTTCCATGATCTCTTTGCCGATCGTTCCGTTGCCCGCGATGATCTTCGGATCGTCGAAGGGATGTATGAAGGCAAGATCATCTTTGCGGCTAGCTGCAATGGCTTCGTTGAACGCATCGTCGAACGTATCGCCGGTTAGAATAATTTCCACATCGGCACCGCCGAAGAAAGCGACTTGATTGACCTTCTGCCGAGGCGTGGTGCTGGGCATATAGATTTTGCCGGGGATACCGAGCGTATGGCAGGAATAGGCGACGCCTTGGGCGTGGTTGCCGGCACTGGCGCAGACGACGCCGCGCATCACACGTTCTTCGGGAAGCGATTTGATTAAGTGATACGCACCCCGCAGCTTGAACGAACGGACGACCTGCAAATCCTCCCGTTTCAGATAAACGTTGCAGCCGTAGCGCTCGGACAGCACTCGGTTATGCTGCAGAGGTGTACGTGCCGCCACTTCCTTTACGTGCATTTGCGCTTGTGCAATTTCGGTCAAACCAACAGAGATCGTCGAACTCACATTCCATTCATTTCCCATGACAGCCCATTCCTCCCCGGATACTTATAAACAACAAAAAAATCCCGTCCCTCAAGGGACGAGATTGATCTCGCGTTACCACCCTACTTCCGTTAAACCCTTCGTCATCGAAGGCTGAAACGGCTCTTTGTCACGTACTAACATACGCGCTCCGTATAACGGCGGATACCGTCCATGCTTACTGACCAGGCTCCAAGCGTGCTTGAAGCGGGCGGGTTCTGCAAGGCTTCTTCGGGAGGATGCGGCATAGCTCGGCAAACGTCGGCTTTCAGCGGGTGCGCCGACTCTCTGGGGATTGTCCATAGCGATGTGCGTGTTCCCATCAACGAATTTCAACATTCAATTAACCTTGTTATACTCCCAAGCCAGCCAATTGTCAACGGGCATTTGCCTAGGATATTTAGCCAACGGCCCGGTAATGATGAGGGGACATGAACATAAGGAGTGTATGAGCATGCCTTTTCGAAGCAATCGCTGGCTCCAAGTAGACATAATCGTTTTTGTCATTCTGTGGGGGCTGCTGGCGCTTTATCCCGTCCATGTGTTTGATTGGTGGATGGAAAATATATTGAACCTCCTGGCGATTATCGGATTTGTAATCGGATACCGCTATTTCAAATTCAACAACCTCGCATATACGCTGATCATGATCTTCGTCTTGCTGCATACAGTTGGCGCGCACTACGCATACGGATTAACGCCTCTGGATCGATTCATGCACCATGTGTTTGATTTTAAGCGGAATCAGTATGACCGCGTGGTTCATTTTGCTTTCGGCTTATTGCTTGGTTATCCGGCAGTCGAGGTGCTGACCGGCGTCACGGGTTTGCGCAAAGGCTGGTCCTACTTACTCGTACCTTGGCTGCTTCTGGGCTTCGCTGCAATTTATGAAATCGGAGAGATGTATGTGGTGTTTGTTGCCCCTGCGGAGAAGGGGGACATGTTTCTTGGTGCGCAGGGGGACAAATGGGATGCCCAGCACGATATGGAGGTTACACTCTACGGCGCGATTATTACGATGCTATGGCTGTGGTTGTATAGACGAAATAGCAAAAAAGTCTAGGTTTATATAGGCGAGATCGGGAAAATGTCTAGAAATATTCAGGCGAGGTATTGACTCTGTCTAAATAAGTGCCGAGAGAGGTTGTCCGACTAACGAGGGGCGGGCGACTTTTTGGCATGCAAAAGAGGGTGTTGCTGTAAGACGGATAGGATTATAATGGATGGCATGGGAATGAGGAACAGGATGGGAAGTGGTGCGAGTTGAATACAACGCTTTATATGGTCAGGCATGCGGAATCCTCCTATTCGCCTAAAGAGGACCGTACGCGGGGCTTGTCTGCAAGAGGACAAGAGGATGTTCTCCGAGTAACGGCACTTTTGCGAGATATACCTGTCGACGCAGTCGTTTCCAGTCCGTATGCCAGAGCAATGCTGACCGTGCAGGGAATTGCCGAGCAGCGCGAATTACCGATTATTCCGTTTGAAGAGCTGCGAGAGCGGCAGCTTCACGGCATTGACTATCCGCTGGCAGAAGGCGAGTTTCAGGCTGCGATTAAGCGATCCTTCACAGATCACGATGCGGTGCTTCCCGGCGGGGAATCGTTCAGGCAGGCGCAGCAACGATCTGTGCCGGTTATCAAAGAGTTGCTCCGTGATTATCGGGGCAGGTCCATCGTTGTGGGGACGCACGGCAATGTGATGAGTATGATTATGCATGCGTTCGATGCTCGTTACGGCTGGGAGTTCTGGAAGAGCACCTCGATGCCGGACGTGTACCGACTGGAATTTCAACAGGAAGAGCTGATTGGGGTGGAACGTTTATGGAGCTGACCTACCGGGAGATGTTAGCGGCAGACTATGATGAATCCTACGCGTTATGGCTGAAGACAGAGGGAATGGTGCTGAGCGAAGCTGATTCCCGCGAGGAAATCGAAGGCTACTTAGCGCGCAACCCGGGCTGCAGCTTTGTCTGTGAGGATAGCGCCCGGCAAGTGGCAGGTACGATACTAGGCGGACATGATGGAAGGCGCGGCTTTATCTACCATGTAGCTGTATCGCCGGATCAGCGGGGCAAGGGGATAGGCGGGCAGCTCGTGAAGCTGAGTTTGGACAAGCTGCGCGAGGCGGGTATTCAGAAATGCCATCTGTTCGTCTTAGAGAACAACGAGATTGGCAATCGCTTCTGGTCGCGGTCGGGCTGGATAAAACGATCGGGTATTGCGATTTTTTCGACGGATACGTAGTGTGAGTATTGTCAGCTGGGCAGCAGGTACAGCCAGCTCAGCGGCAGCGAAATGTTTTGAAAGAGGCGTTAGATGCAAGGCCAATAGATATCATTAAAAACTAGGAGGCATAACCAAATGAACCAAACTAGCATTCAGCACATGGTTATTTTCAATTTGAAGCATGAGCAAGGATCGGCTGCGGCCGAGCAGTTCTTGAACGACGGCGAGCGTCTGTTGACCTCGATTCCGGTCGTGAAGGCGTTTAGTGTGTTCAAGCAAGTCAGCGTGAAGAACGATTACGACTACGGTTTCTCCATGGTGTTCAGCAGCCAAGAAGATTATGAGACCTATAACGCGCATCCGGTGCATGTTGATTTTGTCGAGAACAGATGGATTCCTGAGGTTGACCGGTTCCTAGAGATTGATTTTAAGAAACGATAAAAGATAGATTTAGGGCTTGTTGCCGCATACGCAAAACACAGGCTGGGAGGAATGCAGAATGACAAGGCGGCAAGCTGCTGCAGGTGCGGTGCTCTCGCTTGCTTTTCCGGGAATTGTGTATGCCATTCTTTACGCCATTGTGGAACTGAAGAATAGGCAACCGCAGGATTATGCGTACCATGACAGTTACTTTCTGGTGATGCATGTCGGATGGATCGGTTACATGACCTGCGCGGCGATAGTGATGGTGTTTTATGCGATTGCAGTTACCGGCTATCGGTTCGTAAAGCGGCTCGGAAGAGGCTGAACTGCCTCGGGAGAAGGACAAAAGGAAGCTGTTGGCTGTGAAACCGAAGTGGGCGGTGGTCTTGATGTCGCGTCTAATTAAACATGCAGAGCTTCATGAAGCGGGAATCGTGTTGTTAACGATTCGGGAAGCTTTTCAAGAGTTTGAGGGCAAGTTGATTCCGCAATCGGGGGCGCTGAGGGAAACAGAGGCTAGCATTCGCGGCGAAATCGCGGAAGGCGGCGGCGCCGTGATTGTCTGGGATGGTGCCGAGCCAATCGGGGCGGCGGTTTACTCGTTCAAGGACTCCTACTTGTACATCGGCAGAGTTTCCGTGAAGCCGGCATGGCGCGGCAAAGGCATAGGGCGCGAGATTATGGCGTACTTGGAGGGTTTCGCAGTCGACAGCGGCTGCTCGGAAACCGAAGTTGGCGTGAGGCTGTCGATTCCGGGCAACGTAAACTTCTACGCGGGGATGCAGTATGAAGTAAGGGAGCATCTATTCTACCCCGAGGGCACGGACAGCTGGTATGTGATGAGAAAGAGAATTGTTTAGTGAAAAAGGAGCTGCCTTATCATCCGGGTCGGATGGTAGAAGGCAGCTCCTTTTTGGATTTGTAGGAGCGGAGAATGGAAGAGAGGTATGTGTTACCGCTCTTTAGTCGAAAATGCCGCGTTTGGCTGAATGTGCGGTATGAGTTACCGCTCATTGCGCTGAAAGGGTCTGTTTTGATTAATGTGGGGGAACTGGTACCTTACTATTCTGCTGGAGAGTTGCTCTGAGGGCAACACATTGGCTTGAATAGTTGGTTGTTGGTGGATGTGTTGCTCTGGGAGCAACTCATTGGCTGGAATAGTTGGTTGTTTGCTGATGTGTTGCCCTGGGAGCGATACATTGGCCGATTGGTTGGTTGATTGCGGAAGAGTTGCTCTGGGAGCAACTCATTGGTTGGAATCGTTGGTTATTTGCTGATGTGTGGCTCTGTGAGCGACACATCGGCTCGAGTGGTTGGTTGTTTGCGAGAATGTTGCTCTGATGGCATTACATTGGCTAGATTGGTTGGTGCAGATGTGTTGCCTAGAGGGCATCACATTGGCTCGATTAGTTGCTTGGATTCGATAATATTCGCTCGAACTCAGTGGTGAGGAGCGGCACGACCTCGAATAGGTCGCCGACGATGCCGTAATCAGCGACGCCGAAGATGGGGGCGTCCGGGTCTTTGTTGATCGCGACGATGACGCGGGATTGGCTCATGCCGGCGAGATGCTGGATAGCGCCGCTGATGCCGCAGGCGATGTAGAGCTTTGGCGTGACCGTTTTGCCGGTCTGGCCGATCTGCAGCGCGTAGTCGCAGTAGCCGGCATCGCAGGCACCGCGCGAGGCGCCGACTGCGCCGCCGAGCACCTGTGCCAGCGCTTCGAGAGGCGCGAAGCCATCTGCGCTGCGCACGCCCCTGCCGCCGGCGATGATGATATCCGCCTCGGCGAGATCGACCCGTCCGCTTGCTTTGCGAACGACATCGCGGACGATGGTCCATAAAGGCGGCGCGGCGTAGGGGAGCGCCGCAATTGTGCCCTCGCTGCCGGCATCGACCGGCTCCGCGACGGGCAGATTGTTCGGGCGCACCGTTATGACGCACGGTGCGCCTCGCTCGATGCGCCGCTGCTCGAACGCCTTGCCGGCGTAGAGCGGGCGAGTGAAGATCGCGCCTTCGACATCGCCGTCCTCCGGCACGGAGACGGCAGTCACATCCGCGATGTGGCCGCCCTGCACGGCGGCGGCCACGCGGGGCGCGAGCTCGCGCCCCGCCGCGGTGTGGCCGAGCAGAATGATGCTCGGCTGCACCGCAGCAATGGCTGCGCCGATGGCGGCGGCGTACGCCTCAGGCGCAAAGCCCGCCAGGGCGGGGTCGTCGACGACATGGACGACCCCCGCCCCACGGGCGGCCAGCTCGGCGGCAGCCTCAGCGAGCGCCGCCGAACCGCTGCCCGCCAAGACGGCATGCACGCTGCCGCCGTCACCGGCCAGCAGCCTGGCGACGCCGAGCGCTTCCAGCGCCACGCGCCGCAGCTTGCCCTCCGCGCACTCGGCATACACGAGTGCCGTTCGTTTCAATGAATCGCTCATCGCTCGTATACCTCCATAGCATAAATGGTGGTGCTCTCAGAACAGCTTCGCTTCGCGCTGCAGCAAATACGCTAACGCGGCGGCCAGCTTGCTTAATACAGCTTCACCGCAGCTTCACTGCTCTCAGAACAGCTTCGCTTCGCGCTGCAGCAAATCCGCCAACGCGGCAGCCTGCTCGCCCGGCGTGCCGGCGAGCTTGCGACCCGCTGCGCGCACCGGCGGCGCAAGCAGCGCGACCCGCTCCGTGCGGGGCGCAAGGTCATCCGCGCCTAGCCCGAGCTCCGCTGCGGTCACTTGCTTAAGCGGCTTGCGCTTCGCTTTCATAATGCCCGGCAGCGAAGGGTAGCGCGGCTCGTTCAGCCCTTGCTGCGCGGTAATCAGCGCGGGGAGGGGGACCTCCACCGTCTCCAAGCCCCACTCAGTATCCCGTTCCACGACAGCGGTTAACCCACCGCTGCCTGCCCAAGCCGCACCGCTTTTTGCATTTCCCGCACCGCCATCCCGCACCTCAACCTTCAGCGCCGCAGACGCATGCGGCAAACCGAGCAGCTCCGCCGCCTGCAGGGCGACGCTTCCCGCTCCGCGGTCAACGGCAAAAAGCCCGGCCAGCAGCAGGTCCGGCTGCAGCGACTTCACGACTGCGGCCAGCGCCGCTGCGATGGCGCGGTCGTTCCCTTGCAGCCCCTCATCGCTGATATGCACCGCTTCGTCGGCTCCCATTGCAAGGCCGGTGCGAAGCGCCTCGACGGCGCGCTCCGGTCCGCAGCTGACGACGGTGACGCTGCCGCCATGGGTGTCGCGAAGCCGAAGCGCTTCTTCAAGCGCGTACTCGTCGTAAGGGTTAATGATGTATTTCACGCTATGCTCGGATACAGCCCCGCCAACGAGCTCGATTTTTTCCTCCGTATCAAAGGTTTGCTTCATCAGAACCACTACTTGCATCGGTACCAAACACCTCCCGATCGTTCGTATCAGTCATACGGCCGCTCTGCGTCCGAATACGATAAACTAAGCCCTCTATACATGCTTCGCCCAGTGTTACCTTATGAACTTGGCCCTTAAAATAGACCGCAGCGGGGCGCCTTCGATGGAGCCCTTTCCGCATGTTACCGCTCGGGAGGACATATACTGAATCACTCCGCGATTCCAGAAAAGGAGGGATCCTTGTGGGGTTTTTAAGTGCGCATCTGCTTGCGGCGTTGTTGCGATGGCTGCTTTTTGCAGGGATGACGGGAATTGCGCTCTGGTGCTTCTACACCGTTGTGATACGGCGGGTGGGTTACATTCGGATGGGCCGCAGCGGGGGGCCTAATCGGCCGTCATCAACCGTTCACGATACGTCCGATCCCGAAAATGATAACCGCGAGGAGATGCTGCATACCTCTTCCTTCGCGGCAAACGCAGCGCTCGCATCGGCGGCAACGGGAAACGAGAGTACGCGCAGAGGCTGGGACTGGGTGCTTCAGGTGTTTGGCCATCGGAAGCTGCTGAAGGATATTCGCAGCGGGCTTATGCATGTCGTCATCTTCTACGGCTTTATCGTGCTGCAATTCGGCGCGATCGATATCATCTGGAAAGGAATTAGCGGGAAGCCGCTGCCGCTGCCGGCTTATGATGCTTTTGTCCAATCTCAGGAAATAACCGTGCTGCTCGTTCTTCTGGCTATTTTGTACGGCGGTTTTAGGCGTTACGTCGAGCAGCTTAGACGGCTCAAGAGGGGATGGAAGCCCTCCCTCGTGCTTTGGTTTATTGGCGGGCTGATGGTGACGGTCCTCCTCACCCAAACGTTTGACAGACTGCATGCGGCGGGGCAACTGCAGCTCCAATCGAACTCCCTTTACACGAGCCATGCTCCCGTTTCTTCCGCAATAGCGGAAGCGCTGCGAGACATCGGCATGACGGCTGCCGTGGGAAGGGTTTTCTATGAGCTGTTCTGGTGGCTGCACTATGCGGTGCTCCTGGCGTTCCTGGTGTATGTGCCGCAGTCGAAACATTTTCACATCATGACAGCGCCTATTAATCTGTGGCTTCGCCGCAAAACGCCCCCAGGCAAGCTGGTGCCGCTCGATCTGGAGGATGAGGAAGCGGAGTCCTTCGGCGTCGGCGCGGTGGAGCAATTCACGTCCAAACAGCTTCTGGATCTCTACGCATGCGTCGAATGCGGGCGCTGTACCAATGTTTGTCCCGCTTCAAACACCGGCAAGCTGCTGTCGCCCATGCATCTCATCGTGAAGCTGCGCGACCACCTGACCGAGAAAGGAGCGGCGATTACTTCCAAATCGCCGTGGGTCCCATCGTTTGGCGGGCAAGTCGAAAAGCTGCAAACGAGTGCGCATGTGATGACGAGCGCAACGCCGATATGGGTGCACCGCAGCAACGCTCACCATTCGGCGGCAACGACGACGACGATCGAGCCTACGATGACCGTGCAGCAGCAAGCATGGAACGTGCACGAGGATACAGCGGTTTCGGAAGTGGCGCTGATCGGCGAGGTGATGACGGAGTCGGAGCTGTGGGCCTGCACCACCTGCCGCAGCTGCGAGGAGCAATGCCCTGTCGGCAACGAGCATGTGGACAAAATCATCGACATGCGCCGTTATCTCGTCCTCATGGAAGGTCGCATTCCGGCAGAAGGCCAGCGCGCGATGAACAATATCGAGCGGCAAGGCAATCCGTGGGGGCTGCCGCGCGCCGAACGTGCCGCATGGCTGAAGGCGTATGAGGCTGAAGCGGCCGCTCTGAGCGGCGGCGATGGCGTTCAACAACCGGCAAAGCCCGTGCGGACGATGCAGGAAGCCGTTCGGCAAGGCGAGCAGCCGGAGCTGCTGCTGTGGGCCGGTACGATGGGGGCGTATGATCAGCGAAGCCGCAAGGTCCTTTTTGCTTTCGTTCGTTTGCTTCAGGAAGCGGGAATACCGTTTGCCGTGCTGGGCGGCGAGGAGAAAAATTCCGGGGATACGGCGCGGCGGATGGGCAACGAGCTGCTGTTCCAAACGCTTTGCCGCGACAATGTCGAGACCCTGCAGCGTTATGGCATTCGAAGGATTGTCACGATTTGCCCGCATACGTTCAATTCTCTCAAGAATGAGTACTCTGACTTCGGCTTAAGCGCTTCGGTCGTTGTCGAGCATCATACGACAATGCTTGCCCGCCTTGTGGCACAAGGGAAGCTGCGTCCCGTTCATCAGGTGAAGGAGCGGATCGTGTATCACGATTCCTGCTACCTAGGCAGGTATAACGGCATCTACGATGCGCCGCGTCAGGTGCTCCGTGCGATACCCGGCGTCAACCTGGTGGAGATGGAACGAAGCCGGCAAAACGGGATGTGCTGCGGAGCCGGCGGCGGCCTCATGTGGATGGAAGAACGCACCGGACTGCGGGTTAATGAGGCCAGAACTTCACAGGCGCTGGAAACCTCTCCGACGGTTATCGGTTCGGCTTGCCCGTATTGTCTCACGATGATGGAGGATGGCATCAAGCAGCTTGGCGCGGAGGAGAAGGTCAGAGCAAGGGATGTTGCGGAACTGCTCGCCGAAAGTGTTTTCGGAAAATCGCAAGCAAGCACTGTTACTTAAAAGGGGGGAGCTATGTGGGAGTACGAGCTTCACGGTCGACGCCAATTCGCCGCGCGGCTGTTATTGGGTCGGGCGTTATGGGAGCCGGCATCGCCGCTCATCTTGCCAATGCAGGCATCAGCGTGCTGCTGCTCGACGTACCGCCTGCCGCGTTGACCGAGCAGGAAAGCCGTGCCGGCTTGACGCTGGAGGATAAGCGTGTCCGCAACAGGCTTGCGGCGGCAAGCATCGCCAAGCTGGCGGGTCAGCAGCCGCCTGCTCTGTATGATTTGGCTTTTGCCCAGCGGATTACGGCAGGCAATCTGGAGGATGATCTCGCCAAGCTGGCAGGCGTTGAATGGATTGTTGAAGCCGTGGTGGAGCGGCTCGATGTGAAACGCAATGTGTTTGCGCGCGTGGAAACGGTGCTGAAGCCGGGGACGCTTATTACGACGAACACCTCCGGGCTGTCGGTTGCGGCGATGTCGGAGGGGCGGAGCGAGGCGTTTCGGACCCATTTTGCAGCGGCGCATTTCTTTAATCCACCTCGGCATATGAAGCTGGTTGAGCTAGTGGCAGGCCCGGATACGGATGCTGCTGTTATGAGTCGGCTGACCCGGATCTGCGAGCTTCAGCTTGGCAAAGGCGTCGTCATTGCGAAGGATACGCCGAATTTCATCGCCAATCGGATCGGAACGTACGGCATGCTGACTACGATTTCCGCTATGAAGCAATTTGGACTAAGCGTCGATGAGGTGGATGCCCTGACGGGTCCTGCCATGGGAAGACCGAAGACGGCGACGTTCCGCATGCTCGATTTGGTCGGGCTCGATACGCTGCTTCATGTTGTGGATAACGTGCGGGAGCGCAGCGAGGATGCGATTGATCAAGAAGCGTTCACAAGGCCTCCGGAGCTTGAAGCGCTTGTGGCGCGAGGGTGGATTGGGGAGAAGGCGGGGGCCGGATTCTATCGCAAAATCAAGCGGCCCGGCGGCGGCAGCGATATTGAGACCTTGCAGCTGGATACGATGACTTATGCACCGAAGAAAAACGTGAATTCGCCGATTATCGAAGCGTCGAAGTCGGCAAAAGGGGCAGCCGGCAAGGTGAAAGCGCTGCTCTTCACCGATACGAATGATCGCTATGCGCAATTTGCTTGGCAGTCGATCAAGACGGTGCTCCTCTATGTCGCTCGTCAGATCGGCATTGTGGCGGACACGGTCCATGATGTGGATCGCGCGCTCGTCTGGGGCTTTAATTGGGAGCTCGGGCCGTTTGAGCTGTGGGATGCCATTGGCCTTGAACGGTCAGTTCAGCGGATGCGTGCCGAGGGAGAAGACATTCCGACGTGGCTCTCCGAGTGGTTGGCCTCGGGAAACACGAGCTTCTACAAGGAAGAGGGACAGCGCAGGTTCTATGTGAACCGCGAAGAGTTTCGACTGGTGCAGGAAGAGCCGGATGTCATATCGCTGGCGGGCCTCAAGCGGTCCGGCAAAGTGATTCTGGGCAATTCCGGCGCATCGCTGCTCGATCTGGGCGATGAAGTCGCATGCTTGGCTTTCCACTCTCCGAACAATGCGATTGGCGGAGATATTCTGACCGCGATTCGCCAAAGCGCGGATGAGGTCAGCCGCAATTGGCGCGGACTTGTCGTCGCGAATGAGGGCCGTCACTTCTGCGTCGGCGCTAACCTGATGATGCTGCTGATGGAAGCGCAAAATGGCGACTTCGATGAGGTGGACGACATCATTCGCCTGTTCCAGGACAGCATGCTGCTGCTCAAACGGCTGGATCGTCCGGTCGTCGCTGCCCCTCATCGGATGACGCTTGGCGGCGGCGTGGAAGCTTGCCTGCCTGCCGATGAAATTATCTACTCCGCGGAGACGTATTTCGGTCTCGTGGAGACCGGTGTTGGGCTCATTCCTGCCGGAGGCGGCTGCAAGGAAGCGGCGGCTTTGGCAGCTTCGCGCGCCGGAGCGGGGGGCGATCTGCAGCCGCATGTGAATGCGCTGTTCGAGACGATCGCGATGGCGAAGACTTCGGGTAGCGGCTATGACGTGCAGCGCATCGGCCTGATGCGGCCGCAGGATCGCGTCATTATCCGCGGCGAGAGCCGCGTGGCGGAGGCGAAACGGCGCGTGCTTGAACTTGATCAAGCGGACTACGCGCCGCAGCCTGCGGGAGTGCGTATCCGCGTAGCGGGGCGCGAAGGCCGTGCCGTGCTGCAGCTGGCCGTCGACGCGATGCGCCTTGGCGGGCAAGTGAGCGAGCATGACGTGCGCATCGGCCGCAAGCTCGCGCATGTACTTGCCGGAGGCGATGCCGCTCCGGGAGCGGAAGTGAGCGAGCAATATTTGCTCGATTTGGAACGCGAAGCGTTCCTCAGCTTGTGCGGCGAGCCGCTGACGCAAGCGAGGATGCGGCATATGCTTGCCACGGGTAAGCCGCTGCGGAATTAGCATGAAATAGGAAGTTAAGCTCAAGGAGGTGACCGCCAATGTTGAAAGCAAACCATCCGCTCGACGCTGTCATTGTGTCGGCGGTACGGACGGCTGTAGGCAAAGCGAAGAAAGGCAGTCTGGCGGATACGAGAGCCGAGGATCTGGGCCGAGCGGTGCTGCGAGCAGCGGTGGATCGTGTCCCCGGACTGACGTACGGCGACGTGCAGGACGTGATTATCGGGTGCGCGATGCCCGAAGGCGAGCAGGGACTGAACTTCGCCCGCATCATGACGCTGTATGCGGGTTATCCGGTCACGACGCCGGCTGTTACCGTGAATCGCTTCTGCGCCTCCGGCTTGCAGGCGATTGCTTACGCGGCCGAGCGAATCCGTCTTGGCGAGGCCGAGGTCGTGCTCGCCGGAGGGGTTGAAAGCATGAGCCATGTCCCGATGACCGGCTTCAAGCTTTCGCCGCATCCCGGCATTGCCGATGCGATGCCGGAGGTGTACATGGGCATGGGCCACACCGCCGAGGAAGTGGCCCGCCGCTATGGCGTCAGCCGCGAGGCGCAGGATGCTTTCGCTGCGGAGAGCCATCGCAAGGCGGCGCAGGCGCAAGCGGAAGGCCGGTTTCACGACGAGATCGTCCCCCTTCAAGTGCAGCGGGAAGGGGTAGACGATAACGGCCGGCCGTGGGCGCGCAGCTTGCTCTTCGACCGCGACGAAGGGGTCCGGGCAGATACGACCCCGGAGGTGCTGGCGAAGCTGAAGCCGTCGTTCGCGCGTGAAGGTACGGTCACGGCGGGCAACACGTCTCAGATGAGCGACGGCGCCGCAGCTGTAATCGTGATGAGCCGCGCGCGTGCGGAGAAGCTGGGGATTACGAAGCCACTTGCCGTCTTCCGCGCCTACAGTGTAGCGGGCGTTGCTCCCGAGGTTATGGGAATCGGTCCGATTGAAGCGATTCCGAAGGCGCTGGAACGCGCCGGCATTACGAAAGAACAGGTGGATGTGTTCGAGCTGAACGAAGCTTTCGCCGCGCAGTGCTTGCCAATTATTGAGCAGCTCGGCCTGGATCCGAAACGCGTCAATGTGAATGGCGGCGCCATCGCGCTGGGTCATCCGCTTGGCTGTACGGGAACGAAGCTGACCGTCTCCCTTATCCATGAACTGCGGCGCCGCGGCGGCGGAATCGGCGTCGTCTCGATGTGCATCGGCGGCGGCATGGGCGCAGCAGGGGTGCTTGAGGTGTCTCCTTGAGCCAACCACGCCAACCACATTAACCATTCAAACTCATTACTCACTCACTCACTCACTCACTCACTCACCACCCGCCGAACTGGATTTTTCCCCTGCTTTCGGTCTAACGAATCATGAAGCTCTTATTTGCTCGATATTAGCCGAAAAACCTGCATCCCGCGTTCTACTAATCCCAAATAGCGGCCAATTAGCAGTTTGAGGCTGAAAATGTTGCACAAAATGCAACATTTACGCTGGCTTCCAGCGAAAAACGGAGAAATGTTGCGCGAAATGCATCATTTCTCTATTGGATCGAGCCATTTAGCCCATAGGGAGCGAAAATGTTGCAGAATGAGCATCATTTGCCTGTAGTCATCATGAGAAACGAAGAAATGTTGCACAAAGTGAAACATTTCTTCTCAAAGCAGGCCATTAGCCGTTCGAGGCTAGCGGGCTGCATCTTGGGAAGCAGATAGAAAGGAGTGAACGTCAGATGGCGCAAAACAATCGATGGGGCGGCCGATTTGTCGTAGAGGATATGTCGCCGAGCGCAATCGTGACCCCGGAGGATTTTACCGAGGAGCAGCGGATGATCGCCGATGCGGCGCGCGCTTTTCTGGTGGGCGAAATTCGCCCCCGCGATGCCGAAATCGAGGCGCTCGATTACAAGCTGACGGTGGAGCTAATGCAGAAGGCCGGCGAGCTCGGCTTGCTCGGTGCTGATGTGCCCGAGGCTTATGGCGGGCTGGGGCTCGATAAAGTAAGCTCGACATTGCTCGCGGAGACGCTGGCGGAAGCCTCGTCCTTCGCGCTCTCCGTCGGAGCACATGTAGGTATCGGCACATTGCCGATTGTTTTCTTTGGTTCGCAGGCGCAGAAGGAGAAGTATCTGCCTGACCTTGCCGTGGGCAAGAAGATCGCCGCTTACTGCCTGACGGAGCCCGCTTCCGGCTCCGATGCGCTCGGCGCGCGCACGACGGCGAGGCTGACGCCGGACGGGAAGCACTATATTTTGAATGGCTCGAAATTGTATATTACGAACTCCGGCTTTGCGGATTTATTTATCGTGTACGCGAAGGTGAATGGGGACCACTTCACTGCTTTCATCGTAGAGCGCGGCTTGCCGGGCTTCAGCATTGGACCGGAGGAGCACAAGATGGGCATTAAAGGCTCCTCGACCTGCCCGATCTTCTTCGACGATACGCCGGTTCCGGTCGGAAATGTGCTGGGCGAAGTGGGAAAAGGCCATCTGATCGCCTTTAATATCCTGAACATCGGGCGTTTCAAGCTGGCGGCAGCATGCGTCGGAGGTGCGAAGGAAACGATCGGGCTCGCCGTCAAATATGCCAACACGCGCAAGCAATTCGGCCGGGCAATCGCGTCGTTTCCGCTGATCGGCGCGAAGCTCGCGGATATGAACATCGCTACGTATGTGCTGGAGAGCATGGTTTACCGAACGGCAGGCTGGATCGACGAAATGCTCAAGGAGAGCGAAGTTGAAGGTTCGGCAAGTGAAGGAGCAGACGCCGGGATGATCGCGGCAAAAGCCATTTCCGAGTATGCGCTGGAATGCTCCATTAATAAGGTGTTTGCGACGGAAGTGCTCGATTATGTGGCGGACGAAGGCGTCCAAATCCACGGGGGCTACGGCTATATCAAAGATTACAAGGTGGAGCGCATCTACCGCGATTCTCGGATTAACCGCATCTTCGAGGGCACAAACGAGATCAATCGGATGCTCATTCCCGGCACCTTGATGAAGAAAGCGCTCAAAGGCGAGCTGCCTCTCCTGCGTAAAGCACGCGCCTTGCAGGCGGAGCTGCTGCAGCCCATGCCGCTTCCTCTGTTCGACGAGCCGCTTAGCAAGGAAACCTTCCGCATCCAGCAGGGCAAGAAAATCTTCCTCGCCGTCGGCGGCATGGCTGTGCAGAAGTATGGGCTTGCGCTGGAGCAGCAGCAGGAAGTGCTCTGTCTCTTGGCCGACATGATGATTCAAGTGTTCGCGATGGAAAGCGCCAATCTGCGTACGCGCAAAATGCTGCTGCGCGGCGATTCCGCATCAGCTGCAGCCACGCAAAATGCAATCGACATGACAGTCGTCTTCGTTCAAGAGGCGATGGAACGGATCGAGCGCTATGCCAAAACAACGCTCGCCGCGCTGGAAGAAGGGGATGCGCTCCAAACCCAACTGGCCGTCATGAAGAAACTGACACGCTCCCCGCTTGTCGATACGATCTCGCTTAAACGCGGCATTGCCGCGCGCGTCATCCGCAGCCAGCAATACACGTTGTAGGGGGAGGCGTTTGGAGATGGAAGAACCGCGAGAGAGGCCTTGGCTTCGCTGTTACCCCGGTGAAATTGCGCCTGATGTGGAAATTCCGAATATGAGCATAAGCGATATGCTGCTTCAAACAACCGCCAAGTACCCTAACCATGAAGCGCTGCATTTCTACGGCAAGAAAACAACCTACCGCGAGCTGCTGTCCGCTTCCCAGCGGATGGCCGCGGGGCTGCAGGCAGCCGGCATCAGCAGAGGCGACCGCGTCGCGATCATGCTGCCGAACTGTCCGCAGACGATGATCGCATACTTCGGCGTGATGCTCGCCGGCGCTGTTGTCGTCATGACGAACCCGCTCTATGTGGAGCGGGAGCTGGAGCATCAGCTCAAGGATAGCGGCGCGGTAGCGATTGTAACCCTGGATTTGTTGTACCCCCGTTTAGAACGGGTGCGAGGCAAGACGCCTGAGGAGGGCCCCGTACCCCAGCTGCGTACCGTAATCGTTACCTCTATCCAAGACGCGCTCCCTTTTCCCAAAAACCTGCTCTTCCCGATCAAACAAAGACGCTCCGGAAATAATCCGCAAGTTGCTTACGGCAAGCACGGCGTAACGCGTTATACCTCATTTATGTCCAAAGCGCCTAAGCTGCCGTCCGAGGTGGCTGTCGATCCTGCCGCCGATGTCGCACTGATTCAATACACCGGGGGTACCACGGGCATTGCCAAGGGCGTCATGCTTACGAACCGAAATTTAATCGCGAATGCTAGGCAGTCTGTGGCGTGGTTTTACCGCATGGAAGAAGGGAAAGAGCGATTCCTTGCCGCTTTGCCGCTCTTCCATGTTTTTGGATTGACGGTCATTATGAATTTGTCCGTGATGATCGGCGGTACGATCATATTGCTTCCTCGCTTCGAGGTCGGCGTGGTGCTGGAGACGATCAAGAAGCTGAAACCGACGCTTTTTCCTGGCGCACCGACGATGTACATTGCGTTGTTGAACCATCCCGACGTAAAAAAATACGATCTGTCTTCTGTTCGGGTATGCGTCAGCGGGTCGTCGCCATTGCCGCTTGAAGTGCAGACGCAGTTCGAAGCGTTAACCGGCGGTAAAATTATTGAAGGCTACGGACTTACGGAAGCATCACCGGTGACGCATGTCAATCCGATCTGGACCAAGCGCAAAATCGGTACCGTCGGCCTGCCATTGCCGAACACCGATGCGAAGATCGTCGATATGACGACGGGCGAAGAGCTTCCGCAGGGAGAAGTCGGCGAGCTGCTCGTGCGCGGACCGCAGGTGATGCTCGGCTATTGGGGGAGGCCGGAGGCTACTGCTGCGACCTTTAAGGACGGCTGGCTGCGCACCGGAGACTTGGCGCAAATGGACAGCGACGGCTTCTTCGCCATTGTGGATCGGATCAAAGATATCATTATCGCCGGCGGCTTCAATATCTACCCCCGCGAGGTGGAAGAGGTGCTCTACGAGCATCCCGGCGTGCGTGATGCTGCCGTTATTGGCGTAAAGGACCCCTATCGGGGAGAGACGGTAAAAGCGTTTATCGTGCTGCGCAAAGATGTGAGCCTGTCATCCATGCAGCTTGATCGGTGGTGCAGAGATCGGTTAGCTGTATTTAAGGTGCCGCATCTGTATGAATTTCGAACCGAGCTTCCCATGACGATGATTGGGAAGGTGCTGCGGCGCAAGTTGCAGGAGGAGGAAGCGAATGAGCGAGAAGGAAACGGGATCGGACCAAGCACGCCCCCATAATGCAAGAGCTGCGCTTGATGCGCTAGCCGAGGCGGCCAAACCGACATTCTGGGGACACCTTGGCTGCGAGCTGGATCATGCAGAACCGGGGAAGGCGGTCGTGTCGCTGAATGTGCGTCCGGAGCATCTGAATCTGGCCCGCATCGTTCATGGCGGCGTGCTGGCCTCTTTGCTCGACAACGCAATGGGGCTTGTCGTGATCTTGGAGTGCCCGGGCGAGAAGACGGTGACGACGCAGCTGAATGTCCACTATTTGCAAAGCACGGGCATCGGGACGATACGCTGTGAAGCACTGCTTATTCATAAATCGCGCCGAACACTCACAATGCAGGGGCGTATTGTCGATAATACTGGAGAGCTGCTTGCATGGGGGAGCGGAACGTTTCGCAGAGTAACTTAATTGTAACATGTTACATTTTCGCAGAGGGTTGTTCGTGACATTGAAAGCGTTATCCCTTTCCCCTATAATTAGCATATCTGGAAAACAAATTGGGGGAAAGGGGAGATTGACGTGGTTAGTCCATGGATGACGAACGTGGTTATCTTGTTTGGCATCATTGTCGCAATCGTAGGTGTAGTGGCCTATTTGCGCGTCTATAAGAATAGTGCCTGGTCAGCCGCATCACCATCAAACTCTCACCGAACCGATCAACCGAACGAAGAGCTCATTCAGTCCGCTGAAGAGTCTGCTGCGACCAGACACGAAACCTTGGAAGACGACAAAATCTGAATGAATTGTAAAATTAAATCTGTTCGCTTTTATATCTAAGTTTAAAATGTTATAATTGATTGATAAATGAAACAATTTCATCATGCACATGAAACGGTTTCAATGAAACAATTTCGATTGTTTCAAAAAAAGGCATTTGATTTCATTGTCGTTCCCTAAACTCCTAACCCACCTTCATACAAGCCGATCGTTCGACATCAATGAGGAGTACCAGCCGCGGTTCAAGTTCCGCCGTGCGCGTTCTCGTGCAGTAATTGTTAGGACCACTAAGCCGATGCTAGGAGGGGATTTCATGGCGAAACGCAGCCATAATGAAGTCAAAGAAAGCCTCAAGGAACTAACAAGGATTTTTCAGCCGAAGGATTCACGAAAGTTTGTCCGAGACTATATCCGCAAGTATCGTATTATGGGCGGGTATGAGGAGGAACTGACCATGCTCGTTGAGCATGAGATGGGACGACTTCGATCATCCGTAAGCTAAATAAGTTGAACCATTAACCTTGCCCGGCACGATAGGGACAAGGTTTTTTTGTTTTTATTCCGTGTTCTGTGTGTTCTGCTTCCTGCACCTCAGCTAACGCTTATGGAGGGATGCCGTATGATTCAGTTCAAAACCGATGAACAGCTGCTCCTGATTCGCAAAGCGGGCCGGATCGTTTCGGGCTGCCATGCCGAGATTGCGAAGCGGCTTCGGCCCGGCGTCACCACGCTTGAAATCGACCGGTTCGTCGAAGCCTATATGCGCCAAAATGGGGCGCGCCCCGCTCAGAAGGGCTACAAAGGCTACCCGTACGCGACCTGCGCCTCTACGGGCGAGGTTGTTTGCCATGGTTTTCCGAAGGATGTGCCGCTTCGCGAAGGGGAGATCGTGACCATTGATATGGTCGCGGAGCTTGATGGCTGGATGGCCGATTCGGCTTGGACCTACGCGGTTGGCCAGGTGAGTCCTGAGCTGGAGCGGCTGATGAATGCGACGAAGCATGCTCTCTATCAAGGGATTGCGCAGGCGACTGCGGGCAAACGGATCGGCGATATCGGGAATGCGGTGCAGCGTGTGGCGGAGTCGGAGGGGTATTCCGTCGTCGATGCGTTCATCGGACATGGAATCGGACGCAGTATGCACGAGGAACCGCAGGTTCTTCACAAGGGGAAGGCCGGAACCGGCAAGAAGCTTGCTGCAGGCATGGTCATCACCATCGAGCCGATCTTCGTTGTGGGGAAGCCGTACATCAACATTGATCAGGACGGCTGGACGGCCCGGACTTTGGACGGATCGATCGGTGCGCAATACGAGCACACGTTGGCGATCACGGATGGGGAAGCTTTTATCCTGACGAGTTAGCGGAGAGTTCGAGGATAGATAGGAGAGTAGGGAGTCCGTCGAGCCGGCGGGCTTCCCGGTTTCGTGTGGTACCGCACTTCGCGGTTACTTGGGCGAGAGTCGGTATTGGCGCGGTGTTACGCCGGTTTTCTTCTTGAACAGCTCGTTAAAAAACTTCATATCCTGGTAGCCGGCTTGGGCGGCGATTTCGCTAATCCTGGCATCTGTGCGCAGCAGCAGCTTGCAGCTGAGATCGATTCGCGCACTCTGTACATAGTCCAGAAACGTCATGCCTGTTGCTTTCTTGAAGCCGCGTTGAAAATGCCGCTCGCTGATTCCGAGCTGCGCCGCCATATCGGCGACATGCAGCTCCGTCGTGCAGTTGGCGTCAATCTGCTCCACGATTTGCTGCATAGACGCGGATGCGGTAGGGGTTGGTTGTTGCTGCTGCATAGTCTGTGGCTGGGATTTCTCGAGCCATCTGCGGTAGACCATGATGAGCAGCTCAATGGTTGTGGCGCACAGATTAGCGGTAAACCCGGGCTTGCGAGACGTAAATTCGTCGTGCAGTTTATGGAAGAGCTGCTGCCCTTCCTCGTTGCGATCCCGAACATGAAGCCATTGTCCCGCTTTATGGAGCTCGTTTAGCAAATCGGATATTTGCGGGTCTGCGTAGACGGCTTGCAACAGCTTGTCCAGCTGCTCCGTCGTGAAGATGCAGTTGTACATGATGAGCGAACGGCCTTTTGCCGTGGAGCTGGGACGAAAGACATGCGAGATGCCCACCGGAATGAAGAACAAGTCGCCGCGGGAAACAGGCATTTGGTCGTCGCCGATATAGTGGAAGCCGGTCCCTTCAGTTACCATGCAGATTTCGATAAAATCATGCGCGTGCATGACGAGGTCGAACGATTCGTGGACCCGGTTGACGAAGATCGGCAGCTGCTGCGATTCGTGATCGGTTTGGAATAGGGAGGCATACGGCAGCAGCCGTTCTCCTTTGGAAAAGTTTTGAATGGAGTTATCCGTCATTGTCCGCGTATTCCCTCCTCTTGCTTGAGTCATGTTGAGTAATATTATATAGGATCTGTCCATGGCGCACATGATTTTGGCTAAACCGGAAATAATAGCCGAAATAGATGGAGGTGTTTACCATGTGTCAGTCAATATCGATAACGGCTCAAGCATCTGAACTGACGGAGCGGTTCGAGCTCGACAATGTACTGTTCTATATTTCTAACCGATATGAAGTTAACCCGACGGATTCGGTTTCCGCGATTATTGAGACGAAGAATGGAAGGGTTTTGGATGAGTTCAGGTGGGGGATGGTGCCTTACTGGGCACGCGATTCCGTGCGGATGGACAGCTCGGAGTTGTTTGATAAACCTATTTATGAGCGCATTGCGAATAAGCAGCGCTGCATTATTCCGTGCACAGGGTTCTATGTAACGCGCACCATTGGCAAGGAAGTGCATCGCATGAAGCTTACGATGCGAAGCGGGACGTTTGCCATTGCGGGACTCTACGATGTGTTTCGTCCGGCTTCCGGCGAAGAAATGCGCACCTGCACGATGCTGATGACCGAGGCCAACTCGCATGTGTCTCCGTATCAGTCGCTGATGCCGGCGATCCTGGAGCAAGAGGATATCAACGATTGGTTGAAGCGCGGGCTGCGGACGCCATACGAATTGCGTTCCATGCTTCGCCCGATGGATGCGCTGCGAATGGTTGCCATACCGCTGTCGCCGAGCATCGACGACATGGTCGACTTCGAGTCGCCGCGCACGGAGTGGGGCAGAGGAATGGGTTGACGTTTGTGGAAGGCCGCCAAGGTTGTGTTGGCGGCTTTTTTTGGGAAAAAACATATAATTCTTATAAGGAATCAGATGTTTTTTCTTTCTGTTTACTATTAGGATAGCGTTTTTCAATAAATGTCTACTTATTTATTGCAGTTCGCAGTCGCCTTCATTGACCGATCCTTCCCCGAACAAACACATTTGCGTGCCATAAGCGGCATATCAGCCTACAGCCTACTCAACCGCCGAAAATGAACTGCGTAAGCAGCTGCTCCGCTTATAGAGCCAACCAACCAGCTAATCTCGCGGCATATCCGCTTACACAGCGCACCACCAACCAATCACGCCCCGTGTGCGTTGGTGAGAGTTCTTAAACCGAACTCTCACCAACGAAATCCCTCCGAAATGAAGCTGAGAGTCCTGAAATCGAACTCTCAGTGTTCAAGCTAACCAATCATGCCCCTACTATTGAAATGAGAGTGCACGCACCACCCTGCCAACTCACTCCCTCGCCGTGCGCTCTGCGATTAAATCGGAGGGCAGCTTGCCGATGATGCGTTTGAAAATGCGATTGAAATACGAGGGATCGCTGTAGCCAAGATGCTCGGAGATATCCTGTGCGGTTAGTTGGGAGTGGCGCAGCATGTAGTGGGCCGTCTTCATTCGTCTGCGATGCACGTATTCGCTGATGGTGAGGCCGGTTACTTTGCGAAATAGCGAGGCGGCGTAGTTCGGGCTGACGTTGATGCAGGTGCCGAGCTCGAGCTTCGTTATTTTGCCGCGGTAATTGTCTTCGACGTAGCGCTTCATTCGCTCGATGTGCTGGATGGAGGACGGCGCCTTCTCGCCCTCGTCATACTCCCGGCTGATCGTGACGATCAGCTCGGTCAGCAGCGCCGAACACATGACGGAGAAGTAACGGTCGCGGGCGCTCCATTGCTCCACGATATAGAGCAGCTTCTCCAGCAGCAGCTCCGGCATATGCGTCATCCATCGCAGCGGTGTCCTTCTCGCCAGAATAGGCAGCAGCTGCATGGCCGAAATATCAGCTGGGCTGAAGCGCACCGTTACGCTCTCGCGGATGCTCCCGGCGCCATGCAGCTCCGCAGCGGGAACGCCGGCGGGAATGAGCAGCAGCTCGTTTTTGCGGCAGCTGATCGTTTGACCGGAGTAGGTGTAGCTCGTTTGGCCGAAACGAACCCAGACCAATGTATAGCTGTCCATGCCGAGGACGCGGCGCTCCCCTTGCAAAATGCCGCGTTCTTGCCGGATGTCGAAGATATGAAACATGGGGCAACGCTCACTTTCAGACAATGATCGTACTATTTTACAACCACTGTACTATAGTCCTATGTAATCGTGCAATTGTTCTTTTAAAATGAAAGTAACGGAACGAAATTAGACTTGGGAGTGATCGACATGAAAAAGACGGCGATTGTATGCACGATGGGACCTGCTTGTATGTCGGCTGACATGTTGGAAGAAATGCTGAAAGCGGGCATGAATATAGCAAGATTGAATTTGGCGCATGGCGAGCTGGATGACCACCGCGGACGGATTTTATCGGTTCGGGCAGCAGCGAGCAAGTTGAACGTACCTGTTTCCATTATGCTTGATATTAAAGGACCGGAAATTCGGACGGGGGTCCTTCAAGAATCGTCTTATATGCTTAGAAGCGGCGAGTTCCTGACCTTGACGACAGAGCAGATCGCCGGTACGGCTACGCGGATTTCGGTTTCGTATGACTTGGCGAAAGATGTTAAAGTCGGCTCGCGCATCATGATTGACGACGGCTTGATCGAACTGCAAGTGGTTCGTATTGAGGGCAGCGAAGTGGTGTGCGTGATTTTGAACGGCGGCATCATCAAGTCTCGTAAAGGCGTTAACCTGCCGGGCATTCAAACAAGCCTGCCGGGCGTAACGGAGAAAGACAAGCTGCATATCGCCTTCGGTATCGAAACGGGCGTTGATATGATCGCGATGTCGTTCGTCCGCCGCGCGGAGGATGTCCTTGAAGTGAAGCGTCTGCTGGCCGAGAAGGGCGCAAGCCATATCCAAATTATCTCGAAAATCGAAAACCAAGAAGGTTTGGATGAGCTTGCCGCAATCGTGGAAGCGTCTGAAGGCATCATGGTTGCTCGCGGCGACCTTGGCGTAGAGATTCCGATTGAAGAGGTGCCGATGGCGCAGAAACGGATGATTGCTGCATGTAACCGCGCAGGCAAATTCGTTATTACCGCTACGCAAATGCTGGATTCGATGCAAAGCAACCCGCGTCCGACGCGCGCAGAAGCATGTGACGTAGCCAACGCCGTATGGGACGGCACGGATGCTGTGATGCTCTCCGGCGAGACGGCTTCAGGGAATTATCCGGTTGAAGCAGTCCGTACGATGGCGGCAATCGCGATCAAGGCCGAGCAAGCGGCAAGCGATTTTGCAAAGAAAGATTTGATTGAAGCTTAGCAGATCGTTTAAAGTGGGTAGATACGGATTAACGGCTGTCGCTATGTTCGAACCATTCACGCGTAGCGCGGTGCGTTTTACGATTTACTAACGTTAGGCGGGAATAATAAGATGCACGTATTAACGGTTGATCATATTTCAAAGACCTACGGTGAAAAAATATTGTTTCAAGACGTGTCGTTCGGCGTGGAAACGGGCGACAAAATCGGAATTATCGGCGTCAACGGCACCGGTAAATCGACGTTTCTTCAAGTTGTTGCAGGAATAGAGCCCCCTGATTCGGGCTCTATTCTTGTTGCCGGGGGCGTAACGGTGCGGATGCTCTCGCAGGACCCGCAGTTTGATCCCGAGCAGACCGTGCTCGAGCATGTGCTCGGCGGCGACTCGCCGCAAATGGTTGCGGTGCGCGCCTATGAAGAGGCGCTGCAAGCGCTGGAGCTGCTGCCAAGCGACGCCGGGCTGCAGGAGCGACTCGTTCACGCCAATCAGCGGATGGCGGAGCTGGATGCTTGGGGCATCGAGAGCGAAGCGAAGATCGCGCTCTCGAAGCTCGGCATCGCTAGCTATGGCGCCAAGCTGGGCACGCTCTCCGGCGGCCAGCGCAAGCGTGTCGCGATGGCTGCGGCATTGATTCAGCCGGCCGATGTGCTGCTGCTCGATGAGCCTACCAACCATATCGACAACGAGTCCGTCGCTTGGCTGGAGGGGATGCTGCAGAAACGCAAAGGCGCGCTGCTGATGATTACGCATGATCGCTACTTCCTGGACCGTGTCAGCAACCGGACGCTGGAGCTGGACAAAGGGAAAGCCTATTTCTATACGGCGAACTACAGCAAGTTTATTGAATTGAAGCTAGACCGCGAGGAGCGGGAAGCAGCGTCGGAAGCGAAGCGCAAGAACCTGCTTCGCAACGAGCTCGCTTGGATGCGAAGAGGCGCGCAGGCGCGGACAACCAAGCAGCAGGCGCGTATTCAGCGTTTCGAAGCGCTGAGTGCAGCAGCTCCGGAGAAAGCGAACGGCAAGCTTGAAGTTTCCGTAGCTTCCACGCGGCTGGGTAAGAAAATTATTGAACTGGAAGGGCTGACCAAAGCTTTCGAGGGACGGACAGTTATCCGCGATTTCAGCTACATTGCGGTTCCGGAGGATCGCGTAGGTATCGTTGGCCGTAACGGCCTTGGCAAGTCGACGCTGCTGAAGCTGATCTCCGGCAAGCTGGAGCCGGATGCAGGCGAGGTTCGGCTTGGCCCTACGGTGAAGCTCGGGGTCTTCTCGCAGGAACGCGAAGAGATGGACGAGTCGCTGCGCGTCATCGATTATATCCGCGAGAGCGCGGAGCGCGTTACGACCGGCGACGGAACGAATATTACCGCGGCGCAAATGCTGGAGCGGTTCTTGTTCCCGCCGGCGCAGCAATGGACGCCGATCGCGAAGCTCTCGGGCGGAGAGAAGCGCAGATTGCAGCTGCTGCGCGTGCTGATGGAAGCGCCGAACGTGCTGCTGCTCGATGAGCCGACGAATGACTTGGACATTACAACGCTAACGGTGCTGGAGGATTACCTGGACGACTTCCCCGGCGTCGTGTTCACCGTATCCCATGACCGTTATTTCCTGGATCGGACATCCGAGCGCATCTTCGCCTTCGAGGGCGATGGCGTGATCGAGCAGCATGTGGGCAACTTCTCGGATTACCAACAGTATGCGGCGCAGTACGGCAATCGTTCCGGAACTAACGCCGGCACAGGCGGCGCGGCAGCTGCGGAGCGCAAGTCGGAAGTTGTTTCGGCTCCACCGGTCGCAACCGGCAACGACCCTGCTCTTCCGACCAAGATGACCTATAAAGAGCAGAAGGAATTTGAATCCATCGATTCGGATATCGAGAAAGCCGAAGCTGCGCTTGCGGCCGTTCAAACGAAGATGGAAGTATCGAGCAGCGACTCGGCTACGCTGCAAGATCTGCTGAAGGAACAGCAAGAGCTCGAAACGAAGCTTGAGCAACTAATGGATCGCTGGGCATACTTGAACGAGTTGGCCGAGCAAATTGCGGCGAATAAGAAGAAATAGATGAGATGCGAAAAAGACACCTTCTGCAGCGGGAAGCTCCCGGCTGCAAAAGGTGTCTTTTGTATAGTTGCCCCACATGATGGGGGAGCGTAGACGAAATGTTGCATAACATGCGGCATTTCGTTCAGGTGAGCCGCGAGCTCCCGCCAATGGTAGAGGTTCTTGTGGTTTCTCCGATTTAAACTTGTTTCCCGTTAAACGCTTTAAGCATCCAAATATGCTTCTCAAGTCCGCTGTGGATCGCAAGCAGCATGTCTCCGGTCGTCTCGTCGCCGGCGGACTGCGCTTCTTCCATGCCTTCCTTAAGCTCGGAAGCGACCAAGGTGAAATCGGCTACGATGGAGTCAACCATTTCTACGGCGGACTCGCTTCCCGTTGCTTCTTGCACGCTGGATTGCTTGAGGTATTCAGCCATAGTCGCAATCGGTTCGCCGCCGATCGCGAGCAAGCGTTCCGCGATTTCATCCACATGCAGCGTGGCTTCTTCGTACAGCTCCTGGAACTTCACGTGCAGGGTGAAGAACTGGTTGCCCTTCACATACCAGTGGTAGTTATGAAGCTTGATGTACAATACGCTCCACGTTGCGATTTGTTTGTTTAGAGTACCTTGAAGTTTAGTTTGTAGTTTAGTCGTCATCTTGAACAGCTCCTTCATAATAGGATATAGGAATTACACTTTACACACTGACTGCTGTGTCTGTCGCAAGCCCTGCCGCCCTGTTCCATGCTTCCAGATCATGCTCGCAATCCAGTGCAGCCATACAGCCGCTTCCTGCCGCAGTAATCGCTTGACGGTAACGATGATCTTGCACGTCGCCGCAGGCATAGACGCCTTCAATATTCGTCTTCGAAGTGCCCGGTGTGACAATGACGTAACCTAGCTCATCTGTCGTCACTTGACCGCCTAGGAAAGCGGTATTCGGCGTATGGCCGATGGCTACGAATACACCATCTGCTTCAAGGAGCATTTCTTCGCCGGTGGCGTTATCGCGGACGCGAAGTCCCTTCACGCCGTGCTCACCTGCTTCGACTTCGATCGGAGTGACGCCGAGGCTCCATTTGATTTTGTCATTGGCGCGTGCCCGGTCCTGCATAATCTTGGATGCGCGAAGCTCTTCCCGGCGATGCACGAGACGAACCTCAGTGCCAAACCTAGTCAGGAAGCCGGCTTCCTCCATTGCGGAGTCGCCGCCGCCAACGACAATGATCTTCTTGCCTCGGAAGAAGAAGCCGTCACAAGTTGCACAGGTACTCACACCTCGCCCAATATTGTCACGTTCACCAGGGATACCCATATATTTTGCCGAAGCACCTGTCGAAATAATCATGGCATTTGCAATCAATTCACGGCCGCCATCCAGAGACAGCTTAAAAGGACGCTCAGACAGGTCAGCATGCTGCACCCAGCCTGTCTCAAAACGTGCGCCGAAGCGCTCCGCTTGACTGCGCATATTCGACATGAGTTCGGAGCCCAGTATGCCATCGGGAAATCCCGGGAAGTTCTCCACCTCGGTAGTAGTGGTCAATTGGCCGCCCGGCTGCGGTCCCTCGAGTACAAGCGGACTGTAACCGGCACGAGCGAGATAAATGGCTGCCGTTAAGCCGGCCGGCCCTGTACCTACGATAACGATATCTTCCATGGAATGATTGCTCCTTTCCCCTCTATAACCCAATGGGATTGAAAATGAATCTAGATGATAATAAGTACTAAATTAAAATTATTATAAATAAGGATGAAAGTCAATAGAAAAATGCAGCAGGCGGGAGGTCGAAGTACGATGAAGATCATCGTCTTTGGAGCAAGCGGGAGGACGGGGCTAGAGGTAGTCAGGCAGGCACTGGAGCAGGGGCAATCCGTAACCGCATTCGTTCGTTCGCCGGAGAAGCTGCAAATCGACTTGCCAAGCAAAGGCAATGGGGAGCTTCTTATTGTGCAAGGCAATGCGCTGGACCCTGCTGCTGTAAGCCATGCCATTGAAGGCCAGAATAGCGTTGTTTCTTGTCTCGGTACAAGAGGGTTCCGTCGTGGGAGAAAGATATCCGAAATGACCGCCAATCTCATTGCGGGCATGCAGCAGCATCACGTGGAGCGGATCGGTTACGTTGCTTCCGCAGGCATATACCGCGAGATTCCGGGGCTGACCGGATTCTTGGCGCAGCTGCTGCTGAGGCAGGTGCTGGCCGATCATCGCCGAGCGGCTGATGCGCTCGAAGCCAGCGGATTGCAATGGACAATTGCTCGACCGCTGCAGCTTGGGAATGGACGGCTGCGAGGCGAGTACCTGGAGGCCAGACATGGGGTGCCGAGTGGAAAAGGGCGTATTTCCCGCGCCGACGTGGCACATTTTCTGCTGAGGACGCTCAAGGATACGACTTACGTGAACCAGTCTGTAGCGTTATCCTACTGAGCATGCGTTGCTGGGGTATGGATGATGCCATTTTGTGGAATATAGAGGGGGATAGGATGATTTCTTGAAGAGGTGGAAAGCTTGAAACGAAACGCGGCTATAGTTGGCTTGGCATTACTCGTACTTAGTTTAAGCGCTTGCTCCAGAGCGGCGAGCATAAAGGGAGACTCCGCCCCTGTAAGCGGACATCACGAGCATGGGCACCATGAGATGGGGGGCTCGGAGATTCAAGGCATGTGGCGACTAAATCCAGCGCTGCCGACTCCGAAGTCGAACACGCGGATTCAATTTATGGCTCATGGCCCGGATGGGAAGCTCGTTACGGAGTTCGCGGTTATGCACGAGAAACTGCTTCATCTCATTGTGGTGAGCAAAGATTTATCGTATTTCAACCATATCCATCCGGACTATGACGGAGAGGGCATGTTCACGATCGATACCACATTTCCTTTCGGGGGCGAGTACCGTTTATTCGCGGAGTTTCAGCCGGAGGGAGGCGGCTCTGTCGTATCGAGACACGCCATCCTGTTAAGCGGTAAAGCGGATTTGAAGCCGCTTATACCGGACACAACACTCACGAAATCTACCGGGCAAGAGATCGTTACGTTAAGCTATGACCGCTTGGCGGCTGGTGAAGAAACTAACTTGACGTTCCATATTGCGGATGCCAAGACGAAGAAGCCGGCTAACAATCTCGAACCTTATTTGGGAGCTGCCGGACATGTCGTCATTATCAGCGGCGATTCGGAGCAGTACATTCATGTGCACCCTGTCGATGCGAAAGGCGGGGACTCGGCGCCTGTATTTCATGCGACCTTCCCTGCTCCCGGAATCTATAAAGTGTGGGGGCAATTCGCCAGAGAAGGCAGGCCGATTACGGTAAGCTATACCCTGCAGGTGCGAATGTGAGAATATCAACGCTCACCGCGCGAAACCGCCCCATTACTGTGTAATATTGCCAACCGAACAAGATTAAACTTCCCAATCCATGTCAGATTTATCGCTTGCGAATCAAGGAGAAAATACCTACTTCAATATTCACATTTATTTATGTCCAAGGGCTATTGCAATGTCGATTAATGTTGTAAATTAGTATAAAAAGCCCCTTGGACGGTGACGGCGTGCCTAAAGATTTAATCCTGAATTTTGCGATACTCAGCGTGTATCTTTTTTTTGTTTCCCCGTTCTTTATCCGAGAGGAGAATCAGGCTAAACCGACTTTTGTTAAACGTGTGTACATAGGTGGCATATTCGGTTTATTGGGTGTCATTCTGATGTTCTTCGGCATACAGATCCAAGGTACGGAAGTGCCTTTGAACTTGCGGGGAATCGCCCTTATGATGGCCGCTTTCTTCGGAGGTCCGGCAGGGGCGCTTGCCGAACTGATCGTCGTATACATAGGGAGATTTATTAAAGATGGTTCTATTAATTGGGTACAAGCAGCTATTGGGATAACGGCAGCTTGTGCTACAGGTTATCTGTTCTTCCGAATCCGGTCGTACTGGGTCAAGTGGCCTGTCGGAGCTCTGTTTCTATTAATTTATTACTATGGAGCCTTATGTTTGGCAGGTCAGATGAATTTCGACACCATCGTGCTCTACATCCTCATTCAACTTATTTACTCCCAGTTGATCGCCTGCTTCCTTTATTATCTCATCCGCAATCATCGTTACAAAACCAAGATGATCCAAACCGAACGTGATATGAGTTACTTACTTCGCATGCAGCCGGGTTTTACGTTTCGTTTTCGAAAGAAAAACGGTCTGTTTGTTTACAGCTTGATAGACGGCCAGCTCTTGAAACGAGTAGGAGGGAAGCCGAATGACTTTATTGGGAAATCCATCGACGACGTACGGATATTCCCGAAAGAATTTGCGGCGTTTCTTAAAGTTAAATATGAGAAGGCTTGGCAAGGAGAGAAGATAACTTACGAAACCACGATGATGGATATCAATATTCTCGTTACGCTGCATCCCATTAAGAATCAAGGTGCTGTTGTTGACGTAATTGGCAGCGCCGTGGATACGAGCGATATCATGAAACGCAAAGCCGCGGATGAATCGAATAAAGCGAAGAGTCAGTTTCTGGCTCATATGAGTCACGAGATCCGCACGCCGATTAATGCGATTATCGGTCTCAATTATATTCTTCAGCAATCGAATTTGAATCCGAAGCAGCTGGAATACGTGGATAAGTCCATTACGGCAGCCAAGAGTCTGCTGAATCTGGTCAATGATGTGCTTGATCTGTCCAAAATCGAGGCCAATAAGATCGTCCTGGAATCGACGCGGTTTGACCTCTATGAGGTGCTCCGCAATATTTCGAACCTCATCAGCTACAAAGCGAACGAAACCGGCCTGAGGTTCCATTTCGACATCCATCACGATGTTCCTCAGATGCTGACGGGGGATCCGTTCCGCTTGCAGCAGGTACTGTTGAATATTACGAATAATGCGGTCAAATTTACGCCTAAAGGCGAGCTGTCCATTGCCGTAAACCTGGTTGCCCGAGAGGAGCAGACGACTACGCTGTCCTTTGGCATTCGCGATACCGGCATTGGCATGAGCGAGGAGCAAGTCAGCAATTTGTTTCTGGAATTTACACAGGCGGATATGACGACAACGCGTAAATTCGGGGGCACAGGCCTTGGCTTAGTCATTAGCAAAAAGCTGACCGAAACGATGGGCGGAAGTATCGCGGTTGAAAGTAAACTCGGTGCAGGCAGCCTATTCACCGTCACGCTGCCATTCCAATCGGCCTTGCCATCAGACAAACCAAGCGCAGTCGGAAAGGTGTACGGTAAGAAGAAACCTCGTTTATTGTTTGTATGTGAGGATAACGAGATGCGTTCCGTGCTTGAGAATCAGCTGGAGCAGCTGGAATTCAAGGTCCAGACGAGCTCGGATGCCGATGAGACAAGGAAGCTGCTGCTGGCCGGCAACGCCTATGATCTTATTCTGATTGATTGGAAGCTGAGAGGGTTATGCACGACTAAGCTTGCTGAGGAAATTATCCGCGATTTCGATGGGAAAAGCCCATCTGTGCTGTTCATTAGCGCGTATCATGAAGCGGAATATGAAGCAGCGGGGCAGCTGCCTTACATCTCGAAGGCGCTGCTCTATCCGATCAGCCAATCTCAATTGTTTAACGAGCTGGGTGAGCTGCTTCACCGCGATGGCGTCTATAATCTGCCGGATGGCGGGATGAAGCCGATCCAGCCTACAGACCTGAAGGATGCTGTAATCTTGCTGGTGGAGGATAACGAAATTAACCAATTGGTTGCCAAAGAGCTGCTGCGTGAGGTGGTCCGCCATGTGGACGTGGCAAGTAACGGGGAAGAGGCTGTGAAACTCGCGGGGCAGAAGGTTTATGACGCCATTCTGATGGATTTGCAGATGCCGGTCATGGACGGTTATGAGGCGACCAAAGCAATCAGAGCACAAGAAAGAGCGCAGGAATTCGGAGAAGAGGTTCCGATTATTGCGATGACCGCCGATGTGATGAAGGGCGTAGAGGAGCAGGTGCTGTCGATTGGCATGAACGGGTATCTCACGAAGCCGTTTGATCCCGTGGATCTCTATAATGTGCTGCTGCGTTTCTGTCAGAACAAGGAGAAGGAAGTTGGTGACAAGCTGGACTCGGAAGGTGTCATCACGAGGCTTGGCGGAAATACGGCACTCTATAATCGGATCCTCGCATTATTTGTAACCAATCACTCGGATGCGATTGAGCAGATTCTTCAAGCCGTTCGCGAAGGTGATCTGAACAAAACGAAGCGGCTTGTCCATACGCTCAAGGGGGTAGCGTTTGATATCGGGGCCAACTCGTTAGCGGTCATTATGGAGAAAAGCCAGAGGGCGCTGCTGCGAGGAGACCGGGAGGAATTTAATCTCCTCATGCAGCAAGCCGATGAGAAACATCAAGCGATTATTAGCACCTATGGCCGCAAAGCAGCTAACGAGTAAACATTACGAAGGCGGATGATCCAATCGTGATCGTCTTGAACTGATCTTTCCAAGGGGAGCTGAGCGGCAGATTGCCGAACAGCTCCTCTGTTTGTTGAAGGCTCTATATAGCCATCCGCAATGCGGCATGCAAGTTTTGCACAATAATGTAAAAAAAAATTACGCAATCGGCATGACACGGAATATGCAATGCTTAGTTAATTTGGTAAAATAATGGCTAATACCCATGCTAAATTAATGAAAAAAATGGGAAAATCACAACTTGAAAGGCAGGCATCTATGCCCAATTCATCCGAGAACGAATATGTAGGAATAAAAGCTTTACGAACCTATCCGATCCAGGGCAGCACGCCAGTAGATGCTTTTGATAGAATTACGAGTCTGGCGGCGCAACTGCTTGGCATTCCGCTATGCATGATTAAATTCGTTGACGAAAATCGGATTTGGGTGAAATCAAGTTACGGCACCGATCTGCGTGAGATAGAGATGAATTCCGGTCTATGCAGTGAAGCTGTCTATTACAATAAGCCATATTTCGCGGTGGATGTAGGTCTGGATTCTTGTGAGAGCAAGGAGACTTTTCTCAGAGGACAGAGCGGCATACGTTTCTATGCGGGAGTTCCGTTAACGAGCCGCGACAGGCAGCATCTAGGCGTTCTTTGCGTGCTGGATTACAAGCCGCGACATATCACGGACGAGGAAATCGGTATACTTGAAACACTGGCCCAAGTCGTTATGGACGAGCTGGAGCTTAAGCGAATTGCCGATCAGCTGCGCATGGAGGAACTCAGTCACCACTATAGCAAACTGCACGTCTCCCGGCAGCTGGCGGCAGGTTTGGCGCATGAAATTCGAAATCCGCTTACCGCGGTGAAAGGGTTTCTGCAGTTGATGGGCACAAGCTCCGAGTTTCGGTCCTATATCGAGATTATGACGGAAGAGCTGAACCAGATCGAGGCGCTCACCAAAGAATTTATTTTGCTGTCGAAGCCTTATCCTTCCGTGCAGTTTGTGAAACGCGATCCGCTTGGTATCATCGAGCAGGTTCAATTCATGCTGGCGGCAGAAGCGTTGCAGAACGGAGTTTCCATCGAAGTGGCAAGCGAGGGCCCGATAGGCGCCTGCCTATATTGCGATGAGCAGTTGCTCAAACGGGCGATTATGAACGTAGTGAAAAATGGGATCGATGCCATGCCGGATGGCGGCGTGGTGAAAGTGATTTGCATGGATACCGGCGACCGTGTCATCATTCGGGTAGAGGATGCGGGACGCGGCATTGCCCCTGAACGAATCCGGTATTTGGGACAGCCTTTCTATGGAACGAAAGAACAAGGCATCGGACTCGGGCTAATGACCAGCTACAAAATCATTCATGAGCATCACGGCGAGATTGATATAGAGAGTGAGCTGAAGCGCGGAACCGTCGTCAGGATCAGCTTGCCTGCTATTCGCGACGCCTAATAAAGAAACCCGCATGTACCGCTGGTTAGCGGCATATGCGGGTTTTGTTATTTATATCGTACGGCGCCAAATCAGATAAGCGCGCTTAACCGTATAAACGGCCAACCATAGCAGAATTAAGGCGATGACGGGATGCGCAGCAGAGAAGTACGGGAGCTTGTCACTCAAATGAGCGGTCGCATACTGGGCCATAACAAGTACGAGCATGGCCAATCCAATCCAGCGAACGGCTCCGCGCACGCGGCCGAAGAAGGATAAGACGAATATCGCGAGCGGCACCGGTTCAATAATATGGACGAAATTTTTGTGGTCGGACCAATGCGTGCCGTCGATAAACGTAGCCATTCCGGCTATGTACACTTGAATGACAATACAAGCTGCAAATAATACCGCAAGCAAAAAGATCGTCAGGCGCAAATAACGATTGCCTTCGGGCATGCAAACCCTCCTCTCAAAATGGCCGTGCTGCTATCATCTTACTGCTGTCTGAGCGTGTTTGTAAATTGCACGGAGGTCTAGTTTTTTATGCGAATGGAGCCGTTAGCACCCCTAATCCTTCTTGTATGTACGTACAAGTTGAGTGCATGCTATACTACATCCATACAAGTTGGCGGAAACAACGGAAAATAGAGGTGCTTGGCCATGAAGGAACAGCTTCCACCCAAATACATACAGCTCAAAGAGGAAATTGTCTCATGGATCGCGATGGCTCAGTTTAAGCCCCATGATAAGCTTCCATCAGAAAATGAAATCGCATCGCGGTTCGGCTTCAGCCGGCAGACCGTTCGGCAAGCGCTTGGCGACTTGGAAGCCGAGGGCTGGCTGTACCGGGCTCAAGGCAAAGGAACCTTTGTGTCGGACGGGGAGAGGGGGCAATCTCGTGCGGAGCCTCAGCAGAAGCTGACGATTGGGATGATGACGACGCATATTTCGGATTATATATTCCCGACGATCGTGCGCGGCGTGGAATCCGAGCTGCGGAAGCATGGAGCTCGATTGCTGCTCTCCAGCACAGAGAACGAGAAGTCGCGGGAGCGGGAGAACCTGGAGTCCATGCTGCTCCAGCAGCAGCTTGGCGGACTGATCATTGAGCCGACCAAGAGTGCGGAGGGCAATCCGAATTTGGATTATTTTCTCGCGCTGGAGGCGCGGAACATCCCTTACATCATGCTGAATGAACGATACAGCGATCTGGACGCAGTCTGCTTGAAGGTGGACGATGAGCTCGGGGGCTTCCGCGCCGTGGAGCATCTTGTGAAGCTCGGGCATCAGCGGATCGCGGGATTTTTTAAGACGGATGACTTTCAAGGCGTGCACCGGATGCGGGGCTTTATGCGCGGGTTGAGGGAGCGAAAGCTTACTCTGCAGCCTGAATCTATTATCCGTTATACGACCGAAGAGAAGTTAGTTAAGCCTGCTGCTATGCTTGCTGAGCTGCTGCTTCGTGACCCGGCGGAACGTCCCACGGCAATTGTGTGCTATAACGACGAGCTGGCCGTACGGCTGCTGGATGTCATTCGCAGAAGCGGGCTAAGTGTACCCGGTGATCTATCCATGGTCGGTTTCGATGATGCGACGCTTGCGACGGCAACGGAAGTGAAGCTTACCACGTTCGAGCATCCCAAGACGAGGATGGGCGAGGATGCCGTAGCTCTGCTGATGGCTATGATCGAGCGTCGCAGCGGAGAGGAACGTACCGCCGACGTCATCTATGAACCGAAGCTGATCGTCCGTGAATCTACCGGTCCTGCTCCGGTGCAGTCCTAAATTAAGTCGTGACACACTTGTACGTACAAGTTATAATGGGCTTACAATTGACCTGGCGAGGGGAGTTAGCGGGCGTATGTTGGAAGCATTGAAACAAGCGGTATGGGAAGCGAATATGGAGCTGCCTCGTTATGGGCTTGTGACGTTCACATGGGGAAATGTAAGCGGCATTGACCGCGAAAGCGGTTTGGTTGCCATTAAACCTAGCGGAGTGCCTTATGAGGAACTGCGTGCTGAGCAAATTGTTCTGGTGGATTTAGAAGGCAATGTTGTGGAAGGCAGCCTTCGTCCGTCTTCGGATACGCCGACGCATGTGGCGCTGTACAAGGCGTTTGAAGGGGTTGGCGGCATCGTGCATACCCATTCGCCGTGGGCTACCAGCTGGGCACAAGCGGGACGCGCGATTCCGGCATTGGGCACGACGCATGCGGATTATTTTTACGGAGAAATCCCTTGCACGCGTCCGATGACGGAAGCTGAAATTAGCGGTGCGTACGAGCTGGAGACGGGCAATGTCATCATAGAGACCTTCGTGAAAGGCGGCATCGATCCGCTGCAAGTACCGGCTGCGCTCGTGTACAGCCATGCGCCATTCTGCTGGGGAAAGGACGCTCATAATGCGGTTCATAACGCCGTTGTCGTCGAAGAAGCGGCCAAGATGGCGCTGCATACCTTCCAGCTGAACCCGCAGGTGCAGCCGATGGATCAGCACCTGCTTGATCGGCATTACTTGAGGAAGCATGGCAAGAATGCGTATTACGGGCAGAAGTAGAAGTCGGGGAGTATCGCGTAGTTAGTCGGCGTTGCAATCAGAAGTGTACATTATTTTAGGAGGCCTAATGATGAATCTTAAATATGCAATTGGCGTTGACTATGGTACGGAGTCCGGTCGCGCGGTGCTTGTTCGTTTGTCCGATGGAGCCGAGATTGCCGAGCATGTCACCCCTTATCGCCATAATGTCATTGATGAGCGTTTGCCTGAAACCGGCTTGAAATTGGAGCATGATTGGGCGCTTCAGCACCCGGCCGACTATATTGAGGTACTGGAGCAATCCGTGCCCGCGGTCGTGCGTGCATCGGGCATTGATCCTGCCGCTATTATCGGGCTTGGCATTGATTTCACGGCTTGCACGATGCTGCCGATTAATGAAGCAGGTCAGCCGCTGTGCTTCGATCCGGCTTACAAGGAGAATCCGCATAGCTGGGTGAAGCTGTGGAAGCACCATGCGGCGCAGGATGAGGCGAACCGCATTAATGAAATCGCAGCGGCACGCGGAGAAGCGTTCCTGGCTCGCTACGGCGGCAAAATCTCCTCGGAGTGGATGCTCGCGAAAGTATGGCAGATCTTGAATGAAGCGCCGGATATTTATGAAACCGCGGATAAATTCGTTGAGGCGACCGACTGGGTCGTTGGTCAAATGACGGGCAACATTGTACGCAACAGCTGCACGGCCGGCTACAAGGCGGTTTGGCATAAGCAAGACGGTTATCCGAATCGCCCTTTCTTGAAAGCGCTTGACGAGCGGCTCGAGGATTTGGCGGAAACGAAGCTGCGCGGCGATGTTCTTCCGCTCGGCACGAAGGCCGGCGAGCTTACGGCTGAGATGGCTGCTCGAATAGGGCTTGCTGCAGGCACGGCCATTGCAGTCGGCAACGTCGATGCCCATGCGGCCGTTCCGGCGGTTGGCGTGGTAACGCCGGGCAAGCTGGTTATGGCGATGGGTACTTCGATCTGCCACATGCTGCTTGGATCGGAAGAGAAGCAAGTGGAAGGTATGTGCGGCGTGGTCGAAGACGGCATCATCCCGGGCTATTATGGCTATGAGGCGGGGCAATCGGCGGTTGGCGATATTTTTGCGTGGTATGTGGATGAGGCAGTTCCTGCCTATGTCGTTGAGGCGGCCAAAGTCGAAGGAATCAGCGTCCACGAATGGTTGGAGAAGGCTGCAGCTGGGCTGAACGTCGGCGAATCCGGCGTGCTCGCACTCGATTGGTGGAACGGCAACCGTTCTGTGCTCGTCGACACGAACTTGACCGGCACGCTGGTGGGGCTGACGCTGCTTACGAAGCCGCAGGAAATTTACCGCGCCTTGCTGGAAGCAACCGCATTCGGCACGCGCAAAATCATCGATGCTTTCCACAGCAACGGCGTGGAAGTGCACGAGCTTTACGCCTGCGGCGGGTTGCCTCAGAAGAACCATTTGCTGATGCAGATCTACGCAGACGTCACCAACCGCGAGATCAAAATCGCGGCCTCGAAGCAAACGCCTGCGCTCGGCGCAGCCATGTTCGGCGCAGTCGCAGCCGGAGCGGACAAGGGCGGCTACGACAGCGTCGTCGACGCAGCGGCAGCTATGGCCCGCGTTCGTGAAGAAACGTTCAAGCCAATCCCGGCGAACGTCGCGGTCTACGAGAAGCTGTACGCCGAGTACAACCTGCTTCACGATTACTACGGCCGTGGCGCAAACGACGTCATGAAGCGCTTGAAAGCGATCAAGGAAGAAGCGAGCAGCACGCATTAATACATTTATTGAAGCGTGGTGAGGCAGCAGTTTGGCTGCTTCACCACGTTTTTTGTTTGTCGGCGACGCTGATCGCGGAAAGAAGCTGAGAGTGGGGAAACAGCGCTCTCTGCGTTCCAGCTAACCCATTTGGCGCCGTTGTGGAAGTGAGAGTTGGAAAACCCTACTCTCACGGCCGAAACTGTGCCGAAATGAAGCTGAGAGTCGGAAAAACCGTCTCTCAGCAGTCAAACTAACTAATCTGGCCTGGCGTATTGAAATGAGAGACGGAAAATCCGACTCTCACGGCCGAAACTGTGCTGAAATGAAGCTGAGAGTCGGAAAAACCGTCTCTCAGCAGTCAAACGAACTAATCTTGCCCGGCGTGTTGAAGTGAGAGACGGAAAATCCGACTCTCACGGCCGAATCAGCGCTGAAATGAAGCTAAGAGTCGGAGAAACCGACTCTCAGCAGTTAAACTAACTAATTTGGCCCGGCGTGTTGAAGTGAGAGACGGAAAATCCGACGCTCACGGCCGAAACTGCGCTGAAATGAAGCTGAGAGTCGGGAAATCCGCCTCTCAGCAGTCAAACTAACTAATCTACCTCAGCTCCGGAGCCAGAGAGTCGGGAAAACTGCTATCAGGCCGAAGCAGCCAATGCCTAAAACAAAAACCCGCCCGCAGTAAATAACTGCGGGCGGGTTTTGCTATCCAAGTTAGCCTTGGTTGTTTTCTTCCAAGAGCTGAAGCTGTGCGTAGTTGTTTTCGATTTGGTCGGGGTGAAGTCCGAAATGCTCATCATCCCCGCGCGGGCCACCGAATGGGGATACCGTGAGTTCAAGACCAACGGTGTCGTTGAATTGAACCGGCAGGTACAGCAGCGACTCCGGAATGCGGCGACCGTTGAGGCGCAAAATGGTGTCAACACTGCCGACAGTAGCAACGCCATTGACGGATATGATACGGCCGTTATTGCCGAATCGTACAACACCTGTGCCTGCGAGTGCTTGCGCTAAGGTCATGTTCGGGAAGTGTCTTACGTTATACACCTGTGTTACCCAAGGGAAGAACGTTCCACCGTTGATGACGACCCTCACAAACCGCTGACCCGGTCCTGGGAACGGTCCTGGTCCCGGAATCGGAATAGGGATCGGAATCGGAAATGGGAACGGTGGAGGTGGGAATGGTCCTGGTCCAGGTGGGAATGGTGGAGGAGGGAAAGGTCCTGGCCCTGGTGGGAAAGGACCCGGTCCTGGAGGGAATGGCCCCGGTCCAGGACCTGGCCCTGGCCCCGGCCCAGGCGGAAATCCGCCGCCGCCCCCGCCAGGGAAGCCGCCGCCTCCGCCGGGGAAGCCTCCGCCTCCGCCGGGGAAGCCGCCGCCCCCGCCAGGGAAGCCGCCGCCCCCGCCGGGGAAGCCGCCGCCCCCGCCAGGGAAGCCGCCGCCTCCGCCAGGGAAGCCGCCGCCTCCGCCAGGGAAACCGCCGCCCCCGCCAGGGAAGCCGCCGCCGCCCCCGCCAGGGAAGCCTCCGCCGCCGCCGGGGAAGCCGCCGCCCCCGCCAGGGAAGCCGCCACCACCGCCGCCGCCGCCGGGGAATACTCCGCCGCCGGGAAGCATGCCGCCTGCGCCTCCGGGAAACGCGCGTGGTCCGCCGCAGCCACAATCCGAATATTTACTGGAGTAGCCGGCAGGCGCACCAGGAATATACGTGTAGTAACTCATGTATCAAACTCCTTTTCCAAAAACGTGGATAGGTAATTGTCTCGGTTCAGTGTATGCGGCTATCGCCTATCTGGTGTTTGACTTTGGCAGGTTTCGATACTATGTAAACCCGCCTCGCGGTATACATATAGAGATGGGAGAAAGGTGGCTGATCGATGGGGTTCTATGTGGAAGCAGAGCGCGGTGTAAAGGTGTACGTCGAAGATGTCGGGTACGGCAGACCGGTCGTATTCGTGCACGGTTGGCCGGTCAATCGCCAAATGTGGGAGTACCAGTTGAATGCGGTGCCGAAATATGGTTTTCGCTGCATCAGCATCGATTTGCGGGGCTTTGGCAAGTCGGATGCTCCTTGGCATGGGTACAATTACAATCGGATGTCCGATGACATTCGAATGGTGGTGGAGTCGCTCGGCATCCAGAACGCAACGCTGGTCGGCTTCTCCATGGGCGGTGCCATCGCCATCCGCTACATTACACGACATGCTGCCCGCGGAATGTGCGGACTGGTCCTCGCGGCCGCCGCTGCACCGCTGATGACCCAGCGTCCCGGCTATCCCTACGGCAAACCAGCCTCCGAATCCGAAGCTACGCTCCTTGGGCTCATGACCGACAGACCGCAAACAATCGACAGCTTCGGCCGACTGTTCTTCCACAAACCAATCAGCGACCCTTTCCGCACATGGTTCAACGGTCTAGGATTCGAGTCATCCCCCTACGGTGCCATCGGAGGGACGAAAGCGCTGCGGGACGAGGATCTTCGCGCAGACTTGGCCCATGTTCATGTACCGACAACGATTCTGCACGGCAAGCAAGACCGCATCGTTCCGTTCGCGCTTGGCGAGCTGCAGCATCAAGGCATTCGGAACTCCAGATTCATTCCTTTCGAGGATAGCGGTCATGGCCTGTTCTACGATGAAAGGGAGAAGTTCAACCTGGAGCTGCTGAGCGTACTCACAGGCAAATTAGGCCCACACACGCCTATCTACGAATAAAGCCGACAAAAGCCCCTCCAATCGCGGCATCCGCAATCGAAGAGGCAAGACTTATCCATTATCGCGTGCAAACCTCACTCAGCGCTTGCGAGCCTCGCTCAGTTGGAACTGTCCGACCAGCTGCTGCAAGAACGCCGTGATGGCTTCGACATGATTGGAAGTATGGCGGACGTTGACGAAGTCGCCGAGCAGCTCCTGCACATTGCCCTCGACCTCGGTCGAAATGCGACGGTTCTGCTTGCTGACCGCCGCGATTTTCTCCATGATCACAACGACCTCGTCGATAATTTGCGATTTGAGCGAATCATCTTCCTGGGTGCTGCTGAGCAGCTCCGAAGCCGCCGCGACAAGCGCCGTCCCTTCAGACACGACAAGCGTGCCTTGAGCCATCGTAGTAGTAGCGTCCTTCGCATGGACATAGATATCTTGGACGATGCTGTGCACTTCTTCCGTCGATTTCTTGGTGAGGGCGGCCAGCTTCCTGATTTCACCGGCAACTACGGCAAAACCTCTGCCTTGCTCGCCGACACGCGCCGCTTCGATGGAAGCATTCAGGGCAAGCAGATGCGTTTGCGCCGAGATTTCCTCGATAACACCGAGGACATTGCGAATTTCATCCGTTGTTTTCATGAACGATTCGATCGATCGGTTCGTTTCCGTAACGCGGCCGGCGATCTGCTCCATTTTATCGCCGATACGGAGCAATTCCCCTTGCGCCACGCCGATGTTTGCGGATGCCTTATCTTCAAGCTGTCGCAGCGTCTCGCGCATCTCGCCGGCAACATCCTTGGCGATGTCGATATCCTTCAGCTGATTTCGAATACTGAGAATCATATCCCCGATCCGGCCGCTGACACGCTCGGTTGTGCTGGCAGTCGCACCGGTAGTTTCGAGCAGTGCGCGTTGATTCGTCAACACATCGCCGGAAGCGAGCTTCACCTGCAGCATGACGCCTTCGAGGGAGTCGATCATGTTGTTAATCCATTTGGCCAGCTCACGGGTTTCGTTAGCCGGAAACAAACTCGTATCAAGCCGCTGGGTGAGGTCGCCTTTTCCTTCGGCATTAATACGGATAAACCGGTTCAGCCTGCGCATTTGGAGAGAAGTCACCTGGTTGCCTTTGCGATCCAACGACCATACCATGGCCAGTCCAAAAATTAAATTGAAGACGCCGACAATAACAGCGCCTGCAACCGGCATGGCGTTCGTGAACAGATAGTACGCGAGAATAGTTCCAAGCGCGCCTAACGCTGCCAGCCAGCCTAACGCAAGTCTGAATTGGGTGAATCGAATGCTCCGAATGCGGTACACTTCTTCCAAATCACCCTCGCACATCATCCCCCACATATCCGGACAATGGGGAAGCCGGAACGTCACACCTTTGCCGATAACGGGGATATGGCGATAATCCGAATAACCCGGAAACTCTACGAACAGGTTGCTGCCGTTCCGAATGGTGTTCGCTACGCCGGGATGAAGCTGGCCTGTAGCAGGATCCGTGAATACGAGCTCCAGCTCCGTGTGTTCCTTAACGGAAACGACGCCCCAGTCCGTGGTTACGCCGTCCATCAAATTCTCGCCATGAGTAAACGTGCGGTCCTCGAACCTGCTACGAGATAAAGCAGTTCCCGGTGCGATATGCGTATTCAGCACGGGACGCGCCATGAACAGATAGTTATCCCCGGAGTCGGGATACACGTGACCGGATTCCCGCTGGATAAGATCGCCGATGACATCGTTTGGCACTCGGCCGCAGAGCGCGCCTTTCCACTTGCCGCCAAGCAGGATTGGAGAGATGAAGAGAAGCGTCATTTTATCGTGAAAAGAAGACGAGCTCGGCCCGATCTTCAGCGTCCAAGGATCGGCATAGGGACCAAATAAGCAGTTGCGGCCGCTTGGCGCGCCGCCCTTCGAATAGGCTAGGCCCGGCTCTAGCAGACTGCCCGTTCCATAAAGCTCGCCGGTATGGCTTGTCTCTGTTGAGAAAGCAACGCGGCCGTTCTCGTCAAGCATGAAGATCTCTGAGAAATCCGAGGCGCGTGCCCGAGTTCCTGCGAATAAACGCTCCAAGGCGGAAGGATCCCAAGCCTCGTCACCTGCCGCCCCGGGCTGACGGAAGGACAGCTGATGGTGCAGCCGGTCCAGATGATCCCAATATTCCGTCGTCCATGCCGTTAGAATATTCATCCGCGTATCTGCGATACCTTCAAAAATATCCGCTACATCCTCTTTCATTCCCGCATTGAGCTTGTACGACCACCATAAGGGCAATCCTTTGCGAAATCCCAACCAATCAAACATTAGGTATCCCCATCTCTCTACTTAGGTATATGGGAGGAATTATAACATGGAAATAGTTCCAATTGTCTAAAAATAATGAATTTCTTTAAAAATTGCAAATTCATGTTAGGTAGTTAGACACAGAATCGTAATGCAAACGCAAAAAGACCTCCGTGCATATAGCACGAAGGTCTCCGGATGCGAGCGAAAACTTATTTCGCTGCGTCGTAACGTTTGCCAACTTCGGACCAGTTTACAACGTTCCAGAACGCTGCAATGTAGTCAGGGCGTTTGTTTTGGTAGTTCAGGTAGTAAGCGTGCTCCCAAACGTCCAGACCAAGAAGAGGCGTGTCGCCTTCCATGATCGGGCTGTCTTGGTTCGGAAGGCTGTAAACTTTCAGCTTGCCGTCTTGGCTAAGTGCAAGCCAAGCCCAGCCGCTGCCGAAACGAGTTGCTGCCGCTTTCGCGAAGTCAGCTTTGAATTGGTCGAAGCCGCCCAGTTCGTTTGCGATAGCATCAGCGATCGCGCCTGTTGGTGCGCCGCCTGCGTTTGGTCCGATTGTTTCCCAGAACAGGGAGTGGTTAGCGTGGCCGCCGCCGTTGTTGCGAACAGCAGTGCGGATTGGTTCCGGTACGCTGTTCAGATCAGCGATCAAATCCTCGATGGATTTGCTTGCAAGCTCAGGAGCGGACTCCAGTGCTGCGTTAAGGTTAGTTACATAAGCGTTATGATGACGGTCGTGGTGAATCATCATCGTTGTTTCATCGATATGCGGCTCAAGCGCATTGTTTGCATAAGGCAAAGCGGGCAATTGGTGTGCCATTGATTAAATACCTCCTATAATATGTATCGTTTTTCATTTCCATTATGCTCGTTCTCGGGCAATAAATCAACATAAATGTTTGTAAAGTACGACCTGCTGACAACACCCTCGGAACACCTTCTAGCATGATCAAATTAACACTTTGCAATTCATGGAAAATGAAATAAAGCTGTCTATTTTCATGAAAAACCACGGACGCCTAAAGGCAATGCCGTCTTATTTTGTATATATCTATAGATAGTAGAACTTCTTGATATAGTCCGAGGGCAATGTCGTTCAAACGAGGGGTAACGATGAAAATAGTCGAAACAAGGTTAAAAGACGTCAAATTGATCGAGGCAGCGGTACATGGCGATCATCGTGGTTTTTTTATCGAGAGCTACAATCAGGAGTTGTTCGTGCAACAGGGCATCCCCCATCTTTTCGTGCAAGATAATCATTCGTTGTCAGCCGAAGCGGGCGTGCTCCGCGGGCTTCATTATCAATTGAATCCGAAAGCACAAACGAAGCTCGTCCGCGTCACGGCGGGAGCGATTTATGATGTTGTCGTGGATATTCGCGCAGGGTCGCCGACTTACGGCCACTGGCAGGGATTCATTCTAAGCGCCTCGAACAAGAGACAGCTGCTCGTACCGCGAGGCTTCGCCCATGGGTTCTGTACGCTGGTTCCAAACTGCGAGGTGCAATATAAAGTCGACGAGCTGTATTCGCCGGAGCATGACCGCGGCATCGCATGGAACGATCCGCTGCTTGCGATCGATTGGCCTGCGACAAATCCGATCTTGTCGGATAAGGATCGGGGTCATCCCCCGTTGTCCGCCGCGGAGAAAAATTTCTATTATGGAGGGTGAGTGAGCCCGTGAAAATGATCGTAACCGGCGGGGCCGGATTTATCGGCAGCAATTATCTGCAGTATATGATCGCGAAATATCCCGGCTACACCTTCATTAATGTCGACGCGTTAACCTACGCAGGCAATCCGGCTAACTTAATGTCGATTGCGAATCTCCCGAACTATCGGTTTGTGCAGGCCGACATCGCGGATCGAGCTGCGATGGAACCGATTTTCGCGGAGGGCATTGACGCCGTCGTTCATTTTGCCGCTGAATCCCATGTGGACCGGAGCATCTCGCAGCCGGATATCTTCATCCGTACAAATGTGCTCGGCACGCAGACACTGCTTGATTTGGCCAAACAATACGATGTGGCGAAGTTCGTTCACATATCCACCGACGAGGTCTATGGGACGCTTGGCGACACGGGGCTTTTCACGGAGTCGACGCCGCTTGCGCCGAACAGTCCGTATTCGGCCAGCAAAGCGGGAAGCGACCTGCTTGTCCGAGCCTATCATGAAACGTACGGCATGAACGTGAACATTACGCGCTGCTCGAACAATTACGGACCCTATCAGTTTCCGGAAAAGCTTATCCCGCTCATGATTCAACGAGCGCTCGCCGGTCAGCCGTTGCCTGTCTATGGAGATGGCCTCAACGTGCGCGATTGGCTGCATGTCGAGGATCATTGCAGCGCCATTGACCGCGTGCTGCACGCGGGACGTCCCGGCGAAGTGTACAATGTGGGCGGAAACAATGAACGCAGCAATATCCAAGTGGTTTCGACCATCCTATCGGAGCTTGGCAAGCCGGAATCGCTCATTTCGTTCGTTCAAGATCGTTTGGGTCATGATCGCCGATACGCCATCGATGCGGACAAGATCCGAACAGAGCTGGGGTGGACACCTAAGTATGATTACCAATCCGGCATAAAATCCACGATTCAGTGGTATCTGAATCATCAAGCTTGGATTGAACATATTCGCTCAGGCGCTTACTTGGGAGGTCGCTCATGACAGCTGCCAAGCAGGATGAACTGAAGATTCTCGTCACAGGCGCTAACGGTCAGCTGGGAATGGAACTCGTGGAACTGAATGTCCGGCCGGGAATACATATTCTTGGTTATGGGCGAGACAACCTCGATATTACAAACTCGGAGCAATGCGCCGATGTCGTGAACGCCTATCGCCCGGATGTCATTATCCATTGCGCCGCCTACACGGCGGTGGACAAGGCGGAATCCGACGCGGATGAAGCGTACCGAATCAATGCATGGGGCACGCGCAATGTCGCTATGGCCGCGAAAGCATGCGGCGCCAAGTTCTGCTACATCAGCACGGATTATGTGTTTGATGGCAAAGGCAATGAGCCGTACGAGATCGAGGAGCCGACCAATCCGCAAACGGTCTATGGGCAAACGAAGCTCGCCGGCGAGTTGGAAGTTGCGGCGCTGCTCGATCGCTATTACATCGTTCGCACGTCGTGGGTGTATGGGAAATACGGGAATAATTTTGTCCGTACCATTCTCAAGCTGTCGAGTGAGCGAGATCGGCTGAAGGTCGTCCACGATCAAATCGGATCTCCTACCTATACGCTTGATCTGGCTGGTTTTCTGATCGAGCTTGTTCAAACCGACAAGTACGGCGTCTATCATGCCTCCAATACCGGGAGCTGCTCATGGTTTGAATTTGCGCAAGAGATTGTACAGAGCAGGGACATGGCCAGTGCGACCATCACGCTTGTGCCTTGTTCGACAGCGGAATTTCCGAGACCTGCGGCCAGACCGGCATATTCCGTCATGAGCCACTCCGCGATCGAGCGGGCCGGTTTGCAAGACCTAAGACCATGGCGGGATGCATTGGCGCACTATATGAAGCATTCGTAAGGAAAAGTGCCCATGTGGCACTTTTTTTGGGTTGATTGATAGCGTTAATGTTATGAAAACGCTTAAATTAAAGCGTTTTCAATAGAATGATGTAGATTTATTATATTTTTTAAGGATTTTTAAAGATTTTAGAAGGAATTCGAGCGAATTTGTCGTATTATTAATTTTACCTAAAGAAGAAGGGCTGTCGCTGTCTGCTTGAAGCGAAGTTGATTTCTTCCCTAGCTATGCCGTTATTTCCATACTGCGTTTGAAGAGGAGCTTAAAGTTATGGACGTTCGATCCTTCCAATTAGCTGATTATCGGCCCGTTACGGAACTGCTGGAGACTGTGCTGTCAGAAGAATGCTATGAACAAACGATGGAGGCTTTCGGCCGCCAACTATCATGGGACAGTGAGCTGGTACTCGTTGCTGCGGTTGAAGATGAAATCGCAGGCATCATTATCGGGACGATAGACAAGGGCAGAGGTTACTATTACCGTATTGCCGTGCATCCGAATTACCAACGTCAAGGATTGGGCAAAGAGCTGATTCGCTCCCTGCGTGGACGATTTGAGCAGCGGAATGTAACGAAAATCATGGTGACGGCCGACGAACATAACGAGCCGATTCTTTCGCTTTATGAATCATTGGGTTATGCTACAACGGACTTTTTCCGTTCCTTTCAGAAATTAAGCATTGTTGCCGGTTAAGCGACAATTCGATTCAAGCACTTATAAATAAGCAATTATGGACAAGCATATCTAAGGCGTCATTGATTTTGGCGTACAGATATGCTTTTCTTATAGTAAGAAAGTACCTCGCTAGGAGTATTACGCTTATGACAACGTACCGTCCTTGTGTTATCAAGAGTTTCAAGAATAACGGCCATTTGCACCGGATGTGGCTGGAGAATTGGCAGGTGCCGGCAGAGCTGCTGGCAAGCGAGCATGCGGCGGAATCGATGCATGTGTTCATCAACAGACAGACACCTATCCAAGAGGCGGACGGCAAGCAGTGGATTAGCCGAGTGCCTGCGGTATCCTTCTTTATCCCCGGCGAGTGGTTCAATGTGGTTGGTCTGCTCGAGGATCATGGCGTTCGCTACTATTGCAATGTGGCCTCCCCCCTTTTCTTCAAACATGATGTTCTCACTTACATTGATTACGACCTCGATGTTATCGTGCCCCGCGGAGGGAAAGCGCAAGTCGTCGATCAAGAAGAATATGAGCTCCATAAGATTGCCTATCACTATTCGGAAGAAGTTAACCGAAAAGTAATGGAGGGGCTCGGTGCGCTGCTGAAGCGGATCGAGAACGGACAAGCCCCTTTCAACGATGACCTTATTCTTGGTTACTTTGAGGCGTGGAACAAACATATGGGCGAGGTGTAGCAGCTATGAACGTCAATCCCGGTTCGGATACGGAGTCTTCGCAGCGTGCGGAGCAGACAGAATTCGGGCCGCGCAAACGGCCTGGCTCCCCGAAGGTTAAGGTGAAAGCAAAGGCTGCAAGGACTTCCTCTTCTTCTGCGAACAAGGAGTCGAAGGCGCTGTCACCATGGGTTGCTGAATTGCGCAGCTGGTTTATCACACTGGCGATTGCCGCTGTGGTCGTTCTTTGCTTGAATGTATTCGTGTTTAACCTCTCTACGGTCAAAGGGCAGTCCATGGAGCCGACCTTGTATGAGAAGGAATGGCTGTTTGTGAATAAGGCTACTTACTTAATGGGCTCACCTAAGCAAGGTGATGTGGTCATTCTGAAGGACCCATCAAACGGAATCGAACATAAAGAATATTTGGTTAAACGGATTATTGGGATGCCTGGCGATTCGATCGAAATTCGCGAAGGGCAGCTGTATCGCAACGGGAAGCTCGTAGTAGAGTCTTATACAGACATCGAAATCGAAGATTCGGATTATGGACCGGAGACGGTCACAGCCGATCATTATTTTGTGATGGGCGATAATCGCCACAATAAGGCGAGTCGCGACAGCCGGTCGTTTCAGGCTGTGCCGCGGGATATGATTCTTGGCCGTGCAGATTACATTCTGTGGCCGATCAGCAAATTGAACCATTTGTAGGTTTAAAAGGAGACTCCGAGTTGGACGGGAGCAACATGAACAAGATCGACTGGCAACAGTTAAAAGCCGAGATGAAGGACGCTGCGGCGAGTCTTGGCATTGACAAAATCGGAATCGCTTCCGCGGAGCCGTTCACTGAGCTGAAGCAGCGGCTGGTGCGGCATCGGGAGCTAGGCTATGAGTCCGGCTTCGAAGAGCCGGACCTTGATAAACGGACGGAGCCTTCGCTGTTATTCGAAGATCCGAAATCCATTATTGCGATCGCAATCGCGTATCCATCGAAGCTTCAGGATCCACCGAAGTCCGAGCCGGGAGCAAGGCGCGGTTTGTTCTCGAGATCTTCTTGGGGAGATGACTATCACGGCGTCCTGCGCGAGCGGCTGCGACGGCTGGAAGCTTGGCTGCTGGAGCGCGTGCCTGAAGGACGCTTCTTAAGCATGGTGGATACGGGAGCACTCTCTGACCGTGCGGTAGCGGAGCGGGCCGGCATCGGCTGGCTTGGCAGCAACTGCTCGATTATTACGCCGGAGTGGGGCTCCTGGGTGTACTTAGGCGAGATGATTACGAATTTGCCGCTCCCGCCCGATGCACCTGTCACGGAGAGCTGCGGCAGCTGTACGGCTTGTATCGATGCCTGTCCGACGGATGCGCTTGTAGCGCCGGGGCAGCTGAATTCACAGCGCTGTATCTCTTTCGTCACGCAGACGAAAGGTGTCGTGACGGATGAGCTGATGCGCAAGATCGGCAATCGGCTCTATGGCTGCGATACATGCCAGGTTGTATGCCCCGAGAACAAGGGGAAGAATGCCACGCACCATCCGGAGCTTATACCCGATCACGACAAAGTAAAGCCGCTTCTGGTACCGCTGCTCACGATTGGGAATCGGGCATTCAAGGAGCAGTACGGCAACAGCTCCTCAGCTTGGCGCGGGAGGAAGCCGATCCAGCGCAACGCGGTCATCGCGCTCGGCAACTTCAAGGATGCAAGCGCTGTGCCTGCGCTTGCGGATATGCTCCGCAGCGATACGCGCTTTGAGCTGCGAGCAACTGCTGCGTGGTCGCTTGGCCGAATCGGCGGCGAGGATGCGGCGGAGGTGCTTCGAACGGCCGCGCTGCGCGAGCAGGAGGAAACGGTTCAACAAGCGATCAAGGACGCGCTCATGAGCATGACAGCTTCGACGTAAAGATATGGGGAAGAGGTAGACATCATGAAATATGTCGATATCGAAGCGGTTGAACCAGGCGATATTCTCGGCAAGACGATCTACGCCGTCAACGGGGCAGTGCTGCTTTCCTCGAAAGTGCAGCTGACGGTCTTTATGATCAGCACTTTAAGACGCATCGGCGTCACGAATGTCTATATTAAAGATGCCGGCATGGAGATGGAAGAGCAAGAGGAGATTCTGTCGGAAGAAACCAAAGTCGGCATCATTAAGCAAATGTCCGAGACGATGGATTCGATTCGCTCCGGTAAAGATTTGAACTCGCGCGCGATCAGTTTAACGATTGAAGATTTGCTCTTCGATGTGATTCGCAATAAGGATGTGCTCGTTCAATTGAACGACATCCGTACGCGGGATAATGCGGAGTACATTCATGCGATGAATGTCTGCATGCTCTCGGCGCTGCTTGGCGTCAGCTTGCAGCTGAATCAAGTGCAGCTGAAGGAGCTGGCGATCGGTGCGCTGCTGCATGATCTCGGGAAGCCGGACCTTGAGGCGAATGGGGAGAATGACGAGCCCAAGCGTCATACATGGAGAGGCTTCGAGCTGCTGAAGGCCAAACGCGAGTTTAGCCTTCTTATCGCTCATGTTGCGTTTCAGCACCACGAGCATGTCGATGGAACAGGCGAGCCGCGCGGGCTGATAGGGGATCAAATTCACCTGTACTCCCGCATTGTAGCGGTGGCCAACACCTTTGATAACCTGCTTACCAGCGGCGGCGAAGGTGCCGCTGGGCTCCTGCCGCATGAAGCCTGCGAGCAGATGATGGCGATGTCAGGGACGAGCTTGGATCACGAGATCCTGGTTCATTTCATGCGGATCGTCTCGATCTACCCGAACGGCGTATCGGTTAGGCTCACGACGAAGGAGACCGGTATTGTCGTCGGACAGCACCGCGGACTGCCGGGCCGGCCAATCGTACGGGTCCTTCAGCGTGAGTCGAATGACAGCGTCGAGAGCCGCGAGATTGATTTGGCGAAGCATACGACGGTATTTATCGAACAGGTGCTGGGCTGAACTTGGCCGGGCGGTTATAGAGCGACAATGCGAACCTAACCTTGTTTTCTGAAGGTCAGGTTTTTTTGTGTTTGAGGATCGGACAGGCTTGGCGAAAGTAGTTATGCACGTTGAGTGCGGAGGCGAGTGCGTGGGGGCGAATGCGCCGATGTGAGTGAGTTGCGCAATATGGTGGTGGTGTACGGAGAGTATCGGGTGCGTACGAGGTGAGGAATGTCGGATGGGAGTTCAAACGAGGATTGCTCTAACGAATCGTACAGGGCTTATTTGCCTCAAAACGCCATTCAAAAATTTCTAACGAATCGTAGAGGTCTTATTTGACGGTTTGCGGTTATTTGGGTGCCGAATTTGCCCAAATAAGGTTTCCACGATTCGTTAGATTCTCGAAGCCTGAGAAATCGGCCCGATAAGGCTTCTACAATTCGTTAGAATCCCGTTGTACCGAAATTCGGCCTTTACAGATTGTTTGCGAACGCATGGTCCTACATGCTATTATAAGTTGCAATATACTTACAGATAAGGACAAGGTGAGATGACAATGTGGACGGTCATTATTTCGATCATTACGCTCATAGTCGGCGCTGTTGGCGGCTTTTTCGCGGGCGTATACTACTTGCGCAAGCAGCTGGAGAAGATGCAAAACGATCCGGAAATGCTGAAAAAGATGGCAAAGCAAATGGGCTACAATATGAATAACCAGCAAATGCAAAAAGCGCAGCAAATGATGAAGAACCAGCAATTTACGAAGGGGAACAATCGCCCGGGCGGACGGAGATAAGAAGGAAGTACCGGCGATTGGTTCACAGGAAAGGAGACGTTGCAGATATGGCGGGCAGGAAAGATTACGTCAACTCAGCCGTTTCATCGAATCGGGAACAAATTGAGCATCACGTTCGTGAAATATTGAAGCTCATCGGAGAAGACGTGGAGCGCGAAGGTTTGCTGGAAACACCGGCACGCGTAACGCGGATGTATGAGGAGATTTTCGCGGGCTATGAGGTAGATCCGCGCGAAGTGCTGGGCGTTACGTTTGACGAGCAGCATGAAGAACTGGTCATTGTACGCGATATCGTATACTACAGTCAGTGCGAGCACCACATGGCGCCGTTCTTCGGCAAAGCGCATATCGGCTATATTCCAAGCGGCAAGATTGCGGGTTTAAGCAAGCTTGCACGTCTGGTTGAAGCGGTGACGCGCCGTCTTCAAGTGCAAGAGCGTATTACCTCGCAGATTGCGGATATCATGGATGAAGTGCTGCAGCCGCATGGCGTTATGGTCGTCGTTGAAGGCGAGCATCTGTGCATGTGCGCGCGCGGCGTGAAGAAGCCGGGCAGCAAGACGGTGACTTCGGCAGTCCGCGGCGACTTCCGTACAAGCGCGGCGCTCCGTTCGGAGTTCCTGTCGCTGCTCAAGCAGTAAGGGCACATTCTTGTAATTGGATGAAGCATTCGTCCCAAACCGGCACAAGCCCCCAACAGGCATGTGCCGGTTTTTGTTTATGCGGATAGAAATTGCGGTCCGCATGCCGGTAAGCTAAAATGCTCTTTAGATTGTACAAGGGCGGTGATCTTGCTTTGGATGATAGAACTAAGAATGATGAGCACAAGGTATACGCCTCACTGGAAGGCTTGGTATTTAAGCTTCGAGATATCGCTCATATTAAGCAGCACATGAATGACCGGGATCTTAAGCTTCAATTTATCGAGAAACATATGATGCTCGTCATGGCCAGCGGTAAAGGCCGTCTTCATATAGATGGACATTTCGTGGAACTTCGGCAAGGCAGCGTGTATGTACTAAAGCCCGGCCACCTTATTGAAGCCACTTTTGATTCGCTTGATGAACGCGGGATTTATGAATTGGGATTCGATGTTTTCAGTGAAGATCCTACATCTACGCACGCGATACAGAAGGTCAGACGGAACAGTCCATTTCCGCTGCAAGGGGAGGTTAACGTTTCATCGCCGGTATCCGTGCATCATGCATGCCGGACAATTGACGAATACATGAAGAGCGGAGAACCTTTAAAGCGTTTCCGGAGCCAAATTCTGTTCCAAGAATTGATCGAAACCATTCTGGGAGAGGCGCTTCTCGTACAAGAAATCGGCTTGGACGCAGCTTTGGAATATGCCAAAAGCTATATCGAGCAGCATTTTCAACAGGAACTGACAATCGATCATTTGGCCAAATTGGTAGGGATCAGTTCGCGTCATTTTATGCGATTGTTCAAAAAGAGGTATGGCAGCGGCGCGATTGATTATTTGACTTTCTTCCGAATCAAACAGGCGCAGCAGCTCATTCGCAGAAACGGACAAGATCGGCTCCGAGATATTGCACGGCATGTCGGCTATCAGGATGATATTTATTTCCGGCGTAAATTCAAGCAGATCTCAGGGATACCGCCTGCGGCATTTATGAAGAACAGCAGAAAGAAGATCGTCGCTTATCATAATGCGAATATCGGGCAACTGATTGCCCTGCAAATCACGCCTATCGCCGCTCCAGCGGAACATCCATGGACGGATTACTATAGAAGAAAATATGAGACGGATGCCGTAATCCCGCTCAGCTCGGTCGAACGGGTAAAGAAAGAGGAAATTGTTCTTGCCGCCCCTGACTTCATCATCGGGATCGACATCCATGCTTCAGTCGAGGAACAGAACGGGATGAAGAAAATCGCGCCGGCGTTTTTCGTGCCTTGGATGGAGAATGACTGGCGCATGCATTTGCGATTAATCGCGAAGTTTCTTGATATGTCCTCCATTGCTGAGATTTGGCTGAATAATTATGATCGCAAAGCTAGCTTCGTAAGGGACGAAGTCCGGGATACGGTGAAAGATGACCGTCTTCTCATCCTGAGAATTAGCGGAGAGGGCTGCACCGTGCTGGCCGGCCGAAGTCTGGCCACGGTATTTTACGATGATCTGCACCTGCTGCCCGCGCACGGCGTAGACCGCATGAAACCAAACCAACAAGTAAATTCGTCGCAGCTAGCGGTATTCGAGGCTGACCGAATCTTGCTCGTCGTGGACGAGGATTCTCTATCCCAATCAACGTGGCAAACACTAGCCAACTCCGAAGATTGGAACAGGCTGGAGGCGGTTGGGAATAATCGCGTAGCGTTCATTCCCGCTTATCCTTGGATTGAATACACGGCGTTCACGCATGAGCTCATGCTTGACGAAGCGCTCAAACTTTGGCGGAATCGTGCATAAGTTTATGTCGTTATCATCAATATTCCGAAATTGAAAATTCATTTATACTCCTAATAGATGATAATGATAATCAATTCTATTTAGAGATTATCATATTGAAAAAAGTTTTTTCAGGAGGAGCACCAGAGAGATGAAACGAAATGTACGTTGGGTCAGAGGATTAGTTATCGTGTTACTCATTATGGTAAGCACGGCTTGCGGAGCGGCTAACACATCGACCGATAAGACCGATACGGCAGCCGAGAATGCTGGTAATACGAGTAATGCGAGTAATGAGAGTAATACAAGTAACACAAGTAACGCAGGCGATACAGGTAATACGACTGCAGATGAAGCAAATCAACAGCGCGTGGTGAAAACCTTGAAAGGGGACGTCAGCATTCCGGCCGAGCCTAACAAGATCATCGGCCTATCCGTCGTTTATCCGGAGTTCCTGTACGCGCTCGGCGTAACGCCGATTGCCGTTCAAAACTATCATTTGGATTTTCCTTCCTACTTGAAGGATTCCTTTAAAGATACGCTCAAAATGGGCATTGCAAGAACACCTGATTTCGAAGCCATCTTAGCGTCCAAGCCGGATTTGATTATTGCACCTACATGGTGGTCCGATAAAGATTACGGTCAGCTATCCAAAATCGCCCCTACCGTGCTTCTGCCGCAGCGGGATAATTGGCGCGACGAATTACGGGATATTGGCGAAATCCTCGGTAAAAAAGAACAGGCCGAAACGGTCATTAAGGATTTGCAAGTCAAAGAAGAGGAAGCCAAGAAGAAGCTCGATCAATTGGTCGGCGATGAGACCGTGCTCTATATGGAGATTATGGATAAGGAAATCTTCATTTACGGTGAAAAAAGCGATCGCGGCAAGTTTATTCATGTAGGGCTTGGCCTAAGCTCGATTAAAAATTTTCCGCAAAGCGAAAACAGCCTTTCGATTTCACTGGAGAAAATTCCTGAATACAATCCGGATCATATCATCTTGCAAATGAGCGACGATGCGAATCAAGCCGTTCAAGATCGGTATAAAGAAATGATGGACAGCTCGTTATGGAAAAACATGACGGCCGTAAAGAAAAACCAGGTTTATCTGATGGGGAGCAAGGAATGGTTTAACCTTGGCATGTCTCCGCTCGCAGATAGCAACGCCATTGACGAAGTCGTTCATGCTTTCGAAGATAAACAAAAATAAAGGGAGGGTATGCAATGAGTACGATGGACTTGGGACAACTCGAGGAGAAGTTTTTTCTGACATCAAGGGAGGCGGAGAAAACCGTGCTCATCATGCCCGCGGCAGATTTATTAAACGAAGACAAGCTGCTGCATGTATTGAACGCATATGGTCCGCTGCTGCAAGCGCAAGAACGGCCGGAAACGGCAGCGTTCTTCATCAGCTGGTATGCGGGCGTCTGCGGCGCGTTGCAGCATATGCTGTTTCACTGGACTGACGCCGTCTTAGACGTGTCATCCTCCAATTTGACCCTTCAATTAATTGCCGAATCCTCCTATCCTCAGTTTTCATTTCAACTCAACACTATCCGATACACAGAAATGCCAAATGCGGACCGCGACGTTTGGCTGAAGAAAACGTTGGATGCTTTTTACAGGGAACAAGTAACGCCTATGATCCAAACGCTGGCGCGTCTGGCTCGAATGAGACCGATTGAATTATGGGGGCAAATTGTAAACGCCGCTTATGATCAAATGGAGGAGGAACTGAGCGAAGTCACGGACGAGGAACGCAGACAGGCAATTATTCATCACTACCAGACGCGGCTAACCGATATCGATGCCAGCGCATTCGGACTTCCGAGAAATCCATTTGCAGCGAAACGCAGCTATATCGACGATCCTGCGGATGCCAACAAAAAAATGGCATTGAGGACGGTGTGCTGCCTTGCCTATTGCCTTCCTCATCGCCTCGAGCGGACATTCAATTATTGCTATACGTGCCCGCGTCTGAAAGAGAAAGATCGCGCATTAATGAAAGCGAATGGTCAGTACTGACCATTCGCTTTTGATTGTCTATTATGTTCTCGAACCTAAGCGGCGGAGGTGGATTTGCGAGCGGCATCTACTTGGCTAAGGAACAGAGCAGCGCGCTGAATATATTCCTTCGGATGCGTGCGGAAGAGCATCTCATGCATGCCGCCTTCCACGATCCACTCGCGCGAGAGCGAATTGTACTGGCTTGCAGATACCTGCTCCGCGGTGGTCACCGGAGCTATAGCGTCGGCTGTACCATGCATGATGAAGAGCGGCATGTCATAGGTCGTTTGCAGCACTTGCTCGACAGGCAGTTGATTAAAGTTTACGCCCGTGAAGAAAGGGAGCATCCATTCGATGATCGGGATGGACGGGTACTTAGGCAAATCCATGTATTGGCGTACGTTATTGTATAAGGAATCCGAGCTCGGAAGAAACGTGCTGTCGAGGATCATGGCATCGATGCTGTCCGTCGAATCCGTTTGGAGCGCTGCCTGAAGCGCAGTGCCGGCTCCCATCGAGAAGCCCCAGACGACGACCTCGTCAGCGCCCTGCGACCGCGCATAGTTGACTGCCGCCAGCAATTGCTGCGACTCTTCCTTGCCCCCGGTTGCCGGAGAACGTTGTCCGGAGGAGGCGTAGCCGTAATCAAACATGAATACATTATAGTGCAGCCGATTCAGCAGGGCGGCCAATTCATACATGGGCACCCATGTTTCCTCACGGTTCGCGCCATAGCCGTGGCTGAATACAACCGTTCTGTCGGAATGTGTTTCCGCTCCGACTGCAGGGATATACCAGCCGTGAACGGTAGTGCGGCCGCTTTTACTTGGGAAGGAGACATCGCTGTAATCGAGCCCTTGAGCAATCTTCGGGTTAGAATATAACGCAGGTACATAGGGATGTGCGATTACCCATGCGACATAACCATGAAAGGCAAGCGCAGTGAACAGCAGCAGGGCTGCCAGGGCTGAAAGTACGGCAAGCGCAGCGTGTTTGCGTCGTGTGCGTGTTCCGGCAAGCGCCCGTTCGGGAGCTTGCGGCGAAGGCAGCATAGGGGGAAGCAGTCCGGGCGTAAATCCGCCGGCTGCGGGTAGTGCAGGACTCATTGTTGTTGTGCTCATGGTGGAGGCCCCCTTAAGAAGAGTGATTATAATGACAATTGCTTATTGAATTATGAAAGCGCTTAACTAGTTCTATATTCCTATGGTATGGCGCGCCGCCATGGCCTGTCAATGCGTGTCGACGTAATGTTAGCGTCCTGTAACATGGCTGTAAAATAAGTCGATTCGGATGCCAAAGCTTTACCGGGCTGCCATCCTTACGTTATACTGACTGTAACCAAGTTTCACTCAGTGAAACTATAGCGAGGAGCCAACCTACTATGGCCGAGGATGGAAAATCAACGGTTCGTGCTGTCGAACGAGCACTGGATATATTGCTATGCTTTACGGTTAAGAAAGAGTGGGCGATGACGGAGCTTGCCGATAGCGTCGGGCTTCATAAAAGCACCGTACATCGCATGCTCGCCACGCTGGAGGAACGAGGCTTCGTGGCTCGCGATGCGGCTTCGGATCGCTATAAGCTCGGGCTTCGCATCTGGGAACTGTCGGCTAATATGTCGGGGGCGGACGACCCAGCTGTGATTGGACTGCCGGAGATGGAGCGGCTGCGCGATATGCTGGGGGAAACCGTCAGCTTGTATTTGCGCGACGGCAATGAGCGGATCCGCATTCAAGCGGTCCAGAGCATCCAGGCCATACGCAGGGTGGCTCCTATCGGAGCCAGATTGCCGCTGTACGTCGGCGCATCAAGCAAGGTGCTTATCGCCTTCGAGGAGCCTGCCAAACGCGAAGAGCTGCTTGCCGACGCCTCGTGGCCGACTGCCTTCGATCGGCATCAGTATCGGGAGCAGATGGCGGAGTGGCAAAAGCTCGGCTACGCGATGAGCGTGGAGGAGCGCGAGCAGGGGGCGGCAGCGGTAGCTGCGCCGGTCTTCTCTCGCACGGGCAAGCTGGTCGCTGCGTTGTCCGTATCCGGTCCGGCCAATCGGCTCACGACCGAAATCATGCGCAGTCAAGCGCCTGCTGTTATCGAAGCGGCCCGCCGGCTTGGCGTCATGCTGAAATAAACAAAATAAGAGTCGAGCCGAGGGCTTCTGCCTTCGAGCTTGACTCTTTTTTTTGCGCAAGGAACCTATGGAATGACGGTATCTGAGTAACCGGCGAAGATACAGAACGTACCCGGCGACGTATCCATCCATACGCCGATATAGCCGCCCGGAGGAACGCTGACGATGTCGATATAATCGCCGATGAGCGGAACCGGTACAGGACTGCTGGCATTCGGGTTGAACGAAACGTTGGTAATCCGGGTATTCGTGAAGGTTTGACCGCCGTTAATCGACCGGGCTACATACACGTCGAGATCGAAGCCATTCACCTGATTGCTGTAGTAGATGATGTTGACGACCCCTGTCAGTGGATCGACATCAATGGCGGGGAAGAAGTTCTGCGAATTGGCCGGCGCGCCCGTAATGCTGACCGGCGTCGTCCAGTTATTCGTGTCGGGGGCACGTTTAGACATGAAGATATCGGCATAACCAAGACGGTTATCCTGCCATACGGCATAAGCTTGGTTCGTGAAGGGTCCTACTGACCGATCGGTTGAAATATTGGCAAAGGTGAGTACGCGGAAGTTGTAGCCGACAACGGGCAGCGGGGAAGGGACAGGGACGACGTTCGAGACGACAACGGCGTTGGGAAAGGAAGCGCCGCCGTCAAGCGATTGACGAACGATGAAGTTAAAACTTGGGTCAACCGTAACATAGGCGACATCGACAACACCGACCAGATCGACGGTAATATCGGGCCGTTCTACTTGATCGGCTTCGTTCGAGAGCAGCAAAGGCTGATCCCAGGTAGCGCCGTTATCTCTGGAACGATTGAAGAAAGCAACCGAGTTACCGCCGTTATCCACGTTGAACTGACGGTTATAGGTAACATACATATTGCCGATAAACGGACTTGCCTGCGAGGCATCGACCGTGCAGTTCGTTTCATCGTTGTTGATATACGAACCAAAGCCAGGGCTGACAACCACGGGAGCGCTGAAGGTCGCACCGTTGTCAACGGATTTGTAGACGACGGTTGTACCATATTCTTCGCCGGGGAAAACATGTGCCGTTACGATAAAGATATTGGGAAATCCATACGACACAACAGGAGCTTCGGCACCATTAAAGCCCGGTGGCAAAGGGAGCAGGCTGTTGACCCAACTGAATCCCCCGTCTAGCGAACGGTACAGACCAATCAGAGGGGGACCTGAAGACTCGTCGACGGCAACCGATATCATAATGCCCGGGATGAGCAAATTGACAGCGACGCTGGGTTCGAATTTCGGGTTTCCTGATGGCGTGACTTGAAAGTTGAAATTGGCCACGATTTTCCTCCTTTTAATTCGGAATATTTCCATAGTGTATTCTACGAAAATAAATGTACAATGTTCGTTTAACTATCACGATTAATATGAAAATATGCGATTGTCAGTGTATTTTTTCCCAATCATTCTGCATGTCGTACGAATAAAATGTAATTAATTGACATACAGGAGGTGAGGACATGCCGTTTTCATCAGGATTGATTCATAACGATTTACCGACGCCTGCTTCAGGTGTTGTTATAAACGCACGGAATATCACCAGCACGACGGCTCTGGTGTTGATCGAGGTCTATGTTGTACCTCCGACGACGAATACGCTCACGCTTATCTATCTAACCGGCTACATGTTGCCCGGGAAATCGAGCGATTCCCGTCAGTTTAATATTTCAGGCGACATTGCCTATGAAATACAGGTCAATGCGTCCGGGGTACTTTCAGAGGTTGTTTTTACGGCTTTCGGGGTTGACGAATTTGGTACACCCGTCGATGGCCAGCAAATGCTTGCGCTGGATTGGCAGGAAATTTCGGCTTTCTCAACAACGCCATAGTAGAAGGTTCATACAATTAGAGATGGGAATTTAGCGAAATGGCGCTGAATTCCCATTTATTATGAAAAGGCTATCGCCTCAAGGGATAGCCGCACAAGCAAACGGGTGCCATGGAAATACAATAGTACAGAATGGTGCATTGGAAGGAGTGACAGTATGATCGACTTAGGGGTTGTCATGCCACTATACAAACAGAAACCCGCGTTTCTTGCAGCGGCGCTGGGATCTGTGCTTAAGCAGACGTTCCAGCAGTTCAAGCTAATTATTGTCATTGACGGAGCGCCCGAAATGGAACCGCTCGTCCGCATGCTCATTCAAGGCGATAAGCGAGTGCAAATCGTTTCCCATGTTTACAATCAGGGAGTCGCCAAAGCGCTGAACACCGGTTTTCAATATTTTTATGACATGCCCAATATCGCCTATCTAACTTGGGTGTCCAGCGACAACATCTACTATCCGAGATTTCTGGAGACGCTTCGCAATGCCTTAGTGAAAGGACCGCAAGAGCTTGGCCTTGTTTACAGCTCGTTCCAATCGGTCGATAACGACGGCAACACGATCTATGATGAGAAGATGCTTGCCGTCCAGCGCCAATATCAATCGCAGCCGATTGAGAAACTGCTGGATTCCTCTCTCATCGGTGTCTCCTTTATGTATAAATCGATTTATGCCAAACAGATTGACGGTTATGAGCTTGTGCCGGTAGAAGATTATGATTACTGGCTGCGTATCACCGAGCATTGCAACATCAAGTATATTCCTGTGGAGCTTCTCGATTATCGGGTGAACTCCACGTTTAGTGTATCAGCAACGCTGCAATCGACTTCCCAGCACCGCATATGGCGGTACGCGTATCATTTGGCGAGACATCACGCCAGGATGCGCAGGGGGATTGCCCCCTACATGACGATACTATTTCCGGTGAAGGAGTCCAGCCCGGAGGTCATCGCGCGAATCGAGAACCTCTACGAGCAAACCTTCAGTAACTATACATGCTATATCCTGGATCTCTCTCCGGACATGAGGGTAACCGCTGATCTGTCTCATATTTCGCATCCGACGACGGATTTCAAATGGTTCCCGAATGCCAACGTGGCAACAGCTCTGCTTCACGCTATCCAGATGGTTCATACGCCTTACAGCTACATCCTCGGACCGCGCCTGTTTAATGACTTAATGGAGCTTACGGTGCTGCACAATGAGATGGAGAAAGCCGCTCCCGAACTCATGTCCAACTACTACACCGAGGATGGCAGCGCGGTCGGTTATCGGCATTCCAGTACCCATAGCGGTAAAGCCGGGATGTACGACGAGCTGTTCCGCAGGCAAAGTCTGGTCGACTATGTGAAGGCTAACTTTGCTCAAATGAGTGATCCGGGATGAAACTTTTATTTACCTTCTTTAATCCCAGCGGCGGCATGGAAACACTCAATCGGATCCGCTGTCATGCCTTCATGAAAATGGACGTGGAATGCCACTTGCTCTATTCCTTGGATGGCGAGGGGCGCAAAAACATTAAAAACATTCCGACGTTCGTGATGAATGACGAGGCTTCCATCGCCAAGCTGATCCAGAAGCAAAACTACGATGCTATCGTCGTATGCACAGATGTGACAATGTTGCTGGCCATCAAGAAGGCCGGTTTTAAAGGACATCTTATCTTTGAAATTCAAGGGCTCGGAACGCTGCAAACCGCCAGCGCGGTGCTCACAGACATATCGGCCCGCGTGCTGCAGGCGGCAGACGGCGTGCTGTACCCGCAGACGAGTCATCTGCAGGAGCTGATGATGGCGCATCTGCACGGCATCCCTCATTTCTGCTTTGACGACCCGCTGGATACGGAGGGGTTCGGCTACAGCTCTTACCCGCCGAAGCCGTTTCCGATCATTGGCTGGGTTGGCCGAATTGAGGCGAATAAGAATTGGCGGGAGTTTCTTCTCATCGGTTCCCGCATGCTGCAAAACCATCCTGAAGGGTATCTGTGGATCTTTGGCGATACGACACTGGGCGATCCGGTGGAGAAGGAGCATTATGACAGATGGGTTAACGGCCTGCAATTGCAAAACAAACTCATCGCTTATTCGAACATTCCGCACGAGCAAATTGCAGACTATTTCTCGGTCATTGGGGATTCGGGGGGATTTCTCTGCTCGACCTCCATTCTGGAAGGCTTCGGCTATGCGGTAGCGGAAGCGATGCTCTGCCGTTGTCCGGTGCTGACAACGGATTCGGACGGTATCCGCAGATTTCTGATTCATGATGTAACGGGGAAGCTGTATGCGCGCGGCAACGTCAATCAAGCCGTCATCCAAGGCGAATCGCTAATGAAGGACACTACGCTTCGCAATACCATTCGCAAAAATGCCGAGAAGCATATCAAACAGCATTTCTCTTCCGAGAAATACACCACTAACTTTATGAACATGCTAAAGAGCTTATCGCAGCGAAAGCCGAGGTTTTAGCATTATAAATAGATTGAACTACAAAATAAGCGGGTCCGCTCCATGAGGAGCGGACCCGCTTATCGGTTATTGCCGGAATTACTTGTTGTTTGCTGCGATCATTTGACGGAGAACGGTTTGAAGAATACCGCTGTTCCGGTAGTAATCGACATCCACCATGGAGTCGAGACGAACGATAGCCGGGAATTCGAACGTTGTTCCGTCTTCGCGAGTAGCGACTACTTGAACCGTTTGACTTGGCAGCACATCGTTGCTCAGTCCCACGATATCGAATGTTTCGCGGCCTGTGATGTTCAATGTTTTCCAGCTCGTTCCAGCTTGGAATTGCAACGGCAGTACGCCCATGCCTACCAAGTTGGAGCGGTGGATACGCTCGAAGCTTTCTGCGATAACGGCTTTCACGCCGAGCAGGAACGTACCTTTTGCCGCCCAGTCACGGGAGCTTCCTGTTCCGTACTCTTTACCAGCGATAACGACAAGGTTCTTGTTGTTCTTCTGGTACAGCATGGAAGCATCGTAGATCGACATGACTTCTTCGGTTGGCAGGTAAGTCGTTACGCCGCCCTCTGTGCCCGGAGCCACTTGGTTACGAATACGAATGTTGGCGAATGTGCCGCGCATCATAACTTCATGGTTACCGCGACGGGAACCGTAGGAGTTGAAATCGACTCTGTCTACGCCGTGTTTGATCAGGTATTCGCCTGCAGGGCTGTCAGCTTTGATGTTACCAGCCGGCGAAATATGGTCAGTCGTAACGGAATCGCCAAGAAGCGCGAGTACGCTCGAACCTTTGATATCTTCAATGTCGCCGATGTCAGCGCCAAGGCCTTCGAAGAACGGCGGGTTCTGGATATAAGTGGATTTATCATCCCACTCATAGCTTTCGCCAGTCGGTACATCGATTGCGTTCCAACGCTCATTCTGCGTAAATACGTTCGCGTATTTGTCGCGGAACATGTCAGGGCTCATCGCTGCGGCAATGGTATCCGCGATTTCTTTGGATGTTGGCCAGATGTCTTTCAAGTATACAGGCTCGTTCTTGCTGTCGTAACCGATTGGATCGGAGGACAGGTCGATGTTCACAGTACCTGCAAGAGCGTAAGCAACAACAAGCGGCGGAGATGCCAGGTAGTTGGCTTTCACTTGTGCGTGAACGCGGCCTTCAAAGTTACGGTTACCGGAAAGAACAGCCGCAACCGTCATATCGTTATCCGCGATCGCTTTGCTTACTTCATCCGGAAGCGGACCGGAGTTACCGATACAAGTTGCGCAGCCATAGCCTGCAACGTGGAAGCCAAGTGCTTCAAGGGACTCAAGCAGGTTCGCTCTCTTCAGGTACTCGGTAACAACCAGGGAACCCGGTGTTAGGGAGCTCTTCACGTAAGCCGGTTTCTTCAAACCGCGCTCAACGGCTTTCTTCGCTACGAGTGCAGCACCGAGCATAACACTTGGGTTGGACGTATTCGTACAGCTGGTGATCGCTGCGATTACAACTGCGCCCGTACCCATTTTGCTAACTTGGCCGTTCGTGTGTTTCACTTCAACGAACTCTTCGATCTTGTTGTCGCTCAGACCGTAGCCGCCTTTGTCGATCGGTGTGCGGATAATGCTGTTGAACGCTTCTTTCATGTTCGTCAGCTCAACGCGGTCTTGCGGACGCTTAGGACCTGCAAGGGAAGGTACGATTGTGGACAAGTCCAGCTCTACGATGTCGGAGAATGCAGGCTCCGGCGTATCGTCTGTACGGAACATGCCTTGTGCTTTGTAGTAAGCTTCAACGAGTGCGATTTGTTCTTCTTCACGGCCGGTAGCACGCAGGAAGTTAAGCGTTTCGCTGTCAACCGGGAAGAAACCGACTGTAGCGCCATACTCAGGAGCCATGTTGGCAACTGTTGCGCGGTCAGCGAGGCTGATGTTGGACAAACCAGGGCCGAAGAACTCGACGAATTTGCCAACTACGCCTTTCTTACGAAGGATTTGCGTAACTGTCAGGGCAAGGTCAGTCGCTGTAGCGCCTTCTGCCAAGCTGCCTGTCAGACGGAAGCCGATAACTTCCGGTGTAACGAAGTAAAGCGGTTGGCCAAGCATACCTGCTTCTGCCTCGATACCGCCAACGCCCCAGCCGACTACGCCAAGGCCGTTGATCATCGTAGTATGGGAATCCGTACCTACAAGGGAATCCGGGTAAACGACAGTTTCGCCGTCAATGGATTTCGTTGCTGCAACGGAAGCCAAGTACTCTAGGTTAACTTGGTGAACGATACCCGTGCCCGGTGGCACTGCGCGGAAGTTCTCGAATGCCGTTTGCGCCCAACGCAAGAAGCGGTAACGCTCTCCGTTACGTTTGAACTCGATGTCTGTATTGTATTCAAGTGCTTCAGGAGTACCGAAAGCATCAACCATAACCGAGTGGTCGATTACAAGGTCAACCGGAACGAGCGGGTTGATTTGTTTCGGGTCGCCGCCTGATTTCTTCACGGTATCGCGCATTGCTGCCAGATCGACTACAACCGGTACGCCGGTGAAGTCCTGCAGTACGATACGTGCGGGGATGAAAGGAATTTCTTTGTCTTCGCGGCCATCAGCCCAAGTTGCAAGCTGCTTGACATGTTCTTTCGTGATTGCGCGGCCGTCGAATTGACGGACAGCTGCCTCAAGAAGCACTTTGATGGAGAAAGGGAGCTTCGAGATTTTTCCCAGGCCTTGCTCTTCCAGACCGCCCAAACGGTAGTAAGCATAAGGCTTACCGCCGACTTCAAGCGATTCGCGAACGGAGTATTCGTTTTGATGTGTCATTTGCAATTCGCGCCTCCTTGGCATCCATAATCATTTTGTGGTTTCACTGTGTGAAACACAATTTCAAAAAACATTTGATACCCTAAGTATAGCGTTTTTTATTCCATTTAGAAAGTCCAAATATCACCTTCCGGTGAAGATGTTTCGCCCGTTTTTACATGAATTCGCCCGCCTGCACATATAATGAACCAACTTTATCGGTCCAAGGAAAAATACGGCTATAGTTATGCATGAACCGTTCACGCACGCATCCGGTGTTCGGTTCCGTGCTGTCCTAATGGCAGAACAAGGAGGGGAACCAGCGTGCCGCGAACGCGAATATGGGTCGGAAGCAACAAACCTGCAGCTCCCGCAAAAAGCACGGTGCAGAGCCGGGCGACTCTACTGGGAGCGGAACCGAGAAGCAGCGGCAAGCCGAGCCGCAGCCGCGAGCCTAAGTCGGAGTCGCCATCCCGGGTGTCAGCGCAGCAGTCTCAGCCGGAAGGCTGGAAGGCTGCTGTTCATCGCTACGTCAAGCTGTACAATCAGGCCGAGATCGACCGCTATGCGCCGCCGTTCGAAGAGATCATCCGCGACGAGGATCACTTGCATCGGTTTACGCAGCGGCTGGACCGGCTGCGTGAGCAGGAGCTGCTTCGCGGCGTTCTTCCTTCGCGCAGCGAAACGAGCGCCGAGCTTATCCGGATCAGCGAGTCCAGCTCGCGGTCGGAGGTGGTGGTGCTTATTGAGCTGCGCATCAAACGAACAATTGATCATAATGGACGTACGTATCAGGAGGAACGCTGTGATCGTGAACGGCTGTGGCTGAGCGCCGAGGGAGACGAATACGTAATCTCCCGTATTGAACCAATCGTCTCGGAGCGGCGGCCGCGCTACAGCTCGTCCGATGCTATCCTTGCCGCTGAGCTGATGCAGGAGCGGGAAGCTACTGCCGGCAGTCAGCAGCAATCCATACCTTATATAAATTATGATGTTTTGCCGTTTTTCAAACATACTCGGGCAGGTGTCAGATATAGGAGGGATTTGGCGGCCGCTTATGCCGATCGTTGGTGGAACGAACCTAATCCCGCGTACGAGAATTTTGAGGTGAATTGCACGAATTACGTGTCCCAATGCCTCTTTGCAGGCAGCGCACCGATGAACTATACTGGTAAAAGGGATTCCGGCTGGTGGTACCGCGGCTTCAGCGGCGGCCGAGAAAATTGGAGCTACAGCTGGGCTGTATCCAATGCGCTGAAGACTTATTTGTCGGCTCCTCACAGCTCTGCTTTGCGAGCGACTGTCGTCGATTCCGCCGATCAGCTTGCCCTTGGCGATATTATCACGTATGACTGGAGCGGCGATAACCGTTTCCAGCATAGTACGGTTGTGACTGCATTCGATGCAGCCGGCATGCCGCTTGTGAACGCCAACACGGTTGCAAGCCGTCACCGATATTGGGATTATCAGGATTCCTATGCATGGACGGAGCAGACGAAATACCGTTTTTTTCATATTGCGGATGAGTTTTAACCTGCGCATTAACCCAGGAGAGTATGACAACCCATAAGCATGGGAATTTTAACATAACCGGAGGACTGAATCATGGGGGAGAAAGTGCGCGTAGGACTTGTTTACGGAGGGCGCTCAGGCGAGCACGAGGTCTCTCTACAAACCGCTCTTGCGGTCATGAAAGCTTTTGACTACAGCAAATACGAAATTAAACCTTTCTATATCGGAAAAGACGGCGAATGGCGCGCAGGGGATACACTGCTGGCTCCGCCAAGCGCTCTGGAGCAGCTGCGACTTGCCGGAGGCGACGCGATCATCGGTACCGGAGCACTTATGCCGGTATTCGGAGGTCAGTCTCCGGAGATTCCGGATGCTTCGATCGACATCTCCTCGGTAGCCGGGGCAGTGAAGATATCTTCCGTGGGCCAACAAGTCGATGCGGTTGAAACGGCTGACGAGGGTCAGATCGACGTCGTATTCCCGCTGCTGCACGGTACCTTCGGGGAGGACGGCACGATTCAAGGTTTGTTCGAGATGGCGAACATTCCATATGTCGGCGCGGGCGTTCTGGCATCGGCAGTGGGCATGGACAAAATCACGATGAAGAAAGTTTTCGCGCAAGAAGGCTTGCCCCAGTGCGTGTACCGCTACTTCAACCGAACGCAGTGGCAGAAGGATTCGGACTTTTACATTATGGAAATTGAAGTTGCACTCGGCTATCCTTGCTTCGTGAAGCCGGCGAACCTTGGTTCCAGCGTGGGCATTTCCAAAGCCCGCAACCGCGAAGAGCTGATCGCGGCCGTGGAGTACGCGCTTCGTTTTGACCGTAAAATCATCGTCGAAGAGTTTGTAGATGCGCGTGAAATTGAAGTGAGCGTGCTTGGCAACGATGAGCCGCGTGCTTCCGTCGTCGGCGAAATTACGTCTTCAAGCGAGTTCTACGACTATAAAGCGAAATACATCGATGGAAAATCGATGATGCATATTCCGGCCAACATTCCGGCTGAAGTATCGGATTCCGTACGCGAAATGGCGCTTCGTGCGTTCCTTGCGATTGACGGCTCCGGATTGTCGCGCGTCGACTTCTTCCTGCGCAAGGAAGACGGCCAGCTGTTTATCAATGAAGTGAATACGATGCCGGGCTTTACGCCATACAGCATGTATCCACTGATGTGGAAGGAAAGCGGCGTTCCGTATACGGAACTTCTCGATACCCTGATCGCGCTTGCGATCGAGCGTCATGCAGAAAAGCAACTGATCGATTATAGCGGAGGAACGCCGGCTTAAGGGCTGGTTTTCCCCGTTTTTTTGTAGTCATTACATAGGTAGGCTCGCGTTGGCGAGGCTAGTGTGAAGCGACCGCCGGGCTCGCTGGGCTGCAGCCTACGTACAAGCTCACAGCGACCGAGGATTATACCACACTTTATTAACTATTGGAGGTTTGTTCATGGGATTCCAAACCGAGTTTAACTCCGTATGCAAATTCAAATCCAAGCAAGAGCTGTACGAGCTGCTGGAGTACGGCCGGGGCAAAATGGTAAAGAGCGGCTTCCGCGTATACCCAACCGGTCAGAAGGTTATTGCTTACACGCCGGAGAACGAAGCGATCGCAATCGTGAAAATCCGCGTGTCCATTGCCGAAATTAATTTTCAAGGCGAGGAAGTTACGGAAGTGGAGATGGAGCTTGTTCGTAAGCTGACGGAGGAAGAAGCGCGCGTGCAGACGGCGCTGGCTTATGAAATGTTCTTCGGGGATCAGGCATGATTGTTCGCTTCGGCTTCGTTGCCATGAGCGTATTGCTCGATAACGCTTCTCCTTCGCGGACCATGACGTATGCGACATTTTCCAAGCTGGATGATCGCGAGGCTGCGCTTCGCAGACTGGAGCGGATCGCGGAGGATAATCTTCGCACCACGCTACGCTTAATGAGGCACTGCGTCGGTCATGATGTGTTTGTGTACCGCATGACCTCGAAGATCATTCCGCTTGCTACCCATGATGCGCTGAAAGATTGGAACCCGTATCCGCCGCTGGAGCAAGCTTTTGCCGAAATCGGGCAGTATGCGAAGGAGAAGGGGATGCGGCTTTCCTTTCATCCGGACCACTTCTGCGTATTCAGCACGCCTAGACCGGAGGTGCTGGCGAAGTCCAAGGAGGATTTGGAGTATCACGTTCGGATGCTGGAGCATATGGGACTCGACGAGTCCGCCAAGTGCAACATCCATGTCGGCGGTGCATACGGGGACAAGCCTGCGTCTGCGGAGCGGTTCGTGCAGCAGTTCGGTCAGTTGGACAATCGGATCCGCAACCGGGTCACGCTTGAAAATGACGACAAAACGTTTACCGTCCGTGAAACGCTCGGCGCTGCCGAAGCGGTCGGAACGCCGATGGTGCTGGATATCCATCATCATGCGGTCAACGACGGGGGCGAAACGGACAGTACGCTGTATGGCGAGTTGTGGCCGCGCATTCTGCGGACATGGACGGGGCCGGACGGACAGCCGTTGGCATTGCCGCCAAAGCTGCATGTATCCAGTCCGAAGAGCGAGCGCGATCCGCGCGGCCATGCCGACAATGTCGACGTGGGCCCGCTGCTGCGATTTCTGCGTGAAACGGCCGGCTCGATCGATCAGCTGGACGTCATGATCGAAGCGAAGCAGAAGGATGCGGCGCTGCTGCAGCTCATGGCGGATATGCGCCAGCTGGAAGCCGAAGGGGCAGGCATTCGTGTCATCAACGGCGGAAGTATCGAGATAACCTAAGGGACAGGAAAAGCTTGATCTTTTCAGTGCCTTAGGTTATTTTTGGTTAAGGAAGCGCTATCATTTCTGGAGAATTTCCTAAGGTGCAATCACACCCTGGTCAATCATCATGGACTCACAAATATTCTCGAGAGGATTGTGAAACGATGAATGGATTATTAGCAGGGAAAAATGTGCTTGTTATGGGTGTGGCGAATGACCGCAGTATTGCCTGGGCGATCGCTCAGTCGCTTGCTGCGCAGGGGGCTCGCCTAGCTTTTACATACGAGAATGAGCGCGTAGAGGAGCGGGTACGCAAGCTGGCGGAGACCATTCCGGGTTCTTTGTTCCTCCAATGCAATGTTACGGTGGATGAAGAAATCGAATCGCTTGCGGTTCAACTGAAAGAGTCGTTCGGCGTGCTGCATGGCTTGGTTCACAGCATCGCATTCGCGAAAACAGAGGAGCTTGACGGCATGTTCGTCGACACTTCGCGTGCCGGCTTCGCGCTGGCGCATGACATCAGTGCTTACTCGCTTGCGGCTGTAGCTCAGCGCGTATATCCGCTGATGACCGAAGGCGGCAGCATCATGACGATGACGTACCTCGGTGCCGAACGCGCGCTTCGCAACTACAATGTCATGGGCGTGGCGAAGGCGGCTTTGGAAGCTTCCGTTCGTTATCTCGCTGCAGATTTGGGGCCGCACAACATTCGAGTCAACGCGGTTTCGGCAGGTCCAATCCGGACGCTGGCTGCCAAAGGGATCAAGGATTTCAACTCGATCCTTCGCCAAGTGGAGGAGAAATCCCCTCTTCGCAAAACGACGGAAGCAGCAGAAGTCGGCGATACGGCAATGTTCCTGCTCAGCCATCTGTCCCGCGGCATTACAGGCGAAATCATTTATGTGGATAACGGATACAATATCGTCGGGGTATAAGGTAGGCGCGTAATAGAGAGGCGATTCTTGAGGGAAGTCGGCGGATGCCGAGTTCTTTTCGGGGGTCGTCTTTTCTTGTTTTATGTGAGGATTGCGATACAAAATGTATTTTATTAGGTGCTACTAATGGCTGAATAAGAGAAATTATTAACATAGACTGCCAATGTTCGTGTTGTAACGACATGAAAATGCTACTATTCCTCGAGAAAATGCTGTGAATATGAGGATTTATGGATCAATATAAAATATTTTTACGTAAAACACCTTTCGACATCCTTTTATGTGTGAAAATTGTATGATTATGGAAGAGAGATCTTATTGGCTTTCGGGCAATTAGCCCTAGTTTCCTTGCTGTAGTGAATATAAATGACATAATGGAGGGGTCGAACGGTTATGTTATACGCTGCAAAAGACGAAGCCAAAGAAATAGAATGGGTAATCATATTGCTCCAATCCCAAGCTCTAGGTGAAACCATTGAAAAGGTGAAACAGTGTATGGAGAAATGTAATAGTAATCGTGTGAACGACTCCGATAAGCAGGCAAATTAGCGGTGGAAGTCGAGTTTGCGATTTCTAAGTCTGGGGGATAACAGAAAGCCGCTGTTATTCGTGATTATTCGACATTTTAAGTCTGGTAAGCTCGGTGAGTAGTAGCAAACAAGCAGTTGAATTGGAGAATTTGAATTCAGTTGCAAAAAAGCATCATTCGACACATTCTTGTATACAACTTGTATCTTTTCCCTGGGAGAAAATATGAACTGCTCTTAAGTGAAATTATGGATGAATACGAAATGCGATTATTCAAACGCAGAGCGACTGTAGACGCTAAAACCTCGTATTGCCATGGCTTTGGCAGTAGGGGGTTTTCTTTATGGGATCACTGCTGGCATTTGTAATGTTAATTAGAGTAAAATAGGTAAGATGTTGAACTTGACTTTGAACGAAACTTTGCACAAACACTAACGTATAGTAGTAAAGCATTTATGAACTCATAGGAAAGTAGCGTGGTTTAACCATGAGTGAGCAGGTTGTCGGAGGTAAGAGCTTTACCGCTGTCGCGATTAACTGTGCAGCGAAGGCCGGAGAATGGATTAAGACGAAGCTTGGCAATCATACAAGCCTTTCGCTAAAATATTCAGCACAAGACTTGGTTACGGAAGTGGACAAAGGCGCGGAGACGATGATCCGCAATTTGGTGATGACGCATTTCCCTCAGCATTCTTTTCTGGGTGAGGAAGGCGTGCAGCCGGGACCGGAGGCATCGACTAAGGCGCTGCAAAGCGTACGAGATGCAGAGTATCTGTGGATCGTAGATCCGCTGGACGGAACGACGAATTTCGTACATAGCTTCCCGTTCTTCTCGGTATCGATTGCGCTTGCGCATAAAGGCGAAGTTATCGTTGGCGTGGTGTATGATCCCATTCGAGACGAGTTGTTCGTGGCCGAGAAGGGCAAGGGCGCTTATGTGCGCGGTCGCCGCATGGGGGTTTCCGCGGAGGAAACGCTGCGTGACAGCTTGATCGCGACAGGCTTCCCGGCGGATCAGCAGTATGCGCTTCCGCTCAATATGAAAGGGCTTCAAGCGTTGGTACCGCAGGTGCGGAATATTCGTTCCGGCGGCTCGGCGGCGCTGCATATGGCTTATGTTGCATCCGGGCGCCTCAGCGGTTTCTGGGAGATCGGCCTGAATTCATGGGATTTGGCGGCGGGCTCGCTGCTGATTACAGAATCCGGCGGACGGGTAACAGATGTAAAAGGCAGTCCATATGATCTGGGTGTACGCCATGTGGCAGCTTCAAACGGACATATTCACGACGAGTTTGTGCAAGCGCTCCAGCAAGCGGAATCAGGCAGCTAAGTTTCGAGAACGTCTCTGCAACCGTCAAGTATGACGGGAGAAGAGGCGTTCTTTTGCATATGATAGCGTAGGGAGCTTTCATGAGGGGAGGCGGGCAGGATGTTTATTGAGCTCGATGTGCACGGAGACGTGCCGCTTCAGGAGCAAATTGCGCACCAAATCATAGCGGGCATTGCCTCCGGAACACTGAAGCCCGGCAAAACCTTGCCTTCGGCAAGGCGGCTGGCTTCGGATCTAAGGGTAAAATCAACGGTTGTTCATAAAGCTTATCATACGCTGATGGAGGAAGGCTTTCTGCAGGAGCGGTATGATGGCAAATTAGGCGTACTCATCCCTGCACTTAACGAAATGCCGCGCGTGACGGACGGCTACAAGGAACGGCTTGCAAAGCAGCTGCGTGCATTAGCGGCGGAAGGCCGGGCCAGAGGGATGACGGAAGCTGAATTCAGCAAAGCTTGTCTGAACATATATCGAAGCGATTTGACGAGGATGGGAGATTCACTGGAATGAGCACGAATCACAAACAGTCGGTTGCACCCGGCTGGTATTTGCTTCAAGTGGCCTTAATTGCGGTATCGGCCATATCCGCTGTATTGCTGTGGGATCAAATTCCCGATAAGCTCGCGGTGCATTACAATATTACCTTTCACCCCGACCGCTATGCTGCGAAGGGTTTCGGTCCGGTGTTCCTGTTTAACATCGTGCAGCTGTTTCTGCTCGCCATCATGATGGGAGCGGATTACGCTGTAAAGCATGCGAAGCAGCAAACGGGACCGGAGATGACGAACGAGAAAAGCCGGCAATTTCGGTATGCGAACAGTGTTTTTCTGTATGGACTGTCGCTCTTGCTCGTCTTGTACTTCAGTTATGTACAAGCCACTACGCTGTACGGCTGGTCGAGACCGCTTCTTCTCATTGGAACGATAGCCTTGTTTCTGCTGATTATTGGGGGCTTAGCTTTTCTGATCATCTATATCAGGAGGCTGCGGTTATCGCAGCAGAGTGAGGGCGATCTGGGAGAAGAGGGACGCTGGATGGCAGGCGGCATCTATTATAATCCCCAGGACCCGTCCATATTTGTGCCTAAGAAATATGGCATCGGTTGGACATTGAATTTCGGGAGGCCGATGGGATGGCTGGTGATCGCGACGTTGTTCGCGATTCCGTTCCTTATAGCCGGCGTGGTGGCGCTGATGGAATAACGGTTCATTGGCACGAAGGTTTTTTTGTGAAAATGATTATGACTTATTGCGCTCGCTTATACTTAGGATGGCGTGAACGTGATGGAGAAGCTTTTTTTCTCAAGTGTTCATGACCAACTTGTATGGCTTGCCCTTTTTTCTTTCTTGCCGTGATTATCGTGCTGCGTCGACGCCGCCTTTACATCAACAGCTCTAAGCCGGTGCTTTGTTCGCTAACTTCACGTTTGCCAATCGCACTTTCGATACTCTAACGAATCGTAGAAGCCTTATTTGAGGGAAAATGGCTCAATAATTATTCTAACGAATCACAGAGGTCTTATTTGGCCGAAATGGGCTGAGATACATTGGTTTTGGAGCAAATAAGACCTGTAGGATTCGTTAGAATTTCAAATCGCTGCTTTTTGATGAAATAAGGCTCGTACGATTCGTTAAAATTTCGGGCATCGTAAAGTGAACGTGCGCGATCCCATTTGACCGTTTGCCATGAAGCGAAGCCCTGCCGCCGCGTTTCAAAGTCCGGTCGGACATGAGAAGAAGGCGAAGGGCCCGCCCGGCCCCAAGCCAATTCATACAAAAAAGGCTGAGCAGGAGATCCACTCCTGTTCAGCCTTTTTCATTTACTTCGCCATCGCGGCAAAAGCTTGCTCCGCAGCGGCTATTGTCGCTGCAATATCTTCGTCCGTATGGGCGGTGGTCAGGAACCACGCTTCATACTTGGATGGGGCAAGGCAGATGCCTTGATCCAGCATGAAGCGGAAGAATGCCGCGAACTTCTCGCCGTCCGTATCCTGCGCCTCATCGTAATTGGTAACGGGATGATCGCAGAAATGAGCGGAGAACGAGCCGCGAATACGGTTGATCGTAAGCGCGATACCATGCTTATCCGCTGACGCTTGAAGCGCATCCGCGAGCTGCGCGGCCAAAGCATCCATGCGCTCGTAGGCGCCGGGCTGCTGCAGCACTTCCAAGCAGGCAATCCCGGCGGAGATGGATGCCGGATTGCCGGCCATCGTACCCGCTTGATAAGCAGGTCCGAGCGGCGCGACCTGCTCCATCACATGCTTGCGGCCGCCGTAGGCGCCGATCGGCAAGCCGCCGCCGATGATTTTGCCAAGCGCCGTAAGGTCCGGCTCGATGGCAGCATGATCCGGGAAGGCGTGGTACGTTTGCGCGCTGCCGTAGTGGAAGCGGAAGGCGCTGATGACTTCGTCGTAAATGACAAGCGCGCCGGCATCGCGGGTTATTTTGCACAGCCCCTCAAGGAAGCCCGGCTTAGGCATAACCATGCCGAAGTTGCCGACGATGGGCTCGACCATAACGGCTGCGACCTCGTCGCCGAAGGTGTCGAGCGCGACACGAAGGCCGTCGAGATCATTGAACGGCACCGTGATGACTTCGCTGGCGATGCTGGTTGGTACGCCTGCGCTGTCGGGAATGCCGAGCGTGGAAGGACCGGAGCCTGCCGCAACGAGCACCAGGTCGGAATGGCCGTGATAGCAGCCGGCGAACTTGATGATTTTGCTGCGTTTCGTGTAGGCGCGCGCGACGCGGATGGTCGTCATCACGGCTTCCGTGCCGGAGTTGACGAATCGCACTTTATCCATGGAAGGGATCGCTTCCTTCAGCATGCGCGCCAGTTGAATCTCCAGCTCCGTTGGCGTTCCATAGAGCGTGCCGTTCGTGGCGGCAGTAGTGATCGCCTCCGTGATATGCGGGTGGGCATGACCCGTAATAATCGGTCCGTAGGCACACAAATAATCGATATAGCGATTGTCGTCGACATCCCAGAAATGCGCGCCTTGCGCGCGTTTCATGAAGACAGGCGCACCGCCGCCTACCGCTTTAAACGAGCGGGATGGACTGTTGACGCCGCCGACAATATGCTCAAGCGCTTCGGCATAAAGCTGCTCCGAGCGCGGTCGTTGAATGGACATGGTGAAACCTCCTAACTATTTTACGAGTACGATACACGCGATACGCACGATACTCCTTGCAGGTGTACAACTCCGTACAACCTATACAATACCTTATTGTAACGCTAGAAACTGCAGCAGTACAACCAAAGAGAGGGTGAACGGACCGCCATCGGCCCATTCACCCTCATATTCCTGCGTTTATTTGCTTCCGTTTGCCGTATTCCCGTTCGAGCCGGCATTCGTGCCATTGCTCTCGGTAGCATTGCCGCTGCCGGCAACTGCCGGTGGCGTTGCGGCTGTATCCTTCGTCAGCTCGTCTTGCACGAACTGCAGCAGTTCGTTGTCATCACGTACGGACAGTACGGAAGCGCCGCCGACTTTCTTGTCGCCGATAAGCTCCATAGGAGGCACCTGCGCTTGACCCGCAATGTGGGTTTGAACACCCAGCTGCGAAAGCTTGATCATGTCGGAAACTTCAATGTTGGATTCTACGTAAGGCTGAATGCTGTCCACGATCTTCTTCATCTTCAGCAGGTTCCAGCCGTTCTTCATCTTATCCGCAACCGCGTTGAGCAGCTTGCGCTGGCGTTCGGTACGGGTGAAATCACTCATGGCATCATGACGGAAGCGAACATATTGCAGCGCTGTCGTACCGTCCAGATCCTGAATGCCTTTCTTCAAATGAATGTCGTACCGGTTGCCGTCTGCATTATCGACGTAGTTCATATTCTTCTCAACCTCGAAATTCTGAATGCCGCCGATCGCATCGATCAGAGATTTGAATCCTTCGAAGTCCGTATACACATAATATTGAATATCCAGTCCAAGCAAGCCGCCGATGGTCTTCATGGCCAGGTTAGGACCGCCAAGCGCCAGTGCCGTATTAATCCGGCCATCTTCATGTCCCTCGATATCGACGTACGTATCGCGAAGCACGGAGAACAGATGAGCTTTCTTCGTCACCGGATCCACCGAAACGACCATCATGGAGTCAGAACGAGCGGTTTCGCTTTTCTTCAAGCCGCGGTTGTCGCCGCCCATAATGAGAATGTTGACGCGTTCCGTGCCTTCCCATTCAGGAGGCTTCTCCTCAGCAACCTCTTCGAATTGGCCGAAGCGGGATTCTTCCTTAGGTTTGCTGAAGTTTTCGAGTCCGTTGTAGACGCCGACACCTTGATAAACGAAATAGCCGACTACCAAAGCAACTGCGACGAGTCCGCCAAACAGTGCCCATTTCCAGGGCTTTTTCTTCTTATTTTTCTGGGAGCGTGACATTAAAGTTCTGTTCCTCCTTGTAATAGGTCCGTGTACGGTGGAGAATCCGAAGCCGACGCGGAGCAGGGGTAATGAGTCCTAGTGAGCAGCTATAATTTAGGGTTAGTTGTCCGGTGCCGATAAATTCACTATAGCATTACATATCATAAAATTATAAAATGGTTTGTCGTAGAGAAGCAAGTTTTATCTGATAGAATCGAAAAAGCCAGATATTTCCCAGGAAATGTCGAAGGCGAAGAAGAGAGGAGCTTAGCATCCTATGCTGGCAATAGATGTAAGAGATTTGCGGAAACAGTTCCAGGTTCAGAAGAACCGCGAAGGGCTCGGCGGTGCGCTGAAGGATCTGTTCAAGCGGGAATACAACGATATCACGGCGGTAAAAGACATCACCTTTCAAATCCCTCAAGGGGAGATTTGCGGCTACATAGGCGAGAACGGGGCGGGCAAATCCACGACGATCAAGATGCTGACAGGCATTCTTGTGCCGACCTCCGGCCACCTCAAAGTGAACGGCTACGTTCCATATAAGGAACGGGAAAAATTCGTGCGCGAGATCGGGGTTGTTTTCGGTCAGCGCAGCCAGCTCTGGTGGGATATCGGCGTGATCGAGTCGTTCCAGCTGCTGCGCAAGGTGTATCGCGTACCGGAAGCGGAGTTCCGCGTGCGGCTTGATGAACTCGTGGAACGGCTGCACCTTGGCGATCTTCTTAACCGTCCTGTTCGGAAGCTGAGCCTCGGTCAACGGATGCGCTGTGAGCTTGTTGCTTCACTGCTGCACAACCCATCGATCGTGTTCCTTGATGAGCCGACGATCGGACTGGATATCGTAGTGAAAACGGAGATTCGGGAGTTTCTCAAAAAAATCAACCGCGAGCACGGCACGACCATTCTGCTGACCACCCATGACCTGCAGGATATCGAAGCCCTGTGTTCACGCGTTATCATGCTTGACGATGGACGGATCATCTATGACGGCAGCTTGGAGGAGCTGAAGTCGAGATGGAGCAAAGGCCGCGAGCTGCAATTCCAATTCGGCGAGATGCCTCCGCACGATGTGCTGAAACAGCTGACGGAAGGTTTGGAAGGCGTGCACTGGACGATCGACAACGAGCTGACCGCAACGATGTGGCTGCCGCATGAAGTCAATGTGTCGGACGCCCTTGCCCGCGTAGTCGGCAGCAGGGCGGATATCCGCGATATTAAGATCACGGAGACGAATACCGACGATATCGTTCGCGAGATTTACCAATCCGGCTCCGCATCCACGGAAGCGACAGAGAAGCTGAGCCAAAGCTCCGTAACGGCGGATGCCGTCAATGAAGCTGTCAAAGTGCCGGTCGCTGCCGCTTCGGATAGGGAGAAGGAGCCGCAATCATGAACAGCGCCTACTTAGACCTTATCCGTATTCGGTTTCTTATGATGCTGGCTTATCGCGTCAATTATTACAGCGGTATTGTCATCTACACGATCAATATCGGCGCTTATTATTTCTTGTGGGAAGCGATCTTCGGCGAGCAGAAGGTGCTGGCCGGATTCACGCTGGCCCAAATGACGACCTATGTAGCGGTTTCCTGGATGGCGAGGGCGTTCTACTTCAATAACCTGGACCGTGAAATCGCCAATGAAATCCGTGATGGCAGCGTGGCGGTTCAATTCATCCGGCCCTATAACTATTTGTTCGTGAAGCTCATGCAGGGCTTCGGCGAAGGTTTGTTCCGTTTGCTGCTGTTCATGGGACCCGGACTTGCCATCGTTTGTCTTATTTTCCCGGTGAAGCTGCCGACGGATCCCGGCGTATGGGGCATCTATGTGGTGATGCTGCTGTTCAGCTTCTTAATCAATACGCAAATCAATATGCTCGTGGGTTTGTTTGCTTTCTTCGTTGAGAATAACGAGGGAATGCTGCGGATGAAGCGCGTCGTTGTCGACTTGTTCTCCGGCGTGATCGTGCCGATTTCCTTCTTCCCGGGCTGGCTTGCCGTCACGATGAAATGGCTGCCGTTCCAAGCGATCACTTACCTGCCAAGCTCCGTCTTCACCGGCCGTACGGCAGGCGACGATGTGCTGCGAGTGTTCGGAATTCAACTGATCTGGTTCGTCGTCTTAATCATTCCCATCGCATGGGTGTGGCGTCAGGCGCGGTCCCGATTGTTCGTGCAGGGAGGTTGAGGACATGTTTTATTGGTCGCTTGCAGTGGAGTACATGAAGAACTATGCCAAAACAAAACTAACCTACCGGATGGACTTCTGGGTGGAGCTCTTATCCGACCTGTTGTTCCAAGGGGTCAATCTGATCTTTATCCTGATCGTATTTCAACATACGCCTTCGCTTGGAGGCTGGTCCGAGGCGGAAGTGATTTTCGTCTATGGTTATTTCATGGTGCCGGCAGGCATTTTCGGTGCCGTCTTCAACATCTGGAACTTCAGCGAACGGTATATTGTCAAAGGGGAAATGGACCGCGTCCTAACGCGGCCGGCTTATAATCTGTATCAGGTGCTGCTGGAAAATCTCGATCCGCCGTCCTTGTTCGGTTCGCTTGTCGGCCTTATAATTATGGTGCTTAGCTGGGGAGATTTGGGGCTCGCGTTTTCTTTTACCGACATTATCATGCTTGCCGTGTTTACGATTGGTTCGGTGATGATCTACGCAGGGCTGTTCACCTCGCTGACGGCCATCTCATTCTATTCGGATGCGCCAACGGGTATACTGCCGCTGATGTACAATATTTCGAACTATGGCCGATATCCGGTTAACATTTATAACAAAATCATTCGATTCCTGCTGACGTGGCTGCTTCCGTTTGCCTTCGTCGGCGTCATCCCGGCTTCTTATTTCCTGGAGAAGGATCATGAAGGACTATCGTCGCTTGCGCTCCTTACGCCGGTTGTGGGGATTGTCGTATTCGCGATTGGCCTGACGATCTGGAATCATGGCGTGAAGCGTTACCGGGGTGCGGGATCTTAAGTAGTGGGGGAGAAGTCCGATGGCAAGAGCGATTAAAGCAAAAGCATTCGTAGGGAAAAAAGCACCCGATTTCACGCTGCCCGCCCTGGGCGGACGTGAAATCAGCTTAAGTCAATTTGCGGGCAAGAAGGTGGTCTTGTTCTTCTATCCGAAGGATTTGACGCCGGCTTGCACGCAAGAGTCATGCGATTACCGGGATTCCTATGCAGCCTTCGGCGAATGTAATACGGTTGTGCTCGGCATTAGCATCGACGATGTTCAGACGCATGAGCGGTTTGCGGAGAAATACGAGCTGCCTTACGAGCTGCTGGCAGACCCGGAGCATCGCGTATGCGAGCTGTACGGCGTGTGGCAGATGAAGAAGCTGTACGGCAGAGAGTATATGGGACTCGTTCGCTCGACCTTCCTCATCAATGAGAAAGGCAAGCTGGTACGAGAGTGGCGCAATCTGCGCGTGAAGGGGCATGTGCAAGAGGTGCTCGAGGCAGCGCAGGCGCTGTAGCTTGCCGTAGAAAAGGGTTGTTCGGAAGCCGATTGGCTTCCGGACAACCCTTTTTTGGTAGGTCGGTATGCTTCGGGGGGCGGGGCGACTGGGCGGATAGATGACGCCCCTGCGCATCCGCGTTGCGTTAGACTCTCGGGGAATGCGCTAGCGAACCGAATGGATCGGTAGCTTCTCGTGAGTAAGACATCCGCCCGAATAACGCGCCTCTTGCGGTACTTTAGCTAATCGCGGCATGCAGGCGTCATGGGCTAACGAACCGTACAGCGCTTATTTGTCTGGTTCGTTAGATTTTTTCATACGGTCATTAGTGACCGTTAACATCGATTAATTGTAATTTTAGTTTTCTTGCGGTCATTAGTATCCATAAGCGAGGAAAAAGACAGTTAAAACCGTGAAGTATGCATTCTAATGGTCATTGGTGACCCTAAAAACAGTGAATGTACGTTATTTTTGTTCTAATGGACAAATTTGACCACTTGATAGGTCCGATACGTTGTTGTCCGCGTCTCATCTGTCTAGCGGATCCATTCAAGTACAAGGAACGCTCAGCACCAACCCATCGGAAATAGAAGCCGAGAGTCACAAATGCGAACTCTCAGCCCCTAAACTCCTACAATTGGGCCGCATCCTCAGCCGAAAGTCTCACCAAAACAGACCAATTAGCCGAGTACAACCATGCCATGTAAAAAGAAAACAAGCGAAAACAAATGAATATAAGGATAACTAAGACAGCAGGTACTTCCTCTGGTAACTCTCCGGAATTAGGAAGTCGAACGCAAAGGCATCGCTCACCTCTAGTCGAGCTGTGACCGGAGGTTGGCCGCTAGAGTGTGACCGAGCACCGGGTGCCGCGATGGCACCGCGTGCCGGGAGGCGCGTGCGGTGCGGTATAGTTTACCTTATCTTCGCAAAAATACACGTGTCCCGCCACTCGCTGCCATCAGCAGAGAGGTCCTCGTTCCGCATGATGCCTTCTAGCTCAAAGCCGAGCCGCTGCGGAATCAGCATGCTCCTGGTGTTGAGGGTGTCACAGCGAATCTCCAACCTCCGTGCTTGCAGCTGCTCGAAGGCAAAGCTGCAGATTCCCTCGACGGCTTCGATCATATACCCTTGCCCGCCGTACCGGCTATCGATCCAATACCCGACCTCGAACTTGCGCACATCCCAGTCCAAGCCATGCAAACTTGCCGATGCGATGAAGGTTCCGCATTCTTTAAGAAACACATGCAGGCGAAGATTGTCCCGCTGCAAGAACTTCACGTGAGCCTCGCGAATACCTCGTTCAGCCTCATACTCCGAATGCTCCTCTTGTGCCCATTTCATCCATGGCTTCAGCTCGTTCATCGAGGCATTCAGAGCTTCAAGAACAGCCTTGCCGTCTCCCGGCAATGGCATGCGAATGAACAAACGGTCCGTCGTAAATTCGTTCGGAAAATCAATCATAATGGGATCCATGGCAAACCCTCCATCACATCATCTTACGGAAAGCGTCACGTATGTAAAAATCATCCTACAGCCTGCCCTGTTCCGTGTAAATAGAAACCTGAGGGAAGGTGTAAAGAGAGCGCAGTCTGGCGAAACTATCAACTAGAGGAATTCATAGGTTGGAAGAGTAGGAGATGAAGCTCAAATGATACCGAAACAAATGTCGGAGCAGCCGTATGGCAGCAGAGTGGCGGAGTCGGGGGATAAGGGTTTGCAGCAGGATGCGTGGCCGGAGGCAGCCCAGCAATCCTTGCAGCTGATGATGGCTAGAGTGAATAGTGTGCTGCTTGGCAAGAAAGAAGTCGTCACGCAGGTGTTTAGCAGTCTGCTGGCCGGTGGGCATGTGCTGCTGGAGGATGTCCCGGGAGTCGGCAAAACCCTTCTCGTGCGGGCCATTGCCCGCGTGATGGGAGGCGAGTTCCGCCGCATTCAGTTTACTTCAGATATGCAGCCTGCCGATGTGGTCGGCGGTATGATTTGGGATGGCAAACGAGGCGAGCTCGTATTCCGGCAGGGGCCGCTGATGGCGAACGTCGTGCTTGCCGACGAAATCAACCGGACACCGCCGCGCACGCAGTCCGCGCTGCTTGAAGCGATGGAAGAGCGGAGCGTATCGGCAGATGGCGAGACGCGATTGCTGCCGCAGCCTTTTATGCTGCTCGCTACGCAAAATCCGCTGCGCGACGACGGCACGTACCCGCTGCCTGAGGCGCAGCTTGATCGGTTCATGATGCGGTTGTCGATCGGCTACCCGGCAGCAGAGGATGAGATCGCGATGCTGGAGGGGAAAACCGCGCAGCGGCTGCAGCCGGAATCGCTGCGTCCGGTCATCATCCCGGAGGAATGGCTGCGGATGCAGCGGGATGCGCTGTCCGTTCATGTTCATCCGGCGCTGATGGCCTATGCGGTTCACATTGTCAGTGCGACCAGAACGTCGCAGGATCTGCTGCTTGGCGCCAGTCCGCGGGCAACGCTGGACTGGGTGCGAGCAGCTCAGGCCACGGCTTATATCAGCGGGCGGCGGTTTGTCGTGCCGGATGACTTGAAGCAAACGGCGGAGCATGTGCTTGCGCATCGTCTGCTCGTGCGCGATGAAGCGTTGGTGCGAGGGAAAACCGCCGCCGCGGTGCTTAGCGCCATTATGTCTGCGCAGCCGATTCCGATTCCGTCCGGCGATGGCGGGCGGCGGCGATGAAACGGGCGGAGCAATCGGGGCTGGCTGAGACAGGGCAAGGTCAAGGACAAGGACAAGGACAAGGGCAAGGACCAGTGCAAGGACAAGGACAAGGGCAAAGACCGGTGCAAAGTCAGACAGGACCTGGCCAGGCAGGGCTTGAAAATGCAGCGCCCCTAGAATGGGGCGAAGGGGTGAGGCTGCGCAGTCGCTTCGTGGCGCGCGCAGTGTTGATTCTGCTGCTTGGCGCCAGCATGGCGGCGCTTCATGCGCGAGGGGGCGCAGTGGAGTGGCTGCTTGCTACGGTTACGGCGGCGGTGGCGTTTTGCTGTATTATTTTGCCGTATATGGCGGTAGGGAAAATTACGGTCGAACGCTCCATAGTCGATGCTGAGGGACTATACGACGGAGGAGATATGCAGGTGCTGCTGACGCTGCGGCTTAGCAGGCCCGTGCCTTTCATGTGGCTGGGGATGAGCGAAGCTATCGTACCGGGTACTGCCCAGTCCGGGAAGGGACTGAAGGTGGAGTATGCTTTTCTGCCCGGATTTAAACGCGTATTCCACATTCGTTACTCGGTCCGAGGACTGCGCAGGGGGGAGTTCAAATTCAACCCGCTGCAAGTATCGGCCGGGGATATGCTGGGTTTGACGGTTCGCAAAATCGAAGTGGAGTGTCCGGGAAGTCTGCTTGTTCATGCAATGGCGCCGGCTGGGGAAGCTTTTGCAGACCTGCCGGGTTTCCGGCCAAGTGCGAAGAGCAGCGAGCGCCAGCCTATCGCGTCGCTTGGCGGCCAGATGATAACGGCTGCTGCGCGTGCAAGCCGCGGCGGAGCGGGACCGGATGTGCGCAGCTATATCCCCGGCGATTCGCCTAGGCGAATCGATTGGCGAGCGATGGCCAGAGGGCTCGGGATGCAGACGAGGATCAGCAATGCAGAAGAGGCTGGTCAGCTCATTGTGCTGCTCGATACATCGAAATCCGCATACGGCGCAGACATGAGGCTGTTCGATGCGCATGTCGGACGTGCGGTGCTTGTGATGAGGCAGGCGGTACGGGAAGGCAAAAGCGTTGTCGTGCTGACCACCGATGAATTGGAGCTTGTCGTGCGCGCGGGAGAGAGAAGTACGCTGCTGGCTGCGGAAGAGAAGCTTGCCCGCTTACAGTGGGGAACTTCGCCTCGGAAGCCGATGTCCCAGTGTCTCTCTGACGTTGTGGCGGGAATGCCTCGGGGCTCTGCACTGATTTGCCTGACTGCGGGTACAAAAGGTGCCGGTGCTGTAGCGAGGGAATCCAATGCCTCGGAAAATGTCTTCTACGGCGCCAAGCTCGCGGCTGTGCGGGGCGTGAAGCTGGTGCTGCTGCTTTCTTTTGCAGAGACCGAGGCGGCCCCGGCGGAAGTGAATTGGCGCGCGCGGCTTCAAGGCACGGACTGCAGCGTGAAGGCGCTGCCTGTACCGCTGTCCTACCGGAAACAAGCGCCGGCGATGGCGGAACTCAGTATGACTGCGAACAAGGAAGGAGGCGCCTTGGATGTCAGCACAGCAAGCAGCTAACAGCGGGAACGGCGGGAACGGCGGGAACGGCGGTGCGCAGCTGTCGAGGCGGCAGCGAGAGCGGACGGGGCTGGATTTTTTTCAAATGGGATCGCGCCGACTCGTAACGAGCTTGCTGCTGTTTGGGCTGATCGTGGAATGGCTTCTCCCGCTTGCGCAGCTGAAGGAATATACGGAGCTGTATCAGGTTGAGCCGCTGCTGGCGACCGTCGGTCTGTTTCTCGCTGTCGGTCTTTTTGTGCCTCCGACGTGGTTATCGATTGTGCTCAATAGCATCATTACGATGGGGACGGTGCTTATTCTGTTTCAGGGGCAGTATGCTTCGGGGCTGGATGCGCTGACGGGGTTAGTGCATGCGTTCACCCATGATGTAGGCCAATTGCTCCAGGGGAAAATCGTGCTGAGCGGAGAAATGCGAACGGTGCTGCTAGTCAGCGGGCTTGGGATGATGGCGCTGGCGCTGCAGTCCTTAGTATGGCTAAGGCAGTGGGGGCTTGGGCTTGCCGCGCTGACGGTCGTGTATTTGCTGATGCTGTATGGTTTCTTGGGTCTGCAGGTGTTTCCGAATCTGATGCGCGCGCTTGCGGAAGGATTGCTGCTCGGCGCGCTGGTTACGGTGCCGCGGATGGAGCGTTTAATCGGATCCAATCTGTTCATCCGCGCGAGGGAGGATGGCAACAATCAGATGGCAGGCTGGTCGCTCCCTTGGTGGAACGGCTCAGCATGGATGGTCGTTCTCATACTGGCAGTAGGCATTGGCGCCGTATGGAGCTTAGCGAGACAAACGCCAAACGAGCCTGCCCTGTGGGCTGCGGAAGCCGTAGATTGGGGACAGCAGAAGCTGCTGGAGCATCAGAGCGGGGGAGCGGGGCGACAAAGTCACGTTACTACAGCGGAGGAAGCGATGGCTGCCGAGGGATTAGGCGACTCGGGCATAACCGGGTATGGGATCGATGATCAGGTGCTTGGCGGATCGTTAACACCGGACCGTTCGGTCTTATTCACCGTAGCTTCGAAGGAAGCGACCTACTTGCGTGCCGAAAGCAAATCCGACTATACCGGCAAAGGCTGGGTGCAAAATGTCCACGATTGGCTCACGCTGAACGTCTCGACCTACGAAGCGGAGGAAGACGCGCGTCTGTTGGTGCAAACGATAACCGCCGTTCATCCGACAGCCGGATGGCCGCTGCTGGCAGGCGGAGCGGAGGCGAAGATTACCGCTATCCGGATGCTGGACGGCGAAACGGCTGGCTACCGGCGCGATGCGGCAACGGGAGCGCTCTATCCGATCGATGAGAAGGATCGAGTGGTCAGTTATACGGTGGCGGCTGAGCTGCCCGAACTGGCGCTGGACGAGCTGAGAAAGCTGTCGGCGAGTGTGGAGCCGGTGGCGGGTGGCGCGGGGAGTGCCGGAGAGCAAGTGGGAAGTGATGAAGAGGGTAGTGCGGGGGCAGCAGGAAAAGGTACGGAGGCAGGTGCAGGAGTAGGTGAAAGTGCAAGTGCAGGTGCAGGGGGAAATGCGAGTAGTGCGGAGAACAATGCGGTTAGCGAAGACGGAAAAGGTACGGAGGCAGCGGGGACCCGTGCTTTTGTTGAGACGGTAGCCCTGGAGGATGCGTATACGCAGCTTCCTAAGGAATTGCCTGCGCAGGTTGGCGAGCTGGCTTCGCAGGTTATTGCGGATGCCGGGAATCCGGCGAGCCGCTACGATCAGGTGGAGGCGATCGCGACGTATTTGCGCAGCCGGTACGCGTACACGCTGCAGTCGACGATTCCGGCTGAGGGAGCCGACTTTGTCGATGATTTTCTGTTTCGGCAGCAGCAAGGGTACTGCGTTCATTTTGCATCGGCGATGACCGTCATGCTGCGGACGCAAGGCATCCCCGCGCGTTATGTGAAGGGGTTTGCCCCTGGCGAGCCCGCCCAGCGCGCCGCCGGCGGTGCAGCGGGGCTGTACACCGTGCGTGCGAGTGATGCGCACGCTTGGGTGGAGGTGTTTTTCCCGGGTGTCGGCTGGCTGCCGTTTGAGCCGACGCCGGGTTTTGCGGCACCGGGCAGCGGTGCCGCCGGCGAAGCCCTGTTGCCTGCCGGGGAGGCAGGCAATGGGGCGCAGCCTGACGCGGCCGCTGGCGCAGCCGGGGCTGCGTCCGGCGGCGAAGCCGCAAGCAGCGCCGCCCGCGCAGCGGCGGGGCGCTTGGCAGCGCAGCTGCAGGCGGCGGCGCAGCATGCCGCCGATGCCGCGCAGCGCGGGGCGCATGCCCTCGCGCAGGCGGCGCAAGGCGCCATGGCGGCGAAGCCGTGGGCCATGGCCGCGCTAGCCGCGAGCGCCGCCGGCGCAGCCGGGCTCGCCTTGGCGGCCGCGCGGCGGCGCAAGAGCGAACGCTTCGCGTTCGGAAGCGCGCTGCGCCGCTACGGCAGCGCGCTTCAAGCGGGCCGGCAAACCGCGGCCCGCGGGCACTTCCTCCAGCTCGCGGACGCCTGCTGGCGCGAGCTGTATAGCAGGTGCGGTGCGAAGCCGCTGCACCGAACCACGCGCGAATTCGCGGCGGAGGCGCTGACAGGCCTGCCGCCGGAAACCGCGAAGCTGGTCGCTGAATTTGTGCGCTGGGATGAAGCGGCGCGTTATGACGCGCATTGGCATAACCAGCCAACGCTGCAGCAGATGACCGTGCTTGTCGCCGGCTTACAAGCGCGACAGCCCTAATGAAACAGAAGAAGGCTGGCTCACAAGTGTACGAATACACATGTGAGCCAGCCTTCCGTTTTTTTGCATAACAAAGGTAAGCGAGTTTCGAACAGTGAAATCCCCTCCGCGAACCGCGTGGTTGGTTGGAGCCCTCTTTTTCTGACCTCCCGCTAGAAATGTTGCATAATATGCAACAAATTCCTACACCCGATGCTTCAAACAGCAAATTATTGTCCGAAATGCAGCATTTTGGGCAGGAATGACTCCCAACGGGCTGGTTAAGCTGAAAATGTTGCATATAGCGCAACATCTGACCAACTAATGGCTTTAACACCTCAATATGTTGCAGAATCTGCAACATTTCGCTACCTCGCCCGCCAGTGCGCGCCGGCTTACCAGTTCTTCAGCAAAGCCGCTGCTTCCTCCGCACTGCGTTGTGCAGGCTCGTTAGTCGAAGCATTGCCATTCGCTCGTTCCTCGAAGCCATAGCTATACACGTTATCAGAAGGTTTAATTGGCTCCGAACTGTTTTTAACATTCATAGCCGCAGCCGCCGGTACATCTCTAGTTGCAGCAGCAATAGCTGCATTCTCCTTGGCCGGAGAATCAGCCACTACGCTAGGTTGAGCTGTACTACCTTCATCCACGTTTGCGGCATCTGCCGCAGCTTCCGCTTGAGCGACTGCCTCTTCAACGCCAACCTGAGCACCGTCCACGTTCACATCCACGATCACACGATCACTCAAGTCTCCACTAACATCGTCCGCCTCGAAGCTCTCCATACTTACACGATCCATCTCAGAGCCCTCCGTACGTACACGATCAGCCTCGAAGCGCTCCACACTGGCTTTCTCACTTGCCGTCTCCATCGAAGTATTCACGCTGATCGCCTCGAAGCACTCCGCACTCACTTGATCTGCCTGTACCTCTTCAACCGTACCGACACTATCACTCACGAAGCTCCCGGCATCGAGCACCAAATCGACCGCACTCACCGAGTTCTCATCCATCAGCTCCGAGTGCTCACTCACGAATTCCGATCCGGCCGCGACCTCACTTTGACCCAGAGTAACGGCAACTTTGACGGCTTCCGGCAAAATCACACCGCTCAAAGCAGCACGCTCCGCCTCATTTACACCTTGAGTGATTCGGCTAATGACTTGATTAAACACTTCTTTGTCTTTCTGCGCATCCCGATTTGTCCGGTCATCGCCTCTACCCGCATCCCTGTCTGCCAACGACGTATCAACAGCCGCACTTGTCGGTTTGCTGCCCCCACTGATGCTGCTGATAAAAGCTTTTCCGCTTTCCCGAAGCGGATCGCGATTCAAGGAATCATTGCTTGAGGCAGCACGCTCTTCTCCTAATTTACCTTCAATCCCGCTGCTATCGTTACCAGATGTCTCATCCGTTTCGCTGGTCTTATCGATCGCACGGTAGCTGATTTTCTTCGGAGCGGCCCATACAACAGCGCCGTCTTCACCAACCACCATATCTCTGCGGTCATATCCGCTGCGGCGCTCGACGCCCGTGTAGTTGCCGCTGTTTCCGCTGCGACGTTCGATTCCGCTTCTTCGATCTACAGGGTTGACTGCAGGCTCGTCGTGATCCATGGTACTTTTTCCTTGGAACAGACCGCCGTCTTCAATCGTCAACGTAGCGGCAGTCATATCGCCATATAGTTTGCCCGTTGCGGAGATGGTCAGTTTGCCCGTGATATGAACATTGCCCGTAACTTGTCCTGCTAGAATAACATTGCGGGCCGTAATATTGGATATGGCAAAACCGCTTTCGCCCACGACGACATCGCCATCGCAGGATATATCTCCGCGCAGCTGTCCTTCCAAACGGACGCCGCCCGCAGATCGGATCGTGCCTTCAACAATCGTACCTTCCCCGATGAACGTATCGGTCAGCTTGGCGCTAATCTTGTCTCTTTTCCAATTGAACATCAGTTGGTATCCCCTTTATCCCCATTTTTAAATATGGTTTTGGATCGACAGACACCCCATACTTCATCACTTCAAAATGAAGATGCGGTCCTGTGCTGCGGCCCGTTGAGCCCAGCAAACCGATAAGATCACCTTGCTCTACGCGCTCTCCTTCTTGCGCCAGTACCTTGTTCAAATGCATATATTTTGTAGCAATGCCGTTCTTGTGGGAGACGACAATGTAATTCCCGCGTTCCGTCATATATCCGGTATCTTGCACGTAGCCATCTGCTGCCGCGAAGATAGAGTCGCCTGTTTTGCCGGCAATGTCCATGCCTTTATGTACGCCCGGATGATTCGTGAAAGGATCAATTCGGACCCCGAACAAAGAGGTAATGCGCTCCGACTCCGTTGGCCAATAGGTAGGCGTCAATCGGAGGACTTGCTTCTTTTTTTGCACCTCTTTGCGGGTGGAGGTCAGTCTGTTCTTCAATTCGCTGATTTCGCCGCCGATAGAAGTATAGAACGATTTGGTCTGCTCTGCGAGCTCCCGGATATCCGCATCGGTTGCATCCAACTGCTCGCCCCCAACGCCGTCACCGTCTGTTTCTTTAGCTGTCTTGTCCGACGAGAGCCCTACGAGCGATTTCATATCGGATTCCAGCTTGCTCAGCTCTTCCATTCGGGCATCTACGGCATCGGCCTGTTGGGCCAATTGAACCAGATCGGTTTGCAGCTTAACAATGATTGCTTCTTTGTCTGCCAGTTGATCTTGATGGGCGTCGGATTCCGAAGCGAGCTGCAGTTGAAGCAGTTCCAGCTGATGGCTGTTACGTTCATGAAGTAGGTATAGCGTTGATGCTATAACAATCAGCAAGGAGATAAGGATGGGGATCACCAGTAATAGGGCGGTAGAAACCCGAAACCGCAGCGCTGGCTTGCTGCCGTCTGGTAAGACAAGAAAGGTGAAATGGGTGTTGCGCGGTAAAAGTTTCATGCTTACCTCCTACAGTTTTTTGTTGGACTTTCCGTTTCTATGCGTCCTAAGACACAGCAAAAAACATACACACCGAACTATTTCGGCAGATTGATAGCAAAAACTTATACATGGGGAAAAAAGAGTGATAAAAAAGGATTTTGTCGCAATATAGCGAATTGGTTCACCTTAAACAGCGGAAATAGGCTATGACAATGAACGGAGGCACTCTTGTGATTAAAATTGCAGGTATTGACGTAGGAAACGATAGTGTAAAACTGGTAATTGATGGAGCGTCAGAGCCGATTGTAGTGCCAAGCATTCTCTCCCCGGGCTATGAGCGCCATATTTTTCAAGACGAGGATTCACCGCTAAAAGCACTGGACGTACGGGTATACAGCCCTAAACTCAAGAAAAACAACCAGCGCTACTTCGTAGGCTTGCTGGCGATGGAAGATCAGGATATTTCGGAGCTCGAAGAGACCGATAACAAAGCAACCAGCGATCAAGCGTTGATCGTGGCGCTGACGGCGCTGGCCTATGCGGGGCTGACTAGTCAAACTTATGAGCCGGTAGAGGGACAAACGACGCAAGCGGTAGAGTATATCGTGGGAACGGGTTTGCCGGTACGTACATATGCAGGTTTTCACAAAACGTTCGAGGAGCGCCTTGTAGGCGAACATGAGGTGACATTCCTTTCCACGCCGAAGCTTCGCGGCCGTTCCATTCGCGTCATTATCAAGCGTGCGGTTGTTTCCATTGAAGGCGCTGCAGCGCTGTTCCACATGGCGACACACGACAACCTAACGGTGAAGAACGAAGAGCTGTACTACGGCTGCATCGGGATTTGCGAAATGGGCGCGCTCACGACGGATTTCCCGGTCATTAAACGGATGAGCATCGACAACCAGTTCAGCACAGGCGAGCAATTCGGCCTTGCGGGCTACCTCGACAATATAATCCGTGACGTCGAAGACCAGTTTGGCCACCGGTTCCCAAGCCGCACGAAGCTGATTCAGCGCATCAAGAACCGGGACTACACCATCCAGCGCATTGGCGAAGGTCAGGCGGATATTCAGCCGATCGTGGACAACTACTTCAACCGTGCTGCTAATAAGGTGCTTGATCTGATTCTGAAGCGGTGGAAAAAGAACCCGGACATCCAGTGCTTCTATGTCCTCGGCGGCGGAGCTTCCGCACTGCGCGAGTACATTAACGAGGAGGCTGGGTCCGTTCGCCTTCGTTTCGTGAACGACAGCGAATTCCAGAACGTCTACGGCTACCTGAAGCTGGCCAAAAACAAAACAAACCAATCCATCGCAGCCGCAACAACAGCAGTTGCAGCAACGACGGAGCAAGAGTAGATCCATCGTGTGAAGAAAGCAGAACCGAGCCGCCTGTGAGGCGGCTCGGTTTTTTTAGTTGGACGCTGCTCATGTAGCTCACCTTGAGATCCACAGTGGCGGGAAACGCACGTTTTCTCTTAAAGTAGCTCTCCCAGTGATCCACATTCGCCGAACGCGGGATTTCGCTTAAAGTAGCTCGCCTAGAGATCTACATCGCCACACAACGCACGCATTTCCCTTAAAGTAGCTCACCCAGAGACCTACATTCGCCGAAAACGCGGGATTTCGCAGAAAGTAGCTCTCCTCCCAGAGATCAGCATTGGCGGGAACCGTTCAATGTTGTACAAAGTAGCTCACTTAGAGACCTACTGGCTGTCGAGAAGCCACTTCCGAATTCTAACGGTTGCCAGCGCGTCTAATCCCCCATTTTATGGCGTTCCGAAATTCTAACGGTTGCCAGAGAGGCTATTTCGCGATTTAGGTGTGTTTTCCACTCATATAGGCCAAATAAGGTCTCCTGGCAACCGTTAGAGAAAATAGGAGGCTAAAAAAGACCGAATAAGCGCTATGGCAACCGTTAGAATACAACCCACCGCGCTTATAAAGGTAATTTTACCCATTATTTCACCCGGCTACTGTAGAGGTGGACAATTGAGCTGAAGAGAGGTGAAGTTAGTAAGTTACATTACAAGCTCTGGCCCTCCCCGAGATCTACCTCGCCACACATCGTTCAATTCCGCATAAAGAAGCTCCCTCGCCACATCGCTCAATTCCATATAAAGAAGCTCCCTAACCACATATCGCTCAATTCCGCATAAAGAAGCTCCCTCGCCGCACATCGCTCAATACCGCACCAAGAAGCTCCACGACCGCACTTCATGCCTTATAAACCGCACCCAATTTCCGCCAACTAAGCCGACTTCGCTCGCTCGTCTCGTGCTCCGCCCATACGGCGGCGCAACTGTTCACCATATCCTCATCGCATTGCCCCCATTCGCCTTGACTGTCACTAAGCGCCTATATATAATTGACACAATGATTTGAGGGAGGCTTTAAAAAAGTGGACAAGCCAAATGAAATGATCGTCGTCCTCGATTTCGGCGGACAGTACAACCAGTTAATTGCAAGACGTATCCGGGATTTAGGCGTGTACAGCGAATTGCTGCCATACAATACTTCGGTGGAACGGATCCGCGAGCTGCAGCCGAAAGGCATCGTGTTCTCGGGAGGACCCGCTAGTGTGTATGAAGAGAAATCGCCGCTTGTAGATCCTGCGATTTATGATCTGGGATTGCCGATCTTCGGTATCTGCTACGGCATGCAGCTGATCGCGCACCAACTTGACGGTAAAGTTGAGCGTGCAGGCAAACGCGAATACGGTAAAGCTGATGTGGAATTCATCGCGGGCAGCGAGCTCGTGAAGGATCTGGACAGCAATCAGACGGTATGGATGAGCCACGGCGACCACGTTGTGGAATTGCCGACAGGCTTCCGCGTTGATGCGAGCACGGACCATGCGCCAATCGCGGCGATGAGTAACCCGGATCGCAAAATTTTTGCCGTACAGTTCCACCCGGAAGTACGTCACTCCGTACAAGGGAACGAAATGATTCGCAACTTCCTCTACAACGTGTGCGGCTGCGAAGGCAACTGGAGCATGACTACGTTTATTGATGACACGATCCGCGATATCCGTGCACAAGTGGGCAATGGCAAAGTGCTTTGCGCATTGTCCGGCGGCGTGGATTCCTCCGTTGTAGCGATCCTGCTGCACAAAGCAATCGGCGACCAGTTAACTTGTATGTTCATCGATCACGGCTTGCTGCGTAAAGACGAAGCGGAAGGCGTTATGGAAACGTTCGTAGGCAAGTTCGATATGAAGGTTGTCAAAATCGATGCCAAAGAGCGTTTCATGGGCAAGCTGAAAGGCGTAGACGATCCGGAGCAGAAGCGTAAAATCATCGGCAACGAGTTCATTTACGTGTTCCAAGAGGAGTCCGCGAAATTCGACGATTTCGAATTCTTGGCACAAGGCACGCTGTACACGGATATCGTGGAGAGCGGTACGGCTACTGCACAAACCATCAAGTCGCATCACAATGTCGGCGGCTTGCCTGAAGATATTAAATTCAAGCTCGTTGAACCGCTTAAAACGTTGTTCAAGGACGAGGTTCGTAAAGTCGGCGAAGAATGCGGTCTGCCCGAAGCAATCGTATGGCGTCAGCCGTTCCCGGGTCCGGGTCTTGCGATCCGCGTGCTTGGCGAAGTAACGGAAGAAAAGCTGAAGATCGTTCGCGATTCCGATGCGATTCTGCGTGATGAGATTGCCAAAGCAGGTCTTGACCGCGAAATTTGGCAGTATTTCACAGCATTGCCGAACATGAAGAGCGTTGGCGTTATGGGCGATGCGCGTACGTATTCGTACACGGTCGGTATCCGCGCCGTAACTTCCATCGACGGCATGACAGCAGACTGGGCACGTATCCCTTGGGACGTACTTGAGAAAATCTCGGTTCGTATCGTCAACGAAGTCGACAACGTAAACCGTATCGTTTACGACGTAACTTCGAAGCCGCCGGCTACGATCGAGTGGGAATAGGATAGAACTACAAAGGGCTCCCTTCTATTTGCGATATTTCGCGGATAGAAGGGAGTTTTTGTAATGACTAAAGTAGTCTTCTGATCGGAATGGTTTATATATCCAAAGCAATGATATAGAATCCTAGTATGCAATCCATTCAAAGTTATCGGAATTATTCCGGCGGGAGGTTTATTCGGTGAGCAAAACGAAAAGCAGCATCCTATCTCGTAGAGTGGGAATCACAGCACTGATCGTAGTGGGTATGACGTTAGCGGCTGGTGCGGGAGCGTACGCAGCAACAAAAATGAGTTTGGTCGTAAATGGTAAGAAATCAACGGTAGAACCGGTATCCATTAAGGGGGTTACTTACGTACCTATTCGGTCCGCGGCTGAAATGCTGGGTGCCACGGTCAACTACAATGCCTCATCGAATTCAGTCATGATTACGAGCAAGCCCGAGAAGTCTCCATTAGGCGATGCCGGCAATGAAGCGATTGGTTCCGTTAATGGCGTATCGATTACGAGGAACCAGCTGTACACAGCGATGATTGCAGTAGGCGGGGCGCAAACGTTGGACAACCTGATTCAAGACGAGCTTATTAAGCAAGAGGCGGCTAAAAAAGGGATCGTAATCAGCGACAAGGATGTGGATGCGGAAATAGCCAAAATCAAGAAGCGTTTCCCGTCTGAAGCGGAATTTGAAAATGCCCTGCAGCAAGCGGGCATGACCCTCGAAGATTTGAAGAAGCAAACACCGATGCAGCTTCGCATTCGGAAGATCATTGAACCGAGCGTGAAAGTGACTGACGCGGATGTAAAACAATTTTTCGAAGCAAATAGAGCTGAATTCGATGTACCTGAGCAGGTCAAAGCATCGCATATCTTAGTCGCAACGAAAGCAGAAGCTGATGAAATCCTAAAGCAGTTGAAGGCAGGGGCGGATTTTGCGAAGCTGGCGAAAGAAAAATCAACTGACGTAGGCAGTGGTGCCGCTGGCGGCGATCTTGGCTACTTCAGCAAGGGCACCATGGTCCCTGCGTTTGAAAATGCAGCGTTCTCGCTTAAAGTTGGCGAGCTTAGTGAACCGATCAAGTCGGAGTATGGTTATCATATCATCAAAGTAACCGACCATAAGGCAGCGAAGGCAGCGACACTTGCAGAGAAACAAGATGAAATTAAGGAACAGCTCATCAGTCAGAAGGTTCAAGAACTATCCTTTACATGGCTGACAGAGCTGAAGGCCAAGGCGAAGATTACGAATTCGCTAAAAGGAAAGTAATCAAGAACATAACCTGTACGATTCGATTACAACTACATGTAAAGGGGTTGTCTGTTAGCATGATTCCCAGATCTGAAGTGGTAAGAGAAGATGTCAGAAGATCCAACAAAGCGTACTATTCGTTGAGGGACAAGGCCATCCATTATTATCATATCCCCCAGATGCAATACTTGATTGCTTCGGGATACGGAAATCGTGATATCTACAAGATGCATGAGTATAAAGAAGTTTGGACGATAGGCCGGTTCATCAATCGGGTCAAGTATCACACGGTGCGGGAGCTGGGGAAAAATTTCAGTAGAATGCCGATCGAAATGGCGTGGGGAACAGCGCGAGAAGAGGAAACGGACTTTACAGCAATGATGTGGGTTCCGGATTATATCAGCTACGATTTATTTCACGTCACCGTCCGGGAGCTGAAGAATAAGCTTGAACGTTTCGACTTTGAACTTTCTTTGACGGCTGCACCCAAGCGCTATTGCGCGCAGTTATTACATACGGGAAGCTACGATCAAATCGAATCTTCGGTACGCGCATTAGTGGATGGAGTTGCTGAAGAAGGGTATCAAGTCAAAGGGAAAATCCATGAGATTTTCATGAATCATCCGCATTGCAATCCCCCGGAGAAGCTTAACATTCTTCTAAGACAAGAGCTCTGTGTGAATGGGGAATAGCCGGTTTGTCACGTGATCAAAAAAGCCTCAATTTCCGCCCAATGCGGGGATTGAGGCTTTTTATGTTGTGTTGTGTACGAATCAACTCCCATCCTGCTCCTCCGAGCTCTGCCGATACCCGCTCGGCGTTAGCGCGGTAATTTGTTTAAAAGCTTTGGAGAAATGCGAGGCGTTGGCGAAGCCGCAATATTCGGCGATGACCTCGAGATGCAGTTCGGTGGTGCTCAGCAGCTCTTTTGCTTTGCCGATTCGCAATCCGATGAGGTAGCTGTGCGGCGGTTCGCCGAAGATCTGCTTGAACATAAGGCAGAAATGGGATTCGGAATAGCCGATATGCTGTGCCATTGCAGCGATGCTTAGAGGTGCCGACAGGTTGGAGGATAAATAAGCTTCCATGCGCGCTCGGAAACGATGCTCGTAATAATCGGTGGACGGACTTTGGCGTCCGCTGCTGCCGATAAGTTGTACCAGCAGTTCCAATGCCAATTGCTGCACCTTGATCGTACTCACGATGTCGTGATTTTTGTAGCAGTCAATCATCTGCTGAAGGGTTTGCTTCAGTTTCTTCGGGTTCTCGGGAGCGATGATCGGCGGAAGTTGGGACAGTCCCAGCTCGTCAAGCCGTGGCTGCAACAGGTCGGCGTAGTGGCTCAAGTTCGTCAATCCGGGCGTGGTGACGAAGCTCTGCTCGCGCAGCGAATTGTAGAAGAAATCCAGATGAGCATTCGGGACAACGCACTCGCCGTAACCGCGTGTTGTAAACAGCAAACCGGGTTGGATTAGTGCAAATTCCCCCTCAAGCAGCTCGTACTCCTTCCCCTCGATCGTCAGCACGTAGCGCCCCTTTTCCAAATACAGAAACAGATAGTCGAGCAGCCGACGCGGCCCTTGAAAGAAGTCAGAACGTTCGAACGTGTAGCAAAGCCGAACATGAGGAGAGATGTGGTTCCTCATGAGATTGTCCATTATTGCCATCTTGGTTATCCTTTCATCCTTTCATCTGCTTGTAGGAATAAGTGTTTTTGACAAGAAGATCATTGATTCCTGTCAGGCAAATCTCGTTCGTTATTATATCATTATTCGTATATACACGATAACTTTTGCGGCCTAGAGGAGGAGATTTGACAATGGAAAACACAAGCGCAATTGGCACGATGACGGTCCCTATCTTTGCAGGTGGAGGACGAATCGAATACGGGAAAAAAGAAATTCCGGTGCCCGGTCCCGGGCAATTGCTCCTGAAGGTGAAAGCGAACGCCTTGTGCGGGTCAGACCGCGGACAGTTCGAGCATGGAACACGCGTCGTGCCGGGTCATGAGGCAGCCGGCATCGTTATTGCCGCGGGAGAGGGGACAGCGGTGCGCGAAGGCGCGCATGGCGTTGTTTTCCTGATGGATTTCTGCGGATCATGCCGGAATTGCAAGTCCGGCTTCTCCAACTTGTGTCTGAGCAAACGTGCGGATTACGGGTTCTCGCATGATGGCGGTTATGCACCTTACATGCTGGTGAACGAAAATGTCTTTTTTGAAATGGATCCCTCCATCCCGATGGCCGAAGCGACAATGCTGCTGGATATTATGGGAACGGGCGGACATGCCGTCAACCGCGGCCTTCAAGTGCTTCCGCACATTGGATCAGCCGTTATAGCCGGCGCCGGCCCAATCGGACTTGGCGTTCTGGCGATGATCAAATTGCTGCTTGGTGCGGAAACGCCAGTATTTATCATGGATTTCAACGAATACCGCCTTCAATTGGCTGAGCGGATGGGGGCGATTCCGGTATATCTTGGCCGTGAGAGCGTTCGTGAGCGGCTCGATGCGATGCAGTTCGAGGGTGTCGATCTGGCCGTTGATACAAGCGGCCGAACAGTGGCGCGCCAAACTGCACTAAACTGTCTGAACAAGCCCGGTGCACTCGTATGTGTAGGGCATGGTGAAGAGTTGCATTTGAACGTTTCCGGCGACCTGATCGCGACGGAGCGGACAGTGCTTGGCAGCGAGTATTTCCAGTACAAGGATTTGCAGGATAATCATGAACGGCTCTTGGCGAATTTGCCTTACCTCCAGCAAATCATCACGCATCGATTCCCGCAGAGCAGAATCCAAGAAGCCTATGAACTGTTCTTCCAGGGCGATACCGGAAAGGTGATTATCGAGCAATGAGTGCTAAGCGAAAGGTAAAAGTAGCATTAGTGGGCACAGGCGGTTGGGGAAGGCAGCATGCCAGAATTTTCGACGCGCATGAGAACGTTGATTTCTGCGCGCTGGTTGGGCGAAATTCGGAGAAAACGAGGGAGCGTGCTGAGCAGTTTCACACTACGGCTTACACGGATCTTGCCCTTATGCTGGAGAAGGAGCAGCCTGATTTGGTCAGCCTATGTTTGCCGAATCAGGGGCATTTCGAGACGACGCTTCAGATCATTCAGGCAGGTGTGCCGCTATTTGTGGAAAAGCCCTTGGTTTTTTCCTTGCGAGAAGCGGATATTCTGTTGAACGAAGCGGACAAGCGAGGATTGTTCTTTGCGATTAACTTTAATCATCGGTATGCTAAGCCGGTTCAACTGGCACGCGAAGCGATCGACGCGGGACGGCTCGGGCAATTGACTTTCGCATCCTGGCGCTTCGGCGGAGAGGGAGCAAGCACTCACCCGCATGCCAATCTCATCGAGACGCAGTGCCATGGCTTCGATATGCTGGAGTATCTGTGCGGCCCGATTGAAGCGGTGTCAGCGGAGATGTCCGACTTAACCCAAGCGGGCTTTCGAACCCTTGCCCTTGCATTGAAATTCAGCAGCGGCGCGGTTGGCACTCTCATTGGAACTTACGATTCGTCCTACGCGTATCCGGACGCGCATCGGCTGGAACTCGACGGTACCAAAGGACGTGTCGTCATTCACGATACGGTCAAGAAGTATACGTTCCATCCTTCGGGAAGCGAGCTCGGGGAAACCTGGGAAGCGGGATACTTCAATGACGCCGATCGTCAGTTCCATCTAACGATGGATAAACATGTGGATGCCATGCTGGCGGCGTTCATGGCCGGGCACCAGCCTCCGATTCATGCCGCTGCCGGATATCGCGCGTTAGCGATCGCGGATGCGGTAATTAGATCGTTCGAGAGCGGCAGACGAGTGAAGGTGGATGCGGCTCGTTAATCGCGGATGGGTAGTCGCCTCACAAAATTTCGCCCCCCAAGGCAGCAGCCTACGCGGCTAATGCCCTTAGCGCATAGGCTACTAGCAGTTAACGAAACAAGGGGTAATCCAAATGGCGAGAGCAACAACGACCAAAGATGAGTGGAACGAATTATCTGCTGACGACCTTGCTTTGTGGGCGGCGATCATTCTGGTTGTCGGGGATCTAGTCGGGTTGCTTGCAGTGTTGAAAGCGAGAACCGAGAAACAGGAATTATAAGAATCATCCGGAAAGAAGGAGCGTTGCGCTAATGCCGGAGCAAAAGAAGATAACAGCTGACGATCTCGCGAAAATTTCCTCTTCTCTTGGTATTCTTGGATACAGCATAGGGCTGCTTGCACTTGAAAAAGCGGATTTGGAAAAACGAAATAAAGAGAAAATGTCGGCAGCGATCAAGCAGTTGATGAGACGATTTCATTAGTATCGCAGTGGACGAGCAGAATCATGTGGGAAAGCGCCGAGGAAGGCGCTTTTTCACTTTATAAGGACAATTACCTAATTTGCAAACGTTTCCCATTGACAGGCTCAGGATTTCCTCGCTAAAATGTTCACAGATCAATACAAACAGAAACAGCATATCTTTTCGTATAATCTCAAGAATCGGCTTGAGAGTCTCTACGAGGTCACCGTAAATGACCTGTCTACGAGAAGCAAGACAGAAGCAAGGCGCTGATGGGTCAAGTCGCGCCTTCTTGTCTTGTTTTGCGTGGAACCTAGGGAGAAATGCCGACAACATCGGCATTTTTTTTCTGGGTTCTTGTTTGTTCTGAAACATTTTTTGGGGAGGGTTTTTGAAAAATGGGTAGTTTCTTTCGGTTGAAGGAACACGGAACAAATGTAAGGACAGAGATTATGGCGGGCCTTACGACTTTCATGACGATGGCTTACATTTTGGCCGTCAATCCGGGTATTCTCGGAACTGCAGGACTTGATGGGTATTCGGTATTTTTGGCAACGGCATTAGCCGGCGGTATTTTCACGATTGCGATGGGATTGTTTGCGAACTTCCCGGTTGCGCTCGCGCCGGGTATGGGTCTTAACGCGTACTTCGCGGCAACGGTGCTTGCTTCCAAAGCGACAGACACACCGATTTCGCCTTCAATGGCACTAACGGCTGTATTTATCTCGGGTATCGTATTCTTCATCCTGACGATTACGCAAGTTCGTCAGCTGCTGATTGTAGCGATTCCTGACAGCTTGAAGCATGCGATTACAGTAGGTATTGGACTCTTCATCACGATCATCGGCTTGAAAAACAGCGGAATTATGACGATCGGCGTTGAGAACACGGTTACGGATATTCCGAAAGGCGTATTCACAGATGTTCTGGGCTTCGAGTCCGTGTTCCACATGGGCAGCCTGGAGAATTCCAGCGTGTACCTGACGTTGATCGGCGTATTGCTGATCGCGATTCTGATGGTGCTGCGCGTACCGGGCGCGATTCTGTTCGGTATTCTGGGCGTTACGATCATCGCGATTCTGACCGGTGACGTGAACGTATCGGAAGGCCTCAAAGGTCAATCGTGGAGCCCTGATTTCAGCAAAGGCAACTTCTGGGACTTCGACTTCAAAGGTGTTATGGATACCGGCTTGATCTCCATTATCGCAACGTTCACATTCGTGGAATTGTTCGATACATTCGGAACGCTTGTTGGCACGGCGAACCGCGCAGGCTACATGAAAGACCCTGAGAAGGGCAAGAAGCTTGTCGGTAAAGCAATGCTTGTGGATGCGGTCGGAGTAAGCGGCGGCGCAATGCTCGGTACGAGTACGGTAACGGCATTCGTTGAAAGCTCCGCGGGTATCGCGCAAGGCGGACGTACGGGTCTTACTGCGGTAACAACGGGTGTTGCCTTCTTGGCAGCCTTGTTCCTGTGGCCGCTCATCTCGTTGATCCCGGGCTCTGCAACGGCAGCGGCACTGATCATCGTAGGCGTACTGATGGTGCAATCGATCAAAGAAATCGACTTCCAAGACATGGTTTACGCGATTCCATCCTTCTTGACAGTCGCAATGATGCCTTTCACGTACAACATCGCGAACGGGATTTCCTTCGGTATCGTGTCGTACGTCGTACTTGCAACAACAGCTAATCTTGCCGGCAAAAAAGGCGGCTACAAAGTGCACTGGCTCATGTGGGTGCTTGCGATTCTTATCGTTGCACGCTACGCGTTTATCGGAAGCCAAGGCTAATAGAAATCAAGAAGAGGACAGCGCCAATCTGCGCTGTCCTCTTTTTGTTGTCCTCATTATGAAGATTGTCGGTAAACCCCGAATTTAATCATATCGATAAACGTATCAATTTCTTCAATAAGCTTCTTCTCAATAATAACGGGAGCGAGAGAGTGGGTCTTATGAAGCTGCAAATATTTGTTCGACAGGGCATTCAAGACGAAGGTGACGTGGTTGAAAACCGCATCGGCGTCCAGCCCATCCCGCAGCGGCGCGGCGTCCAGAAGCTCGGCTTTATAGATGGACCTTAGCATGGCAGGCGTCGTGAACGTCTTCTGATACGCTTCGATCAGCTTCTCGATCTCGGCCTCCACGGTCTTCGGGGGATGGCTGATGACACGCTGCACAAGCTCGGTTTCGTGAAAATAGTGCAAGGTCACGCGCTGCTTCGCCAGCACGATCTCCTTGATATGCTCGAAGAAATCGACTGCGCCGATCGCTTCCACCGCGGTAACGGTTTTCTCCACCAACACATCCATCGCATGCTGGACCACGGCGAGGTAGAGATTCTTTTTGCTTTTGAAATAATGAAATAAAATCCCTTTCGAAATACCGGCTCTCGCCGTAATCGTATCCGTGGAGGTGTTTGTGTAGCCGTTCTTGGCAAACTCCTCGATACAAATCGTCATGATGAGCTCCTGTTTCTCTTCAGGAAGCTTCGCGAATGCGGGGTACACGGCATAACACCTCAGTTCTGTTCAAGACCGCTAAACGGTGATGTCTTTTCTACTATAATACCAATAAGCGGACAAGGCGCAACAGACGATAACGACGGCCATAATGGTGATGTACAGCGGATCGAAATGCCGATCGGTAATGATGGCTGCTGCTTCGGCATACTTAAAGGGACTCATGTATTTGAACCAAGTGAAATGGTCGGAGACGCCCGAGATAATGCTGAAGAAATACGTAATGAACACAAGCCCGAGCGACAGGGACACGACAGAACGGTTCCTTCTCAATATCGTCGAGAACAAGAAGGAGACGCTTGCGAAAGTCAGATGCATGAGCAGGACGGCCGATTCCAGCAGGAAGAATGTAGACAGTTCAACATCGTTGTCCTTCGAGAATTGAAATCCAAGCAGGCTGGCAGCGACAATGACTACGTTAAAGAGCAGGATGTTGATGGCAACGGTAGCAAGCTTCTGCGTGATGATCTGCGATCTCGTAATCGGCCTTGAGAGCAGAAATTCGATCGTCTTCTCATGCTGCTCCTTCACTACAATATTGGAAGCCAATAAGGATGCGAAAATACTGCCCAGCAAGGTCGTCATCAAGTGGATCTCGATGCCATAAAATCCGAGCAAGGAGCTCAAATTCAGCCGATCCATGCCAAAAGCTTTCTTCATCGCGTCGGGAAGGGTGCTCATCATATCGTCCAGCCCTTCTTGCTGTTTCGCGAATTCCGGGTAAATGCTTAAATATAAGAGGATGATACCGGCCATAATAATACTCCATATGATCAATCCCCGAAGATTCCGTTTGAATTCTCTTCTGAGAAGCATAATTCGGCCTCCTTATTCTTTCTCATAATAATGAATGAATACTTCCTCAAGCGAAGGCTCCTCAATCAAAATATCCGTGAAGGCGCAATCCGCCAAGGCTTGAATGAGTGCTTTCATATCGCCGCCATACAGCAGCTTCACATGGGATCCGCTCGTTTCTTGCTTAATGATGCCGCTTAATTGCGGCAGGCCGATGGATTCAGGGTGGTTTGCAGTCAGGGTAATATTCTTCAGGTTGTTCTTCAGCAGCTGCTCGACGGATTCCACTTTAATAAGCGCTCCCTCTTTGATAATGGCGACCCGGTCGCACATCTTCTGCACCTCGCTCAGAATGTGGGAAGAGAAGAAGATGGTCGTGCCATTCCCGCGCTCTTCCGCGAGCAGCTCGAAGAACGTATGCTGCATAAGAGGGTCGAGGCCGCCTGTCGGCTCATCCAGGATGAGCAGCTTCGGTCTGTGCACCAGTGCTTGCACGATGCCGACCTTCTTGCGATTGCCGAAGGAGAGATCTTCAATCTTGCGGGAGAGATCCAGGTCAAGCCGCTCGGCCAGCTCCGCGATCCGCTTCGATTCCGATTGGCCGTAGAAAGCCGCTGAATACTTGAGCAGATCGATAACCTTCATATCGTCATAATAAAATACTTCCGAAGGCAAATAACCGACTTGGCGGCGGATGGCCTTGGCATCCTTCACGATGTCCATTCCCAGAATCGAGGCGCTGCCCGAGGTTGGGAAGACGAAGTTAAGCAGCGTTCGGATGGTGGTACTCTTGCCGGCTCCGTTTGGTCCGATGAACCCAAACACCTCGCCTTCTCCGATCGCAAAGGATACATCGGATATGCCGCGGCTCTTGCCGTACGTTTTCGTCAACTGACGAAGTTCGACGATTGATTTCACGCTTGGAGCCTCCTATCGTTTAACAGGTTAATGAATTGCGTTGACTGATGAGTCAATGTGATTGTAATCCCGCATTGACTCGTGAGTCAATGGATTTTTTGTGCGTCCGCGAGGCGGGTTTTAGGCGGCTTATCGACTTAAAAAGGCTGCGATATTTGTCGGTTTTTGTAGGAAAGCGGGATGAGAGTATGAGGACGGCGATGGTCTGAATAACCAACAAGATCACAAAATGTTCAAAACAATTCGTGAATATTGCAAAAACTAGGTAAAACACGAACTTTATGAAGTTTATTTGAATTTAATGTTCGTGTTTTTTCGTTGACATTCTGCGTCAGGATTGATAAACTAGGGATAGCGAAAAACGAATAAATACTTGCCATGCAAGACTCGTATATCCTTGGGGATCAGGCCCGAGAGTATCTACCCGAGAACCTTAATTTTCGGACTACGAGCCCATGCAGTTGAAGAACCAGGTTGCCGCCTTGACGGGGCAGCCTGATGTTGTCTATTGCCGTTCCTGTCTACTGGTTTGACAGGGCGACGTAGAGCTACATCTTCTCTGCTGGACTTGTAAGTCCCGAAGCCATCCATGTTGTGGAGCCTGTGCTGAGGGACTTTTTTTGTGGCTTGTACAGTAATCCGATTCCTTCATCAGACAAAGGTGGTTATAAGCAAATGTCAGCAAAAGTCGGCGTCATCATGGGCAGTAAGTCAGACTGGGAGACTATGAAGCTAGCCTGTGACGTTCTGGACGAGTTACAAATCCCTTATGAGAAGAAGGTTGTTTCGGCTCACCGGACACCGGACCTTATGTTCCAATACGCAGAAACGGCAGTAGAACGCGGCTTGAAGGTTATTATCGCGGGTGCTGGCGGAGCTGCACATTTGCCCGGCATGGTCGCTGCGAAGACGATTCTGCCGGTTATTGGCGTGCCTGTGAAGTCTTCGAATTTGAACGGACTTGATTCGCTGCTATCCATCGTGCAGATGCCGGGCGGCATTCCGGTTGCAACGGTTGCGATCGGCAACGCCGGCGGCACGAACGCGGGCTTGCTTGCCGCACAGATGCTTGGCGCATTCGATCCGGATGTACAAGCCCGCGTGCTTGCGCGCCGCGAACGGATTGAGCAGGAAGTGCTCGAAAGCAGTGAAACGCTATGAGCAGCGGTTTGGCGGGTAAAGACGTGAAGGTGATTTTGCCTGGAGCGACGGTTGGCATTCTGGGCGGCGGCCAGCTTGGCCGAATGATGGCGAATGCAGGCAGCGCCATGGGATATCGGTTCGTGGCACTGGATCCTACGCCGGATGCGCCTACCGGACAAGTGGCCGGTCAAATCGTAGCCGCGTATGACAATCGCGATGCGGCCCGCGAACTGGCGGAGCGCTCCGATGTCATCACGTATGAGTTCGAGAACGTCGATGCCGGCGTTGCGGCTATGCTGATGGAGGAATCGTACGTGCCGCAAGGCAGCGAGCTGCTCTATACGACGCAGCATCGGCTTCGTGAGAAGCGAGCGATTGAAGCGGCGGGCGTGAAGGTTGCGCCTTATGCAGAAGTGCGAAGCGCAGATGAGCTTCGCGAAGCAGTAGGCCGATTCGGCCTGCCTTGCGTGCTGAAGACCGCTATGGGCGGCTATGACGGCAAAGGCCAATGGGTCATCCGCAGCGAAGCCGAAATCGACGAAGCGTTCGAAACGCTGAATCGTGCCGGCACCGAGCTGGTGCTGGAGCAGTTCATTCGCTTCCGGAAGGAGCTGTCGGTCATTGCGGCAAGAAGCCCTCAGGGAGAGATTCGCACGTTCCCGGCGGCAGAGAACATCCACGTCGATAATATCCTGCATCTGTCGATCGTGCCTGCACGCATCGATGAAGAACTTCAGCGGGAAGCGGAGCGGCTTGCTGCCCGAATCGCTGAAGGGCTCGGAGCGGTTGGCTTGATCGCGGTGGAGCTGTTCTTGACGGAAGACGGCGAGCTGTTCGTCAATGAACTTGCGCCGCGTCCGCATAACAGCGGCCATTACACGATGGAAGCATGCCGGACATCGCAGTTCGAGCAGCATGTGCGCGCCGTATGCGGGCTGCCGCTTGGCGACACGGCGCTTCTGACGCCGGTTGTTATGGTGAACGTGCTCGGCGAGCACGTCGAGCCGCTGCTGGAATTGATTGCTAAGCAAGATGAGAATGCGGAACGTTTGGGCGTAGCGCCTAAAATTCATTTATATGGGAAACATGAAGCCAAACATAAACGGAAAATGGGTCATGTCAACGTGCTTGCATCGGATGTCGAGCAGGCGCTGGCATGGATTTCCGAAACCAACATTTGGAGGGTTTAATTCACGATGTTAGAACGTTACAGCAGACCGGAAATGAGAGCGATTTGGACAGAAGAGAACAAATTCAAGGCATGGCTCGAGGTTGAACTTTGCGCATGCGAGGCTTGGGTAGAGCTTGGCGTTATCCCGCGCGAGGATGTTGAAGCCCTGCGCAAAGGCGCAACGTTCAATATCGACCGCATCAACGAGATCGAGCTTGAAACACGCCATGACGTTATCGCGTTCACGCGTGCGGTATCCGAGACAGTAGGACCTGAGCGCAAATGGGTTCATTACGGCCTGACTTCCACTGACGTTGTCGATACGGCGATGGGTTACCTCCTTCTTCAAGCGAACACGATCTTGGAGAAAGACATTACGAACTTCATTGAAATTTTACGCGGCCAAGCGGTTGCTTATAAAGATACAGCGATGATGGGACGTACGCATGGCGTACACGCGGAGCCGACGACGTTCGGTTTGAAGCTTGCCCTCTGGTACGAAGAGATGAAGCGTAACCTGGAGCGTTTCCGCCATGCGGCTAACGGCGTTCAGTTCGGCAAAATCTCCGGTGCAGTAGGCACTTACGCGAACATCGATCCTTTCGTAGAAGAATTCACTTGCAAGAAGCTTGGCATTACGCCTGCTCCGATCTCGACGCAAACGCTGCAGCGTGACCGTCATGCCGAGTACATCGGCGCATTGGCATTGATCGCGACTTCGCTCGATAAATTCGCTACGGAAATCCGCGCTCTGCAGAAGAGCGAGTTCCGCGAAGTGGAAGAGCCGTTCGCGAAAGGTCAGAAGGGTTCATCCGCAATGCCGCACAAACGCAACCCGATCGGCTGCGAGAACATCTCCGGTCTGTCCCGTGTAATCCGCGGCCATATGCTGACGGCATACGAGAACGTTGTGCTGTGGCATGAGCGCGATATCAGCCACTCATCGGCTGAGCGCGTGATTTTGCCGGATTCCACGATGCTGCTCAACTACATGTTGAACCGTCTGGGCAACATCATCAAGAACCTTCAGGTGTTCCCTGAGAACATGAAACGCAATATGCAGCGTACGTTCGGCGTGCCGTTCTCCGGCCGCGTCATGACGAAGCTGATCGATAAAGGCATGAGCCGCGAGCAAGCGTACGACACGGTACAGCCGCGCGCGATGCAAGCATGGGAAGAGCAGCGCCAATTCCGCGACATCATCGAGTCGACGCCTGAGATTACGGCGCATCTGTCCGCTGATGAAATCGCAGACGCGTTTAACCCGGCTTGGCACCTTAAACACGTGGATACGATTTTCAGACGTTTGGAATTGATTTAAGAGCATGACTTCGCATGCATGAACATCTTCCGATCGCTGTTGTACCCTGAGTTTCATTTAACTATAAGGGATTATAGGTTGTTCTCCAGATTGTTCATGCCTGCTCCGTCATTACGTGCATAAATCTAAATCAAACCGTTGAAAAAAGGAGAGATTGAAATGACACAAGCGTTGTCCACGGCTGTGGATTATGTGAAGGCGCCGCTGCTATATAAAGGCAAGGTGCGTGAGCTTTATGATCTTGGCGAGCATTATCTCATTGTGGTAACGGACCGCATCAGCGCGTTTGACTATGTGCTGGACCCGGCAGTACCGGAGAAAGGCAATGTGCTGAATCGTTTGTCGGCCTTCTGGTTCGATCAAACGGCGGCAATGATGCCGAATCATATTGTTCACACGGACGTGTACAAGCTTGGCGATCTCGTAACGGAGCCCGAGCTTCTGAAAAACCGCATTATGGTTTCCAAGAAAGCCGAGCGCATCGATATCGAATGTGTCGTTCGCGGCTATATCACCGGCGGCGGTTGGAGACAATATGTGAAAACATCGGCAATTAACGGCATCGAGCTGCCGGAAGGCCTGCGCAAGAACGAGCGTTTTGCAGCGCCGCTGTTCACGCCGGCTGCGAAGAACGACGTTGGCCATGACGAGGACATCCCGTTCGAGCGGATGCAAGAGATGGTCGGCGCCGAGCTGGCGGAAGAGCTTCGCGATAAGAGCATTGCGCTGTACGAATATGCACGCGGCTTCTGCGAAGAGCGCGGTATCATTTTGGCGGATTGCAAGTTCGAGTTCGGCCTTATAGATGGTAAAGTCATTCTCATCGACGAAATCTTCACCCCGGATTCCTCGCGTTTCTGGGCGAAAGACAACTATGTCTACGACATCGAAATCGACAGCATGGACAAAGAACCGGTACGTACCTACCTGCTCGGCTCCGACTGGGACCGCGACAGCAAACCGGCTCCACTCCCGCAAGCCGTCGTAGAAGAAACAACCAACCGCTACCTGGCGATCTACAAAGCGCTAACAGGCGAAGCACTGGTCTAGTAACCCAAAACCCGCGAGTCAAGCACAGATGGCTCGCACCACATAAATCAGGCGACGCAAGCGGCGGCGAATAGCCCCGCGCAGCGAGCCCAGGATGCTCCCAGAGCATCCTGCAAAATAAGTGTTTTACCAGGATGGGCGAAGCAAATAAGTGGTGTGTCGAGCCGTAGAGCGCTAGCGCTCGCCTTTGAACTTGGGAAACATCCGCGAGGATATCGTTCAAGTTTCCCCAAGTTCAACAGCGACGGAGGCCGACATATCCACGTTTTGCGCAGCTCTCCCATCCCAAAAACCCCATTTTCCAGGAGGCGACCCCCCAAATGAAGGCTAAAGTTTACGTAACGATCAAACAAAACGTGCTTGACCCGCAAGGCAGCGCTGTTCAAGGCGCGCTGCACACGATGGGCTTCGAGGAAGTTGGCAAAGTCCGCATCGGCAAATATTTGGAACTGAACCTAGATACTACGGATCGTGCAGAAGCGGAAGCTCGTCTGAAAGCGATGTGCGAGAAGCTGCTGGCGAACACAGTAGTGGAAGACTACCGTTTTGAATTGGAGGGCTAAACGATGAAGTTCGCGGTTATCGTTTTTCCGGGCTCCAACTGTGATATCGACTGCTTCAAAGCAGTAGAAGATACAATCGGCCAGCAAGTCGAATACGTATGGCATACGGCTACGGATCTTTCCGCGTATGATGCGATTCTCGTTCCGGGCGGATTCTCTTACGGTGACTACCTGCGCTGCGGCGCGATCGCTCGTTTTGCACCGGTTATGAACGAAGTTGTAAAAGCTGCCGAGGCGGGCAAGTTCATTCTCGGCATCTGCAACGGGTTCCAAATCCTCACGGAGGCGGGCCTGCTGCCGGGCGCACTGCGCCGCAACAACGGCATGAAATTCATCTGCCAGCAAACACAGCTGGAAGTCGTCAACAACGCAACAGCATTTACCAGCCAATACAGCGCCGGCGAAATGATCGATATTCCGATCGCCCATGGCGAAGGCAACTACTACTGCGACGACGAAACGCTCGCGCAGCTCAAAGCAAACAACCAAATTGTGTTCCGTTATGCGGGTGACACGAACCCGAACGGTTCCATTGACAATATCGCGGGAATCAGCAATGAGCGCGGCAACGTGGTCGGCATGATGCCGCATCCGGAGCGCGCGGTCGATCAACTGCTTGGCTCGGAAGACGGCAAACGGATGTTTACATCGATTTTGAATGCTTGGAGGGAACAAAATGGCGCAGCAGTTAACAGCTAAAGAACCGACAGCGGAACAAATTGCGGATCAACGCATTTATACGCAGTTCGGTGTGACGGATCATGAATATGAACTGGTTTGCGGTTTTCTGGGACGCAAGCCGAACTATACGGAAATCGGCGTTTTCAGTGTGATGTGGTCGGAGCATTGTTCCTACAAGAACTCGAAGAAAATCCTGAAGAAGTTCCCGATCACCGGACCAAAGGTATTGATGGGTCCCGGCGAGGGCGCGGGTATCGTCGATATCGGCGACAACCAAGCGGTTGTTTTCAAAATCGAATCGCATAACCATCCGTCCGCAGTTGAGCCTTACCAAGGCGCAGCAACAGGCGTAGGCGGCATTATCCGCGACATTTTCTCCATGGGTGCTCGTCCGGTCGCGCTGCTGAACAGCTTGCGTTTCGGTAACCTTGAGAATCCGCGCGTTAAATATCTGTTCGAGCACGTAGTTGGCGGTATCGCTGGCTATGGTAACTGTATCGGGATTCCGACAGTTGCAGGCGAAGTTATGTTCGATGAGAGCTACGAAGGCAATCCACTTGTTAACGCAATGTGCGTGGGTCTGATCGATCATGATAAAATCCAGCGCGGCGTGGCAAAAGGCGTAGGCAACCCGGTATTCTATGTAGGTCCTGCAACCGGCCGCGACGGTATTCACGGTGCGACATTCGCATCGGTTGAATTGTCCGAAGAGTCCGAAGAGAAACGTACCGCTGTCCAAGTAGGCGATCCATTCATGGAGAAGCTGGTTATGGAAGCGACACTTGAACTTATTGATTCCGGCATCGTAGTCGGTATTCAAGATATGGGAGCAGCGGGTCTGACTTGCTCCAGCGCGGAGATGGCTTCCAAAGCGGGTAACGGCTTGGAGCTGTACCTCGACGAGGTGCCGCAGCGCGAAGAAGGCATGACACCTTACGAAATGATGCTGTCCGAGTCGCAAGAGCGTATGCTGTTCGTCGTTGAACCGCAGCATGAAGCGCAAGCGCAGGAAATTTTTGACCGTTGGGGCATTATCTGCGTGAAGGTTGGTAAAGTTACGGATGACGGCCGTCTGCGTCTGTTCCACCAAGGCGAAGAAGTGGCGAATATGCCGGTAAAAGCGCTCGTTGACGAGTGCCCAATGTACGACAAACCTTCTCAAGAGCCTGCTTACTACGCGGCAAATGCGGCAATCGATACGACTGCATATCCGGAAGTAACGGATCTGACAGGCGCATTGAAGCAAGTGCTGGCTTCGCCGACAGTGGCGAGCAAAGAGTGGGTTTACAACCAATATGACTACATGGTGCGCACAAGCACTGCCGTTCAACCGGGCTCCGATGCTGCGGTTGTCACGATTCGCGGAACGCGCAAAGCGCTTGCGATGACTACAGATTGCAACGGCCGCTATGTATACCTCGATCCTGAAGTAGGCGGACGTATCGCGGTAGCGGAAGCAGCGCGTAACATCGTATGTTCCGGTGCTGAGCCGCTCGCGATTACGGACAACCTGAACTTCGGCAGCCCGGAGAAGCCGGAAGTGTTCTGGCAAATCGAGAAGGCGGCAGACGGTATTTCCGAAGCTTGCCGTACGCTTGATACGCCGGTAATCGGCGGTAACGTCAGCTTGTACAACGAGAACGCAAAAGGCGCGATTTACCCAACGCCGGTTATCGGTATGGTTGGACTCGTGCAAGACGTTGATCATATTACGACGCAAGGCTTCAAAGCGGAAGGCGATGTTATTTTCATTGCCGGCGAAACGAAGCATGAGCTTGGCGGAAGTGAATTGCAATACGTGCTGCAAGGCAAGAGCGAAGGACGTCCTCCGCAAATTGACCTCGCAACGGAGAAGAAATTGCTTGATGGCGTGCTTGGCGCGATCCGCGAAGGTCTTGTCGCTTCGGCGCATGACTTGTCCGAGGGCGGCCTAGCGGTTGCGCTTGCGGAATCCGCAATCAGCGGCAAGCTCGGCGCTGAAGTGGACATTACGACAGACCTGCGTCCTGACGCTGCTTTGTTCAGCGAAACGCAATCCCGTATCTTACTTTCGGCGAAGCCGGAGCAAGCACAAGCGCTGCAGAAGTACCTGACAGACAAAGGCGTACCGAACGCGGCACTCGGCGTCGTACGCACAAGCGGACTTGTTGTTACTGTTAATGGCAAACCGGGCATCAACGCACCGGTTGATCAACTGGAGAAGGTTTGGAAGGATGCGATTCCATGTCTGATGAAATAAAACAGCTGCCGAAGCTGTGGACAGGCGATCACTATAACGAAGGCATTGGCCGGGATGATATTTTTGATAAATTGCGCGAAGAGTGCGGCGTATTCGGGGTGTACGGCATCCCGGATGCCTGCTCCCTCGGTTACTACGGGCTGCACGCGCTGCAGCACCGCGGCGAAGAGAGCTCCGGCATGGCAGCAGTGGAATCAACGACCGGCAAGTTTACGTACCACCGGGGCATGGGTCTTGTCAAAGAAGTGTTCGACCAGGCAACGCTGGAAGGCCTTCCGGGCAACTGCGTCATCGGCCATGTGCGCTATTCGACTGCAGGGGAAAGCAAGCTCGCGAATGCGCAGCCGCTTGTCTTCAAATATCGTGACGGCGATCTCGCTGTCGCAACGAACGGAAATATCGTGAACGCGCCTTCGATCCGCAAGGAGCTGGAGAGCCAGGGCTCGATTTTCCAAACGACTAGCGATACCGAAGTGATTGCCCATCTGATTGCGCGCTCGAGCAAAGACTTCGTCAGTGCGGCAAAAGATGCGCTGCAGCGGATTATTGGCGGTTTTGCTTTTCTCATTATGACGAATGACAAGCTGCTTGTTGCCTCTGACGGCCATGGCCTTCGTCCGCTCGTCATGGGGAAACTGGACGGCGGTTATGTATTCGCTTCGGAGACCTGCGCGCTTGAAACTTGCGGCGCTGAATATGTACGCGACGTGCAGCCGGGCGAGCTGCTTGTGCTGGATAAGAACGGTCTGCGTGAGGATCGTTTCGAGAAGCTGGAGCGCCGCGCGACTTGTGCGATGGAATATATTTATTTTGCAAGACCGGATAGCGATATTAACGGAATCAACCTGCACTCGGCGCGTAAGCGCATGGGGCAGAAGCTGGCGCTCGAAGCGTTCTTCGATGCCGATCTGGTAACGGGCGTACCGGATTCCAGTATTTCGGCCGCCATCGGTTATGCGGAGCAAACGGGCATTCCGTATGAGCTCGGTCTGATCAAGAACAAGTATACGGGCCGTACGTTCATTCAACCTTCGCAAGAGCTTCGCGAGAAGGGTGTCAAAATGAAGCTGTCCGCGGTTCGCAAAGTGGTGGAAGGCAAGCGCGTTGTCATGATCGATGACTCGATCGTGCGCGGTACGACGAGCCTTCGCATCGTTAACCTGCTTCGCGAAGCAGGCGCGACCGAGGTTCATGTGTGCATTACTTCGCCTCCGTTCAAGAACCCTTGCTACTACGGCATCGACACGCCTGACCGCAAGGAATTGATTGCTTCGCAGAAGACGGTTGAAGAAATTCGTCAGGCGATCAATGCGGATTCTTTATATTTCTTAAGCCATGAAGGCTTTATTGAAGCTGTCGGCGGTAACGACGGCGAATACAATCGCGGAATGTGCTTGGCTTGCTTCGATAATGATTACCCGACACCGGTGGATCCGACTTCGGAGAAAAGCTGCAGCTGCTAGTGTAAGGTGAAGGCAGCTGCCTGCGGCCGATATGGGTCTCCACTCGCTGTTGTATTCGGATTTCTTGAACAAGTGTTATAAGGTAGGAATCCGAATACAAAGGCGACCGCTAACGCTGTTCCGACTCCATATCGGACTCCGGCCGCTTTTTCACCTTGGGGTATGATCCGAAAGACAAACCTTGATCACCTAAGGTTTGATGAAATAATTCTAAGGAGTGACTATCGTGTCAGAAGCTTATAAACAAGCCGGCGTTGACATTTCGGCAGGTAATGAAGCGGTTGAACGGATGAAGAAACACGTGAAGAAGACGTTCCGTCCGGAAGTATTGACGGATCTTGGCGGCTTCGGTGGTCTGTTTGGCCTTAATAAAGACAAGTACGAGGAGCCGGTATTGGTTTCGGGCACGGATGGTGTCGGTACGAAGCTGAAGGTTGCTTTTGCGATGGACAAGCATGACACGATCGGTATTGATGCGGTTGCGATGTGCGTGAACGACATTATCGTTCAAGGCGCGGAGCCGCTGTTCTTCCTTGATTACCTGGCTTGCGGCAAAGTAGAGCCTGCGAAGATCGAAGCGATCGTGAAAGGGATTTCCGACGGCTGCGTGCAGTCCGGCTGCGCTCTGATCGGCGGCGAAACGGCTGAAATGCCTGGTATGTACCAAGGCGACGAGTACGATATCGCTGGTTTTACAGTCGGCATCGTAGACAAGAAAAACATCATCGACGGCAAAACGATCGCTCCCGGCGATGTCGTGCTGGGTCTCGCTTCGAGCGGTATCCACAGCAACGGCTTCTCCCTCGTTCGTCGTTTGCTTCTTGAGACAGCTGGTTACGGTCTTAACGATGCATTGCCTGAGCTTGGCGGCAAAACGCTTGGCGAAGTGATCATCGAGCCGACTCGGATTTATGTGAAATCCGTTCTTGAGCTGATCAAACAAGTACAAGTTAAAGGGATGGCCCATATTACAGGCGGCGGATTCATTGAGAACATTCCGCGGGTTCTGCCTGAAGGCGTGAACGTAGAGATTGCTTACGGATCATGGCCGATTCAACCGATCTTCGGGCTGATGCAAGAGAAAGGCTCGATCACAAACCGCGATATGTTCACGACCTTCAACATGGGCGTGGGTATGGTCGTTGTCGTTCCTGCTGAACAAGCCGAAGACGCGCTGCGCATTGCACGCGAGCTTGGCGAAGATGCCTACATCATCGGCAAAGTAACGGAAGGCAGCCGTGTAGTCACCTTTACGGGAGCTGACGTTTAATGGCCGGAATGCGCGTCGCCGTGTTTGCTTCGGGCTTCGGCTCGAACTTCGGGGCGCTCGTGGATGCGGCAAAAAACCAAAGGCTCGATGGCGCAAGCCTCGAGCTTCTTGTTTGTGATAAGCCGGAGGCGCCTGTAGTTGCGCGTGCTCGTGAAGCCGATGTTGATGTTTTTGCGTTTCGACCGAAGGAGTACGCTTCTCGTGAAGCGTACGAAACGGAGATTCTGGCGGAGCTGAAGCGACGCGGAATCGAACTGATCGTACTGGCCGGCTATATGCGGATTCTGACGCCGGTGCTCGTTGAGCCGTTCTTCGGACGGATGATCAACGTGCATCCGTCGCTGCTGCCCGCTTTTCCGGGCGTGAACGGGATTGGCCAGGCGCTGGCCTACGGCGTGAAGGTGACGGGGGTCACCGTTCACTACGTGGACGGCGGCCTGGACAGCGGCCCGATCATCGCGCAGCGCACAGTCGAGGTCGCGGACGGCGACACGCTGGAGACGCTCGCACCGCGAATCCACGCGGCGGAGCAAGCGCTGCTCCCGTGGGTCGTCTCGCGCATCGCCGCCGGGGCGGTCGCGATCGACGGCCGGCACGTGAGCGTGAAGTAGATCGAGTTGGTGAAGGTCGTCTGGAGAGCTACATTGGCGGAAAACTAGTGTGACTGAGTGGATATAGATTATCTGGTGAGCTACATGGTTGAGAAACTAGTGTGGTTGAGCGGATGTAGATCATCTGGGTAGCTACATGGTTGAGAAACAGTGTGGTTGAGCGAGAGGTACCAGTTACCGTACTTGAGTGGGAAATCGGAGATTTAGGCTAAAGAGAGGTACTGGTTACCTCACATTGGTGTGAATACGGCGATTTTGAGCTAAAAGGGGTACTGGTTACCTCACATTAGTGTGAATGCGGCGATTTTGAGCTAAGAGGGGTACTAGTTACCGCACACACGACAAATTAAGCCCAAGAGTAGCCCTCAGAGCAACACATTGGCTGGAAACCGACAAATCAAGCCCAAGAGTAGCCCTCAGAGCAACACATGAGCTGGAAACCGACGAATCAAGCCCAAGAGTAGCCCTCAGAGCAACACATGAGCTGGAAACCGACGAATCGAGCCCAAGAGTAGCACCTAGAGCAACAGATTGGCTGGAAACGGACGAATCAAGCCCAAGAGTAGCACCTAGAGCAACATTTGAGCTGACCATATCAAAGCGTGAGTAAGTTTCAAACAAATAGATGCAAGTTGGCGCGCGCTCCGACGGAGCTGCGCGCAAGGGTTATGCTTTCGGAGCTGGCGTTTAGCTTACGATGCAAGGGATTGCTTACAATAGGCGTGCTCCATCGGAGCGGCGCAAAAACTTTTAGGAGGTTCTATTTTGACCATTCGCAGAGCACTTATTAGCGTATCGGATAAGACGGGGATTGTGGAGTTTTCGCGGGCATTGGCTGGACTGGGCGTGCAAATTATTTCGACGGGCGGTACGGCGAGCCTGCTGGAGAAGGAAGGCGTTCCGGTTATCGGGATTTCCGATGTAACGGGCTTTCCGGAGATTTTGGACGGTCGCGTAAAAACGCTGCACCCTGCCGTACACAGCGGCCTGCTTGCCGTTCGCGATGACGAAGAGCATCAGAAAGCGATGCAAGAGCTTGGCCTCGACTACATCGACCTGGTTGTCGTGAACCTGTATCCTTTTGCAGCCACGATTGCGAAACCGGATGTATCCTATGAGGATGCGATCGAGAACATCGACATCGGCGGTCCGACCATGCTTCGTTCGGCAGCGAAGAACCACGCGTTCGTAACCGTTGTCGTAGACGCGGCAGACTACCAAACCGTGCTCGAAGAAGTGAAAGCGCAAGGCGACACGACGCTTGAGACTCGTAAGAGCCTCGCAGCGAAAGTGTTCCGCCACACCGGCGCTTACGATGCGCTCATCTCGGACTACCTCTCGAAGCTGCAAGGCAATCCGCTTCCGGAGAGCTACACGGTGACTTACGAGAAAGTGCAGGATCTGCGTTATGGCGAGAACCCGCATCAGAAAGCAGCGTTCTACCGCAAGCCGCTTGCATCCGCAGGCAACATCACGACGGCTGAGCAGCTGCACGGCAAAGAGCTCTCCTACAACAATATCAACGACGCTAACGCGGCGCTTGCCATTGTAAAAGAATTCAATGAACCGGCTGTCGTAGCGGTCAAACATATGAACCCTTGCGGCGTGGGCATCGGCAGCGACATCCACGAAGCCTACCAGAAAGCATACGCAGCAGATCCAACTTCGATCTTCGGCGGCATTGTGGCGGCTAACCGTACAATCGGCGTGGAGACCGCTAAACTGCTGAGCGAGATTTTCCTGGAGATCGTTATTGCTCCGGACTTCACGCCTGAGGCGCTTGAAGTGCTGACGAAGAAGAAGAACATCCGCCTGATGAAGCTCGGCGAAATCCAAGCGGCCAGCGAGCGCAAGCCGGAATGGCTCGTAACAAGCGTAGACGGCGGCATGCTCGTGCAAGAGAGCGACGTCCACAGCCTGACGGAAGCGGACATCCAAGTCGTGACGAACCGCAAGCCAACAGAAGAAGAGCTGAAGCAGCTGCTATTCGGTTGGAAAGTCGTGAAGCATGTGAAATCGAACGCGATCCTTCTGGCATCGGACGACATGACGGTAGGCGTAGGCGCAGGCCAAATGAACCGTGTCGGTGCAGCACGCATCGCGATCGAGCAAGCAGGCGACAAAGCACAAGGCGCAGTTCTTGCTTCCGACGCGTTCTTCCCAATGGGCGACACGCTGGAGCTGGCAGCGAAAGCCGGCATTACGGCGGTTATTCAACCGGGCGGTTCGATCAAGGATGAGGAATCGATCGCAGTAGCGAATGCGCATAACATTGCGATGGTGCTGACAGGCGTTCGTCATTTTAAACACTAGTACAGGCTTGGCATAAAAGGAGGGGTTTCCTGTGCGGATTATGGTCATCGGCGGCGGCGGGCGTGAGCACGCGATCGTCTGGGCGCTGAATAAGAGCGATAAAGTAAGCAAGATTTTCTGTGCGCCGGGCAACGCAGGTATTGCGGAGCTGGCAGAATGCGCGCCAATTCCGGTTAACCGGTTTGACGAACTCATTCAGTTTGCATGCGATAACGCGGTGGATCTGGTCTTCGTAGGACCGGATGATCCGCTTGCGGACGGGATCGTCGACGCTTTCGAAGCGCGCAATATTCCGGTATACGGACCTCGCAAGAATGCGGCAGAAATCGAAGGCAGCAAAATCTTCATGAAAAATTTGCTGAAGAAGTACGAGATTCCGACAGCGAAATACGAGACGTTCACCGAATACGAGACGGCACTGGCTTACTTGCGTGAGCAAGAGCTGCCGATCGTGGTCAAGGCTGACGGTCTCGCGGCAGGCAAAGGCGTAACGGTTGCGGCAACGTTGGAAGAAGCCGAAGAAGCGCTCCACGGCATGATGGTGGGCAAAGTGTTCGGCGAATCCGGCGGACGCGTCGTGATTGAAGAATTCCTGTCGGGACAAGAGATGTCGATTCTGGCCTTTGTGGATGGCGAAACGGTGCGCGCAATGGTGCCGGCTCAAGATCACAAGCCTGTCTACGACAACGACAAAGGACCAAATACAGGCGGTATGGGCACGTATTCTCCGCTGCCGCATATCGATCCGGCTATCGTGGAAGAGTCCATCGAGAACATCATCAAGCCGACTGCTCGGGCAATGGTCAGCGAAGGTCGTCCGTTCCGCGGCGTCCTATTCGCAGGGCTGATGATTACGAAGGACGGTCCTAAAACGATTGAGTTCAATGCGCGGATGGGCGATCCGGAGACGCAAGTTGTCCTGCCTCGCCTCAAGACCGACCTGCTCGATATCGTGCTCGCTTCGCTGAACGGACGCCTCGATCAGCTTGAGATCGAGTGGAGCGACGAAGCTGCGGTATGCGTCATTGCCGCATCCGAAGGTTACCCGGCTGCCTATCCGAAGGGCCTTCCGATCTCAGGCCTGGATGCTGCAAAAGCGCAAGGCGCGCTCGTGTTCCACGCCGGAACGGCACTGTCTGCCGAAGGCGAGATCGTCACGAACGGCGGACGCGTGCTCGGCATCGTCGGCCGTGGCAGCGATATTGCGGAAGCGCGCGCGAAGGCGTACGAAGCGGCGGCTGCGATTCATTTTGACGGCATGCACTGTCGGACCGATATTGCGGCGAAAGCGCTGAAATAGTAAGCAACAAGCAACATCTAACAGAGAGTTGTCCATCACCGGACAACTCTTTTTTTTTCGTTTTCACGGATGATTTCTCACACCATTGCTTCACAAATTCAGGTATGATTTGAAGTGAATGGTTTTATTGGCGGCTATGTCAGGCATCTATTCCATGACCAAGGAGTGAATTCGATTCATGAGACGGAGCAAGGTGGATTTTGACAGGGACTGGTTGTTTTACAGGGGGAATATTGATATTCCGTATGCGGTGAAAGCGGGCGGAGCCGGCAGCCTAACGGATTGCGAGAAAGGCGAGGAGGGCCTGTGGCAGCAGATCGCATTTACGGATAAGAATTCAGGCGTCTCGGTAGCCCCCGATGAGTGGGAGACGGTAAACCTGCCCCATGATTGGCTCGTGGAAGAGGAGTTCTCGAAGGACGGACCGCTGGAGCGCGGCTACAAAAAATCCGGCGTCGGCTGTTACCGCAAAATGTTCGATATTCCGGCCGCCGATGAGGGCAAGAAGATCATCATCGAGTTTGATGGCGTTATGCGGCACAGCAGCGTATGGGTGAACGGCCATTTTGTCGGTACGCATCCCAGCGGCAGCGTTCCTTTCTTCTACGATATTACGGATATCGTTCGTTATGGCGATGAAGGACGCAACGTGATTTTTGTCAAAGTGGATGCCAGGGATTACGAAGGCTGGTGGTATGACGGAGCGGGCATTTACCGCCATGTGTGGCTGACTACAACGGACAGGCTGCATGTCGGTCAGTGGGGAACTTATGTCACTACACCGGCAGTGTCGGAAGCAACGTCAACGGTGCGGATAGAGACGACTGTAAACAATGAATATCGGATCGCAAAAGATTGTGAATTGGTCATCGAAATTGTTGATGCAAACGGGGAAGTCGTTGCGTCTGCGCGTTCGGCGGCAACCATTCCGGACGGTGAAATACATACCTTTGTGCAACAGGTCGAGGTGTCCGATCCACTCCTATGGTCGCTTGAAGCACCGAACCTATACAAAGCCATTGCTATGGTTATAGAAAACGGTACGGAAACGGATCGCTACGAAACGATATTCGGCATTCGCACGATTGAATTCACGACCGACAACGGGTTTTTTTTGAACGGTAAACGGACCGTTATAAAAGGGCTTTGCGTGCATCAAGATTTTGCAGGTGTCGGGGTAGCCCTCCCGGATAGCATCATCGCATACAAATTGCAGCTCCTCCAGGAGATGGGTGCAAACGCTTACCGCTCTGCGCACCATCCGCCAACGAAGGAATTGCTGGAGATGTGCGACCGCATGGGCATCATGGTCATCGATGAGAATCGCCGGCTGGACAGCTCTCCGGAGGGGATCAAGAACCTGAAGCATATGCTCTATCGGGATCGCAATCACCCGAGCATCATTGCATGGTCGCTGGAGAACGAGGAGCAGCTTGAAGGCACCGTGATGGGGGCACGCATCTTGGCGACGCTGGTGCAGGTGACGAAGAAGCTCGACCCGACTCGGCCAACGACTGCGGCGCTGAATCACGGCTTCAATGACGGCGGATATAGCGATGAGCTTGATATCGTCGGCTATAATTACGGGCATAAATGGGGCAGCTTCATCAATGACCATGCCAAACATCCGGAGCGCATCATATACGGCAGCGAAGTCTCTGCTTACGCGGTAACACGGGGGATTTACGAGCATGACGAGTCCAAGGGCTACTGCTCGGAATATGGGACAAGCTGGCGGGAAAATGAATGGCTGAACAGCTGGACGACATCTCCGGAGCAATCATGGGGTGCTGTGGCGGAAAATCCTTTTCTGGCGGGCATGTTTATATGGGCAGGGTTTGATTATCGGGGGGAGCCATCGCCCTTCAAATGGCCGAATATCAATTCGCAATACGGCACGATGGATACATGCGGATTTCCGAAAGACAACTACTACTATTACAAGTCGGCATGGACGGATAAGCCGATGATCCATCTGTTCCCGCACTGGAACTGGCCCGGCAAGGAAGGGCAAGAGATTGACGTTTGGGCGTACAGCAACTTGGATACGATCGAATTGTTCCTCAATGGCGTCTCTGTCGGCGAGCAGAAGCGGAAGCCGAACGGACACGTGGAATGGAAGGTTCCTTATGAGCCGGGCAAGCTGCTGGCTGTAGGCAGAAGAGACGGTGAAATCGTATCGGAAGTAACGGTGGAGACGACAGGGGCGGCTCATCATATACGGCTTATGCCGCATCTAAGTGCGGTGCATGCGAACGATACGGACGCTGTTGCTGTACGTGTCGCGATCTGTGATGAGCAGGGGCGCGTCGTGCCGACTGCGGACAATCTGGTCTATTTCACGGTGAACGGCGGCGGGCGGATTATCGGAGTCGGCAACGGCGATCCGATCTCGCATGAAGCGGATAAAGCAAGCAAACGCAGAGCGTTTAACGGCTACTGCCTCCTCATCCTGCAGGCGGGAACAGAAGTTGGAGCGCTCGAGCTGCGCGCTCATTCAACGGGACTTCTGGATGGGCATGCGATCATTTCGGTAGGCTAGGCTAGCGCCAAAAGTTGCTGGATAGGTGAGGTAACGGTGGAAGAGTGGCTTTGGGGGCAACACATAGGCTGGATTGGAGCAGAAACGGCGGATGAGTGGCTCTGAGGGCAACACAATTGCTGGATTGGTGCAGAAACGGTGGAAGAGTAACTCTGGGGGCAACACATTGGCTGAATTGGTGGAGAAACGGCGGAAGAGTGGCACTGGGAGCAACACATAGGCTGGATTGGTGCAGAAACGGCGGAAGAGTGGCTCTGAGGTCAACACATTTGCTGAATTGGAGCAGAAACGGTGGATGAGTGGCTCTGAGGGCAACACATTTGCTGGATTGGTGCAGAAACGGCGGAAGAGTAGCTCTGGGAGCAACACATAGGCTGGATTGGTACAGAAACGGTGGAAGAGTGGCTTTGGGGGCAACACATAGGCTGGATTGGAGCAGAAACGGCGGATGAGTGGCTCTGAGGGCAACACATTTGCTGGATTGGAGCAGAAACGGTGGATGAGTGGCTCTGGGGGCAACACATGTTTAGAAACAGCTATCAAAACGGCAAGGCAAGGTTACTCTGAGGGTAACCTTGCCGTTTTTGCGTCTAAGAGCGGTAATAGATACCGCACATGGAACGGGATGACCGGGATCGCACGAAAGAACGGTAAATAGTACCGTACATGGAGCGGGATCGCCGCAATAGTGCAGAAGAGCGGTAACCAGTACCGCACATGGAGTGGGTTCGTCGGAATATTGCGGAAGAGCGGTAACAGGTACCGCTCATGGAGCGATACCAGCGACACCAGCGACACCAGCGCTCGAGCAAACAGAAAAGACCGCCTCAAAAGCTGCGTGCGTTTTTGAGGTGGTCTTTTTGCATATTTGCAACCTGCCAGAGTTTTGGAGAGGGTCCATAGTTTGGCATGTGGGGTGTTACTTGTTTGTAACTACTAAATCGCCTAAATCTACTAGCATAGGTAGTAGAAGAAGTGTGAGAGGATTGGTAGGATGCGACAGCTGCGAGAATTGCGACATCGGAGAAGATTAGCCTCATTGATTGTGGTTACGCTAATGATAGGCCTATTGTCGACCAGCTGCGGACTGAGCAAGGATGAATTGGCGGGAGCCGCTCATCCATCGCTTCCTCCGGGGCGAAGTAACAGCGACACGGGAACAAACGCCGACAGTGGCATAGGCAATTCGGAGTCCGGAACCCATGTAGATGACAATCATACGGGATCATCGCCAGGCCAAACCGTTGCGCTCCTGCATCCGCAGCCGCCTGTAATAACGATTGAGCCGCCGGTTATGCTGGATCAACCGACCGAGCAGAACACGGATTTTCTTTCGCCACAAGGCGCGAAGCTGGTTGCCTTGACCTTTGACGACGGGCCGGACGGTCATTACACGCCGGCTATACTCGATATTTTGAAAGCCAAGAAGATACATGCCACTTTCTTTACGGTAGGAACCCAAGTGAAAAGGTACGGCAAAGTCATGAGACGCATTCGCGATGAGGGCAGCGAGATCGGCAATCACAGCTATGCGCATAAGGATTTGTCAAAGCTTGACAGCAACCCTATTTTGAATCAAATTAAATGGACGGACGAATTAATTCATAAACAGATCGGATATGTGCCCCGCTTGGTCAGAGCGCCGTATGGTGCCACCTCGCCGTTATTGAAGCAGATTGTAAAAGATAACGGACGCGAGCTGATCGGCTGGACGGTCGATACGCGCGATTGGGCGGGCAGCTCGGTGGCGGCAATGCGGGCTAACGTGAATAAGAACACGCATCCCGGCGGCATTATTTTGATGCATTCTTTCGGAAGCAAACATGTCAGCAATACGGTAGAACTTCTGCCGCTCATCATTAAGGATCTGCAAAACAAAGGCTATACCTTCGTTACCGTGAGTGAGCTGCTGGCTGCCAAAGCACATAGCAATCATGCCAAGACGAAGCAAGGCTGACAGTGCGGAAGGAGCACGAGGGATGAACATATCGCAATGGATGAAACATACCGCTGTTCTGGTCGGCACCTTGCTCTGCTTCTTGGCGGTAACGGGCTGTCAGTACAGCGCCACGCCGGCTGATCTGCTGCTTAACCCAAGGTCGACGCCGGAGAACGCCGAGCTGGCTGCTGCCATTCGCGATCATCTCCCGGCGAGAGCCAAGCTGTCGCTGGCCATGCAAGAGCGGTCGAATTCGGCCGTGGTCAAAATGGATGCGGACGGCGATGGGAAGCAGGAGGCTTTTGTCATCTATTCGGATGAGAGCGGGACGGAGCATGTGATGGTGCTGAAGCGCAGTGCGGATATCGGCTGGCAGCAGTGGTTTTCGTTCGCCGAAACATCCAGCTACGGGATCGATGTATTGCGCACGGTGGATTTGGACCGGGACGGGGAGCCTGAGGTGCTGATCGGGTGGAATCAATACGGGGAGCCACAGCATATTTTGACCCTGTATCATGTGCCTTCGACCAGCGGAATCGTAGCACCTAAGCCGATAGCGGAGCTGCCTTACGATACGTTCGGACTCGGGGATGCGGAAGGAGACGGTCACGACGAGATTGCTTTAATTCAGCTGCAGCGTCAGAAGCTGACGGCTTCAATTGGGATCTATCATTTTGCGGGGGATCGTGCGACGAAGATGGCTTCCGCCCCGCTCGACGGTTCGGTAAATGAATACTTACAGGTGAAGCTTGGCAAAATCGCAAAGGATCAATATGGCGTGCTCGCAGATGCCGCGATTGGCGCGAACTCTTCCATGACGACCATGTATGCCTGGAAAGCAGGCAAGCTGGTTCCGATCTATCCGCCTAAACAAGCCGGCGACGAGAATGTGCAGATCAATGCGACCATGCAGCTAAGCGATGATGGCAACGGGGATGGGATTCTGGACGTAATCGAGCTTCGGGAAGCGCCCGGCCAATCTGAAGGTGTCGCCTACAGCGATTTGCTCTGGATTCAGCAATATAAGCAGTGGAACGGTGTCGATGGGTTTGACGTCGTTGGCGAACAATATGTGGATACGAATCGGTCCTATGCGCTGACGCTGCCGATGGAATGGAGCCAGTACACATTCCGAAGACTAACGGATGGGAATAGCGACGATGTTGCGCTTGACCGCTTTGAGGAGGAAACGAATCGGCGCGAGGAGATTTTGGCGCTGCGCGTGATCCCGATTGCGGAGTGGAACGAGAAGGAACAGCAGCTGCAAGAGGAAGGGAGCCGCTTCGAGCAGCTTGGCAGCGGTAGCGGGCTTGTTTATGTAGCGATATGGCATGCTCCGCTTATTAAGGAAGATGGAGCGAAGCCAAGCGGCATCTTCCCGCCTGATGAGGCGACGATGCGCAAGCTCTTCAAGCTGCTGCCGGAAGAATAGGTCTGAGTAAAGAGGGGGACGGCTGCTTTGAAAATATTGATTGTTGAGGATGAAGAAGCGATTCGCGGGTTTGTCCGCATTAATTTAAAACGAGGCGGCATGGAAGTAACGGAGGCCGAGGATGGGGAAACCGCTTTGGCGCTTGCGCAGGCGGCTTCCCCGCCTTTCGATGTGGCCCTGCTGGATCTGATGCTGCCCGGTATTAGCGGGTTTGAAGTGTGCGAGCAGCTGAGACAGCAGTTTCCCCGCATGGGCATCATTATGCTGACGGCGAAGTCGCAGGAGGAAGACAAGATCCGCGGCTTGGAGCTAGGCGCGGATGATTATGTGCAGAAGCCGTTCAGCCCGGGCGAGCTTGTCGCCCGGCTGAACGCGCTTAAGCGGCGCATGCAGCCGCTTGGCGATGAGCCGGCGGGCGGTGGCGACGGGGCTGGGGGAGCTTCAGCTGCCGAGGCAGCAGCCATGCCTGCGGCGGCGCAAGCGCAACCGCCGCAACCGCAAGGCTCCGGCGGCTCGGCGCAAGGCGCAGCGCAGCAGCCGGTGCCGCAGCGGCCCGGCGAGCTGAGCTCGGGGCTGTTCCGCCTGTCTTCGGCGGAGCGCCGGCTGTGGAAGGATGGCGTCGAGATCGTGCTGACGCCGACGGAATGGACGCTTGTGAAGCTGCTGATGGAGCGGGAAGGCGAGGGGCTTAGCCGCGATGATATCCTGAACGCGGTATGGGGACGCCACTACGTCGGCGATCTGAAGATCGTCGATGTGAACATTCGCCGCATCCGCCAGAAGATCGAAATCCAGCCGTCCGATCCGCAGCATATCGAGACGCTGTGGGGGTATGGCTACCGCTGGAAACGGAGCGACGAGCAATGAGAAGCCTGCGCACACGCATCGTATGGAGCTATGGCATCCTGATCGTGCTCGTAGTCGTGATGCTCGGTTCGATGTTCGTGACCCTCGTCTGGAACTACTATTACAGCAGCGCGGTCGGCTCTGTTCTGCAGCGTGCAGAGACGGAGGCGGCCCTACATAATCGGATGATCGCGTATGAGCCGATGAGAGAGAAAGCCAGGTACATGCTGCAAAATATGTCCGAAGGGACGGCCCATCTCCAGCTGCTTACCGGCTCCGGCGTTATCGTCGTCGACAGCAACGGACTTGGCGGCGATGGCAAGCTAGCGGAAACGCCCGATGTCAGGCGGGCGATCTACGGCGGCAAAGGGGTCTGGCGCGGCACGGACCCGTTGACGAACGAGCGGATCGCGGCGGTTACGCTGCCGGTTAAGCAAGGTCAGCGCGTAGTGGCGATGTTTCGCTATACCGCCTCGCTCAAGGAAGTGGACACAACCGTCCGCAATGTGCTGTGGATTACGCTGCTTGTCGGTACGGTTGTCGTGCTGCTCTTCTTTACGACGAGCGTGTTGATCGCGAACCGAATCGCCAAACCGATTCGCAATCTAACGCGAGTCGCCGAGAAGATGGCCGAAGGCGATTGGACCCGCCGCGCCGCGCCTCATGATCGGGACGAGATCGGCCGGCTTGCGGAAACGCTGAACACGATGGCCTCCGAGCTGACGCGGCGAGAGAAGCTGAAGGAGGACTTCATCTCCTCGATCTCCCATGAGCTGCGGACACCGCTCACCTCGATTAAAGGCTGGAGCGAGACGCTGGCCTCCGGCGATCCGAGCGATGTAGAAGAGCTGAATCTGGGGCTGAAGATCATCGATCGGGAGACGGAACGGTTGGCCGGACTCGTTGAGGACTTGCTCGACTTCTCGAAGCTCTATGCCAAGAGCATCGTGCTCCATCCCGAGGCGCTCGACATCCGGAAGACGATCGAAGAAACGCTCCGCCAGTTCGAAGCGCGCGGGCAGCGGGAGTCGATCAAGATAACAGGAACAAGCGGGGACAAGCCGCTTGTTGCGGAAGTCGATGCCAATCGCCTCAAGCAGGTGTTCATCAACGTGCTCGACAATGCGCTGAAGTTTACGCCGCGAAACGGGACCATTACGGTAACGGCGGATCAAGACGACGGGATGGCCCGAATCCGCATCCAAGATACGGGAAGCGGCATTTCGCCTGAGGATTTGCCCCATGTGACCGAGAAGTTCTACAAAGGGACAAGCCAGCGCTCCGGAAGCGGACTTGGCCTGGCCATCTGCAAAGAGATCGTCGAGCTGCATGGCGGGAGCTTCCGTCTGGAGAGTACGGTTGGCGAAGGAACAACGGTGACGATTGCATTACCTCTGATCCGCACACAGCAGCAGAACCAACAGCAGCAGAACCAACAGCAACAGAACCAGCAACAGCAGAACCAACAGCAACAGAACCAGCAACAGCAGAACCAACAACAGCAGCATCCCCAACAGCCGCCGGAAGCGGCAAACCCAAAATAACCCGATCGGCAGCAGCCGACCGGGTTATTTTGGAGCTTGCATTTATTCTTTATAGAACAGCGACTTGTGATTCTTGGTTACATAGGCAATCGCGATAATCGCCAACAGGATAACAAGGCTGGAGAACCAATGTGCGGTGATCCAGTCGATAAAAGCTGGCATACACAGCCCCCTCGGGTGAAGCGAGATAAAGTTAGTGTGCCAGTTATTAGGCGAGTTATGCGTTTCTGCCCAGCGAGGCAGCGCTGCTTTGTGCAATGCGAAATTCTAACGAATCGTAGAGGGCTTATTTCAACGAAATTAGGGGCTTTGAGATTCTAACGAATCGTAGGGGGTTTATTGTGGGAAAATCCGCTCCTAAATACACACTTGTGGTCAAATAAGGCCTGTAAGATTCGTTAGCCTATTTTTGGAGCCGTTTTCGGGCAAATAAGACCTGTACGATTCGTTAGAGCTATCACTCCACTCGAATTGCGCAGCTCGCACCAGATATCACTCCACTCCACCTCGCGCCCCGCCGCGTCCAACTGCGATAATCTAAGGAATGGCGCCTCGCCGCGTCCAGCTAGCTTGCGGTACTCTTACGAATCGTAGGTGAGATATCTCGCCCTGATTTCCGGGCGTCGAGATTCTTATGGGGAAATAGCAATTTAGAAAGTTCATTCCCGGCAACAGTGGAAGACAATGCCACCGCTCTTGTGGTTTAATAAGAAATATCCTAACTCAACTCTTCCAAAAGGTGGGCTCGCAGATGAAGCATGCTAAACGGTCATCCTTTCGCTTTACGCTCGTGCTTGGCGCAGTCATGCTGCTAGTGGCAAGTATGGTGCTCACGGGCTGCAACGAGAAGAAGCTTAACGTCAACGATACGCCACCGGTTGCCGAAACGCCGACGGAACCAGCGGAAGCGCCTGCAGAGACGGCGCCGGTTGATCCGCCCGCCGTGGATCCGCCTCAATATATTGCACCGCTGACCGGCTTGCCGCTGGATAGCGAACCTACGCAGCGTCCGATCGCCGTCATGGTGAACAACTTCGCCGCGGCGCGTCCCCAATCGGGATTGCCGAACGCCGATGTCGTCTGGGAAGTGCTTGCCGAAGGCGGCATTACGCGGCTCGTAGCCGTCTACCAAAGCGACACCTCGACGAATCCGATCGGTCCGATTCGCAGCAACCGTCCTTATCTGATTCGCATCGGCGAAGCCTATCATTCCGTATTGGCTCATGCGGGCGCGAGCACAGATGGCTACGACATCCTGCAGCATCATGACAAAGATTACTTAGACGAAATCTCCAACGCTGGCGCTTATTTTTACCGGGAATCGTTCCGCAAACCGCCGCACAATCTGTACTCCAATTTAGAGAAGCTGCGTGCAGGAGCCGCGAAGAAGAAATATGCGGAAACCGTCGAGATCCCGACGTTTACCTGGTCCGATCAAGGAGCAACCTCAGCGGGAGCGGCGGCAACGACGGTCGAGATTCATTTTCTGCTGAAGGATTACAAGCTGTCCTACCGTTACAACGAGGCGACTGGCCTCTATGAACGCTCGATTAACGGCAAACCGCATACCGATCTCACGACGAACAACCAGCTTACGGCTACGAATCTGGTGGTCATCGGCGCGAAACATAAGACCTACGACGACTACGGCCGGCTTGAAATTGATCTGGAGAGCGGCGGTCCTGCGATGCTGATCCAGAAAGGCAAGGAAGTCGACTGCACGTGGGAGCGCAGCAGCGACGGCGTCATTCGCCTCATGAAGGACGGACAGGAGCTGCCATTCGTACCCGGACATACCTTCTATCACATCGTTCCGATGACCCCGACGTTTGCGGGCCATGTGAAGCTCGGCATATAATGAATAGATTAGACGCGTAACGTGGAGGAACATAGATTGGAATCGACTACGAAGCAAAATGAAAAATCCTGGAACACCGGCGCCTACGGGGCGTGGCTGAAGCGTTTCGGCACGCCGGCCGAGGCGGCGGACAAAATCAAATCGGCACCCGAGAAGCGCATCGGTTCGGCACTGGAGCATATGGGGAATGTGCGCGGGAAGCGGATCGTGAATCTGCTTGGCTCGAACGGCAACAAAGCCGTGGCGCTTGCGCTGCTTGGCGCCGAAGCAACCGTCATCGATTTCTCCGCGGAGAACGAGCGTTATGCTACGGAACTGGCCGCTGCGGCAGTCGTTCCGCTTACCTATATCGTTGCAGATGTGCTGAAGCTGCCTAACGAGGTGCTTAACGGCAGCTACGACATCGTGTATATGGAGTTTGGGATTCTGCATTATTTTCAAAATCTGCTGCCGCTCTTCGAGGTCGTGAACGGGTTGCTTCGACAAGGAGGGACGCTCGTGCTGCAGGATTTCCATCCCGTCTCCACGAAGCTGATCTCTTCGCGCGGCACAACGGCGAACATCCGCAAACACAAGGTGGACGGCGATTATTTCAGCACGGAGCTGGAGGAGAAGGAAGTCGCATTCTCCAAGTTTATGTCGGAGGATCAAGAAGGGGCAGCGGAAGTCCCTAAAGTACTGCTGCGCAACTGGACGCTCGGGGAGATCGTAACGGCGGTTGCTTCCGGGGGATTGTGCATCAAGCTGCTGGAAGAGCTGCCGAATGCCTCTTCGGACGTGTTCGACAAAGGGATTCCGAAGACATTCACCATCGCAGCCGAGAAGCTGTAAATCGCGATAAAGCAGGAGAAGCCGGAGCAGATCCGGTTTCTTTTTTTTGCGCCGGAGGCGGTTAAAATCGGATGTGCCGGAAAACAATAGAAGGGCAAGGCAGCCTCAAATGAAAATAATGAACGATTTTTGATAATTAGTCATAAAACCTTTACAATCCCTTAACAATTGGGTTGTAAACTGTGTTAAGATATTGTCGGTTTCATATGGAGATTGTAGAAATTTACCGGCAACCAAATTAGCGCGACAGCGAAGGGGATAGTTATGTTTAAGAAAAAGAACGATGTGTTCTTTACGACACTGGAAGCGATGGCGGATACGATTCTGGAAGGCGTGCTCTACTTTGAGCAGAACGTTTCTAAAATCAAAGATGCCGGACAGTTTGCGAAAACGATGAAAGAGTATGAGAGCAAATGCGACCGTCACGTACATACGATTCTGACTGAACTGAACAAAACGTTCATTACGCCAATCGAGCGTGAAGATATTTTGAAGCTGACGACGTCGCTTGACGATGTGCTTGACGGCATCGAAGCTTGCGCTTCCCGTTTCGAAATGTACAACATTACGGAGCCGGACGAGTACGTCACTTTGTTCGCAGAGAACATCCTTCGCTGCGCGCAGCAAATCAAGAAAGCGATCTACCTCCTCTCCGAGAAGAAGCTGCTTGCGATGCGCGAGCCTGCGATCCATATCAACGAGCTTGAGAACCAAGCCGATGATCTGCTTCGCATCAGCGTGAAGAGCTTGTTCGCGAACGTGAAGGATCCGATTGAGCTGATCAAGCGCAAAGAGGTTTATGAGCGTCTGGAGCAAACGACCGACTATTGTGAGGATGTCGCAAACACACTCGAAACCATCATTATGCGCAACAGCTAAGGAGCGGGACGAGCAGGCATGGACATTTACATTTGGGTTGGCATCGTTATATTTCTAGCATTGGCCTTTGACTTTATTAACGGTTTTCACGATACAGCTAACGCGATCGCGACGACAGTGTCGACACGGGCATTGTCACCGCGGATGGCGATTATTCTAGCGTCACTGATGAACTTTATCGGGGCGATTATGTTTACGGGCGTGGCGAAGACGATCGGGGGCAAAATCGCGAATCCGGCTACGCTTGACCATGGCGTGCAGGTCGTAGTCGCGACGCTGATCGGGGCCATTGCATGGAACCTGGTCACGTGGTGGTTCGGTATCCCTTCCTCGTCTTCACATGCTTTGATCGGGTCATTGACCGGAGCGGTTGTCAGCTCTGCCGGATTAGACGCTATTAACGGCAGCGGATTTATCGATATCTTAAAGGCACTTATTCTATCGCCGCTCATTGCGTTCGCCGGGGGCTTTATCGTGATGTGGATATTGAAGCAGATTTTTGCCAAATCCAATCCGCATCACGTCAATAAAGTGTTCCGCTCGAGTCAGATTCTGACGGCGGCATTCCAATCGTTCACCCACGGGACGAACGATGCGCAGAAGGCGATGGGTATCATCACATTCGCGCTCGTCACGGCGGGCATCCAAGATAATACCGATCATATTCCGCTCTGGGTTAAGATTTCCGCAGCGACGGCTATGGCGCTCGGTACGTCGATCGGCGGCTGGAAGATCATCAAGACGATGGGTACGAAAATTTTCAAAATCGAGCCGATCAACGGCTTCGCGGCGGATATCACATCGGCAACCGTTATCTTAACGGCAACCATGACGCATCTGCCGGTAAGTACAACGCATGTAATTACGTCTTCCATTCTCGGCGTGGGCAGCGCGAAGCGCTTCTCCGCCGTCAAATGGGATTTGGCCGGACGGATCATCATCTCATGGATCATCACGATTCCGATTACGATGATTCTCGCGGCCGTGCTGTACCAGATTATCGCTTTGTTTATCTAAAATGTTAAAAGGCTGAACGTCTCGCAAGCGGCACTTAAGGTGCGCTTGGTTGAGATGTTCAGCCTTTTCTTCATGTGGTGTGGTCGGTTATCGACGAGGGCGTCTGCGGCGCGGGCCGCCGGGTGTTACGCCGGATTTGCTTCCGGTCCGCCGGCGCTTCTTCTTGCGGCGCTTCGGAGGTGCGTCATCATCGTCGTCGGTGCTGGTTACCGAAGCTCCTTTCTTCCCGAAGGAGGAAGCGAGTACCTTGATCAGCGGCGCCATCTGGGTGATGCTGCCGACCACTTTCTGCACCTTGCCCATCGTGGTCACGATCCCGTCGATGCCCCCTAATCGGTCGACTACGCCCTTGAGGTCATTGAGACTGGTGGCGAGGTTGAAGCCGGACTTGGCGTCGGCCTTGGCATCGGGTTTGACGTCGATCTTCCCTGCTTCGATCATCGCGGGGAGATTGCCGTCGGACTCCGGAAGAGGTATAATTTGCTGGCCGGCCGCCGGTTGGATGGTAATCGATGGGACTCCGGTAGAGAACTCGGAGGATGAGAACGGGACCGGGGTTTTCCCTAACCCGACGCTTTTGTTGGTGTTTAAGCCTTGAAATGGATCCGATATTCCGGGAAAAGGACTTTGCTGCCGCCCATGATGCAGGCCTTGACCTTGCCCGCCGCCCTGGCTCTGCTGCTCATAGCTGCCGGCGGGTGGATCGTAGCGGTATTTCACGCAGATCACAACCTTTTTTGGCTTTTTATATAGTAGTCTATGGGATAGGCAAACATACGGACTGGACGAATGCCCGTATTTTCGTAATAAATTTCCGCAGGTGCGGGGTAACACATGGCGATCGTTGTGGGCCGACATGTCCTTCTGTTCTGTGAAGCGCTACAACGGTGATGCTTGAATAATGGTAGAGAAACGAATACAATTAACTTACTAGTTCAAGTAGGAGTGTGCGGACGATGCAATTGAAGAAGCTGAATGACAAGACGTTCGACCAGCTGTTTGAAGCAATTCTTACGCTGGAGACGGTGGAAGAATGCTATGTGTTCTTTGACGATTTGTGTACGGTAAACGAGATCCAGTCGCTGTCCCAGCGGCTTGAAGTGGCACGCATGCTTGGCAAGGGTGCGACATATAATCAGATTGAAGCCGAAACCGGCGCAAGCACGGCGACGATTTCGCGCGTGAAGCGGTGCCTGAACTATGGCAACGATGGGTACAAGATGGCGCTGGAGCGCGCAGGACGCTAACGTCATGCGGAAGCCTGGCGTGTTGGTTATTAGTCACGGCTCGCGCGAGGCGGACTGGGTGAAGCTTGTGGATGAGGCAGTAGCGGCGGTTGTGGTAGGGCGAGAGGGTGGCGCTGTTGGAAGCGCTGATCGCGATGAGAGCAGAGATGCTGACGCTAGTCGCGGTGACGAGCAGAGCCCTAGTAACCTTACCGGCGCCGATGTGCCGGTTGTCTCGGCTTTTCTTGAGATTGTAGAAGGACGTCTGATTCAAGACGGCATAGATCAGCTGGAAGCGGAAGGCGTGACGGAGCTCTACGTCCTTCCGCTTTTTGTGTCGTCCGGCAGTACGCATGTGGACGACATTGCGCAGGCGTTCGGCGTTGCGCCGGTGTCGGCGGGGCGCCGCGGCGAGCTGGTGCCGTTTCGGGTTGGCGCGGGCATGAGCGTCCGCTTCGGCTTGCCGATCGACGACGACGCGGATATTGCCGAGCTGCTGCTCGGCAATATCGCGGAGCTGTCGTCGGCGCCAGCGCGGGAGCGATTGCTGCTCGTCGCGCACGGTTCGCGCGAGCCGGTCTTCCACCGCCGCTGGCGGGATGGGATGCGGCAGCTCGCGGCGCGTGTTCGCGAGCTTGGCGGGTTTGGCGGCGCAGACATTGCGATGCTGCTGCCGAACCAAGCGGCCTGCAAGCTGCGCGCGCTGCAGCGGCGGTACCCCGGTGACTCGTTCCTCGTCGTGCCTCTCTTTCTGAGCGAGGGTTATTTTACAAGAACGGTGATTCCGGGTCGGCTTGAAGGGCTGGATTACCGGTACAATGGCCGCGCGCTGCTGCCGAATCCGAACATTGTGCGCTGGGTGGAGCGTCAGATCGAGAGCTGGCTGAGTGAGCTGAATGGTGCGTGATGACTTGTCGCTCGTCGCTGGCAATAACTGCCGAGTGGCGTTTGGGAAGTTCGCCATTTAGGTGTATAGTAAAGGGTAGAGAACGCGAGAAGATACGGGCAGCAGGATGCTTGCCGGTTGCCGTGTTTACGGATGCGCGGGAGGCGCTGCCGTACACGGTCCGGAGTGAATGTGCCGGAGGTGGACTAGGTGACGATTAAGAGGGCGAGATTGATCTATAACCCGACATCGGGTCGGGAGGAAATAAAGAAGCGGCTGCCGGATATCCTACAGCGGCTAGAGCGCGGCGGCATCGAGACGAGCTGCCACGCCACCGTGAGCGAAGGCGATGCGACGATCGCGGCATCCGAAGCGGCGGACCGCGGCTTCGATATGATTATTGCGGCCGGCGGCGACGGGACGCTGTATGAAGTGATCAACGGCTTGGCGGAGAAGGACGTACGACCGCCGCTGGGGATTTTGCCGCTCGGGACCACGAATGATTTTGCCCGCGCGCTTGGCATTCCGAAGCACTGGGAGTACGCGTGCGATCTCATCATTCAGCAGTACACGAAGCCGATCGATCTGGGACGGGCGAATCAGCGGTATTTTATCAATATTGCAGGAGGTGGCTCCTTGACGGAGCTGACCTATGAAGTGCCGAGCAAGCTGAAGACGATGATCGGGCAGCTGGCCTATTATATGAAGGGTCTTGAGAAAATGACCCGCCTTCGGCCAACGGAGCTGCGGCTCCAGGCGAAGGAGATCGGCGAGATCCATGAGGAGATCATGATGTTCCTCATCTGCAACAGCAATTCGGTCGGCGGCTTCGAGAAGCTGGCGCCTGAGGCGAGCCTCAGCGATGGCCTGTTCGACGTAGTCGTGCTGAAGAAATGCAACCTCGGCGAATTCATCCGGCTGGCGTCACTGGCGCTGCGAGGCGAGCATTTGCATGATCCGCATGTGGTGCATTTCCAGACGCGCGAGCTGATCGTCACGACACCGGATTACGTGCAGCTGAACCTGGACGGCGAGTATGGCGGCACGCTGCCATGTACGTTCACGGTGCTGCCGTCGCATTTGAACATTATCGTAGATGAAGCGGGCAATTCTACTTATAAATAAACGGCATGAAGCAGATAGATGGGTAAGGCGAGATAAGCTCGAAGCAGAGATATGAAATAGGCAAGACAACTGATTGAGGAAAACGGAGCGGGTTACGTACAATGAGCAACAATAAGGTTAAAGTACCGACAGTAAGCAAAAATGATGAAGTCGTCGTCGACATTGTCGGCTTGACGCATGAAGGCGAAGGGGTAGGCCGTGCAGACGGCTTTACCCTTTTTATACAGGGGGCCCTTCCCGGCGAACGCGTCCGTGCGAAGGTGTTGAAGGTGAAGAAGACGTATGGCTACGCGAAGCTGCAGGAGTTATTGGTTAAGAGCGCGGACCGGGTAGACGCGCCATGTCCGATCTATAAGCAGTGCGGCGGCTGTCAGCTGCAGCACTTGAGTTATGAGGGGCAGCTGGCGTGGAAGCGGCAGCATGTGGTGGATAATTTGGAGCGGATCGGGAAGCTACGGGTTGCTGGGGCGGACGGCGAAGGTGGCCTAGTCGGCGGTGAGGCGGATGCAGTGATTGTCCATCCCACGGTTGGGATGGACGAGCCATGGCGCTATCGGAACAAGGCGTCCGTGCCAATGGGCATGGCCGCTGTGGCAACAGGAGGCGACGGCGATGGACTCTTCTCGGAAGAGCGCCTGATCGGTGGCTTCTACGCGCGCGGTAGTCACCGCATCATTGATATGGACGAGTGCATGATTCAGCACTCGCACAATGATGATATTGTGGCTCGCGTGAAGGCGATCGGCCGCGAGCTTGGTGTTTCGGCCTATAACGAAGAGACAGGTCGAGGGCTGCTGCGTCATGTGATGACGCGTGTTGGTTTCGTATCGGGCGAGGCGATGATCGTGCTGATCACGAACGGCCAGCACATCCCTCAAGTGGACAGCTGGATCAAGATGATTCGCGAAGCCGTGCCTAATGTGAAGAGTATCGTGCAGAACGTAAACAAGCGTGATACGAACGTGATCTTCGGCGATGAGACCCGCGTGCTATGGGGCAGCGAGGTTATCTATGACGAGCTCGATGGCATTCGCTTCGCCATCTCGGCACGGTCGTTCTACCAGGTAAACCCTGTGCAAACGGTGGAACTTTACCGCAAAGCGGTTGAATACGCGGCGCTGACGGGGAGCGAGCGGGTTATCGATGCCTATTGTGGCATCGGTACGATTTCGTTGTTCTTGGCGAGGCAAGCAGGACATGTTTACGGCGTCGAGATCGTGCCAGAGGCGATTGCGGATGCTGAGCGCAATGCGAAGCTGAACGGGATTGAGAACGCCTCGTTCGAGGCAGGACCAGCCGAGGTCGTGATCCCGCGCTGGCGTAAGGAAGGCATCGTGCCTGCCGTGATCGTGGTCGATCCGCCGCGAAAAGGCTGCGACGAAGCGTTGCTGGAGACGATCCTTGCGATGCACCCGGAGCGTGTGGTGTATGTGTCGTGTAATCCGTCGACACTAGCACGTGACCTGCGCGTGTTGGAGGATGGTGGGTATCGGACGGTCGAGGTGCAGCCGGTGGATATGTTTCCGCATACGACACACATCGAGAGCGTCTGTTCCTTGATTTATAAAGGTTTGAGTGAGTGAATGAGGGAGTTGGGGACGCGAGCGATTTCGCGTCCCCATTTGATTTGAGGTGCTAGAAATGTCAGTAGGCGTAGTAGACAGGTGTAGCACTTGACTAAGTGAAGCTGTTTAAGATTATTCGCGGGGAACCATATCTTATATAAATTTCTAATATTCGATACGTAAGGAAGTTCATCACTTTCTCTTGAATTGTTGTAAGGACTATAAATTGTATTCAGCGGAATAATATGATAAGAACATTAGTTCTCATTTAAATGTTTGATAGAAAATATGAATTAGTTAACAGTATCAAAAAATGCAGGATTTTGTCTGTTGGGCTCGAACATATACTGTAATAAAAGATAGATAGAGGAGTTTAGATATGCCAGACATTATTGCAGAAGCTGAAGTTGAAATTAAGGAAGGATATATCCTTGATTATATCTCAGGTAAATTAGTTAAGGATTCACCTGAAGAGCGTGAAGCAGTTCAAGTTTTCTCGGAAATATTGGTCAGAGACTACGGTTATCCTAAAGAACATATACAAACTCGTCCTCAATGGCGCGTGAAGGTTAGACCTTCTGATAAGAAAAAGGAATACCCTATTGATATTGCAGTTTTTGAAGATGCTACGAAGACTGAGGATAATATATCTATAATTATTGAATGTAAAAAGAAAAACCGGAAAGACGGTAGGAGTCAACTTGAGGACTATTTACGGTTCTCAAAGGCAAGGATGGGAGTTTGGTTTAATGGCGAGGAAAGATTTTACCTTGTTAAAACTGAAAAAGGTGGAAAAGTACTCTTTGAGGAAATTCCCAACATCCCTCAGTATGGACAAAGGTTAGAAGATGTTGGACAGTTTACGAGAAAAGATTTGAAACCAGCAACTAATCTAAAAGTAATATTTAGAACGATTCGCAACTATTTAGCAGCTAATGCAGTTGGGGCGACAAGAGACGAAATATTTGCTCAACAACTTATTAATCTTATTTTTTGTAAGATATATGATGAAAGATTTACTAAGTCGGGCGATATAGTTACTTTCCGAGCAGGTATTGATGAAGAAGATACAAAAGTAAAAGAACGTATAGTTAAGTTATTTGAAAAAGTTAAAAAACAATATAGTGATGTTATTGAGGTCGCTGATTCAATAACCTTGGATGCAAATAGCTTGACATATGTGGTCGGTGAGCTTCAGAATTATTGTCTAGTTGATAGTGAACGTGATGCCGTAGCAGAAGCGTTCGAGATATTTATTGGTCCTTCTCTTAAGGGACCGCAGGGGCAATTTTTTACACCACGAAATGTAGTAAAGATGATTGTTGATATGATTGACCCTTCTCCGGATGATAAGATAATTGACCCAGCATGTGGAAGTGGTGGCTTTTTGGTTGAAGCCCTAAGATATGTATGGAATAAGGTTGAGGCACAGGGTTCTGATTTAGGTTGGCCAGACCAAGAAATTCATTCCGAGAAGCAGAAAGTTGCGATACGAAACTTTCGAGGAATTGATAAGGATAGTTTTTTAAGTAAAGTTGCAAAAGCATATATGGCTATATTGGGTGATGGGCGCGGTGGTGTATTCTGTGAAAATAGTCTCGATGCACGCGAAAATTGGTCTTCAGCTACACAGAGTGAAATAGTCTATGGTGGATTTGATATTGTCCTAACCAATCCACCGTTTGGGAAAAAGCTTGCTATTGATTCTGAGGATACGCTCAGTAAATATGAATTAGGTCATGTTTGGAAAATGAATGATGATGGCAAGTTTGAAAAGGGCGCAATGCAAGAAAAACAGCCCCCACAAATACTGTTTATTGAGCGTTGTTTAGATTTGTTAAAGCCAGGTGGTAAAATGGGTATTGTACTGCTTGAAAGTACATTTGGTATGCCAAAGTACCGGTATGTTGTCGATTATCTAACACAAAGAGCAAAAATTAACGCTATTGTAGCAATGCCAGAGGATTTATTCCAACCTCATACACATGCCAAGACGTGTGTGGTTATCTGCGAAAAAGTAGCTGAAAAGCCAAAAGAACCATACCCAATTTTCATGAGTGAAGTTGAATGGTGCGGACATGATAGTAGGGGAAATCCGACATATAGAGTTAATGCAGAAGGAAAGAGAGTCCTGCTCGATGATACAGTTAATGTAGCGGCTATTTATCACGACGGGAGAAGAAAAAAATAATGATTAGTTATTGGATTGATTCAGACCAAATCTCAGATAGTATATTTATCCCAAAGTACTATAACCCTAATTTAGTAGAGAAAATTAATGACTTACGACCAACTCATAATTGCATGAGTATAAAAGAACTGTCTGAAAATGGGATCATTCAGTTCTATACTGGTCACGAAATCGGGAAAAATGCCTACGGTACAGGAGATATTCCTTTTGTAAGAACATCGGATATATCCAATTGGGAAATTAAAACTATCCCTAAACAAGGCGTTAGTAAAGAAATCTACAACGAGTATTCAAAGGTACAAGACGTTCAAGAAGGTGATATACTCTTTGTCAGAGATGGTACGTATCTTATTGGGAATAACTGCTTTATTACAAAAGTTGATAAAGAGTTACTTTTTCAATCGCATATATTGAAAGTTAGGGTTATTAAACCGGAATACATGGAACCTGAACTTTTATTTTTACTATTTAATACAGACTTAGTACAAGAACAAATTAGATCTTTTCAATTTACTGCTGATATTATTGATACTATAGGTCAGCGTTTTAATGAAATTATACTTCCAGTGCCAAAGGATAAAACTTTCAGGTCGCAAATAGTAACAAAGTTACAACATGCCTTATCCCAAAGAGTAATTGGAAAGGCATTTATCAAACACATGCCCAAGATAATTGAACAAGTGTTATTAGACGATGATATTAATGAAATTCGAAAACTTGAAAAAATGGATATTGATGAAATTACATCGTTAATAACAACCGAAACCATAACCTCTGAGTTTGGTGGATTCAACTGCTTCTCCCTTTTATCTTCGCAAATAAAGGATTCAATCTTTATTCCTAAGTACTATGACCCGACAATTGAAAAGGAACTTAGTGAACTTGAACATAACTGTGAACTAGTAACAATGGGTCAACTTAAACTAACTGGTGTAATCTCGTATTATACTGGCGACGAAATAGGTAAGATGGCATACGGGACAGGGAGTATCCCGTTTATTAGAACATCGGACTTCTCAAATTGGGAAATTAAGCACAATCCAAAACAAGGAATTTCGGAAGAAATTTATGAGGAGTACGCTATACGAGAAGATGTAAATGAAAATGATGTTCTTTTAGTAAGGGATGGAACTTATCTAGTCGGTTCTTCTTGTATTATTACTAAGTTCGATGCCAAGTCATTATTTTGCGGCGGATTATATAAAATAAGATGTAATGACTGGGAACGCATCGACCCCTTTTTACTTTTAGGACTACTTAATTCCTATATTGTAAAAAGGCAAATTCGCACAAAGCAGTTTACTAGAGATGTAATTGATACCATTGGGAATAGAATAGATGAAGTGGTTATTCCAATTCCTAGAAATGATGTAACCAAAAAGAAAATTAGCGACTTTATTAAAAAAATAGTCGAAACAAGAATTGATTCTCGTGAGGAAATTACTTCGCTTGCAAAGTTTGTTATTAATTAAATACAAATAATCTAAAAAACATCAAAGACCAACGATTAATTGGCTTTGGTGTTTTTTAGGTGGAGGAAGAATATGAAAAGAGGATTTAAAGTAGTATGGGATAATCATTTTGAGATTTGTATTAGAAGCAGCATATTAGTTGAAGTTTGGATGCAAAATGAATTAGAGGACATTGGAATTATTGAATCCTATTCAACCAATAGTTTTAAGATAAATGGAGGTTTTTACTTTAGAGAGAATGTATTGATAATTGTACAATAAGAAATATTATATTTGTGATTCTACCTATTGAATTACAATTAATAGGTCTATTTAAGAAGATCCCCCATTACTTAGAGAGCACAAGAGCCGAAATAAGCTTTGATATGGTTACAATATTACCGTACATATATGAGTGCTGTATCATAACTGTGAGTTTCTTATGGCAAGGCGGATAAAACCAAATGAGTATAATGTTATCCTAAGAAAAAACCTGTTGTGTAATTAGATACTAGTATACAATATAAATAATGGAAGTAATTTCTTTTGAAATAAAATTATAAATATAGAGGTGTAAGAATGAGCGAGTTGTTATATTTTGGGGATGATGTAGAAGAGGGAATTTATGATGACAGTATATTAGATATTGAAGAAGATGAAGATGAAGTAATCAATGAGATTCCTACGGAACAAAGAAAATTAAGAGTACAAGCATATGATAAAAGTGTAAATGATCTTGTTCGTATGGTAAGGGAAAATGATATTATATTAAATCCTGAATATCAAAGAAATTATGTGTGGGATAATAAGAAGGCATCGTTACTGATTGAATCAATCTTATTAAATATCCCAATACCCGTAATTTATGCTTCAGAAGAAGAGGATAGCAGATGGAATGTTGTTGATGGATTACAAAGACTAACTGCTTTAAAGAGATTTTTTGAAAATAATTTTAAATTAACTGGACTTCAAATTTTAAGTGAATTAAATGGTGTTAAGTATGAGGATCTTAATCCAAAAGCAACTAGAGTATTGAAAAATGGTAATTTAAGAATAATATTGATATTTAATGATTCTCATCCTGAAATAAAATACGATATCTTTCTGAGATTGAACACAGGTTCAGTAAAGTTAAATGAACAAGAACTTAGAAATTGTTTATATAGAGGTAACCTAAATAATGCAATTAAAGAACTGGCTAAAAATCGTAAACTATTAAATATTTTAGGGTTAAAGTCCCCTCATAAACGAATGGTAGATTGTGAAATGATTTTACGGTATTTTGCATTCTCTGAGAATTTCGATATATCAAGTAATACCATTAGTAATTATAAAGGAGCAATAAAGACCTTTCTCAACTCTTATTCTGAGAGCAATCAAAATCTTACAGTAGAAGCTGTGGAGAATCTGAAGATTAAATTTAATAGAGTTATAGATTCAGTATATGTGGTGTTCGGAGACAAAGCATTTAGAAAGTTAAATGAAGATGGGTTTGAAACAAAAATTAACAAAGCAATAATGGATGTTATCATGATTAGTTTTGAGCATTATGAATTCAAAAAAATCGAGGAAAAGAAAGATTTAATCTTAAACCTTTATAAGGAAAAACTAAATGAGGTTAAATTTAATTTAGCAGTCACCCAAGGAACTTCAGATACAAAAGTATTAGAGTATAGGCTTGATGAATGGATAAAAGAATTAGATAAGGTAATGAAGGGTGTTAAGAATGACTAATCAACTAGGGAGTTTTGGGAGTTTTAATAATGCACTAACTGAGGTAAATCTCTTAATAAACTTCGCAAGTAAGTGTGAAAGATTACCCAATGAATATGCAGCATTAAATAAAAGCGCCTTATTACTTCTCACTTCGAAATTTGAAGTATTTGTTGAGGACGTAGTTAAAGAATATATAGAGGAAATTAATTCAATGAATTTGACTAACTTATTAATTTCTGAACAGCTAAAAATAAAACACTCAATTACTCGAATTAAGGATTTAGTAGATTTCATTGAAAACCCGAGTAAAAATGATAAGAAGGTAGAAGTATTTAAGGATTTAGCACAACTTTGGTCGGACCAGGAGATCACTTTTGCAGGCTTAGATATTCCCAATAAATTCAACTATGGGAAGCATGGTTCTAAAGAAATGCAAAAGTTATTTAGCAACATAGAAATCGAGAACATATTTGAAACAATAGTTCTATATTCTGATAATGAACATTCATTACTTGAAGATGAACAAGTGATCGATTTTAAAGGAATAATAAATAATATTACAAGTCAGAGGAATAATATAACACATCAGGATAAGACTCCAAATATGACCCATCAACAAATAGGCGAGTACGTTGATTATTTCAATAGATTCTCAAAAGAATTGTGCCAGTATCTTGAAGGTAAACTTTATAGTATGAGACAAGAGCTAGAGGCGTATAAACAAGTAGCCGCTCAAAGAGAGAGTGCTAGTTAGGGTAGCACTAATTTCATCATGAGGTAGTGAGCGAATACTGCAACATCTAAAGATTTGTCACTATTAATAATTCCACACATGTCCAATCTGTGGATTGCTTATCCAAATGAGACTGCAGAATAATCAGTATTCTGCAAAACATGACTGTGGTTAAGCGAAATAAGCTTGTCATTAAGCCGAATGGAATTAGGCATCCTACTTGATATTCTTTCGGCTTTTTTTTAGCAATTTCCTACTAGTTGATTAATTAAATTGCCCTGGAAACAGCACTACTAGCCAACTACATAAGAGTATAGGTGTTGCATTTACTTACTTCTCATCTTTGTAATGAGATCAGGGCATAGTAAAACTTTAAACTTGTCCAAACTTAATAATGACGAGTATGATAAAGTTAACCTATTGGAACTTATGGAGGAAGACATGAAAAAAAATATCCATGTAGTTGGAGCAGTCATTTTGCATGAAGGTAAAATACTTTGTGCCCAAAGAGGGGAGAATTCAAGCTTACCGCTGAAATGGGAATTTCCAGGCGGGAAAATTGAAGCGGGGGAAACACCTCAAGCTGCGCTTCATCGTGAGATTTTAGAGGAAATGCACTGTCAGGTTAAAATTGGAGAGCAGATTGAGCATACGGTATATGAGTATGATTTCGGATTTGTTCATCTAACGACATTTTATTGCAAGCTTATTGAAGGCACTCCTGTATTAACAGAGCATGCGGCAATACAGTGGTTGCCAGTGTCACAATTGAGCGCCTTGGACTGGGCACCTGCAGATATTCCGGCTATAGAGAAAATCGTCGAACAGAATCAAATCGAATCACTATAAATTGCACAATTCACACCAACTTAAGGACTACCTGCAAATAATGCGTAGGTGGTCCTTTTTGTATGCTAAAATAGTAATTACTATTAATGTTATTAATTAGGGTGGGCTAAATTCAAATGACAAACACAATACTAGTAGACGCATTATCTTTAAGTATTAGCCAACCCTCTCAGTTCGCAGATCAAGCGTTAAAGACGCCTCCGAAATTATTGGTTAATAATCCTAAAAAGAATGAAAGTATATTAACACCGGTCTTGGAAGAATTGTCGCAATGCCAATCCTTTATGTTTATTGTGGCCTTCGTAACTGAAAGTGGCCTAGCGACATTAAAGGCACAGCTCCTGGATCTAAGTCGTAAAGGGATTAAAGGTAGACTACTGACATCTACTTATCTTTATTTCAATCATCCGAAGGTGTTTAGAGAGTTACTTAAAATTAAAAATATGGAGGTTCGACTATCGGACCTTAAAGGCTTCCATTCTAAAGGCTATATATTCATTAATGAGCTGCAGCAATCACTGATAATTGGCAGCGCGAATTTAACTGCCCAAGCACTCAAAGTGAACTATGAGTGGAGTGTTAAGCTAACACTAAATCCAGATGCAGAGATCATTCACCAAATCACAAATCAGTACGAAGATGTATGGCTGGAATCTAGTGCATTATCAGAAGAATGGATAATGAATTACGAGAAGGCTTTTATCCAATACTCAGCAAAGAAAATTATAGAAGAGTTATCTGTTGAAATTCTCAGTGATAAGAAAATCTCTAACTCCATTCCTTCCATCGAGCCTAACAAAATGCAGCGCTACGCTTTGCAAAGAATAGATGAAATACACCAAGCCAATAAACAAAAGGCTTTGATAATCTCAGCTACTGGGACAGGGAAAACGTACCTATCTGCTTTCGATGTAAGAAGATATAATCCGAAACGAATGTTGTTTATCGCCCATAGAGAGCAAATATTACTTAAATCCAAATCCGATTATTTCAGCATAGTTGGTGGAGATGATAAGGATTATGGGATCCTATCGGGTAATAGCAAGTGTGATCAAGCCAAGTATGTTTTTGCTACCATTCAAACCATCTCAAAGACCGATGTGCTTAGCCAATTTGATCCAGAGTGCTTTGATTACATATTAATCGATGAAGTGCATAAAGCTGGGGCAGCGTCCTATCGTAAAGTGATTGATTATTTTAAACCGCGCTTCTTAATGGGCATGACAGCAACTCCTGAGCGATCTGATGATTTCAACATTTATCAACTCTTTGATTACAATGTCGCCTACGAGATTAGATTGCAGGAAGCTCTAGAAGAAGAAATGCTATGTCCGTTTCATTACTTTGGAGTTACGGATTTCGAGCATGAAGGGCAAATTATTGATGATACAACGGTATTAGGGAAGCTTGTTACGGATGAGCGGGTAAATCATATGATTGAGAAAATCGAGTATTATGGCTTCTCTGGGCAGATAGTAAAAGGGTTAATATTCTGTAGTCGTAAAGAAGAAGCAATTATGCTTTCTGGAATGATGAATGCAAGAGGATATCGAACAGTCCCCTTAACTGGAGACGATGATATTAACCAGAGAGAATTACAAATTCAAGCTTTGGAAAACGGAGAAATTGAATATATTATTACGGTTGATATTTTCAACGAAGGTATAGATATTCCTAGTGTCAATCAAGTAGTCATGTTAAGACAAACCCAGTCGAGTATTATCTTTATACAACAGCTGGGCAGAGGTCTTAGGAAGCATGATACTAAAGATTTTGTTACGATTATTGATTTTATAGGCAATTACAAAAACAACTACCTTATTCCGATAGCTCTATCCGGCGATAAATCGATGAATAAAGATAACATTCGAAGAAAAATGAAGGACACGAGCTACATTAATGGCATTTCTACGATTAATTTTGAAGAAGTGGCTAAGGAACAAATTTACAAATCAATAAACAACAGCAATTTGACGGAGCTTAAGAAATTAAGGGATGCCTATATTGAATTGAAAAACCGAATTGGTCGGACTCCGAAACTGTACGATTTTATAACTAATAACTCATTGGATCCCCTGGTCCTACTAGATTCTCATGACTCGTACTACAAATTTCTGAAAAGAATTAATGAAGTGGTTTCAGAACTAAGTGTATTTGAAGAGAAGATATTAGCTATGCTCTCAACCGAAATTCTTCCTGGAAAACGGAAGCACGAGATCGTGTTATTGGAGTTGTTGTTACAACAAGAGACAGTTTCGTATGAGGACTATCTGCACGCGTTACAGCAATCAAACTGTCGAGTGGATGAGGCAACACTTGCATCGGTTGAACGTGTTTTAGACTTATCCTTCTTCGTTACGGCTCAGCGTGAGAAGTACGGAAACAAACCAATTAGCACATTAATAGATGGGAAAGAGTTCATTTTGAATGAGGAAATAAAAAACAAAATGAGTAAAAACTCTTATTTCCACGAATCGATAATCGATATTCTTGAATGTGCTAAAGCGAAGTCGAGCGACTACGATGGAAGTTCACTACTAACGTTGTATCAGAAATACACGCGTAAAGATGTTGGTAAATTGCTGAACTGGGGTAGCGATGAAAGCTCTACGATGTATGGTTATAAAACCAAACATAATACCTGTCCGATATTTGTAACGTATCACAAAGATGATGACATTGAATCAGGCATAAAATACGAGGACGAGCTTCTTTCTCCACAAGTTTTGAAATGGTTCACAAGAAGGAATCGTACCATTCATTCTGAAGAGGTAAAGAAAATAATCGATGCCAAGGAGAATGGAATAGAGGTTCATATCTTTGTGAAGAAGGACGATGATGAAGGGGGCAGCGACTATTATTACTTTGGTAAAGCAACCCCTGTTCCAGCCAGTGTTGGGCAAACCATAATGAAAAGTAAGACTGGTAAAGACGAGCCTGTTGTCTTTATGAATATGATTCTGGAGAATCCGGTGGAATCTAGAATTTATCACTATGTGAAGACTGGAAATACTAGTTCTTCAATTACTTAGTGGGGCATTTTCGATTTTTTGCTTATTAGGAATAGTTTTTAGAGCAACATTCACTTATCCTCAAAAGCTCAGGCGTATTCAACGCTTGGGCTTTTGTTATACGAATTGGCGTGAACGATTCGAGGAGATGTTACAAATATCGTAGCTAAAATGTGCATACTGAGTGTCCACTTTCATGGCATAGGTCCGGTTCTCATTAAGACAATAATGCCCTCGTAAAGGAGAAGATTACCTTATAGGAACTCCATTGCAACAGACGTATGATAAGACTAGTCCACAATATGCAGAGGTTCATTCTGAAAAATGATGACAGGATTTAAAAAGGAGTAAGATTACGTTATTTGCACGTACGCTTATCGCTTTTTGAATCCTGTTATTTTTTTGCCTGTGGACGGATGCACTTATACCAGATTAGACACTGGGAATAGGAGAGGTGATGCGGCAGCGAACATAAAAGCGGGAAAGTGTTGTCAGACCACACTTTGCGAAACTCGGGATCCTGATGGGATGGGGTAAAGGTCTTGCTAGACCCCACATCAATACCATACGTTCATAAATAGGTTAGATATGGAGGGACGTTTAAGAATGATAAAAAGACGTATAGTAGTCTATTTCCTTATGGCAGCGATGTTATTAAATTGGTTTGCAATTCCTACAACAGTCAGCGCGGCATGGGGAGATGCCGTAAATCTGTTGACCGTAAATGCAGGCGCAGATGGGAATACGGCGACAGAAACCATTGCACCGGACGGTCAGACAGCGTGGAGCTTAAACACCGGAACCTCGAAGAACGGTGGGCCTTGGGATAACCTCTTCACGCCGAGCGTGACGTCACATCCGGATGTATCAGCGTATAGAGACGGCTACTTCGTATTCGAGATGTACGTTCCTAATGAGGGCTTCAAGAATATGCAAGGAAATAACTGGCTCGTCATCGTAAGTGACGGCAATAATGACTTTAACACGGATTCTCGTCTCCAGCTTAATTTAAGCGGGGTTACAGCTGCAGCAGTGGGCACATGGGCGACAGTCTATACGAAGCTATCGTCGTCAAGTGCCGTAGCCGGGGCTTTCGATGATGCCTGGCTAAACCAGGTAAATAGACTGGCCATGCATCTGCAATGGGGTACGAGTGTTCCTAATACCAGTGTTTTCATGAAAAACCCGCGTTTCCAGAAGAGTACGCTAGGAGCCCCGGTTTCACAATCAACGGTCCCCGCGCTTGACGTAGCAACAAAAACGGTAACAGCGAACGCGCCGGCTAGCGGGCAAGCTGTGGAGTTCGCAATAAGCGATGATGGAAACGCTCCTGCAACCGGTTGGGTGGATGGAACGAATAACGTTGGTGTGTATACGTATCAATTTGACACATTACCTTCAGCAGACACCTACTATGTATTCGCGCGCTCGAAAGCAGATAGCAGCTACAACTACAGCGGCGCCTCTTCAAGAATTACCGTAACATCAATTAACGAACAAACATTGGTAAATGAAGCAGCGGCGTCTCTGACATGGGATACGATTAAAGGTAGTAATACTTCGAATAACGATGTCAAATCGCAACTTCATCTTCCGACAGCAATAGGAACAACTAACGTAGCATGGTCTTCGGACAATGCAGCAATAAGCAACACCGGAAGTGTAAATCGTTTATGGAATAGAGAAGTAGACAAAACCGTAGTACTCACGGCGACCATAACCAAGGGTGCTGCAAGTGCTACGCAAACGTTTACTTTGACGGTGACAGCCGTGCCGGCGGCGGTAAATGCTCAAGCTGCGACGTTTTTTCCGAATACGAATGAGGGGACGAACACGACTGCGCCGGACGGAAACAACGCGTTCAAGTTGGGAGCTGGCAGGATTGGCGCGGGCGCTGAACGGATTTGGGATGCCCGCTTTATTAGTAGCAGCGGCAATCAGAATTTATTAGGTTATGCGGATCAATATTTTGTATTTGATATGTATGTTACGCATACGGACCTTTTGAATCTTAACGGGAATAACTGGATTGCAATAGCGGCTGGCGGTAACAGTGTTGACACCAATTCGCGTCTTAACCTTAATGTGAACGAGATCAGAAGCGGACATGTCAATGAATGGATGACGGTATATGCGAAATTATCGGCAGCAAATTCTCCTAATGGTTTCAATCCCGTGAATTTGGACACGGTACAAGCAGGAAGATTGCAAATGCAATGGTCTGCTGTGCCCCAAGGCGACATCTATATCAAGAACCCGCGTTTCCAGAATACCGTGGAGTCGCCGAGACCGATTCCGGCAGCTGTTGAAACAACCGACAACGTTACGTTATCGGCAACAGCGCCATCAAACGGTCAGGCTGTGCAGTTCGCGATCAACACCTCCGGTAACGCTCCTGCAGTCGGCGATTGGACGACGGGTACGCTCAATGCAGGCGTGTATACGGCGACATTTACAAAGCCAACGGGCAACACCTATTATACATTCGCACGCACGGCTCAAAATACGCAATATCCTTTCGCAGGAACGCATACGAGAGTGAAAGTGGAGCATCTTGACGACACGCAAGCCATAACAGACGCGGCCAATCATCTGACATGGGACACGATCAGGAATGCGAACGCGATTCAATCCGAAGTAAGAACCGGGTTGTCTCTGCCGACAACGGGTACGAACGATACGGCTATAGCGTGGTCGGCTGCACCGGCAGGTGTCATAAATACCTTAACTGGCGCGGTAACTCGCGACCCTGTCGCAGACAAAGCAGTAACCCTTACTGCGACAATAAGCAAAGGTAGCGCAGCACCTATTCATGTACCTTTTAACTTGACAGTATCCAGTACGGCTAATGAGCTTGCTGAAGTGTTTATTGACTTGAATAATCCAAACACATTTGTTCAATCGGTCAACAAACTACAAGGCAACGGCATAGGCATCAGCCTCGAAGGAGACAGTGTCCCAGTGGCGGTCGCACCACAAAGCGGAGTAGGCGCTGCGAAGGTTGGCGACTTTATGTACGTCATTGTAAACGACCCTCGACTTGCACAAGTAAACAAGGTCGAGTTAACGGTCACATACTGGAGACCGAGCGCAACCGGCGGTATTTCGTTACATTACAACACGATATATCCCGGCAGTTTCTCCGGATTTGATGCGTATCGATCTGCGAGCATTCCGGCGACAGGAAGCGGCAGTACTTGGGTAACGTCAAAAGTTGTGCTTAACGGAGCTAATTTTGCGATAGGTGCACAGAATCAAGGCGCGCACCTCCGTTTCGCTACACCCGGAGCAATCATTCAGAGCATACGAATAACCGAAATTCCGCCAACGGATGCAGAAGCGGTACAACTTGCTTCGGACGCGCTGATTTGGGACGTGATCAAGGGCACGAATACCAGACAGGATCTGGTTGAAACCGGTTTGACTCTTACTACGACGGGTTCGGCGAGAACGACCATTGCGTGGACATCTACCAATAACGCGGTTATTAACAGCAACACCGGCGCAGTAGCACGTCAAGAAGCCAATGCAGCCGTAACCCTCACGGCGACCATAAGCAAAGGTGCGGCAGTGGTTGTCAAAACATTTACTATCGTCGTTCGCGGAACAGGTGCAGGAACCGACGAGGCTGCAGTAGATCATATGTTGAACAAGCTGACATGGGATGCAATCAAAGGCGTGAATGCTTCCGAGGCTAATGTGACGACGAACTTGGTTCTTCCGTCAATGGGCGAGAATATGACGGATATTACCTGGGCGACATCCGCTGCTAACCTCATAACCGCTGCAGGCATGATCCCGACAAACCGTCCGGACGACGGCGGTGTAGTAACGATTACGGCGACGGTTACAAGAGGTCCGGTATCCGATCCTGTAAGCAAGACTAAAGCATTCGTACTGACAGTTCCGAATAGACATGATTACGCAAAATACATGAGAACGGCAATTACTCAGGTACATGATGCGAAAGATTGGGCGATCTCTGACTACAACGTACTTGCTTTCGGTGCAATAAACGATGAGATGGCACAAAATGAAGGCATCGTTAATCCAGACAACAGAGAGGCTTTCCAAGCGGCGATTGACGCGGCTTATAATGACGGCGGCGGCGTAGTCTATATTCCGGCTGGAACTTATGCGTTCCGTACGGAATCTACCGGCACAATAAGCGTCAAGAGCACGACAGGCAATACAACCTACGAATATAAACAGGTTTTAAAATTGCGGGCAGGCGTACAGCTCCGCGGCGAATGGGATAACCCCGATGAGGACAATTACGATGGTAAAATCGACGGAACCATTCTCGCGGTATATGCCGGCAAAAATTCCGCCAATTATGACACGTATGTTGACTCTGACGAGAGAGAAAATCAGACAGGCGGCAAAAAAGTAGCTAATGTGTCCGATAGATTTATAGACATGGAACAAGGCACAGGCGTAACTAACCTCTCCGTATGGTATCCCGAGCAGGATATTACTGCTGCAACCGTTGTTGAAAAGAGGGACCAAAACGGTCAGAAGACAGGGGAATTCGAAACCATTCATGGGATTCCGTATCCGTGGACGTTCTATCAGAGAACCGGTAACAGCGTGACGCTGGATAACGTTACGCTTGTCAACGCTTGGGGAGGATTCATCTCGCTGCCTAGCGAAATGCATTATGTGCTGAACAGCAAGTTGACGGCTCTCTACAAGGGCATCGTGGTTCACACCTGTACAGATATCGGACGAATCGAGAACGTTAACATGGACCCGAACTATTGGGCGAATTCAGGGCTTAGCGGCGCTCCGACTCTTTCGGCTGCGAAAGCGTACACAAGAGCCAACGCTACCGGATTTATGATGCATCGTTCCGACTGGGAATATGTGTCTGGTTTACATGTTGCCGGATATAAGACGGGGATGTGGATCGGAAGAGAACCTGGCGGCGACGAATCTCCGAACGCGCAGTTCTACGGATTAAAGATCGAAGACAGTCAAACGGGCATCTATATTGACAATGCTAACGGTTTCGGTTTGCTGATCTCGAATTCGGAATTTGGCGGCGATACTGCAGCATATGTTAACGAACGTTTCAACACTTCTGTTCAGTTCAACGGAGTTGCATTTAAAGGTCCGATTGTGAGTAACGCCAGAGGCGGAGTGATATCGTTTGAGGATTGTACGTTCGACGAATATGACAATTTCGCACTGAACTTCCTCAATCGAGGCAACGCATTAGTCAGTCAGAGCAACTTCAAACAAGCAGACAAACATGCAAATCTCGGAACTAACTTCGGCACCTTTAAATCGGTAAATTCCGGTTATAACCTTAACATCGAGAGCGCTAACCTTGCCGCTCACATCGATAACCTTAAACTTGACGTTACGGGTGGCGGTAATGACACCACGGTACAGATCGTAAATGACGTCGATTATCTGTTTGAACCGATTCCGAAGGACGTAAACACAGATATTGATGTACATCCTAGACCGACATCAAGCGCAGTGCTTAGACTTGACTTGCCGCGTTCGTTAACAAACAACGTACCGACCGTGGATATAGCTGCAGAATTGCAAGACGCTCTTACCTATATTAAAGCTAATCATGGCGGTGGCACTGTATATTTACCAGGCGGAAGATATAGACTGGATAATCCTGTAGTCGTTCCCGAAGGCGTTGAACTCAGAGGAACATGGGACGTACAGCACCATACGCAAGGCGGCGGTACGGCGATCTTTACGACTTACACCGGCGGTGCCCAAGGGGAAAATGGAAGCTCTCTCATTCAACTTCAGGCAAAAGCAGGTCTCAGAGGACTTAACATTACGCAAGCGAATATAACCAACGTCAACCTCGACGATCCTACTCAAACGCTTAAAACGCCGTTCTTGGTACAGGGGCAAGGTGCAGGCGTATATGCAATCAATTTTACGATTCCAATCGGGGATAAAGGCATTGACCTTGCTTCCTATAAAACCGACGGTCACTATGTCGATTATTTAGGCGGCACGCTCTTAAGAGCAGGCATCTGGGTCGGCGGAGGCGGGGAAGGCGGATTTATCAGAAATATGCAACTCAATCCGCATTACGCGTTGAGACTTCCGGGAGGTCAAGGCTATTCGGCACCTTCAGGCGATGTGTACGGATTCGTACAAAGATACCTCAGTGCGCTCAAATTCTCCGATGTGGAAGACGAGACGATTTTCAACAATTTCGTTTACGGTTCGGTATACGGCGTACACTTCCTGAAGAGAGATTTGGGGAACGGCCAATTCGCATACCCGGGAAAATTGACGATGATCGGTCATGGCTCGGACGGATGCGCATACTCCTTGTATGTGGAAGACGCGGACGAACACACCCAAATCATCGCGATCAACTCGGAACTGGTGAATACGAACATCGCAACCGAGCCAAACAGAGCGTATATCCGAATGGGCGATGTACCGAATACCGCCAAAATCCACCCCGACGCCGAACTTGTTCTGTACAACAGCGCGTTCTGGGGAAGCCCAAGCGTAGCGGGTGCGGTAGTCAATAACGGTATCGTTCGTATCCAGCAAGGAAACTTTACTCAGCTGCCGGCTAACAACCCGGGTATAGACGTCTACGGCGGTCAAGCGAATGTATACTCCTCTTACTTCCAACCGTCTAAGAACGGTCAGAATAATAATGTGTATGCTATGCTGCGAACGGGCGGCACATCGATCGAACTCAGCAACAACTATTACGCATCCGGTTTGAGAAACAGCACGCCGGTCGACAATCCGTATGGCATTTACGGCTCGGATCTATTGGCGGAACCGTTCGTGTTTAGCCTTACCAGTAACGGAGCCGAGCAACAATTTACCTTTAAGTATAATGTCGGAGGAAAAACCTCTGCACCAGGGACACTGACAATTGGTTCTCCGGCGGCTTATGCTGAAGATTTCACTCCAATCCCATTTAACGCGCTTGCGGCAGGCGAATCCGTAACCGTAGATTTACCGTATTATGTTGCAGGTCTGATCACATTCGAGCTTCAACTCGAAGACGGAAAGTCATACAAATATACGGCAAAATTAGACGCAGCTTACACTGAAAAGGTAAGCTCCGCCGGCGCGGAAAATCCGGCCAGAAGTGCTGCAACTCCGGCATATGTAATGAACACCAAAGATTATGTAACTGCGGGAACGTGGGATGGTCCGCAAGACCTTGGCGTAGAATCGCGTTTCGCATGGGATGACAGCAATTTATATGCATACATTGTCGTTACAGACGACGTACACTTCAATAGTCAGTCCGGAGGCAATATATGGAGAGAGGACAATTTGCAGTTAGGCATTGATTTACGCAATCCTGCAACCAACAGTACGACGCGGAATGAATTGGGATTCACGCTCACCAATGACAACGAAGTAATCAAATGGGCTTGGACTCGTCCTGCAGGTACCAATGCACCGACTGCTCCGATCACGGATATTGTGGCAGAGATTACGAGGGATGAAGCAGCTAAACAGACGATTTACAGTCTCAAAATCCCGTTTAATACCGTTCATAATAATCCTGCATCGCTACTCGCGAACGGAAGAATCGGAGTATCGGTCATGCTCAATGAATCTGACGGCCCGAATGAATCTGACAGCACCAGAAGCACATTTGAAGTGGAAAGCGGGCAATTAAAGAGTTCGGATTTATTTACAAATCTATATCTGTTAGGCACAGGCGGATACAATGAAAGGCTTGAAACATCAGCAGAGGCTGCCGTTTCAAAGGCGCTCGCGTCTGGATCTGCTGCTGATATCGCTTTAGCGCTCAACTTTGTCACTATTCTGGCAGACGGCCAAGTTAAAGCAGAGCTAATGGCGTTACTTGCGCCTCCCGCCACGGTTATCGAAGCGACGCCAACGGCTTACGTAGAAAAACTAAGCGGTAATAAAAATAACTTGACTATCACGGTTAGAGAAAAGTATTCCGACGGTTCGATTATCGACATCAAAAAAACGTTCTCTATCCAAAACAACTCGAAAGGGACGTACGAAGTAGGCCAATATAAAGTCTATGTGGATACAAAAGGAAACACGCAAATCCGAGAAATCTATATCGTGTCTCCAAAGCCGAATCAGATTTGATTAAAACGAAGCAGCCCCATCATGTTGGGGCTGCATTTTTATTTATCACTTCTCCACATAAGTTATATGAAGCGGTAAAATCAGTATCGCATTCGACAAAATCTGATAAATAGGATAATTATACCACTCAGTATGATATTATCATGAACAGATGGATTGAGTAATAACAGTAGAGGGAGTTCTGAGAACATGAAGCTAGCTTATTTATGGATAGAATCATATGGGGTGTTTAAAGAAACAGGATTTCATTTCAGTAACAACTATAAATTTGATTATAAATTAGGCACGTTGACAGTTTCAAATACACTCGAGCAAGTGATTCCTAATGATTTTTTCGGTGCAAACTGTATTGATGTAAGTGTTGTTGTTGGTGATAATGGAGCAGGTAAAACTTCACTGCTGAAATGCATTCTGGATTGTATGGCATGTGGAGTCGATGATATAGATTTAAGTTTTATAGCGGTGTTTTATGACCAACCGCCTACGGAATTGCACATTTATACACACCGTATGCCAGTAATACAAGTCACTAAGGATGAAGGCAGTAGTGCAACTGTTATTAGATTAGATGAAAGTGCCTTCATAAAAGAGGTTAACAAAACTAAATTGGTTTATATAAGCAATGCGCTTGACTTGAATGATTATTCTCTAAAAAAAAGAGGAACCGTGTTTGATGGTTCAACTGGGGGCCTTTTGAGGAGAGACTACTTTAGCAATCAAGAAAGCCGGCATATTACATCAGAGGAGAACCCGGTCTATAATTTCTTTAATAATGAAGTGTATAGACAAATAGATTTCCTGACTCAGAATAAATTTTATGATTCAGAGAGAGACATGCCGTTTAAAATGCCGGAATTTCTAGAAATATCTGTCGTGAAAAATGATCGTAATCTAAAAAATACTCATGAAATATTGAGCATAGAGAGTCATGCTAAATATGGCAGTGAAAATCAAACGATAGAAATAATGAACGAAAATGAAAAAATAAGAGAATTATTGTATATGGTTCATGATTCACTATGGAGGCTAGCTGATAATAAAGAAATGTGGTTCTCTCAAATTGCTGAGCACTTGGTTATTAATGCAATAAAAGAAGTCGCTGAACCGAATACAACAGCAGATAAACGAACAACAGAATTAACATGCTTGCTAGAAGTTTTTGAGCCATTTAAAGAAGGAACCGAAACAATTCTGTCCTATTGCAGGAATTTTTTAATACGAGCCAGTGAAAAGATAAAAGAAAAAAAGTCCATTAATGCGTATCGTCTTATTCCCTATCAAGTGTTTATTGAATGGCTTATTCAGAACTATTCATTCTTTGACATTGAGGTTAATTCCGCTGAGCCCTCCCTGGCCGTAGCTAGACTTAAAAAAGGAAATCTAAACACGTTTAAAGATTTCTTCGAGCACTATAACAAAACATGTCGCCCATATTTTTATCTTAATTTTTCGTGGGGACTAAGTACAGGAGAGAGCAATCTACTCAGCCTGTATGCTCGGTTATATTCCGTACTTAAACCCGATCTAAATGGAGGACGAAGTAAGCAAATCGTGAATCATATTCCTAGTGGAGAAGTTCAGTGCAGCAATGTATTGTTATTAATTGACGAGGCAGATTTATCCTATCATCCAAGGTGGCAAATTAAGTATTTAGATGCTTTACTGGGCATACTTACCACCGTATATGCTAATTATGATGTTCAGGTCATTCTAACTACGCATTCTCCAATTCTATTATCTGATGTTCCCAGAAGCCAAGTTCTATATTTAAAGGATGGCAAGGTCCACCATACTGAAGAACACCAGGAAACATTCGGGCAGAATATTTACACATTGTTTAATGATGCATTCTTTTTAGACACTACAGTAGGTGAGTTCTCAGATCGAATGATAAAAGAAGTTAGTGGTGGACTTGATGAGTTACTTAAAGTAGCAATTGATTTAAACAATAGCAGTTACGATAACAATGATAGGAATCGCAAGAATAATGAAAATAATTACATACCGACATTAGAACGCTATGAATACATAATTGGCATAATCGGTGAGCCAGTCATTAGAAGAGCGTTTGAGTCTAAATTTCAGCAAATAAGATCAGCTTATCTATCTAAAGAGCTCAAAGAATCGATTACTCGTTATAATGATCTCTCCCCGGAAGATAGAGACCGACTGATTGACTATATAATAAAGACAAGCGATGAGAGGCAATAAACATGAAGAAAATTATGATTTCTGAGCAGACAGAAAAAAAACATCAGCGATACTATAGAAAGCGTATTATTCAGGACTTAATGGAGAGTAAAGGAGAGAGCTATGCTTATGAATCAGCCGCAGAAATCAGACGAGTAAGTCCCTCGAAGTACTTTAATGAGAATAGGTTTGTAAAGCAACATTCTTATTTTGTTGGGTTCGTAAAAAATCGTTACAAAACTTTTGCCACGGGTAAACTCTCCGATTTAGCAAAACTGAAAGAGACAATAGAAATACAATTTCCGTTAGTCTGCAAAATGCTCAGGCTTAAATTGGATGGACTTAAGTATAACTATAAGGAGTATTTGTACCGTCTTTTCGGGTATGAGCAGTTTAAGGTAGATGACTTATTCAATTATTTTAATAAAGAAGCCCAAAAAAGTATTGGAAAGGAAATATATTGTGCAAAAGTCCAAGCGGAAATAGTGCGAATGCTAGAAGGCATTTTTCCTCAGCACAAGAATGAAATTAATGCGAGATTGCTACCTGGAGGCCAGTCGCTTCTAGTAGATCAATGCAAGATGGAGTTTCGCAAGTTACATGAATTAAATATTACAATAGATAACTTCAAACAGTTTCCTGTATTTAAAAATTACTGGAATGATTATTTCTTTGTTATGGAAAGTGCTCTGAGAGTATGCCCTTACTGTAATCGGCAATATATAACTCCACTCTATTCTGATAATGGTAAGATTAGAGCTGACATAGATCACTTTTTACCGAAAAGTATATATCCCTATTTCTCAATGTCTCTATACAATCTGGTTCCGGTATGTAAATCGTGCAACCAGTCATTAAAGCGAGATAAAGAGTTCAATTTTAACCATATTAGTCCCTATGAAGATCATATTGGCGATTATTTCAAGTTTAAGGCGAATGTGGTTACGAATGAAATTTCAATTAAGAGGGAAGGCGACAAGTTAGATGAGATTGCACATCACCTGGAGACTTTTAAGATTGGACCATTATATAACTATCACAGGAATCAAGTAAAAGAGTTGATAAGAAAAAGAATTGTTTATCCGGACTTATATATTAAGAAGTTATATGAGGAAAATCGAACTTTTTTTAATAGTGAGCATGAGTTGAAGCAATTAATTGTTGGATTCATCGAGGATAAGAGCAAGATAAATGATGAAGCCTTTCTAAAATTTAGACGTGATATTGCTGAACAATTAGGCTTTTTAAGCTCCCGAAATGATTTCAGAATTGCAAAGCTTAGAGAGATACTGAATAAATCGCATTAATAATTTTATATAAGGGCACTGTTTCCTCATTAGGAGATGTAGTGCGCTGACTTCTAACCCGTTGCAACAGGATGATTTGAACATCACTTCCTACTGATATACAATTAATGGTATATCTTTGCATGTCATCGTTTGACCTAGTAAAGGAGCACATCTAATGTTTCATATCGAAGCATCTTCAGAACCGCGCGAGAAGAATTATGAGACAGTCATCAATCAGCGCGAGCAATTCGTACAGCAGTTATGCGAGCACCTGTGAGGTCTCAATGATGAACTATCAAGTCACTTCAGAATGGAACGAGAACCTGTGGCGTAAGGTAGAGCCGGTGTACCGGGAAGCCTTCCCCGAACATAGAGGGAAGAGCGAAGGCGTGATCCGCCGCATGTTTCAGCGCAAGCTAAGCGAGTTGCACACATGGATGGAAGCGGGGGAAGTCGTCGCTATGGCACTGACAGCGACTGACCGTGGAGCGCATGTGCTCGTGATCGATTATCTCGCCGTGCGGGCAAGCCGACGAGGCGGCGGTCTAGGCCGTCATTGCGTGGAAGCGATTAGCGAATGGGCGAAGTTGTCGGAATCGTGCCGCGCGGTCGTTATTGAGGTCGAAGCGGAGCAAACGGAGGAGAATGCGGAGCGCATCAGATTTTGGCTGAGGACAGGCTTTCAACTCACGAGTTATGTGCATCCGTACATCTGGGTGCCAGAGACGTATCAGGCGATGTATTTGCCGCTGGAGCCTGCTTTTAAGCCGGAGGATGAAGGCCAATCGCTGTTCAAATTCATCACCAAGTATCATGAGAAAGCGTACCGAGGCGGAGATATTGAATAGCAACAACGACTAAACGGCGAAACATGGAAGCGTTGCCAAAATGGCTAAGAACAAAGGAGAGATGAATATGTTCCCCGCTTTATACGAGATTAGGAAAGCGACAACCCGACAATTCACGACCTTCGATCCCGCCACCAAGAGCAAGACGGTGAGAATCATGCCCGGCGAGCCTCCGCGCACGATCGTAAAGAGTGACAAACCAGGCATGATCAGCCGGATGTGGTTAACCTTTCCCGGATGGTTCTGGCGACATTGGGACACGCAAGCCGAGAACGATACATCTACGTTGAAGAAGCTCATCATCCGTATCTATTGGGACGGGGAGTCTGAACCGTCCGTTGAATGTCCGATCGGCGATTTCTTTGGCATCGGCCATTGCGAATTTCGACACTTCGTCTCACGGTATATCGGAATGTCGAGCGGAGGCTTCTATTCCTACTTCCTGATGCCCTATAATCAAGTGCGCATTGAGCTTGAGAACTTGCATGAGAGCATCCCGCTTGATGTTTTCTTTAACGCCAACTACGAGGAATACGACGAACTGCCGAAGGACTCCGGGCGGTTCCATTGCCTCTTCCGGACGGCACGTCTTGGGGGTACGGAACCGCTTCCTCTGGTAGACATTCAAGGACGCGGCCATTACATCGGATGCTGCCTGTCCATGCAGGGAGAGGATCTCAACTACTTGTCTTACTTGGAAGCGCCGGAATATATGTTCATCGACACGGAAGACCGCGAGAACCCGACGATCGTTGGCACCGGACTGGAAGATTATTTCAATGGCGGCTGGTACTTCAGGGATGGTGAATTCAACGGAGAGCTGCATGGCGTGCCGCTGAAAGATACGCTGCGTTCGATGATCAGCATGTATCGGTTTCACGAACATGATGCCATTGCGTTCGACAAAAATCTCAGCATCTCGTTCGTGAACCCATGGGAGGCGAAGCACCTGAAGCCCTATTGGTACTCTTCGACCGCCTACTGGTATCAGGATAGGGCTGCACCGCTTCCCGAAAAGCTTCCCGTCGACAAGTTGATGAGTATGTACAGACGGCGCGACACGGATCATCAATCTTATCCTTAAGCCCGGGATTTTCACTGCCTCGCTTAGAACCCAATAATCTTTACAAAAACACCTCCTCCAATTAATCGAAAATCAACACTCCCTCTTTACCATAAGGGAGAGCGTTCTAAAATTGGATGATTCCAGGAGGAGAGAACTTATGAAACTACTGCTGATGGGTGACTTGCATTACCACGAAATCGATACGACGATTCCGGGGCTGCCGGAGGCTAGGACGGCTTTCTACCAGACGCTGCTGGAGCAATTTCTGAATACGGATGCGGATTTGCATATATCGCTTGGAGACTTGACGAATTTCGGCTCGGCCGTGGAGCTGCAAGAAGTGTACGATCTGCTGTGGCACGAGAAGCGAAATTTCGTTCATGTGCTGGGCAACCATGATCTGTACTCGCAGACGCGCGAGCAAGTGCTCGAGATCACGGGTCAGGAGCGTTATCACGCCATCGATACGGACACAGCGACGCTGGTCTTTCTGGATACGGCCAGAGAGATGAACACCGCGGATTGGAGCGGCTGGATGGATGAAGAGCAGCTGCAGTGGTTGGAGTACTGTGTGGAGAAGTCCGGTACGAAGCCGCTGCTCGTCTTCGGTCATCATCCTGTTTATCAGACGACGACTAGATCGGAAATGGACAAAGGCTCCATTCATCCCAGCATCGACATGTGGCGTATACTGAATCTGAAACAGGGGACAGGCGTCTATTTCAACGGGCATACGCATGTGAACTCGATCGTGGCGCAGAACAATTGGACGTTCGTGCAGTTGTCCGCAGCTTTGGATCAACCGGGCTTCCGAGTTGTTGATCTCGAAGATGAACAAATCCGGATCTCGACCATAGACGTCATGTTCTTAGAGGAGCATGCAGCGATACTTCACCAACATATCTCGCATTACGGCCACAATCCGAATGCTCGCGGACTAGACACAGACCGTCAGCACAACATTCCCTTAGCCACCGTGACAGCAACGGCGGAGCAGTCTCAATAATGGAGACATCAAGAACGAAGAACGCGGCCTTGAACCATGCTTCTTTTCTGGAGCGCCTAGCCACGAACAGAATGATCGCTTCCATTAAGGACCCCAGGCATATCGAGACCGCCTTGTCCCTAAACCACCAACTAAGCGGAGTATTCCTGTTAACAGGGCACATTGGTGTCATCAAAGGGTATGTGGATGTGTTCAAGGAACACCAGCTCCCTGTCTTCCTGCATCTGGAGAAGATCGGCGGACTTAGTACGGACAACTACGGTCTGGATTACCTGGCCAAGGTCATCAAGCCGACGGGCATTATTTCGACGAAGACCAATGTGGTGAAAACCGCGAAGAAGATGGGGCTGCTCACCATTCAGCGCTTCTTCCTCGTCGACAGCGAGGGCTTGGACAATATCTCGAAGAGTCTCCTGCTGAGCGAACCGGACATTATTGAAGTCATGCCTGCGCGTATCCCGGATATGTTCGACAAGGTGAGGGCGTTCACTTCGCTCCCGATCATCACCGGCGGCCTACTGTACGAGCCGGAGCAGGCAGAGGCGTGTTTGAGACACGGAGCGGCAGCGATCTCGACATCTAAACCGGCATTATGGAAATCCATTGCCTCTACGCCTATCATCCAATAATCGAAAATCCATATAATCTTTGCAATGGGATAACCTGGCGTTAACGAAACCCCTGTATCATTCAGTATGAAAAGTAAATAGCGATCGGTTGGAGTAATGGAGAAACCTTATCCGCTTGAGGGCATTTAGCCTTCGGCAGGATTAAGGTTTCTTTTGTTGCACCCCCGATTATACAAAAATCAAGTAGAGAAAAGGTGGAGGATTGGACGATGGTTAAGAAGCTTACTACTGTGACACTTGCAATGCTGATGACAACAGGTGTGCTGTCGGCGTGCGGAGCGAGCGAAACGAACTCGAACACGGGCAACAACAAGACAACAAACGCAAATGCAACCAACACGACAGCCGGGGCAACGGACACGGCAGCAGAAACACCTGCAGCTGAGAAGATCGTCATCAAATATTGGTATGCGTACGGCGACAAGATCGAAGAAGCGAAGCAGCACATGGTTCAAACCTTCAACGAGTCGCAGGACAAATACGAAGTCATAGCGGAACACCAAGGTACTTACGACGATCTTCACGCTAAAGTACAAGCAGCCTTCGCAGCCGGAGACGCGCCTGCGGTAACCGATCTGGAGATCTCATCCACGGGCGTATTCGCTCACTCCGGCATGCTGGAAGATCTGACGGCTTATGCAGAGAAGGACAAGGATCAGCTGAAGCTGGATGATTTCAACCCGGGTCTGATGGGCAATGCCTACGTGGACGGCAAGCTGTACGGCCTTCCATTCATGCGCAGCACGCCGATTCTATATAAGAACGTTACGATGCTGAAGGACGCCGGACTCGACCCGGCCGGTCCGAAGACATGGGATGAGCTGGAGCAATACTCCAAAGTGCTGAAGGAGAAAGGCAAGCTCGGCATGACCGTGCCTGCGGATATCTGGTTCTATGAAGGTCTCGTTGCTCAGAGCGGCGGCAAAATGCTCAGCGAAGACGGCAAGACGGCAGCGTTCAACTCGCCTGAAGGCGTAGCACCGGTAGAGTTCTGGAAGAAGCTGGTCGGTGAAGGACTGATTAAGATCCCGATGGGCGACGAAGCGGGAGCAACGGCTGACAAAGACTGGTCCAACCAGTTGTCCGCATTCAAATTTGCCTCGACGGCCGGCGTAACGGGAAGTCTGGAGCTGGCCAAGCAAGGCGGCTTCGAGATGGATACGGCATTCATGCCTTCCAATATGAGCTACGGCGTTCCGACAGGCGGCTGTCAGCTGGTTATTACGTCGAAGAGCAGCGATGAGGAGAAGCAAGCGGCTTGGGAATTCCTGAAATGGATGACGTCGAAGGAAAACACGATCTACCAGCACAAGCATGTCGGTTACTTGCCGACTCGTATGTCTGCGGTAGAGAGCGATGAGCTGAAGCAGCATTTTATCGAGTTCCCGCAATTCAAAGTAGCCGTAGACCAACTGCAATTCGCTAGACCGCGCCCAATGGAGAACGCGTATCCGGAAGTGGCGAAGATCATCAGAGAAGCGATCGAGAAAGCCATTCTCGATCCGAAGGTAACGCCGCAGGAAGCGATGGATCAAGCGGCGGAGAAAGCCAATAAGCTGCTCGGCAAATAATCTTGCACCCGTCACCTCATAGCTAGTCCAAACCAAGGAGGAGCCTTGCGCTCGCAAGCGTCCCCTCCTTGTCATCCTAAGAGCAGGGGAGCAATGCGCCGATGCAAAGCGAGAAGTGGTTGTCTGCGATTAAAGTGGTTATTTTCGATATGGACGGGACGCTCTACCAAGAAGACACTTACCTGGATCGGTATATCCGTTACCTGCTGGAAGGAACGGCGCATGAAGGAGAAACCGAGGCGGCGATTCGCTTAGGGAGAGCTATTCGGGCAGGCGAGCATGAGATTCAATTTGGACATTTTTATCATAGGCTGGATGATTTGTGGTTGGTTCGAGATGGCGCGTTCTTCATTCAGGGTCATACCTGGGAGGGAACGAAAGTCGTCGATGAGCAAGCGCATGGCTACGGAACGGTGTCTGCCCAAGCGCCGCATTTGATTCCGATCGGCGACCCCTGGGGAATTGCTACGGCTCTCAACCACAGATATAAGCTTCCGGAGCACAATTTGAAAGCCGCGTTCGATCGGGTCCGCAAGGAGATGGTCGAAGCAGCTTCCTATCCGTTCATTTGCCACACCGACTTGTTCCGAGCCATCGAAGAGCTAACGGCTGTGGAGAAAAAAGTACTCATGACCAACACCCATCACGAATCCGGCATTGAGTTCACGAGCTACATGGGAATCCGTTCTATGTTCGACGATGTCGTATACGACGCCAATAAGCCTGTCGGCCTTCATTCCTACGTCGAGGCGCTGCTTGAGCAGGGCTATCAGGCGCATGAAATGTTATCGATCGGGGATAACCCGTGGAACGATCTGCATCCGGTGAAGCAGCTTGGCGGCAGAACTTGTTATATCTCTCCTTATCCGAGCAGCGACCCAGAGGTATGGGATTTGCGGCTTCATCGGTTGGAGGAGCTGGAGCAGCTTATGCGTACGATTCAAGAATCCATCACAAGGAGGAACATGGCGGATGGCGAAGATCGAGCTGAAGCACATAGGCAAGAAATTCAAGGATGAGACCGTTATTGAAAATTTGAACCTGACCATCAAGGATGGATCGTTCACCGTTCTGGTCGGGCCTTCGGGCTGTGGCAAATCCACGACGCTGCGCATGGTAGCGGGGCTTGAGAAGCTGACGAGCGGCGAGATCTGGATTGACGATAAATGCGTGAACGATACGCCGCCGGGGCTGCGGGATGTGGCGATGGTTTTTCAGAATTATGCGCTGTATCCAACGATGACTGTACGCGGCAATATCGAATTTGGCCTTAAGAATAGAGGCATTGCCAAAGGCGAGCGCGAGAAGCTGATCACGGACATTTCCGAGATTGTCGGCTTAGCCCCGCATCTGAACAAGAAACCCCAGAACTTGTCCGGCGGTCAACGCCAACGGGTGGCGCTTGCCCGGGCAATGGTGAAGCAGCCGAAGGTGTTCATCCTCGATGAGCCCTTGTCCAATCTGGACGCGAAGCTGCGCAACCAGATGAGAACCGAGCTGATTCAGCTGCACAAGCGTCTTGGCACGACGTTCGTCTACGTTACGCATGATCAGGTTGAAGCGATGTCGATGGGCGATGAGATCGTCGTCATGAACAAAGGGGTTATTCAGCAGGCGGATACGCCGATGAATCTCTATCACGACCCGGCTAATCAATTCACCGCGGAGTTTATCGGAACACCGGCTATGAACATGATGGATGTACGGGATTTTCAAGAGCTGGAGATTCAATCCTCTGCAACAATAGGCCGTGTTGGCTTCCGCCCGGAGCAGGCGCTGATTGGCGCGAGCGATGCGGTTGAAGGCTACGACCTTATCGGCGAGATTCTAACCCGCGAGAGTCTTGGAGCGGAAAATATTTATCAGATCCAATCGCGAAGCGGCATCTTCTTCGTCAAAACCTTCCTTGCGCCGCTCGAGACGGCCGCGCACGTGAAGGTCACGATTCCGTACGAGCAGCTCTATTATTTCGGGCTGAACGGAGAGAGACTGCGCGGCGTGGAGGCCAGAGCAAGCGCGAAACATTTGGCGACGGCTGGAGGAAGATAACATGACCGTATGGGAAAGACTGCGTCCGTATAGCATGGTCGCTCCGGCGATTATCGTGTTTTCCTTGTTCTTCATCTATCCGATCTTCTACATGATCTACTTGAGCATGTTCGATTGGAATTTTGTCAGCCCGACCAAGACCTTCGTTGGTCTTCAGAACTTCAAAGACCTGCTGGCAGAGTCGGATTTCCGCCAGGTGCTGACGAACACGACGATCTATACGCTGCTCACGGTAACGCTGACGACCGGAATTGCGCTGCTGCTCGCACTGTGGCTGAATCGAAAAAGCTTCTTCCACGGCTTCGTCCAAGGCGCGATCTTCAGTCCGCATATTATTTCGCTCGTGTCGATATCGCTGCTGTGGAGCTGGCTGATGGACCCCGAGTACGGACTGCTCAACTGGGTGATCGGGCTGGTGGGATTCGGCAAGCTAGCGTGGTTGTCCCATCCGAGCACATCGCTCGTTTCACTGGTCATCGTAGCCGTATGGAAGGGACTTGGCTACAACGCGCTGGTGTTCATCGCGGGGCTGCAGAGCATCCCGCCGGATATCTATGAAGCGGCCTCGCTGGATCGCTCCAAACCGTGGACGACCTTCAGAAAGCTGATTCTGCCCATGCTGTCGCCATCGATATTCTTCTTGGTGATCATCAACATGATCGGTTCGTTCCAGGTGTTCGAGACCATCGCCATCATGACGCAAGGCGGCCCGATCAACTCCACCAATACGCTGGTCTATTACATCTACGAGAACGGATTCCGGTTCTTCAAGATCGGCTATGCATCCGCGGCGGGCGTTATCTTGCTGATCATCATCGGGATTCTTACGATTATCTATTTCAAACTGCTGTCGAAGCGCGTTCATTACCGTTAAGAAGAGGTGAAGCTCTTGAAAGCCGTAGACAATACGATCAGCGGCGGCCCCGCTATCGGGACTGCTGCCGCAAGCAGCCGGTTGCGTCCTACCCGTACCCGCGAAGCAACGATCAGACGAGCGATATCCGCTGTTCTGCGTGGACTGAATACGATTGCCTTGCTGGCGCTGGTGCTGATTTTTGCCATGCCGTTCATCTGGATGCTCTCCACGTCGCTGAAGACGCTGTCCGAAACGATGGTATTCCCGCCGCAGTGGATTCCGCTAGATCCGGTCTGGAAGAATTACTCGGATGCCTGGAATACGGGACCGTTCCTCAATTATTTCATGAACAGCGTCATCATCGCGGTCGGCATTCTGATTCTGCAGATGTTGACGATTGTTCCGGCGGCGTATGCTTTTGCCAGATACAAGTTTGTCGGTTCGGGCTTCCTGTTCGGGATCGTCATGGTAACGCTGATGATTCCGGCCCAGCTGATCTTCCTGCCCGTATACCTGGAGCTGAGCGCATTCAAGCTGCTCAATACGCATCTTGGTCTGATCCTGCCTTTCGCGTCCAGCGCCTTCGGCATCTTCCTGCTGCGGCAGGCGTTCATGCAAATTTCGGATGAGCTGATCGAAGCGGCAAGATTGGATCAGGCGGCCGAATGGAAGGTCATCGTGCAGATTATGGTACCGCTCGTGAAGCCGGTACTGGTGACATTCGCCCTGTTCAGCTTCATCGCGCATTGGAACGACTATTTCTGGCCGCTTGTCATGACCACCAACGAAACAGCCAGAACGCTGCCGCTCGGTATCGCTAAGATCCGTGAAGTGGAAGGCGTCGCGACTTGGAATATTCTGATGGCCGGTAACGTGATTCTAGTCGTGCCGATCCTCATCGTATTCTTCTTGTCGCAGCGGCAGATCATTAAGGCTTTCGTGTATAACGGCGTCAAATAAACCAGGCATGATGGGAAGGATGAAGAGACGATGATAAGAATTGTGGCACACCGCGGATGTTCGGGAGAGGCACCGGAGAACACGATGGCGGCATTCGAGCTCGCCCTGAGCGAGCCGGCGATTCCGATGATTGAGCTTGACGTGCATTTGTCGAGGGACGGTGTCCCCGTTGTCATACACGACCATACGCTGGACCGGACTACAAACGGAACCGGACCGGTAAAAGCTTACACGCTGGAAGAGCTGCGGCAGTTGGATGCGGGGAGTAAGTTTGATGCTGCTTTTGCGGGACAGCGGATTCCGACGCTTGAGGAGGTGCTGCTGCTTGCCAAAGGCTGCTGCAAACTGCACGTCGAGCTGAAGATGCTGGCCAATGAATATGAGGGCATCGAGGAGCGGGTCATCTCGCTCATTCAGCGGCACGGGATGCAGGAGGAAGTCGTGCTCTCCTCCTTCAATCATGATTCCATGAAGCGGGCACATGAGATCGACCCGTCGATCGCGACGGCTTTGATCTATCTTGGCAAGCCGACGCTGCTTGAGGAGCAGCTTCGTTATACGGGCGCAACGGGCTTGTCCGTGCATTACGGGTTCGTTACGCAAGAGCTCGTGGACGAGATGGCGGCGCTCGGAATGGATCTGGGCGTCTGGACGGTAGATGATTCGGAGGTTCTGGCGCGGATTATCGAGGCGTATCCGAATATCCGGATTACGACGAATTATCCGCATCGCGTGCTGCAGATTGTGCGTGGAGAAGGCGTACAGGCATAGTAACTTTAAGGACATAAGAAATGACACGGAATCGTTTATACTTCCGTGTCTTTTTTGTTTTGCTGCTAACGTCGCCTGCTCTCCTGATTCGCGATCAGATCCCGAAGCCAATAACCGCTGTCGCGGATGGTTCGCTGCTGCGTCTTGTGATCGACCTTAATGATGCCCATGGGGCAGGATAAGCCGGAACTCCACTCGAAGTTGTCTAATGTCGTCCAGTGAAAATAACCCCGGATATCGGAACCTTCGTCGATCGCTTCTTTCAATGCCCCCAGATAATGGGACATATATTTGATGCGGTAGGTGTCGTCCGTTCGCTGCGATTCCTCCAGGTTATGGCCCGGTTCCGTCGTCCCGTTCTCGGTAATGTAGATCACGGGATTGCCATACTCCTCCCGGTATCGCCGCGTGAGCTCCTTCAACCCATCGGGAAACGCATGGGCGCCGAGCACGGGATGCCCATACCGCTCGTCGGATGGATTTCGGTCAACCCAGGTCTTCAAGAAGGGGATATACCACTTTCTCGTGGCATACATGCGCGTGTAATAATTGACGCCGAGAAAATCAACAGGCTGACGGATTGTTTCCATATCTCCCGGTGCAATCTTAGGCACGATCGGCCACAGCCGCGAGAACAGCTTCTCAGGGTACTTGCCTTTAAACACGCCGTCCAGGTAGAACCGATTTACGAACATATCCGCCATTTCGACCGAGTCTAATTCCTTCTCGTTCGGATGGAAGCTCGCCGGGTAGACCGGAAATTGACTCAGCGTGATCCCGATGTTCAGATCGCTTCGTTCGCTCCGCAGTGCCTGCACCGCCAGGCCATGACCCAGAAGCTGGTGATGGGCGACCTTGAAGTACGTCCACGGATTCTTAATGCCCGGTGCGTGCTCGCCGAGGAAGTGCCCGAACATCGCATGCTCCCAGGGTTCGTTAAGCGTAATCCAGTCTTTGACTCGGTCGCCGAGTCTTTCGACGACAACCTTCGCATACTCCGCAAAATACTGGGCGGTCTCCCTGCCGGCAAACCCTTTATATTGCTGGAACAGCGCATAAGGCGTGTCCCAGTGGAAGAGCGTGACGAAAGGCCGGATTCCCTTCTCAAGCAAAGCGTTCACTAATCGATCGTAATAATCCAATCCCTTCTGATTGACGGCTCCCTTTCCTTCAGGTAGAACGCGTGACCAGCTGACGGAGAACCGGTACGCATCCATGTTCAAGCTGCTCATCAAGTCGATATCCGTCTGAAAATCATGATACGTATCGCAAGTCACATCTCCGTTGCTGCCGTCGCGAATCTTCCCTTTGGTATGGGAAAATACATCCCATATCGACAACCCCTTGCCATCCTCATTCCAGCCGCCTTCAATCTGATACGCAGCCGTGGAAGTCCCGATTATAAAATCCTTTTTGAATGGAGTAAACATCGTCGCACCGCTTCTCTATTAGGATTGGTAGCTTATTATAGCACTTGCGAGAAAACGCTTTCAATATATGGTTTTCGACTATATAATACTGTCTAGCAAAGCTTGTTTGAGATCAATATAGGAGGCATTCCATGAGTGCAATCGACAGCAATATCTCACGCAGGCTGACGGGATGGCAGAAGTTCATGATCTCCTTCCCCACGATGCCGGGCAATTTAAGCAACGTCCTGATTCACAACGCGTTTCTGAAATACTATACGGACATTGTCGGTTTGAATCCGAAGTATATCGGGATTCTGTATGCGATCTTCGGGATATGGAACGCGATCAATGACCCGGCAATAGGCGTGTGGCTGGATCGATTGAAGTACAATCCTCAAAGAGGCAAATATGTCTATGTAATGCGGCTAAGCGCGCCTGTTACGCTGGTCGCGTCCTTTGCGATGATTTTCGCTCAGCCCTCATGGGATCAGTGGGTTATTTTCGCCTTTATGCTAATCTTGATTTTCATATACGATACGTCCATGACTACCTTCAGTATTGCGCACGCCAACTATAAGCTGCTTGCTGCCAAGACGAGCGAGGAGCGAGTGGATGTGTCCGTATTCACCAGCTATATCGCGAACATCGGGGGCTTTCTGGGTACGGTGATTCCGACGCTGCTTCTGGTTGGCAATAGCGAAAAGACCTTGACGACCATTCTGTTCTGCGCTGTTCTGGCCCTAAATTCCATTCTCTATTTGGTCGCGCTCAAGCCGTTGAAGGATGCGGAGGAGATGTATGTAAAGGAGAATGTCCAGATCGCAGGACGAAAAGGTATCTTCGGCGATGTCTTCGACAATGTGAGAGAGGCTGTGAAATCGCGAGCGTTCGTCACCTTCGTTCTCGTCCAAATCCTCGTCGGCGGCCCAAGCGCCTTCTACTTTACTCCCTTTCTATACATGTCGGATTACGTGCTGGAACTCAAGGGCATACAGGCGACTCTTATGGATGTGCTGATGGGACTTTCCTTGTTTGCGGCGGCGCCGTTTCTGGGCAAGTTTATCAAGAAGCGTGGGATGAAAAATGCCATGCTATTGGCGTTAATTCCGAGTGCGTGCGGGTTTCTGCTGCTGGCGTTTGTCCAGAATTACTATCAAGCCATTGCGGCCTATATCCTCATGTATGTGTTCACCCAAGCCGTTAGCATTGCGATGAGCCCCATGCTCGGTGCGATTATCGACGAGGACGAGCAGCGCACCGGCTTGCGAAAAGCAGGCATGTACACCGGATTGGACGCGCTCCTGACGATCCCGATGTCCGGCATCCAAGCGTCGCTCTTCATGGGCATCATCAGCTATTTCGGTTTTCAGGCAGGCTCTGACGTGCAGAGCGCCAATGCTCTGCTGGGGATCAAGATCGGTGCGGGCGTGCTGCCGTGCGCGTGCATCCTTCTGGGCATCATCCCGCTGTTGTTGTGCCCTATAAACAAGAAGAAGGAACTGGAGCTATCGGAGTTTTCGAAGAATCGGCAAATGGAGCTTTCGTAGACAAAACCTCCCCGTTTGGGGAGGTTTTTATTTGCGCAGCTAGGTTCGTAGAAAGTTTGTTTCTATTCGACAAAATAGGACTAGTAAGGTAGTGATATAAGCTATAATAGGGAAGCAGTTGCACTGGCGTGAAGCGAGCGTGTCTCTTGGTCTGCGTTTATAGGCATGCTTGATATAGTAGGCAAAATGGAAGGTTGTGATAGGGAGTCGGTTATACAAGGGTGGAAACAAGGATTTAAAGAATCGCGATGATCAGGGATCGGTTCAAATTAATCGTTAATAGGGGTGTCATAGTGAGAGGGAAAGTATCCAAATTCGTCATCATGTTCATCTGTTTTATGCTGGTTTTTGGCGTGTTTTTTCAGCAAAAAAGTTTCGTGTCGGCCGCTTCCTCCGGTGCTCTAACGAGCGCCATTCCGAACGAGCCCATAACCGGTGCTGCATACGGGAATGGCGTCTATGTTGCGGCAGGCTATTACGGCAAAATCCTAACGTCTGCGAACGGGCTTGATTGGCAAATCGCCGCAGATAAAACGAGGCTGGACGTCACCTATACAGGTGTAACTTTCGGAGATAACGTCTTCGTCGCAGTCGGCTACGACGGCACGATCATGACGTCGCCGGACGGCGCGGTATGGACGCAGCGAGACTCTACCGTCACTGGGACGATTGCGAGAGTCGCTTACGTCAGTGGAATCAATAAATTCTTTGCCGTAACTAAAGCGGGTGTATTGCTCACGTCGACTAATGGCGTTACATGGACATCGGCTTCTGTGGGGACGAGCAAGGATCTTACTTCCATTGCAGCTAGCGGATCTACCATCGTCATCGGCGATTCCGGCGGTTATGTACATACTTCGACGAATGGAACCAGCTGGACGCACAAGAAACTGGATAATTCATTCTTTATCAATTCCGTTCTCGGTCTTAATGGCCGTTTCTACGCCAACGATGCGTTGGGGACGACGCATACTTCTACAGATGGGATAAACTGGGCATCCGCCGTCATAGCTGGTCAAGTATTCGGCGGCCTCTATGATGGCAGCAAGTATTATTTGTTCGGCTATGACGGGACATCGTATGGAGCGGTGTTTACTTCTGACAAAGCAAACGGCGTGAGCTTCTCTAAACAAGGGATTCAAACCACTACAATGACCGCGCAAAATGGCTTCTATGCGAACGGGGTCTACATGCAGCTCGGCAACGACGGCATCGTCGTGTCGACCGACGGGACCGCTTGGAATTACGCCTACGGCGGCGTGGTGTCCAGCGTTCTCTACAACGGTACGGAATACATAGCCGTCGGCAAACATGGCAACGACGGGTTTATTAAAACGTCTGCGGATTTTGTGAATTGGACGCCTGTCACGTTGCCGCAACGTGTTCCTGCCTTGACTTCGATTGCCACCGGGCTGGGTAAATATGTTGTGGTGAGCGACTCCCCGGGAACGGTGCTAACATCAACTAACGGTACCGCTTGGAACGTAAACGCTCCTGCAGTTTCGGAATACGGTTTAACGGCGGTCGCTTTTGCAAACGCCGTATTCGTGGCGGTCGACGAGATTGGATCCATTTATAAACTGGCAAACGGCAGTACAAGCTGGACGCTGGAGAGGAGCGATTCCGTCGACTATAATGCGCTAAGGTTCGTTGCCTTCGATGGCAGTGGATTTTATGCTGCCGGCGATTCTGGAGTCCTTCTTCAATCCGATTATACAGGAAGCAATTGGCAAAACGTTCAAGCAGCTCCGATCGTCTTTACTTTTGATAAGAAGAGCTCCAATCAAACGGACGTTCCGATCACGTTTACCGGCACCTTTAGAAATATCAGCGTCAGCAATTATAGCAGCGCACTGGTAGAAGGAACCGATTATAGCGTATCAGGAACTACGGTGACGGTTAAAAAGTCATTTTTGGCCAAACTGCCTCTAGGTTGGCAGACAATCGCCTTGCACGTAAGCAACGGACCATTCAAGAGAGCAGCCGTCAACGTGGTTAACACGGCGTCTTCGCTGGCACAGGTTTCGGGTGTACAGCTTAATCCGAATGGCAATGCATCGTGGGGCAGTGTGGCTGGGGCAGTTAGCTATGAAGCGCAACTGTACCGTAACGGATCTGTCTGGGGCAGCGCAGTCTCCGTGGCCGCTGGTAGCACAAGCACGAATTTCTTAGCCGCCATGCTTGCTGCGGGAGCGGGTAATTATACGGTCAAAGTGAAAGCGATCGGGGATACCGTAAATGTTAAGGATGGTGCCCAATCGGCGGCATCTGGCGCTGTGACTATTTATAAGGCACCGGCAGAGGATGGAACGGCTAATAAAGAAGGAACAACGCAGAGAGCGGACTTTACGATCATCGTAACGGCTCAAAACGGGACAAAGGCCACAGCGAAAGTTGGCGGCGTTAACGTTTTGCAAACGGGTTCCGAAGTTCCGGTAAGCAGCGGGAAAGCGACGCTTCCGATTAAGATCGATAGTTTGTCGGAGGGTGAAAACGCAATTGTAATTGTTTTACAGGATCCTTCAGGCAACATCAATTCCCAAGAATTATCGGTTAAGGTAACGAAGGATACAACGGCACCAATAACCGCAACAGAAGATGGCACGGCTGATAAAGCAGGGACTACGCAGACCGCTAATTTCAACATCGTCGTGAATGCGGAGACAGGAGCCGCAGTGACGGCGAAAGTTGGCGGCACGAACGTTCTACAGACGGGAGTGAGCGTCTTGGCTGCGGGCGGTAAAGCGACGCTTCCGATTGATCTCACGAAGCTAACAGAGGGAGCCAACAACATTGCGATTGTTGTTACGGATCCTGTGGGGAATGTTTCCGATGCGCTGACTGTCAGCGTAACGAAAGATACCATCAGCGCAGCGAATGCGGCACTGGCAATCACCTACGGGAGCGGTGATTCCGCTGCAAGCGTAACGCAGTCGGTAACGTTGCCGACAACGGGAATGAATGGAACGACCGTTTCATGGTCTTCCAGCGTACCGGCAACTATTGGCGCGACAGGCGTGGTAACGCGTCCAGCATACGGTTCGGGCAATGCAGCGGTGACTTTAACCGCTACGATCAGCGTAAGCGGAATAAGCCAGACGAAAACGTTCGAGCTGACCGTACTGGAGCAAGCGCCAACGGATGCGCAAGCGGTAGACGCAGCCAAGACGGTTTTGGATGTTGGGTACGGTGGCGGTGATACTGCTGCAAGTGTAACGCAATCGGTAACGCTGCCTAATTCAGGGCTGCTTGGAACTACAGTTACATGGTCTTCCGATCATGCAGCCGTTATCGGAGCAACAGGTGCGGTGACGCGTCCGATATATGGAGCGGGCGATGCAACGGTAACGCTGACTGCGACGATCACCAGAGGCGCAGTCACCCAGACAAAAACATTCATATTGACCGTGCAAAAGCTAGCTCAGACAGATGTAGAAGCGGTAAGCGAGGCTAAGTCGGCGTTAGAAGTTGGTTACGGTGGCACGGATACGTCTGCAAGCGTAACGGAGGCAGTGACGTTGTCGCCAACGGGGCTGAGCGGAACGACAGTAACATGGTCATCCGATGATGTAGCAGTCAATGCAACGACTGGAGCGGTTACGCGTCCAGCGTATGGAGCGGGCGATGCGACGGTGACGTTGACCGCGACGATCACGAAGAATGCAGCGAGCGAGACCAAGACGTTCACGCTTACCGTGTTGGAGCTTGCACAGACGGATGAGCAAGCGGTAGACGCGGCTAAGTCGGCGCTGGAAGTTGGTTACAGTGGCGGTGACACAGCTGCAAGCGTGACGCAAGCCGTAACGCTGCCAGGTACAGCGCAGAACGGAGTGACAGTAACATGGTCGTCCGATGATACGGCAATTCATGCAGCGACAGGTGCTGTAACGCGTCCGGCATACGCATCGGGCGATGCGACGGTAACGTTGACTGCGACGATCAAGAAAAATGCAGTAAGTGAGACGAAGACGTTTACACTGACTGTAACGAAGCTGGCACAGACAGATGCAGAAGCAGTAAGCGCGGATAAGTTGGCATTAGAAGTTGGTTACGGTAATGGTGATACAGCTACTGGCGTTACGCAAGCAGTAACATTGCCGGCAACAGGGCTAAACGGAACGACAGTTACATGGTCGTCCGATGATGCAGCAATTCATGCAACAACAGGAGCGGTAACGCGTCCGGAATATGGATCGGGCGATTTGACGGTAACGTTGACTGCGACGATCAAGAAAAATGCAGCAAGCGAGACGAAGACGTTCACGCTGACCGTGTTGGAGTTGGCACAGACAGATGCGCAAGCGGTAGACGCGGCTAAGTCGGCGCTGGAAGTTGGTTATAGTGTCGGTGACACAGCTGCAAGTGTGACGCAAGCAGTTACATTGCCAGGAACAGGGCTAAACGGAGTGACGGTAACATGGTCGTCCGATGATGCAGCAGTTCATGCAACAACTGGTGCAGTAACGCGTCCGGCGTACGGAGCAGGCGATGCAACCGTAACGTTGACTGCGACGATCAAGAAAAATGCAGCAGTTGAGACGAAGATGTTTACGCTGACTGTAACGAAGCTGGCGCAGACAGATGCAGAGGCAGTAAGCGCAGATAAGTTGACATTAGAAGTTGGTTACGGTGGTGGTGATACAGCTACTAACGTAACGCAAGCAGTAACATTGCCGGCAACAGGGCTAAACGGAACGACAGTTACATGGTCGTCCAATGATGTAGCAATTCATGCAACAACAGGAGCGGTAACGCGTCCGGCATACGGCTTAGGCGATGCAAACGTAACGTTGACTGCGACAATCAAGAAGAATGCAGCAGTTGAGACGAAGACGTTTACGCTGACTGTAACGAAGCTGGCACAGACAGATGCAGAAGCAGTAAGCGCGGATAAGTTGACATTAGAAGTTGGTTACGGTGGAACTGATTCCGTTACAAGCGTAACGCAAGCAGTAACATTGCCAGCGACAGGGCTAAACGGAACGACAGTAACGTGGTCGTCCGATGATACAGCGATAGATGCAGTGACAGGAGCAGTAACACGTCCGGCGTACGGAGCGGGCGACACAACCGTAACGTTGACTGCTACGATCAAGAAGAATGCAGTAATTGAGACGAAGACGTTTACTATGACTGTAACGAAGCTGGCGCAGACAGATGCAGAGGCAGTAAGCGCAGATAAGTTGGCATTAGAAGTTGGTTACGGTGGAACTGATTCCGATACAAGCGTAACGCAAGCAGTAACGCTGCCGGCAACTGGACTGAACGGAACGATAGTAACCTGGTTGTCCGATAACGCAGCAATTGATGCAGTAACAGGTGCAGTAACTCGTCCAGCGTACGGATTGGGCGATGCAACGGTTACGCTGACTGCAACAATCAAGAAGAATGCGGCAATCGAGACCAAGACGTTTACACTTACCGTGTTGGAGCTAGCACAAACAGATGCGCAAGCAGTAAGCGCAGCGAAATCCTTGCTAGCCATCACTTACGGTGGTAGTGAATCCGCTACAAGCGTAACGCAAGCAGTAACGCTGCCAGCAATTGGACTGAACGGAGTGACAGTAACATGGTCGTCCGACAACGCGGCAATTGATGCAGCAGCAGGTGCTGTAACGCGTCCGGCGTACGGAGCAGGCGATGCAACCGTAACGTTGACTGCGACGATCAAGAAGAATGCAGCAATTGAGACCAAGACGTTCACGTTGACTGTACCGCAGCTGGCACAAACGGATGCTCAAGCAGTAAGCGCAGCGAAGTCTGCATTGGCAATCACATACGGCGGCAGCGATACAGCTACAAGTGTAACGCAAGCATTAACTTTGCCAGCAACAGGATTAAACGGAGTGACCGTAACATGGTCGTCCGACAACACAGCAATCGATGCAGCAACAGGCGCTGTAACGCGTCCAGCATACGGAGCAGGCGATGTAACAGTAACGCTGACAGCGACGATCAAGAAGAATGCAGCGAGCGAGACGAAGACATTCACGTTGACCGTACCGCAGCTGGCACAAACAGATGCGCAAGCAGTAACCGCAGCGAAATCCGTACTGGCAATCACTTACGGTGGTAGCGATACAGCTGCCAGCGTAACGCAAGCAGTGACATTGCCAACTACAGGGCTAAACGGAGTAACAGTAACATGGACGTCCGATGATGTAACCATAAACGCAACGACAGGTGCGGTAACGCGTCCGGCATTCGGAGCAGGTAATGCGACAGTAACGCTGACTGCAACGATTACCAAAGGTGCAGCAAGCGAGACGAAGACATTCACGCTTGCAGTAATCGAGCTTGATGAAGTAATACCGCCAGACGTAACGCCACCGGCAGCGCCGGCAGTGAACGCAGTGGACAGCGATGATCTTGTCATCACAGGTACTGCGGAAGCGGGTTCGACCATAACGGTAAAAGCAGGCGGAACGACGGTGGGATCGGCAGTAGCAATCGGAGGCACATTCTCCATTACGCTAACAGCTGCACTACCAGCAGCTACGGAGCTTGAAGTAACGGCAACGGATGCAGCAAGCAATGTAAGCCCGGCAACGCTCATTACAGTAACAGAGGCAACGGTTGTCACGCCTCCGGACGTAACGCCACCGGCAGCACCGACAGTGAACGCAGTGGACAGCGATGACCTCGTCATCACAGGTACAGCGGAAGCGGGTTCGACCGTAACAGTAAAAGCAGGCGGAACGACGTTGGGATCGGCAGTAGCAACCGGAGGCACATTCTCTATTACGCTAACAGCTGCACTACCAACAGCTACGGAGCTTGAAGTAACGGCAACGGATGCAGCGAGCAATGTAAGCTCGGCAACGCTTATTACGGTAACAGAGGCAACAGTTGTCACGCCTCCGGACGTAACGCCGCCGGCAGCACCGGCAGTGAACGCAGTGGACAGCGATGACCTCGTCATCACAGGTACAGCGGAAGCGGGTTCGACCGTAACGGTAAAAGCAGGCGGAACGACGTTGGGATCGGCAGTAGCAACCGGAGGCACATTCTCCATTACGCTGACAGCTGCTCTACCGGCAGCTACACAGCTTGAAGTAACGGCAACGGACGCAGCGAGTAACGTGAGCACAGCTACATTAATCACGGTAACAGCGGCATCCACCGGTACACCGACAACACCATCAACACCAAGCGACACAACAGTGACCTCGACGGACGGTACGCTGACGCTTCCGGCAGGTCAATCCGGCAAGGTTAGCTTTGAAGATGCGGTGACAATCTCTATTCCGGCTGGTTCTACAACTAAAGATCTGAAACTAACGATAGACAAAGTGTTGAACACTCAACATCTGGTTTCGGATGAAGATGTTCTAGCCAGTCCGGTCTTCGAGATTCTGAAAAACTTCTCGGAGAACTTCAGCAAATCCATTACGTTGACGTTTGCTTTTGATCCTACTAAATTGAGTGGTGATCAGAAGGTGGCGGTCTACTATTACGATGAAGTGAAGAAGGAATGGGTGAAGGTCGGCGGGGTTCAAATCAACCAAAACCATATCTCCGTAGAGGTCAATCACTTTACGAAATATGCAGTATTCGTTGAAGGAAAGAGTTCTCCTGAAACGGAACCGACGATTCACTTCAGCGACATCGCCGGACACTGGGCAGAAGCAAACATCAAGAAAGCGGTAAGCAGCGGAATCGTTAAGGGATACCAGGACGGTACATTTAAGCCTGGCAAAACCGTCACGCGCGCCGAATTTGCGGTTATGCTGATGAATGTGCTGAAGCCGCAAGGAGAAGGAGCACAACTGACCTTTATGGATACAGCGAAGATCGGAACGTGGGCGCAGAAAGCAGTCGCTCAGGCGGTGCAAGCGGGTATTATTACAGGTTATGCGGACGGCAGCTTCGGTCCGAATGAAGAGATAACGAGAGCGGAAATGGCGGCAATGATCGCAAAAGCGACAGGGACGCCAGTCAAAGAGGTTGCCGCAACCGATTTCGCCGACGACAAGGATATTCCGGCGTGGGCGAAAGCCGGCGTTGCGTTTGTGAAACAAGCAGGCATTGTGCAAGGCAAAGGCGATAACCAATTTGCCCCTCGCGACCATGCAACAAGAGCAGAAGCTGTAACGGTTCTGCTCAACTTGCTGGCATAGATGAGCAAGTAAGCAGTTGATTAAATAACGAACAGAGGGGCGAGCCTGCATAGGCTCGCCTCTCTGTCTATTTTATACGTCCCCATCCTGCAGGAGCGTGTTCACCCGCCTCGGCACGCGTATAACCTAAAGTATCTATCAGCGCCAGCCATGACATCAGCTGAGGCTTAGAAATGTTGCATAATGTGCAACAATATCTCCAGTTTGCGCTCGTGAAGTTGGATATGTTGCCCATTATGCAACATTTTGGCTCCAAATAGGCTTCATATGCTGAACTGCTCAGAAAATGCTGCCTTTTACGCAACAAATGTGGATTTTACGCCTTTGGAATGCCAAAATGTTGCCTTTTGTGCAACAATCCCGGATTTTCCAAAAGCCGAGGTGATCTGTTCGATGATCAAACAGCACAAACCCCCGATCTCACATCGAGATCGGGGGTTTGCCTTATCTACCATAGGCCAACAAACTTAAGCCTCCATCTTCTGAGCCGAATACAGCTTATAATACCGGCCGCGCCGCGCGAGCAGCTCATCATGCGAGCCGCTTTCGGCGATGCCTTTGTCGGCGACATACATGATGCGGTCGCAGTTCTTAACCGTGGAGAGACGATGCGCGATAATGAACGACGTGCGTCCCTTCAGCAATTCATTCAAGCCCATCTGCACCAAACGCTCGGTCTGCGCATCGATGGACGAAGTCGCCTCATCCAAGATGAGAATGCGCGGATTCGCAAGCAGCGTGCGCGCGAAGGAGATAAGCTGGCGCTGACCTTGCGAGAGCTTCGAGCCGCGCTCGTTGACCTCGGTCAAGTAGCCTTTCTCGAACTCGCGGATGAATTCATCCGCACAGACCGCCTTAGCGGCTGCGATAACCTCTTCCTCGGTAGCGTCGAGCCTGCCGTAGCGGATGTTATCCAAGATCGTGCCGGAGAAGATGAAGCTGTCCTGCAGCATGATCCCCATTTGACTGCGCAGCGATTTGAGCTTGATCTGGGAGATATCATGACCGTCAATGCGAATTTGTCCGCCTGTGATGTTATAGAACCGCGAGATCAGGTTGACCACCGTTGTTTTACCTGCACCTGTCGGACCGACTAGCGCGATGCTTTCACCGGCTTTGACATCGAACGAAAGGTTCTGCAGGATGTTATGCCCCGGATCGTAGGCGAAGGTGACATCGTCGAAAGTCACATTGCCTCGGATAGGCGGCAACTCCTTCGCATCCTTCACATCGCTGACGGTCACCGGCTCATCAAGCGTTTCAAAGATACGCTCCAAGTAGGCTACCGAGTTAATAAAGCTGTTGTACAAGTTCGAGATGTTCAGGATCGGCTGCCAGAAGCGCGAAGCATAGCTGCTCATAGCAAGGATGACGCCGAACGTCACCTCTTCCGGTCCGAGCGCCAGCAAACCTACGAAATAGATCGCTGTCGTGACCGTCGTCGCCAGGTTATCGACCGAGAACGGGACCAGGAAGTTGAGGTACATCGTTCTCATCCACGCACTGCGGTAGTTGGTGGACAAGCGGGTGAAGATGCCTTCATTATGCTGCTCACGGGTGAAGATTTGCGTTACGCGAATGCCGCTGATGCTCTCTTGCAAGTAAGCATTCAAGTTGGAGCTTTTGTTAGATACCGACTGCCATGCCCGGCGCTGCTTGGTCTTAATCAGCATGATAATGCCAAGGAAGATAGGCAAACCGCCCAGAATGACAAAAGACAGCTTCACATCAACCGCGAACATAAAGATGGCGATGAAGAGTAAGTTCATAATCTCAAGAATTAAGTTGATAATCCCGTTGGACAGCACGTCCGATACGGAGTTGACGTAGTTGACGACCCGAATGAGAATCTTGCCTTGCGGGCGGTCGTCATAATATTGGAACGGCAGCTCCTGCAAATGCTTGAACAAATCCGTCCGGATATCGAAAATAATATCCTGCCCGACGCTCGTCATCATACGCGAGCGGATCGTGGCCAAGATGACGCTGACGACGATGGTAGCCAGCGTAAGCAGTGACCAACCGACAAGCGCTTGACCGTCTTTAGCAGGAATCGTAACGTCGACGACATGCTGCATAATGAGAGGCGCGGAGAGCGCGATGCCGGCTGACAAGGCGCTCAGGATGAACGCGATGATCATCGGCTTCTGCTGCCTTCTGATGTAGACCAGCGCACGCCGGAAATGTCGGATATTAAACGGTGATTCTAAATTCTCATCAATATCGAACTTATTTCTGGCCATGTGCGATCGCCCCCCTTCCGATGCCTTCGATTTGCAGCATGAATACGTCGTAATAGTAACCGCGCTTAGCTAGAAGCTCGGCATGAGTACCTTCTTCAATAACCCGTCCATTGTCCAAAATAAGAATGCGGTCAGCCTGCGCCGTCGTGGATACCCGCTGGGCGATAATGATCTTCGTACAAGGGAAGTCCAGTTCGCGCAAACTCTTCTGGATATGTTCTTCCGTCTCTAAGTCGACCGCAGATGTGGTGTCGTCGAGAATGAGGATCGGAGGCTGTACGGCTAATGCCCGAGCCAGCGCGATACGCTGCTTTTGTCCGCCTGACAGCCCGACACCGCGTTCGCCGACGACGGTATTGTAGCCTTCCGGCATTTTGCGTATGAAATCCTGCGCAGCGGCAAGCTCGGCAAACTTGTGGACGTCCTCTTCCGGCATATCAGGATTGTTGTAGGCAATGTTGCCGTCAATCGTGTCGGAGAACAGCAGCACGTCCTGTGTCGCGATCCCGATGTTGCCGCGCAGCTCATCAAGCTCCAGCTTGCGCACGTCCTTGCCGTCTACCAAGACGCGGCCTCTCGTAATGTCATAGAAGCGCGGGATGAGGTTAATGAGCGTCGTTTTGCCCGATCCCGTTGCACCCATTATGGCGATCGTTTCACCAGGTTCGATCGTGAAGTTGATGTCTTCCAGCACCGTCACGCTATCGTACTTGAAGCTCACATGCTCAAACTGAATGCGTCCGTTATAACGCCGCTTAACCGTGGCATTGTGATCGTTGACGATTTCCGGATGCGCGTAATAGACCTCGATGATTTTGGTAAGGCTCGCGAAGAACCGCTGAATATCGTTGATGATGATACCAATGCTCCGCATCGGGTTGGAAAGTCCCCAGACGAGCGCGGAGAAAGCCGAAAATTCCCCGAACGTAATCCGCTCGTTCATGACGAACAGACCTCCTGCCAGCATCAGTATGACGCTGAATCCCTGAGAGAAGATCTCCAAGTAGGGGAAATAGTCCAGCCAGACCAAGGCGGCTTTCTTATTGGCCTTGGAGTAGTTCACACTTTTCTCCGTGAATTTGTTGATTTCGAACTCCTCGCGCGCGAACGCTTTGACTACGCGATTACCCGCGATATTTTCCTGCGTCGTCGTATTCAGCTGCGATAGGCGCTCCCGCAGATCCACATACATCGGACGTACGCGTCTGGCGAAGATGAAGGCCACGATGCCGATCGGAGGCGACAGGATGAGCAGCCACCACGTCAGCTCTGCGTCGATATAGAAGAAATACGCCACTGCCGCAATGAATACCGTCAGCGATTCGATGATGGTTTTCACAATCCACGCCAAGGAGTGACGGACCATTTCGAGGTCGCCTGTCATCTTGGTCATGAGATCCCCGGTACGATTGCGATCGTAGTACCTCATGTCTTGGCCCTGGATTTTGTTATACAGATAGATCCGGACCCGGTAAAGCATGTTCTGCGAAGCTCGTTCATATAGCAAGGTCGTACAGTAGGCTAGACTCGTGCGAAGCAAAGAAAAGCCGATCATGCCCAAACAAAGGCCGATCAGCAGCGCTCGTTCGTCTGTCAGATTACTTGCTGCGTCCTCGCCGGCGATGAAGAGATCGACAATGCGCTGTCCGATGTACGGATTGATAATGGTGAGCGAGGAACCCACCACCGATAGGCATAATGCGAAAATATAACGCGTGCGATCGCCTATCAGGTTGTGCCAAAGCCATTTGAATTGAAACATGTGATCACCGACTTCTGTAAGTTTCTGCATTTTGAGGTTCCGAATCTCGCCTTCTATTCATACAGGGCTGGTCTCCGGTCAAAAAACTATGGAAATTATAACACAAAAAGGTGGAATTCAAGCTAAAAAATAAAATTTATTTGGGACTCTCTGTCAGATTGAGCGTCATCGCCGAAGCGTCCGCACGTCCGAATCTTATGGAAAATTTTAAGTAATCACCAAGGATGATGGAAGAAAATGTCGAATTACAATAAAATGTCAAGACTCGCAGCTTCTTGTCCAATTGGGTAAAAAAAGCGATGTTGAAACTACGCGTCTGATCTTCCGTAATCCAGATTAAGGAAACGGAAATATGTTGCGATCAAGCCGCGTACATTGGAATGAAACTGGATGGAGGAGCATGGTCGATGGGGACTAAATTCGTGAAGCTGCTGGGAATGATCGTGGTCATCGCGGCTTTGAATATTGCGGTATTCTCGCCCGGCTTGATGGGGATTGAGATTGGAGAGCGTCCATTCGAGTCGGCTCTCGGTGTCACATTGCTACTTGCCAGCGGACTGACACTTCTATATGGAAGCTTCACGATGCTGTTTAAGCAGCGGGAGACGATTCCTCCCAAGCAGCTTCAAACAAGAGAAGACTTCGAGGAGGCTCTAATGAGGTATCGACGAGTGAAGGTGCTGCAGGAGGATATGGCTTACGCCCTGGAGCAGATGGAGCGGATGAATAAGAGACAGGACACGTTGCTGAGCGTTCTCGGGCAGCGATTCGATCCGAATGAGCTTAGCTACAAGAAATTCGCTTCGGTGTCACGGGAGGTTGAGAAGTTGTTTTACCTGAACGTGAGAAGCATCTTGAACCGTCTGCATGTGTTCGACGAATCGGAGCTGCAGAATGCCGGAGGAGGCCGTAAGCCCTCCAGAATTTCTCCCGAGCTTCTCCAAGTAAGATCGGGAATCGTCAATGAGCAGCTGACATTCGTTAAGCAATCGTTGGAGTCGAACGAAGAGATGTTGATCAAGCTGGATAAACTGCTGCTTGAAATTTCGCGCTTGGACAGCTTCGAGCCGAGTGAAATCGATCAGATGCCTTGCATGCAGGAGATCGACTCGTTGATCAAGCAGACTAAATATTACAAACAGTGAGAGGTGCGGTTATGTCCAAACAGAGCAAGTTTTTGGTGATATCGATATTAATCTTGGGTCTCGTATTCGTCCTTGTGTACTACGGCATCAATTTGACCTCGAACTTAGGCAAGTCCAAAGCGGAAGTCACGTCCGAGAACGCCGGTAAGCAGCTGAGCAACTTGTACGAAGATATTTCCGTTACGACCGCGGAGCCGGTGAAAGGGCAGATCGATCTGGATCCGATCGACGTTGCCGCTTCACTGCCGGACATCTCCAAGTTCCCGATTACGGTGAACAGCACGACGGATCAATTCGTCGAAATCTTCTCCTCCACGGAGAAATCGGGGACCGGCGTTGACGGCTGGTTAACCGAAGTGGCAACGGAATTCAACAATGCCGGCATCGAGGTGGATGGAAAGCCCGCATCTGTGAAGATAAGAAATATCGCCTCCGGGACGGCGACCGATTATATCAAGACCGGCAAATATGTTCCGGACGCGTTCACCCCTTCCAATGAGCTATGGGGCAAAATGGCGGAAGCCAGCGGAGTCAAGACGCAGCTTATTGCACCGCGCCTCGTCGGCAATGTTCCGGGCATCGTCATTGCCAAGGCCAAGTACGATGCATTGGTCGACAAATACGGATCGGTCAACGTCAAAACCGTTACCGAAGCGATCGCGAACAATGAATTTTCGATGGGATACACCGATCCTTTTGCCAGCTCGACCGGACTCAACTTTCTCGTCACCGCACTACATACCTTCGATAATTCGGATAGCTTGAGCGACAAAGCGGTGCAAGGGTTCGAGAAGTTTCAAGCGAACGTGCCGTTCATCGCGTCTACTACCTTACAGATGAGAGATGCGGCGAAGTCGGGCATGCTGGATGGTTTCGTGCTTGAGTATCAGACTTTCATTAATGCGGCGGAATTGAAGAGCGGATATGTATTCACTCCGTTCGGTGTTCGGCATGACAGTCCGTTATTTGCCTTAGGGGATCTGCCGCAAGAGAAAATCGATATCATCAAGAAATTCGCGGAGTTTGTGACCCAAGATAACTATCAGCAAATAGCGAAGGACAAAGGATTTAACCAGCTTGAGGAGTACAAATCCGAACTGGCCGTCATGGATGGCGCGACGCTGACTTCCGCTCAGAAGCTGTGGAAAGAGAAGAAGAACGGAAGCAAGCCGATCGCAGCCGTCTTCGTAACCGACATCTCCGGAAGCATGGACGGCGAGCCGCTGGTCCGCCTGAAAGAATCGCTGCTCAAAGGGCAGAAATATCTCGGCCGAGATAACAGCATCGGACTCGTTTCGTATTCCAGCGACGTATCCATCGATGTGCCGATCGGCAAATATGATGCGATTCAGCAATCGTTATTCGTGGGAGCGGTGAACAATCTGCAATCCGGCGGAGGAACGGCCACCTTCGATGGCATCATCGTCGCGCTCAAGATGCTGCAAGACCAATTGCTCGTCGATCCGAATATGAAGCCGGTTATCTTCGTCTTAAGCGATGGGGAGACGAACGAAGGCCACTCGCTCAACGATATCAAAGAGCTGGTCGAAATCTACAAGGTTCCGATCTACACGATCGGCTACAATGCCAACATCAAAGCGCTCCAAAGCATATCGAGCATTAACGAAGCGGCAAGCATCAACGCGGATACAGACGACGTCGTGTACAAGATCGGCAACCTTCTCAACGTTCAAATGTAAGCCCAAACCTAAGGAGGTATCCTATGTCATTCTCGATGGAAGTCGCCAGCGCGGAGCAAATCAAGCAGGTCATCGAACAAGAGGTCAAACCGGTCCCCGAAGAAATCGCCAAGCTCAAGGAAATCGCAGATAATAACGTATCCACAATCATGGCTTTAGATACGGAATCGCTCGAGAAACGCAAAGAGATTCTCCAATCGATCGACGCTTTCGGCCTCAGTACGATGAAATCATCCTCGGATAAGAATACGCTTCTGCAAGTCTCAGTCGGCAATCTCTCGAAGACGGGCGATGACGGCGGTCAAGTAGCCAAAGGCTTATCCGAGCTTCATACGCAGCTGAAGGATTTGGACCCGAGTGTTGTGGATTTTGCCAAAACGGGCATTCTCGGCAAATTGTTTAATCCGTTACGCGCGTATTTTCTCAAATATCAGAAAGCAGATGCGGTGATCGCCGACATCGTCGTCTCCTTGGATAAGGGGAAAATGACGCTGAAGAACGACAACACGACGCTGGAGATCGAGCAGCAGACGCTTCGCGAGTTGACGAAGAAGCTGCAGAAGGAGATCCAGCTTGGCATGCTGATGGATGAATCCATCGCAACGCAGATCGCCGAGGCGACTGCTCGCAATGAAGATCCCGATAAGATTCGTTTTATCACGGAGGAAGTTTTGTTCCCGTTACGCCAACGCGTTATGGATCTGCAGCAGATGCTGGTCGTCAATCAGCAAGGGATTATGGCGATCGAAGTCGTCATCCGCAACAACAAGGAGCTTATTCGCGGCGTTGACCGGGCGAAGAACGTGACCATCTCGGCACTGCGCATTTCCGTTACGGTGGCCAGCGCCCTCTATAATCAGAAGATTGTATTGAAGAAAATCGAACTGTTGAACCAAACGACAAACGAGCTAATTGCAGGTACTTCGCGCATGCTGAAGGAGCAGGGTGCAGAGATTCATAAGCAGGCGCTTAATGCAAGCATCTCGGTAGATACGCTGAAACAAGCGTTTACGGATGTCCTTGCTGCACTGGATTCAATCAGCACGTATAAGAAGGAAGCTCTCCCTAAGATGCGTGAAACGATCGGTCAATTCCGCGATCTGGCTGATGAGGGCGAGAAGCAGATTCAGCGGCTGGAGAAGGGGCAGAAGCTGGGGATTTAGAAGCAAAAGAGGCTATCCTGAAGGTCGGACACGCGACCGGAGGGATGGCCTCTTTATTGTTAATAAGCTATAGATAATCCTGTTCCGGATCATCTTCCGCCCCGGTGTACACCGAGATGAGGACGATGCTGATACCTTCGCTGACATTGGTTACTCTATGGGGAGTGGAGGCGTTCCAGCTGAAAGAGTCGCCTGCTTCCAGAACGGCGGAATCTTCGCCTTGCTGGGCTATAATTTTGCCTTGGATCACGAGATGAGACTCCTCACCTTTATGGGCATGAGGGGTTGCTCCCGTTGAGGCGCCCGGCGGAAGCTCCACGAGCATCATTCTCATCCCTCGGGTCGAACTGAGATGCTCTACCTTTAGCTTCTCGACGCCACTTGTCGTCACGTTGCGGTCGTCTTTGCGGACGATCGTCATCCGCTCGTCCTTCTTCATGAGCAAATAAGTCAAAGGCACGTTCAGCGCCGCGGCGATGTTATCCAATGTTGATATCGAAGGCGAGGTTTTATTCGTCTCGACTTGGCTCATGAAACCTTGCGATAAACCGGTTTCTTCACAGATTTGGGCGATCGTGATGTTTTTGCGTTTGCGTATTGCGCGAATGGTGGAGCCGATGTCCATCAGAATCACCTGCCTAATAATATTAGTAATACAAATGTTAATTACATATTAACAATAAAATGATTGACATACCAGTGGGGCAGAGTTATATTAGCGATATAAAATTTAATTCTTTATTACTAATATTTAAGCGAATGTGATTAGGAGGTTGATTGCATTGAACTTGGCTTATGAATATGATATCCATCTTCCGCCTCATAGCGATCCTAGCAAGAAATACCCGGCGATCTTTACCCTTCACGGGAAGGGCTCTAATGAACAGAACATGCGGGGGCTTGTTGCTCCATTGGCTGATGAATTCATCATCGTCAACATTCGCGGAGACCTTCGTTTAGGGGCGGGTTATCAATACTATGAGCTGAAGGGATTGGGTAATCCGATTCGCGAAAGCTTCGACCGGGCGGTTCGTCAGCTGGAGGCGTTCATCCACGATGTAACGGAGAAGTATCCGATTGACGCTGCGGGGCGATATTTGCTTGGCTTTAGTCAAGGTGCGATATTGTCCATGACGCTTGCGCTAACGATGGGTGAGCAATTGAAAGGAATCGTAGCCTTGAACGGCTATGTTCCGGCATTCGTGAAGACGGAGTACACGCTGCAGCCTGTAGATCAGGTATCCGCGTTCATCTCGCACGGCGAGTTCGATTCCGTATTCCCGTTGCAGATTGGGAAGGACAACGCAGCGTATTTTCATCAACTAACGCCGAACTGCACATTCAAAATCTATCCTACGGATCATGGCGTATCGGAAGAGAATCAAAGGGATTTCGTCAACTGGCTTCAAGCGGATGCTGCGCGTTAAACGAAAACGACTGAAGGAGTGAACAACCATTATGTTGCCATCTTATTTCATTGCTCATGGAGCACCGTCACTTGTACTGGAACAGCATGACTATACAGACTTTCTGAAGCAGTTCGCCTCTGAGCTACCATCCAAACCAAGAGCGATCGTGCTTTTCTCCGCACACTGGGAGAATAGAACGCAATCCGTAAGCACCGTGGATACGTACTCCACTATTTATGATTTTTCCGGTTTTCAAGATGAACTATACAAGATGACTTATCCGGCTCATGGCGACCTTGCGATCAGCGAGGAGATTGGCCGGCTATTCGCGAAGAACGGTATCCCTAGCGTCATGGATTCCGAGAGAGGGCTGGATCACGGGGCATGGGCGGTGCTGAAGCTGATGTATCCCGCCGCCGATATTCCGGTCATTGCTTTGTCCGTCAACAGGCATCTGACGAATGAGCAGCAGTATCAGATCGGGAAAGCACTGTCCGCGTTGCGTGAGCAAGATATTCTGATCCTTGGCAGTGGCGGGATCGTTCACAATCTGCGCAGGTTGAATTGGCGCGGAGGCAATACACCGGAAGAATGGGCACTCACCTTCGACAAGTGGATTCAAGATAAGCTGGAAAATTGGGACCTGGAAGCGTTGTTCCGTTATGATGAGCTCGCACCGAACGCCAAAGAAGCGGTTCCGACGAATGAGCATTTCATTCCGCTGCTTCTTGCGATGGGGGCCGGCGATAGCAGCAGGCAAGCGAAGCTGCTTCATCGCAGCTATCAGCTGGGCACGTTAAGCTTGAATTGCTGGGAATTCAAATAAAGCAAAAGACCTCTGCGCATGAGACATGGCAGAGGTCTTTTTCATGATGAAGATTCCGAAGCGGGAATTCCGTAACGATTCAGCGCTCTGGAAGCTGATTCTCTCATTCTGACCTTCAGATACTCGCCTTCGCTCACCCTAACGCGCAAGCCGAGGAAACGGATTTTAGATAGCAGAAATTCGCTCTCGTCGGCGAGGTAGGAAACATGAATGCGGTATTGGGCGCCGGTTTCGTCATAGGACACGGACTTCTCAAAGCATGAGAACGCATATAAGATGCGTGAAAGCTCTTCATTATAGTGGGGGACAACTTGGATGATGGCTTGTTGTTTACGTGTTTCCAATAATTGATGGAGTAATCTCTTTAACTCCGCTACTCGCTCTATTGCAAGTTCAGTGCCCTCGACATCAACGATATTGTGAAGCTTCGTGGACATGAGCGAGCGGCCGCGGGTGCTATACCACAATAAATACCATTCTCTCTTGACCATGTTGTACTCGAGTTTATAAGGAAAGCCGCTTTGATTCGCCTTTACCCCGCCGTGCTTGATGCGATAGGTGATTCGAATGCCATGGTTGACCATAAGAATACGCCGAAGCGCGCGAAGCAGCGGATGATAGACCTGACGTTCTTTGCTTTTGGCTTTCTCCATAATAATAGCCCGTATTTCCGTTGAAACTTCATCATGCAGCAACTGGTTCAGTTTGTTTCGGGTATCCGGCGTAAATGCATCCGCCGAAGCTGCGTGCTCGAGCATCATTTTGAGCCAAGTCCGTTCTTGGGAGGTCAATGCAAAGGAACCGGCTTCATCAAGGCGGGACATGATCTGATAATTAAAGATTTTCTCGAACAGGTTCATAGTAGCCCTGAATCTCCTTCCACTCCGCAATGAATTCCTTCCTTAGCCATGCCGGCTCCAACACCTCGCAGCTCGAGCCGAAGCTTCGCAGCCATGGTTTGATCTCGTAAATGCCATTCACCGTAATTTCGTAGAGAAACGTAGAGTCCGTTTCTTCCCTAATCGTTCCCCATTGTCCCTGTGCCTCGACACGTTCGCGGACGAAATTAGCGCCGGATCGATCGGGATTATAGAAGCGGGCTAGAACCTTCAACGTACGCAGGGTGTCCGTTACCCAGCTATATTTCATCTGCTCCAAGACAATATGTAATCGTTGGTCGAATTCCTCTTCCGTTACGACCTCGCCTTCCTCCAGCTGCGTTAGACCTTCCATTCGGAACTTCATAATGCCTCGTTGCCCATGACAGATTAAGTACCATCTGCCGTATTGATGATCGTAGACGACGCGCAGCGGCAGTGCCGTTTGCAGTGTGCCCTCGGTTTCCCGTTCGAAGAGAGGATTGGAGTTTTGAGACGCGTAGCTCTTTCCTTTCTTCGGTGACAGGTAGAGAAACTGAAGCTTCTTCCGTTGTTGAATGGCTTTGAAAATCGTATATAAATGCGCTTCATCCAATATTCGAGAATGATAATGATATTTGTAACGATGCGTTTCCCCGGTGTCCGGATCGAAGCCTCTTTTATGGAGCGCCTTCTTCAAGGTTGCCCGAAGCAGGAAGCCTTGAACGGAAGGGACCTGCGTATTCGAGATGACATCGACGTAATCGAACAGATCCAGGAGCTCATTGTCGGATAGGTGGTCAATCAGATCGTTGGCTGCTTTATAGCGGTAAGGGCGACCTCCGTGCAGGCGGATGATGACGCCGACCTCTTCCAAGTACTTGAGATCCCCTCGAATTGTTTTCTCATCCGGAATCGGGTAGTCGGCAGGCATCTGCTCGCTGCAATGATCCTGCAGGTCCTTCGCGGTTAGCTCTCGGGATTGTAACACATTTATCAGCAGCGCAAGCCGGATGCTCTCCGTTTCTTTCAGCGATTTCGCACGAAATAAGAACAGAAGGAGCGGGTCGGCGGATTCGTAATAGTTGTATTGGAATCCATCGGATAAGACGGATCCCTGCTCTTGCGACAACCCTTGTTTGAGCGTGCCGAGCATCTCTTTGAGGCTGCGAAGCGTCTTGTCATAGGTATGTACGGAGATACCGAGCCGGTTGGCGAACTGCTGTCTGTTATAAGCGCCGCCGGCAAGCGCCAGCATGCGCAGGAATTGAATCTCTTTATCGAAGCTCTCCCTAGCCACTCGCTTCCCTCCAGCCTGTATCGATAACTTATGCTCTATATTGTATCAAGGACGAAAGTTGGGGGATATGGAAAATTTTTATCTGTCGCCATACTTCCGCCCTGTTCGCGAACGGCTTTATCGGCGAAAATCAGATCTAAGAAGCCGAGTGCTTCAGTTCACTACATATAGAAAGGAATGTTGAAGCATGCATGAGAGCAATCGACTCTATTGGATAAAACCGCTAGCTAACATGGAACAGCAGATGAACAAGCAGCAAGAGAGCACGGGTTCTAAGCACTTTATCATTCCATTTCATAGAGGCATTCTTTATAAGCGCAGATTCTTATCGGGTTGTCGGTTGTTATCTACAGCCTGACTCCGATAAGGATGGATTACATACGCGTACTTATAAAGACTGCTTGATGCCGAGCGGTCTTTTTCTATGGCTGAATGTGCTGTAGGAAAAGATCTTAAGCAACAGGGGTCTTTTTCTGTTAGGATCCCTGCAAAGTACATATCGCAATAAACCTCAGCATGAGTAAGAAAGCAGTGGAGGCCCTGGCCTCCACAAACATTGCCCGGTAGCCAAGCGGCAAGGCAGATGACTTTGAATCATCGACCGCAGGTTCGAATCCTGCCCGGGCATCCAACCATCACGTGGCGTGGTGGTGAAATGGAAAAACACACGGGCCTTTCACGTCCGGATATGCGGGTTCGAGTCCCGTCCACGCCACCAAAATTACAAGAAACTTCTTCGTCGTCATATTTACGCCGTGTTCGTTCGGTCATGGATGAGAGAAGATAAGAGCAAGAAGCAAACGGAGGAACGAACAATGGAACACATACATAGCATCATCAAGAATGAATTGGCTCGCTTGGAGCAGGAGGAACAGGTCATCGTCTTGTACGCCTGCGAATCGGGAAGCAGGGCTTGGGGATTTCCTTCGCAGGATAGCGATTACGATGTTCGGTTCATCTATATTCGGCGACCGGAGTGGTACTTGTCCATCTTCGATAAACGGGATGTCATCGAACGTCCGGTCAGCGATATGCTCGACATTAGCGGTTGGGACATACGCAAGGCGCTGAACCTGTATCGGAAGTCGAATCCGCCGTTGTTAGAATGGTTGCAATCCCCCATTCAATACGCAGAGAAACTTAGCTTGGCCGAGCAACTCCGCCAACTATCACCGCTTACCTTTTCGCCAAAGTCGTGTATGTATCACTATCTGAACATGGCCCGCGGCAACTATCGGATGTATTTGCAAGGGGAGCGGGTTCGGATCAAGAAGTACTTCTATGTATTACGTCCTGTACTCGCTTGCGAGTGGATCGAGCGATATGGCGAAATGCCGCCAATGGAATTTGAAGTGCTGGTGGAACGTCTGGTCCCTAGAGACGGAGAGCTGTGGCAGACGATTCAACAATTACTGTATCGCAAGAAAGCAGGCGAAGAATTAGACTACGAGCCTCGGTTACATGCCATTAATGCGTATTTGGAGGAACGGCTGCAGCATTTCGAACAGACAGCAGTCATGTTAACAAAAGAAGAGAGCCAATTAGGCGAGCAACTGGATGTCTTATTCCGCTCAACCTTACAAGAAGCTTGGCAATGATAATAAATGGGAGAGTTGTTAACAATGGCTTATCAAACTATAGATGGCGTAAGAGTTTGGGGAAACCCTGACCCGGGGGCGATGTCGCAAGCGAAAACCTGCGCGGAGCATGGGAATGTCGTGCAAGCATTATTGATGGCAGATCATCACAAAGGGTATAGTCAACCGATTGGCGGCGTAGTCGTGTATGACGGACAACTATCGCCTTCGGGCGTCGGCTACGACATTGCATGCGGCAACAAAGCGGTTCGAACAAACCTTATGGCCGCGGATATCAAGCCAACGTTGTCTAAGATCATGGATCAAATCGCCAAGAAGATCTCTTTCGGAGTTGGACGCGTCAACAGCGAGAAAGTCGATCATGAGTTGTTCGATGACCCGGATTGGAGCGTATACGCATCCCTTGGCCGGCAGGAGCATGACAAGTTAAAAGCCCTTGCTCGCGATCAGTTGGGAACGGTCGGAAGCGGGAATCATTTTGTGGATTTGTTCGAAGAGCAAGGAACGGGAAGACTGTGGATTGCCAACCATTTTGGCAGCCGGGGGTTCGGTCACAAGACGGCAAGCGGCTTCATCAATTTGGCCGCTGGTCGTGCGTTTCTGGCGAATGCACCGGGAGAGAAAATGGATCAGCCTCCCGTGCTGCTCGACATTGACAGCGAGCTTGGCGATATGTACTTCCGAGCGATGAAGATTGCGGGCAGATATGCTTACGCCGGTCGCGATTATGTAATGGATCAAGTACTGGCGGTTGTCGGAGCACAAGCCGATTTCGCGGTGCATAATCACCATAACTACGCGTGGCTGGAGTCCCATAATGGGAAGGATTCGATTGTCGTACGAAAAGGGGCAACGCCTTCGGCACCGGGGCAAATGGGGTTCATCGGTGGCAGTATGAGCGATATATCAGTCATTGTGCAAGGAAAGGATACGGAGGAGAATCGCGATTCCTTCTACAGCACCGTTCACGGAGCGGGACGGATTATGAGCCGAACGCAAGCCGCCGGCAAAATGAACTGGAAAACGCGCGCACGCTCCGGCGGCCAAATTACCACGGCGCAAATGATGCAAGCCGTTCACGAGTATGGCGTTGAACTTCGCGGAGCCGGAACGGATGAAAGTCCGTTTGCCTACCGAAAACTCCAAGAAGTCTTAGACGCGCATTCGGAGACCATTGACGTTCTCCACGTGCTGAAGCCGATCGGCGTTTGCATGGCAGGAGCGGACGAATTCGATCCTTATAAGGATTAAGGTTACGTATAAACGCAAAGGGGTAATAGGGAGTGTTATCGGCAATGGTTGTACGACTGCCAAATCCTAAATCACCTTTCACAAGGAGGGGCTACCATGCAAATGATCGTTGAGTGCTCGAATTGCGGTCGCAAGAATCAGGTAGATGCATTGAAAGTGAAAGCTGCTCTTTGTGACTCCTGCAAGGAACAGCTGGTCGACGAGGATGCGATTCCCGCTGCCTACTCCGATGAAGAGATTGCAGCAGCAGTAGAGGCAGCTCCATCCGGTGTTGTAATCGAGGAAGTCGAAACAGACAAGTATATTTCCAGAATTGGCAATCATGAAGAGCAAGTGAATTATGTGAACAAAGGCTTCTGGTCCAAAGTGAAGAAATATGCGGCAAAAGTGCCTTTCTCCCACGAAGCCGTATCGATGTACTATTGCGCGACGGACCCGGCTACGCCGACTGCTGCGAAAGTAACAGCGATCAGCGCTCTTGCATACTTCATACTTCCGATTGACGTGATCCCTGACTTTATTCCCGTCGCAGGTTTTGCAGATGATGGGACAGCGGTATTCATAGCCTATAAAGCGATAACCATTCATATCACGGAAGAGCATCGGGCGAAGGCTGCCCAGTTTTTCGCGGAATAAAGAAGAAAGCCCTCTCTATAAGGAGGGCTTTCTTCTATTCATTTAGCCTCAAACTACAGCCTCTTCGGCACCTTCAAACTAATCGCAGTCCCTTCCCCCGGGGCGGATACCACTTCAAGCTGGCCGCCGATACCGCGAGCGCGCTCTTCCATGCTGAAGAGTCCAACGCCCTGCCGGTTCAAGTTCGGAACAAACCCTTTTCCGCGATCCAGGATTCGAATGAAAACATGCTCCTCCGTCTCCGACACATCCACTACAGCTTCGGCTACTGCAGCATATTTAGCTATGTTAGTCAGGGCTTCCTGAACGATGCGATACAGAGCGGTCTCGATGCGAGGGTCCAGCCGGGTGCGCAGCGTGCATGCGAATTGAACGCGGATATCGTAGTGCTTCTTGTAATTATCGATGTACGTTCGCAGCGCGGGGATGACGCCCAAGTCATCGAGCACGGAAGGACGCAAATCCCACGCAAGGCTTCGCACTTCCTCGATAATCGCCGATACCGACTGCCGAATGGTCGACAGCTCGGACTGATCGATTTGTTGCTCTCCAATTAGCTGGTCCAATTGAATGACAAGCCCGAACAAGCTTTGCCCAATGCCGTCGTGCAGCTCCCGCGAGAAACGCTGCCGCTCCGTCTCCTGAATGTGCATGACGCGCTTCATCATTTCCTGAAGCTCCTCTTCCGCCTTCTTCAGCTGCGTAACCTCGTTGCGAATGGCCAAATATTGATAGGGCTGTCCCTCGTTATCGAGTAAAGGCATGATGGTCGTGTTCACCCAATAAATACTGCCGTCCTTTGCCCGATTCCGAATTTCTCCCCGCCATACCCGGCCGGATCGAATGGTCCGCCATAGCTCCTCGAAGAAGACTCTGCCATGGAACCCCGAGTTAATAATGCGGTGATCCTTGCCGATCAGCTCATCGCGCGTAAATTGGGAAATCTCGCAAAACTTATCGTTCACATATTGAATAATCCCGTGGTGATCGGTAACGACCACGATCGACGATTCATCGAGTGCGAGTTTCACGTCCGTCAGCTGCTTCAGCATTTGGTGGAGATCTTCACGGAATGCAGGCTCGGTTATGTGATCGTCGAGACGCGCCAGAAGAGAATGGACCTTTTGCCCGATGACCTCCGGATAAGACTGGCTGTTATTCATAGCTCAACAGTCCTCTCTCCACGGCATAGCGAACCAAGTCCGGCCGAGTGCGCATCCCTAGCTTGTCCATCAGGTTGCTTTTGTGCGTTTCAATGGTTTTGACGCTGATCACAAGCTGTTCGGCGAGCTCTTTGTTGGAGTAGCCCTTGGCGATGCCGACCAACACTTCTTGCTCACGGTCGGACAACGAGGCATAGCTCCCTGTATGTTCGCCCTGCCGCAGTTTCTCCAAATACTCATTCATCAGCCGTTTCGTAGCCGTCGGATATAAGTAGGCGTTCCCTTGGGCGATCGACTGTATCGCGGTAATTAACTCCTCGTACGGCGCGCTTTTCAAAATATAACCGGATGCTCCGGCATGAATCGCTCGGAATAAATATTCGCCATCGTCATGCATCGTAAGAATAAGGACATAGGTTTCCGGCAGCAGCGCCTTCAACTCACGCGTTGCGGTCATGCCATCTTTGCCGTGAGGCATGCTAAGGTCCATTAACACCACATCCGGCTTCAGCTCCCGTGCGAGGCGAATGGCTTCGTCCCCGTCTGCCGCATCACCGACAATGCACATGTCATGCTTGCTATCCAGCAGCGATCGCAATCCCGACCGAACAACGACATGATCGTCTACGATGACTATACGAATCATAAGAGGTTCCTCCCTCTGGCTTTGACTCTATGATCTAGACTCAACCTCAATCCTCTCATCTTACCAAGTTGCCGTCCAAAAATGAAGGAAGCCTCGGAGCGGCATCCTTAAAAATCAGGGTTTTCAACACGGTTTATCAGGGAATGTCCTGATATACGATCGTGCCGCCAATCGTTACACTAATGGGAGCTGCATGCGAAGGGGATTTTTCCCAACAACGAGGAGAGATCATGATGATTAAGGTTAGCCCCGAACGAAGAAAACAAATCGATTACATAGGCATTACGGAAGACGATCTTCAATTGCTGCAATCGCAAGCCGGCATTTTCAAGCAAATTACGAATTCCGTCGTGGACGAATTATATGATCGTGTGCTCACACAGCCCGAGTTGGTCGAGATTATTAACAAACACAGCACAGTCGATCGGTTGAAGGGGACGCAAATTTGGTATTTTCAATCGATGACGGAAGGCCGAATCGATGAAGAGTTCATCAAGCGGCGTCTGTTTATCGGCAATGTGCATTCCCGGATCGGATTAACGACGACCTGGTACCTCGGCACCTACATGCTGTATCTCGATATTGCAACGAAACACATGCAAGCGGCTGCTCCGGAACAGTGGACGGCGATTATTTTCGCGCTCAGCAAAATGTTTAATTTCGACTCGCAGCTCGTCTTGGAAGCCTATGAAATGGACGAAAAGGCGATCATCCAGCGGATGGCCGATGAAAGACAGCAGATGCTTCAGAAAATCAGCTCGGCCGTACAGGAGTTGGCTTCGATGATGGTCGAGCTGGGAAGCAGCACCCAATCGGTGGCCGCATCCGCTTCGTTTACCGCAACGCTTCAAGAGAAGGCGCACCGTAATGTGGAAGTGCTGCAAGCCGAAGTAAAAGAGATTCACCTCATGGGGGCCATGATTCGGGAAATTTCCGATCAAACCCATCTGCTCGGATTGAACGCTGCGATCGAAGCGGCACGTGCGGGCGATAGCGGGCGAGGTTTCGAGGTCGTTGCGAACGAGATCCGGAAGCTGGCCAGCCATTCGAAGGAGTCGTTGAAGACGATTCAAGAGAAGCTGTCCATTATTGGCAGGATATTAGGCGAGGTGCAGAGCGGCAGCGATGAAACGGTCAAAATCGCGCGCGACCAAGCCGCCAGCTCTCAGGAGCTGGCAGCCTTCGTCACGATGATCGGCGCTGTAACGGCTGAGCTTGATGCGTTGAACCACGGTTAGTGCGTGGATGTACGAATGAATGTTTACGCTACTTTCGCTGTGCGAGCTGCCGTATTCGCTAACGAATCGTACGAGTCTTATTTGCCCCAAAATAGCCCCCAAAAAAATCTAACGAATCGTAGAGACGTTATTTGACGGTTTTGAGGTGTTTTAGAGCCGATTTTCCCGAAATAAGACCTCCACGGTTCGTTAGAATTTCGGAGACCGGATATTCGGCCCAATAAGACCTCTACGATTCGTTAGAATCTCCAAGACCGAAAATCGGCGAGTGACGCCACTACGGTTCGTAAGGTCTCGCCAAATGAGGAAGGCGAAGGTTCAGCGCCGAAATCGCCCAATAGTTCAAACCCATACCGGCAGCACAGGGGTAAACCCTGTGCTGCCTATTTTATTGCGCGTATGATCTATCAAACCGGAATAAGGTTCCTTATAATAACCGTATAGATAGAAAGTATGTGCATCGGAGAGAGAAACTTGAGAACCGTTAACCCCAAGATCCTACTGGTCCATAGAGTCATGAACGAGCTTGCTGACAGCCTGCTCAAAGTATTTATCCCCATCTTAATCTACAAAGAGCTGGGTTCGATCGCTTATGCAGCGGCCTACTTAGGCGGTTATTATGTCTTGCAGTCTCTGCTCAATATGACCTTGGGCCGTTATATGACGGCAAAGCCGATTGTGTTTATTCTGCTCCGGCTCATTCCCGTACTGGCTACACAGTATTTATTAGTTGCGGGACATGGCAGCCTGCTTTTGTACGGTTTGATCGCATCGACAGCCTGCGCCAATGCGTTCTACTGGGTTCCCTTGAACTATTTGTTCGCCTCATCGGCCGGCAAAGCAGTGGGGAAAGCTACGGGCCGCTTCCGCGCCGCATCTGTTGCGGGCAAAATCATCGGACCCGGCATCAGCGGCATCGTGCTGACTTATTTCGGCATTGAAGCCGTATCGACGATTGCGATTGCCTTCTTCGTGGTGTCGATCGTCGTGCTGCTAGTTTCATACCTGAGTACTGGTAACGAGGCCAAGGTAATGTCCTCTATCGTCGAGGCACCCTTAGGGTCTCCGGAAGGAACAGCGCAACAGCCTCAATCACCATTTGCAGCCATCCGGATTTATTTGGTTTCGTCCGTATTGTCAGGCTTCAGCGATACGGCCGATATCTTCTGGTCGCTGTATGTGTACACCGTCTCCGCCGCTTTCATCGATGTTGGTTTTGTTGCCGTGTTTATTCAATTTGGCGTGCTTGGCGCAAACCTAGTGATCGGCAAATTGACGGATGTCCGCAAATGGCTGCTGCCGGCGCTTCTGCCGCTGCTTGCTTATGCGGTCATTTGGATCGTAAGGCCTTATGCGATGGCGCCGATAAGCGTGTTTACCTTGTCCGCGGCAGGCGGGTTTCTGGTGCCGTTCTTCACCATTCCGATATTCGCGAATTTCGTCACTGAAAGCAAGCAAACGCACAGCCTGTCCCGATGCTTAGTCTCCAGAGAGGTCGCGCTCAAAGGTGGAGGAACAATCTCCATAGCAGGGTATTTGGCTACGGGGATGATTTCGATGCCCTTCATCTTGGCCGGAGTTGCCTCATTGTTGTTAGCCGTCCCGCTGCTGCGAATCTTTAATCGAATCAAAGCTGTTTAAATTGGAGGGGAGAATTCGACATGAAGAGTCTATTCGGCAATTATTTGCCGCTAGCCATGAATGCCATCGATAAATGTTCGTTTCCGCTTTCTTTTCTAGCCTATGAGGGGGCGGACATCGACAGTTGGCGATCGACGACAAGGGCGAAGGTGATGGAGCTGCTGTCCTTTCAGGCTGATCCGTGTCCCATGCAAGCAAGAGTAGATCGCTCGTATGTGAAGGACGGGCTCGTTGTGGAGCATGTCAGCTACGACCAGCCGTTTGGCCCAAGAACGGAAGGCATTCTCTTATATCCGTCTGAACGGACAGGGAAGCTGCCGGCTGTTGTAGCTCTTCACGATCACGGAGGGTTCAAGTACTTCGGCAAAGAGAAGCTGGTAGAGCTGGACGATGAGCCGGAAATCATGAAGGAATTCAAGCAGGCCGCTTATGAAGGAAGTTCATGGGCAACCAAGCTGGCGAAGCGGGGCTATGCGGTTTTTGTGCCGGATGTTTTCTTATGGGGGTCGCGAAAGACGGACGTGGAGAGCGTTCCCGATGAATATGTCCTTCCCGTGCTGCGCGAAGAGCCGGACTCCAGAGCTTATATTGAAGCCTACAATCAGTTTGCGGGCGAGTATGAATCCATGGTGGCCAAAACGCTATTTCTGGCAGGCACCACCTGGCCGGGAATCATGGCCTATGAAGATCGGAGGGCCGTCGATTATTTGTTGACGCGACCCGAGGTGGACGGCGATCGAATCGGCTGCGGCGGATTATCCGGGGGCGGCTTGAGAACGATTTACCTAGCCGGCTTGGATGATCGAATCAAATGCGCGGTATGCGTGGGTTTCATGTCTACCAACCGTGAGGTCGTGGCCCATCGCATTCAGCGGCACACATGGATGATGCATGTTCCGCACTTATCCTCTTATCTGGATATGCCGGACATCCTTTCACTAAGCGGACCCAATGCCGTAATGGTGCAATACGATATCGACGATCCCCTATGGACGATTGAAGGACAAGAAGAGAGCGACCGGAAGCTAAAGGCGATTTATGAGAAAATGGGGGCCGGTGATCGTTATCGCGGTCTTTTCTACCCCGGGCCTCATAAATTCGATAATCAGATGCAAGAGGATGCATTCCGGTGGCTGGATCAATGGCTCTTCAATGACGGCAATACGGTGCTCTAAAGCATCCCCAATCCAGCTGGGACTTTATCCCTCTCCGATAACCGGGCAAAAGGAGAAAAGGTTTGGTCCTCAAGAACCCACTGCGGGCAGGCTTTTTCTCCGGACTCCTACGATTGGATTATTTTTCTAAAATCGACATGAAATAAAAAGGATTCCTGACGAATGATGACGAATCATCTGAGCCGCAATTTATTCCGGCAGAAGGTGTGATCATCGTTGAGCAGGCAATCGAAGTGGGTCTTAAGTATAGTAATGTTGGTGGTCTTATGGACAAGCTTTCCCGTCATGACGAACACGCAGGGTTACGCAGAAACAGAATCCTTTAGCAGCGTTTCGTACAACATAAAGCCCGGCGATACGTTATACGGCATTGCCAAGAAGTTTTATCTGACAGGCGATTATGAGCAGGTGGCAAGAACGAACGGGCTGGATCCGAAGGTAAGCTTGAAAGCAGGGACGGCGCTCAAGCTGTCGAACCCGCTGGTGCTGGATCAATACACGGTCAAACAAGGCGATACCTTGTATGCGATTACGAATCATTATTTCAACCGCGTCTACTACATGAACGCGTTGATGGCGTACAATCACATCACGGAAGCGAATTTGAAGGCAGAGATGGCGCTGCGCGTGCCGCTGCCGGCAGGCGAACTGAAATACACGGTGCATAAGGGCGATACGTTGTACAGCTTATCGGCCAAATATTTTAATGTACAGGATTATCAGCAAATGATCGCCAAGGTGAACGGCATCGAAACGACGTCAGCCTCAATCAAGGCAGGACAAGTGGTGCAAATTCCGAATCCGTTCTACTCGATCGAGGAGTGTGCGACTGTCGCAGCACCGCAGGGGACGACGGCGGTGACTCCACCGGCCTCTGCTTCCGCTTCCGCGAAGCTGGTCTCCATTGAGATCGACATCACACGCAACAAGTTATATGTGATTGCGGGCGGAGCGGTTGAGAAGACCTTCGACATCGCAAGCGGGAAGAAGGGGTCAACTCCGACCGGGAGCTTCGAGATTATTACGAAGATCAAGAATCCATGGTACATGGCCAAAGAAATCCCGGGCGGCGATCCGAAGAACCCGCTGGGCAGCCGCTGGCTTGGGCTGAGCGTGCCGAATACGCAAGGAACGAAATACGGCATTCATGGTACGAATGCCCCTTCCTCGATCGGAACGAATGCCAGCGCAGGCTGCATCCGGATGCTGAATAAGGATGTAGAATGGTTGTTCGGCACCGTTCCGACAGGCACGAAAGTGAAGATTCACGCGTAGTTCGGCAAGCCGTTGAGTAAGAATGAATGTTCTGGTAAAATGTGCTTGTTAGCAGTTACTTTACGAGTAGAGGCGGTCTTGGAAATGGGAACAGGTGCTGAGAAATTAACCGTGCAAACAGTCGTGAATTTACCCGTTGAGAAAGTTTGGAAATACTGGACCGAGCCGGCGCATATCACCCAATGGAACAACGCCTCCGATGATTGGCACACGCCATTCTCCGAGAATGATTTACGGGTGGGCGGATCCTTCACTTCCAAGATGGCCGCGAAGGACGGCAGCTTCGAATTCGAATTTGGCGGCGTTTATGACGAAGTGCGGATCAACGAGGCGATTGCTTATACATTAGGCGATGGCAGGGAAGTTTCGATTGCGTTCATCAGCCAAGATAACGGGACGAAAGTCATCGAAACGTTCGAGACGGAAACCATGAATGCCGCTGAAATGCAGCAAGCCGGCTGGCAGGCGATCATGGATAACTTTAAGAAATACGCAGAATCGGTTAACGAAGAATAGTAATTATAGAACTTGCCAAATTGCTTCGAATAGGTACCCGTAGACAGGACACTTTGAAAAAAGGTGTTCAAACTAGGGGTACCTTTTGTATACTGGGTAGAGTAGCGGTGTGCCGTGTCTGACTTTCACATATACTGAGCTTGAATAAACAGGAAGAAATCAGTGCCGTCATGGTTATACTAGTGATAAAAATATTTTTAGGGGTGAGCGTCTGAGAAAGCATAAGCCAATGCCATTTGATGAATTGCTAAAGGAACTGCAAGGACAGAAGACGATTCAGGAAGATCCGGATCATCTGTCGTTTGACCGATTGTTCAACGATTCCTTCATGGGGAAGTATTCCGGCATGAAGAGCTTCGCGGAGTTTCTCGAGAAGGGCAATTTCCAAGTGGAAAACCACGAGGACATTCGTAATATTCCCGATGAGCTGTTTGACCGTCATGTAGCCAGAGAGACCCAATTTGCGAATTGGAACGATATGCTGGATAAGGCGACCAAAGAATCCGCGAAATAGGGATGCGTTTTTTCCAATTGAATAAACGTAACAAAGTGGATAACCACGCGTAATTCAGGCATGTTCCTAAGTTTGCGGGGTTATTTTTTTACCTCTCATTTACAAAACATCCATTTCGCATTAATAGATGCTTCACATTTCTCCCCTATAATTTCAAGGACAATCCCTTTATAGGAGTGAAGACATGTTGAAGAAGAGAAATAAACAGCTATTGGCACTTCTGCTTTCAACTGAGCTTGCCGCAAGTATGCTGGCCGGAGTATTGCCTGCTTCTGCCGATCCGGCTGTTATTCAAGGAACGCCGTACGATGCCAACGGGGGGTACAGCGTCCAAGTTCCGCATGTAATCATCAATCAGTATTATGGCGGAGGGGCTTCAACCGATGGCGCTGCCGTAAGCCATGGCTTCATCGAGCTGTATAATCCGACAGATGCAAACGTGGATCTCAGCACATGGTCCATTCAATATGCCGATCGCGGAGAAACTACGAACACCACTACCGGGGCAACAGGTGCATGGGAGAAGCTGGATCTGACGGGAACGATCGCTGCGCACGCTTCGTATTTGATCCGTGGCAATGCCACGACGCTTCCTTCGATTAAACTAGCGATTGCGGACGACAAGTTCGATCAGAGCTTTACTCGTACGCTTCAGAATAAAGGGATGAAACTCGTCCTGATGAGCAATCAAGATTTGCTGGATAAAGAGGTATCGGTGAATCCGTTCGTCAATAAGCCTGCGGGTTATGTGGATATGCTGGGTACAGGCAGCAATGATAACGGAAGTGATATTAGCGGTTATGAGACGGCCTATCCTACGGGCAAGACAGTCGGTACAGGAGTCGCCGGCACTACGGGCGGTACTTCCAAGAATATGTCGCTAAGACGTGTGAATTTTGCGGACAGCGATAATAACAAGAACGATTTTGTGCAAATTACGTACGGGTCCATGGTTGCCGGTCAGCCGGAGTTAACCGCTTATGGCCCTCGCAGCGGAAATGATGGCGAATGGGGCGTTGCTCCGACGCCTCTTGTCGTTTCCACGAATGAGCTTGCTGATGGGGCAGCAGCGCAAGCATACTCGGCTGCCATCAGCGTGACAGGCGGGAAAGCACCTTATCACTTCAGCGCAACAGGATTGCCTGCAGGCCTGGCAATTGATGCTGCAACAGGCGTCATTTCCGGAACGCTGGCCTCAGACGCGCCTGCGATGAACAATGTGGAAGTTATCATTACGGACAGCGCATCGACGCCGCAGACCATAAGCAAATCCTATGTCCTTCATGTCAATGAAGCGATTCCGGATACGTTGACGATGACGAGAGTGGGCTCCTTTATTGCCGGTGCGCCTAACGGGGACGGCGGCGTTGCGGAGATCGTGAAGTACAACCCGGAGAATCATAAGTTCTATTCCGTCAACGGATCCAGCGATCCCGCGACACTGGATATCGTATCCTTGGATAACACGGGAAAACCGGAAGCGGACGCGACCTCGATCAATATCGAAGAGGTTGTTCAACAGAACTTGCCCGACTTCGAATACGGTGATTTTACGAGTGTGGATATCGATCTGAAGAATGATTTGGTTTACGCCGCCATTCAGGAGAAGACGTATACGGACAACGGAGCGATTCTCGTATTTGATTACGACGGCAAATATGTCACCTCCTACGAGGCAGGCGTACAACCGGATATGATCAAAGTTACGCATGACGGCCGTTATGTATTAACAGCGGATGAAGCCGAGCCGCGTTTAGCCGGCGCTGATCCGGAAGGCAGCGTGACAATCGTCGATCGCGTGAACAACGTGACGAAACACGTGAAATTCGACGATGTCAGCGTCATCGATGATCGGGTTCATCTTCGCGGCACTGCAAATGAGGCGGGTCTCATTACCGGTCCGGCTGCATCGAAAGAAGCGGCTAAGTATGATTTGGAGCCGGAATACATCGCATTGTCTGATGACGAGAAAATAGCCTATGTATCTTTGCAAGAGAATAACGCGATAGCGACGATCGATATTGCCAGCGGAACGGTAACGGCGGTTACCGGACTTGGCTATAAGGATTTGAATCTGGCCGAGAACTCCCTCGATTTGGTGAAGGACAGCAAGATTAAGTTCGAGAACGTGCCGTTCAAAGGCATGTTCATGCCGGATGGCATCGATACGTACACCGTGGACGGAGAAACGTATTTGTTCACGGCGAACGAAGGGGATGCGACGGAATGGCCGGGCAGAACCAATATCTCTACGATCGGCGGCCTTGTGAAAGGCGGATTGACGCCTACTTCGGAAGCAGCTACTTTCTTAGCTGGCAAAACGGTAGGCGGCAAAACAGCCTATGACAGCGTAGAAGTACCAAGCGATATGGGACCGGATGGCGTTTACTTATATGGCGCTCGTTCCTTCTCGATTTGGAATGCGGACAGCTTAGAACCTGTCTTTGATAGCAAGAATGATTTTGAGAAAATTACAGCACAACGTCTTCCGGCCTATTTCAACTCCGATCATAAGGAGGTTGCTTTTGATAAACGAAGCACGAAGAAAGGTCCGGAACCGGAGTATGTGAAAGTCGGCAAAGTGGGCAGCAAGGCATTGGCTTTCATCGGCCTTGAGCGCGTGGGCGGTATCATGACGTACGATGTGACGAACCCGCAGACGCCTGCTTTTGTTAATTATACGAATACACGCAACTTTGGAACGTCGGATCTGCAAGGCGACATCGGTCCGGAAGGTCTGGAGTTTATCCCCGCAACGGCAAGTCCAAGCGGAATGCCGCTTCTTCTGGTCGCTCATGAAGTAGGCGGTATGATTACGGTGTATCAGCTGAATGTGGACAAAGTGACATTGAATGCGAAAGAATTGGCGCTTAAGGTTGGCGGTTCGACTTCGCAGTTGACAGCTACAGTAGTCCCCCATGCTGAAAATGGTGCCGCGACGGTAACTTGGTCATCATCGGATGCAACCGTGGCTGCGGTAGATGCAGCCGGTAAAGTTTCGCCTCTTAGAGCGGGAACGACTGTCATAACGGCACTAAGCGCAGACGGCTATGGCGTAGCGGAAGCGGCAGTTACGGTTGCGAGTGCGGATGCGCCTCCAAGCAGTCCGGTTACGGGCCCAACCGCGCCGCCTGCCACTGGACCTGTTGTGGATGGAACTAAAGTGACGACGGAAGTGAAAGCAGTTACGGATGCTTCGGGCAAAGCGACGGCGGCCGTAACGGATAAACAAGTCGAAGAAGTCTTGTCCAAGCTGGCGGCTTCCAATTCGGCAGGTGCGAAAGATATCATTGCGATCAAAGCCGTAGCCGATGCGAGTGCCAAGGAGACGGCGGTGACCTTCTCGGCAGCGGCGATGGATAAGATTTCCGGCAGCGTCGCGGATGCGCTGATTATTCAATCGGGAATCGGACAGGTGCAGCTGGATAAGAAAGCAATGGCCACAGTAGCGAATGCTGCGAGCGCAGGTGAGGTAACGGTATCCGTTGCGAAGCTTTCGGCAGAGGAACTGGCTGCTCGTACGAAGGATAATCAAGCCGCGATTGCCGAAGCGATTGGCTCGCATCCCGTGTATGATTTTAATGTAGTGTTGGATGGGAAGAAGGTATCTGATTTTGCGGGCGGCATCGTCAATATCAGCATTCCATATGTGTTAAGCGCAGGTGAGGATGCCAATGCCATCATCGCTTACTATATCGCTGATAATGGCAAACTCGAGCTGCTGCCTAATGCCAAGTATGACAAGGCAACAGGACAACTGGTCTTCTCCGTAGCCCATTTCTCGACGTATGCGATCGCCAGCAACAATGTGAAGTATACCGATACGGCATCCAGCTTCGCGAAGGACCAAATCACTTACTTGTCTGCAAGAGCGATCATGGAAGGTGTAGGCGGCGGAAGCTTTGCTCCTAAGAAGCAAGTGACAAGAGCTGACTTCACCCTGATTCTGGCCCGCGTTGCCGGGGTCGACTTGACGACGTATGAAGGAAGTAAGTTCAGCGATGTAAGTGCGGATGCGTATTATGCGCAGTCCGTGCAATGGGCAGCGGCAACCGGAATTACAAGCGGTGCAGCCGCAGGCGTATTTAATCCGAGTGCTCCGATTACAAGGGAGCAAATGGTGGCGATGATTGCGCGTCTAGCCGCAACCTTGCATTACACGCTTCCGAAAACAGTGCCGAGCGTCACGTTCACAGACGAGGCGAGTATCTCGAGCTATGCGAGAGAAGCGGTTGCGGCTGTTCAGCAAGCAGGTATCATTAACGGCAGAGCATCCGCCGGTGCAGGAAGCAGCTTCGATCCGCAGCAATTTGCTACGCGCGAAGAGACGGCGAAGATGATCAGCATTTTGTTCCAAGGGTTCATGAATCATTAATACGTTCGGTATGACAAATACCCCGAGCTGGCTTACTGCCAATGCTCGGGGTATTTGTTTATATGTCTAGCCCCCTTTTGCCCGCCATAGAATGAAGAAGGAAGATACCTCGCGATCGATTGCGATTATCGAAAGGAGGTTCGCATGAAAACAATACGGATTGGAGCGGGACAGGGATTCTATGGCGATTCAGTATGGCCCGCTATCGAGACGGCTAAGCGAGGGAAGGTGCAGTATATCTGCTTTGACAGCCTCGCTGAGCTTACGCTTGCGATTCTGCAGAAGGACCGGCAGCGTGATCCGGCCGGAGGTTATGCCGCCGACATTGGTCGTACGATGAAAGAATTGCTTCCGATAGCACAAGCGCAAGGCATCCGCATCATCACGAATGCGGGAGGCATGAATCCGCTTGGGGCGATGCGGGAAACCAAGCGAATTGCGGGTGAACTGGGCCTGACAGGGCTAAAGATAGCCGTTGTGACCGGGGACGATGTGCGCTCGCAGCTGCCCGAATTCATGCGGCAAGGAGCGGCGCTCTCCCATATGGAGGATGGCCGGGATATAAGCACCATCCAAGAACGTATCGTCTTCGCCAACGCCTACTTAGGCGCCGAACCGATTGTGAATGCGCTTCGGCAAGAGGCGGACGTCATTATTACAGGCCGAACCACCGACTCGGCACTATTTCTTGCGCCGTTAATTCATGAATTCACTATTGGGCCGGATGAGTGGGATCGTCTTGCGCAAGGGGTGTTAATGGGTCATCTTCTGGAATGCTCCGGGCAAGCTTCGGGCGGCAATTTCAGCGGTGACTGGCAGGCGGTAGCGGAGTTGGAGCGGATTGGTTTTCCTATTGCGGAAGTTCGCGAGGATTTAACGTTCACGCTAACCAAGACAGAGGGGACCGGCGGACTCGTCTCCGTCGATACGGTGAAGGAACAGCTGTTGTATGAAATTCACGATCCGGCGGCATATGTCACGCCTGATGTAGTGCTGGATCTGATGGGGGTCACGCTGGTTGACGCTGGCCCGAACAGGGTCGAGGTTTCGGGTGCGCGCGGTTCCGAACGCCCCGATACGCTCAAAGTCGTGATGGGCTACGCCGACGGCTGGCTCGGGCAGGCCATCTGGGGGTATTCGTGGCCGGATGCGCTTGCCAAAGCTCAGACTGCCGATCGGATTGTTCGCAGCCATATTGAACGGCTCGGTCTTAGCTATGAAGAAATTCGTACCGATTACCTCGGTTACAATTCCTTGCATGGACCGCTGGCAAAGCTGCCTCAGCAGGAAGAGCTGAACGAAGTGTATGTGCGGGTAGCGATGCGAACGAAGAGCAAGGACGATGCAGCCAAACTGGGCCGGCTCGTTCCGCCGCTCATGCTGAGCGGTCCTCCTGCGATGGGCGCTTTCCTTGGCGTGATGAAGCCGCGTGAGCTGCTCGGCATGTGGTCTTGTCTCGTGCAGCGGGCGTTCATCGAGCAGGGCGTGCAAGTGACGGTTGTGGAGGTGTAGCTATCGTGGCGCGTATACGCAAGCAGCTTCGTCATCTTGTGCAGGCACGATCCGGCGACAAGGGAAATACAATCAATATTGCGGTTTTCGCACAAGATGCGGCTGTGTTCGAATTGGTGAAGCGAGAGCTGACGACGGATCGGGTCAAGGCGCATTTTACCGGCCTGATCGAAGGGGAAGTCGTACGTTATGTAGTGCCTAACCTGCTGGCCATGAATTATGTTTGCCGCGCCGCGCTGGGCGGAGGCGGGTCTGCCACGCTTCGGATGGATAACCTCGGCAAGTGCTACGCGGCTAATTTGTTGCGGCTGGAAATTGAAATGGACGACGATGATGATGGTGAACCATCCGTAACACCTTTGCCGCCCGCCACCACGACTTAAGCAGAAGAGGGGTTGCTTGCGATGAACTTCGACTTAACGGAAGAGCAGGCGATGATTCGGGATTTGATTCATGATTTTGCGGATGCGGAGGTGGCGCCGGGGGCGGTCGATCGGGATCGCACCGGCACGTTTCCGGTGGAAGTCTTCGAGAAGCTTGCTAAGCTCGGCTTAATGGGCCTTCCTTTTCCGGAGCAATACGGCGGAGGCGGAGCAGATACGATCAGCTTCGCGATCGTAGTCGAAGAGCTCAGCCGAGTATGCGCGTCAACCGGCATCACGTACTCTGCGCATGTGTCGCTCGGGGGAGCGCCGCTCGCACTGTTCGGCACGGAAGAGCAGAAAGCGGCTTTCTTAACGCCGCTTTGCAGGGGCGAGTATCTCGGCGCCTTTGGACTGACCGAACCGGATGCCGGATCGGATGCGGGCGGAACCCGCACGACTGCAGTACGAACCGGGGATCAGTGGAGCATCAGCGGCTCCAAATGTTTCATCACCAATGCCAGCTATGCGCGCAATCTAGCCCTTACTGCGGTCACCGATAAGTCCAAGGGAACGAGCGGCATCAGCGCGTTTATCGTTCCAACGGATGCACCCGGATTCACCACCCACTGCAGCTACGAGAAAATGGGGCTTCACGCCTCCAACACGACCGAGCTCGTGCTCGAAGAAGTAGCGGTGCCGCAGGAGAATTTGCTCGGCAAGGAAGGGAACGGCTTCAAGCAGTTTCTCGCCGTTCTCGATGGCGGCCGAATTGGCATTGGGGCCATGGGGGTGGGCATCGCCCAAGGCGCCTATGACAAATCGCTGCGCTATGCGAAGCAGCGCAAGCAATTCGGCCGAACGCTCAGCGCGTTTCAGGCGATTCAGTTCAAGCTGGCCGATATGGCGATGAACATCGAGCTCGCCCGCACGATGGTCTACAAGGCGGCATGGCTGAAGGATCAGGGGAGGCCGTTCAAGAAAGAAGCGGCGATGGCGAAGCTTTTTGCGACCGAGATGTGCATGAAGGTATGCGATCAAGCGGTCCAGATTCACGGCGGCTACGGCTATATGAAAGAGTACGAGGTAGAGCGCTACATGCGCGATGCCAAGCTGCTCGAAATCGGTGAAGGAACCTCGGAAATTCAGCGTCTGGTCATTGCAGCCCAAATCGGCTGTTATTAGGACAGAGTCAGCAGCAGAGGGGAGTACCGAGAACTATGGAATCTTCACACGAATCGGCGAATGGCCGGCTGCAGGAGCAGATCGAGGAGATCAAGAAGGGCGGCGCCGCCAAATATCACGCGAAGAATGCGGAGCAAGGCAAACTCTTCGTGCGCGATCGCTTGAAGCTGCTGTTTGATCCGGACTTCGAGCTCGAGGATGCTTTGTTCGCCAGCTGCAACGAAGCAGGGCTGCCGGCTGACGGCGTCGTCACCGCCATTGGCAAGATTCACGGCGGAACCGTATGCGTCATCGCCAATGATTCCACGGTAAAGGCAGGCTCCTGGGGAGCGCGGACCGTGGAGAAAATCATTCGGATGCAGGAGACGGCGGATAAGCTGCGAGTGCCGCTGCTCTATCTTGTCGATTCGGCGGGGGCTCGGATAACCGACCAAGCGCTCATGTATCCGGGGCGGCGAGGGGCAGGGCGCATCTTCTACAATGAGGTGAAGCTGTCGGGCAAAATCCCTCAGGTGTGTCTCTTGTTTGGGCCATCGGCGGCAGGCGGCGCCTATATCCCGGCTTTCTGCGATATCGTCATCATGGTCGAGGGCAATGCCTCCATGTACCTCGGTTCCCCGCGCATCGTGGAGATGGTGACGGGGGAGAAAGCTTCATTGGAGCAGCTCGGCGGAGCCCGCATGCACTGCTCGGTCTCGGGCTGCGGAGATGTGCTCGCGAAGAGCGAGGAGGAAGCGATCGCGCTGACGAGACAATACCTAGCTTATTTCCCGCCTAATTTCACGGAAAAACCGCCAACCAAAGAAACCCGTCCCCCTGCCGATCTGAGAGTTCCGCTCGACTCGATTATTCCGGATAACCAATATACCCCATTCGATATGTATCCGTTCATCGACGGCCTCATTGATGAGCATTCGTTCTTCGAAATCAAACGCCTCTTCGCGAGGGAGCTCATCACGGGTATCGCTCGGATAGCCGGCAAACCGGTTGGCATTATCGCGAATCAGCCGAAGACCAAGGGCGGCATCCTGTTCCACGACTCGGCGGACAAAGCCGCCAAATTCATCAGCTTATGTGACGCGTTCCACATTCCGCTGCTGTTTCTCGCCGATGTGCCCGGCTTTATGGTCGGTACGGCGGTAGAACAAGCGGGCATCATTCGGCATGGGGCCAAAATGATCGCCGCCGTGTCCGAAGCGACGGTGCCGAAGATATCCGTCATCGTGCGCAAAGCTTACGGTGCCGGCCTTTACGCCATGGCCGGTCCGGCCTTTGAACCCGATTGCTGCCTGGCGCTGCCCTCGGCTCAAATCGCGGTCATGGGACCGGAAGCCGCGGTCAACGCCGTGTACGCGAACAAGATTGCGGAGCTGCAAGAGCCGCAGCGCTCCGAATTCATCGCCGCCAAACGCGAGGAATACCGCCAGGATATCGATCTCTACCAGCTGGCTTCCGATATGGTCATCGACGGCATCGTTCCGGCCCATGCATTGCGCAGAGAGCTGATCAAACGTTTTGAGGCGTACACTTCAAAAACCGTTACCTTCACAGAGCGGAAGCATCCGGTTTATCCGGTCTAGCGGGAGAGGAAGAAGGAGGAGAAGGGAGGACGGCATCGCCATGACTACGGAATCACCGGAGCCTCAGCCTCAGCCGCCTGTTCTCTGGGAGCAAAGCGGGCATATCGGCACGATTCGGCTCAATCGCCCGGAGAGCCTCAATGCGATTAACGAAGCGATGCTTATTGCTCTTGAGGAGCAGCTGCATCGCATTGCTTCCGATACTCGCGGAATCCGCGTCGTCATCCTCGAAGGCGAAGGGCGTGCCTTCTGCGCCGGCGCGGATTTAAAGGAGCGAAGCATGCTGACCGACCCGCTGCAGATTCGGCAGCGGATCATCCGCAGCAAGGCTGTGTTCGCCGCGCTGGAGCGATTGCCGCAGCCGACGATCGCCAAGATCAACGGCCTCGCCTTCGGCGGCGGACTGGAGCTGGCGTTATGCTGCGATTTCCGCTACGCCATAAGCAGTGCAAGGCTGGGGCTGACCGAGGTTAGCCTCGGCATCATCCCCGGCGCCGGGGGCACGCAGCGATTGCCGCGGCTGATCGGCCCGGCCAAAGCCAAAGAGCTGATTCTCACGGCGCGGCGGATCACAGCCGAACAAGCGCATCGGCTCGGTCTGCTGACGGACGTCGCGGAGAACGAAGAACAACTTAAGTCGCAATGCGCGGCGACAGCCGAAGAACTCCTTGCCAATGCCCCGCTCGCCGTGTACCAGGCGAAGCGGGCCATTGACCAAGGGCTGGACCTGGACCTCCCGTCAGGCCTCTCCCTCGAAACCTCCGCTTACGAAGCGCTTATTCCTACCAGGGATCGGCTGGAGGCGCTCGAAGCCTTCCGCGCGAAACGGCCGCCTCAGTTCACGGGCGAATAGCTCCGGCTCTTGCTTTACCATCGGACAAGAGTGAAAAAGAGGACGTCCGCATGGACGCCCTCTTCTTTGATTAACCTGCAATCTAGTCTTCAGCCAGCTTATAGACTTCAATAATCTTCAAGAACAAACTGAGCACAATGGAGGAAACCGTCGCGAGCGCCATTCCTTTGAGCTCGAAATTACCCCATTTCAGCGCAGCACCGCTAAGTCCGATGACCAGCACGATGGTGGTTAACATTAAGTTGGCAGGCTTGGAGTAATCGACCTTGGTCTCAACCAGCATGCGAATCCCGGAAGCGGCGATAACGCCGAAGAGCAGCAGCGACACGCCGCCCATGACGGCTTCGGGTACGGTCTGGATCAAGGAGGACAGCTTGCCGATGAAAGAAAGAACAATCGCGATAATGGCCGCACCGCCGACAACCCATACCGAATATACACGGCTGATTGCCATTACGCCGATATTCTCGCCGTAGGTCGTATTCGGCGTAGAGCCGACGAAGCCGGATAGAACCGTAGATACGCCATTGCCAAGCAGCGATCGGCTGAGCCCGGGATCCTTCGTTAAATCCTTCTCGACAATGTTGCCCGTTACGATCAAATGGCCGATATGCTCGGCGATGACGACGAGGGCCGCCGGCGCGATGATCGCGATGCTGGACCAGTCGAACGTCGGCGAGTAGAACGTTGGAGCTTTGAACCAGGCAGCGGCATCGAGCGTCGCTTTTACTTTCACCAGCCCAAGGATTGCTGCGAGGGCATACCCGACGATAACGGAGATCAGAATCGGAATAACCTTCATGAATCCGCGGAATAGCACGGAACCGACAACGCCAATAAAAAGCGTGACGAGGGATACCGTAATGGTAGCCGCATCAGGCGACCAATCTGCCGACGAGCCAGACTTGGCAATAAGGCCGGCCATCTGTGCTGCGGTCGGCACAAGCTCGAGGCCGATAACGGCAACAATCGCGCCCATCGCGGCCGGCGGGAATACGACATCGATCCAGCGTGTGCCGGCCAGTTTAATGATGAAGGAAACGAGCATGAAGATGAGGCCAACCGCAATGAAGCCCCCGAGCGCCGCGGAATATCCTCCTTCTGATTGCAGCACCACGAATACCGGCGAGAGGAAAGCGAAGCTGGATCCCAGATAAGCAGGGATTTTGAATTTCGTAAGGATGAGATAGAGCAAGGTACCGATACCGTTCATAAGCAGAATCGTTGCGGGATCTACCTTGAATAAAATCGGGACGAGTACGGTCGAGCCAAACATGGCGAATAAATGCTGCAAGCTAAGCGGAATGCTGGCCGCGAGTGACGGCCGTTCATGGACTTGAATGATCTTCGACAACGGATATGGCCTCCTGAAGTTAGCGAATATGATGGTTTTTGCCAAACGTAATAGTATCATAATTGGCCCAATTGAGGAATTGCATTCAGAGTCAGAAGCAGCTTGGTCTCCATGTGTAACGAATAGACAGGCTTCCCTAAGGAAACATTTACAACAAACCGCTTGACAAATATTTTAATAATGTCATAATGACAATATAAAGATTACGAAGCAGGTGATGCACCTTGACCCAACCTATTAATGAGGCTAATGAGTCCGAAGAGCTGACTTATTCCCCGCGTAACTATCGCACGCCGGACGGTGCGCCTGCGGACATTGTGATATTCACGATTACTTCGACACATCGGAATACGGCGAAGAAGTCTCTCCCGACCCGCCAATTGGAGGTCTTGCTCATTCAGCGCAAAAGCTGGCCTTTCGCAGAGCAGTGGGCTCTGCCCGGAGGCTTCTCGAAAGACACCGAGACGATTCTCGAGAGCGCGAAGCGGGAGCTGCAAGAAGAAACCGGCGTCGACAATGTTCATATCGAATATTTCAACGCCTACAGCGAGCCCGGGCGGGATCCGCGCGGATGGATGATCTCGCACGCCTTCTGCGCGCTCGTGCACGAAGGGGAGCTTGAGCATCGCAGAGCTGCCGATGATGCTGCGGATGTTCGGTTGTTTTCGGTGCAGGAGGCACTGGAGATGGAGCTGGCATTCGATCATAAGCAGATTTTGCAGGATGCACTGGGTCATATTCGCCGCAGCATGCTGACTACGGCCATTGCCAGAGCGTTTCTGCCTGAGGAGTTTACGATCGGCGAGCTGTACCAGGTTATTGAGGCGGTTGTGCCGGACTTCGTGGAACGCAACTTTATCCGCAAGATTACATCGACGCAAAGCCGCAAAGGCATTATTGAAGAAATCCGGGATTCGCGCGGCGAGCTGAAGATGTCGAATCGCTACTCTCAGCGGGCAGCACAGCTTTATCGCTTCACTGATTATGTGCCTCAGTTGTCTATATACAGCTAGGCATTCTTTTTACGGAGTTGATATTGTCACAATGACATGATTTGATTCCATGAATTCAAATAAGGAAGGTGGATATGATGAAAGCATTGGTTGTCATTGATTTCACGGTTGATTTTGTGAACGGTCGTCTACCGGTTGGTCAGCCCGCAATGGAGATCGAGAGCCGCATCGCAGCGATAACAAAGCAGTTTGCAGAACAAGGGGACTTTGTTGTGATGGCCGTAGATTTGCACGACGAGCACGATGCGCTTCATCCCGAGCACAAGCTGTTTCCTCCGCACAACATTCGAGGTACGGCAGGACGGGAGCTCTACGGCAAACTGCGAGAGGTTTATGAGACGGAGAAGGACCGTATCTATTGGATGGACAAAACGAGATACAGTGCCTTTTGCGGAACGGACCTGGAATTGCAGCTTCGGGCGAGAGGGATTACGGAGCTTCACCTGGTTGGCGTCTGTACGGACATCTGCGTGCTGCATACGGCGGTAGATGCTTACAATAGAGGCTATCAGATTGTGGTCCATGCCGATGGCGTGGCAACCTTTAATGAGCAGGGGCATGAGTGGGCGCTGGGGCATTTCAAGCATTCACTCGGCGCAGAAGTAGTGGCAGGCGATCAGCCAATCAACTAATGACCCAATCATAAATCACTCAATCACCCCCAATTGGCCCAATCACACGACTCTATAAAGGAGAGATTGAATTATGGTGAATAAGCAGCAGCAAGCAATTATCGAACACTTGCAAGTAAAACCGACGATTGATGCAGAGGAAGAAATCCGGCGTAGAGTCGGTTTTATGAAAGCTTATCTTCAGCATACAGGGGCCAGAGGATATGCTCTTGGCATATCGGGCGGTCAAGATTCCACATTGGCAGGCAAGCTCGCACAGCTGGCCGTGGACGAATATAATGCCGATCCGACAAGCAAGAACCAAGCTACCTTCCTGGCAGTCCGATTGCCGTATGGCGTGCAGAAGGACGAAGACGATTGCCAGGATGCGCTCCGATTTATTGGGCCGACTCGTACGAGTGTCGTCAATATTAAACCGGCGGTCGATGCGGCCGTGGAGCAGTTTGAGGCGGCAACGGGAGATAAGCTGGGCGATTTTCATAAAGGAAATGTAAAAGCGCGGGAGCGGATGAAGGCGCAATACGATTTGGCGGCGCATTATGGGCTGCTCGTGCTGGGCACGGATCATGCTGCCGAAGCGATAACGGGTTTTTATACGAAGCATGGGGACGGAGCCTGCGATATGGCGCCAATCTATGGCTTGAATAAGCGTCAAGGAAGAGCATTATTAGAAGCATTGAACTGTCCGGCTCACTTATATACGAAGAAACCGACCGCGGATTTAGAGGATTTGAAGCCGGGAATTCCGGATGAGGTTGCACTAGGCATGACCTACGAGCAGCTCGACGACTATTTAGAGGGCAAAACATTGCCGGTCGAGTTAAGCGACAAAATCGAAGCGCGTTACAAACTAACGGAGCATAAACGCCGCGGTCCCGTGACGGTTTATGATGACTGGTGGAAGGAATGAGGTTCTATGAATTACGACAATCTGACGCTCCATACGGATAAATATCAGATTAATATGATGTACGCGCACTGGATGAACGGCACCTTAAATGATAAGGCGGTATTTGAGCTGTTTTTCCGCAAGCTTCCGTTCGGCAATGGCTACGCGGTTGCTGCCGGGCTCGAGCGGGTCATCCATTACATTAAAGGTCTGCAATTCGGCGATGATGAGATTGCTTATTTGAGGGAGCAGGAAGAGAACTACGAGGAGACGTTTCTGCAGGAGCTTCGTGCATTTCGGTTCACGGGTAACTTGGACGCTGTCCCGGAGGGAACGATTATTTTCCCGAATGAGCCTCTGATTCGCGTAGAAGCGAGAGTGTTCGAAGCGCAGCTAATCGAAACGGCCATGCTCAACTTCGTTAATTTTCAAACGCTGATCGCTACCAAAGCTTCGCGGATTAAGCAGGTTGCCGGTGAGGACGGCCTGCTGGAGTTTGGCACAAGACGCGCGCAGGAAGCTGATGCTTCGATCTGGGGAGCGAGGGCTGCTTATGTTGCCGGCTTCCATGCTACATCGAACTTAAGAGCGGGGATGTTGTTTCGAATCCCTACCAAAGGTACGCATGCACACGCTTGGGTTCAGGGGCATGAGAGTGAAGAGGAGGCCTTTCGCAAATACGCGGAAGTGCTTCCGGATCATGTAACGCTGCTGGTAGATACCTACGATACGCTTAAGAGCGGCGTACCGAATGCCATTCATATCGCCCGCATGCTCGAGCAGCAGGGTAAACGGATGAACGCGATCCGCCTCGACAGCGGTGACCTCGCATATTTATCGCAGCGTGCGAGACATATGCTCGATGAAGCGGGATTCCCTTATGTTCAGATCATCGCATCGAATGACTTGGATGAAAATATTATTTTCAACCTTAAGGCGCAAGGGGCGCGTATCGATGTCTGGGGTGTTGGCACGCAGCTGATAACGGCAGGTGACCAGCCTTCGCTGGGCGGGGTGTATAAGCTCGTTGCTCGTGAGGGTTGCGATGGTACGTATGTGCCCGTTATCAAAATCTCAGGGAATCCCGAGAAAGTCAGCACCCCTGGGATCAAAGAGGTCTACCGCATAATTAACAGAGCAACCGGGATGGCTGACGGCGATTATATCGCACTTCGCCATGAAGAAGCCGTAAAGCGGGGAGAGGCTATAGAGCTGTTCGATCCTCTGCATCCTTATATCCACAAAGTCATTAAAGAATACGACGCTGTGCCGCTTTTGCAGCCGATATTCCAATCGGGGGAGCTTGTATATTCGATGCCCGCCCTTGAGGGCATCCGGAGTTATCATGAGCAGCAGCTAAAGTTATTCTGGCCGCAGTACCTTCGCAAGCTGAATCCGGAGATGTATCGCGTGAATATTAGTGTCGAAGCTTGGCAGTTGAAACTTGATCTCATCCAGCGTTATAGATAGTCTTACAGCAGACCCGGAGGCGCATCATGCGCCTTCGGATTATCGCTTTTATAATAATTTCGAAAAAAGACTTGCCATATGATGTCGAACCATGATATATTCTAATTCCGCCGCTGAGAGATACAGGGACGCGGTGCTCGAAACGAAAACAAGTTGAAAATAAAGCTTGCAATCATGTTTCGAAGTATGGTATCATCTGATTCTGGGCCAACAAACCAGAACATGAAATTTGTTCTTTGAAAACTGAACAATGAGCGACCAGTCAAATGGTTATAAATCGCGAAACATAACGTTTCGCAAAGCTAGTTTTTTGAATGAGCTA
>NZ_FPAD01000003.1:0-611488 GCF_900116125.1 Paenibacillus sp. BC26 | reverse complement strand
TTCGCTTGGTAGCTCATTCAAAAAACTAGCTTTGCGAAACGTTATGTTTCGCGATTTATAACCATTTGACTGGTCGCTCATTGTTCAGTTTTCAAGGAACAAATACTTCTTGTTTTGTGCGCCCATGTCTCAGCGGCGACTTGATTAATATATCACATCCGGTCATTCAAATGCAAGCTTTTTTTTATTTCTTTTTTCTTACTCGCTTGCCAGCATGATGCTGTTTCATGTTTGCCTCGGAGGCGGTAATAAAGAATTTATCATATGCCAGCACAGTACGTCAAGCATTAATTCATAAAAAAATCGCGGGCATATTGCCCGCGATCGATCCATCTAAGAAACACTGTGATATCGCAGTTCCAATGCTTCTGTATCCCCCAGCAGCGGCATATAAGCAACCTCTCGAATATAGCCGCGCATGACCAACTTTTGAAGAAGCAGCGACAAATCCAAATGCAAGTCCATCAGGTACGGATGAGTTTGCAGCTCCATCACGCTCCATGGCTCTTCACGACTGCCGAGAATGGAGAACAGCAGTCCGCAGGACGATTTCATTTTGCTCATAACCGAGAACTCGCAAGCCAGCAATACCAGCTGTACCCGCTTCTCGAGCGATTCCGGCGAAATGGTAAGCTCTTCATATAGTTTATAGATGCCGGGATTGAACCGCCTCATCTGGCGCCAAACCGTCAGCTCCGGATGCACGCCTTCTTCAATAAACGCAATATGCGCCCAATGATGAAGAGCCGTTAGTACATTGGAGTAAGCATCAAGCAAATTGTTGTCCTGCAGATCCTGCTTAGCCTGCAGATATGAACGAATGAAATGGGAGAACTCCACCAATTCCTTCTGTCCGCGCAAGGATGCCGGGAAAGAAAGCAAGCTTTCCCTGAGGTTGAACAAGTAATTGTCTCGATCCACCAGGATCTCCCCCCGAACAAGCCATTGTATGATACTGCGGTTCTCGCCGCCTGCTGTCCATTGCTCCAGCATTGCAGGTGTCACGGTACGGATTTGCACCCGATCTTGGCCGATGCGTACAAGCTCGATACCTCGGTTCGGGTCGTTCTGCGTAGAAACAACCAGAATCAACAGATCCAATCCGTCGATCATCGGATTATACGGAACCGGGTTCTCGATGGCTGCTAAACTGATCAGCGCCTCATTATGTTCAAAAAATGTTTTAAAATGTGCCTTTATATGTTCCACGGTCTATCCCCCATATAGCTTCATGCTGTTGTTTAAGCTATAATGATTTCGCAGTTGTTTATACTCTTGTTCGACAATGTACGCAGGTTTTCCTGCCTATGGTCTTAGAAAACCGTACGTAAATGTCAGAAAGGATTTGTGATATGTTCGGAAAATCGAGTAAAATCAATGAATTTCGGCTCTGGGGCCTTATGTTCACACTGTTTGGAATGGGTCTTATGATACTGGGTACTGCCGGGATTGTTTTCTGGGGACAAGCCGGTAAAGTATTCGCAGGCATCTTTATGGTCATCGGCATGATCGCCATGCTGGCAAGCGTAGGCGTTTACTTCTGGGCCGGCATGCTGTCCACGAGCGCCGTTATCTTGAATTGCCCGGAATGCGGTAGACACACGAAGATGCTAGGCAAAACAGACCGCTGTATGTATTGCAAAACAAAGCTGACGCTGGATCCTAATCAGGCAACTGACTTGGATGATACGGAAGATAAAGAAGAAATTACTCAGCCCCAAGCCTAGAATATGCGATAATAGAAATGCCCTTCGACCGGTTTCAGCCGGCGAAGGGCGTTTTTGCATTATGATTAGGGAAGCTTAGTCAGGGATTGATGAATGATTGCCCAAATATCATCGGATTGGAATTGACGCTGCCATGTTGCGACGCCCGCAATACCATACTTCTTCGCTAATGCGGTTCTTGCCTTTATAGAAACCCCGTCCTCGATCCAAATTCGCTGAAGCGCGCCGCCATCCTCGTATTCCACGTAATTCTGTCCGGAATCAGCGTCAAAAGTCGGCTTAAGCTTACGTTCATTAATAATCGACTTTACGGTTTCCATTCCGAGCGCCTTCGAGCTTACTTTGACCTTGCCGGAATCGTCTTTCTTCTCTGTCCATAGCCGGGCATAGAGCGGCATGCCTAATACGATTTTGTTGGCCGGCACTCCATCTTCTTCGATAATCCTCGAAAGCGACTGCTCGGTCCATGGTAATGACGCAACCGAGCCTGATGTAGGACTGGAAGCCCAATGCTCATCGTAGGCCATGATCATCATATAATCGACCACTTTACCCAGTGCCCCGCGATCAAGGAACAACGACCACATTTCACTGTTCGACTTAGGCGTTACGTCAATCGAAACGACGACATTCTGCTCATGCATGATCGGCGTCAGTTCCCGAACAAATTGAACCAGGTTCGCTTTGTCTGACGTATTCACATTTTCAAAATCAAGATTGATCCCTTTCAGCTTGTACATCTGCGCAAATGCAGCAAGCTGATGAATCATCTGCAAGCGAGTGTCGGCCTTGGCTAAGGCAGCGGTCGTCCGTTCCGGCTCGAAACCATTGCTGAATACCGCCCACACTTGCATGCCTCTGTTCTGAGCCCATTTTACATAATGCATATCGGCTTTGCTTCTGATATTACCTTCGCCGTCCAGAAGCTCGAACCAGGTCGGTGAAACGACGTTCACACCAGGCATTTCGCTGATCTGATCGGTGTCAGGCGCTTTCTCGTAGACGGCTTCCCACGTTAGATTGATTTTGCTGCCGACGACTTTCCACGCTGTGAATGGTGCCGGTTCAATTTGATGTTTGATTTGTTCGGTTTCCGTTAATTCAATATCCTGTTTCCGGACATAGCCCAAAATACCGTCTATACTCTGAACCGTGTACCATCCGTCCTTCTCTCCCCAAATGCGCACGATATCGGTATTCGCGAGGCGATCTACGATCGGTTCCTTAATGGTTGCTCCGCGTCTAATGACCGCATCGTCATGTACAACTCCGCGTTGAACCGCATCTCCTGCACGCAAAATGGTGATAATATCGTCCTGTGCGTTATATTCGGCATGAAGGCCATAAAGTTCTTCGAGCGGCGTGATGGGCAAGTAGACGGCATCGTCCTTCACCTGTGCCGCGATGCGCAGCGGATAAGGTTTCTTATTGATGGTAGCCGTTAAGGCGTTTGTTTTCATCCGCAGCACTTTATTCGCGTTCGTTAGAACGATCGAGCCGGTCTTGGCTTCATAATACACTTCTTCCTTAAGTCCCAATTGATCATGTATGAAGCTCAAGGGCAGACTAATGATATCCTGATTGACAAGTGCGTTGCCTTCGGCCACTTGGCCATGAAACAGTATCGGGTGCGCTGCACCGTATTCCGGTTTAACTTCTGTATTATTAGGGGCAAGACGCTGCCATCCGAGCCACATGCCTGCTGCTGCAGCTACGATTCCGCTGGTTAGCACTACCCATTTCAACCAGCCGCCGCTCTGTCGTCTTGGCCGCATTCGTACGGTTTCCACTTGTGAAGCGCTCCTCTCCAAGTTAAGCTAATCCACTGATGTGGTCTCTTCAAATAAAAAACGCGCATGATGGTGAGCTTCCTCTACCCCTGCGCGTTTATTTGTCTTTCAATCATCGTTAGTTAATTAGTGTGCCGCGCGGAGCAATCTGCGCAATATCCATAAATCTCCATCCGATGCCCCTCTACTTTAAAGCCTGTTTCTTTGGAAGCCGCTGCTTCCACATCCGTTAGAGGCGGATAGTCAAAATCAACGATCGTGCCGCATGAGCGGCAAATGGCGTGATAGTGATCGGTCAGGTCGGCATCAAATCTGCTTGAATCATCGCCGTAGGTCAATTCGCGAAGCAAGCCCGCATCGACAAACAGCCTGAGATTATTATAAATGGTCGCCACGCTCATACTGGGAAAAGAGGGCGAAAGTGATTTATAAATTTCGTCAGCAGTGGGGTGAGTCATGGAATGCATGAGAAAGCTTAAGATTGCATGACGCTGCGGGGTCATTCGTACGCCGGTACTTTTTAATTGTTCGAGCGCCTGCTCAACGGTCGCACCCATGCCCAACACGTCCTTTCTGCTTTTGTTAGAACCATTGTACGTGGATCGTTTTCGTTTTGTCAATGAAAGCGGGAATCATTTTATCATTTGTAACGATTTACCTGAATGCTGCTGTTCGCATCTATATTGATCCTGTAATTCGCTGTTCCGATGCTGCCGCGGATCGTTTTCTTACTGATCGTCAGCGGTAAATCGCTTGATACCTCGCCAAACGTAGCCGAACCGTTAACGGAATAATTGCCATATAGAGGAAGCGATACCGTGATCTCGCCAATGGAGCTGTCGATGTCCCAGTCGCCGCCGACTTGGGAGCTCGCGATTCGGATATCACCATTGAGGGTATCCGCTTTGATTGCACCGGCACCTTCTTTAATGATGACCTCACCGTTCTTCGTATCCGTATCGATATCCCCTGTAACTTGCTGCAAGTTGATACTGCCGCTAAGTGTAGAAGCTTCTATTGCGCCAGTCACATACCCTGCTTTGACATCTCCGTTGTAGGTGCTCAGCTTCGCATCGCCTGTCAGTGTTGAAACATCGATGCTGCCATTCTTCGTTTCCGCCTTCACCGAGCCTGTCAGTCCGTGCAGTGCGATCGAACCGGTTGTCGCTTTGATGGTTAGTCCTCCCGGCAAGGATAATCCTGTTACATCAACAGATCCGTTCACAATTTGAATCGCAAGCTCGGATTGAAGATATGTGATCTGCGGACTGGTTGAATCATTCGATTCGGGCTGTCCTGCACCTGTAGATTCGTCTACTGCAGGAGTTTGGTCAGTCACTTCGGAAGTGTCGACATGCGAAGCATCTGTCGATTCGTTGGTGCCTGTCAATTCAGCGGGATCTGTTGGCTCCACGGGGATGAGCTTCCCAAACGCAGACTCAGCGGGTACGGTTACTACTATATTCATACGCGGCACACGATCGCCATTAGCACCATACGGATGACCTTTTGCCTCGATTTTCAGTTCATCCTCGCCGCTGACCGTAATTTCAGACTTGCTGGCCGTATCATCCGCTTCAGTTTGTTCGGCTGCATCTACCCACATCACGGATTCAACCGTCAGCTCGTTCACGTTCCCCTTTTTGACGGTAACTTTGCCATTGGGATTCACAATCTCGATACCTCTTGTATCATACGTAATTGGCGCGTGCAGGGTTTCCTTAGCGTAACGGAATCCCTTCTCTTCCCCATAGGCACTGGTTCCGGTCAAATTAACTTTAAATTCATCCAGCCAGCGAAATGGCATCGAAGCGAACTGTGTCACGCCAAAAGCGGTAACCGCTATAAGTGCAGCAAGGAACGTGCCTCCCAGATCAAAGGACGGTCGTCTGGAAGCTGTGCGATACACAAGACTCATGATAACGACTTCAATTCCCAGTAGGACAAAAGCAGCGGGCCACCATCGCCCGATCAACTCCATATCGTTGCGATCTCGAACTTGGTCCCAGAGCAATAATGCTCCTACCGTGATCATCACTGCCGCCGCAGTGAATCTCCCTAATTTAAACATCGCACTATTCCTCCTTGACGCAAATCCGATCGCCAGTACGAGAAAACCAATTCCCGGTGCATAAGTGCCTATCGTATCTACGATCGATTGAAAGACGACAGGTGCTTGGACAAACACAAGCAAGAGAAAGGCAAGTCCAATGACGGCAATCGCTTGCACAATCGTACCTATTCCTAAACGCGGCGACTCTTCCACAGATGAATTCATTGCAGCTTCTCGCTGTTTGGCCGCCAGCTGGAGCGTATCGAAAACACTGTAGAACCAAAAGAACGGCAGCGCCAAGCCTAAAAAGATGATGAGCAGCGCGTATTTCCCTCCGCCTTCGTCGGCAAAGCGAATCATTGCCGCGATATCGGTCAGTGTGCCAAGCAGCAGCAGCATGCCTGTTAAATGCCGTCCCAGCGCAAGATGTCCGCCGCCAGGTATTAGAAAGGCGAGCAGCGACGCAAGCAGTGTACTTCTTCGAGATGATTCACGCATGAGATGGATGGCACCTCCCGGCTGTTCTGGATTACAAATATTGTATCATAATTTCCCGCAGCAAAAGAGGCATGTCCGCGGTATGCCGGACATGCCTCTTCTTGTTATTGATTCAAACGATCAAGCAACAGCTTGTTAACAAGCGCGGGATTCGCTTTGCCCTTCGTTTCTTTCATCACCTGGCCAACCAAGAAACCGATGGCTTTCTCTTTGCCGGCTTTGAAATCTTCGACGGATTGCGGATTGCCGCTTACGATGCGGTCAACCACTTCTGCGATTGCACCTTCATCGCTAATTTGAACAAGGCCTTGCTCTTCCACGATTTGCTGAGGACGTTTGCCTGTTTCGAGCATATCTTTAAAGACGGTCTTGGCGATCTTGCTGCTGATCGTGCCCTTCTCCATCAGACCGATCATCTCGCCTAGTCCTTGACCTGTCAGCTTGATATCTTCCAGCTCCAAGCCGCCGGCATTCAAGTAGCCAAGCAGATCGCCCATGATCCAGTTGGATACGGCTTTCGCATCCTTCGTGTATTGAAGGCTTTCTTCGAAGAAATCAGCCAGCTTCTTAGACGAAGTGATAACACCCGCGTCGTAGGATGGGAGACCGAATTCAGCCGTATAACGAGCTTGGCGCGCATCCGGCAGTTCCGGAATGGATGCCTGGACACGTGCCTTCCACTCTTCATCGATGTGGATCTGCACAAGGTCAGGGTCCGGGAAGTAGCGATAGTCATGCGCTTCTTCCTTGCTCCGCATCGAGAACGTTTTGCCTTGCGCTTCATCCCAGCGGCGCGTTTCCTGAACGACCTTGCCGCCGCTGTCGAGAATATCGGCTTGGCGCATTTGCTCATACTCGAGACCGCGCTGAACACCGCGGAAGGAGTTCATGTTCTTCAGCTCGGCACGCGTGCCGAACTGCTCTTGATCGTAAGGACGCAGACTGACGTTGGCATCGCAGCGCAGCGAGCCTTCCTCCATCTTCACATCGGATACTTCACAGTAGAGCATGATGGCTTTGAGCTTCTCCAGGTAAGCCTTCGCTTCTTCCGGCGTCCGGATATCCGGCTCGGAAACGATCTCGACAAGCGGCGTACCGACACGGTTAAAGTCGACCAGCGATGCAAAGCCGCCCTCGACATGCGTCAGTTTGCCCGCATCTTCCTCCAAGTGGAGGCGCGTAATGCCGATGCGCTTGGTCTTGCCGTTCACTTCGATGTCGATCCAGCCATGCTCGCCGACCGGCTTGTCAAATTGCGAGATCTGGTACGCTTTCGGAGAGTCCGGGTAGAAATAGTTTTTGCGATCGAATTTGCTGATGTCGGCAATTTGGCAGTTAAGCGCCATTGCGGCTTTCATCGCGAATTCAAGCGCCTGACGGTTCAATACCGGCAACACGCCTGGGTGTCCGAGACAGATCGGACATGTATGGGTATTCGGCGGGGCGCCGAAGGAGGTGGAGCAGCCGCAGAAGATTTTACTCTTCGTATGGAGCTCAACATGCACTTCCAGCCCGACAACCGTTTCGTAAGTGTTCGGTTCAAACATCGTTTAGCCCTCCTGCTTGATTGGCATCCGAGATTTATAGCTGCGGACGCTGTTTATGATGCTCAGTATGCTGCTCGAACGCATGCGCGGCGCGAAGCACCGTGCGCTCATCGAACGCTTTGCCGATAATTTGCAAGCCAATAGGCAGACCGTCTGCGAACCCGCAAGGCACGCTGATTGCCGGGATACCGGCAAGGCTGACCGGAATGGTGCAAATATCGTTCAAGTACATGGTAAGCGGGTCGCCAACTTGCTCGCCGATACGGAAAGCAGGAGTAGGCGCAGTCGGCCCGATGATGAGGTCAAAGTTCTGAAACACGTTGTCAAAATCTTGTTTGATCAGCGTGCGTACTTTCTGAGCCTTCAAATAATACGCATCATAATAGCCGGAGCTGAGTGCATAAGTCCCGAGCATAATACGGCGCTTCACTTCCGGCCCGAAGCCTTGGCTGCGGGATTTGCGGTAAAGCTCAAGCAAATTATCCGGATTCTCGGCACGAATGCCATAACGAACGCCGTCAAAACGAGCGAGGTTGGACGATGCTTCGGATGAAGCGAGCAGATAGTAAGTCGCCACCGCGTATTCCGTATGCGGCAGGGATACTTCTTCCCATGTTGCGCCGAGGCTCTCGAATTGTTTCAGTGCGGCAAGCACCGCTTCTTTGACTTTCGGATCGATACCTTGACCAAGGTATTCCTTCGGTACACCGATGCGAAGTCCTTTGACATCGCCGTTTAATGCGCCGACATAGTCCGGAATTTCAACGTCAGCCGAAGTGGAATCCCCTGCATCGTAGCCTGCAATGGCTTGCAGTACGTAAGCAGAATCTTCAACGTTCTTCGTAAGCGGACCGATCTGATCGAGCGAGGAAGCGAACGCCACCAGACCAAAACGCGAAACGAGGCCGTAAGTGGGCTTCAAACCGACGATACCGCAGTATGCCGCCGGCTGACGAATCGAACCGCCGGTGTCGGAGCCAAGCGCGAAGTAGACTTGTCCTGCCGCAACGGATGCTGCGGAGCCGCCGCTTGAGCCGCCCGGTACATAATCCGTATTCCACGGATTACGCGTTGGGCGGAAGCTCGAATTCTCGTTGGAGCCGCCCATTGCGAACTCGTCCATGTTCAGCTTACCGATCGTAACCGATTGAGCTGCATTCAACTTCTTCATTACTGTAGCGCTATAGATCGGATCGTAATTGCGCAGAAATTGGCTCGCACAAGTCGTGAGCAAGCCTTCCGTCACGATGTTATCCTTGATGCCGGCCGGCAATCCGAACAGCAATCCTTGCTCTTCGCCAGCGGCCAAAGCATTGTCAAGCTCAGCTGCCGCGGCGCGCGCGCCTTCTTCATTCAGCGTCAAGAACGCTTGTATGGAAGCATCGGTAGCTGCAATTCGCGAATACGAAGCATCCACCAAATCGCCTACCGACAGCTCTTTCTTCTTTAATTGGTTATGTACTTCCTGTAGGCGTAAGTCAAAGAGTGCCAACAGCCGTTCCTCCCTTCGGTATAAACCCTCACACTATTATTCAAGAACAGCCGGCACTTTGAACTGGCCGTCTTCATCATCCGGCGCATTTCGCAGTGCAGTCTCGTTCGTAACCGACTCGCGAATGACGTCGTCACGCATGACATTGTGAACCGGCAGCACATGGCTGGTTGGTTCCACGCCGTCTGTTTGCAGCTCGTCCAGCTTCTCGGCATATTTAAGAATCGCGTTCAGCTGACCTGTAAACTGCTCTTTCTCTTGCTCAGAAAGCTCCAGTCGGGCCAAATTGGCCACATGCTCGACGTCTTTGATGGTTATGCTCATTGTCTATGGTCCCGTCCTTTCCATCCATTTTGCACACATTCTACCTATTATAACGTAAGCCTGCATTTAAACTCAATGAGAATGCTGAATGCTAATGCGCTTAAGCAGGTGAGGAGCTGCGGTACATTTCCCGAATCATATCCTCGATGTCAGGCTCCTTCACGCTGAGATCGACAACCGATAGCTTGGCCGATAAACCGCTGATCAGCTCGGATGCGGAAATATCGCTTTTGTGGAATCGATAGGTCAGCTTTAGTCCCTCTTGTTTGATCAGCTCCGCACCAGGATGCTGCAGGGCTGATGGCTCCGGAAGCTGGCTCAGATCGAGTACGAGCAGCCGATATGGCGCCATGCGCAGAATCAGCTCCGATAATGGCCCGTCTTCGACCACTTTACCGTGATTGATCACAATCAGACGTTTGCACAGCTGTTCCACATCATCCAGATCATGCGTGGTCAAAATAATCGTCGTGCCGCGTTTCATATTCATTTCTTTGATAAACGTTCTGATGTTCTGCTTAGCTTCGACGTCCAGCCCAATGGTGGGCTCATCGAGAAACAACACGGATGGCGAATGCAGCATCGCCGCCGCCAAGTCGCCTTTCATTCGCTGTCCGAGCGACAATTGCCGTACGGGTGTATTGATCAGTTGATCGATGCCGAGCACGTCATGCATCATCGCCAAATTCGTCTTAAAGGTATCGTCATCGATTCGGTAGATGCGCTTCAGCAGCTCGAACGTTTCGCCAAGCCGCAAATCCCAATAAAGCTGCGTGCGTTGCCCGAAGACGACGCCAAGCTGTTTGACGACGGACTTCCGATTTTCCTGTGGCGAAATACCGCCGATTCTCACCGAGCCTGAGGTCGGATGAAGGATGCCGGTCAGCATCTTAATGGTCGTCGATTTGCCCGCTCCGTTCGGGCCTAAGTAACCAACCATCTCACCCGGCTCGATCCGAAAGCTGATTCCATCCACACCGCGCACAATCGTTTTCTCCGGCCGGAACAAGCTCTGAATGGAGCCGCTAAGACCGCTCTTCTTCTTAATAACCGTGTATTCTTTGACGACATTCGTCAGTTCGATCATCTGCACGCATCCTCTCTCTCTGTCCGCGACCCGCTATGAGCCTGCGCTTTCATATCTCTTCAGTCCACTTTGGAAAATAAAATGACACAGCGCAAAAATAAGAAGCCCGACAACAGGCGTCCAAATCGCCAGGCCGACAGGGAATGTGAATCCGTCCTCTTGACCGATAAAATCCGAGGCCGGATAGAAGCTGATAAACCCGATCGGCAGAATGAAGGTCAGTGCCAGCTGAATCAGTCTTGGGTATAAGGAGAGCGGGTACATGGTCGTCCGTTCCATCGTAGCCAAGGTGAGTGAAACGAGCGAGCCGCTGCGTTTGGTCCAGAATGCTGCCGAGCCCATTATCGTACAGATCGATGCGCGGATGAACATCCCGCCGATAACGACCCCAAGAAGCTTCAGCACATTGATTACATGCCAATCAAAACCGATCTGAGCACAGCCGTAGAAGAAAATGAGAAAGCCGGGAATGAGATCGATGAAGCCGATAAAGTTCACGTAGTTGACGACAAATTGAAAAAAGACGTTCATGGGGCGAAGCAGCATTCGGTCGAAATCACCGCGGATAACCATGTTATCGATATGCCAAGTCTGAATGAAGAATATAACGGACAAGCCGTGGCTCAGCAGACCTAATCCATATAGAAAAGCAAGCTGCGGGAAGGTCCAACCGGCCAGCGCTTGAAACTGCTCCACCATCAGCTTCAGCACCCATACTCCGCTGATATACTGCAGGGGAATCATAAGAAACCAGCTGACCAAGAACAGCGGATATTCCAATTGACGCTGAACGGCTAATTTTGCAAAAAAGTAAGCGACGGATGCATGATAACGAATAGCGGTAACCATGACGGATTAACCTCCTTGAATGAGCGTGACACGCTGGGCACGCTGCCACACGACGTACGCGATAAAGGCGAGCACCGCAATCCAAACCGCTTGAATAACAAGCGCCGTTCCTGCCTGCGCGTATGAGATTTTGCCAATATAAATCGAAAGCGGAGTTTGGTACATGTACTGGAAAGGAAGATAGCTCGACACGGTCGCCATCCAGCTGGGGAAGAACCAAATCGGAATAAGACTGCCGGACAGGATTCGCACGATCGCATCCTTGACGATGCCGAGGTTACCAAGCTCTAAGACCCAGAATGAGATCATGCCGATAATAGCTCCCATGAGCCAAAGCAGCAGAAAGCTCAGCATCAGGCTTGGTATAAAGAGTAGAAATGCAACTAAGCTGACAGGCATCGGCGGGGTAAACAGAATGGAAGCCAGCAGAATTAGCGGGATAGCTTGATTGACGAGCGCGCTGACCGTGGTGCCAAGATCCTCTGCCAGGAACATGCCCAGCAGATGGATGGGTTTAATGAAATCGGTCGCGATTTGCCCCTCCCGGACCCGGTAGTACATATCATTTTGAACATTGACTGATAGTACAGCCCCCATCACAACGGCTAAGATGGCATAGACGATCATTTGATCCTGGCTCACATCTTGCACGGAACCGATTCCCCGGTAAGCCGCCTTCCAGAGAAATACAGACGCAAGCAGCATGACCGCATTCGAAGCCATTCCGGTGAACACTTCGAACCGGTAAGCAATCGTCGTTAAAATTCTCATTTTGAAAAAATAGTAGTAAGCAGACATGCAAGCCCCCCTTCCAACCTTGTCCAAGAATTGGATGTTTTTGTTATAGGATAACGTCACCGTTGCGATTTGGGCAATAACTAAATGTGAAGGAAAACTTCATCTGGGGCTAATGGAGCTTTTACGATACTTTCAGCTTTCTTTAAGGTTGCCTGCCCATACTGGGGAATGTAACCAAGCACACCTATATTCAAGGAGGAACAAGTAATGAACAAAACGATGAAAGCTCTCGGATTAACGGCCGCAATCGCGGTTATGATTCCACTTAGCGCCTATGCCGCAACAAACACATCGACAACTGCAGACAGCACGAAGTCCACTACCACGGCTACATCTACGGCAATAATCGGACAAGGACCCTTTGCTCTTGGCGGAAAAGGCGAAGTGATGAAAGTGCGTGCCGGCGGATTCTTCAGCCAAGAGGTTTTGGATTTGCTCAAGCTGGATATGAAGGCGTTGAAGGAGAAGATTGATGCCGGTAAAACATTGGCTCAAATTGCGGAAGAACAAGGCGTCACGCGGGATCAGTTGAAGGTGACGATGACAGCGGCATTCGAAAAGCAGCAGGCCGAGGAGAAAAAAGCGTTCGATGAGAATCTCGATAAATCGCTGGATGCCAATATGAAAGATAACATCGGATTCGGAAAAGGCGGCGAACGGGGCGGCAACTTCAAGATGGAGTTCAAGCGAGGCATTCACGCCGAGGCAGCTGACTTCAGTGCATCCGCCAAGGTGCTTGGTCTTAGTAATGAGGAATTGAAGACTGCGTTGAGCGGAGGCAAGTCCCTTGCTGACTTGGCCAAAGAGAAGGGCATCGACGTTCAGAAGTTAATTGATGCGCAGAAGCAGGCTATTGTGGACAATTTGAATGCCGCTGTGAAAGCCGGCAAGCTGACTCAGGCCGAGGCCGATAAAGAGATCGCTAAGGCAGCCGATATCGCCACACGGATCGTGAACGGGAAAATGGACAAGAAAGTACATACGATCAAAATCGACCGTAATGCTGCGAAGCAAAATGCCGGCACCAAGGCAGATACGGGTACATCGGCGGCAGCGTCGCCTGATACGGACGCTTAGATATTGAACGAATGGCACAGGGGGTATCCCTGTGCCATTTGTTTGTTTGGGGTGGCGCGGGGCGCCGGGGGCAGGACGAGTGGTCAGATGCGGAGCCCCAGGTGCGCGCGAGGTGGGGAAGAGATGGGCTGAGAGTTCCGAAATCGAACTCTCAGTTGTTTAAACTAGCTAATATCCCTCTCGCTGTTTCGTGAGAGTCTCAAATTTGAACTCTCAACGTCGAATCAGGAGCAAAAGAGAACTGAGAGTTCCTAAATCGAACTCTCAGTTGTTTAAACTAGCTAATATCCCTCTCGCTGTTTCGTGAGAGTCTCGAAATTGAAAACTCTCAACGTCCAAACAGGAGCAAAATAGAACTGAGAGTTCCGAAATCGAACTCTCAGCTCTAAACTAAAATGTTTGGGCTCATTAAGCGGCTATGCCGACTGCCCATTGCTAAGCAGCTCCCTCTAAGAACATGAAAAGCCTCCATCCGATAACTCGGATGGAGGCTTTCTCTGTATAAACAGGCTTCGTTCACGCTAGCGTTAGATCCACGCTTTAAGATGGACTTGGCGAATAAACTCTTCGCGCGTCTGGGGTTCGCCCTCGACATCTTCTTCTTGCAATGGTTCTTCCCCGCCGTTCATGATGCGGTGAAACAGTTCCGCATTGTGCGTCGCCAGCGCAAAGTCGATTAGCGCTTCGCGCTCCAAACGGTCGACCTCTTGCTTAATCAGCACTTCCTCCAGCTCGATGTCAGCGGCGGGCACGTAGAAATTCCGGTTCGCCTTCGGAACCCGGATCACATAATCGAACGCGTTATCCGCATTGCGATCATAGGCAATTATATAACCATACTCCCCAACCGGGAGGGTCTGTTCAAATAAGTCCGATATAATAATGATACGTTGGCCAAGCTTATACATTAGCGTCTCACTCCTGTCACCAATAACCGTACTCTATGACTCTACTCTATCCTACTAAAATTCAGTAAGGAAGTCCAATAGATGAGAATGGTTATTATTTATAGCGTATCCAGTGACGGACGACGACGCAGTGACCAAGCGGCGATAGTCATAATGGCAAGCATGATTCCGATCGCGATGCAGACTGCCGGCCACGGGCTGCCTTGCCCGCTTGGCAATACCGCGAACTGCGCGTAGGCAAGCTTCGGCAGCATGCCCGGGCTGGCCGAGAGCGCGTGCGGGAACGCGGAGGCCGTCAGCGCGAGCACGGCCGCTGAGCCGAGCGCGCATGCCGCCGCCGCTGCCCCGCTGCGCAGCAAGGCGCTAAACAGCAGCGTGAGCGAGCCCGCGAAGCTCAGCCAGAGCATGAACAGCAGATAGGCATAGAGGCTGCTCTGCCAGTCTACGGTTTCAAACAGTGCCGCTGTATAATACCACGCGGCGCCGAAGCCGCCTGCGAATGCGAGCGTGACGAGCACCAGCATGGCAGCCCATTTGGCCGAGACGAACGAGAGATATGAGATCGGCTTTACTAGAATCATCGCGGTCACGCCATTCGTGCGTTCCGCGGAAATGCTCCCCATGACCGATAAGGCAATCACCAGCAGCCCCATCGTGTTGAACTGCTGCAAAGTTTGCGCCATTACTTCGGAGGCTAAAGGCTGCGGAATTGAAATGATCGCTCCTTCCGGGAGATTACCGGCGTGCGCAAGAATATCCGGAAGAAAATAGGTGGAGAGTGGCTGCATCGCGCCAAATAATATATAGACAAGCGGCACCCAAACCAGCTTGTAGCTGCGGATCAGCTCTGTCCATTCTTTGCCGAAAAGCACAAGCCACCGGTTCATACGTGCTGCACCGCCTTCATAAATAAGTCCTCCAGTGTCGTCGAGCCGAATTCCACCTTGGTCACGGGTATTCCGCGATCCAGAAGCTGCTGAAGAACGATCCTTCTGGCTTCGTCGATTCGGTTATTCTCGATACGAAGCTTAGCTGAGTTCCCACCGGGCTGAAGCTCCGCAGAATGAAACAGCTGCGACGTCGATACAAGCGAAACCCACTGCGACAATGCGGTTCGCGCTTCACCGGTGTTCTCGACCTCAACTACCATCACCGGCTCACGATTAGCCGCACGTATATCCTCAATCGCCCCGCTGATAACAATACGGCCGCTCTTCATAATAAGCACGTCGTCGCACAGCTCCTCGGCGTCATGCAGCACATGCGTGGAAAATAATATCGTCGTCTCGTGCTTCAGCTCCCCAAGCAGCTGCATCACTTCGCGGCGTCCAATCGGGTCGAGCGCAGAAACCGGCTCGTCCAGAATGAGCAGCTTCGGCCGGTGAATAAGCGCCTGCGCCAGGCCGAGACGCTGCTTCATCCCGCCGGAATACCCGGCGATTCGCCGCCTGCCTGCATCGGCAATGCCGACCCTCTCCAGCAATTCCGCGCTGCGGGAAGCTGCTTCTCGTTTCGACAAGCCGCACAATCCCGCCGCATAACGAAGAAATTCGGCGCCGGTCATCCAGCCGTGAAACGCCGGTGTTTGCGGCAAGTAACCGATAAGCGCGCGATGGTCATCGCCGGGCTTTAGATCGCGGAACCGGATGTTCCCTGACGATGGTTCCAGCAGGCCGCTAAGGATACGAATCGCCGTTGTTTTGCCCGCTCCGTTAGGACCGAGCAATGCAGTGCAGCGGCCTTCCCCAAGCGTGAAACGAATGTCCTGCAGCGCGGATGTCGCTCCGCTGAATGTCTTGCTAAGTCCCTCAACTTCAACGAGTCCCATCATGACGTCTGTTTCCTTCCGATGAGGAAGAACAGCACAGGGCCTATAATATTAACGAAAATAATAAGGAGCACCCACATCCACTTCGGCCCTCTTGTATCGGAAGCACGCACGCAAGCGACGAGTGCCGTTACCATCAGAATGAGCTGAACGAGTGCGATCGGCAAAATAATGGCCATAAGCTGTGATGTCGATAATTGATCCACGTTTGCAATCCCTCCTTCTTAATAGTTCCTTCGCTTCGCCCAGTTCACTCGAACGATCAGCAAGTAACATAGCAAGGGCATCGGGAACTGAATCAGTCCCCATATCCCCCAAAACCATGGATATCGGCTCCGTTTCTTTGCATCCTTAAACAGCCAGGAGGATTGGCACACCAATAGACCAACGACAGCGACTACTAATGCTATTTCCCATCCGACCATCTTGGACGCCGCCCTTCTTTGCCTTTGATCATGAATAGGAAGACAAATACTGCCGCAGCCGCAAAAGCTAAAATTTGGATAACCACGAATACCATGACGCTGCTCAACCACAGCAGCAGCAAGCCGCTAAGCACGAACGCGCTGACCAGCCAGAACAATACCAGCTCCCGCCGATAGCGGCTGTTAAGCTCCTTCTTATGTTCACGAACCAAGTTCGTAATCGATTCGACAGATGGAACAGCCGGCTGTATAGAGCGATCCCATTCTTCCAGATGAACGCCGAGCATCTGCTTAATCTGCTGCTCCTCTTGATGATCGCCGATATCCCTTTTTTTCTTGCCTTGCTTACCGTCTTCGTCTCTATTCATCCTCGTCAAGCTCCTTCCTCAGCTGTTTCAGGCCGTTATGCAGCCTCGACTTCACCGTACCGACTGGAATGTCGAGCCATGAGGCAATTTCCTCGTAAGCATAGCCATAATAATATTTGAGCAAAATAGGCACACGGATCTCATACGATAACTCACCAAGCGCATCGAGAGTATGCGGCCATTCCTGCTGCTGCATCGCAGCATGAAACCGTATGGATTGCAGCGCCTGCTCTTGCGTCTGCCACTTCTGCTCTCGCTGCTGCTTGCGCATCTCGTCGATATAGCGCCGGGTTGCGATCGATATCAGCCATGTTGAAAATTTGCTTTGCTGCCGGAACATGCCGATCTTCTCAATGGCCTTCAGCATCGTATCCTGCACCAAGTCCTCGGCCATCGCCTTGTTCATGGTTACTTTCAGCATATACCGGTATAACAAGGTGTAATGGCTGCGCAGCAGGGTCGACAGCGCATGATCGTCGCCGCGAACTGCCCGTTTCACCAGCTGCGCTTCATCTCCCAGCTGTTCCATCCCGATCATCGTGTTCTCCTCGCTTGCTGCCGAATTTCAGCCTCTTTCCTTCAGTCTCGCCAATATGACGCTGAAGGTTGCTCTTTTGTTCACTTGCTTCTCAAAAAAAACTTTCTCGCATCCTCATCAAATTATAAAGCGAATGCAGTGCCAAGACGCAGCAAAGGCCATCCGCTTGGATGGCCTTTCATTATTAATTCACTTTAGCCGCGGCCGAATACCGATTCTCCGGCACCGGCAACCCCAGATTTCCGCGTAACGTATCCGATTCATATTCCGTCCGATAGATACCGCGTTCTTGGAGAAGCGGTACGACCGACTCTACGAAATCGCGCAAGGCGTCCGGTGTCGGCGCGTACAGAATAAAGCCGTCTGCCGCTTCCTCTTCATGCCAGCGTTGGAGCAAATTAGCGACTTTCTCAGGCGTCCCTATGAACTCGCTGCGCGGCGTCGCCGTGCGAATCGCCACTTCGCGCAGCGTCAAGTTATGTTCGCGCGCCAATTGCTTGATTTTATCCGTTCCGCTGCGGAAGCTGTTTTTGCCGAGTTCCCCCAGCTCAGGGAACTGCTCGTCAAGCGGATATTGGGAGAAGTCATGGTGATCGAAAAATCTTCCGAGATATTCGAGCGCCTTATCGATCGTCACCAAATTCGCGTATTCCAAATACTTACGCTCGGCTTCCTCTTCCGTCGATCCGATGATGGGTCCGACGCCCGGTAAAATCACGATATCATCCCGCGAGCGGCCCAGCGCGACTGCGCGATCTTTGACATCCTTATAGAAGGCCTTCGCTTCTTCAATATTTTCATGCCCGGTGAATACGGCATCCGCGCTGCTTGCAGCCAATTTCCTGCCGCTCTCGGACGAACCGGCTTGGAAGATCACCGGATGTCCCTGTTTGGAACGCGCGATATTCAGCGGTCCTTGCACGGAGAAATACTCCCCTGTATGATCGAGACGATGCATTTTGGAAGGGTCGAAAAATACGCCGGATGCTTTATCCCGAACGAACGCATCGTCTTCCCATGAATCCCACAAGCCGCGTGATACCTGCAGAAATTCTTCGGCGATCTTATACCGTTCATCATGCGTCGGATGCTCGGGTTTCCCGTAGTTTTTGGCCGAGCCTTCAAGCGGGGAAGTAACAACGTTCCAGCCTGCGCGTCCTCCGCTAATATGATCAAGGGAGCCGAATTGACGTGAAACGGTAAAAGGTTCGCTATACGAAGTCGATAGTGTGCCGACAAGTCCGATCTTGGAAGTGACCGCCGCAAGCGCGGAAAGGATCGTAATCGGCTCGAATCGGTTTAGAAAATGAGGGATCGATTTTTCATTAATATAAAGACCGTCCGCGATGAAAACGAGATCGAACTTGCCCGCTTCAGCTGTTTGCGCTTGTTTCCGGTAAAATTCAAAGTTCACGCTTGCGTCCACGGGTACCTCCGGATGCCTCCACGCGGACACATTGCCGCCAACCCCGTGAATGATTGCGCCTAGTTTCAACTTTTTGCTGTTCGCCATGTCTAATTCCTCCCTACGTTTAGGATTGTAATAAAGCCGATTCCTTCAGCCGAAGCCGGTAGCTCTTGACTAAGATATCTCCATTCCGAAACTCCTTATCGAATGCTCTCTCGAATCCCAACCGTTCGTATAACCGAACCGCGGAATCCATAAGGTCCGATGTATGCAGATAGAGCGTGTCAGCTCCCCAATCCAGTGACAACTTAGCGCTCTCGCGGATGAGTTCCGTTGCGATTCCTCGTCTACGCGCTTGCCGACTTACGCCCAGCAGCCGAATAATTGGACTGTGAATTTCTAAACCCGGCGCTCCGTATGCCGACTCCGACGACTCATAAATGAACACGCTGCCCATGATTTGTCCATCCAACTCCGCGACGAGCCTCGACTTCGTCGTCGGGGAATCGATGGCCTGCAAAATATTTTCTTTATACTGCTCCCAGCGTGCGCTATCGAGCGTAATTTCATATTGTTGATAGGCATCTAACAGAACTTGAACGACCGCATCGCGATCGGAAGACCGCGCCTGGCGAATGATCACTCTATTTTGCGAGTCTGATTCTTCCTGCTTAATTCTTGCAATCTGACCCAAATGGAGCTGAACATGAGAAATGAAAGACTGGACAATGGCAGCGATCGTTACGCTTTCCCCTTTGAAATTAATCCCCGACTTGTTCCAATCTTCGATCGTCAGACGGTGAAACAATAACCGGTTATAGTTCAGAAGGTGGTTATAGAACGTCAAGATATCCGCGGCATTTCCCTCGTTCGTCTTCTGCCCCGCTACCCAGCGGTCCTGATTGAACGCAGGCAATTGCACCACAGAATCGGACAAAATCTCGCGAATACGAAACGATACGACGATATTGTGGTCGGCCAAATGGCCGAGAACTTCGGTAATGCTCCATTTATCTTCTGCCGCCTTCCAGCGCAATTGCTCATCGGACAGCCCTTCGATCGCTTGCTGCAGTTGTTCGTAAGTATGCAGGTAGTGGTCGATTTGAACGAGATCTTGCAGTTTGCTTTGACTCATCGTAACTCTCCTCCTTGTGGTACGCCTCTCTCGCAATCAAGAGAACCCGTGTTCAAACTTAAACCGTTATTGAGCGAAGAGCATTCACTGCCAGCGCCTCGAAAAACAAAGCGCCGATCGACAACGCGCGTTCATCCGCGTCAAAAGCAGGATGATGCCACTCTTGCGGGCCGGATGTGCCTAAGAAAAAGAATATGCCCGGCGTCTCCTGCAAATAGAAAGCAAAGTCTTCCCCGGCCGGCGACGGCGCGGGCTCCACGACCGTCAAACCCAGCGATTCGGCAGCCTTGGCGGCTCGCTCAGCCCAGGCCGGATCGTTCACGACGGCAGGCGGGCCGCTAATCCACTTGACCGTCGCTTTCGTACCGAGCGCTGCTCCTACACCGACGACGACTTGCTCGAACCGCGTGCGCACGCGATCGCGGACTTGCTCACTGAACGTGCGCAGCGTGCCATCGAAGACGGCTTTGTCCGCGATAACGTTCCAAGCCGTTCCGCTGTTCAAGCGAGTCACGCTGATGACCGCGCTATCGAGCGCGCTTACGTTTCGGCTGACAATGGACTGCAGCGCCGTAATAATATGGGCGGAGGCGACGATGGGATCAAGTCCCGCTTCCGGTACGGCGGCATGCGATCCGCGACCTTCAACGTCGACGACGAACCCGTCCGCCGCTGCCATGATCGGCCCGCCTTTGATGCCGATCGTGCCTACCGGCAAGTTCGGCTTGTTGTGCAAGCCGAACACTGCTTGCACGCCTTCGAGCGCTCCGCTTGCGATGACCTGCGAAGCGCCTTTCGCCTTCTCCTCAGCAGGCTGGAAGATCAGCCTTACCGTCCCTTCCAGCTCCCGCTCCCGCCGTTTCAATAAAAGCGCCGCGCCGAGCAAGACGGCCGTATGAAAATCATGGCCGCAGGCATGCATGACGCCGGGGACTTTAGAAGCGAAGGGCAACCCCGTTTCCTCTTGAATCGGCAAAGCATCGATATCCGCGCGAATGGCGATGATCGGCCCTCCGCGATAACCGCCTACCTCAGCGACAAGCCCGGTTCTCAGCGGATAATCCGCGATACGGATATCCGACTCCGCAAGCCAGGTGCGAAGGATCTCCGTTGTCGCAAACTCTTCATTAGACAGCTCGGGATTCGCATGCAAATGACGTCTATAAGCAACCAAACGCTCTTGGAGCTTGCCCTCTGACTGAATATTCATTTTCGTTTTCTCTCCTCATTCCCAGCAGCGTTAGCGTTAAACCGGCTGTTCCTCGAAGGCTTCCTTGAGCAGCTCGAAGCTCCTTACTCGCTTGGTGAAGTCGGGGATGATCGTCGTAAAGATCAGCTCATCCGCGTCATACGTATCGCGAAGCTCCGACAGCCGCTTCCTAACCGTGTCTTTCGTCCCCCTCGTAATGTCCGCTTCGCGAATTTCAGCCGTGTACGTCTCGCCGGCTTGCTTGGCGAATTCCTCTGCCTGCTCGAGCGAACCGACATTTACGACCTTGCCGCTAGCCAGCGTAACCCGAACGTTCTTGAAATGACCGGCGAGCTCGGCAGCCTCTTCTTCGGAATCCGACACGATGACGGACAACGCAAGGATGGCATAGGGTTCGCCCCCATGATCCCTATTGAAATGTGCCCGGTAGATCTCAAAGGCCTGTCGAGCCGCCTCCGGATCGTTGTTGATGAATAACGCGAAGGCGTATGGATACCCTCTCTCGGCGGCCAGCTTTGCGCTTGCAATGCTCGTGCCGAGCAAATAGATGTCAGCAGGCTGTACCGGCAATGGGTTCGCTTGAAGTCCCGCAAGCACATGGTCTTCACCGAACGAGCCATGGAGCAATTGTTCCAGCTCTTTCAGCTTGCTATCGAGCGATTCGGATTCGCTCAAGCCTTTCTGCAGCGCCTTCGTGGAACGAGGCAAGCCGCCCGGCGCGCGTCCGATGCCTAGATCGACCCGTCCAGGCGCCAACGAGGCCAGCACGTTAAAGTTCTCCGCGACTTTATAAGCACTGTAATGCTGCAGCATGACGCCGCCAGACCCGACACGAATCGTGTTCGTGCGAGCGAGCAGATGCGAGATCAGCACCTCCGGCGATGCACCGGCCATCTGCGGAGAATCATGATGCTCCGACACCCAGAAACGTTCGAAGCCAAGCTTCTCCGCCAATTGAGCCAGCTTGATCGTATTGCCCAGCGCTTCCGCCGGCGTCTGTCCGGGGAAAACGATGCTTTGGTCCAAAATGCCGAATTTCAATGTCATGTATCTTCCAACTCCGTTCGTTTAAATGGAATATGCGCTCTCCGGCGTTATCCTCGCCAGAAATTGTTTCGTTCTAGCTTCCTTAGGCGACTGAAAGATAAGATTAGGAGGACCTTCTTCGACGATAACGCCTTCGTCCATAAACACGACGTGATTGGCGACATCTTGGGCAAAGCCCATCTCGTGCGTGACGATGATCATCGTAATCCCTTCCTTGGCTATTTTGCGGATGACGGCAAGCACTTCGCCAACGAGCTCGGGATCAAGCGCAGAGGTCGGTTCATCGAACAGGATCACGTCCGGATTCAAGGCAAGCGCCCTTGCAATGCCAACGCGCTGCTGCTGTCCTCCGGACAGCTGGCTCGGATAAGAATCCAACTTGTTACCGAGCCCTACCTTCTCCAGCAGCTCGATACTCCTCTGGCGAGCTTGCTCTTTCGGGATGTTCTTGACGATAACAAGCCCCTCCATCACGTTCTCAAGGGCTGTCTTATGACGAAACAGATTATAATTTTGAAACACCATCGCGGTTTTCCCCCGCAAGGTATGGATATCCTTCTTCAATGGTTTCCGGCAGTTCACCTTAAAGTCGTCGATCGAAATCTCCCCGTCGCTCGGCTTCTCCAAATAATTGATGCATCGGAGCAGCGTCGTTTTGCCCGAGCCGCTGGGACCGAGAATGGCAACGACTTCGCCTTTCTGAACGGTCAGATCGATTCCTTTCAACACTTCGTTACGGCCGAAAGACTTTGATATATTCGTAAGCTTGATCATGCTACACCCCCGCGGTTATAAGCGTTAATGCGCTTCTCCAGCAACGCAGTTGCTCGTTCAATCAGAATGGTAAGGCCCCAGAAGATAAGCGCCGCGGCAAGATAAGCCTCAAAAAACTTCCAGTTCGTCGTTGCGATAATGTCTGCCTTGGCGTTCACTTCCACAACCGATACGGTAAAAGCAAGCGTGGAGCCGTGCAGCATGCCGATTAAGCTGTTCGATAAATTGGGAAGCGCAGCCGCGAAGGCTTGCGGCAATACGATTCGGCGCAGCGCCTGAAATGTGGTCATCCCGATCGAATGGGCTGCTTCCATCTGTCCTTTATTGACCGCGAGAATACCGGAACGAATGACTTCGGATAAATAAGCGCCTGCGGTGATCGAGAAGGAGAGATAAGCAAAACCGATCATGGGAATCGAAACCGAGTGGAACGACCAATGGTACTTGTCGGCCAAACTATCGACGATCATGGGCAATCCGACATAAATCAGGAGCAAGTGAGTCAGCATCGGCGTTCCCCGAATAAACGTAACGTAAGCCGTACCGATCTGGCTCAGTACGGGAATGGCGAAAATGCGTGACAGCGCAACAATCAGGCCAATGATAAATCCGCAGCCAACGGAGACGACCGTAATATAAATCGTGTTTGGAATAGCCGGAAGCAGCAGCAGAAAGGCTTGCCAGATGAACGCAAAATCCAATGTCATACGCCTGTGCCTCCTTTACCCCATGCTACTTTCGCGTTCAACAACCGATTCAGCCCTTTTTTGCCCATTGGGAGTTTGCCGGCGGTCGCGATCGCCGCTTCATGCTTCAACAGCCTGCGCTCCGTGTAATAGAACAATTTCTCCAAGAAGAAGCTGATGATGAAATAGATAATAGCCAACGCAATATAGCTTTCAAACAAATGCCTGGACATCGTGGGCAGCGTCTGCGATTTCCCCGTAAGCTCCATAACGCCGAGCGTAAAGGCAAGCGACGTGTCCTTCAGCGTTGCGATAACCAAGTTAGCCAGAATCGGAATCGAGATGGCCAGCGCTTGAGGGAATACGATTCGCGTGAAAGCCTGGTATCCGGTCATGCCAACCGCGTAAGCCGCTTCGACTTGGCCCCGGTCGACGGCGGACACCGCAGCTCGGATTCCTTCTGAAATGTAGGCTCCGCTATGCAGCCCGTAAGCCAGAATAACGAAGTACAAAGCCGACACCTTGCTTACGTCTATGTGCACGGCTTTCAGCAATTCCGGCAAGCCGTAATAGATCAAGAACAGCTGAATAATAATCGGCGTTCCTCTGAAAAAAGAGGCATAGAGCTGGGAAACCCGCTGCAGCAGCGGCACCCGGTACAGCCGGGGAAGGGCGACGAGAAAGCCGACGCCCAGCCCGACCAAGATGGAGCTCGCTACAATAATCAGCGAAATCCGTATAAACGGAAGCAGCTTCCAGAAATATTCGACAACATAGGCGATATCGAATGGAGCACCCATAGACCGACCTCACCCTTTCTTGATTAGTGTCTATTTTTCAGATACGGTTGCGTCGAATCCAAGCCACTCATTGCTGATTTTGGATAACGTGCCGTCCGCCTTGATTTCCAGAATCGCCCGGTCTACTGCATTCGCCAGCGTCTGCTGCTCCGGATCGTTCTTGCGGAACAAGAACAGAATATCCGCTTCGCTAAGCTCTTTGCCGACGGTTTTCAGCTTGCCTTCCGGATCGATGATCGGCAGCACGAAGTCCGCGCCTACGGTAGCGTCAACGCGACCGGATGTAATCTGGGATAAAGCGTCATTCGCCGCCCCGCTGGAATACACGATCTTAAGCGCATTGTCGTGGTCTTTGTTGTAGTTCTCCAGAATCGTCGCCTCGGCGCTCGTAGCCGTCGTGAATATTTTTTTGCCTTTCAGATCGTCGAGAGATTCAATCGCATCGTTGTTGTCTTTGGAAACGATGATTTTGTTTTTCCAGTGCGCATAGGACTCTTTATTAAACAAGTATTTGGCTTCGCGCTCGGGGTTTTTCTCGAATTCATGCGCGGCCAAATCGATTTTTTTCGTTTCCAGGCTTAGTAGAATGTTTTTGAATTCCAGGACTTGAATGTCGAACTCGTATTCGGGAAGACGCTTATCGATCTCTCTGATCAATTCAACGTCGTAGCCGGTCAGTTTGCCGCTTTCGTCAACGAAAGCAACCTTAGGGAACTGATTGCCTGTGCCTACTACGATCTTCTTAACTTCTTTCGGCGCTTCGGAGTTGGCCGCGGCCGTGGTGTCTTTCGCGACATTGTTTGTGCCTGCGTTGGCTGCGTTATTATTCTTGGTACCGCAAGCCGACAATGTGAGAATCAGAGTAAGACTTGCTGCCAGTACGAACGTTTTTTTCATGGGAACCCCTCCGTTTTGTGGTCGATCATTTAAACTTATAATTCCTAGTGGTTAAGTAAGAATTAATGTTGAGATTAACGATATCATCCCCTTCAATCATCGTCTAATAGAGTTTTTCAATATGTGGATCACAAATTCCGATAATTCCTATTCTTTTACTAAGTGAATAGATAAAACGAAAGGGCTGACCCTGTCTCGCGACAACTAGTTCAGCCCTTTTCCTGCTCGTCGAATAAGTGTTTGCCTATTTCCATGATCTCCGTAAATAATTGCGTGTGCTCGCCAAGGCAGGAGATGACGTTCGTCTGCAACGATATCCCTTCCGTCTCCGCAACTCGAAGCGGAATCAGCTTTCCTTGGGCTACCTCCCCCCGCACGCTTAGACCCGGAAGGAACGAAATCCCTGTTTTGCCTATGACGAGCCGCTTGGCCATCTCCGAATTGTCCGTCTGAATCCGTATGTTGGGCGGCTGCTCCAAATGCTCGAATACCCGGTGGATTCTGAGCCAGTCGAGCGCTCCGCATTCGAAGAAGACGAGCGGCTGCAGCGCAATCTCTTCGACGGCGAGGTTGGTTCTCCCGATGAATGGATGATCCTCGTAGGCATAGAGAGAAATGGGGTCTTCGTAAAATTTGACGGAATGAAGGGAGGGATGATTGACTTTGCGAACGAAGCCGACGTCGACTTCCTTGCTCAGTATTTTGGAGACAATTTCGTCCGTAGTGCCTGTCACGAATTTGTAGTAGATATTCGGGAATGTGCGCTGAAGCCTTGGCATCAGCTGCGGGATGATGTAGTTCGATACGGATACCGTGCAGCCGATCCTGATTTCCTCCGGCATCTTCTTGCGGCTAATGTTCAGCTTCCCCTTCTGGTAAGTCAGCAAGAGCTGCTGCGCGTACGGCAGGAAACGTTTTCCCTCTTCCGTAATCTGAATCTGTTTGCCGTTCCGGTCGAACAGCTTGCAATCCAATTCACGCTCCAGTGATTGGATGCGTGCCGTAACAGAGGGCTGCGATAAAAATAAAGCTTCTGCGGCTTTATTAAAGCTTCCGCAATGGATGACGTACACAAACGCTTCGATATTTTCTATGTTGACGGTAACCACCTCCGAATCGAGAGCACACCAATGCATATTTAACCAATAAGATAACTCGGAATTGTAATATTGTAAAGTGGAATATTTATAAAAAATAAGGCCGTTCCGCATGCGATGCGGAACAAGCCGTATTTGCCTTTAAATCGTCATCGCCCCAAAGCCGCCGTCTACGCGAATCAGCGAGCCCGTGACATAGCCGGAAGCTGCCTCGGAAGCCAGCCATACGACCGCCCCTTGCAGCTCCTTCGGATCGCCAAAACGCTTCATCGGCGTATGGCTCATAATGCTTTCCACCCGCTCCGGCGATAGAATGGCGCGGTTCTGCTCCGCCGGGAAGAACCCCGGTACGATGCCGTTGACGCGCACGCCGTGCGGCGCGAATTCGCGCGCCAAAAATTGCGTCATGCTGTTTACGGCATGCTTCGAAGCCGAATACGTAAACACGCGGGAGAGCGGCGGTCCCGAAGAGACGGAGCTGATCGTGATGATGCTGCCGCCATGGCCGGCATCGATCATCGATCGGCCGAACACCTGACAGGCTAACATCACGCTCTTCGCGTTGACGTCCATGATGCGATCCCATTCTTCTTCCGTAATATCAAAGAATGGCGTCGCACTGTTCGTGCCAGCCGCATGCAGCAGAATATCCGCTCGGCCGGTTGGGGACCAATCCTTGATCTCGCCGAGCACGCGCTCGAGATCCGATTTCACCGCCGCATCCGCCTCAAACAGCATCGCGCTGCCGGTTTCTATCAGATGCGTCAGCTTCTCTTCCGCTCTTTCCTTGCTGCGGACGACAAGCGCCACATGCGCACCATGGTCGAGCATCGCTTCGGCCATGACGCTGCCGAGCGTACTTGTTCCGCCAATAATGACCGCCGTACGGCCCGTTAAATCAAACAATGAGCTTCCGATAGTGAACGCCTCCGTATGTGCGGCGGCGCACGCAGGGCTTTAGCTTTCGGCAACGAGCTGGAGCATTCGCTTCCGGTACGTCTCCGGACTTGCGCCGACCGTGGTTTTGAACAATCTGCTGAAATGCGGCAGATGGTGGAACCCTACAGCGCGGCACACCTCCGAAACCGACTGCCTGGGCTCGAGCCGAAACATCATTTTGGCCTGATTGATCCGCCGATTATATAAGTATTTGAATACCGTTGTGCCGGTAACGTCTTTGAAGAGGTTGGACAGGTAAGGTTTCGTCAAATGGAGCGCACTGGCAATATGATCGAGCGTCACTTCCTCGAGGTAATGATCCTCCAAGTAAGAGATGACGCGCTGCACATGCTGCTCTTTCTGGGAACGATGCTCCCGCTCATATACCGGCTCGCTGCACCAGTCCCGTATGAGATGCAGCAGCTCGATAACGCGCATGACAAACCGATTATAGGCCGTTCGCACGCCCGCCTCGTTCGTCCGCTTATAGAGCTGATCCATCTCCGCGAGCAGCGTTTCAAGCTCTGCTTGATCCTGCTTGCTTAGGGAAATGCGGATATTGCGCAGCTCATCGAACGGCTTCAGCAGCATCGCCGCCGTATCCGCTTGAAGCACTTTATGGATGTAAGCCGGATCCATATGTATGATCGTACGAATATAAGGCTTATGCGGTGCGGGGTTCGGACAATGAAGCGTCATGCCGTGCATGAGAATCAAATCGCCGGGCTGGAGCGTTATCAGCTTATCACCGATCAAATAATTGCATTCGCCCTCCTGAAAATAGTACATCTCATAAAAGGCATGTGAATGAAATTGAGCGCCCGGATACGGTTCGTCGTTCCGGTACATCAGCTCAATCGGCTGCTGCCATTGCATCGTGAGCGGCACACAGTTCCCCTCCATTTGAGGCGCCTCGTCATGGCGCATCCTAATGAAATGATTTTACCATGTCGCACATCACCGTTGTATAGATTCCTTTACAAACGGACGGCTTTATTTTGCGCGAGCATGCAGAGCTCCGCCGCCTTAAAGGCGTGTGCCTGCGTCATCGCATTCTCCGTCCGGTTGAGGCAATCCAGAATCAGCTCGCCGAAATACGGGAATCCCACCTGGCCGCCAACGGAGAAGTGATGCTCCCCTTCGTGGTTGACCAGAAAGACGTGATCACCGCTCTTATCGCGGGCCACGTCGATATATTTGCGCAGCTCGATATAGCCGTCCGTACCGAGAATAATCGTCCGCCCGTCGCCCCAAGTGCCAAGTCCGTTCGGCGTTAACCAGTCCACGCGAAAATAATTCGTCGCACCGTTGTCGCCGATGAGCGTTGCATCGCCAAAGTCCTCCAGCTCCGGGTAGTCCGGGTTGTTGTAGTTGGCTACTTTGCTGCTAGCAACCGTCGCGTCTTTGCAGCCTGCGAAGTGCAGAAACTGCTCGATCTGATGGCTGCCGATATCGCATAGAATGCCGCCGTACTGTTCTTTGCGGAAAAACCAATCAGGGCGCGATGGCTTATTCAACCGGTGCGGGCCTGTGCCGATTACCTGCACGACTCGGCCGATGGCGCCTTCCTCCAGCAACTTGCCGGCATAGATCGCGCTTTCGTTGTGCAACCGTTCGCTGTAATAGACCATGTACTTGCGTCCCGTCGCCGCTGCGACTTCCCGTGCCTCGGCGAGCTGCTCCAGCGTGGTGAACGGGGTTTTGTCGGTAAAATAATCTTTGCCGTGCTTCATGACCGCGACGCCAAGCGGGCCACGATCGGATGGAATGGCGGCTGACGCGACCAACTTGACCTGCGGGTCTTCGAGGATCGCCTCCGGCGAGGCGGCAGCCGTCGCCTGCGGGTAGACCTTCAGAAACTGCTCGACCTTAGCCGGATCGCGGTCGTATACCCATTTGAGCGTTGCGCCCGCTTCGAGGAGACCGTTCGTCTGACCGTAGATATGCCCGTGGTCGAGGCCCATGGCGGCGAATACGAACTCGCCGATGCCAACGACCGGTTCCGGTTTCTTGATCGCTACCGGCGCATAGTTCATGCCGTCGCTGCGATTAAACCCTGACATCGCCCTTCAGCTCCTCTTCCGTTTGATATGCGAGCTGCTGCAGCGCGCGGTAGCTGATCGCCAGGCTTTCGAACGGATCGCCCGGGCAGGTGTCCTGCTCCACGACATACCATTCAACGCCCGTTTCGCGGCAAGCTTCGATAATCGCCGGCCAGTTCAGGTTGCCTTCGCCGATTTCGGCGAATACCTGCTGGTCGCCCACGATCGCCATATCCTTGAGATGAACGACCTTCATATCCGCAACCTTCATGATCCAGCTGACAGGGTCGGCTCCGCCGGCTTGCACCCAGTACGTATCCAGCTCGAAGCTAAATGCGCCGCTCGGGCTGTCCTTGGCATCAAGCAGCCAATCCATGCCGGTCTTGCCTTCGAACTTCTCGAATTCGAATTTATGATTGTGATAGATGAGTTCCAGCCCGGCTTCCGCCAGCTTATCGCCGATCTCGTTCATGATGCCCGCAAAGGCCGTGTAGCCCACTTTGTCATTCCGGTATTCCGGCGGAATGGAGCCGATGCCGACATATTTGCAGCCCCATGCTTGATGCTCCGCGATAAGCGCGTCCAGATCGTTCAGCAAACGGCCGGTGGGCACGTGAGTGGCGCAGATGGCCAAGCCGTGGCTGTCGCAAATGCGTTTCACATCATCCGGCGCGATGGGACCGATGCCGGAAACTTGCACCGCCTCGTAGCCGATGGCTTTGACCCGCTTCAGCGCGGCGTCCAGCTCTTCGGCAGTCTTGCAATAGTCACGGAGCGTGTATAGTTGTGCTGCGATTTGCTTCTTATACAAGTGGTTCACTCTCCCTCATTGGATGAAATGAATCTATTAAAACGTCCCTGTCAGATCAGCCGGTTTGGTCTCTGCGGCAGCCGTCGATGGCTTCTGATATGTGGAGCTTGCGATTCGTTTATTCAGCTCGGCTTCGTGCAGCGCTTCATCCAGCGGCAGATCGACCCAGCCGTCCAGCCAAGTGGACAAATGCATCGCATTGGAGAGCGTTAAGCCTTTGATTCCTTCTTCGCCCGGCGCAACGAGCGGCGTTCCAAGCAGAACGGCATCCGTGAAGTTTTGCAAAATACCTGCATGCTCCGGGCTCGGACCTGAGCTTGGGATATCGATCTTCCAGCATTCCGGCGAAGCGAACGGTTCCGTGTTGCGGGCGTTGAAGGCAGCTTCCTCCTCGCGCAGACGCCAGAAGGTCATTTTATCGTTCTCGATGACGATTTTGCCGCGGCTTCCCGATACTTCAAGGCGATTCGTGCCCGGCGCATCCGAGGTGGATGTGATGAACACCGCCGTTGCCCCGTTCTCGTACTCGGCGTAAGCCGTCACGTCGTTTTCAACTTCAATATTCCGATTCTTGCCGAATTGGCAGAATGCGCGCATGCGGGTTGGCATCATGCCTGTTGTCCACTGCCACAAATCGAGGTTATGCGGGCATTGGTTGATCAGTACGCCGCCGCCTTCGCCGCCCCACGTTGCACGCCAAGTGCCGGAGTCGTAGTAAGCCTGCGTCCGGTACCAGTTCGTGATGATCCAGTTGATGCGGCGGACTTCGCCGATCTCGCCGGATTGAATCATTTCGCGCAGCTTCTGATAGAGCGGGTTCATCCGTTGGTTGTAGACGATGCCGAAGGTTTTGCCGCTTGCCGCAGCCGCTTCGTTCATCTCCCGCACCTGTTTGGCGTAGACGCCGGCAGGCTTCTCGATCAGTACATGCATGCCTTTGTTGAAAGCTTGAATCGCTTCCGTAGGATGATCGTAATGCGGCGTAGCCACGACAACGGCATCGATAAGGCCGGAGTCAATCATCGTCTCCGCGTTCTCAAACACCGCGATTTTATCGCCGAATTTCTCTCTGGCCCAGTCCCGTTTGCTCTCGAATCCATCGCAAACCGCGGTGAGCACAGCCCCCTTGATTGCACCTGAAGTCAAGATGTTTGCGTGCCCTGAACCCATGTTTCCGATTCCGATAATCCCGTAGCGCAGCTGTTTCATTCGATCTCCTCCATCCACGTTTTCATTTGATTGGCATACGTTTGAAGCATCGTTCTTGTCTCGAAGGTAGTGCTGAAATCCTCAACGCCGAACCAGCCGTCATAGCCGACCGCCTTCAGGTCGCGGAGTACTTGTTTCCATGGCACTTGACCATTGGCAATCGGGCTCCAGCTGCAAGACCATTCTTGGGATTGCAGGGGATCGGACGACTCGGTGCGAGGCGGCTGCCAGCCCGCATTCTTGACATGAACATGCGCCAAATACGGACCGAGCAGCTCCATGCCCATTCTATAATTCTCGTAGCCTTCGTATACCATGTTGCCCGGATCATAGAGCACGCCGATGCAATCCGGATCGAAAGGCGATACGAGCCGGTGCGCGAGGGATGCGCTTGGCGCGATTGTCACGTGGTGAGCTTCAACCAGCGCTTTGACGCCATAATGGCGAGACAGCTGCTCTACCACCTTGAGGTACGCGATCGCTTCCTCATAGAGCTCGTTGTAATTGCGGGTGCGGTTGTAGCCGGGAACGCCGACGCGAATCATCGATGCGCCAAAACGTTTCGCAAGCCGCATGACCTGCTCTGTACTTTCGATATCGCCGCATTGGATATAAGGCGTAATGGAAATGGTTTTCATGCCGGAGCGATTCGCCGCTTGTTCGAAACGGCTGATCTCTTCCTCCTCTGCATGCTGCGAGAGCGTGCAGATATTGTTTCCCCAGAAAGAAGGCGCTTCCTTGCGGAGCGCTGCCGGGGTGTCTTTGCAGCGCCATTCGATGCCGCTGATACCGGCAGCCGATGCTGCTTCGCACAGCTCCTCCGGCGTGAGATCCGGCGTCGCTACCGTGAATACGGATAATTTCAGCATATGGTTTGCGGTCAGCTCCTTGTTTTTGAAATCGCTTCCCAAATCCCGTTCAAATACGTGGCGCCAAGCGCCCGATCATAGAGCCCGTAGCCGGGACGGCCTTGCTCGCCCCAAATCATTCGGCCGTGATCCGGACGAAGCGGACCGGTAAATCCGGTTTCGTGCAATGCCTCCAATATCCGCACCATATCGATGGAGCCGTCGGAAGAGCGATGCGACGATTCCTGGAAGGATCGTGGACCGGTACGCAGGATGTTTCTGGTATGGGCAAAATGCAGCTTACCTTGTGAGCCAAAATGGCGGATGATCGCGGTTAAGTCGTTATCTTCATTGGCGCCGAGCGAGCCGGAACAGAACGTAATGCCGTTCGACGGGCTGTTCACATGTTCGGTCAGACGCTTCAATTGACGGAAATTGCTTACGATACGCGGCAAGCCAAAGATTGGCCATGGCGGATCATCGGGGTGAATGGCCATGACGATGCCAGCCTCTTCGGCGACAGGAATGACGCGCTCCAAAAAGTAAGCGAGGTTGCTCCAAAGCACGTCTTCCGTTACTTCGGCGTAAGCGTCGATGAGCTGGCCCATCTCTTCCTTGGTGTAGCTTTGATCCCAGCCCGGCAGCGACAAGTCGCCGTTCACCGGATCCATGCGGGAAATCGTTTCGTCCTCGAACGTCAAGGTCGTGGACCCATCGGGTAATGCGTAAGCTAATTGTGAGCGTGTCCAGTCGAACACGGGCATAAAGTTGTAGCAGATGACCGGTACGCCGGCTTCGCCAAGGCGGCGAATCGTTTGACTGTAATTTTCAATAAGTCGGTCACGCGAAGGTCGTCCCAGCTTGATGTCCTCATGTACGGGAACACTCTCGATCACGGCCAACCGCAGCCCTGCGGCTTCGATCGTTTCTTTCAACCGGTTGATGGATTCCATCGGCCAAGCTTCACCCACGGGCACATCGTAAAGTGCGGTAACAATCCCGTGAATCCCAGGAATTTGGCGGATATTTTGCAAAGTGACCGGGTCGTCATTGCCAAACCATCTAAACGTCATTTTCATCGTACAGCACCTCTTGGATTCGGTAGATTGGTCGATTTCCGCTTATTGGCATATAGATTCAGCATTATTGTAGCACAGCGCGGTCCAATAGAAATCGGCTTTACCGATTACCTTAACCACAGTTAAATCTAATGGAGAAGTACCGCATCTGAGTCAAGCTGGCCAGGGCCGGAAACGCAAAGAAGCTGCCTGCGAGCAACTTATCGTTGACTCGCAAACAGCTTCTGCCTTTAAGGGATAATGATCAGCCCTTCGGGCGATCTTGTGAGCGGTCGGCAGCCGGTATCGGTGATGAGATAGCTGTTCTCGATGCCGACGACACCGCGTCCCGGGAAAGTGAATTTCGGTTCTACCGCAAGCGTAATGCCTGCTTCGAGCGGATCGCCGAACCCTTTTGCAAGCACCGGCCACTCATCCACTTCAAGCCCGATGCCATGACCGAGAAATTTGACCTGATTGATGCCATAGCCCATAAAGTGATCGGCGAGTCCGGCATCGGCAGCCTGTTTCAACGCCGCTGCATAGATCGATTCGCTGGAAGTGCCCGGACGCATCAGCACTTCCGATTGGCGAATGATGTGCTCCGCCTGCGCATAGGCTTCGGCCAAATCATCGGGCAGACTGCCGATGACAGCCGTTCGCGTCTGATCGATTATATAGCCATCGATGCAGCAGCCGATATCAATGAGAATCGGCTCTCCTCTGCCGATGGCTTTGCGGCTGGTGCTTTGCGGGAAAGCCGGCCCGAGGCCCAGGCCTCCTGCCGGTCCATCGAATGCGCTCGGAACGGCAGCCGCCGCCCCTGATCCGAGCATGCCGGTTGTAATCTCCATGTTGTAGCTGCGTGTACGCATCAATCCAAGATGACCGCGAATGCGAATTTCGTATTCGATTCGAGCCATCAGCTCGAGCTCCGTAAGGCCTTCCTTAATAATGCCGACAGCAGCTTCCAATGCTTCCGCGACAACCTGCGCAGCTGCTTCTATCCGGCCTATTTCCCAGGACGACTTCACCATCCGCACTCGCCGAACAAGCGTCGAACCGTCTATCAGCGAGCAATCGTTGCTGCTGCCCGCCAGTACTTCAGCCAGCTTGGCATAGGTGGATGCCGGAAGCACATCCATCTCCGTTGCGATCTTCACCGCTTGAGCGCCGGTGCCACTGCCACTGCCGCTGCCAAACACGGCAGGATGGTCGTGCTCCAGCTGAGCGCGGAATTGGCGCAGCGAGTTCAACGCCCGCACTTGAACGGCCGACTCCTGTACAGCCCGCTCCACGCTGCGTCTCACATAGAACACGGCCGTCCCTTCAGCCGGGATAAAGGCGTATCCGGCCTGCATCGAGCCCGTAAAATAATAAAGGTCCACATGCTGCGTGACCAAAAAAGCATGGATGCCCGCTTGAGTCATTAGCTGCTGCAGCCGATTAATGCGCTCCGCGACTTCGTCATGCTTTACCTGTACCGTTTCTGCCATTCCACTGTTCACCTGCACTCTCAACCGCTCCTTGCTCCAAGCTTATTTCCTCCATTACAACAAAAGAACAGCGGCTCCGTCAACTTGCCGGAAAGCTCCGCTGTTCTTTCGATCGTCTATTTGATTGATTATGGACTATACGGCGGGTCATCCCAGCAGCTTGCTTCTCGCCTTGCTGCGGTAATCCTGCGGGCTGATCCGGTATTTATCGCTGAACAGGCGCGAGAAATATCTCGGATTCGCAATCCCGACTAAGGTGGAGATTTCATAGATTTTGAGATCCGACTGTGCCATCATGGCCTTCGCCTGCTCCAGTCGGAAGTCTTGGAGGTAATCGAGGAAGCTGTGTCCCGTTTCATTGCGGAACAGCGTTCCGAACCAACTGGGGCTCAAGTTAACCTGTCTGGCAACGGTAACCAGATCGATATCCTCCTGATAGTTGCTGCGGATATACTTGATGGCCTCGCGGATTTCTTGCCGGCAGCGGTGCGTCGGCATTGTCCGGCGATTTAAGCTTTCGATCAACTGTGTGATGATCGAGGAGAGGCTGCTAACATGCTCGCAGGTTTCGATCGCGGAAAGAATCCATTCGCGAGCAGCAACCGCCCTCTCCTCCGTCTCCAAATCAAAGTCCTCCCGGAAGCAGCTGCTAAGCTCGAAGCCGGCATGCTTCAGCTGTTCGGTGCCAGGCTTCGAATACATGGCGATCTCATCGCGCCACGAAGTCAGCAGCGTCGCAAGTGCTGCGGCATCGTCCTCTTCCGCAGTCTTTTTGATATCGGTATAGAGCGTCTTCAGTCTGGCATTCGACGATGATGAAGTCTCGCCTTCCGCACTGTTTTCACCGACGATGACGCACCCTTTAGGCTCATAGAAAGCTTGCTCGAGCAGCTTGCGGCAGGTTACGAGCGCATCCGGCAGCTGAGCCAATTTATACTTAAAGCCCGATAGCGATTGAAGCGGCTCTAAATCGCGATTCAAACATTCATCATAGCCTTGCTTCAAGGTTTGCATCGTCCAGGCATTGAAATCCGCGCTGCCGTTCGTCTCGCTCGAAGCGATCAGCACCGCCCACAGCGGCCCTGTCAGCCGAATGACGAACGAGGCATACGGGGCGAATTCCTTCTCATAGGCTTCGATCATCCTCGCCGCATCATGCTTGACGTCACCGGGAAACCGCAACAGCCCGAGCCTAAATTGCTTGAAGGCCGACAATTCATACTCCAGTGCATCCGCCGATGCCGATGTGCCTCCCGATAGCAGCAAATCCTGCAGCAGCTGCCGCAGCGTCCAATGCTTCTGCATGCGCGCCTTGCGGATTTCCTCGACCGCCCGATCCAGGCAGGAGATAAACTCCGTCTCGCTGAGCAGCAGCTTGGTCAAATAATCAACCGCACCGTATCGCATCGCGCTTTGCACTTTCTCGAAATCCTCGAAGCAGGTTAAGAGGATGACTGCCGGCGGCGATGTCATGCCGCGGATTCGCTTTAATAAGCCCAGGCCATCCAGTATCGGCATGCCAATATCGGCGATCACAATATCCGGCTGCAGCTTCTCTATCATCCGCCAAGCCTGCTCGCCGTTCTCCGCTTCCCCGGCGATTTCGTAACCGCGGGCCGCCAAATCAAATGAACGAATTCGCATCCTGGCTAGCGGTTCATCATCGACGATTAGCAGGCGAAAAGTAGGTTCATGCATGCGCTAACCTCCTGTAATAGGGAATTTGATGGAGTCAAACTCTCACAGATTCGGGAGTTCTTTTACAAGCGTGGCAGTAGAATGACGACGGTCGTTCCTTCACCGAATTCGCTGCGGATGGATAAACCGTAGCGTTCTCCAAAATGAAGCCGGATCCGCCGATGAACGTTCAGCACTCCGATGCCGCGCTCGCTGCCCGGGTCTACGTCTTCCCGCAATGCCTGCCGCAGCCATTCCAGCCTCTCAGGCGGAATGCCGACACCATTGTCTCGCACGTAAATCGCTACCGCTCGTTCCTCGATATGAACCGAGACGTCAAGCTCGCCTTGCCGTCCTTCCAGTGCATGCAGGCCGTGGAACACCGCGTTCTCAACGATCGGCTGCAGTACCAGCTTCATTACCGGCATCTGTGCAATCTCCGGCGGCGCGGATCCAATACGGAAATGAAAGCGGTTGCCGTAACGAACGGATAGGATATGCAAATAGTCGCTTGCATACCGCAGTTCCTCTGCCAGCGGCGGCTGTTTGTTGTCGTCCAGGCTGTATTGGAGCAGCCGACACAGCACCTCCATCATTTCGTGCAGCTCCGGCTTGGGGCTGACGTCAATCATGATGTCGATCGTATTCAGCGTATTGTACAGAAAATGCGGATTGATTTGCGACAGTAGCACCTGCATGTCGGATTGACGCTTCGCTTCCTCCGTTCGCTGAAGGCCGATGACAAGATCGGAGATTTTGCCCGTCATCTGGTTGAACTGATTTGCCAGCTCACCTAACTCATCGCGCTGCTTCACCTGCACCTTGGCTTCCAGATCGCCTCTGGCAACCTTCCGTATCCCTTTGGTCAATGCGAGAATCGGCCTCGTAAACCACCAAGAGACCGTAATATATATACCCAGAAACCCGATCAAACCGAACAACAGCAGCGACCAAGCGATCTGCCCGAGCGGCTTGAACCGGTTCTCCAGCTTGTTGACGTCGCCAACGACGATGACCTTCCACTTCAGGTTCGTATTCATGTACGAGACGGAATGATAGACGCCGGCTTTCTTGAAATACCGCAGTGCCTGCGGCAGCGTCTCTACGTTCTTCTCCTCAACGAGCTTTCTTCTGAACTGCGTTGACGGGCTTGCCCAGATGTAATCTATCAATTGATTGTCGCTGCCATAGAGCAGCGTCTGCGTATCGTAGCTGCCGGCGAAGGCTGCGCTTCGATCCAGAAATCCAGACAAATCTACCAGAAACGCCAGATAGCCGGACGTATGCCCCTCTTCGTCGAAAACCGTTTTGGTTACCAGGCTGGTCGGGCCGTATGCCCCCGTTCGGCCGATATCGGAGCGGATCGTATCCGACCACTCGAACACGCCTCGGCTCTCTTCCGCCTGCTTCCGCACAAGCTGCTCTTCCTTCTCCGAGAAATTGCCCCAGAAATTTTGCGGATACCCTGTAATGACGCCATCCTTACGAATATAAACGATGCCTCGAACAAAGTCCGAGCGGATTTGCGCGGCGGTATGCATGGAACGGCTAAGATTATCGCCGGCGCCGCCTTCCTGCTTGATCGTCTGCTCCATCTCCAGCATGTTGTAGGTAATCTCACTATTATAGATGGAGATCAAGTGCGTGACCTGACTGGACATGCCGGCAAGTGCTTCGTTCTGCGTTTCCCTGAGGAAACCGAGCGTATAGTCCTTGGCGATCTGCACGACGAAAAATACGAACAACGTGCTTGGTATGAACAAAAGCAGAATCAATTTGGCGCGCGAACCAAGCGCGAAGCGAGGATTCAATCCGGATGCACCCTTCCTAGGCGGCGTTATCCCGTAAATAGACAAGTATACTCACGAATGCACGGATGCACATTCATGAGTATACCGACTTCATTTACTGTCTTATTGTTTCTCAACGCCCAGCTGCGACGCAGCATCGTCGATGAGCTTCTGACCGCCTGCTTTCTTCCATTCTTCCACATAAGCGTCCCAATCGTCAAAGGAACGTTTGCCAAGCACGAAGGAAATTTCATTCTTGTTCTGGAAGTCCGTCAGCTTCTGGCTGGTCGGGCCGTCGAGCGTCAGGTTCATATCAAAGTTCTTATAGCGCGGCATCGCGATGACCTGTTGATTCCATTTGCTTCCGGTGACGCCGACCGGCTCATCGTCGTAGACTTGCCAGATCAGTGTGTAACCGAAGAACTGCCAGTCTGCCAGCGATTGGTATTCCGGTTTCACCTTCGAGATGTGCGAATCCTTGATGAAGAAGACGTTCGTACCGTCATCATTCAGCTTAACCATAGAGTCATCCGGGAAGATTTCCGGTCCGCCGCCTTGCGAAACGGCCCAGTAATTCTGATTCGGATAAATCATCGTATCGAGCATATGGGCAAGACGCATCATTTTGCCTTGGTCATCCTGCAGCTTCTTGGAGAAAATGAACAATCCGCCCGGATTGCCGCCCGGTCCGTACATGCCGCCTTTACCGTCGCTCGATTTAAGCGGATTAAGCGGTTCCCACAGCGTAGCTGCCACTGCATCCTTCTTCTTCGCATCGTACTGCTCCTGCACGATATTCCAGCCCGGGTACCAGACGAGGCCGATCTGATCGTTCAAGCTGTAGGCTTTGAACGGCTCCCAACCGATCGTATACCAATCCGGTGCGAGCAGCTTGTTATCGTATAGCTTCTTCACAAACTGCAGGAACTGTTTGGTCGTACCATCCAGCATCGGATGATTGATCTTGCCGTCCTGTTCATTCCAGCTCGGATGGCCGTACATCGTCTTCAGCGCATCCATCATGGACCAACCGTTGCCGGCACCCGCAGCGCCCATTAACCAAGTATCGGCTTTGCCGTTCTTGTTAGGATCTTTCTCGACGACTGCTTTCGCGTAAGCGAACAGCTCGTCTTCATTCGTCGGCATGCTCATGCCGAATTCCTTCAACCAGTCCTGGCGGATAAAATAAGCCCAGTTGTCCGGGAACACGCTGTAACGCGGCACCCCGATCAATTGATCATCCTTCGTGGTAGCCCAGTTCTTGTATTCCTTCGTGACATATTGCATAGCCTGCGGCATGTATGGCAGCACTTCTTTGCCATCCAGCAGTTGACCTGCATTATAAAGCGATAAGGCGACATCCTTAACCGGCATCATGACCATGTCCGGTTCGTCCCCGGAAGCAAAGCGCACGCTGACGGAGTTCTTCAGATCATCCGCATTCATGCTCGTGAACTTCAGCTTCACGTTGAATTGTTTCTCCAAGAATTCCTTCACCTTATCTTCAGGCACCGACTGGTTGAAGGAGCCGGATACCATAATATCCAGGTCGTAGGATTTACTCATATCATCATAGGCATAGCTGGATTGATCCACTGCTCTGGGAACCGGCGGGAACGCATCCGGAAAATTAAGCTCTTGGAGCGGCGGCTCAGCCTTGCCGCTGTCAGCATTTCCGTTGCCGGTATTCGTCGCTTCGTTATTGCCCCCTCCGTTATTCGTCGCATTATTGGCGGCGCCGTTATTCGTCGAGTTGTCGGAGCAGGCGTTCAGCATCGTAACGGAAGCCAATAGAACGGCCAATACGGTATAGGTCATTTTCTTTCTCATGGCTCTTGATCCCCTCTCTGAAACCAATGATATATGTGAAGAAGCACCTCCGGATGGCTTCTCGACACCACTGTTACACGTTGCTTGATCGTTACCCTTTGACAGCACCCATGTACATGCCTTTGACAAAATGCTTTTGCAGGAACGGGTAGACGCATAGAATCGGGACGAGGCCGATGACGACGGTGGCCATCTTGATCGTTTCCGTACTCACCGCTTGCGTAGATTTCAACATGCCATTCATATTGTCACCGCTGATGGAATCGACGGTCAGCATGTTCTTGAGCACCATCTGCAGCGGATAGAGAGACTTGTCATTCAAATAGAGCAATGCGTCAAACCAGCTATTCCAATGCGCTACGAGGTTAAATAACCCGATGGCAGCAAGCGCCGGCGCGGCCAGCGGAAGCACGATACGCGTCAAGGTGCTCCATTCTCCGGCTCCATCCATTTTGGCGGATTCGATGAGGCCATCCGGCAGATTCTCGATGAAGATCTTGATGACGAGCAGACCGAAACTATCTACCAGGAGCGGCAGCACCATCGACCATAGGGAGTTGATGAGTCCCAGCTGCTTAATAACGAGATAAGTAGGAATCATGCCGCCATTCAGCAGGATTGTTGCCAAAATAAAGAACAGAAACAGCTTTCTGCCCGGCAGCGTCCGCTGTGCCAAGACGTATGCCCCGATCGTCGTCAGCGCCAATGAAAGCAGCGGTCCGACCGTACTGCGGAACACGGATATCATGAACGAATGCCACACAACGGAGGAAGCCATGATCCTTTTGTACGCTTCAAGCGTCGGCTCCTTAGGAATAATGACGAAATAATTGCGTTGAATCATCTCCGCTTTGGTCGTAAACGACATCCCAAGGACGTAGATCAGCGGGAAGATGGCGGTGATTGCCACGAGAATAACGATGATATGTATAATCGTCTGGTAAATCTTATCGCTTCGCGATTTATAGATCACAGGTGGTCCTCCATTCTACCAGATACCACGACCGGTGTATTTTTTGGCGATGAAGTTGCTGGATATAATGAAGACCATTCCGATAATGGACTGGAAGACGCCGACTGCCGTACCGATACTGAATTGAAGCCGATTAAGTCCTTCACGATACACCCAAGTCTCAATGACGTCCGCGGAATCCAGCACGGCCTTATTATAGAAGAGCAGAATCTGCTCACCGCCGGCGAACAGGATATTTCCGAGACTGATACACAGCACAAAGGTGATGACGGGTAAAATGCTTGGCAGTGTAATCGCCGTAATTCTCTTCATCGGTCCTGCGCCATCGATTGTGGCGGCTTCATACAGCTGCGGATCGACGGTCGTCAGTGCCGCCAAATAAATGATCGTGCTCCAGCCGATTTCCTTCCACAGTGCGGAACCGAGTAACAGCGGCCGAAACCACGTTTCCGATAGGAAAAACTCGAAGCGATTGTAACCCAGCCACGCCAGCACGTTGTTGACGAAACCGGACCCTGTGGAGAAGAACGCAAACACAATGCCGTAAACGATGACCCACGAGAAGAAATGCGGAATATATACGGCGCTTTGCAGCCATTTCTTCAATCTGCTCGACGCCAGATCATGGAACATAATTGCCAGAATAATAGGCGGGAAGAAGCCGACTACAATACGAAGAAGGCTGATCTCGACCGTATTGCGCAGCACGTTGACGATTTCGGGGTCCTCGAACATGATCCGAAAATTACCGAAGCCCACCCACTCGCTGTTGAACACCCCGGTACCCAGCTGCAAATCCTTAAAGGCAACGATCCATGCCAGCACGATCGGCCAATACCGGAAAATAACGTAATACGCGATAACGGGCAGAAACATCAGATACAGCACACGATGATCCACGATCCGCTGCCATAGGCTGCGTTTCGACGGCGCCGCAGCTCTGCCGGGATGCAGCGCTGCGATCGACTTCAGGCTTGATTTTGCCACTATTGCTTCCTCCTTCTCCCTTTCCGAAGCGCTGCCGGTTTGATAAACACAGTATAGCAAACGCTTTCATCAGAAAGGTACACTGTGAAACTGAAAAGGTGCACAAATACACTGAGTTTTCACTGCGAGGTTTTACTCATATTACAAAAAAAAGCAGCGGTCCCGTCAACCTGACGTCAGCTCCGCTGCTCCTTTAATCGTCCATTCAATTTGCTCTATTACAGTAAATACTCGGGGATACACGATCTTGGCGATCAGAATGACGCCGGGTCGATTCAGAGTTACTTCGTAATCATAAGCAGCATTGCGATAGGTATAGGGAAAAGCCGCCGAGTCCCCGTTGACTACCTGGAAATCCATGACCTCCACTCGTTCCTGTAAATACGAGCCGGGCAAGGGCTGCCCGCTCTCATCCAGCTGCAGATTGCGCTGCAAGTAAAGCCCGGCCGCCCTGCTCGCCGCAAGCTCATCAATGTGCAGTCGGCCTTCTGCCAATGCGGCTTCATCCACCTGCTGGGCCGCTGCATGCGCAGCGCGATTCACCGCATGTTTCCCCTGAAACAGCGCCGTTATCGCCAGCTCCTCATCGGTTTGAAGCGCGTGCAGCAGCATCCATACGACCATCATCAGCATGACAAGCACCAGCTTATACATTTGGTAGGTTCCTCTCCCCGAGATGGTTACGGGACATATTCGCTCATCTTCATCCCGGAGGCTCGCAGCCTGGTATTCGCCGGTGGCGGTGCCAGCCCAATTAACCGGTCAATGGCGAGCAAGCCTTCTATCGGGTAGCTCGCCGTCAGCGACAAGGAAGTTCCGCGAAGCAGCGGCTGATTGGCATCGGTTGCTGAGCCGCCGCTCCCCGAACTGACTACGAACTCAACCGAGCTCGGGAGTAGCCCGTACTTGGCTAATCGAAGCCTCGATTCCTGCAGCATTGCGGCATCAATATAACCATGGTCGCCGTTAGCGCCAATCTCCAGCAAGTAATCGACTTCCTGCTGAAGAACGGCCTGCCGGACAATCAGAACATGCTTATAAATCGGAGAAAACATAAACCAGCACATCATGGCAGACAGGAGGATAAATACAAGCAAACTCTTCAAGGGCTCATCCTCCGAATCCCATCGCTCATATGCCGGCCGGATTGCTCCAGTTGAGCGTTCGTCCCCTGCTCGCCCCCGGTTACACCCTTGTATAGAATGACCGTAACGATGATAAGCAGCAGCGTCATCAATAGCGAGCGCATGCTACTGCCTCCTTATGGAATCGTAATGGTGTTTATTTTCGTATTCGCAGCATTTCCTTGTGTTTCGATTTGATCCTTCGTTCCTGTCGTATCCTTGGCGACAATCGCATTAAACAACAGGACAACGACAACAAGCATCATCACCGTTATCAAAATATTCCGCATGCCCTCACCTCCTTCATATCCTCCACCTGTTAATTTAGAGAGCTAAACAGCTTCTGGCCTTCTCGAACCCAGGGGTATATAAAAATCTGAAAGGTATACATGATCGGAAGCCCCGCAATGGCAAACAACAAGTAGGATGTCGATTCCTTGCGACTGTCCTTAGCCAATTCCAGCTTCTCCTTGTAATCCTGGATTCGTTCTCGCAGCAGCTCGTAATACTGTTCGCTCTCATGGAGCCGCAAGGAATCGATCGTCTCAACGAAGCTCAGCCCCTCCTCGGTTCCAAGCCGCAGCTTAAGCCGCCTTAATGCCCCTTCCGCGTCGTGATACCACTCGCCAAGCAGCATCTGCAGCTCGCTTCGTATCGTCCGCGTGTAAGGCAAGCATCGCATCAGCTTCGTATGAATATGCAGCGATGAACCTGCCAGATAGAGCAGTTGATTGCTGACGATATAAATCTCCTTCGTCATCCGCTCTGCTCTCGTCTTCCGAATCGCTTCCAGCCAAGGAAGATCCCAGAGCAAAAACAGGATCACGAACGACAGCAGCAGCGGCGCGCTCACACGCGGCAAAGCATTCCATTCCACATAAGTGAAACCGTACGCTGCTGCCGACCAGATCGGGATAAGCAGGAAGAAGAGTCTGCGCAGCAGCACATACAACGCCGCATCTCCTGTATATCCGCATCCGGCGAGTAATCGTTCCCGTTCCTTGAATGAGCTGCTTTCACGGCTGATCCTCGCAAATGTAAGCCACTGATCGCTGACCGTCTTCTTCCGCCAATGCTTCATGAAGACATGCACATAACGCGGCTTCTTAAACGTCAGCAGCTTCATTAATGAGGCAAAGAGCATGAATAATGCTGCATATTGGCCGGCTAGCGCTGCCCACATGACCAGTTTCGCAATCGAGTCGCTCATAGTCGGCATGGACCTCCTTTACATTTTCTTGCGGGATAACCATAATCCCATGACGAATGAGCCAAATATCATCATCCCTGCATTTAGCAATAAATCCCGCCCGGCCGGGTCGACAATATAATACTGGTAAGCATTCTCGGGATTGTAATGAAAGTTAATCCCAATAAAGAGAAGCAGAAATAAGATCGGTGAGAAATTCGCGATACGGATTTCGAGCAGCTTATTGCGCTCTTGCTGATTAGCTCTACGCGCCTTTCGCATATCCGTAATCAGATCCTTTAAGTTCGCAGCGATTGGATGCCCTTCCGCCAAACCGGCCCGAACGATATTCACAAAATAATCCGCCCACACATGTCCCAGCGACGCCGCAAAAATTCGCAAACTAGCTTCATCATCGCCGCGAACGGATACATTTCGGTACAGCTGCTCGAACACGGCCTGCATGGGCCCGAGCAGCCGTTTCTCTTCTACGGTTCGCTGAAGTGCCGCTTTAATCTGCCTCCCCCCGCTGACGAGGCAGCACTGATAGAACAGCTCCACTGCCGGCAGGAAATCGATTCGCGTCTTCATTTGGCGGTGCACCAGCATCGTCCGAAGCAGCATATATGGTGCGGTGACCATCACACCGCCCAGCAGGAATACTCCTTTTGCGCTTTGAAAAAACAGGGTTCCGAACGATATGCCAATCAGCAGAAGAAGCAAGCTTGTTACGGCAAATGAGACCGGATGCCAGTTCAGCTGCAGGGATTCAAGCAGCTCAGACAGATGGCGATACGAACGATCGAAGCGCTGCAGAAAACGCGTAAAACGTTCATGAACACCGCGATTGCGCCGATAATGCAGCCGACTGATGACTTGCTGCCGATGCAGCCATATTCCCATCATTCCTCGAACTACAACATATACCGTACCGAAGAGTGCAATGATGAATGCAAGAAGCCCCAGCTTGACGATCATTTCGGCTCAGCTCCCAGCTTGCGCTCCGGTTCCGGGCGCCATACAGAGCTCCAGTGCTCCGCAGACGCCGCCATCAATCTTGCCTGCGCCGCTGCGGATGGTGCCTGTGGATACCGCCAATCAGCCAGCTCCTCATCGAATACGGCCCAATCTCTGACAAACACTTCACCGCCGGCCCACCCCATCTCCGCCAATCGCACAAGGCGGCGGCGTCCTGCGGCAATACGCATCTCAATTCCGATCTGAGTCACATATTCGGCGATCCGTTTCGTCAGCCGCTCCGGGTCCATCCCACGGCCATCAAGCATGCACATATCTGCAATCGCTTCGGGCACATCCTCCAGCATATTGGCATGAAGCGTCGTCATGCTGCCTGCATGTCCTCTCGTACACGCACGCACATAGATGTTGGCATCCTCATCTCGAATCTCAGCATGGATAATCCGCTGCGGCGACTGCCGCAGCGCCAGCTTGAACGCCTGCGAAGACCGGTGCATCGCATCTTCCTCATCTGCTTCATATTCGATCACATTCTTCGTCGGGAAATCCCTCATCAGCATCAGCTCATGCCTGCCCTCTATCGTTACGATGCGCTCCTCGTCCGGCAGTTCACCGATCAGCGCCTTGATGAGATTCGTCTTGCCCGAGTTGGTCGGGCCAACGACAACAACGTTGAATCTGGCTTCCAGAATGGCCAGCAGCATCCGCCGAAGCCGCTCATTAATCGTTCCTAATTCCGCTCGCCCAAGCTGTTCCAATTGAAACCGTCTAACGGTATAGAATCGCAATGTCAGCGTAGGCTGAGCCGTGAACCCATGGCCGGTCATCGTGACGCGGGTACCGTCTCGCAGCATCACTTCTGCCCATCGCTTGCGCGGATTGATGCGATCATTATTGTAGAGCACCAGATTCTGCTGAATCCGCTCCACCTCGCGAAGCGATTCAAAAGCATACTGAGACGGCACGCTCCGCCCGTCACGCACTTCGAATATTCTCGTGCCAACAACCTGTATTTCCTCGAGTCCTTCACGTTTCAGCAGCACCAGCTCCAGCACGCTCATCCCGATCACTTCGGCGAACAATGCCTCTGCAAGCGTCGAATACGGATGCTGATAACCGGGCAGCTCATGAATCCGTTGCCGCAGCAGACGATCCGCAATAACCGCGAGAATCCGCTCCCGATCGTACGTATAGCCAAGCACCGCTCGATTCAAGCTCTCGTTGTATTCACGCCGCTCTTCCTCTGTCTCACCGCGCGGCAGCGCCAAGTAGGCGCGCACATCTTCCGATAACCGATTGAAGTCCCGCTGCGCATCATGCTCAGTTACCGAAGCAGCAGTATCAGCCACCGATTCAACCGCCAGCAGCTTCGCCGAGAAAGCCGATGGCGAGAAGCGCCCGTCGCCTCTCATTAGGAGCTTACTCCGCCGCGATGGGTTAGCAGCTTCTTATACCAAGGCTGCACCGTCATCCTCATTTGCCGCTTCAAGCCATATTGCTCAATAAGCTTCCTCGAAGGCTCCTTCATGACCGCCTTCCCTCTCTCGTCATTAAGCAGCCACTCATCGAGTGTTCCGCTATCAAGCTGGGATAGCAGCGGTTCCGACAAGGCCAGTTCCCCCAAAAACGTCACTCCGAGCTCTTTGCAAATTTCCTTCACGTGAAATCCTCCCTTGCCCCAAGGCTGGTGTATAATAATCGCTTCATAATCATGAGCGGCAATCCCATACATAGCGGAAAGCTGCTTCATCCAGCGCTGTCCATCCTCTTGAAAGTGAGACAATGCGCTTGTCGTTACGATAATCCGTTTATGTGCCTTACGGAGCGCACAGAGAGTTGCAGCATTATCCCAATACGCACCGACATCCGCGATCACGATGCTGAAGGTCTGTTCTGCGACAGTGAGCAAATGCTCCATCTCTTCAATGGTGAAAAACTCAGCTTGATCTCGCATAATGTTGCCGAACAGCACGTGCAGATCAGGCACGCCTCGGCAGCGGTGCATGGAACGAAGGAGTTTATCCGGCTGCAAAGATCCCGTAAGCAGCTCCGGTCGTAACGAATCCAGTGTTGCGCCGGGCTTATCAACGCCAAGAAAACGATGTACCTTGGCACTCTTGAGGTTCAGACACAGATACCCAACTGACCGCCCGCTCTCCTCTGCAATTCGGCAGGCCGAAGCGAAAGCCGCGGCAGTAGTACCGATATTGGGTGTCGTACCGAGAAAGGTGATGATCGGACCGGCAAAATAACTCATCTCGCACCGCCTTTGGCTTCCGCGATATCAAGCGATTCGGACGAGTAAGCAATAACCACTTTGCTATTGCCGCCTTTACAGATCGAATCGAGCTTCAGCCACTGTGCCTCCGTCAAATTCAAATTGACGGAATCGATCATGCCGTTCGCATCTCGTCTGGCGGCATACATGCCTTCCTTATCCGAGTTGGCCAGCGACATCAAGTTAGAATTGCTAGTATCGTCAATTTCGAGATTACCCGATGTTTTCACCGAAGCAACCGTTACCGATTCGGCAAATAACCTGGCAGAAGCTACAGCCTCTCCCGATAAATAAAGCATCACTTTGTCCCCGGCGCGAATTCCATTCGAGACGGAGAGGACATAATCGCGCGGGATTTGAAAAGTGGCTTGCTCTCGGCTTGGCAGCAACCGGAACTTGTCCACCTTCCAGCTAAGCAAAGGCTCGTTTGCCCCCAGAGGCACAATCACCTCCATGCCGTCCATCTCTTCCGCATGCAGAAACATTTCCGGAACATAGGAAGCTTTCGCAATCTGCTTCACGCCCAGCATATCCGTTGTCAGCCGTTCGCCTGCATCTATAAACCGTACCGGAACGACAACATTCACCGTCTCTTGAAATTTCACCTGACGCAGCTGCAGTACATACACCCCGTAGACAAGCAAGCCGGATAGAACGGCGGCCGATGCGGTAACCCATAGATGACGCTTTCGATTCATGGCGATTCCTTTCCGCAGCTTAAATAGCGATAAATAAAAAAAGAACGCAAGCAGGGGCATGGAGCCCAAGCTTGCGTTCTTCGCACAGCGGTCGCTAAATTTCTGCTACTATAATATTGAACTCATAATAACAGACCCAATATTCACTGTCTAGCATAAATTGTCATTTTCTCAAAAAATGTTATCTTTTTATTTCTTCATTCACAACCGATCCCTTGCTTACCTTCAGCGACTTGCGATACTCGATTAACCCGATCCTGCATCCCGGTCCGATAGTCACGTTCGTTCCTCTGACAACATCGGCAGTCGTATGCTCCAAATAAATATTCTCGCCTTCGATCAGCTCGCTGTTCAGTTCCATCGAACGCGGCTTTGAGAACCACTGCTTCATTCCGCCCCACTTGCTCCGCCGAACATTGATCCGCCCGCCGCCAATTTCTTTGGCATGGCAAGGTCCCCATGGACGAATCTCGACTACGTTCGCACTTACTAAACCATGGATCTGGAATCCGCCCCGAACATCAAAATATTCAGCTTCGCATTCTCCGCGAACAGCCAGCTGTCCCCGGACTTTCATCGACTTGCTGCGAATGCTTCCTGCCGCGTCCAACTCGCCAAGCACATGCATCTGAGCGCCATAAATATCGCCGCGGACGTTCGTTTCCCCAACCTGGCGATAAAGCCCGACCTTCAAATCGCCTGATACGGACAAGTTCCCCATGCTATGGAGGGATTCACTTTCTATAGAACCGAGCACTTGCCCTTCACCTAACACACGGATGCTCTCGTAGTAACCGCCGGAGGTCGAGCCTGTTCCCGTAATCCGCACTTTTCTTCTTGTACCCGTCATCATCTGCATCTACACCTCGCCTCCTAGCCGAAAATCCGCTCTCGCGAGCGAACAACCGCATCCGGATGTACTATGAGCTCCGACTCGAACTCGACTCGGTCAATAACACAGCCGGCACCGATCTTAACTTGTCGGCCGCGAACAAGCGCTGCCGTCGTATCAACCAAATAGACATCGTCGCCCTCAATGCGATCTGCACGCAGTTGAGTTTGCCATGGTGCCGGTAATATCGATTGCATCAGACGTTTAATTGTCCCGCTTCTCGTAATATTCACGCTGATTTGCTTGGCCCGAATCACTTCCACTCGTACCGGGCCTTCCATGTAAATATTCAGACGGTCCGCATCCAGCACCCCATCCACGGTCATCGCACCTCTTACATCGCATCCATGCGTCCTGCAATCGCCGACGATTTTGATAAAACCATTCGCTTTAAGGACTTCACAATCCAAATTGCCGCGCACCGTAGCCTGACCCTCGATTTTAGCCATTGCCGCCTTCACCGAACCATCCACGGTCAACTTGCCGGACGCTTCGAAGCGCTCTACAGCACAAATGCTTCCTTTCACCTTAGCTAGGCCGTTCATCTTAAAGGAGTAACAATCCAAGCTTCCGTCTACTTTGCTGACACCTTCAAGCTCGACGCGGTGAAAGTCTCCTCCGCCCGTAGTTCCCACTCCCGCAATTGCAAAATCAGGTCGATTCATTGTCGTCATTCTCATGACCCCTCCATCCATTCCATATGTTACTTTCATTATGGAGTGAAACGACGCTTGCAAACAGCGGCGCAGGATGGAACATGAGCTACATCCGAAGGCGGATATTACGGATTCCAAAAAAGACAAAAAAAAACAGAGCCATCTGGCCCTGCTGTCGTGTAATGCTCTTTTGTTCAAAAATCGATTAGACCGACACTGATTTGAAGCGCCTCGTCTACCTTACGCATCGTCTCATCATCCAGGTGAGTGATTTTGTCGGTCAGACGCTGCTTATCAATCGTGCGGATTTGTTCCAGAAGCAGAACGGAATCACGGTCAAATCCATGCAATGCCGCATCAATCTCCACATGCGTCGGCAGCTTAGCCTTCTGGATCTGGGCTGTAATGGCTGCTACAATGACGGTTGGACTGAAGCGATTGCCAATATCATTTTGAATAACCAGAACAGGACGAACGCCCCCCTGTTCAGAACCGACAACAGGTGACAAGTCCGCAAAAAACACATCGCCGCGTTTAACGATCAAGCTTTACACCCCGCTTACGAGTCGGCCGAGCGTATCGCCGGCATCTTCCTCCGCTTGAAAAGCTTCCGACGCCATCACTAGGTTGATTTTTGCCATTTCCAGATAGCCTCGCTGCATCGAATCGCGAATCTGTCGTTTCTTCCGCTCGATTAAATACAATTTCATAGCCTGACGAATGAATTCGCTTCGGTTCGAGTTTTCTTTGGCGACGATTCCGTCGACTTCCTCCAGCAAATGATCCGGTAAACTGATCATAATCCTTTTGGTATTTTGCAAATTGGCCACCGAACTCGCACCCCCAAAACATTTCCAGCAAAAAACAGTAACAGTATGTCATTGTTTGGTCCGTATTATACACCTTCATATGTATGCAGACCGTATATCAAGTATGCTGCATCGAAGATAAACGCTTAAGACCGACAACAAAGAACATCTTAACAACATTATTCGAGATAAGACGATAAAATCCTTTAAATCCATTGAAAATCCTTAGATGGTAATTCGTGCCTCATGCATGCCGCTTACAGCAGCGGATTCGACACGGCAACAACCTGCTGCCCTCGCAGATATACTCGCGGTACACGCGCTGCGACCATGCATGTGACTTCATAATTGAGGGTACCGAGCTTATCGGCAACTTCCTCCGCGGAGATCACCTCGTCGCCTTGCCCACCCATGAGCACGACTTCTTCGCCGACTTGAACCGGACCTTCGGAGGCATCAGCGCCATCCAGCGCTATCATGCACTGGTCCATACAAATCGTACCCAGTACCGGTGCTCGCTGACCACGCAGCAGCACTTCCGCTTTACCTGACAGCATGCGGCTAAAGCCATCCGCATATCCAACCGGCAGCGTCCCGATCCGCTCCTTGCCCTTCGTCACATAGCGCGTGCCGTAGCTGATGCCCCAGCCTTCCGGCACTTCTTTGGCCATGACGACAGCGGTCTTGAGCGTCATCACAGGCTTAAGTTCGACGCGCTTCCGATTGACCTCAGCCGAAGGGTACAACCCGTACATGCTGATCCCGAGGCGAAGCATGCCGCCGCCCATCCGAGGCGTGTCAATGCCGGCGGCGCTGTTGGCCGCGTGAATGATCGGAATGTGCAAGCCGGCTTCCTTTAGCTTGCCGACTACTGCCGAGAAACGCTCATACTGCAGCTCCGTATAGCCTTTATCGGCTTCGTCTGCTTTCGCATAATGCGTAAACAATCCTTCAACCTCTATATTAGGCTCCTGCATGGCGCGCGAAATAAAGGCAACCGCCTCGTCCCCAGCCAGCTTGCCCAGTCGGCCCATGCCGGTATCGATTTTCATATGAACGGTAAGCTTCTTGCCGGTAGCCGGTAATGCTCCCGCAGCTTCCAAGATTTCATCACTAAAAAGCGCAATTGCAATGTCCGCATCCCGCGCGGCAGCTAAACCTTGCGGCGGTACATAGCCAAGCACCAGAATGTTCGCCTTAATTCCGGCCTGCCGGAGCTGAAGAGCTTCATCCAGAAAAGCGACACCGAGAAAGTCAACGCCGCTGCGTTCCGCTTCCCGAGCCGTTTCGACGGCACCATGGCCGTAAGCGTTCGCTTTCACCGATGCCATAAGCAGCATGCCTTCAGGCATTGCCTTGCGAAAGGACTGCAAATTATGAGAAAGCGCATCTAAAGATATCTCTGCCCGAGTGGGGCGATAATAAGCGTTCACATCCAACTTGCTCCACCTTCATTTCCAAAAAGTAAACGCCCGCCTTGGTGAGGGCAGGCGTTTATCTTATTAACCCGTAGCCTATATGTTAAACGTTTTGGCTTCCTGATGTCAATGAATTGGAGGGTCGAACAGGCCCGATTCGTGCTGGAAAATGTTTTTTGTACACACTATTTACTCATCTCGCCTTGTACGGATTGCGCGACTTTGATCATTTCATTTTGTGGCAGGTTGCCGGTTGTGATTCTGAATTCTGTGCCGTCGTACGTCCATGTCAGTGTACGTTGTTCGTCGCCGCTGATGGAGCCGTACGTAAAGCCCAAATCGATCAGATCGCCTTTCATTGCGGACACCGCGACATCCTTCGGCTGCGTTTGAATTAAAGTGTAGTCGAAGCTGCCTGCATAACGAATGATGATACCCGCGTTGCCGCCGAACACGATATCCTGCTGGTCTTTTTCCGATACGCCATCAGGGAGATAGGACGGTTCCATAGCTGTGAAAGCTTTATTGATCGGTCCTAAAGTACCTTGTGAGCCATCATCGGTTTCTTCACTGCTCGTTCCGTTATTGTCCGGATTCGCGGTTGCATCGGAATCGACAGTGTTGTTCGTATTCGCATCTGTATTCGTATCGGTCTCTGCATTTACATTTGTATTGCTTTGATCGGAATCCGGCTCGGCTGTCGTCGGTTTGTCGGCTGCCGCGCCCATATTCGTCTGCGTATCAAACACGCTCTTCTCGAGCTTGGAGCCGAATTCGAAGGAATCGAATTTGACGGATACCATCACGGCTGCATTGGCATCGCTGACTTCCACTTTGCTTGGGGCATAGTCGGATTTGTTCAGCCAAATCTTCTGCCTTGCCAGCGATCCGTTCTGATAATTAGCCATGACATCAAATACATAAGCATCGTTGTCCACTGCGAATTGGCGCGAGTTGTCGAGCAGGATGCTTTGGACCAGCGTTTGATACAGGTACACTTGGCCTTGGTTGGCCGGCCAATCGCTCTGGAAGCGGAACACTTTATTCAGGCGCGGCGTCAAGACAAAAACGCCCTCATCGTTGCGCAACACGATTTGCGTGATGTCCTTCTTCGCGTTCGTCAAAGCGATGCGATAGTATTGCGGCTTCTGATAAGAAACATCCACCTGATACTCCAGCGGCTGCTGGCCCGTAAACAGCGTCATCGTGCCTTTGCCATGGTAGCTGCCCAAGTTAGTTAGTGTTTTGTCCAATTCCTTGACAACCGATTCCGCGTCCTTAGTCCCGCAGCCTGCGAGCACCGCCGTAAGGCAAAGCAAAATAGCGGCGATTAAACTGAATCGACGACGCATGAGATCCACCCCTCATCACAAATTTTAAACGTATCCGGAATTACACATTGACGAAAGCCGTTTACGCTTGACTTGTACTATGTCTATGAGAGGACTTGGACAATTATGCAGACTAGCATGACAAGCTTGCGGGATCGATATCGATATAAAAAAGAAGAGCCCCGAAAGGCTCTCCACTGCATGCATTAACTTACAAGCGACTTTCTAAGTCCTTTATTACGTGCAGCCAGGCTTCGTGATCTTCCGATTCTTCCCAAAGCTCTTTCAGCTCAGAATCCTTTTTTATCTTCTTAATCGCTTTCTTGGCAAGCGGTAATAAGCTTTTCCCTTGGCCTTGATGCTGCTCAATCCATTCTTTTAGGCCTTCTACTTCACCTGAGTCACGCTTTAGTTCCTCGCCCGGCTTGCCTTGCAGGGCTGCAAGAATTTCAATTGCTCCCAGTGCATTAGATGCTAAATCCACTTCTATATACTCTTCGTCCATCACCGTTTCAAGGGTTGCCGCGATCATCTCGAGATCCTCAGATTCAAGGAGCTCTGCTTTCCAATCCAATACATCATCATTCTCGAATATTCCGTTTCCCCATGCTCCCATGACTGGCACACTCCGATTTGTGAATTTAGGTATCGATCTATGAAGTATTCGTGAGGGATAAAAACAATCCTGCTGCCCGCAACTCAACAAGATTGCCATGGGACTGACTCTTCGAATAAGTGTTCCTTTTTACAATTTCTTCAACTCGCTATCATATTAGCTTAATTATTCTCCTCTATATTGATCAGAGATATGGCTATGCCAGTATGTATAATAGAGGAGAGATGGGAATGAAAGCCTTAACAAAGAAATGGGTTGCCGTTGCAGGCGCAGCTTGCATCGTTATGGGGAGCACGCAAATTGTACAAGCTGCGGACACTGCGCTCAAAGCGCTTGCAGTCCAAATCAAGCTGTTTGCAGGCGATACCGAAGTGAAGCTGGATAAAGATGCGGTCACGATCAATGGCAGCTTATACGTGCCGGTGAGAGCAATGGGCGAGGCACTTGGACAAGAAGTGGCTTGGGACAGCAAGAATAAGAAAGTGACCTTACGCGAGTATCCTTATGTTGCCGGCAAATACACGTGGACGAACCCTCCGAGCCTTGGACTCGGCTTGAAGGAAGGCGGCTTCTCCGGTCTGGCCCATATGCCGGGCGATCCGGACAATGTCTTCTATACACTGGCTGACCGTGGACCAAACGGACAAATTACGATCGACAAGACGGTTAACCGCACGTTCCCGGTGCAGGATTATGTACCTCGTTTCTATAAAATCAAGCTTGAAGGCAGCTCCGTGAACATTCTCGAGACGACCAAGCTGCTTCTTCCGGAAGGCACAAAAGGCGTCGTATCGGGCAGCCGTTTCACGACCGGTCTAAGCAACATCGCCTCCGATGAGAAATCATACGACAATGCAGGCAAAACTTTGCTGCCGCTTGATCCTGACGGACTCGATCTCGAAGGCATCGCGTACAGCCCAACAGATGACACGTTCTGGATGTCCGACGAGTACCGTCCTTCGCTCATTCAATTGAAACGTGATGGTACGATTATCAGCCGCTATGTCCCTGTAGGCGATAAAACGAAGCTCGCAAACGCCCAAATTCCGGTCATTGAATCGATCCCCGCTGTCTATTCCAAACGGATCGTCAACCGCGGCTTCGAAGGCGTTACGATCAGCCCTGACGGCAAATTCCTCTATGCTTCCATCCAAAGCCCGATGGCTGTGCCGGACAAAGCGACAGGTGAGGCTTCGCGCAATCTGCGCATTTTGAAAATGGATCTGGCGACGAAGAAGCTTGTAGGCGAATATGTTTATGTAGCCGAGGATGCCAAATCATTCGTGAACGTTTCGCAGAAGGACGTAGTCATCTCCGATCTACAGGCACTGTCAGATGATGTGCTGCTCGTTGATGAGCGTGATAAGAACGAAGGCGCGGCAGCGCAAATCAAACGCGTTTACCGGATCGACCTTGCGAAAGCAACGAACATCCTTAACAACGCAGCGGTAAGCGGTAACGTCGAAGGTACATCCGATTGGAAAGCGCTGAACGTTACAACTGCGCCGAAAGAGCTGGTTGTCGATCTGACGACGCTCGACTATCCGTTCGAGAAATTCGAAGGTTTGACCGTGCTGAACAAGAACACGCTGGTTATCGCCAATGATAACGACTTCGGCGTTGGCGAATACGATGCTAACGGCGTCCTGAAAATCACTGACAAACAAACGCAAGTGTGGGTAATCAAAGTAAAAGAGATGTGGTAATACGCATGAAGGGCTGTCCCGGTCATCTTCGATGACTGGGGCAGCCCTTCTTTTAGTTTGCTATGGAAATGCTGTTCTGCGGGGGCTCACCATCATAATCCGTGGCAATGTGGTCGGTTCATTTGCTGAGAGTCGGTTTTCACGACTTTCAGCTTCTTTTCGCCGCGGTTTGGATTCCGAGAGTCGGTTTTTCCTACTCTCACTCACGTTAAAATACCGTGCAACCAAAAAGCCTCCATAATAGAAGCTTCTGGCTGCCTTCGAAAGTCGCTCCCCGAAGTCTAACGGTTGCCAGAGCGCTTAATCTCCCCTTTTTCGGCGTCCCACAATTTTAACGGTTGCCAGAGAGGCTATTTCGCGATTTAGGTATGGATTCCATCTGAAAAAGGACAAATAAGGCCTCTGGCAACCGTTAGAGAAAATTGAAAGCAAAAAAAGACCAAATAAGCGCTATATCAACCGTTAGAATTCAGCGCCTCCCGCCTCGGCGAGGGATTGTATCTTTCGCCCCGAATGTCGGGACGGGATGCGGGGCAATTGAGCGAAAGGCTGGTAGGGGGCTCGATGGGTTTCTCGGTAGTGGCTCGGTGCGGGCTCGATGGGTTTCTCGGTAGTGGCTCGGTGCGGGCTCGATGGATTTCTCGGGTAGTGACTCGGTGGGTGCTCGATGGGTTTCTCAGTAGTGGCTCGGTGGGAGCTCGATGGTTTTCTCGGTAGTGGGCTCGGTGAGGGCTCGATGGGTTTCTCGGTATTGGCTCGGCGGGGCTCTGTGGGTTTTCGATAATGTTCTCAGTGGGTTTTGGTTGGGTTCTCGATAGGGTTCTAGGTGGGGTTCTCGGCGGGTTCTCGGCAGGTTTTATACAAAAAAGAAGCCCCATAATGGAGGCTTCTTTTCTGGATCTTCACATTAGTTAGCGCCTGATTCAACCGGAGCGGACTCCGGCAAATGGGAGACCACAACTTGATAGATGGTCACTTTGTTGCCGACGATCGGACCTGCTGCTGCTTCCGCAGCCGGCTGGCCGTGGCCTTGACCATGCGCTTGACCCTGACCATGTGCTTGGCCATGTCCATGACCTTGTCCTTGCCCATGAGGGGAACCTTGAGCTCCCTCGCGGCGTGTATGGGCATGGCGGAAGGAATCGCTGTTGGCCCAAGCTTGGAAATCTTCTTCCTTCTCCCAAGTTGTGCATACGCGAATCTCTTCGGTTTCTTCCGAGACGACGGCATGCAGAACATCCATCCGGACAAATCCAGGGAATGTATGTACGCTCTTAGGCGTCTTGAAGCGTTCCAATACCGCCTCCGCAAAGCCGGCACGAACCTCAATCCGATTCTCAACTACGATCATCGTTCTACTCCCTTTCTCCTCGATATTCAAGAGCGACTTCAAATACGAGACAACCTCTTTCGCTTGCTCGCCGCCAATCATCGCATGCTGCAGCAGCGTAATGCCGTGCGGTCCACGCGCATGAATCGATTCCGGATATTTGGTAAGTGTCGATTGGATCACTTCCAGGTCACCCAGCATAGCGGCAGCAAATAAGTCGATCCGTGCACCTTTGGACAACAGCCACTCTGCAATGTCACGGCGTCCGACATGAGAAGCCGCTCCCAGAGCTGTCTCCCAATCATCGCCGCCCCAGTTCATGGATGCGTGCAACAGAGCAGGCTCTTGCGCGAGCAAAGTTTGAACCTTATTCAAATCCGCGTGCGCTGCGCCTACGAATTCCCGTACCAATTCGGTGCTTAAAGCTGGTTTAGCCAATCGAATCTCCTCCTCATTATAACTCAATTTTATGCTGTCGCTTCATGAGGCTGTTTGTTTACAATACCGCTTGGCAAATAAACCGGAACACCATCATCGTAGTAAACTTTAGCTTCGATGCCGAACACCTCGCGGAAGAACTCCACGCGGAATACTTCGCCGGGCGTCCCTTGCTTCACGATCGCCCCGCTCTTCATCGCCACAATCCGGTCGCAGAAACGAGCCGCTTGATTCAAATCATGCAGGACCATCACAACCGTGATGCCTTGATCCTGATTCAAGCTGCGGATCAGCTCCATTAATTCCAATTGATGCGCGATATCCAAATACGTCGTCGGTTCATCCAGCAGCAGAACCCGCGGCGTCTGTGCCATACACATGGCAAGCCACGCACGCTGACGCTCGCCGCCCGATAATTCCAACAAGGAACGATGCCGCAGCCTCGTCATGCTGGTAACCTGCAGCGCCCAATCCACCACTTCCTCGTGAGGGCCTCTGCATTCTTCGTACCACTTCAAATGAGGATTACGCCCTCTGCGAACCAGGTCGCGCACCGTAATGTCTAAGGCGCCTTCCTGTGTTTGCGCAAGCATCGTCATCGTTCTCGCAACGGATTTGTTGTCCATGCTTGCAAGATCCCGGCCCTCCAGCTCAATCTTACCTGATTGAGGGGTAGCAAGTCTTGCCAACATGCGCAGAACGGTCGATTTCCCCGAGCCGTTAGGACCGACGATACCGAGCCATTCACCGGCAGCAACTTTTAGATTGAAGCCGTTCACGATCGGAGCAGAACGCTCATAGCCATACTTTAATTGATCTGCAGCTATTGCAGGATTCATCGTCTGACCCCTTTCCTAAGCAAATAGAGGAAGAAAGGCGCACCGAGAAGTGCAAGTAAAATACCTACCGGGAACTCAATCGGATCAAACCAGCTGCGTGCGGCCGTATCCGCGGCCATGACCAACGTTCCCCCGCCAATGGCTGAAATAGGCAGCAGAATCCGATAATCATTGCCGACTAACAACCGGACGATATGCGGGACAACAAGACCGACGAAGCCGACCATCCCAACGATGCTGATCGAAGCGCCTGCCAGGAACGTAGACAGCAAAATAATAAGCAATCTTCCGATTTCCACTCGGCTTCCGAGCAGCTTTGCGGCATCGTCGCCGAGGACGAGCAGGTTGGCCGTCTTAATCAAGAAGATCGAAGCGATGATGCCAATAACGGCATACGGCAGCAGCGTTTGAAAATGAGGCCAGCTCCGTCCGTTCAAGCTGCCCGACATCCATGGCAGAACGGATTGAACCTTCTCGCTGTTCAAAATCATAAGCGCCGTCATCGCCGCGCCGAGCAGTGAATTGACCGCAACTCCCGCCAAAATCAACCGGATCGGCGAAGCGCCGCCTTTCCACGATAGAGCATAGACGACTGCTGCTGCAGCAAGCGCGCCAAGGAAAGCCGCGATGGGTAAATAAGCGATTTTCTCGGGGAACAAAATCATAATGACAACTGCCGCAAGCCCGCCGCCCGAAGAAACGCCGATAATACCGGGATCAGCAAGCGGATTACGGAAGACACCTTGCAAGAAGGTGCCTGAGATCGCCAGGCAGATGCCTGCCAGCATGCCGGTCAATACACGCGGGAGTCTGAGATTCCAAACAATTTGTCTCGATTCCGAGTCGGAGGCGTGAAGCAATGAGCTCCACACCTCGCGCGCCGGAATCGGAATTGAGCCTGACATCAAGCCATACAACCCTGCAAGCAGCAGCAGGACAAGACTAATAATTAGTACACTGCCTCTGCGAATACTTCTCGAGGTCCGCACCTCTTGCGCTCTTTGTCCGGTTACGATTGTAGCCATCGGATTAATCCACCGTCAGAAGCAGTTTATTGATGGTTTCGATCGCTTGCGGCGCTCTGATGCCAGGGTTTGCAGCGAACAGATCAGAGGGCAGCACTTCGAACTTGTCGTTCTTCACAGCAGGCAAGCTCTTCCAAGCTGCATTTGTTTCGAACTCTTTCTTAAAGCTTGCTTTTACATCTGCTGCATCGCCGTGCGTAATGAATAGAATAATGTCCGGATTAGCAGCTACGATCCGCTCAAGGCTCAGCTCCGCGTATTGCGGCATGCCATCCATGCCTTTGAACGAAGAAGCTACGTTCTTGCCGCCTGCCAGCTCCAAGAAGTTGCCCGGGTAGCTGGTAGGAAGCGCAATAACAAAACTTCCCGGTGCGCCGTAAACGATCAGCGTTTTCGGTGCTTTAGCCGGTTTTTTCAAACCTGCAACATCGCTGTTCATCTTAGCGATCAGCTGTGCGGCTTTCGTTTCCTGACCAAGAATACGGCCGTAAAGTTTAACGGAAGCTTGAATTTCCGTAAAGGTATTGTGGGAGTTAAACATCACTTGCGCGCCAAGCTTCTCAATCGTCGCTTGTTGCGTTTTAAGTGCAGGGCTTGCAATAACCAGATCCGGTTTCAATGTAGCCAGTTTCTCGAAATTAATGCCGTGCGAGCTTCCCACTTCCGGAACAGACGTAGCTTCAGAAGGGAATACTTTGCCGATTGCAGTGGAACGGCCGACAACTTTGCTGCCCAGTGCATAAATGATTTCGGTATCGGAGGAAGACAGCGTTACGATACGGCTTGGTTTCTTCTTCAGCGTAAACGCGCCGGTGCTTGTCGTCACTGTCATTGTGCTGTTAATGGCAACGGAATTGAAGTTCTTATTGTATGTAACCCATTTGCCAAAAGCTTCAGAGATCAGACGAAGTGGAACGTAAGTTTTGCCGTCTGCAATCAATGGCGCGGAATCCAGCGATTTCAATTCACCGTTTATGTATGCGGAAGTAGAACCGACTGTCAATTTAACCGTAACGCTGCCTTGGACAGCGGAAACTGCTTTATTCTTGGCATCCCATGTTGCCCGACCGCCAAGTGTTTGAACGAGGCTGCTGTATGGTACAAGCGTTCTGCCGTTGATTACTTTAGGAGCGGCATCGAGCGAAACGGATTTCCCATCGAGAGTAACGCCGATAGATGAACTTGCTGCTTGTGCCGGTTGACCTGACCCTGCTGCTAACGGAGCTGCAAGCACCGACGCAGCTAATAATGAACGAGTTAAAACTTTGGAAAACACATGACCACTCTCCCTAAATAATAATGATAATCAATATCAATGAATACAAATAATAATAGTCGATAATGATTCTCATTGTCAATGATGATTTTTAATGAAACTTTAATCATTAAGAATATGCTTGCAGCTCGTATTTTCCCTTCTACTATATGACTCATTTTCATAGAAACTGCACCGGATTCACCGCTAAACTACGAACCTTTCATCCTATGTTTATACTGCGAGCAAGCCCTATTCCTCAGTCTGGCCTTACCTCGCACTTTCCTAGCAATTGATCGTGAAATGAACCTGCTTTTACCCAATTCCATACAGAAATCAAATAGTTTTTACCCATTTGTTTTAACACTTTCCATGTATCTTAGTAACAAAGAAATACCTAATCCTATCAAACAGGAGTGAACCATGTGAAATTGTCCATACGCATAAAACTAATGTCCAGCTTTATTGCAATTCTTGCACTGCTGACCGGGATCGGGGTACTAGCCATTGTGCAAATGGGGTCGCTTCAGAAATCCAGCTCCATTCTTCAAACCAACTGGTTGCCGAGTCTTAATAATATCGGGGTCATTAAGGATAACTTCATGGAAGCGCGCGTTAATATCAATAAAATCAACTTGGAAAGCGATCCTGCCGGAATCGCAAATATTGAACAAACCATTAACGAAAGTATGGATAAAGCAATGAAGGGGCTATCGGATTATGAGCATCTCCTTATTTCACCGGAGGAGACTGAAATTTTCAATTCACTCCGCGCCAACATGCAGGCTTACTCCGATATGCTGCCGCCAATTATTCAAGCGAGAATAGACAATGAACCTGAAAAGGGGTATGCACTTGTCAATGAGCTAACCCCGCATCGTAAGAAGGTGACGGAAGACTTCAGTCGTTGGATTGCTTTCAATAATGCCGGCGTTAAAGCGGAAGTCGACAGCGCCGCGCAAACGAATAAAGTCGGCAAATCGCTTATCATCGGCTTTGGCATCTTCGCCATAGCAGTAGGTGTTGGCCTTGCGTTTCTAATCTCCGAATCCATGGTAAGAGCGATTCGTTCCATTCTCAACGTAGCAACGAAAGCGGCAAAAGGTGATTTGCGCGAACAAGCCTTCACCAAGAGCAAGGACGAGCTTGGCACGCTTGCAGCCGCGTTCAATGATATGATGGATAATTTACGCCAGCTGATCAGCCATTCCGTAACATCCGCACAGAGCGTGGCCGCGGCTTCCGAAGAAATCTCCGCTACGACGGAAGAGATTGCGAAAGGAAGCACGGAGCAAGCAGAGTCGGCCCAAGTGATCAGCGAGCTTGTACGCGAAATGTCAATCGCCGTTAACGATGTTGCGAACAAAGCATCCGTCGTGGCCGAACTGTCCGACAAAACAAAACGCGGCGCCGAGGACGGCAGCGATACGGTCAGCGCCTCGGTGCAAAGCATGGAGAACCTCTCCGCCCAAATGCAATTGCTGGAGAAAGACTCGCAGAAGATCGGTCAAATCATTGAGGTGATCGACGAAATATCCGAACAAACGAATTTGCTTGCCCTTAATGCTGCGATTGAAGCGGCGCGTGCCGGCGACCAAGGACGCGGCTTTGCCGTTGTCGCCGACGAAGTTCGCAAGCTGGCCGAACGCAGCAGCGAAGCTACGCAGCAAATCGCCGAGATCATTAAAGGCATGCAGCATAATACCGATCAAAGCTTAAGAGCAATGGAGCATGCGACGCTACAAACGTCCAAAACCGGCCAAACCTTCGAAAGCATCGTACGCATGGTCAGTGAGACTGCCGACCAAGTGACTGAAATCGCGGCAGCGAGCGAAGAGCAAGCCGCGCAATCCGAAGAAGTCATGCGCGCCGTTGAAACGATTGCAGCAGCAAGCGAAGAATCCGCGGCTGCAGCCGAAGAAACGGCAAGCTCCTCGCAGACGCTTGCGCATCTCTCGGAAGAGCTCAACAAGAACATCAATTTCTTCAAAGTATAAACAGAAGCGGTACGGTTCCGGTCTTACTCAGCCGGTGGCCGTACCCGTAGCGCTGAAATTAACAAAATGAAGAGGCCGGCTGCATCCGCAGCCGGCCTTCGTCATCGCTATTGGCGATGCAAGAAATTGATAATCGCCTGCACGGCTTCCGCGCGAGTCGCGGTGCTAAGCGGCGCAAACTTATTCATTCCGGTTCCCTTCATTAATCCTGAAGCAACCGTTTGATTCACGTCTTCTGTCGCCCACGAAGCAATCTGCTCCGCGTCCGCGAATGGCTGTACTTCTGCTGCCGAAGCTGTGCCAGCAGCTTGTTTCTTGCTGCTGAAAGCGAGCATTCTGTTGATCAGCACCGCCATCTCTTGGCGGCTGATTGTCGCTTGCGGGGCAAATCGATCAGCGCTCCTGCCCTGGATCAATCCATGTTCATAGGCGGCATTTACAGCATCCGCATACCAGCTATCTGCAGCAACATCGGTGAATACCTGTTTCGCACCTTTATCTGCCGATAGCTGCAAAACATTCACCATCAGCTGAACGAATGCCGCACGGCTGATCGCTTGCGTCGGCGCGAAGCTATCGTCGCTGACGCCTTTCACCAGATGATGCGCCGCTGCTTCTGTAACAGCTTCATAAGCCCAATGTGTAGCTGGCATATCTTTAAATGTCTTCTTATAAGTCATAGCTGCATAGGTGCTGAAATGAGAGAGCGGTGCAGAGATGCTGCCTGCTTGCTTATCGACTTGCCCGCCTACATATTCCCAAACACCGGAAGTCGGGTTGAAATAGTAGATACCCAGAAGCTCCGGCTGTCCCGCCGATCCAACGTCTACCGGAATGGTTAGAATGACCGGCTTCTCGAACTTCGCAAGCTTATGCCGCTTCCCGTCTTTCGTTACGATAGAGAGCTCCAGTTGATAGACTTTACCTTCCAAACGATAACCCTCTTGCAAAGGAGCTCCGTCGGTATTCTGCTCCTTCGTTGCAATTTGGAGAGAAATCGTCGCTTCCCCGCGTGCATTCGGCTCCACTTGCGCAAGTAAAGCCTGCAGCACCTCAGGAGCGATTGAAGCCTTCACTCCTTCAGCATCCACCACAAGGGTATTGCTCCCCAACGTACTCGCCAGAGTCGCAGGAATCAGCAATTCATTCTTACCGCCTTGCAGCGCAACAGAAACTTTGCCATCCTTAGTGCCGCTCTTCACTGCAGCCTCGCTCAGTTTCTCTTGGTTCTGCAGCACCTGATCCGGCACATAGACGTAACCCGGTCCGCCATTACCATCATCCGGATCTTCCGGATCGACAGCTGCTTTGTAAACGCCTATCGAATCCACATAGAGCGTACCGTCGCCGACCGGTCCATCTCCTTGATTAATGTACAGCGAGAACTCTGCGACGGAGCCAAGATCAATGATGCCATTGCCTTTGGTATTCCAAGGCGCATGCCGGAATTCAGAGAATGGAAGCTTCAAGATACCGGCTTCCGTACCCGACAGCACGCGGTAAGCCTCCCACGCTTCGCCGTCCGGTTCAATAAATTGAATGGTCAGCTTACGGCCCGATCCGTCCGGTGTCATCCAGAAAGAGATGCCATCGTAACCTGCCCAAGACATGCCGTTCAGGTTCTTCGTCATCCCGGCAAAGTTCGTAGCCACGGTCAACGTGTACGAATAACGAAGACCAAACTTGCCGGCTTCCTTATGTTCGCTGTCAGGCGTCAATGTAACCGGTCCGCCCCACGTATTGCTCGTGTAAGCTTTCTGCGCAAGCAGCTCGCCGCCGCCATAATAGTCAAAGTTGTCGATTATCGGGACATTCCCGAGCTTCAGATCATCGACATAAAGCACATGACTGCCTGCCGATCCCGCGCCTTTATTGACGAAGATCGAGTATTCCGTCAGCGCCGACAAGGAGAGCAAGCCGTCTCCGCTTGACCATTGGTTACGCGCAAACCCGCTGAACGGCACTTCATAAACAGCGCCTTCGATTCCGGCTGGATTCAACTGCGCTTCCCAATAGTCCCCATCCGCGTCCTTCAGCTGCAGCGTGACGCCGTTCTGCGAACCATCCGATTGGAGCCACAGCGAAAGGGCGTTGCCGCCGGAGGCCAAATTCATTCCGCCGAGCGATTTGGTCACGCCGGCATAACCCTTCTCATCCGTCAGCGTATAGGACAGCTTGAGACCGTAATCCCCTTCGGACTTATGCGCCGCGTCCAAACTGACAACCATTTCATCGCCGTCGCTTTTGCTCACATAAGCAGCAGATGCGAGATTATCCGAGCCTTGGAAGTATTCAAAGCCCTCGATATGACCGACTTTAGCTACTTGAATGGAGTCGAAGTACAGCGTCCCTTCACCCGCTCCGCTGCCGCCCTTCTCCACATAGAGAGAGAATTCCGCAATGGAACCCAGGTCGATCACGCCATTGACAGGCGCGTTCCAACCCGGTCTGGCAAAGGCATGAAACGGAATTTGCACAAGCCTTGCTTCATCCCCCGAGACACGCAGCTTCGCTTCCCAATATTCGCCGCTTGTTTCTTTAAACTGCACGGTGATCCCGCGGTTCCGGCCATCAGGCTTATACCACAACTCGATGCCATTGTTGCCGCTCCAATCGATGCCTTCCATGTTCTTCGAAACGCCTGCATAGCCCTTCGCATCCGTAAGCGAATAATCCAGCTGCAGTCCATATTCTCCGCCGGCCTTCACATCAGGGGAGAGAGACAAGCTCACCGCATCCCCGCCGGAATTCGGCGTATAGGCCGCCTGCAAACGTGAATCGTCGCCTTCATACGATTCAAAGGTATCGATCGTCGGAAGCCGGTACAGCTTAATGCTGTCAAAATAAACCACATAATTCTCCGCCGGAGCACCGTCCACGTAAAGTCCAAACGAAGCTACCTTGCCGGCATCGATCATGCCGTTGCCTTGCGAAACATGACTATCCTTCCACCACTGAGGAATGTAGAATCGGCTGAATGGAACTTGCACAAGAACCGGATCCGTACCGGAAATCCGCAGATCCGTCTTCCACACTTCGCCTGCCGTATCCATGCCCTCTGTTAGCTGCAGCGTAACGCCCATATCGGCGCCCGTTGGCTGAACCCAGAACTGCATGCCGCTGTTCCCTGACCAATCGGCATTGTCCAGCGCCATCTCCAGTCCGCCCCAGCCTTGGCTCATAGAGGTCTCCAGCTTCATGCCATAATCGCCTTCGTTCTTATGCGAAGCATCCAAGCTGAGCGTAATCGGCGAACCGGAACTATTCACCGCATAGGCACTGCGAAGTGAAGCACTCGAGCCGCTATAGCCGTCAAACCCATCAATGAGCTGGCTCTTCGACAGCTCCGTCGGTGCATCCAGCTTCTCGTCGCCTACGCCGATCGCGATTCTGCTGACCTGCGGGTTCCAGGTCTGATCCGCTTTACTCAACGGGAACTGCACTTTCAAGTACCGCGTTCCGGCAGGCAGCTTATAAGCCGTATACTCGGTGCGCGTCCACCAGCCGTCTCCGGCTTTGCTCGCTTTCACGGCCGTGCCGTATTCCGTGAAGTTAGTACCGTCCGCAGACGTGAAGAACTTGAAATCCGCCACCAAATACACGCTCGGTTCCTGCCTTGCATACGTAAGCAGCTTGAAGTAATTCATATCGCCGCTCGTCTTATACTGGAAGTATTCTTCCGTATCGGTACTGCGGACAAGCCGTTTGTTATCACCGCCAAAAAACGCATCCGGGTTGTCGGTGCTGAAGCTGAGATTGATGCTGCGGTCATTCATTTTGACAAAATTGTTCATATCATCGATCAACACGCCGTTTGCGAGCTCCGGACGCTGAATCGAATCCGGGAAGGTCAGCGCGCTGCCGTCCGTGCCGTACTCGATTTCCACTTCGCCAAGCTCAGAAGCGCTGTAGTCGCTTGGGAACACGATTCTCACAAACTTCGCCGTTGCCGGCAGACTGCCCGAATACTGAACCTGATGCCACGGCCCGCCGTTATCAACCGGCGTAACTTCAAGTGCCTCATAGGACTCTCCATCTGCCGACGTGAACAAGCTATAAGCGGAAGAAGCCAGCTTCGCAGGGTCAATATAGGCGGTTGCCTTCACCTCTAGCCCCGTCACACCGGATTCAGATGTCGGCAGCGCGTACGTAATGTATTGCTCCTGCGACGTTTCGAGCTGCTTGAGCCGCGAAGGATCGCCGCCGAATCGAGAAGGATTCTTCGCTTCGAATTCCAAGTCGGTCGAATAGTCATACAGCATCGAGAAATTGCGCATGACATCCTTGATGACATGTTTGGCATCAACCGGACCGACCATAGCCGAATAATCGGATGAACCGGATGCGTTATTCGCTTTGACTCGGTAGTAATAAGACGCGCCCGTTACGGCAGACGTGTCATGGAACAGCTGCGTTTCGCCCTCAACCGCATCGGAAACCCGATCTCCAACGACACTCCAAGGTCCTTCAACCGCATCCGCGCGTTCAACGGTATAGGAGCTTGCTCCCGCGGAGCCAAGCCAAGATATCGTAGAAACCGCATCGATCGGCAGCAGCTGCGGTGTTGCCGGAATAGGCAGCGGCGGAATCTCGTCAATGCCGCGAATATGATAAGCATGTTTGCTTAAAGTCCGCAGCAGATTCGTCTCATCGAAGCCGTCGCCGGATGGGAAGCCCGGCCAGCGGTACGCGCCGTAGAATACGCCATCCTTCACGCTCTCCGTATGCGGGTAGAAGCCGCCGTCGCGGTTATGCATGCGCAAGCTCCAGATCATAGCACCGCTTGCACCGCTTTCCTCCACGATGCTTAAGAAATCATCCACCTGCGCCGTCGGTTTAAAACCGAACTCGCCAATGATGAAGGCTTTCTTGCCGCGTGCTTTGCCCATATCCAGATTAGCCTGCGCGCCGTAATCAGAGTAATGGTCCGGATAATAGTGGTTGGAGACGATGTCAATGTTAGGATCGTTCAGCGAAGCATCGTCAATGCCGTATTTGCCGTCAATGACCAAATGATTGGAATCCAAGCTCTTGATGTAAGCCGCGATATCGCGGGTCCATGCTTGCGACGCCGGCACCAGCTCGTTGCCTGTCTCCCAGCCGAGGATCGCAGGATCATCCTTGTAAGCTACACCTGTATAGCTGTTCACCCTGTTCAGCACGTGAGCAACGACCGACTTAAAGTCCGCAATCAGCTGCGGATCACTCCAGAAAGCCGCTTCGCTCTTGCCGCGAAAAGCCGCATACTCCTTAATGCCGCCTTGCCACTGATACTGATCGACGAACGGCAGAATAATGCGCACGCCGTACTGATTGGCCAGCTGCAGCATTTTATCCAGCGCCTTGAACACCTCTTCGTTAAACTGCAGCGGGCCTTCCGGCGTTGCCGGCCCCATAACAGCCCGCTCCTCCGTCGTGTCATCCGCTTTCTTTACAGACAGCACATAAGGCCGCGTCACGGTGCCGCCCAATTGAACGAGTGCTTGAAAGGCATCCTCCTGCTCCCAAGCCATCGGAACCCGCCAATAGATATCCTCAATCATGCTAAGCGTGGGCACGTTGGCCGAAATAAACCGAAACGTCGCCCCGCCGTCCTTCAATGTATCCCCATCACGCGTGATGAAATGCTCAAAAACAGATGCAGCCGCAGGCAAATCCTCTGCTTCAGCCCGCTGAGGGGCAGAAAAAACCGATAAAAAAGATGACACCGTGAGAGCCAGGGTCATCAGGATAGGTATATAACGTTTGAACAAGATCGTTACCTCCCGAACATGGAATGTGTGGAGAAGCAAAGCTTATTTTACCGAACCGCTTACAATACCCGAGAAAATATAACGCTGCAGAAACAGATACATAATTACAGTAGGAATTAAGATAATCACAACGGCCGCGCTGATCAAATTCCACTGGGCGCTGTTCACCCCGGCGAATTTCATAAGCGATGTCGAGACGACGCCCAGCTTCTGCGCCGGCATGTACAGATACGGAATATACATATCGTTATAGATGGAAATCGTCTTAATGATCGTGACCGTTGCCGTCGCGGGAATGAGCAGCGGGAAGATCACGGAACGGAAGATCCGCACCAAGCTCGCGCCTTCCATCATCGCGCTCTCGTCAAGATCAAACGGAATGCTGCGAATGAATTGCAGGAAGATATAAATCTGCACCACATCTGTGCCCAAATAGAGCAGCACCGGCGCCATATGCGAATTGAACAGTCCAAGCTCCTTCACGATCGAGAACGTAGCCACCTGCGTGGTCACGGAAGGAATCAGCGTTGCGAGCACGTAAGCGCCAAGCAAATACTTCTTGAGTTTAAATTGGAATCGACCGAGCGCGTAAGCTGCCATCGTACCGATGATGATATTCCCGATCAGCGCCAGCACGAGGATAATGCTCGTATTCCAGAAGGCGCGCCCCATATGTCCGATTCGCATCACCGTCTCGAAGTTCTCCAGGTTGAAGAAGCTGCGCGGCAGCTCGAATACGGATGAGGCGTTGTACTCCTCCGTTCCCTTGAAGGCGTTCAGAATCACGACATAAGGCGGGAAAAGAACGAGAAAGGCAGCCAGCGTCAGCAGCAAGTAATGCAGGGCAAGAAAGGGATTGTTGCGTTTAAAGATCGACGACATGGAGTTCCATCATCCCTTCTTTTCCCGAAGAATAAATTTACGCTGAATCGTAATGACAACTATGACAATGAGCAGCAGCACGACGCCCATCGCCGAAGCAAGGCCGTAGTTGCTGTAATGGAAAGCCGTATCCACCGTCTTCGTCACAAAGGTATCGCTGGCTCCCGCCGGTCCGCCCTTGGTCATAATAAACGGCAAATCAAACACTTCCAGCGCGCCTGTTACGGTGAGCAGCATGGAGAGCTCGACGATCTTGAGAATACTCGGCCACGTGATGTAGAAGAACGACTGCCGTTCATTCGCTCCATCGATCAGTGCCGCTTCATACAGATCATCCGGAATTGACTGCAACGCGCCTATATAAATGACCATATTGAAACCGAGATACTTCCACATGGAGATGAAAGCCAGCGAAATATTGACCGTATGCTTGTTGCCCAACCAGCTCGTAATGAGACTATCGAGACCAAGCAACGTGAGCAGCCCGTTAAGCGAGCCGTCCTGCGAGTCGTACACGTACGAGAACATATAAGCAATCGCTACGCTGTTCATGATGTACGGAAGGAAAATCAGCACGCGATAGATGTTGCGTCCGCGCAGCTTCTTATTGAGCACGACGGCGAAATAGAGGGCGATGATATTTTGAATAATGCCGCCGAAGAAGTAATACAGGTTGTGGGAGAACACGCTGAAAATTTCGCTGTTGCGGAAGATCTCGCGGTAGTTGTCTAAGCCAACCCAACCCTTCGCCGCGCTATAGCCATCCCAAGAGGTTAAGCTTAAATAGAGCAGCATCGCGCCCGGATACAAGGAGAAGAGGACCAATAGGGTGACCGGCAGCAGCAGAAAGGTGAATAACACGATGGTCTTCTGCTTCTTGTAAATGGAGGAATACATGCAAAGCCCCTTCCTGGTTCAATAGAAACGGGGCATGACATGAACCGTTCACGTCATGCCCCTCTCTCTCAAAACGTTATTTCGCTGCTACTGCGGCGCGTGCTTCTTTCCAGCGTTTGTTGTAGTCGGCGAATACTTTGGCTACATCGTCCGCCATAATGACATCCTGTGCAAAGCCGCTCGTATCGAATTGCATTTTGTTGCCGATGCTTACATACTCGTCGCTCTCCGCTACCATTTCAACCACTTGCGGCTTGAAGGACATGAATTCCGCCAGCTGCGGCAGCTTGGATTCTTTATCCTTCAGCACCGGAATGAAGCCGCCGAAATCGTCATAACCGGATTCCTCAACGAGCCATTTCAAGAAAGCTTTAGCTGTTTCGACATTCGCGCTGTTCTTGCTGACTGCGTAAGCGTAATCAGGGCTTAGGAGTGCTTTTGCCTCGCCGCTGTTGTCGATTGGTAGCGGGAAGAAACCAACATCCTCGGACTTCGCGCCATTATCGATGACTTGATTGATGACCCAGTTGCCAAGGAGGTACATCGCAGTCGTGCCGGAAGCAACGTCCTTCTTCGAACCTTCCCAGTTCGTGGACATCAGATCTTTCTCCACGTAGCCTTTATCCACGATCGTCTTAATGATATTCATCGCTTTCCAGTGCGGGCCATCTACAGGGAACGGCTCGTCTTGACCGGCCATCGTGTTGTGCAGACCCGGGTCATTCGCGAACAGGAACGCTTCTTGATCCCAGCCCATGAGCGGCCATTTGTCCTTGAAGTTCGTGGAGAGCGCGACGATACCGGCAGCTTTGAGCTTCTCGCAAGCGGCATAGAACTCATCCAATGTTTTCGGAACGGCGGTAATGCCTGCTTTCTCGAAAGCTTTCTTGTTGTAGGTAATGCCCATCGCGGAGCTTCCGGACACGATACCGTAAGTAGAGCCGTCCTGCGTGTAATTTTCTTTAAAATAAATGCGGTCGTTCAGGCCCAAATCATCCAGCGGCGCGAAGAACTCCGGCAAATTCGCTTTCGTTACCGTCTTCGGAACGAGAATGACATCAGGCAGCTCATTGGATGCCAGACGCACCTTCATCGATTCCTCGTAGTCCTTGATCGCTTCGAATTCAACCGTTGCTTCCGGGTACTTCTCTTTGAACCGCTTGGCGTATTCCTTCAGCTCGGTTTCGACTAAATCCGTACGGTTCGTCGCGAATACGATCTTCCCTTTAATCGCGCTCTCCGCAGCCGGTTCGGCTTCGTTCGTCGCAGCCTCGTTCGTCGTTGTATTGGTCGTGCTCTCTGTCGCCGCCGCTTCTTTATTCCCCTCGTTACTCTCGTTGTTGCCGCCTGATGAACAGCCTGCAAGCGCGGCCCCGAATACAACCGTCGACAACACCAGTGATGCCCACTTCTTCATTTCCTTCTTCCCCCTCATCCGTACTGGAGCGTTTTGTTATCGTTTACATTTTGAATTATGGAGGAATTTGAGAACGCTTTCTATGCAGCCGTTTTGTATTTATTGTCTTCTTTTTGGGTACCGTCCGCTACTGGCTGCCGCTCGTCTGATTCCTATATTTCTGCGGCGTGACGCCGACTGTTTTCTTAAACAGCTTGTTGAAGTAGATGCCGTCGGCATAACCTACGAGCTCGCCGATCTGGTAAGCCTTGAGGTCGAGCCTATCCTTCAGGTATTCCTTCGCCTTGGCCATGCGAACCGAAGTGATATACTCCGTAATGGTTTGATTCGTCTCCCGCTTGAACAGGAAGCTGAGGTAGCTCGCGTTTAAGAAGACGGTCTCCGAGAGCGCGGTCAGCTCGATTTCCTCCCGGTAATGCTCCTGGATCCACAGCTTGACCGTCTCGATGACGCGTTTGCTGCTCGCATTGCGGGTCGGCTCCAACGCCTTCACCACTTGATCGACGATCGCGATCAGCCATTCCTTCAAATCTCGCATCGCAAAATGAGAGGCAACCGTCCGATGAAAATCAAACGTCGCCCCCTGCAGCTCATAGAGCGCATCCAAGAAGCCGTCGATCTTGGTCGTGAGCGTGTAGAACAAATGTCCGGCCATATGCATGATCTCGTCATAGCCGGCTTTGCCCCGCTCCGCTTCCGCGAAGAACAGCGGAATGACGGTCTTGATCGTCTGAGCGTCGAGCATCTCGCATGCCGTCTTAAACTGCTCATCGAGCGCAGGCATATTGAATTTCCACAGCTCTGCCTTCGCGGGCAGGTCCTTCAAATTCATCGCGAACGTTTCGCGTTCCTTATAGAATTGATGCCTGCTCGCAGTAAGCCCTTCGACGTAGGCGCCATGCCAAGTGCCGCCGACGTGCGGCAGCACGCTTTCCCCAATGGCGATAAAGCCGCCGCTGCGGTTGTGCATATAGTCCATCAGCCGGAGACTGATGGCGCGTACGCTCTTCTCGGGCTGCTTGCCGTCTTCTTGAACGGAAAGCAGTACCGCGATGAGGTTATTGTCCATGACGACGACATGATGAAACATCGCTTTGATCTCATCAAGGTAATGCAGCAGGCTCTCATGAGCGAGCATATTAGAGGTGCGGAATACGATCACGGCGCCTCGGCCGGATTGCAATTCCGGCAGCAAGCTTGGCGCTGCATGCTCGCCGGCACCGCCGCTTTGGAGCAGCTTTCTCAGCTGCTCCTCCAGCTCATGGCCCCTCTGCTGCTTCGCTGCCAACGCCTGCTGTTCTTCGTTCTCTCTCCGCTCCGACAGCTGCTTGTCCACGGTCTGCAGCAGCTTCGACAGCTCCTGCAGATCGACCGGCTTAATCATGTAATCATCAACGCCGAACTGAATGGCTTTGCGCGCATATTCAAAGTCGTTATAGCCGCTCAGAATCAAGCAGCGGATACCGGGCAGCTTCTCCTTCACAAGCTCGATGAACCGCAGCCCGTCCATGTAAGGCATCTTGATATCCGTAATGATAAGATCCACCTGCAGATCCGGCGTGCCGATTGCTGCCAGCGCTTCGGCTCCGTCCTCATAGCTGCCGACAACGCGGTAGTCGCTCGAGAATCTCTTAATCATTTTCTCCAGACCGAGCCTTATAATTTCTTCATCATCCACGATGGCGATGTTGAGCATGGTTATACTCCCCCAGTATTCTGTTCTATGCTGTGCGCGGCCGACGGATAAGGCAATGAGAGCGTCACGATCGTGCCCTCGCCGACGCGGCTGTCGATCGCAACGCCGTAAGCGTTCCCGTACCGCAGCTTAATGCGCTCGTTCACGTTCTTCAGGCCAATACCGGATTTCATCTCTGTTTGCTCCGTTTGCCCGTTCAAATAGTGCTGCAGATGCCGGAGGGTATGCGGATTGATCCCGTTCCCCTCGTCCTGGATGTGAATATGCAGCAGCTCGCTCTCCAATGTCGCGTAGACGCGGATATGCACCTTTGCTTTCTTGCCTTCCACGCCATGCAGGATCGCATTCTCCACGATCGGCTGGAACGTCAGCTTCAGCATGTGATAGCTCAGTACCTCAGGCGGCAAATCCGCTTCCCACTGGAACTGGTTCTTGAAGCGGTATTTGAGCAGATCGAGATAGTTGCCCAGATGCTGGAGCTCCTCCTGCACCGTTACCATTTCTTTGCCGCGGTTAATGCTGTACTGCATGAGTTTGCCAAGAATGAAGGTCATATCGGCCACATCGTTATCGTCGTTTAAGATGGCCTTCATGCGAATGGTCTCCAGCGTGTTATAGATAAAATGCGGATTGATTTGGCTTTGCAGCGCTTCGAGCTCGGCTTCGTTCTTGCGGTTCTGGATGACGTAAATCTCGTCGATCAGGTCTTTAATCCGTCTCAGCATTCGGTTGAACTGGGTGCCCAGCACGCCGATTTCGTCTTTATTCTTCACCCGGAAGCTGATATCGAGGTTGCCTTGCTGGACAGCGCCCATCAGACTCGACAGCTTGCGGAGCGGATGCGTGAGCCGGAATGAAATCACAATCGAAACGATGAGCGCGACGATCATGATGATAATCGTTAAACCCGTTGTAAGGTTGCGGGTAATCTTCGCGTCCTTATGCAGATGCTTGACCGGGATATAGACAATTGTGCGCCAGCCGGTTATTTTGGACTCGTTGTAGGTGGCAATATAGCTTTCGCCGTCAATCGCAGTTTCCACGCTGCCCTGCGTTCCCTTGATGTCTGCGAGCAGCTGCGGGTCGGAGAGCGGCTTGCCGATCGACTTCTTGAGACTGTCGTAGATGACCTGATGCGCATTGTCGATGATGAGCGTTCTGCCTTTGGTGATGGAATCCATCTGCTTCACCGTATCCTCGATGATGCTCAGCTTCGTATCGACGACGATGGTGCCGATCGACTTATAGGAGCTGACGTCGCGGATATCCCGAATAACGGAGAATACATAGTAGGGGGTATGGCCCGGAATCGATATCTCCTGCGTGCTCAGAATGACCGGATTCCCTTTGCTTTGCGCGGCCAGCTTCTTCCATTCGGGGAATTGTTCCTTGAGGTCGGAGCGGACTGAATCCGTTTTCATTCTGTAAAAGACGTTGCCGTAGAGATCCAAAATATACGTGGAGCTCATATCCTTGTTCATATTGTTCATGAGGCCGATATAGAAATCGATCTTCTTCTGCTTCGACAAATCGAGGCTCGGCGAGACGAGAAACTGCTGCAGCTCGGAGGAAAACAAAGGGATCTTCGTAATCATCATCATGTTGGAAATGTTCTCTTCGAGCTTGCTCTGGAAGTTGTAAATCGCTTCGTTCATGTATTTCGTCGTATTGTCATTGATCGAACTGATGTAGTTTTGGTAAGAGATATAACTGATGGCTATGATGGGACTGATAATGAGAAAGAGAAACACTGCCGTCAGCTTCTTCTGCATACTGTTTTGCACCATGAAAAAAGACCATAACCGTCTAATCGAACCGCGCATGAGCCATCCTCGCCATCATCCTATTTTCAGTACATCGTACATCACACTGCCCAATTCTATCAATCAAAAACGGTCGATCAGATGTCGAATGGTAAAATCGTGCGCAGTAAAGGCAACCGAAAACAAACAAAAAACGCTCCTTCATGAAGAAGGAGCGTTTAGCATAACCGCCGTCTAATGGCCATTTTTGACCGTTAGACGCCTTCATACAGGGAAATTGGAAATCTAACGGACATTTATGGCCGTTATACCTGAAAAACAAGGATTCCAGCGTGAAATACAGCTATAACGGACATTTATGGCCGTTAGAGCGCTCATTTTGCTGAAAAGCGGCGTCTAACGGTCATCCGTGTCCATTAGACGTTGTCAATGATGCGCTGGGCCGTACACTGGTCTTCAAATGTTGCGCCGATATTGGCCTCCGACCTCATAGAGCGCATGGGTGATTTGCCCGAGACTCGCTGCTTTGACCGTTTCCATCAGCTCCTCGAACAAATTGCCGCCGCTAATTGCGATCTGCTTCAAGCGCTGCAGAGCCTCAGGCGCAGCCTGTTTGTGTTGTTCTTGGAAGCTGCGCAAGCCGGTGATCTGCTGCTCCTTCTCTTCTTCCGTTGCCCGCGCTACCTGCAGCTCCGCGACATGCTCCTTCGGCTGCGGATTCAGAAACGTATTCACGCCGATGATCGGCAGCTCGCCGCTGTGCTTCTTCATTTCGTAGACGTACGATTCGTCTTGGATCTTGCCCCGCTGATATTGCGACTCCATCGCCCCGAGCACGCCGCCTCGCACATGCAGCCGTTCGAATTCCAACAGCACCGCTTCCTCTACCAAATCCGTCAGCTGCTCGATGAGATACGAGCCCTGCAGCAGATTCTCGCAGCGCATCAGCCCGAGCTCCTTGTTAATAATGAGCTGGATCGCCATTGCCCTTCGGACTGCTTCCTCGGACGGCGTCGTGACGGCTTCATCGTACGAGTTCGTGTGCAGGGAATTGCAATTATCCATAATCGCCATCAGCGCTTGGAGCGAGGTGCGAATGTCGTTGAAGTCCACCTCCTGGGCGTGGAGCGAGCGGCCTGAGGTCTGAATATGGTACTTCAGCTTCTGGCTTCGCTCATCGGCACCATACCGATCCCGCATCACAACCGCCCAAATTCGCCGCGCTACCCTGCCGATTACCGAATACTCGGCGTCCAGCCCGTTGCTGAAGAAGAACGATAGGTTCGGGGCAAACGCATTGATAGGCATTCCCCTGCTAAGATAATACTCGACATACGTAAAACCGTTTGCCAGCGTGAACGCAAGCTGCGTAATGGGATTCGCGCCCGCCTCCGCGATATGGTAGCCGGAGATCGATACGGAGTAGTAATTGCGGACCTCATGATCGATAAAATACTGCTGAATATCGCCCATCATCCGAAGCGCGAACGGCATGGAGAAGAGGCATGTATTCTGCCCTTGATCCTCTTTGAGAATGTCCGCTTGCACGGTGCCGCGGACGGTGTGGAGGGTTTGCTTGCGGGCAGCCGCGGTTTCCTCCGGGGTGAGCGCGCGGCCGAGCTTGCTTGCCGCCGCTTCCAGCTGCTGCTCGATGGCAATATTCAGAAACATCGCCAGCAGCATCGGCGCCGGCCCGTTGATCGTCATCGAGACCGAGGTTGCCGGATGGCAGAGCTGAAAACCGGCGTACAGCTTGCGCATGTCGTCGAGCGTGCATACGCTGACGCCGCTCTCGCCGATTTTGCCGTAGATGTCAGGTCTGTATGCGGGATCTTCGCCGTACAAGGTTACCGAATCGAAAGCGGTGCTGAGCCGCTTGGCCTGCTCGCCCTTGGAGAGGTAGTGGAATCGGCGATTCGTCCGTTCCGGGGTGCCTTCGCCGGCGAACTGGCGCTTCGGATCTTCCCCTTCGCGCTTGAACGGGAATACGCCTGCCGTGTACGGAAACTCGCCGGGGCGGTTCTCTCTGTACGTCCAGTGGATGAGCTGGCCCCAATCCTCGTAGGACGGGACTGCGACCCGCGGAATGTCGAGGCCGGACAAGCTCTTGGTGTACAGCTCGTTTGTGATCGTTTGGCCGCGAATCGTAGTGGTGAGCGTTTGGGCCCGGTACGCTTCAGCTATCGCAGGCCACTGCTGCAGCATCGATCGGGACGCTTCGCTCAGCTTGCCGTAATGCGCATCGCGCAGCCGCTCAAGTGAAGGGAGCGCGGACTCGTCGCCAACCGATCGTGCCGCTTCAATCGCGCCATCGATGCGGTAGCACATGCGCGCGGCCGCGGCTTGCTCCGCGGTCAGCCGGTTGTAGCGCCGCACCGTTTGCACGATTTCACTCAAATAGCCGCTGCGTTCATCCGGGATGATCGTTTGCTTCTGCGCTGGCTTGGCTGCGGCGATGGCGGGGGACGCATCCGCCTCGCCGGCCGGACTCCCCGCTACTGTCGCCGCGCCTGCTCCCGCTTCTCCGCTTCGCTCGCCAATCTTCCGCATAATAGCCGCGAACAGCCGGCTCATGCCCGCGTCGTTGAATTGGCTCGCATTCGTGCCGTGCACCGGCATGTCCTGCCAATTCCGGTCAAATTGCTGCCGGCTGCGCTGGACCTGCTTCTTCACCTCGCGCAGCGCGTCCTCCGAGCCGCGGCGATCGAACTTATTAATGACGATCAGATCGCCGTAATCGATCATCTCGATCTTCTCCAGCTGGCTCGGCGCGCCGAATTCACTCGTCATGACATAGACCGAGAGATCCGCCACCGCCGTAATTTGGTTGTCCGCTTGGCCAATACCGCTCGTCTCCACGACGATCAGATCATAGCCTGCGGCTTTCGCCGTTAGGATGGCGTCCGCGATTGCCGCGGACAGCTCCGATCTTGACCCGCGGGTCGCGAAGCTCCGCATGAACACGCGGTCCGAATACACCGCGTTCATCCGAATGCGGTCGCCAAGCAGCGCACCGCCGGTCTTCTGTTTGGTCGGATCGACCGACAATACGGCAATCGTCTTATCAGGGTCATGCTGCAGATAGCGGTGCACGAACTCGTCGGTCAGGGAGCTTTTTCCCGCTCCTCCCGTACCTGTAATGCCCAGAACAGGCGTATCTCCGGCTGCTGAAGCAACCTCCGCGAACAGCTCTGCTAGCTGCGCCGCTTCAGTCGCGGCTGCTGCAACTCGCTGCTCTGCCAATGTCATGAAGCTCGCGGTCGTACGGTCATTTCGAGCGGCAAGCTGCGCAGGCTTATCGCTGAAATCGGCTACCGTCGAATAATCGCAAGCCTCCAGCATGACGTTAATCATGCCTTGCAGCCCAAGACGCCTTCCGTCCTCGGGCGAGAAAATGCGCGTGACGCCGTACCGATGAAGCTCATCCGCTTCTGCCGGCAGAATAACGCCCCCGCCTCCGCCAAATATGCGAATATGGCCGGCACCCGATTCCCGGAGCAGCTCCACCATGTACTTAAAAAACGCCACATGGCCGCCCTGATACGAAGATACCGCGATTCCCTGCACATCCTCTTGAATGGCTGCTTTTATAATTTCCCGAACGGAGCGGTTATGTCCCAGATGGATGACCTCTGCCCCGCTCGCCTGCAATATCCTTCGCATAATCGTAATCGACGCGTCATGACCGTCAAACAATGCGGATGCTGTAACGAAACGAATCTGATGTACCGGCACATACCGACGGACCTCTTCGTTCATACCGATCGCCTCCGAATGCTAGCGTTGTCTGTTATCTTTATGCGGCTCCGAGTGCCCTTATATCCAAAAAGCCGCCTCCTTCACCGGGTGAAGGGGCGGCTCATCGCTGATCCGGCTGTCATTCCTTATTCGCATCCGACACGCGGTATGCGCCGTATATGGCCAAATCGTCCTCGCCCAGATGCTCGGGGATCTCGACATTGGGCGTATCCAGCGCTTCATGGATTCGCATCCACAGCAGCGTTCGTTCATAACGCTGATGGATGCTGCCGAACGGATAGCTCTCCAAGAGCGCCTTCGCTTCGACAAACGAACCCCTAGAAATCAACATCGCTGCCTTGCGCTCCACCAGCCCGTCGTCTTGCAGCGCATCCACCTGCTTGAACCAGCGCTCCCGCTCCTCCAGCGTGGAATGCCCGATCGCTTCCAGCGTCAGATCCCGCTCGATGAACAGCTGCGGATGCAGCCGCCATGCAGCGGACTCGATGCTATCGTACGCGACTCTAGACGCTTCGTAGTTCTGCTTCAGAACACGCAGCAGCCTTCCAAGCAAGGCGTAAGCGCAGTCCAATTCCAATGTTTGCAGAAGCTCTATCGCATCATCCATCTGATCCTGCGCTGCCAGCCAAACCGCGCGGTAGTAGGTCCAGAGCGAACGGTTCGTTTCGTCCGCTTCTGCCGCCTCTGCCCAGCGCAGCGCCTCGCCGAGCCGCTCTATCCCGGATGGAGGCCAGCAGCCGCTCTCCGGTTCAGGCGGAACTGAACACGCCTCACTTACACCGCTGCCGCCGCCATCGTAAGCAGACAACAGCGCAAGCCAAGGCAGCGTTGTCTCCCGCTTCGCCCAGTCGAACATCGGTACCCGGCTAAGCTCCACGAGCTCTGGAGCCGGAAGCGAAATCTCCCGGATGTCCAGCGGCTCGGTGCTTGGCAGCCAAAACTCCACATGCGTATGCCGCGCACCCGGCTGCAGCTTGTTATTGTCCGCCTGCTCCAGCAGCGGCCCTGCTTGAATCTCGACATAGCTCTCTTGACGCTGCGCTGTCTGATGCGCCCAAGCTTCATGGCGCCCCGTGCCATACAACCATAGCTTCATCCCCGGTGTTACAGCGGGGTCCGCAATATGGTAAAGGCCGCTTCCCAGACTCGGCGTATACATCCCGAATGCCGTGCAGTCGGATGTCTTCCAGAAGAATCCCTGCATCCGATCGAAATCCGCTAAGCGGTATTGTCGATCCCCGCTCCACTCCAGCTCCTCAAGCACATCGGCATGCCGCAGCACGCGGCCGGCCGGAAAATGAAACTGCGAATCCGCACGCGCCGGAAGTGCCGCATTCGACCAAGACATCCATGCATGCGCCTGCGAAGTGGGATTCATGAACGTTGTCCGCTGCGTCAAGAAACGGTCCAGCTCCCCGATCGAATACTCCACCGTCCAGTGCATCCCATAGCGCACTTCCCGCTCCCCGCACCAGACATACAGCCGATCGCCGATTTGCTCGGCAGCGGCATGCACCGCTTCGATCTGCACAGGTGTATGTGCAATCGGAAAACTTACTTCAATGCCTCCGCTGATGAATGCCATGCGGGGCAAGATACGCACCGGCCGTACCGAGCCTGCGTGGAATAGAATCTCTTTGCCGCTGGCTTTATCGATGATGGAATGGATTTTGCCGCCTAAATCCGGACATACCGTTACCTTCAGCCAGTCGTTCTCGATGGCAATCATGCGCAGCTTACGAAGCACCGGCCGTTCGGCTGTCTCGCTAAAGCTCACATACGGATAGATACCTTCTTCATCGCAGATGGTTGGGACAGGGCCGCAAGGCTGCGACTCGTGAACGAGCATCGGCTCCCGCCACTCGATTCGTTTCAGCATGACAGCTCCTCTTGCTTGCAGGCATCAATCAACTGATTCACGCGCTCCCGCATACGCAGCAGCCATGCACTGCCTTTCTCATAGTCTCTAAACGTGAGAGGGCTTGCCATATCCTCTTCCAGCAGTGCCACCGTTGCTTCTTTGCCAATGCGGCTCTCCAGTAATTGCAGCGCCCGAACATCTTGGAATGCCTCGCGCAGCACTTCCAGGCGAATGGACGTAATCGGACCATCCTTGCCCGGATAAACCAAGAATGCATCCCCTGAAGGGAAAGCATGATCAGCATCGGTTACCGTGAACGGATCGATCGCTCGGCGCGAACGCTGGGAGTACCAATGGTTGTAGCCCCAATGCAGGAACCCTTGAATATCGTGCTTATACAGCTGCGCGCCGATAATTCGGTTGCGGGCCGATGGCATGTTGAAGAAACGGTTTGACTCATGATGCTTGTACTCGCAGCAGCAATAATACGCCCAGAGCGGATCCGCCTCGCCGGCAATGTAGGTGTGAATATGCTCGGTGGATACAACGGGATGCGTCAGCAGCCCTTTCTCATAGAACGCATACTCGGATAAGGCATCGATGATCGGAAAATCGCCGTCAAACAACGAGCGGACAAGCGTGCTTGCGCTCGTGTACGATTCCAAGTCATGAAGCGTCGGCTCATCGGACAGATGAAAATAACAGCTTTGCTCGAGGCCATGCAAGCGAATGAACTGCACCAATTCCGGAATGAACTGCGTGAGGAATCGCTTGTATTCCTCTCCGGCGGCATCGCTCTCCCAACCGAAAATTTGCACAGGTTCACCCTCGACCTCCGCCATGATCTTCGGCGCATGCTTCGCCCCCCACTGCGTGAACAAGTGGGAAAACTCGAAGCGCTGAATGCCGTTGCGGCGGCAAAGTTCAACCCATCTCTCCAGCAGCGAATAATCAAACTGATACGCTCGTTCAGGCCCATTGCCGATGCACTTCACGCCAATCAACTGGACAGTCGGACGATATTTCCCGTAATCCAGTTCAAGCGGCGGCGAGAACAGCGGCGTCAAGATTAAGTTCATGCCGTATTCGGCGTAATGAGCGACATAGGTCTCAATGATGCTCCAATGCGCCTCTGAGAAAATCTCGACCTTGTATTGGGTCGCAAGGCAATCGAAATAGAACCATTCCGTATGGAGAAGACGCTGCTCCGGCAGCTCCGCATCCATAACCCGAAGCCGGAAAGACTCCGATCCAAGCTCCACGCCGGATTCATCCGTAAATCGGATTACGATGGCATGATCTCCGGGATTGACATCGCCGGCGCCTCCGAGCTTAACGGTAACCCATACCGATCGCCACTGCTTCGGGAGCGCATGTACGGTACCATTCTCAAGCGGATAAAGGGGATCCGGATAAAGCCCCGGCGTAGTCCGCAGCAAATAATCGTCGGGATCGTTATAGTTGGTCAGCTCGGAAGGCGCCAGGCCGACGCTTCTAATCGAGATGGCATCCGCCAAATCCGGCGATTCGGCGACTACCCGGATGTTCTTCATCAAGTAAGCAGCGCGGTATGCGACCTGGAAGGAATAATATTCGCCAAGCAGCGCAGAGCCTTCAACAAATGCGGACTCACTCAGCTCTTCATCGGCGAACACCTTCACTAGCGAATGCATGCATCTGGTCTCAAAAGTCTGGGTCATGTTATCTCTCCTCCGACAGTGCCTGCAGCAGTTTGCGGTGAACATGCTCGAAGTGCGCCGGATCCTCATTGGCTTCGTTAAAGCTGATCAAACAGCTGTGCGTCAGCTCATCTGCAAGCGCCTTATCCTTCTTCGCCAGCTGCTTCAGGAGTTCATAATCTTCAATGCCTGCGCGCATGGCCTCTAAGCGCACGCTGCCAATCGGACCGTTCGTTCCCGGGAACGTGATATGCGTATCCCCCGGCGGGAAGCAGAGATCCGTCTGTTCGTAGGGATCTTTGTCATCGTCGCAATGATTAAGTCCCCAGTGCAGGAACCCTTCCAAATCATATTTATAATTGCCCCAATGCAAGTAACGCGTCCTCAGCAAAGGCATGTCCCATAAGCGATTCATCGAAGCGCCGCCTGGGAAACAGCAAGTATAGAACCACAGCTTATCGCCAAGCGATCTCAGCTTCTCGAACTGCTCGCGATGCTCGAGGTAGTAAATGTTTTTCGGTACCAAAATGTCGACAGAACCTGCCAGATCATAAGTCTCAACCGCTTCAAGTAGCGGAATGCCCGGCATGAACTTCCGAACGATACCCGAGAGGATGCGATACTCCTCCACGCTGGTCCCGATCGGCTCGTCCGCTACATGCTGCACCAGCTTGCCCAGCCAGCCATTCTGTTCGAGGAACGTCCGCCATGCAGGCAGAAACTGCGACAAATAGGCGTACCCTTCCGTCGATACCGCCTTCAACGCTTCTCCGCCGTTCCATGTATTCCATATAAAAAACTCGGAGCCCCAGAAGTCTTTGCGCCCTGCAACCAGGCCGCCTTCGATATGAGTAAATCCAAGACTGAAGTACAGCCGAATGAGCCGTTCTGCCCGGTCGAAATTAAACTGATACCGATCCTCGCCAACCAGGCTCACCTGAACCGCATCCATCGGCACCCAGAAATGCGTTTGCCGAGCACGGCGCATCAGTCTGCCGTACTTCTCGATCATCGCCCAGTGCCCTTCCGACCACAACTCCACGTTATAGCGCTTAGCCATGTTCGGCAGGCTGAACCAGTTGGTGACCGCAAGCGTCTCCTCGGCCGGCACCACAGCCTGATAGACCTCGATTTCGACCGGGATGAGGCAAGTATCGTCTCCGATCGTAACGGCCAGTTCTCCTGCGAAGCTGCTGGTCCCGGCATCGACAGGAATTTCCCAGCAGAGATACAACGCTTCCGTTGCCCCGCGAGTGACGACGCCCTCCGTCAGCGGCTTCATCGCCTCATACACGCGAAACGGCGCCTGACGCGTCGTGTATCCTTCAGCCGATTCGCCTTCGTTCACGCAATGGCTGATCGGCCCGGTATTCTTTTCTACAAAAATATCAATTAATTGATAGACCTCCGGCTGACGCAAAAACACACTGCTCGTCGAACGTACAAACTCGCAATGAATCTCGGCATTTGGCGCTGCGTCGTTCAATAGAACCTGGCATGCGGCATAGCTGCCTCTTGCCGTCGCCAGCTTGATCGCCGTGTTACCGTCCTGCGAAACGACGCTGTCAGGGTAGATCCACTCATTCATGCTGAATACTTGATAATTCATGCGTGCTGTTCCTCCCGGTCTAATCGCTATTCGTGTGCTTCGTTAACGAATCCGCCTTCATGCTCGGTGAACGATCGATAATCCTGCCTGATGAGCTCCCCTACAGGTTTGATTGTCTTTCGATCCATGTGATAGATGCCGAAGGTATCAATCCAATTGTTGTGGTTCACATACCAATCATACATAATCCAGTAATCAATGCCAGCCACGAATCCGTCTTTATTTCTCGTACCATCCGGCAAAATGACCGCTTGCTCCATTAATGCTTTCAGCGTTTCCTTATAGGTCTCGATTTGGATATCGCCCACGATGTTGTTTTCACCGGACCAGTGTCCGTATTCGGTGTTTACGATTGGCTTATTCGGCCACTGCCGATGGGCATCTTCTAAGAATTGACGGGTTCCTTCGTAATAAGTGCTTCCGTGAAAAATGCCAAAGTACATCGTCCAGCTCGCCACATCCAGCGGCTCCATCGATGGATCATGCGCGCCGGGCTGATCGGCCGCAGCGCTTTGCGTCGTCAAACGACCATCCGGGTAGCGCAACTTCAGATCATGGACAAGCCGTTTGTTATAGACGGTCCGCAGCTCCACCTCGACCGATTCATTCTGGGTGCTCCACATAAGCACGGAAGGACGATTGTATTGCGAGAATACCATTTCCCGCCACATTTGGTCGCTCAACCGCTTCTCTTCCTGCACCTCGAAATGCTCCCGCGTAAATTGCCACAGCGGAATTTCGCTTGCCGTGGCGAGTCCGAGCCGATCGAGCAGCATTCCCGTAAAGACATGGTTGGGATAATGGGCCGTACGTACGTAGTTGACATGCAGTTCTTCTCTCATTTGGACCAAGTCATCGCGAATGCGATCCCATGCGGCTGTGCGGCCGTAGTTCGGCCACTCCTCGTGGCGGGCAATACCGGCTAGAAAGATCGCACGCTTGTTAAGCAGCATATCGGTTCCTTGTGTCGTGATGGTCCGAATGCCGAATTGCGTATGGAAGCAATCCGTTATCTGCCCCTCCGTATTCGAAAGCTTGAATTCCGCAATGTATAAGTTCGGCTGCCAGAATGCCCACAGCTTCGCATCCTCCACCTTTGCGCTCAAAACAACCGCTCTTGTTTCTCTCGCTCGCAGCGTCAGCTCGGCGGATAGTTCGCCATTCCATGCTGCCAGAGCGCCTTTGATCTGCGAGGCGTATGGGGAGCCGAGAAATGCATCCGCCGTTTGATCCGCCTCAAACAACGAGCCTTGCAGCTTACAAGCAGCAGGCAGGTCTGAGCGGTTCTCCACGATTGCCGTCACGCGTAAATTCCCTTCAACATCAAGCGAGACGACATCTACTCTAGCCAGATGGCAAGGCGCGCTGCCGCTCACATATAGATCATGGATGATACCGGTATAGTTGAAAAAGTCCGTGCCTGCCGTAGCCGGAATAATATCGTTTCTGCTGCCCCAAGGCGGATTATCCACGCGAATGACGATGGTGTTCTCGCCGCCATAACGGACATGCAGCGAAAGATCGAGGGCAAATGGCGTATAACCGCCTTCATGATAGCCGATCCATTTGCCGTTCACCCACACATCAGCAACGTAGTTTATGGATAGTGCATGGAGCGTAACGGCTTTGCCGGTCCATTCCGTTCCCAGCTTGAACGAACGGCGGTACCAGACGCCGTTCTCGTAGGTTTCGCTGGAGTTTGCCGCCTCTATGCCTTGAAGCTTATTCTCGGGAATAGGCAGCATGATCGTCTCCCATGCGGAATCGTTGTAGCTGATTTCCGTACGGCCTCCAGCTTCCTCCCTCGCTTGCACGAACCAGCGCTCATCGCGCGCAGACATGGAGAAATCATGGTCAGCCTCGAAACGCTGCTTCTTCCATGCGCCGGCCAAATCCAGCTTCAGCCGATCCTGTGGATCGAAGGAAGGAACGGGAATCCCGTTCTGAAATGGAACATGTACCCCGTCTATCGGCTGCAGCGACAAGGTTGTTTGAATGCCGGTATAGGTGCAAATCGGATCTGTCATCGCATGAATCCCCCTAAGCTCGTTTAGATTGCCGGACCATAGTTTCCGTCTTCCGGTTGATAGATTCGAATATAGTCCACTTCCAGCGTCTGCGGAAATACGGTCGTTTCATCCGGATACCCCGGCCAATTGCCGCCGACCGCCAGGTTCAGCATCAGATAGAAAGGCTTGTTGAACGGAGCCGGATAAGGCTCGACTGCGGAAGTTTTCGTCTCTCGCGTATACCACTCGCTGCTCTTATAGAACAACCGGCCATCGATGTACCAGCGCATCTGAGTCGGCGTCCAATCCACGGTGAACGTATGGAAATCATCGGCGAAAATGCCTTCTTCCAGCGTATAGCAGTCGCCTTTATAGTAATGCGGATTGCCCATATGAAGCGTGCCATGCACTTTGTTTGGCTCATGCCCGCACATCTCCATAAGGTCGATCTCACCGGCACTTGGCCAGTCGCCATGAACTTGCAAGTCGGTAGACATCATCCAGAAGGCCGGCCAAATACCTTGTCCATAAGGCAGCCTGGCGCGAATCTCAAAACGTCCATACGTCCAATCCGCCTTATTCCGCGTAACCAGCTTCGCTGACGTATACGGGCTTCCCTCGTATTCCTCTTTGATCGCTTTAATAATCAGCTTCGAGTCCTCGATATAAGCGTTTCTGGCTTCTCTCGTATAATACTGCAGCTCATTATTGCCCCAGCCATGGCCATCAATATCATAATCCCAACGCGACAAATCAATCTCCGGCCCATCAAATTCTTCGTTCCATACCAGCTTCCAACCGTTATCCGATACTTCATAATTGTTCGTTGTCATTGTTGTCCCTCCAATGTTTGATTAGTACGCGAAGCGTACATACGCGAGCAAGGTCATACAGCGAGCGGACAGTCGCTCCAAAAAACCGTGCGGACAGCGCACGGGAAGTGGGGCCAAAGCGAAGCAGGGCGGAGTCAGTGTGTAGAAACGATAGTGGTCGCCTTTGTCCCCGGAATTCAACTCCGTGAGAGTTGGATTCAAAGAATTCCGGGGACAACAGCGATCGGAACACGACTCCGACATGCGCAGCGGTCCAGCCCCACTTGTCTTTATTCCCCCGTGATTCCCGTCCGGTCCACACCTTCCACAAACCAACGCTGCAGCAAGAAATACACAACCAGCAGCGGCGCGATCGTCAGCATCGTACCGGCCATCTTGATCGCCTCGTTCAGCTGGCTGCCCGGCGTGCCCGGCGGGAACATCTTCGAGTAGCTGTCGCTGAATCGCTGCAGCTCAAGCGGCAGAATCGTTAGCGAATTGCCGAAATACAGCGCCGCCAAATACGATTCGTTCCAGTACCAGACGAACGAGAACAAGAAGACGATAATGAAGGCCGGACCGGCCGTCGGAACAGCGATCCGATAAAACATTTTAAAATAACCCGCGCCGTCGATCTGAGCCGCTTCTTCCAATACGGCGGGCAGCTTTTTGAAAAATTGATAGAAAATCATGATGAATAGCGCGCCTTTCAGCCCTTGGCCCAGAAGCGCCGGATAAATAAACGTCTGCAGCGTCCCTAGCAAATGATAGTCCTTAAACATTAAGTAAGTAGGAATCATCGTCACCTGCGGCGGGATGACAAAGGTTGCGATCATAAGCACGAACCACAGCCGCTTGAGCGGAAAGTCGAAGCGCGCGAAGCCGTACCCGATAACGGCAGACATGATGGTTTGCGCGACCGCAGGCACGCTCGCCACCAGAATAGTCTGCAGCAGCGTTTTGTTGAAATCCAGAACTTGCAGCGCCTTCGTGTAGTTCTCGGTATACAGCTCGGTCGGTATCCATTTCACCATCGAGTTGACCAAGTCGTCGAGGCTCATAAAACTGTTTACGAACATATAAAGCAGCGGATATAAGTAAATAAACCCGATTCCAATGAGAAGCAGATAGACGACCGCTTTAAAGACGAGTCCGTCATTCTCTCCTACGCCGAACACGATCTTGCGGATACGGCTCAGCACGGCCCTTATGCTTGGATTCACCATACTGTCCCCTCTCTAACTCTTTCTCGTGCGCAGAAGTGCCGTCCAGATGCCTAATACGATGGCGATAATCAAGAAATAAATCCATGCGATCGCCGTTGCATAGCCGAATCCGGTCGAAGTATTGAACATGTTGTCCCGAATCATGGCGATAATTTCATTCAGCGCGAAGGTCGAGATATAGACGATCGTATAAATGAAATTGACGACCACAAGCGGCATCAGCATCGGAAGCGTCAGCTTCCAGAACATCTCCCAGCGCGAAGCGCCATCTATTCTGGCTGCTTCATAGAGCGCATGGTCGACCTTTTGCAGCCCGGCCAGGAAAATCAAAATTTGCACGCCTGAGAACCAAAGCACCATAATGATTTGTTTGAACAAATACATCACCGGACCGGCAACGGCAGGCGACAAGCTTTCCTTCACGAGCGTGAACATGCCATAGGATTCGATGTTCGGTATTGTGGTCACGCCTTGGCTGAGCAGTTCATTGATAACCGGGCCGCTCGTAATGATGACCGGCAAGAAGAAGATCGTCCGGAACAAGCCGCGGAAGTTAATCTTCTGATTGATCAGCATGGCGATGATCAGGGAGAAGGTCACGATAATCGGCACATTAAGCGCCATATCTCGTAAATAGTGGAGCACTTTCTCGACGAAAGTAGCATCCGACACAAACGCGTATTTGTAGTTATCCCAGCCCACATAATCGGTCTTGATGCCAAGCGGCGTTACCTTCACCTTCTGAAAGCTTAGGTATAACGAGTAAATCATCGGCCGCAGGGCGAATAAGAAGAATCCGAGGATCCAAGGCGCGACGAATGCCGTGCCGACAAGTGCTTTTCGCCGTTTGTTCGTCATTCGAATGGCGGCCATTACAGATTCACCTCCATTACTTGAAACCCCAGTGCCGGCACGGAGCCGTTCTTGCTGTCATAGGAATGGTCGTTATAATTCACGATGAGTGCTTTTCCGTTTGAATACGTAACCTGGACAACGCCGTCTGTAAGCCATTCGCGTTTCTTCATGGTGGCGTATTGCACGGGTTTCAGCGCATCATTGACCATCTTGTACGTGCTCACAATATTTTCTTTCCAATCCGCAAACGACGACGCGTATACATCGCTGGAGTTGGTATGCATCAATCGGAAAGACGGCTCGCTCGTTAAATAATAGGAAGGATACGAGCCGGTTTCGATCATTTTGAGCACTTCTTTACGCGGGTTGGCGAAGAAGTTGATCGGCTCGGCAAAATAGTTCCTGTACCCCTTCAGCACGATTTGCTCAAACGGCACTTCTTCGCTCGTATACGTATACTGCGAGGAGTGCATCGGTATATTGAGCAGCTCATCCGCATAACGGAGCATATAATCGTTTGGCTGATACATCGCCATCGAAGTCATGGCCGGTTTAAGCATGCCCATGAGCTTGTCATAGGCTGCAGCGGTTTGGCTGCGGCTTGAAACCGTGCTGTCCACCCGCTCGGAGAAGAGCTCAAATGGCGTAATATCCACTGCAACCGAGCCGATTCCCTTCTTGCTGTACTTGCCGAGATTATCGCGTACGACCTGCTGCGCATAGGCAGCCGACATGTAATACATAGAAGGGTATACTTCCTGATAAGTCGGAAGCGTCAGCAGCGACTTATCCAGTTTTCTCGCAGCGCCCGCGCGCGCAGAGAAGTGCTTCGATTCTTTATAAGCGGTCGTGAAATCCGCGTAGTAATAAAGCTTGCCGCCTAACTCTGCAATGCGGCTGTTCAGTCCGGCAAAATCCGCTGCCGATCCGAGTGCCGATTCGAAGCTGACCGGAGCAGGATTCGTGCCCGATACCCCGCCTTTGTTCCAGCCTTTATACACGACCGATGGCCGTTTAACGCCTTCGGTATGGAGCTCATCCAGCATGGATTCAAGCTGCGCCGCCGTTGTCATCGGAATAATGCCATTTACGAATAATCCTTTCTCCGTTTCCGCACCAAGGACGTCCAAATGAATCGGAATATCATTCTCCGACGCAGGCTGCGGCTCAGACGGGAAAGCTCCCTGCTTGATCAAATAATTACGGTAGTCGTTCGCCATCCCGATATAGCCGGCCTCTTCTCCATCCAGGAAGGAGTAGCGCAGCTGCATATCTTCCGGGTTGCGGTTCTTCTCATAGACGACGATTCCGCCCATCGTGCGGCTTGTCGGCTGCAAATACGATTCGCGGATGAGAAACTGCGCGGTCGTCCAGTTATAAGGCGTGTTGACGCCATTGGCGTAGCCGAGAATCTTGGCATTATAGCGGCCATTCTCTACAATCCCAAGCATCGCATGCTGTCCTTCCCCATGGACCATGCCGAAGACGGGAAACTGGGCCGTATAAGGTTCCTTCGCGCCGTCCTTGAGATTGTCCGTTACCCGCGCAATTTCTATCCCGTTATTCGCACCGTATATTTTCGTTTCATATTGGGTTTTGAATTTGCCCTTATTGTCTGCATACTTGATTAACGCTCCTGACCCGTCCGGGATGAACATGTAGCCGTCGATATCGCCGCCTTTCGTTGCGCCGAGAAACGGATACAGAATCAACGATGCAAGCTTGCTGTCCGCCCCTTCGATAATGCTCTTCTGCGGAACATTAACGACGACTTGACTGCCTTCAAGCTTCACGACCAGGTCCATGCCGATCTTCAGATCGTTGAAGCGAATCGTCGCCTGAAAGCCTTGATCGATCGGCTTTACTTGCACGCTCTTGTTCGTTTGACTGGTCAGATCCGTGCGAATCGGGTTGTTGTCGGCCTTATTGAAATAATCGATGGAAATCGCCGAGTGGATGAAATTCAGCCACAACTCGTTCGCATCCGGCTTGGCGATATCGGAAGCCCAAATATAGCCGGATCGTTTATTGACCACTTGAATGCCCAGCGTGTCTTCCTTCAGCTTCAAGATCAGCTGTTCGTTTTCGGCTACCTGCCGATAATCGGAAGAAAGCGGACTTTGCGCAGCAGGCTTGTCCGGGAAAGCGGCTGCCAGCACCTCGGCGGAAGCCGTATCCTCCTGTTCCTTCGAGGACCCGCCCATATAAAGATGTGCAAAGAACGCCACGCATGCGGCTATCAATCCGAGTGATAGCAGACGTTTGATCCATTTATAGTTCCGCACGCGTAATCATCTCCTGAATGACAGAGTAACCGAAGTCGTAAACCTGATGTAAAATGACGTACACGATAAAGACGACCAAACTGACGATAAGCATCGTGAACAACGTAATGAATAAATTGCGGAACGTTTCCCGAATCGTGTAGTCGTGCACTTCCTTCACCATGATAAAGAGAAGAATCGCGCACCATGCCGTGATGATCGTATTCGCGAAGCTAAACAGAAACGAATCGTTCAGCGTCAGCCCGTTGGATGCGATCACAACAAATGGATGAAAGATCAGATAAGGGGCTAGGGAGTAGATCGTCCCTTGATAAACCTCAGAGAATTTCCCTTCACCTTCGCTGATCGTGCTGACCAAGTAGTTCGAAATCACCCAGACCGCAAGCGGCACGATCAACATCGCCAGCTCTTTGGTCAGATTAATGGAGGTCGAATCCGCTTGATTGAAGATAAAACCGGTATTGTACAGCGTGAATACATATTCGATCAGAAGCAGCGCATAAAGCAGCGTTGCGGATAGATTGGAGGTTCTGCTCTCTTCTTTGATGCCATAGATGCCGTCCATCGGTTTCTTGATGAAGCGGAATAGGAAAAGCAGCTCTTGGATGATTCGGATGTTAAGCATGCGTCTGTTTGCGCGAATTACCGCTCCGAATACCCCCGTTTTGCGATGGATCCATCGCAAAATCGAGCGCAACAGCATGAGGCCGATGATAATTAAAATGACGTTCAGCAGGTGCTGCTGCAGCCAGCGGTTGCGAATCTCCCAGAAGGCGTTGGAATAGCCGCCGACATCGTTTGCTTTCTTATATTCGTCCATTGCATCCGCATACAGCTGCTGTTTGATATAGGCGTCTCCGAGCCCTCTGTGCGCCAGGAAGAATAGGCTGTTTCGTTGATCCACTTCGTGCCAAGGCTGCTGGCTCTTCACATAGAAGCCTTCCTTGTACAGGTCCAGCGCACGATGAACCAGATCCGCGAATTCGGTCGGTTCGTACATTTGGATGATATTTCGTTCTTTATCCGTAATGTAGATATGATCTCCGGAGTCAAGCGCGATGCCCGACCCGTTCAGCAGCAACCCTCTGCGTGATTTGCCGTCGTCCGGGGAGCCCGATTGGAACAGCAAGTCGCCTTCGGAGCTGATCTCATAGAAATATCCCTTCTGACTGACTAAGAATATATTGCCGCTGGCGGAAACGAACATGTCCGTATAGGTGGGATCCCAGAATATCCCCGAAGGAAGCAGGTTATACCCGGAAATGTTCAGCCGTTTGATCGACTCGCTCGCATCCCCCTGCGTAACGGTGTACACTAATCCTTTTGCATCGATGGCGATGTTCGTTGGCGTGTTCGGTACGCTCTTGAACAGCTTCTCCATCTGCTTCTCCGTGAAGAAGAACCGCTGCAGCCTCAGCTTTAACGTCGGCTGGGTTTGGTTGGTCCCGAAGAAGCCTACGAAGTCGCCGGCCGGACTCATTTGAATAACCCCGTTGGTCGTGCCTTCGCTAATGATATAGACGTTTCCCCGTTTATCTACGGTAACCTTCATCGGTTTAAACGGCGTGCTTTTACCGTACAAGGGCGAGTCGGGCCTTCCAAACTTCTGCACCACGGCACCCTCGCTGTTGAACTTTAAGACTTGCTCCAACCCGTTGTCCGCTACGAAGATCGCGCCTTTCGCATCCACGAATACGCCTGTTGGCGACTGGAGCACGTCCGTGCCGATCGTGCGAAGCAGCTTGCCGTCTCTCGTAAGCTCGACAATTCGTTTGTTCCCCGTATCCGCGACATAGAGGACGTCCTTCTCATCTATGTAAATATCCGATGGCCCCAAGAAATCGGTGTCCCCGGCTTTCTCGATCGCACCTACCGGCTCGTAGGCATCGGGTGTCCGGAACGCATCTTGCGAATAGGTTTTATAGGTTGCTTCCGCATGTGCAATGCCCGGGAACAGCGATAGGCAGATTGCAAATGCAGCCATAAGCATGGATAGGGATAATAAACGCGTTCTCATGAGTGCCTCCTGCCTACTTCAATCCGGAATGTGCCATGGTGTTCATGACCTTGCTTTGCAAGAAGATAAAGATAATCAAATTCGGCAGGAACATCAGCAGCGATGCGGCAGCAGACATCCCTTGACCGGCAACCGTGTTCCCATTCGTGCTGACCAGCGTGCTCATATAGAAGCCCACCGTTTTCATGCTCTCATCGTTCACGTAGTACGACGATGTATCTATGTTATTCCAGACTGCCTGGAACGCCAGAATCGCTACAGTCGCCAAAGCCGGCTTAATGACCGGAAGGATTACTTTGCGGAATACGAGAAACTCGCCTGCGCCGTCCATTACCGCCGCTTCCTTCAATTCATCCGGTACCTGATCGATGAACTGCTTGAGCAGGAACAGACCGATCGGCATTGCCAGCAGCGGCAAAATATGCGCCAAATAGGTGTCCATGATGCCGCTCTCGTCCACGACCAGAAACCGCGGGATTTGCACGGCAATGGGAACAAACATGAGTGCCACCGTATTAATCTCAAACAACGTCGCACGCAGCTTGAATTTCATTTTGGACAAGGTGTATGCCGCTAAGGAGCTGATGAATACCGACAGAAACATCACGCTTAACGTGACGAACAAGCTATTGAATACGTATCGGCTGAACGGAATCCCCGAATCGCCCGTAAATCCCGCAAGCTGCTGAAAGTTCGCAAGCGTCGGATGATGAACGAGAAATTGAGGCGGAAACGCGAACAGCTCATTGACCGGCTTGAATGCATGAAACACGATAAACACGATCGGAAGCATCATCACCATCGCAAGCGGAATTAAGATGACGTAGAATTTCAATTGGCTGGGGTGGAATTTGGACGGATTTATTTTTGTGCCTTGATAAGACATGCAGCGCACCTCCTCTTAGTCTTTCTCGCCAAACAGCCTCCAGGACAGCTTGGACAATCCATAGATGCCAACCAGCAAAATAACCGACAATGCTGAAGCGTAGCCCATCTCATAGCGAATTAATCCATAATCGGCAATATGATTGACCATTACCTGCCCGGAATTCTGCGGCGTCGGGTTGCCGCCTGAGAGCTGCACCCCGAGATCGCCGGATTGAAAGGTCGTCACGACCGCCATAACGGCGCCGAACAGCATTTGCGGTTTCATCGACGGAATCGTAATATGAATGATTTCTTGGAATCGATTCTTGATGCCGTCGATATAGCCGGCCTCGTAGATCGATTGATCGATGTTCAGCACGCCGGCAAGCATCGCAAGGAAACCTACGCCCATGCTGCCCCATAACGAAACGATAATCATGATCGACATTAAGTACTCCGGCGACTGCAGCCACTGAATCGGCATATTAATGAGTCCCATGCGCAGCAAGAACGCGTTCAGATAGCCGGTCTGATCCCCGCTGAAGAAGATCGACCAAACGACCGTCATCGCGACGCCGATTGTCATCGACGGGGAATAAATGATCAGCGCCAGTATGGTCCGCGGTTTGGGCGAAATTTGCGCAAGCATCCATGCGAGCAGAAACGAGATGACATAGCCGCCCGGCCCTACGATAAGCGCGAACTTAATCGTATTGGGAAGGACGTTCTGCATAAACACGTCGTCCTGCGTGAAGATTGCCGTGTAATTCTTGAAGCCGATCCACTTGGGCAGCTCGATCGTATTGAAGCTCGTAAACGACAGATAGATCGCGACTAAGACGGGAACGACGATAAACATGAAGAACATCAGAAGATAAGGCGATAAATACCAATAAGCTTCGTATTTTTTTGGTTTCTTCATTTCTTTTCAACCCACTTATCTATCGTATTGATTGTCGGAACCGGGTTCGGTTTCACGAGTTTGCCGTCTTTGTAGAACCCGAATTCCTCCATCTTCTTATCGATCTCGCGATTCGCGCGAATGACGGAATCATCGATAGCGGTACGCGGATTATCTCCGCTGAACACGACGCTGTTATACACATTGCTGAGTTCCCGTTCAACCATATAAGCGCCCGGTACACGCGAAGCTTCGCGTACCCACTTGCTCTGCTCGAGAATGATCTGCTTATCTTCCTCCGGCCAAGCGGACTGGGCAAAAGCATCCATATTCGCGCTGTTCCACATAAACAGCGGGCCAAACGTCGTCTGCTGCAGGTTCGCATACTCCACCTGAACGCTCGTGGATACCCACCATTTCAGGAATGTCCATGCCTCATCCTCATGCTTGGATCCTTTAAAGATCATGCCCGTCGCGCCGCCGGCCGGTGACCAGCGCTGCACGACGCCATCTTGGAGCATGCCGGGATGAAGCGCAATCTTCCAGCTGTTCGCAATTTCCGGCGCAGCCGCTCTCAGCTGAAGATAGCTTGTTAAATCAGAAATGCCGATAGGCAATGTTCCATTCCGGAAGTGCTGGTAGAAGCTCGGTACATCCTGAGGCAGATTATAGATGGTGAACAAGTCGGTCATGAACTTAATGCCCTTCAGCGCCTGCTCACTGTTAATTGCCGTCTTCGTTCCTTCGCTGTTAAACAATTCGCCATTCGCCTGATAGATGAACGGGGTTGTAGCATTCAAAGGTTTAAATCCTTTGTACTGCGCGAGCGGGTCAAAGAAGTTCATGCCTAAGCGCTGCAATTCGGGCAGCATGTTGACGACATCATCCCAAGTATCCGGCACGGCAAGCTTCAAATTATCCAGAATATCCTTACGGTAGAACATCACCCAGAAATTCTGCGTCTCGGGAAGCGCATAGATGCCGTTCCCATAAGCAAGAGGAATCATCATGCCCTTGGAGAAAGGCTTCACGACTTGATCAAAGTCGTCGAATTTGCGCAGGTCGACTGCCGCATTACGGACGGCAAGATCATAAGGAATCCAGCTGTCTACGCCAAGCGCCGCATCCGGCTGACTCCCCGTGGCGTTAGCCAGAACAAGCTTGTTCTGATCCGGCATAATCGAGAGCTTGACCGCAACACCGGTCTCCGGCGTAAATTCCTCATCGATGAGCTTCTGCATCAGTTCGACTTCCGGCCTTGAGCGATTGATCCACACGTTCAGCTCGGAGCTCGACTTGGCCGAGGCGGAATACGACTGTTTCGTAAACGAAAGGAAGAAGCGTTTGACCGACTCTTTCAAGCGAGTGATTAAACCTGCGTTTGCCTTGGGGAGCTTCCCTTGCTGGTAAACATAGAGCTTGTCGATCAGCATCGGAGATTGCGAAACACGCTGCAGCAGGTCGCCAAGCAATTGCGATACGGAGGACCCGCCCTCCGAGAATAGAGGCATTCGATTAGGCAGCTTATCCGGTGCTTCTGCAAGCGAACGAAGCTGCTTCGCCGCCGTCCTAAGGTTGATCAATTCGACGATCTCATCCTGCTCGGGATTAAGCTTCTGAATCGTGCCATATGCTTGATCGAGTTGATCCGCCCAAGTGCTCAGCGTTTGATCCAAGTTCGGAATATACTCCTTCAGGTTCCAATCCCGGTAAGCATCCATGCGATTGCCGGTCAGCTTCTTGATCTCCAGCGACAGTCGGCTGATCTCTTTCATTTGGCTCTCAATGTCTTCGATCAGCGGTCTGATCGGATCCAGATCAACGGTCATGGTAAATAGGTGCTTGCCTTTTGTTAAGTAGAATTCATAAGGTTCATCGCCGGAGCCCAGCGTCTCGTTCTTCCACTTCTTGCTGTAGAGAAACGCACTGTGCGCCGCCTCTTGAAAAGGAACTTTGCCGTCCACATGAATTTCGCGAAATACCGGCATGCCTTTCAAATTGTCCTGTTTATACTTCATTGCAATCTTGTAATAACCGTCATGCGGGGCATCGATCTCCCATGAAGCGGCTTGTCCGCCGTCCATCCAGGAGCCGCCAAACGCATTAAGCAGCTGCCTCTTCGTATCGTAAGGCGTCATGCCGGGTTCCGGGACCGGAACGGCCCGCGCGGAGGAGCTGTTCTTATACTTCGGGTTCTCGGCTTCGATGACAAGCGGTGTCTGCATGACCTCGCCGTCATCTGTCGCAGCCCTCTGCTGCTTCGAATATGTCTCATAGCTATCTATCTCAGAAGGGGAGTCTACGGTGATATTGCCCAGCAGCAAATCTCCTCTTGTACTGGCAATGGTTATGGTATTTAAACCTTTGTTCAATTTGTACTTAAGCGGTTTCATATATAGGTAGCTCGCGTCCATCGCGTATGTATGCTGCCATACTTTCACCTTCTCCGGACGGGGCAGCAATTCATTGCCGTAACGGTCGTACTTTTCTTTGAGCAGCTGGTTCTCCCACAAATTAGGGAACAGAATTCTACGGCTTTCATAGAACGGATAGCTGTGATTGACCTGAATATAACCTTCCGTCGACATAATGCCGTCATCGGTTACAAGATAATCAAATCCGATTTGATAAAGGCCTTCTTGCTCGACTTCGACCTGAACGGTCACTTGCGAGCCTTGCGAGAGTCGCACGGTTTCGGATGGATAACCTTGGCTGCCCGGCTTTGCGACAACAAGGTCTTCGTTTAGGGGATCTGCACTGGGTTTCACGAGCAGGTCAACATGCGGAATGACAGGAACTTTCGACCATTCCTTCAGCATTTGAGAATAGGTTTTCTCCAGCTGGTTCACTTCGGCTGTCCCCGCCTTGGCCGGCGCAGATTGTGCATTGGCGGCAGCTTCGCCTTCAGCTGCAACTGTCAGCGGATGACAAGCTCCGATAATAAGAGATGCGATGAGCGATGTTGAAGCTAAAGTTCGAAACGGTTTTTTCATAGTCTCTTCCCTACCTATGCTTATTAATGCCATAAGTGTGAAAGAGGTTATCTTTCACACTTATGGGCGACATTTGCTATGAAATTTATTGATTCTCGAGCATCTTCGCTCTTGCGCTCGCAACAAACTCGTTTACTTTATCCTCGAACTCTTTGGCTTTGTCAGCGACTTTATATTCACCGGACATCAGCTTCTCCGTGAACTTGTTCTCGGTATCCCATGCCGCGAAATCGTTCCAGCCCGGAACAATCGGATAAGGAACCGCGTTAGACATCAGCTTCATGACTTCTTTCTCGCCCGGTAATGTCAGGTTGGCTTCCAGCTTCGCCCATACTTCCGGTTGATCGGCTACCGGATACTTCGTAACCGGCTGTCCGGCTGCTTTCTCGATGTCGATGCGCTTCAAGAAACCTTCTTGGCCCCAAGTCATGAATTTAGCAAGCTCGTAAGCCGCTTCAGGATATTTCGTCGTAGAGGAAACGCCTACGAAGTCTACGATAGTCGGAATGCGCTGACCTGCTTTGCCGGCAGGCATCGGATAGAAATCAACATCGCCTGCGCCGCCTTTCTTCATCTCCCCCGGGATCCAGCCCATATTCCAAGAGAAATCGACTGCCATCGCAACATGTCCTTTTTGGAATGTCCAAGAGCCTTCGTCTCCCCATAGCTTCTTCTTCTCTTCGCCTGTCATCACATCGTCGACTTTCGTGCGGCGAAGCTCCAGTTTCAAGTTGTAGGCGTCGATCCACTGCTGATTCGTGAAGTGGAACTTCTCTCCGTCGTAGGTATTCCAACCGATTTCGTTATCGTTGTTCATCGGTACCCACTCTTGGAAAGCCAGATCGCCCCAAGGTCCGCCGATACCATAGTAGTGTTGATCCGGCTTCGAGAACTTCTTCGCCAAATCGATCATTTCGTCGAACGTCCAGTTGTAACTAGGCAACGGCACATTGTTTTTCTCAAACAACGTTTTATTCACGAATACGCCTTCCGCGAATTGGAAGTTTGCCATCGCATAACGTTTTCCGTTAAATACGGCCATTTCGGCAAGGTTCTTATACACCTGTTTGGACTCCTCGTCTTTATCCCAGTAAGGGCTCAGATCGAGCAGCCAATCGCTTGTGATCGCCAGTGGGATATCTTTCATCCCGAAAACGTCGGGCATCGTGCCTGCTGCAGCTGCTGCCGTCAGCGTAGGCTCAGGCGGGAACGTGATGCTCTTGTCATGCTCGACGGTGATGTTCGGATATTTCTCCATGAAAGCCTTCATCATGTCATCTTCGATCTTGCTGTCGCCGCCGTCGGCATATTTCAACGTAAACTTCTCCGTCATCCATGCCGGCTTCTCTTCCGGTGCGTTCGTTGCTTCGGTTGCCGGCTCATTAGCCTGTTCGTTGGCCGGCTCCGTGCTCGCTGTATTATCAGCGGCATTCCCGTTCGAATTGTTCTTGCCTGAGCATCCTGCCAGCATGGACGATACAACTGCGAGAATCATAAACACAGTGACAAACTTGCCGGATTTCATTGAGAATCCCCCACTTCGATTTATGTTGATACACACATAAAGTGTAATGTATCCGATAGTAACGGAAGGCTGCTCGCCTTCGAAAAAATTGGAATCGATTTCATAAATTAATCCATTAGAAACGATTCAATAGGTCTTATGTCCGAATTTTTAGTGAAATCGATTTCAATTTCACTCAATAGAAACGCAATGTCACGCTCTATTAAACTCCGATGACTGACGCACGATCAATTGAGAATCCACGATGGATACGCGGGGCAAATCAAACACGCCGTTCATGCTGCGGATCAGTTTATCCGCAATTAATGAGCCCATGTCATTCTTCGGTTGATTAATCGTACTTAACGAAGGGGTCAAATACTTGGATACCCTGTCGTTATCGACGCCGATAATCGCCAATTCGCTCGGGATGCCGATCCCCGCTTCATTGCAGTATTCGTATACACCTAGCGCCATTTCGTCATTGGCCGAGAAGATGGCCGTGAACACTGCACCCTTCCCCTTCAGCCGCTTCATCGCCGCATAACCGCCGGTTTCGTTGAAGTTGCCATTCTCGACAAGCTCCGGTCGAAAAGGGATTCCATGTGCGCCTAAAGCTTTAATGTACCCTTCCAGGCGATCGTAGCTGTCCTTTGCATTGGCATAGCCGCTAAGGAAAACGATATCCCGATGCCCTTGCGCAATCAAATGCTCAACCGCTTCTTTGGCTGCTTTTACATTGTCCGTATGTACGTTAAACACGTTCTCATGATCAATGCTGCGACCGACAAGGCCAACCATATAGCCTCTCTCGGCAACGTTCAGCACTTCCTTCTCCGGCAGCAGCGAGGCGACCAGGATCAGGCAATCGACACTCCGATCCGTGAGCAGACGCAGATATTCCCGCTCGATCTCCATATCGTTCTGGGTATCACAGATAACGACTTTATACTTCTGCGAGTAAGCCTTGTTCTGAATGCCCTTCACGATATCCGCATTGTAGGAAACCTTAATGTCCGACACGATAACGCCAATGGTCATCGTTTTCTGCTGCCTTAAATTCTTGGCTGCGGCATGCGGGACATACTTCAGGTCCTCAATGACTTTGAGAACCGCGTCTCTCGTTTTCGGTTTCACGATCGGATTGTTGTTAAGCACCCGGGAAACCGTCGCTTGAGAAACGTTAGCGATTTTTGCGACATCTACAATCTTAATGTCCATTATGCATTCGCCTTTTCTCTAAGTTTATGACACTTAATCAGCGACTGGTAGATACAGTCATGAATACGCTTTTTTTGGTGCCTTAGTTTTAAGATACCATCCTTTGAAAACGATTTCAATAATTTGTTTCAAAGCTAGTTTAGTTGTGCCTTAGCACGGGCCTAAAAGGATAGAGTGGAAACCTGTAATCAGGCTTCCACTCCAAATCCACTTCTATTTAGTTCTCATCCTTGAACTTCTCGTTCACTTTATCAATGGCATCCTGCAAGCCAAGTCCCATTTGCTCATCGGCAAATTGCTTGAGCGCTGCTTTAATGTCATCATTGCCCATGACCAGCTTCGTTACCAAACCGTCGATGTCTCCGCCGCCCGTGCTAAGCGAGCTTGCGTACGAATTGACAACCCAGTTAACAGGCGCTTTCTCTCCGGTTTTGAGCGCTTCCGCCTCAACGCCGTCCAGATATTGTTGAACCTGCTCCGTCTCCGTCGAACCGTAGCCATCGATGTAGCGCACGCCATCCGTCCAGATGGACAGACCGTTGAACACCGTTGTGGACGGGTATTTCTTAGCTAGATCGAAATCCTTCTCGCCTGCATGTTTGTTAATGATTTTATCGCCGTTCGGCTCCCAATCCACGCCTTCAAGACCGTAGAATACCGTCTTCTGGCCTTCCGGCGAAGCGAGCCAATCAAGCAGGGCAAGAATGCGCTCTTGTTTCTCATCGCTGACTTCTCCGTTAAAGAGCGTGCCGGACCAGTAGTCGAAATAACCGTACAGGTAGTTCTTGCCATCGGCTGCCGGGATGTTCGGCAAGATTTTGACATGGTCGATAATTTTCGAACCCGGATTAGCTGCTGTCCAGCCCGGAATCATGCCTGTCATCGTTTTGACCGTCGTTACGATTGCAGCTGCTTTACCTTGGTTAAACTTGCCGTCAGCGTCCATATTAGGAACAGCAAAGTCCTTATCCATCAGACCGGATTTGAACAGATCGCGCTCCCGTTCAACCACTTCGGCATATCCGTCCGTCATCCAGCCCGGAATCCATTTGCCATCTACCTTCTGCCACCAGCCGCCGCCCGGAGCGACGTTGTGGAAGACGCTGTCGTGCGTCCAGCCGATGTTATTTGTCGTAAGACCGATAACGCCTTTCTTGTCGGCTATCGTTTTCAATACGTTTTTCAGTTCATCGTAAGTCGTTGGATCTTTAAGACCCAGCTCTTCCATCCAATCCTTACGGATCAGAATACCGCGGTCATTCGGCAGCTCGTTGCGGTTAGCGAGCATTCTTGGCACGAAGTAACTCTTGCCATCGGCTGCATTCGCGCCTTGAACATCCGGAAGATCGATGTATTTCTTCAAATTCGGGAATTTGCTCATATCGTCAGGCAGCGCTTTAATGATGCCTTGATCTACCCATTGATTGAACAAGTCGCCGCTTGTTGCATCCGAGAAGAAGGCATCGGGCAGTTGACCGGAAGCGGCCCACAGCTTTGTTCTGTCGGAGTAATCGCTCCACGATTCGTTAACCGGTTTAATGGTAATATTGAATTTCTCTTGAATCATCTTCAGCAGGTCGTCCTCTTGGCCCTCTTTGATCGCAGATGCGATATCAAAGTACGCAATGGACACTTCCAGATGATCCTTGAAAAGATCAGCCTCCGCAGCGTTGCCGTTGCCAGTGTTCGAAGCAGCATTATTCGTAGCCGCCGTATTGCCTGTGTTGTTATTCGCTGCATCATTGTTCGATCCACAGCCTGTCAGCAAACCGGTTGCAAGCAGCGCCGTGCTAAGACCTACGGTAAGAGCTTTTCTGTTCTTCATATCTCTTATATCCCCCTCAAGTAATGTATCTTCTTTCAAGGCCCCGTTACCGGTAATCAGCTTCAAAGGAGTTATCCTTTGATCGAACCGATCATCACCCCCTTGGTGAAATACTTTTGCAGGAAGGGATAGACGGCCATGATCGGCAGACTTGTTACCATAATGGCTGCCATTTTGAGCGAATCCTGCGGAATTTTCACTTTCGATTGGTCGATAACCGATACGCCGTTATTCATGCTTAATATTTGAGAAATACTGGTCAACATGTTGCGCAGCATAAGCTGCATCGGATATTTGTCCGCATCGGTCAAGAACAGCATCGGCGTATACCAGTCGTTCCAGCGATCCACCGCGTAGAAGAGCGAGATGGAAGCAATGACAGGCATCGAGGTCGGAATGACGATACGCATCAGAATCGCGAAATCGCCCGCCCCGTCAATCTTAGCCGACTCCTCCAGACTTGACGGGAAATCCCGGAAGAAGGAGAGCATAATCCAAATGTAGAACGTATTGAGCGCCGATGGGAGAATCATAACCCAGTAGCTGTTCTGTAAGCCAACACCCTTAATCGTCAAGTAATACGGGATGAGTCCGCCTCCGAAGAACATGGTGAAGATAATAAAGCCCATAATATATTTCCAGCCCGGCATGCCTCTCTTGCTTAGTGCGTAAGCGGCTACCGTTGTTAAGAACAAGCTGAGGAACGTTCCAATGAGTGTAACGGATATCGAGACCGTAAAGGCTCTGCCGACACCGTATTTAATAATTTGCTCATAGCCTTCAAGCGTAAAGGCCGTCGGCCAGATCAAGCCGGTCGGCGTTCCGAAAGAGCTGATTAATACCGTGTAGAAAGGGAATATCGCTGCCAGCGCCGCGAGAATGAATATAGCATGCAGGACGATGTCCGCACTGCTCTTTCCCCTGTTTGCCAAACGATGCTCGTCTTGTGCTCCTGCGTTCTGATTTACAATTGTAGCTTCTGCCATTACATCAGCCCCTCCTGACCCATACGTTTCACGAAATAGTTAGCAAGCAGTAAGAGGGCCAAACTGATAACCGACTTGAACAGACCGACTGCCGTAATAATGCCGAAACCAAGATTTACTCTGCCGGAGAACGAGAGCCGGTACATAAACGTATCGAGAATGTCCGCAACATCGTAAACGCCGGGGCTGTACAGGTTGAAAATTTGATCAAAGCCGCCGTTCATAATTCCGCTGACGGCCAGGATAAGCATCATCGCGGCAACGCCGTTAATTGAAGGCCATGTAATGTGAAGCATCTGCTTCCATCTATTCGCGCCATCCATATAAGCGGCTTCGTAGAGCTCCGGACTGATCCCCGCTATAGCGGCAAGATAGATAATCGCGCCCCAGCCCGCTTCTTTCCATATATTCGTCGTATAGAGCAAGCCTCTAAACGTATCCGGATCCGACAGCAAGCTGACATTCTCAAGCCCAAGATGCGAAAGCACCAGATGCACCGCACCCGTGTTACCGAGGATATTAACGAGAATACCGCCAAGCACGACCCAAGACAGGAAATGAGGAAACGTGAAAACGGTTTGGTACAGCTTCTTCAGCTTGGAGCCTGCAACCTCGTTAAGCAGCAGCGCTACGATAATGGCCATCGGAAACTCGATGATCAGCCTGCCGATGCTGATGACGATCGTATTTTGGAACGCGGTCCAGAAGTCGGAATACTTGAAAATGTATCGGAAGTTGTCCAGTCCCACCCATGGACTGCCCAGTATACCCTTGTTGTACATGAATTTCTTGAAGGAGAGCGTGACGCCGTACATCGGGATGTACGCGAAGATTGCATAATAGACGACAACGGGCACTAAGAACAAATAAAACATTTTATACTGCATGATCCGTTTCCAAAGCACTGTACCGTTCAATTGAACCATCTCCAATATGCATATGTCGTCTTACCTGCTGTACTGTTTGGTATAGACTTATATTAGCCGCAAATGAAAGCGCTTCCCATGTACAGAACATAGCTGCTTTTGTCCTTATACTCGGAGATTTCGGGAGCTCTATGTCCTTAGATCTAACAAATAGACAAAAATAAATAATCATTGTCTATTTTCACAAGAAGAACCTTGCTGAAATGAAAAAAGACGGCTGGATGCCGTCTTCACATGCTCGCCCGATATTCCCGCGGCGTCTTGCCGACAATTTTCTTGAATATTTTGCTGAAGTAATAAGCATCCGGATAGCCGGCACGCTCCCCGACCCGGTGGATCGGCAGGTTGCTGTTCCTCAGCAGCTCACAGGCATGGCGGACGCGAAGCTCAGCCAGGTAATCCGTAAACGATTGACTGACATGCTTGATAAACAGCTGACTGATATAATTCCGGTTCATATAAAATTCATCCGCCAGCATCTGAAGCGAGAGATTCTCGTGGTAATGATTGTTCACGTACTCAATGACGGCAACGAATGACTCGCTGCGGAAATGCCCTTGATGGTACATGCCGCCCAAGTACGCCCCGGACATCCGTTTCAAATCTTGGATCAATTCCCCGATATCCTGATACCGCTCGATTAATCGTTCATAGTCGACCAGCAGGTATCTGGCAAGCTTCTCCGAATCGTGATTCTGCGAGTGAATAATGGTCGTTAATACGGTGTTATGGAGGAAGAAGGCATGCTTGATCTGATAACAACCGGTACGAAACAACTGCTCATATTGATCATATAAGGCCATCAATTCAGACAAGTTGCGATTCTGAAGCGCAGCGGGCAGCTGCTTGAAGTCCGAGAAGCCCTTCGACTCCCCAACTTGGAGTACGGTTGGCTCGCCGGTTATAAAGTATTGAAAGGCTGCCATTTCAGCATCCTCAATAGCTCCCTTCAGCTCTGAAACATGATGGAATAATCCGCTGATTCCGATGCCGCGGAAGGTGGCGCGGCTGTTCGCCAAATGCTCGTACAGCGATACAGGCTGATCCTCTTCCGTCGCAATATACATGCTTTTACCGCCGCCAGCGCTCAGCTTCAAGTGACGATACGGACGAAGCAGATTCGCGTCCGTAACATCCAAACCGCCGACGACGCGCAAGCCGTTTGCAGCATCAAAGCCGGCATTGCTCAGCAGCTTCATTACCCGCTCGCTGCCCTCTTGCTTATCCTCCACAATCCACTCCAGCACGGAAGGCACATCCTTGGCCGAACGTTCATCCAGCCTCTCCTTGGCTTTCTTGAGCAGCGGAATGATCTCCTCTTCCTCAATTGGCTTCAGGCAATACCCGATCGCCCCTAAGTTCATGCATTTCTGCACGTAAGAGAACTCCGCGAAGCCGCTGACGACAATGAAGAGCGTGTCCAGCTGCAGCTCGTTGCATTTCTTAATGAGCTCCAAGCCGCTGATCTGCGGCATCCGAATATCGATGAACGCCAAATCGGGATTGAGCTCTTGCATGAGCTGAAGCGCTCTTGGACTCTGCGTTTCGGTAGCGATAATGTCAAAACCATAGCGAGACCACTCGATGGCATCCAGCAGATTCTTCACGACCCACTGCTCATCATCAATGATCATAGCTCTATACATGGTCAGCCCTCCCTTCCATCTGAATGGGGATCCGGATCGTAACGACAGTTCCTTGATTTTCTCGGCTCCAAATATCCAATCCGTAATCTTGATCATATTGGAATTGCAATCGATGATGGACATTCAGCAGTCCTACGCCGGCTTCCTTGCCGGAATCCGTCCCACGATTCCTTGCATGAAGCCGGGTCTTCAAACCGGCCAGCTTCTCCTCCGACATACCGATGCCGTCATCGCTGACCGTCAGGATAAGATCATGTCCGCTGTTCAGATCGTAATGAGCGGTAATTGTCAGCGTTCCTTGTTCGTATCTCGGCTCCAGACCGTGAAAGACAGCGTTCTCGACGAGCGGCTGCAGGATCATTTTCGGTACAATCGTTCCCTTCAATGACTCCGGGATCTCGTGCTTAAAGGCAAAACGATGGGAGAATCGAATCATCTGTATGTTCATATAAGCTTCCGCAATGCGGATTTCATCCGATAGCGATACGGTGTCCTGTCCTTTGATGCTGTAGCGGAATATCCGCGACAACGCCCCGGTCATCTCCCGAATTTCCGGCACGCCGCGCTCGGAAGCAAGCCCGCGAATCGTATCCAGCGTGTTGTAGAGAAAATGCGGATTGACTTGGCTCTTCAGAAAATCGAATTCGGCCCGCTTCTTCTCGATCTCCGACTTTAACAGCCGATCATTGGAATCGACGAGCTGCCCGGTAAGATCCTGCACGTCCGAGAGCATTTGATTGTACCGGATGCCGATAACCTCGGCTTCAGCCGAGCCCTGCAGGTCTACCCGTTTGTTCAAATCTTCTTTATGATGGATTCTCATATAGTGATAAAGTTTGCGCAGCGGCAAAATCATATTGTTCAAAATAAGGAAAAACGGAATGAGGAGCAGCAAGATCCCGACGGTTAACGCGATAACAGTCTGCTTACGCAGCTTGCGGATATCCTTGAAGAAGACATCATCCGGAATCAAGCGGACGAATTTCCCGCCGATCTGGGGCAGCTCCTTCACTTGAATATGCTGCAGCTCACCATCCAGCTCCACAATGCCGCTCTCAAGTCCGTTGCTTGGAAAGCTGAATGGTTGTCCGATCTTATGGCGAACATTGCTCATGAATATCGTGTTATTCCGATCCAGCAGGTACACGCTCGTTCCGGGCTGGAGGGATTTGATATCATAGCCGCCGGTAAGCGTCGTCGCGTCGATAAGCAGGACGATCTGGCCGATTTCGTTGGTATAGCGGTTATGAATGTCGCTCGAGAATATGTTCGTACCGACAGCGAAGCAGTATCGCTCGATTCCGATGTTCTTGCAGGTTTGGATGGCTGAGAAATACGAATCCGCCTTCTTCGGCATTGTGACGTTAATCTGATTCAGCGTACTGCCCTGCAGCGAGAAGGTTTCGCCATTCTTGCCGATAATCAGGAAATCCAAGATCCCCGGCTTAACCGTAGATAAGTTGATAAACAAATTCTTCAACGTCGGATAACGCTGCAGCTTGGATAAGGGATCCTCATCCAGCAAATAATCCTGGATGGATTTATTATAGGCGACATTGTAGGTCAACCATTTCACGACATCATAATTCGATAGAATCGTTTGTTCAATCTGGCTGAACATATCGTTGGTATAGACTTCATTGTTCTTGGTCAGAAAGGCAGCGCTCCGGCTGTAGTTAAACAGCAGAATGGCGATAATTAAGCCCATTGTTAAGGTAGCAATGAGAAACATCTGCCCTCTGATGGGCAGCTTGCGCAACACATTCATAGTCTGTCATCCTGCCTCGATCGATATTGAAACGTTTCAACTCCAATTCCGATTATAGCACATATGATGAAACCGCTGTCAGTGTCCTTAATGCCGAGGTACAAAAAAAAGCGTGCAGCTCCTATTCATTGGGAATGAAAGGAATTGCACGCTTCTATTCAAGCTACTTATTTCACGAGCAGCTTAACTGCATCGTCCATCATTTGCTCACCGGCGATTTTGCCGGAGTACAGCCATGCGCTCGAAGCCGGAACTTCATAGACATGGTTGTTTTTCACGGCAGGAATGTTCTTCCATACCGGGTTTTTCAAGGTTTCGGCCGCATCTGTTTTGTCGCTGTTCACAAGGATGATGTGATCGGCTGTCAACTCGGCAAGCTTCTCCATCGCTACCGGATTCCAAGAAGCTTTGGACTTCTCCGGAATTTCGTTAACCAGGTTCGGAGGCGTTAGACCAAGATCCTTGTACAGAACCGCGCCGCTTGATTTCGTTTCGTCTACAATGTAGAAATTCTTCGCTACGAGCCATAGAACGGCCACGGATTGCTTATCGATCGCACCGGCGAGCTTCGCTTTCGTGTCAGCTGCTTTCTGATCGTATTCGGCAATTGCTTTCTCTGCATTTTCGCTCTCATTGAGCAGACCGCCGATTGTTTTGAGCGTTTCGCGCCAGTCGTTGTTTACTTTGTCGCCAAGCACGTAAGTAGGAGCGATCTTCGCATATTGCTCGTAAAGCCCTTTCTGTACTGCGGACTCGGAACCGACAATGATCAGATCAGGTGTTAAGCTCAGTACATTCTCAACAGGCAGATCCCAGCCGATTGTAGGCACATCTTTCAATTGCGGTGCCAGGTAATCTTGAATGCCGTTTGCTACAGACCACTGTGCAACAGGTGTCTTGCCTAGCGTTACTACCGGATCTTCTAAGTAAGAAGCGAGGATGCGCTTCGGTTCAGCAGGAATGGTAACATCGTGGCCCATTGCATCCTTAACCACTTTCTCGGTTGGAGGCTCAGCTGCCGTGTTGTTGCCGGCGTTCTCGGTTGCGGTGTTGCCAGCATTCTCAGTAGCGGTGTTGCCGCTGTTGTTCTCGGATTTGTTGCCGCATGCGGATAAAACCAGCATCAATGCCAGCAATCCGGTCATGATCAAACTAAACTTTCTAACCGAACCTGTCTTAAACAATGTAACTGCCCCCTGGTGATGAAAGATTTCTGTACTACATGCATGATAATGAATCTCATTTTCATTGTCAAGCAATCCGCTGTCCAAAAAAGAACGGCTGCTTCATCCGGTGACAATATGTTGTCATGTTCTCCCTGCTTACGCGCATAGTGTTCTAAGATATAGGAAACGGTCATGTAACGTTCTCATCCTTCTCCCTACTTATTGAAACTTGTGGTACGCTTAACATAATGATTTTATCAAGGAGTGCCCTTCATGCCAAAACACCCCCTTTCCCCACCGCGGGAAACGAAGCCGCGCCATATTCTGTTTACCGGCGGCGGCTCAGCAGGACATGTGACCGTAAATACGGCACTAATCCCCACACTGCTCGACCGAGGCTGGAAGGTCTCGTATATCGGCTCTAAGAACGGGATTGAGAAGCAGCTCGTGAGCCGACTCACAGGCGTCGATTATTACGGCATCTCGACAGGCAAGCTGCGCCGCTACATCGATTTGGAGAATGTGAAAGATCCTTTCCGTGTCGTCAAAGGGGTCTTCCAGGCATACCGCCTAATCCGAGGATTAAAGCCAGACGTGCTCTTCTCCAAAGGCGGCTTCGTCTCCGTCCCGGTCGTCATCGGCGCTTGGCTGAACCGAGTGCCGGTCATCATCCATGAATCGGATTTGACCCCCGGCCTTGCTAACCGGATAGCAGGACCGTTCGCCAAACGGATCTGCATCACCTTCGCGGAGACGGCCAAGCATATTAAAGGCGACAAAGCCGTCCATGTCGGGCCAATCATTCGCAATGAGCTGCGCAATGGGAGCGCGTGGAAAGGCATCAAGTGGTGCAAGTTCACACCGGGCAAGCCCGTCCTTCTCATAATGGGCGGAAGTCTCGGTTCCCAGCGCATCAACGAAACGATTCGGCGCAATGTTGCCGAGCTTACGCGGACGTATCAAATCATTCATATTTGCGGCAAAGGGGAGCTCGCTGCAAGCTGCGAAGGCATCCCCGGCTACCGGCAATATGAATATATCCATGATGAGCTCGCTGATGCGCTCGCTTGTACGGATCTGGTCATTTCGCGGGCCGGCTCGAATTCGATCTTCGAGTTTCTCGCGCTCTGCAAGCCGATGCTGCTCATTCCGCTTTCGAAGGAAGCCAGCCGCGGCGATCAAATTCTGAATGCCGAGTCGTTCCGGCAATCCGGCTATTGCGAAGTCCTGCAGGAGGAAGAGCTGACCGATGATGTATTCTTATCGCGGCTTGCCAGGCTGTATAGCGATCGGGATGCGATCAAAGATCGCATGCGGCAGCATGGTCAGGAAGATGCAGTCAGCCGATTGATCGCACTTATTATGAAACAAGGTGAATCGGCTGACGATCTGAAACTTATACATTCTTAGAAATTGAAAAATGGCTCGTTCGCAGCTTTCTGCAAACGAGCCATCTTAATTTGGGGTTACAGTTGTACAGGGCTAAGGCTGGTAATGAAAGTCAGATCAGCTTGCGTAAAGCGTTGGTCTTCGACTAAGTTGCCGAATTCGTCGAGTCCGGTTACGGACATCAGCGCATTCGGAACCCCTGCTTCTACAGTCACCGACAATTGCACTTCATACGTGACATTCCCTGCAATATAAAATTCCCGCACGTCGTACGAATCTTCGAGTACTTCATACATGGAGTAATACGCCGTATAGAAGTCACTGGAATCGACAGAGGCGAATATTTGTACCGTAATCCAAACGGAATCATCGGTGTCCAGATTTCTCGTGTTCACGACGATATTGGTTGCCGCAGTTCCGGTCGCTCTTGTATTGGTAACTACGCCTGTTGAATAAGCCATGCGCAAATCAACTCCTTTCAAGTAGACATGCTGTATTATATGACAAGCCGTCTACATTGACTGGGGTTTTATGTAATTATCTATGAACCTTTTTTCCTCGCATTCAAGCTTACCATCATTTCTGCGTAACGACGTTCGGACAGCTGATAGAACGAGATACAGAGGACACAAAGCAGCAAGCCGATTGCCGGCAAGACGGACATCATCAGATGAATGCCTGTCAGCACGGAATCGGTTTGGTCTTGATCCGCTACATAACCGGATAGCGAAAGTCCGTATCCCGCTATGGCGCCTGCGATCGCAGAGCAAAGCTTCGCATTGAACGTTCCGACCGAGGTTACAATGCTCTCCGAACGTTTCCCTGTCTTCCACTCGGCATACTCGGTCGTGTCCGCCTGCATGGAAGTGATCAGGACAAGGATAAAACCGAGACCGAACATACTGAACGCATTCACAGCGAACAGAACGGCCGTATTCTCCGGTTGGATAAAGAAGAGCGCTGTATTCGCCACAATGCCAATGATACCGCCGATGATAAAGGTCGTTTTCTTTCCTCGCTTCGCTGCTATCTTCGGCGTAATGCCCATGGCCACGAGCATCAGAAGCATCGCGCTTAACAGAAACAGCGGGAGCTTGTCCTCGTCACCCGCATTATATTTCATAAAATAAATCGCCATCGTATTCTTCAGCACCAAGGGCGTTGTGGCGAAGAAACTCGCAAGCGTCACAATAAGCAGAGGTTTATTGCGAATGACCACGTTTACGCTGGCTCTCAGCGACTCATGCTCCGCTCTTGTTCCAACCAATCGCTCGTGCGTGTTGCGGAACATCAGCATAATAAGCAGCACACAGATGAGCGCAAATATAATCGCCGTCCACAAGTAACCGCTTGCATCATTGTCGCCGCCAAGCGCCTTCACAAGCGGACTGACCGCACCGCTGGCAATGATGATGCCGACTGCACCGAGAATTTTGGGAAAGGCGATAATTTTGGTGCGTTCCGCCGGGTCGTTCGTTAGCGTTGGCGCAATGGACCAGTACGGTACGTCGAATAGGGAATACGCAGTGTTCCAGAGCATGTACGTGACATAGATGTAGACAATTTTCATTGGCATGCTGAAGTCGGGGGCGTAGAAGCACATTACGGTCAGCAATGCGACGATCATGCCTCCCAGCAGGACGAACGGTTTGAATTTCCCCCATCTCGTATTGACGCGGTCGATAAATACAGCTACAACCGGATCAAGCACGGCGTCCCAAATCCTTGCAATCAGAAACAACGTACCGACAATCGCGGCATTGATGCCAAACTCATCCGTGTAGAAAACCATGAGGAATGTAGTTACGAGCCCATAAATCAGGTTTTGCCCAAGTGCGCCTAATCCGTAAGACCATTTTTCCGTTGCGCTTAATGCCTTCATCCCACTGTCTCCTCCGGTTCATCTATCATTGCTGGTATAGGTCCTAGTACTACTCGCCTATCAGTGTAATTTGGTTGACCGATTGTTGCAAGATGGTATGCTTTAATTCTACGGAAAATAAAAAGATGCCATTCGCCCCGGGAACCCCCGTGCGATTGACATCTTTCTAGCGCAGCAGATGCTTCACGCCCAGGATGATGGCGGCCCAAAGCGCCAGTGAAACGGCTATTGCTGCAAGGTAACTCCATTTGAAGCGCATATGATGCATGTTTCACCTCTTATCTATCCCAATAGTATCGTCAAAACCGATTCTGCACAATTGGTTTGCCCCTAAAAGGAGAGCCTTTCAGGGTATCCAGCTATCATCGCTTTGTAAGAAGGAGGATCCCGCCGGCAATGAAGCTTACGATCACTTATGAGCATGAAATTCCGATTAACGCCTTCTATTGGACACCTAAAGCTTATCGACAGCCTTTGCATGCGCATACAAGTTTGGAAATGGGGCTATGTCTGTCGGGGACGGGTACGTTTTATTTTGGAAATAAGCAGTATCATGTTCGGGAAGGCGACTTCTTTCTCGTTAATAATGAGGAGCTGCATATCGCGCAGTCCGATCCTCTTCATCCCAGTCATTACCTGTTCCTGAATTTCGACAGTGACTTGCTCATGAAGGAAGATCCGAGCCTGCTGCTTCCTTTCTCGTACCACTCGGAGCATTTCAGCAACCTTATTGCAGCCGATACCGCTCTCGCTGCGGCCATCGCGCCATGGATGATCACGATTGAACGGGAGCTGCGCGAAAGAAAGCCCGGCTATATCGCGCTGGCCAAGAGTGCGCTCATCCAGCTGTGCGGCTTACTCCTGCGGCATTACCATAGTGGACTTAGCGCTTCGCAGCAGCGAATGATGGTGCAATCGGTCAATCAGACCAAGGCGCTGGCCGCGCTGGTGGAGCAGCGGTACCGCGAATCGATCAGTCTCCAGGATATTGCCCAGGAGCTTGGCATCAGCGTCTCGCGCGCCAGCCGCGTGTTTCACGAGACAACGGGCCGCCGCTTCGCCGACTATGTCGCTATGCTCCGGGTGCAAGAAGCGAAACGGCTGCTTGCCGGCACAGACGAGCAGGTGGCTCACATCGGTTTCGAATGCGGCTTCCAGAGTCTGGCTACCTTTTATCGGGTATTTAAGGAGTCGACGGGCATTTCACCGGTTCATTACCGACAAACGCTCGGCCTCGACCCGGATGCCGTTCCCGCAAAAAATGAGAGTTTCCCGCCTGCCCCATGAGAAGATGCGTCTATCATTGTCCGTTACAATAAATATATACGTTAGAGAGGACTGGTGAATGCTATATGGCAGGTTGGGCTCCCTTATTTTCATTGATCCAAGAAGAGTTGAAACAGCGCGGTGAAGAAGGCTGTGACGTGACCGGTTTCGCAGAGAAGCTGGAGGCGGCGTCTAAAGCGGATGGCAGTAACGAATCCGCATTGATGGGCATCTACAGCGAATTGATGGCACTGCCGATTCGCGCGGATTTCCCTTACTCGGAGCCCTCCGATCTGGAGACGATCCGTGCCGAAAGCCCGGTAGGACCGGCAATTGCGACGCCTTCGTTAAGCGAAGGCGAATGGCTCGACAAGTTTAACGGCGCATGGCTCGGCCGTTCCGTCGGCTGCGCGCTCGGCAAGCCCCTCGAAGCAGGTCCGTACATGAACGGTTCCGGCGGCAGACCCGGCTGGGCGAACGTGAAGCTGTGGTTCGAAGGCGCCGATGCTTGGCCGATTCAAGGGTATACGCCTGTTGAGTCCGCCAGTATCGCGGACTATCCGGATCTGCATATTTCGCTGTGGTGCAAAGCGAGCACGCGCGAGCATATCGCTTATATGGAAACGGATGACGACATTCGCTACACCGTGCTCGGCCTTCATATGCTGGAGGAACGCGGAACCGATTTCGACTCGTGGGATGTCGGCAAAATGTGGCACAGGAAGCTCAGCTACGCACAGGTCTGTACGGCGGAAACGCAGGCCTATCTGAACTTCGCCCAAGTAACCTCGCATATCGGCGATTCCAGCTTGGAGGAGCGTCTAGCTTCCAAGGATTGGGTGAGAACGCATCTGAATCCGTACCGGGAATGGATCGGCGCGCAAATCCGCGTCGATGGTTACGCGTACGGCGCCGCGGGGAATCCTGAGCTGGCGGCGGAGCTCGCCTGGAAGGATGCCTCGTTCTCCCATGTGAAGAACGGCATCTATGGCGCGATGTTCTGCTCGGCGATGATAGCCGCTGCTTTCGTAGAGACTGACGTTCGCCGCATCGTAGAGATCGGGCTCAGCGTGATCCCGGCGGGAAGCCGGCTCGCCCATGATGTGCGGCTCGCCGTGGAGATTGCGGATTCGACGTCAGATCAAGTCGAGCTGGTCAGCCGCATCTGGGAAGCATTCAAGCATTACGACGCCGTGCATACGAACAATAATGCGGCGCTCTGCGCGGCTGCTCTGCTCTACTCCGGCGGCGACTTCGAGAAAGGCATTACGACGGCCGTTCTCGGCGGCTGGGATACGGACTGCAACGGCGCGACTGTCGGCTCCATCCTCGGCGCGATGCTGGGGGCCGTCGCGCTGCCTGCCTCTTGGACGGCACCGCTGAACGATAAGCTGTACGCGGAAGTGACCGGCTTCCATCCGATTGCGATTTCGGAATGCGCTCGGAGAAGCTATGAGGTGTTCCGCAAGCTTCAAGCACAATCGTCGGCGGCGACGGTAGAGGTGTAATGGAAAAGAGCTAAGCGCGGCTGGCATGCGCTTAGCTTTTTTTTTGGTGGTTTGTGGAAATGATGCATTTCCTGCAGCATTTTAGAGGCTTATCCGGTGAAATCGTTGAATTGTTGCCTATTCTGCAACATTACCGCCTCTACCTGTCCATTAAGCCACTCATCTGAGGGAAAATGTTGCTTTTCAAGCAACATCTTGTGAATCAGGGTCCGCTCGAAGCGCATATGTTGCACTTTAGGCAGCATTCCGCTTCGACTAGATCCGCCGCACGGCTTCTCCACAGTAAAATAAAAAAAGGGCTGCCTCACCGTCGACTTGCGACTGTTGAGACGGCCCTTGTTCTCAGCTGCTTACTATGAAGCTGAGTAGGACTTGGATTTCTCCTTCTGGTCCTTCTTCATGCCATGTTCCTTGCAGGCTGCGTGGATTTCCTCGCGAAGCTGCTTGGCTGTTTTGCCTTGTGTCTGAATGCCCAGACGCGTCGCTTTCTCCTGCAGTCGCGCCAATCGCTCCGCTTTCTTCTCTGCCTTGAATTTCTCCCACTTCGTAGGATTTTTCTTAATGGCAGCTTTCAGCTCTTCTTGCAATTGCTCCGCTGTTTTCCCTTCGGTTGTGATTCCAAAGTAAACAGCTGCTTTCTGCAGATGCTCCAGCTTGCGGGCTTCGCGGTGCTCACGGCCTTTGCCATGGTCGCCGTGCCTCCAGTGCTCTTGCTTCTGTTCATGCTGCGCCTGCAGCTGGTCGGAGGATGGTATTGCACTTTCGGCGCTATTCGCGCATACCGTTCCTGTCGTCAGAATCAGCGCGGCAGCTGTGCCGAGGATGGCCAGCCGCGTACGCAAACGATTCGTTGTCATGTACATCAGCTCCCTTTCGCGGGCTGTGAAACTGCCCATTCTGCGATAGTATCCCCGACAGCCTCCAAATTATTCCAACCAATCTATTCTTGATTAGCCCCTGTCAGCTCCGCTAATTCTTTCTCTAAGACATCCTTAGCAAAATGCTCCCCGATGAACACCGCAACATCATTCACGGTTCCCTGCGGCGTTATCCGAATAAACTCTACCTCGCCATACGCGTATTGGAAGAGAAACCGGCTGTTCGTATCGCTGAAGGTAACGATTCCTTTGGCCCGATAGACTTCCTTCTGCAGCCGCTTAATGAGGGCTTCGAAAGCATGGCTGTCAACGGGACCGGACAAATAATGCGTTAGCGTCATGACATGCGCATGCGAATGGTACGAACCGTCGGCGCGGTCATGGTCATGTTCATGCTCGTGTTCATGCTGGCAGTTGGCCCCGCAGACATGATTGCCGGTCTGCAACGGCTGAGCTGCGCCGATCTCCGGCTTCGTTTTGTCCGCGGCAGCTTGATCAAACATCCCCAGGTCGACGACGCAGCGAACCGTCACCGTCAGCGGAGCATAAGCATTGAGCTCGCGCACCAGCTGCTGAACCTCTACGAGCTCCTCCGGCGCAAGCTTGTCGGCTTTGTTCACGATCAGATCTGTCGCGCAGCGGATTTGATCCTGCATGAGCTTGAAGGTTTTGCCGCCCCGGCGGCTGCGAGCAAGCAACTCCGGTCCGTCCACGACCGTTGCGATCGTGCGCAGATCGATGCGCATGAACAAAGCCGCCTCCGTAATCGCATCGATGATTTCCATCGGGTTCGCTGCGCCCGTGGATTCGATCAGCACGACGTCAGGCTGATGCTCCTCGATCAGCTCTTTCAGCTCGATGCTGAGATCACCGCGAATGGTGCAGCAGATGCAGCCGCTCAGCATTTCTGCCATGGGCACATCCTGATCGACGAATTGACCGTCCAGATTGACGTCGCCGAGCTCATTCATGATGATCGCGACCTTTACATCTTGTGCTTTATAGTAATCTACGACATGGTTTAGGAGCGTGGTTTTGCCGCTGCCCAGGAAGCCTGACAGCAGATGAATGGGAATCGCATGCATGGTTCGTATTCGTCCTCTCGTTAATTGTCCGAAGAACAAATCGTTAGAGTGATGATTTGTTCTCCGAACCAAGTTGGCTAAATTATACCGTTATTTTTACGAATTTAACAGCATGCGCGGATAGCCGTATTCCGATTTACGTTCACGGCTGCGCATGTTGGAGATTATGTGGAAGAGGTATTATTTTGGCCGAATGCCGCATATCCTTCTTTGAATGTGGACCTTGGAGGGAGTGTGAGCGCTCGAACATGGAACAATCAGCAATTCCGGTAATCGTATTAAGCGGTTTTCTGGGCAGCGGAAAAACAACACTGCTTCTGAGGCTGCTGCAGCATGCCAAGGCTACCGGTTTACGCGCATCTGTGCTGATGAATGAAATCGGAGCCGTTGACGTGGATGGGACGATGGTGAGCAGTGCATCTGCCACGCAGATGCTGGAGCGAATTACGGAGGGCTGCTTGTGCTGCAGCAAGAAGAGCGAGCTGGCCTCCTGCTTGGAGCGGCTGGCCCTGATGCAGCCGGATGTGATCGTAATGGAGTTAACCGGTGTGGCGAACCCGGAGGAAATTGCAGAAGCGATTACGGAGCCGATCATCATCGGCAAGGTGCGGCTGCACCGGATCGTTACCGTGCTGGATGCCGAGCATGCGCTCGACTATAACAGCATCTTCTCTTCGGACCGCGAGCTGATTCGTACGCTGCGCAAGCAGATCGAGGTGGCGGACTTTATCATCGCCAATAAATACGACCTCATATCCAATCGAACCGCGGATAAAGTGAAGCAGCTGATTCGAGACCGCAACCCGGCCGCCGACTTCATCACGGCCACGCGCTGCGAGATCGATTCCGCGCTTGTGTTCGCGGGAATCTCTCCTTCGGGGGCGAGGCGGCAGCCTGTCATCTCCGGCATGCGGACGGCCATCGCAACCGGCGGCCGCGTGCTCCCGGAGAAGCTGCCGGGCAGCGGCGGAGGCAAGTCGCCGGCACCGGCCGGCAAGCCAGCCGCAGCCATGCAGCCGGGCGCTGCCCCCACCGCTACCAAAGCGCCGAGCTCGTATTCGCGCATTCGAACGGCAGCGATTTACCCCGGCGCAGATGCAGCCGGGCTCACGCGGCGTCAGTTCGAAGCCTTCATTGGCGGGCGCGGCAACAACTGCATGCGCGCCAAGGGTTATTTGCCTTTCGGCAAGGATGGCAGCCTCATGCTGTTCCAGCTGGCGGGCAAACGGCTGGAATGGTCGCCGAGCAGCTATGAAGGCGAGCCGTATTTTGTCATGATCGGCATCGAACTCGATGAGAGCAAGGTCAAGCAAGAATGGGCGCGGTTCACGGCCCGCAAATAAAGAAGGGATATCTCTCCGGCCGTCACCATAAACGGCTCGGATGAGATATCCCTTTCTTTTCATGCATGGCTAGCAGTCCGCCCCCGTCATCTCGCTCGTAAACATCCGCTTATACTCTCTAGGGCTGATCTTCTCCGCGGTATCAGGCGCATAATGAAACTGCAGCGCGCGGCGGCGCTTCTGCGAGAAATTGAACGCGGTGCCGTGCATGAGCAGCCCATGGAAGAACAGCGCGCTGCCCGGTGCGAGCGGCACAGCGACATTGCGCTCGACAGGCACAACCGTATCGCATAGCTGCCAATCCCGCTCCGCATAGTGCGGAATGCCGCCGTTCATATGCGAACGAGGGATAATTTGCATGCAGCCGTTATCGAGCCCCGCTTCATCGAGCGCAATCCAGACGCCGATCACGGGCCGATCATACGCGAGATTGCCGTAGGCCATGTCTTGATGCCAAGGCTTCTCTCCTCCGCCTTTCGGCGGCTTGAGCAGCGCGATATCCTGCACCAGCTTCGGCTTCGCGCCGAGCAGCTTCTCCACGACGGCCAACACATTCGGATGATAAGCAACGGCTCGCAGCCGATCGTCGACCTCCACAAATTCATACAATTTGCGGACGGCGAGCTCACGCTCTTCATCGCTGCGAAGCTCGCTCCGCGGCTTCACGAACTGCACCTTCACAGCCGTCTGATCATCGGCAATATGCGCCATGACAGCTTCGATCGCAGTGCCAATTTCCGCTTCTGACAACATATCCAATACCGTCGCGTACCCTTGCTGCCGATAGGACTGAACCTGCTCCTCTCCAACATCGGCAACGCGGTGAACAGCCTGATGAACCTCGCCGTGCGGATACAACTGCTTGTTGATCTCATCGGGTGATGTCAGTTTGCCGCTCATGGTATCCCTCCTGAATGGTCTTCTACCTTGTCGTTACACGGAAAGCTAGAAACGGAAATACCCCTTCGCATTCTCATAACATACCGCCTGCACAAGCCCGCCAAGCAGTTCCGCATCCGCAGGCACTTCCCCGTTCTCCGCCCATTCGCCGATCAAGTTGCAGAATATACGGCGGAAATATTCATGCCGCGTATACGAGAGGAAGCTGCGCGAGTCTGTCAGCATGCCGACAAACCGGCTGAGCAATCCGATATTCGCGAGCGACTTTAGCTGCTCCAGCATGCCGTCCTTCGTATCGTTGAACCACCAAGCAGCGCCCAGCTGGATTTTGCCCGGAATGCCGCCGCCCTGGAAGCTGCCGATCAGCGACGCCAACACGTTGTTATCCGCCGGATTCAGCGAATACACAATCGTCCGCGGCAGCTTATCCTGCTCATCCAGCTTACTTAACAGCCGGACAAGCGGCACCGCGACCGGACTGTCGTTCATGGAATCAAACCCCGTGTCCACGCCCAGCTCGCGAAGGGTTCGCGCATTATTGTTGCGATGCGCATTCATATGCAGCTGCATCGACCAGCCAAGCTCCGCATAGAGTTCGCCTAAGTAAACCAGCGTGTAGGATTTGTATTTCTTCTCCTCCTCGATCGTTACGCCGCCGCCTTGAAGCGCTCGGGAGAAAATCCCCGCCGCCTCCTCGCGTGTCGTTTCCGCCCAAGGCACATAATCAAGCGCATGATCGGACACTCGTCCGCCAACGGAATGGAAGAACTGAACCCGTTCCTTCAGCGCAAGCAGCAGCTCATCGTAGCTCTCGATACTGCTTCGTCCCGAAGCCTCGGCCAGCTTCGCAATATAGCTAACGAACGGTGCGCGGTTAATCTCCAGCACCTTGTCCGGACGGAACGAAGGCAGTACGCGGAAGCCCAAATTCGGCTCCTGTGCCAGCAGCGCATGATGCTCCAGCGAATCGATCGGATCATCCGTCGTACAGACCACTTCCACGCCGGCATCACGAATGAAATCCCGCACGGCATAACCGCCGCCGCGCAGCTTGGCATTGGCCTTCTCCCAGATGACCGGCGCATTCTTCTCATTGATCAGCTCTTCGATGCCGAACAATCGGCGAAGCTCCAGATGCGACCAATGATAGAGCGGATTGCCAAGCGTCATCGGCACGGTGCGTGCCCAGGCGAGGAAACGGTCATAATCGCTGACCCCTTCGCCGCCGGTAATGTACTTCTCTTCAATGCCGTTCGCACGCATCGCCCGCCACTTATAATGATCGCCGTACAGCCAAACTTCCGTCAGGTTGTTATAGCTTTTATTCTCATAGATGTCCTGCTGACTCAAGTGGCAGTGATAATCCAAGATCGGCATTGCTTTGGCATATTCATGATAAAGCCGTTTTGCTGTCTCGTTATGTAATAGAAAATCATCATCCATAAAATTACGCATGGTCGGATGTTCCACCTTCCTCTAAAGTCCATATCTCTTCTCAGCATAACGCAATATTTGCCGAATATCGTGACATATTTTGCTCAAAGTGATGATTTATTCACCTATCTTGCGGTAAATTAGAGTTATCTGTTTTCTAAGGTCGTAAGGAGGATACCCGATGAGGCTTACCGTCGACGAACCGCTCTCCTATGGCGATGAGGAAGGCGATTTCTATATTCAGCATGTGCATCGGACAAAGCCGTTTGGACGCAACAATCACTTCCACCCTACCTATGAAATCTATTATTTGGTGTCGGGCCATCGCGTGCATTTCATCGAGGACCGTTCCTACTCGATTACATCAGGGGACTTGGTGCTGGTGAACAAACAGGTCGTCCACAACTCCTCTGAGCTTGGTCCTCCGGAGCATGAACGGATCGTCATCAATTTCAGCGATGCCTTCGTGGGAACGGAGCATCCCTTCTACGATCCGCTGCTGCTGCAACCCTTCGGGCATAATGCGCTTCTGCTGCATCTTACGCCGCAAGAGCAGCTATTCGTCCGTCAGCTGCTTGGCAAAATGATCGCCGAAGCGTCCGAGCAGCGGCCCGGCTTCGAGTCCTATCTCCGGCTGCTGCTGACCGAGCTGCTGCTGTTTGCGGCAAGGCATCCCGCGCCGGCGCACGCTGAATCTGCCGAACCCGAACAGCCAACCGCTCTCCATCAGAAAATATCCGAGGTCGCCTTGCACATCAACGAGCACTATGACACTAAGCTTGCGCTAACAGAGTTAGCCAAACAATTCTTCATGAGCCCTTATTATCTCAGCCGAAGCTTCAAGGCGGTCACCGGTTTCACGCTTATCGAATACGTTCATCTGACGCGAATTCGCGAGGCGCAGCGCCTGCTCAAGAACACGGATTTTAAAGTCATCGTCGTCGCGGAGCGGACCGGGTTCGAGAACACGGGACATTTTGACCGCATCTTCAAGAAAATGACGAGCATGACGCCGCTTGCCTATCGTAAAATGAACCTACTGTAAGCCAAAAAAGCGATGGAAGAACTTCCTCCATCGCTCCGCTAAAGCTGTCATTTCATCCGGTACTCCCCGGCGCTCATGCCGGCATAGCTCTTAAACCGCTTATAGAACCAGTCCAGTTCGCCGTACCCGACAGCCTCGGCAATCTCGTACACCTTCTTATCCGACTGCCTGAGCAGCTCCTTCGCCTTCTCCATCCGCACCTTTAGCAAGTAATCGTTGAACGACTCGTCGGTACCGGCCTTGAATACCTTCCCCAAGTAATTCGGATTCAAAAATACCTGCTGCGCGATACTGCGTAAGCTGATGTTCGTATGATACTGCTCCTGAACGAGTTTCTTCACCGTTGTAACCAGCGTGCTCGGCTGCAGCTGCTTCATTCCGCATACCCGCGCCCGCACGTCCTTCGCCTTCCGGCTTGCGAGATGCTGCAGCTCCTCCATCGTCTTGCATTTCATTACCCGCTCGTAATCGCCAAGCTCATATTCGAAGAGGCCGTCGGCGCTTGCGCCGAGCTCTCTGACAAGCTGCTGCAATTGGACGAGCAGCTCCAGCACGCTCTTACGAACGACGCTTCCCGGCGCTTGCTCCGCCTTGAAGCCTTCCCATAACCGGTCAATGGCAGCCTCAACCTGCTGCTCATCCTGCAGATTAGAAATCGCCTCAAGCACGCCGGCCTGCAGTTTCGCGGTACTTGGGTAACCGCCTCCGCTTCCGCCCGAAAGCTCAAGCGCAGCTCTGCCAACCAGAATCGCCCCGCTGCCCACCAGAAATTTCCCGTCGAGCGCTTCCTCCGCGGCAGCAAAGGACACCGCCAGTTCTCTCCCGCTCGCGGCCAAACTACCGACGCCGATACTGATTGTTTCTTTGGCATTCACGGCTACCGCATCTCTCAGCTGCCCGGCGAATAGAAACAACTCTTCATCTTCCGCTCCGTCCGGCTGCCCCGTCAGTACGATGCCGTACCGTTCCTCGGTCAGCTCGAACACGAAGCCCAACCCGCCGCACAGCTCCTCCAAAATATTGCGTACCGCATAACGCTTCAATTCGGCATCATGCTCGGTCAGTGCCGGACTCGGCGACGAGAGGGAGTCCATCTCCGCGAGCAGCGTACGCAGCGGACCTTCTTCGATTCCGCCGCCTATCGTACGAACTGCCTCCTCGTACTCGCTTCGGCTGACAGGACCATGCGCAAGCTTCCGCAGAACCTGATCGCGAAGGGCAGATAAACCCAGATGATGCTGCCTCTGAAACGATCTCTTCTCCGCTATGCTCCGGCCGATTCGCTCCAAGATCGCGATTAAATCTTCTTCCTCTACAGGCTTTAAGAGGTAATCATGGACCCCCATCTTGAGTGCTTGCCGTGCATATTCAAAGTCCTCGTACCCGCTGAGAATAATGACGGGGACGTCCGTAAATTCCCGCAGCTTGGCAATCAGTTCGAGCCCGTTCATCGTCGGCATGCGAATGTCCGTAAGCACAAGCGAATAATGGTTTCGCTGCATAAGCTCAAGCGCCCGTTTGCCGTCTTCCGCCTCCGCTCGGATTTGGAACCCGCAGCTCTCCCAATCGATCACATATTTAAGCGATTCTCTCGCGAGCGGCTCGTCTTCCACGATCAGTACGCTATACATCTGTTTCGCCTCCATTATCCGCCTGCTGCATGGGGATGAATATCGTCACTCTTGTTCCTGCGCCTTGCTCGCTTTGCACGTCCAGCCCGTAGCTGTCCCCATATCGTACCTTCAATCGCCGATTCACGTTACGAAGTCCGATGTTGGAGGTGACCTCAAGCGAATCCTGCTGCAAGCCGGCTTGGATTTCGGTTAGACGCTCCGGCGTCATGCCGAGTCCATCGTCTTCCACCGTAATTTGCAGCGTATCCTCCACCAGCTCGCCTTTAATCTGAATGCGGGATTGCGTAGGGCTCAGTTCCACCCCATGGGTGATCGCATTTTCGACCAGCGGCTGAATGCACAATTTCGGCAAATTGACAGCAAGGGCTTCCGGGGGAATCGCAATGGTAAAGGTGAATTTATCGCCGAAACGATGCTGCTGGATTTGCAAATAAATCGAGATAAACTCCATCTCTTCGCTCAGCGTAATCGTTGGACCGCCATTACGCAGCATCATCCGGAACGACTTCGCCAGCAGCCCGACGACTTTGGCCGTATCCCGTTCGCCTGCAATCAGCAGCTTGCCTCGGATCATATTCAGCACATTGAACAGAAAATGCGGATTGATTTGGGTCTGCAGCGCGTACAGCTCCACTTCCTTCGTCCGCAGTGCCTGCTCCTTCTGATCGATTTCCGATTGGTACACCTCTTGAATGAGCTGCCCCACCCGCTGCACCATCAGATTGAACATTTGGCCAAGCTGCGCAACCTCATCCTTGCCTTTGACCTCGACGAAGCTTTGAAAGTTATCCTTGTGCACCCGCTTCATCCGAAACGACAGCTCCGTTAATCGGCGCGTCAGCCCGACGGAGATCGTCGAGATGAAGAGCGCGGAAACGACGATGGCCAGCAGGAACAAGACAACCGAGAGCGATCGAAGCTGTTCGATCTTCGGCATCAGCTCGTTAATCGGAATAAAGGTCAGCACTTTCATCCCTCGCACCGAGTTGTGAGATTCGAGCGTCTGGAACATAATCTGATAACTGTTATGCTCATCCTCGTAGCTGAAGCTGCCCTCTGTTTCCTTCATGATTTTCGAATAAAAAGGCAGCTCCTTTAACTGCGTAATCCCGCCTGTCTGCGCACTGTCGATCAGCACCGTACCGTCTGACAGCGAGAAAATAAAACGCTTACTTTTACTCTCTACATTAATAAGCTCCGATAACACGCGAAGCTGGATTTCGATCGAGACGACGTTTGGGGAGGCCGGATCGAAATTGTTCATCCGTTTGCGGAAGCTGAACACCGGTTTATGCTCAAGCAGCGGCGTATAGGGCCCGGTCCAGTAACCGCCGATGCGATTATTGAACACCTTGCGATACCAGTCGCTTTGCCGCGTGTCTTCATCAATCAGAAACACGTTCGCGAATAGAAAGGTCGGATTGTCGGTATATAAGTTGAGATGAGAGATCGCCTTGGTCGCCTGAACCGCCGAAATAAAAGGCTGGTAATAGTCGAAATACGTATCATACGCTTCTTGCTGGTCCTTATACTTCTTCTGGAGCTTCTCATTCAAGGAAGAGTTCAAAAATAGCGTGTTCGCATTCTCCTCATAGGAGCTCAGCTTATTATCGAAGTTCGCGCTTACTTGTGACAGCGAGAGTTCGGCATTCTCGATGATATGTTCATAGACCAAATCGCTGCTTCGTTTCATGAGCACATACGTAAGGGAGCCCAGCAGAAGCAAAACAACGAATAAGTTGGCTACGATCAGCTTTGTCCGTATTTTCATGTCGCGGCTACCTCGCACCTTTCGTGGCTGTACGTTTCTCACTCATTCGCTTTATCTGCATGCATTTCCTTCCCCTGCGGCACGAAACATACTCCTTGCCCGCAAGTGCTGCGAACAAGGAGTACCTTACCTACGACCGATTATTGGCCTAAGATGCTGTTATACTTCTCATTAAAATCCGCCCATAGCTGCGTATAAGCCGCCTCTACTTTCTCCAGCCCATTCTTGTTGATGGCATCCTGCATATCCTTCCAATTGGAATCGAACGCGGCATCATCCTTGGACATGATGACCTTCGGCAAGTACTTGCGCCATGTATCATCGATTTTCTGCTCTTCTACCTTGGTCGACTCCGGCGGCGTTAGCTGCCAGATGTAGCCCGGAACATATTCGACCGGCGGCAGGAAATCCGCCCATACCTGCTTGCCGTACTTCGCCAGCACTTCTTTGGTCATGTCATCGTAGTTGGCGATAACCATGTCTTTGGTAAGCGGCGTGGAGTAGTCGCCATCCGCCAGCTTCGCGCCGTTGCCGATACCGAACCACGAGAAGTTTCCTGTTCCGATGCCGTGGAAGCCTTCCTTGTAATCCGTATCCGGATCCGCAAGACGCTGCTGAATCAGCTCCGGCTTCAGTACGCGGTGACCGTCCTTCACATCGAAGTGAGTGCCTTCAATGCCCCATTGCGTCAGAATTTGACCTTCATCGGAGAAGAGGAAATCAATCATCTGAATCATCCGCTCCGGATTCTTCGCGTTCTTGCTGATCGTCCATTGGTAGCTTCCCGCTTGCGTCGGCGTCAGCGTGTTGGAATGATCCTCCGTGCCTTCCGAGAAATAAATCGGAATATGGGCATAGGCGCGTTCCGGATGGCCGGAGTTACGCAGGGAAGCTTCAGCGTCGCCTAAGAACCAGCCCGGCGAATAAGCGGCAAGGACGCGGCCTTGCGCGGCTTTCGTTGCAATGTTGTCGAGCGAGAAGGCTTCTTTGTCAAACAGCCCGTTGTTGTATAGCTTGTTCAGGAATTTCAGGTAAGCCTTGGATTCCTCGGAAACCGGGTTGTACGTGACGTTGCCGTTGGCATCAATTCGGGAACGGTCATGGTCAGGCAGTCCAAGCGCATTAATGACCGGATTGTTGAACTCGATCTTCATCGTCCAGCTGGCCATTGAAGCGGCGAAGCCAATCGTATCTTTCCCGTCGATTTGCGGGTGTTTATCGGCATACGCTTTGATCACATCGTAGAGCTGATCGAACGTTTTGATTTCCGGATACCCGGCTTCCTTCAGCACATCATATTGCACGATAAAGTTGGCAGTCGAGTTAGCTGCCGCTTCTTCGCTCTTGTTGACGCCGGACAACGAGTAGATATTGCCGTCTTTGTCTTTGAGCAGGTTGAAGTACTTGCCATACTTCTCTTTAATGTTCGGACCGTATTTATCGATCAGATCGTTTAGCGGAATAATGGCGCCTGCATCTTTGAACTTCTGGGTATAGTTGGCATCGAGGACAACGACATCCGGATAGTCGCCGGCTGCCAGCCACAGATCCCATTTCTGAAATTGATCGCCGACGGAGAGGTCGTATTTGAGCGATACGCCTGTTTTCTCTGTAATCGCTTTCGTAATTGGCGTATCCCATTTCAGCTTGTCGTCTGCCGTGTTGATCGTAAACTCGATCGGACTTAAATCCGGTGCCGGCTCTGCCTCCGCAGCGGCATTATTGCCTGTATTGGCTTCATTTGCAGCCGTGTTCTTGGCCGGTTCGTTTGTGTTTGTTGCCCCTTCGTTATTGTTGTTATTGGAGGAACCGCAGCCTGTGATAAGTACTGCCAGTACGGTAATGATGAGTCCGAATGTAAAACTGCGCTTTAGCCTTTTACCTTTCATCGTTAGACTCCCTTTCAATCCTCGTTTTGTATATATCAACGGATCGATCGCTCCGTTTGATATTGTGCGAATCCTTCGTTATTCCTTAATCGCAGCGAGTGTAACGCCTTTGACGAAATACCTTTGCAGGAACGGATAAACAAGCAGGATCGGCATCGTAACCACGATGGTCAGCGCTGCTCGAATCGTATCGGGATTGGACTGAATGGCTTTGCCGTCCACATGCTCATTCGCATTGGCCACTTGGCTAACGCTTTGCAACAGAATCTTCTGTAATTCAAACTGAAGCAGGCTCAAATCCGGATTGCGGCTGGCATAGAGATTGTTGTCAAACCAGGAATTCCAGTGGCCGACCGCGATGAATAACGTGATGGTCGAAATAACCGGCAGGCTGATTGGCACCACAATCCGAAACAGCGTCTGAAAGTCGGTCGCTCCGTCGATATGCGCCGATTCTACCAATCCTTCCGGAAGCTGATCGAAGTAGCTGCGAATAATGATAACATTAAACGCCCCGATTAGACCGGGAATGATATAGACGGCAAAATGATTCATTAACCCCAGGTTCTTGATCAGCAGATACGTTGGAATGAGGCCGCCGTTCACGTAGAGGGTAATGACCAAGATGACATTAAACGCTTTGCGGAAGATGAATTGCTTGCGGCTGAGCGTATAGGCAATCATGACGGTACCCGTTACGCCGAGCACGGTGCCAAGCAAGGTCCGGATAACGGAACGGACAGCCGACCACGCAAGCGCATCATCACTCAATATCGCACGGTAATTCATTAATGTCCATTCTCTTGGCAAGAGCGTAATGCCTCCCTTCAAGGAATCGAGCGGATCGTTCAGCGACACCGCAATGAGGTTCAAGAAGGGAAACAAGGTTGCCATGCCGATGAGAAGCAGCAGCGTATAGTTAAAGGTGTTGAACGCGAGCGCGCCCCACGCCTGATTGCGGTCCATTCTTGACCACCCTCCTTTTCTTGTCGGTGCTGTACTAGATTAACCGGCTTTGATTCGTTTTCTTGGCCAAATAATTAACGGCCAGCACCATCACTACACTGACCACCGATTTAAACATGCTGATCGCAACCCCGAACGAGAAATCTCCGAGCTGTGTCGAGTAGCGCAGCGCATAAAGATCAAGGACCTCGGAATAATCAACGACGATTGGATTGCCGAGCAAATACTGCGACTCGAAGCCGCCTTGTATGATCCAGCCCACATTCAAGATGAGCAGCAGGATAGCGGTTGGCATGATGCCGGGAATGGAGATGTACCACATTTTCTGAAAGCGGCTTGCGCCGTCGACTTCGGCCGCTTCATATTGCTCGGGATTCAGTCCCACCAATACCGCCAAGTAGATAATGGTGCTCCAGCCCAGCTCCTTCCACAAGCTGACCGTCGTATGGATGAACCAGAACCATTTTTCCTCGCCCATAAAGTAGAGCGGTTCTTGGATAATGCCGAGCTTCATCAGAATGCGGTTCAGCATACCGTCGTCCGGAGACAGCATCGTGAGCGTGATGTTCGCAATGACGACCCATGAGACAAAATGAGGAATGTAGGTGATCGTTTGGATCACTCGTTTGAACCAGACGAACCTGACTTCATTCAGCAGCAGTGCCAGCGCGATGGCGCAAACGAAACCGGCGATCAGCTGCAGCAGCCCCATGGCGAGCGTGTTGCGAAGCACGTGGTAGAACTGTTCGTCTTGGAAGAGCGCGACGAAATTATCGAAGCCGACGAAGGGACTGTGTTTAATCCCTTTGCCAAGCGTGTACCGCTGAAACGCCATAATCCATCCCCAGAGCGGGACGTAGGAGAACAGGACGATCAGGAGGACGAACGGAACAGACATGTAGATCAGCTGTCTTTGCATGATGATTTTTCTGCCGAAGCTTCGTTTATTGGGTGCGTTGTCTTGCTTGGTTGAAGCGATTGATTTCACACTGCCGTACTCCTTTCTATCCTATTTCTCATCCGTGTTGTTCTAGTTTTATTATGCAGGGGGCGGGGAACGCCAACAACCTGATAAACTGCAACTTATCACCCCAGTAGCGGGTGATCCTTGCGGAAGAGAAACACGCCGTTGCCCGGTAATTCGATCGTGCCCGCTGCTATCGTTTGCTCCGTTGTCAGTTCGTACAGCGGCTCTGCGAGCGTGATGGATTGAAGATCCGTACCGTGATTGATAGCGAAAATATATTCCCGGCCTTCGCCGCTGACCCTTCGCGTGAGCTCGATGCTGTCCGGAACCTCTATGCCTTGAATCGGCGCTACTCCCGCGTCTGCGCAGATGCGATCCATAAGCGCATTCATTAGGGCAGGCTGCGGCTCCATGCCCAGGTAGTAGGCGGCGCCTTTACCATACCGGTTGCATGTTGCGGCAGGCGATCCGGTGTAGTAATCTTCGCCGAACCAAGCGATCGGCTCAGCCGTCTCGGGCCGGATGACGTCATACCAGGTCTGGGCGTTGTAGCTGCGTGTGTCTTGGGATAGCTTGACGCTGCGCGTTTGACCTTCACGCAGGATGCCGTAATCGGTAATCGAGATGCCTAGAAGCTCCCGATAGATGCCGGGCAGCGTTTGATCCGACATCCGGTTGTCCCACAGCCGTGAGCCGGAACGGAAATCGAGCAGCACCGTGCCGCCTTGCGCCGCATAATCGTAGATGCGCTGCTTGGCCTCCGGCTTGGACAGCATATAGTGCGGCAGGACGACGACGCGATATCGGCTGAAATCCGCTTCGTCGGAAAGGATATCCACCGGAATATGATGATCATAGAAATAACGATAATAGCTTTTGAGATGACGGATATATCGGTGGCCCATCACCTGAGGCTGTATGTCCATGACCCATTCATTCTCGTAGGAACGAATGATGGCGACTTCTGCTCCCGCGCTGCTGCCTTCGATGAACGGCATCAATCGTTTCAGCTCCTCGCCAACATGTTTGACTTCGTCATACCGCCTGCCCGGAATGCCGTCATGGGGCAGGATGCCATGCCAAAACTGCTCCGCGCCGAATAGACAGGTCCGCCAGCGGAAATAGACGATTGCATCGGCGCCATGGGCGACCGAATGATACGTCCATCTGCGAAGCTCCCCCGGCCGCGGCGTCGGAAACATGATGTTGCCGCCCGGCGCGCCGCTTTGATGCTCCAGCACCCAGAAGGGAGCTTGCTTCACGCCGCGGGCCATATCCAGCTGAATTGCGCTCTCGCGAGGGTCCGGTTGATCCGTAAAACAGAGATTGGGATAAATATCCCACGAAGCGAAATCCAGGTCCTTGGACAGCTCGAAGCTGTTTATCTCGTTCATCTCCGACCACATGTTATGGGTGACGGGCTGGCCTGGGGCAAACTGCTTCAGCAGGTCGATCTGCCGTTTCTGATACGCGATGACGGAATCGGAAGCAAAACGTCTGTAATCGAGCTCAAGCCCCGGATTATGCAGATGGAAGACGGTATAAGCCGGAAGCACAATTTGCTCCCACTCGTTGTAGGTTTGGCTCCAGAACACCGTTCCCCAGCTTTCATTGAGCTGATCGATGCTTGTATAGGTTTGGCGGAGCCAAGCCTGAAAGGCCGCCCTGCAATAATCGCAATAGCAATAAACCGTATCGTTGCAGCCGAATTCATTGTCGGTCTGCCAAGCGATGATATTCGGACGGTCACCGTAGTGCTTCGCGACTGCGGTTACAATGCGATCCGAGGCTGCCATGTAGTTGGGATTGTTGTAGCAGTAATGCCTTCTGTTGCCGAAGCCTCGCGCTATGCCTTTGTTGTCCCGCATGTAGATGTCGGGGTGTTTGTCCATGAGCCACTTAGGCGGTGCAGCGGTTGGCGTTCCTAAGATAACCTCGATTCCATGTGACGCCAGCAGCTCAATAATGCGATCCATCCATGAGAAATCGTAGCTGCCCTCATAGCGCTCAAGCTTCGACCACGCAAATTCGCCGATGCGCAGAACGTTCAGCCCCGCTTCCTTCATGAGCTTCACGTCCAGCTCCCAGCGTTCCTCCGGCCAATGCTCCGGATAATAACAAGCGCCAAATTTCATCTGCTTCCCTCCCCCTCGGTTGTCTACCTCATTATGGAGGAAGCGCGGCAAGGTCAAAACCTGATAGATTCAACCTTTTGACCATAGAAAATAGACCAATCCGGGGTTGGATTGGTCTGGTTTGTTAGGAATGGGCTATCAAACATTCGACAGTTCCCAGTCAATGATTTGCAGCTCTTGACCCGTGGTGTAGATCATATTGCATAGAAAAGAATCATTATGACAGAATTTATTGTTGCTTTGGTTGTCATTACTCCGGCTTTGCGTGATTTCCTCTGCGCGATGCAGGAATCGGCTTCATCCGTCAGGACGCTTAACTTGATAGTCATCTGCGCCTTTCAAATACCCATGAATGATTGTGTACGGCGAGCAGATTCTGCCTTGACCTTGTGATTGCACAGTCCACCTGCAAGACTCTCAAAACTTATGAAATCACGGCCGAGCTCCGGCACTTCGCGAATGATCGCTTCGACTTGTATAGGAAGAGGTATCTCTCCCACCTGTAAACTGTTCCTTTCGGTAGCTAGTGAATCGACTTCAATTCATAGGCTTCAAATGAGCGAAGAACCGCATTTCCCCCACGACTGAACAGAGATGCCCCCAAACTATCCGGCTGGGGATAAATTCGGTTCGTCATCGTTTTCTCCCCGTCATTCGCGAACAGTTCCAGCGACGAACGGTCGAGGAACAGATGGAGCTTCAGCAGCCCGTCGTCCTGAGATGTAAGCTGCACCTCACTGATTCCGCCATCGCCCAGACCGGCATGATCGCGGTTCACATAGAGCGTGCGATCCGCTGCGCGGTAACCGACTTCGGTGTATTCGCTCCCGTCTGCCGAACAGCGCAGCCGCAAGCCGAATTCGGCGGCATCGGAATGACTCGCGTCGAACACTGCGATAATTTCCGCCGCATCCGATACGATACCGGGCAGAGCGACTTCCGTATCTGCTTCGATTACCTGTGATTCCACCTCGTATCGCTCTCCCCGCAGCTTCTCCAGCTCCGGCACGGGAACCATGCGGATGCTGCCGTCCGGCTGCAGACTCAGCTCACGCGGAATGGTCATTGCGCCGGCCCATCCATCTTGCTGCTCCGGCATCTTCGCCCCCCACATATTCATCCATCCGAACAGGATACGTCTTCCTTGATCATTCTCCAGCGTCTGCGGCGCATAAAAGTCGAACCCATAATCGAGTCGTTCCGCATGCGCAGTCGTGAGCTTGCCGGCTTCGTAATCGAACGTGCCGGACAAATACATCGTCTTCGTTGCCCCCATGTTCATAGGGGAGACAATTAGCACATGATTCTCTCCGCCGCCAAGCGGAAACAGATCCGGACATTCCCACATATCGCCCTTCGAGCCATCGCTGTCAGCGGCAATCCCCCTATTGCGCCAATCGCGCAAATCCGAAGATGCATACAGCCGCACATTGCCTCGGCCTTCTTTTCCGCTGCCGATCACCATATACCATGTATCTTCATGCTTCCATACCTTCGGATCGCGGAAGCCAAGCAAGCCCTCTTCCGGTGGTCCCGGAATGACCGGATTGGCTTCGCTCTTCCGGAAGGTGATGCCCTCGTCCGAACTGACAGCCAAACACTGCACCTCTACCGGCGAATTGCCCGAAACATGTCCGGTGTACAGCAGAGCAAGCGAATCGCCATCTGCGACAGCGCTTCCGGAGAAACAGCCGTAACCGCCGCTTTCCCCTTGATCATAGGATTCTGAAGGGGCCAGTGCGACCGGAAGATGGGTCCAATTCACGAGATCCTCGCTCTTGGCATGCCCCCAGTGCATCGGTCCCCAACTCGGCTCGTACGGATAGTACTGATAGAAGGCATGATAGCTGCCCTTGAAGTAGACAAGTCCATTCGGATCGTTCATCCAGCCGGTTCTCGGCATTAGATGATAGCGAAGTCGAAAGCGCTCCTCCTTGATCCGCGAGCTTCCTTCCTCCGTTGCTTGATTGGCTTTTGCGATGTGCTCTTCATGCTTCTTAGCTTGATTGGTTTCCATGACCCTGACAGCCTCCTGCTCGAATTGGACTCCGTGCAAATACACTACAGCAACTTTTAACCGGATTATAGCATACTATTAACCGATCAATTTCCTTTTTTTGCGCACGCAAAATTAGCCCTCGATTGGGCCCATCGGGGTTCGCCAACTATGGAAATGTTGCCTTTCGTGCAACAAAAGCAGCGTCTTTTAGTTGGGGAAGCAGATATGTTGCGCATTATGCAACTTTTGGGCTTGAAATGGTCTTTGAGGGTTAGTTTTGCAAGTAAATGTTGCCTTTTGAGCAACATTAGTGGTGTTTTTTGCGGTTGAGAAAGCGGAAATGTTGCCTTTGGCGCAACATTTCGGCCAGTATCTGCCCACCCCAGCATCAGCATCAGCACATCCCACCACAGCTCAGTCTGCCGCATCACCGGAGCCACAATAAAAGGGCAGCCCGCAAAAGGCTGCCCTTCCTCTCACACGCGATGCTGCACCGCATGCTTCGTCCGATATTCCATCGCCGAGATGCCTTCCATCTCGCGGAAAACGCGATTGAACTGCTTCGAATTCTCGAAGCCGACCTGCTCGCTGATCTCGTAGATTTTATGATCCGTTTCCTCCAGCAGCGACTTGGCTTTCTGGATGCGCACGCGCTTTAAGTAGACGACAAAGCTCTCGCCGGTAAATTCCTTGAATGACTGGCTGAAATACGAATAGTTCAGTGAAACATGGTTCGATACCGTCGCCATATTCAGGTCCCGATGGTAATTGTCGTGAATGTAGCTGACCGCCTTCTTCATCTCCTTATGCTCGGCATGCACAAGGCGCAGTCCTTTCACGTAATCGTTCAGCCGCAGCAGCAAATCCTCGACGCTGTGAAAATAATCATGAATCGTCTCGAAATTATACATGCAGCCGACCTTCTTGTAGATGCGCAGAATCTCCACGGATTCCTCGCCGTACTGGTTAAAGACCCGGTCGAACACAAGCTCGTTCAGCTGCTTGCTGATCTCCTCGATCGACGCGATATCGAAGCCGGTCAGCTTCTTCGGATCAAGCAGCTCCGCAAGAATCTGCTTCATTTCCTTATCCCGCTCGGTTCCGAGCATATTCGCCAGACGCCGAATGTCTTCCACCCGCAGATGGTTTTCCTGATGGCGAGCTCTCTTACGGTCGTAATGCAGCAGCACCGGCTCTGCAGTGACCGCCTGCAAGAAGCCGTACCTCAGCGCTTCAAGCGCCTCGGCATAGGCTAGTTTGACCCCGCCCGCACCATTCATCCGTTGGCTCACGCCGATTTGCCCCGAAAGCTGATGCTCTTTCATGAACGCCAGCAGGCTGCTTGGTCCTTCGATCTCCTCGCAAATCACGACCAGCCGATCATCCTTATCTTTGAAATAAAACCGAACTCCGCTTGACCGGGATGCCAGCAGCGCCTCCAGCTGGCCCGCTTTTCCGGAGGACAATCCGCCTCGCAGTTTAAGCAGAGCTATTACGTAACCACCTTCCACATCCGCCCCAATACCCGCTCCAGTCCCGGCATCTGACGAATCCCGAGCTTCCACGAGCGCATCCCAGCCTGCCTTCGCGCACCGTTCGGCGATTTCATTTTCGCTCAAATCCGGATGCAGGAAAATATAGTTCAGCTGGGTCGCAAGCAATTCATCGCGATAGTGATGCACCTCTCCCAGCCGCTCGGATAGCGCCGCTTGCCGCTCCAGCTCCCGCTCCACCCGCTCAAGCGCCGCGAACAGCTCATCCCTTACAATCGGCTTAAGCAGATACTCCCGCACATCGTAAAGCATCGCTTCCTTCGCATAGTGGAAATCATCATGCCCGCTAAGTATCATGACGACCGGCTTCTGATCTAGCAACGCCAATTCGCGAATGAGCGTCAGACCATCCATACCCGGCATCCGAATATCCGTGATGACGATCTCCACTTGGCTGCTTTGTATCAGCCCAAGCGCTTCTTCCCCGTCAGCCGCAAATAACATCTCATAACGTCCGGGATAGCCTCGTTCAATGATCGCCTTCAGCCCGAGCCTGATATTACGTTCATCGTCCACGATCAGCAGCGTACGCATGTCAGGTCACCCCTCCGCTTAATATGAAATAAGGTACGCGCATAATGACGCGCGTATAAGCACCTTCCCTGCTCTCGACGAACAAGCCGTATTCCGTGCCATAAAACAATTGAATGCGCTGATGCACATTGCGAAGACCGATCCCGCTGCCTTCCGTCTGCTTCTCCTGCTGCGCATAAACATCCCGCTTAACGATAGTGGAGCTGCCTGCATCTTCTTGGCTGATTTTACGGTTCAGCCCCTCCGCCATCTCTGCTGTCATGCCAATCCCGTTATCTTCGATTTCGATGACGATCGTCGAGTCGATGACCTCGGCTTTAATAGAGATGACAATGTCACGCGCCTCCGACGGCTTAAACTTCATGCCGTGCTTGACGGAGTTCTCTACAATCGGCTGCAGGGACATCTTAAGCAGCTCCTGATCCAAATAATCCGGCGGAATGTTGATCTGCAAGCTGACCGTATGATCAAACCGAACGTTCATAATGGCAATATAGTTCGTAATATGTCCAAGCTCATCCTTTAGCCGCACGTACTCACTCGTCCACTTCAAGTTATAGCGCATCATACCGCCAAGCGAAGTCAGCGCATCCGAGATGACGGGCTGATTCTCGATTTCTGCCAGCATCTTAATGTTCTCAAGGGTGTTGTAGAGGAAATGGGCATCGATCTGATTCTTCAGCGTTCGCAGCTCTGCTTCCTTGGAAGCGGCCTGTTTCGTGACGGCTTCGGCGATGAGCGAATTGATTTTCTTTAACATTTTGCGAAAATGATGGGCCAGCTCTCCGACCTCGCCTCCGCCGCGGATCGTGAAATCAAAATTGAAATCACCCTGGCGCACCCGTTTCATGAAATGAGCGAGCGTATGCAATTTCTTCAGAATAAGCGCATTCAGAAAGTAGGTCGAAATCGACAAAATCGCCAGCAAAATAACGTTGACCATGATAAGTTTGTTGCGCGTCTTATTGATATCCGCGAATACATTCTTCAGCGACACGACATTAACGACGTAGGCGTCCAGCTTCTCGATATACATGTAGTTGCCCAGAAACGGCGTTTTATCGTGGTTAAACAGGAAGTGGCCGGTTCCTTGCGTGACATGCTGATTCAGCGCGCTGCGGATGTCCGTCTCCGTAAGACCCGTGTTAGCCAGAAACGGGCTGGCGTCATTGCGGAACATTTTACCTTCTCCATCAATAACGAACATCTCCGACTGGCTCGTATCCGTGCCATGAAATACACCTTGGAAGAAATTCGTCAGCAGCATATCGACCTGCATAATGCCGACATGGCGGCCAGCCGGATATTCGATTTCGCGCAGCAGCGAGAGCTTCGGCCTGGATTCCTTCGCATCGGGAACAAGCGAGCGGATCGGCTCGCGATCCATTCGGTCAAAGTACCACAATTCCTGACCGTCCAAGCTGTTCACCTTCTCATACCAAGGGTCGCCTTGAATACGCCGCTCCAGCATGATGACGGGCCACAGCTCGTTAATGCGCTTATTATTCGAGAACAGCCGGATATGCTCGATATTGGGATTGTTGAACTGAAGGCGCAATATATTCGAGACCACGGTCGTGTCGAACTCAATCAGCTCCGTGGCGTTGGGCTCACTGGTCCGCTCCAAATAATAAAGTACCTCTTTATCCGAAATCGACAGCTGCGCGGCCCGCTCCATCGTCTCGATGTTGTTGTTCATATTGACCCGCTCGATCTCCAGCGTGTTCTCGTACTTCTTAATAATGTCTTTCATATAATTGTCGTTCAGCTCTTGGAAAATATACAGCGAAATCAAGACACTCGGCAGCAGCAGGATGAGGATGTACGAAATAAACAGTCGCTTCTGCAAGGACAGCTGTTCCAGCTTATAAATGATCGTTTCACGGCTGATCATGCGCGGTCTGTTTAACAATTGGGGATCACGTCCATAGAGTGGGATGAATGCCTAGTCTCCAGTATAACGCAGAAAACGAGCATGAACAGCCGGGCGGAAACCCGCAGCCAAGAAGGGCGGCAGACTTCACCACGCTTCTTGGCCGAGGCTTATACCGCCGGCTGTTCGATTACCCGATTCCGAAATTAATTTCGTCTTTCTATTTCAGAAATTCTTTCAGCTTCGCTACGTTCTCTTCATATTTCTTCTGTTGGAACGCCTGCACTTTATCAAAGCCTGCATCTTTACGTTTCTCTAAGAACTCCGCGAACGTTTTGTCGAAGTCTTCATCGGACTTGCTGAGCAGCAGCTTCGGAAGCGTTTTGCCCCATGTTTGAGCGATCTTCGTATTTGCAATTCCTTCCTCGGAGTTGCCCGTCGGATTGATTTGGTCGTATTGCGAGAAGCTGTGCGTTTTGCCTTTCGTCCAATCTTCCATTTGTTTGGACGGCTCCACGCTCGGCGGTGCCCACTTCAAGTTCATATTGGTATCCATCAGCATCCAGAAAGTGTACGACGCGCCATACTTCTTATCGAAGGAAGAGCGGTCTTTGTTCAAGAGCTCGAGCACTTCCGGTTTGAATACGTCTTTGCCGTCAGCCGTGTCATACGTAACGCCCGGCTCGCCCATAAACAAGTCTTTGTTGCCTTCTTCACTTACAAGGTAGCTGAGGAAACGAATTGCTCTTGCTTTGTCTTTCACGTTCTTCGAGATAAGCGTAACTGTCCAGCCGGAGATGCCGGGGCCGCTTAATGTCGGTTGATCGCCGGCATCATTACCAGGACCATCGATTGCGATGTAGACGGAATTCGGATCTTTGGCATATAGGGCATTCTGTTGTGCGGCAAAATCACTGCGTTGGTACAGCATCGCGAAGTAACGGCCTTGCGCAATTTTCTCTTCCATTTGCGGACGTTTGTCGATGAAGATATCTTTCGCCAGCAAATCCAGTTCATTGGCTTTACGGAATGTTTTGAGCCAGCTTACATACTCCGGATCGGTCACACGGTCATACAGCTTGCCGTCTTTCTCATACGGAACAGCAAGGAAGTTCTGCAGGTAACCTTCGAGCGAGCTGTTGCCGTTCTCGCCAAACTCATGCAGGCCAAGCGGAATAAGCGGCTGTCCGTTTACTTCCGGGAATTTCTCCTTCGCTGCTTTGAGCGCGTTCAGGAAACCTTCCTTTGTACGCATGTCTGGTTTGCCAAGCGCTTCATACATATCTTTGCGTACGACGAATGTTTGGTTCGACGTGTAATCGCGTGCATATTTCTCAAAATCCTTCGGCGAAGACGATGCGTTCGGATACCCGTACACATTGCCGTCTTCTTGGGTGTACCAGGATGTCTTCGCAGGGTCGGCAACCTTGAAGAAGTACGGGTCATACTGATCGGCCAGCTTGTTCAGCGGTTCAACCAAACCGCCTTCGATCATCTTCTTCACGCCATCCTCATACCAGCCAAGCGTGATGAAATCCGGTAGCGAGCCGGAAGCGATCATCGTGTTGAGCTTCTCGTTCTCGTTGCCTGCCGGTACGATGAAGTTAACGTTTACGCCGGTTTTCTTCGTGATGTATTGGGAAGTTGCGTCTACGCCCCACTTATTCGGGAACCAAGAGAAGTTAAGATACCAGTCGAACGTGATTGGCGACGTGTCGGCTTTCCAGCCCGGCTCATCCGCGGATACGGCGGGTTTGTTCTCTGCAGTCGTGTTGTCTGCTGCCGCTGTGTTGTCCGCAGCATTCGCAGCTTTGTTATTGCCCGCTGCCGCTTCATTGTTCTTGTTGTTGTTGTTGCCGCCGGAGCAAGCCGCCAGCGTGAAGACAAGCGCAAACACTGTCGTTAAAGCAATTAAGCGCTGAACCTTACCTTTTCTCATGTGTTCTACCCCTTTGCTTCGCTTATTATAATGTCTTTGCCGACTTGGAATCCAGCCTGCTAGGACGAATAACCTAACCCTTGATCGAACCGATCATCATGCCTTTGACAAAATATTTCTGCAGGAACGGATACACCAGCACAATTGGCAATGTAGTGACCACCATCGTGGCGAGCTTAATCGACTGCGAGGTAACGCTCTTCGTAATGCCGCCCGGCATCGCCGCCATCATGATGTTCGAGCTCGACTGTGCGATTACCCGGTACAGGTAGGTCTGAATCGGCTGCAAATCCATATTGTTGATATAGATCATCCCGGTAAAATAATCGTTCCATTGATACACCCCGTGGAACAAGGCGATCGTGGCGATAACCGGCATGGATACCGGAATGACGACGCGGACGAAGATGGAGAAATCATTGGCTCCGTCGATCCTCGCGGCTTCCTCAAGCCCTGCAGGAATTTCGCGGAAGAAGGCCAAGAAGATGATGAGATCAAAGAAGTTGAACATGGCCGGAATGATGTAGACCAAGAAGTTATCGAGCATATGCAAGTCGCGAATAAGCAGATAGAACGGGATGAGACCACCGTTGAAGAACATCGTGATCGTACCGAGCAGCATGTAGATTTTGCGGCCAACCAGCTCTCTTCTGGAGAAAGCGTAGGCAACCATTGCCGTAAAGAATACATGTGCAGGTGTTCCGATAACCGTCTTCGCCACCGTTACGCCCATGGCCAGCATAATGCCGGGGTTGTTGAACACCGCTTGGAAGTTATCAAGACTGACCACTCGAGGCCACCAGTAGATGCCGCCGCGCATGGCGTCCTGCCCTTCATTGAAGGCATTGACGAGCACGTACCAGATCGGATAGATCGTCACGAAGCAGACAAGCAGCATGCCGAACGTATTCACGGCATCGAACAGTGCCTCGCCGGCGGTTTTTCTTCGGAGTAGGGATGTATACATCGGTCGGCGCAACCACCTTATCTTTTTAAAATAGTGACGTATCGTTCAATTTCTTCGACACTTGGTTTGCCATGATCAGCAGAATCAGCGCGATAATCGATTTAAACAATCCGACTGCGGCCGAGTAGGAATAGCGTCCGCTTAAGAGACCGGTTTGATAGACGTACACGTCGATCACGTTGCTCGCGCTCTCGTTAAGCGAATTACGCAGGACGAGAATTTGATCGAAGTTCGAATTCAGAATGCCGCTGACCGCAAGAATGAACAGGATCGCAATCGTACCGTTGATGCTCGGAAGCGTCACAAACCACATTTTCTGAAAACGTCCTGCTCCGTCAATCGTAGCGGCCTCGTACAATTCCGGCGAAACGCCTGCGATTGCAGCTAAGTAGATGATGGCCGACCATCCAAGTTCCTTCCAGATGTCCGATGTGATGACGATTGACCAGAAGTAGCTCGGCTCCGCCAAGTAGCTGATCGGTTCCTCGATGAAGCCAAGGGCGATAAGCATATTGTTGATGATGCCGACATCGGCGAGCCAGGTTGTCAGAATGCCTCCGAGAATGACCCACGAGAGAAAGTGAGGCAGGTAGGAGATCGTCTGGACGAACTTCTTCAGCTTCAGCGAGCGCAGCTCGTTGAGGAAGAGGGCGAAAATGATGGGCAGCGGGAATGCGATAATGAGCTTGATCAAGCTCATGCCGACGGTGTTCCAGATGACATTGGGCAGCTCATCATCCTCGAGAAACTCGCGGAAATGCTGGAATCCAACCCAAGGCGCATCGTGAACGGAATGGATGATGTTGTATTCCTTAAAGGCGATTATGACGCTGTACATGGGAATGTAGTTGAAAATAATCATCCAGGCTACGCCTAGCAGCGCCATCACCTGTAAATACCTCTGACCGATCATCTTGCGGATCACTTTGACGGCCTTGTCCTTCCGGCTTGCCGGCTGCTGCCTCGTAGACAGCTCATAGCTCAGATTGGCGCTCATGCTGGCAGACCTCCAGGGATTGATTTGTTGATTGAATGTAAGTGCTTTCATTCTTCTGGACTTATTGTAAGCCGCCGGGCAGTGGCAATATAAGGTCTCAAATTTTGCATTCGGTCGCAAAATTTCAGGTAACCTTCCTGAGTGTTGCTCCCAGAGCTACTCTTTCGCCGATTCCGCCACTTTTCCAATGATGTGTTGCTCCCAGAGCTACTTTTCCGCCAATTCTGCCACTATCACTATGATGTGTTGCTCTCAGAGCTACTCTTCCGCCAATTCTGCCCCTTTTCCGATGATGTGTTGCTCCTTGAGCTACTTTTCCGCTAATTCTGCCACTATCTCAATGATGTGTTGCTCTCAGAGCTACTTTTCCGCCAATTCTGCCACTATCTCGATGATGCGTTGCTCTCAGAGCTACTTTTCCGCCAATTCTGCCACTTTTCCGATGATGTGTTGCTCCTTGAGCTAATCTTCCGCCATTTCCGCCGCATTCCCACATGCGCGAAATTCTAACGAATCGTGGAGGTCTTATTTGGCTGGATTTCGGGGCTGAGAGAATCTAACGAATCATAGAGGTCTTATTGTGGGAATTTGGGCTCCAAAACACCCATAAACCGTCGAATAGTGCTTCTACGATTCGTTAGAATATTTTTGGTGTTATTTTCGGGCAAATAAGCGCTGTACGATTCGTTAGAATTTCGCAGCTCCCACTTTTCGTGGATTGACCTGCTTCCAACACAACAAAAAACAGCCCAGGTGCATGATAAAATCATGCTCGCCGGACTGTTTTTTGGGATCGGAGATCATTTTGCGCGCGACGCTATGGGTCATTGCGCCGGTTACTGCGGAGTCAGCAGGCTGTGCAGCCGCTCCTTGATGACCGGCCACTCTCTATCGAGAATGCTGTAATAGACGGAGTCTCTTACATAGCCATTCGGATAGATCATGTGGTTGCGGAGCACGCCTTCTTTTACGGCACCGAGTCGTTCTATCGCCTGCTGGGAGCGCGTGTTCCGCGAATCCGTCTTCAGCTGGACGCGGATCGTACCCAGCGTTTCGAAGCAATGCCTCAGCAGCAAATATTTGCACTCCGTATTAATTGAAGTGCGCCAAACCGATGGGGTCAGCCACGTCGAGCCAATCTCCAGCCCTTTGTTCGCAATGGAGATATCGAAAAGCTTCGTGCTGCCAACGATACGCCCCGTGGACTTATCGATAATGACAAACGGCAGCGCCGCCGGTTGCGACAGCGCCTTGCGCACATCCGCTTTGGCATCATCCAGTGTAGCTATGGCTCCTGCAGTAAGCGTCCATATCTCGGGATATCGGCCAGCTTCATAGATGCCGTCGATATGTTCGACTGACAGCGGAACCAGCTCTACTTTAGTGCCGGTTAGTGTAATTGGTTGTATGTCCATGGTGACTCTCCCCTTGCTGTAATCATTTTGTTTCATAGTTCTCAATGTAAGAAGTTAGTAGAGTGATTAATGCATCATCGACATTGTACGTAATCGTAAAATCGTCTGATAGCGCCATGCTCCCTCTTTGAGCAATTTCAAGCGGTGTGCCTAAACGAGATTGGAGCGTCGGATCAGCGCCATTTTCCAGTAAAAATTTCACCATATTGTAGCGGCCATCCGAGACAGCATCATGTAGAATAGTTGTACCAACGAACGGTTCAACATAATTAATATCCATCCCGTATTTAAGAAACAGCGCCGTCATTTCTACATTATCGCTTTTAAAAGGAGCAAACGAGGCGACGGTTGGCCCCAGCGGGCCTACTCCTATTGTCGGGTCAGCTCCTTGCTGCAAAAGTTTCTCGACCGCGCTCATATCCTCGCCTGCAACAGCGTGGAATAAATCAAGCTGCTTCTTAGAAAGAAACCACGCGTTGTGGCCTCCTTCCGCTCCATATAGCTGTAGTTCCCCGCCGCTTGCCTCGCCGATAAAACGGAGCGGTACATAAGTCGTGCCGTTAATGATGCTGGGTGCAGCCGGCATATCCATGATTTTGCCGTTGACCGTTGCTTTCTTCGAACCAAGCGTCATAGCCAGATCCAGCTCGTTGCTCTCTCCGCTAATCCGCTTCTCGGCAGTTTTCCAGGTGATCGTTAACCCTAACTGTTCAAAAATCGGTCGGAAAGGTACAAGCGCTGTCCCGTTCATGATCAAAGGCTGGCTGCTCGCAGCAAATTCGACTTTCTTCCCGTCAATCGAGAGTGCATACGGAAATTCTTTCACGGTAGTTCCTGCCGTCGCTGCGGATACGGTAGTGTAGCTCATACCTGCACCGACCAGCAGGAGTGCAATGCACACGAAAATCAGTTTTTCCAGCGTCTTCATCTAACTGATCCTCATCCCTCTGCGAGATGCCAGCATACGCCTGCCGGATCAATCAGATGAAGCTCGCGACGGCCCCAGGGGAATACGGTTGGCTCTTTGGCGCGGATCGTCGGGAATTGGCCGCTCTCCATAATGGCTTGGATATGGGTCCACCATGCATCCAGATCGTCTACAATGAGGTCCATCATGTAATTGTCTTGGAACGACTGGTTGCTGTAGTTTTGAAGAATAAACTCCTGTTCCGATAGTCGAAAGATGCTGATGTCTTGTACGGAAAGGATGCATTCGAAGCCAAGTTCCTTGAAAAATCGCTGTGCCAGCTCATAGTCCGCGCCGGATGGAACAAAAGGTCTTAATTTCGTCGCTTTCATGTCGTTGCTTGCCTCCCTTTCATTTGTGCGAATTAGCAATACAACCCTATTCGCGATAACCCCGCAATCTCCTTCTACGTCTAGTATTTCAGCATCTTGTACGCTATACTTGGGCAAAAGAAATCTAGCGATAATGGATGGGGTGCACCTATGAAAATGAGTCCGCGATTACTGCAGGTTGTGAGCATTTTCTTTATCGGTTACGGCATTATTGATATTTTGTTCGTCAATTGGGTGCTTGGCGTTGTGCTGCTGCTTATCGGTATCTACATGAACTACACGGCCATCAAAAAGCTCCGTGAGCTGAAGAAGTAGCAAGGTTATAGCAGGGGCAAAGCTGAGCGCACGATTATGCACGCTCAGCTTTTTTTATTGGAGTTGGCACAGTGTTAGCGAATGCCGCTACAGCAGTGCAACCTGGTCGAATCGCTGCAGATAAGAGATTGTTCCGCTTACGAAGTAGCTCAATCGCCGAAATCCAAGTAATCTCGCCTTTACTCGGTGCTGATAGCGGATATACCGCTTACAGCTCGCTGCACATAAGAGTTATTCTGCTTGAGAAGTAGCTCAATCGCCGAAATCCAAGTAATCTCGTTCTCTCGTAAGGTTGGGGTAGTTGGGGTGTGTTTGGATCATCAGTTGGTTCGGGGGATCATTAGGCTGATTGGTTGAGGCGGCAGTTTAGCGCTTCACTTAGCGGTTGGCTCGAGGTGGTTGGTAGGGTTGAGCTAGCTGGTTTATATTGGAGAGTTCCGCTTTCGAACTCTCAGCTACTTTTTCTTGCGATTTGACCACTGAGAGTTCCATTTCGGAACTCTCAGCTTCCTGAGCGGGGAATAGACCGGACCAGGTTCCTCTGAGAGTCGGATTTTCCGACTTTCAGCCTCCGGCGCGGGCAGTTCGGGGTCGTTTCCGGTGCTGAGAGACGGATTTTCCGACTTTCAGCCTCCGGCTCGGGCAGTTTGGGGTGGTTTCCGGTGCTGAGAGTCGGATTTTCCGACTTTCAGCCTCCGGCGCGGGCAGTTCGGGGTCGTTTCCGGTGCTGCGAGACGGATTTTCCTGCTCTCAGCTACTTTTTCTCGCGGTTTCACCACGAGAGTTCCATCTCGGGACGCTCAGCTCGCTAAGCGGCCCTAGAGCGCCGGGCTTTTTTCGGTTGGCTGCACGCAGCACTGAATCTACTAAAATACGATTGACACGTTACAATCAGTATCATACAATATATTTGGCTACAATTTGTATCAAAATAACTGGATATGGAGGTTTTTTCATGCTTCGTTCGACACCAAGCTTCAAAAAGCTATCTTTCCTGTTTCTCGCATTCTGCATGATCTTCCTGCTCGCAGCACCGCTTCAAGCATCGGCAAAGCCGCGCGATGAACCGAAAAAGCCCGGGAAACTAACTCTGACTGAGCTGAGTTACGACGTTTCCGAAAACAAAGGGTCCGTTACGATTACCGTGGATCGAATTGGCGGTAAAGACGGTGTAGTGACAGTGAACTACTGCAATTGCAGCTTTACAGCCAAAGCCGGTGAAGACTTCAACCATGTTTCAGGCACTCTCGTATTCGGAGACGGCGAAACAAGGAAAACATTCACGGTGCCAATTGTTGACGATTCCAAGAAAGAGTTTCTGGAAGCCTTCAACGTCTATTTGAAAGAACCAACCGGCGGTGCAACGTTAGGACTCTTCATCTCCTTCGTTACTATTTGGGATAACGACAAATAAGCTTCGAAAATGAGGCGGCTGTATGCATTAGCTTACGGCAGAGGCTGCAAGTCGCCTCATCTTAAACTATCCGGATCGAAAGGGGCATCGTTCATGCTCATTAAACGAAGTATTGCTCTCCTGATTTCGCTGTTAATTGCGCTATCTGCCGGAACAGCGGTCCATGCTCAAACGAATTACACATCCGCTAAATCTACTATTCTGACGTTGGAAGAGCAGCTCCAGCCCGGACAATTTACAGTCACCTTGTCCAAACCGATCACGCTAAAGCAGCTTGAAGCGAATTTCGCGATCCCGAACAAGAAAATCAAGTGGTTTACCGAACAGTACGGCGGGTCCAACAAATCCTACTACGGGGTTATCGACAAAGCTGTCAAAGGGCATGGCTACCCCGTGAAGCTTGGCAAAGAGCTTGGTCGAGCCAACACGGTCGATCTCAGTCTGCTGTGGCGCAGCGATTATATTGATGGAGAACTGGGTTTCTTTCTGGATATCGGTATGTTCGAATTAACATCTACTCAGAAAACAAGTCCGGAACAGCTTGAGAAGTATATTAAAGCAAACAACGGACCCGTCAATGTAGAGCCCGCTGCGGAGAATGATGGATTTCACTGGATCATTACCATTCCGAATGCAAAACCTTTCGTAAATTACGCGATCACGTTTGCTAAACCGATCGTTATTTCAAATACCGTCTACAGCTGGCGTCCCATTTCGGTCCAGCTTACCAGCGCCAAGCCGGATCTGACTGCCGGTACCATTCAGCTTACCCTTCAGATGGAAGCGGATCGGGAGCTGTCGCTGCGTGATTTCATCATTACGGCAACACGCAATAATAAACTTATCGCGTTACAAAACGTAACCTACAGCAAAACAGGAATTCTCTCCTTCACTCCGATTTCCGATCTCACGGAGGAAGAGAATTTATCCATTCAAATCGTCGGCAATGCTTCAAGCAGTGTGTATGGAACCATTAAAGTAACGAATAAGTGATGCTAGACTAATGGAGGGATTAAATTGGTGTTACACCTTGGTAATACCATTGCGGAGTTAAGGGAATCCCGGGCAATGAAGCAAGAAGACTTAGCCCGAACACTGGGGATTTCCAGATCTACGCTCTCGCATTACGAGAAGAACAGAAGGAAACCCCCACTCGACATTATCGTTCTATTGGCTGCAACGTTTAATATTCCGGTAGAGCAAATTATCAACGCTCCGAAACAGGAGGCTTAGATCGACGTTCCGCGCTTACGGCTGCTTCTTGCTCAGCTCATACAGTGCCGTGGATGCCGCTCCGCAGCCCCAATCGAAGATCGTAAATTCACCGACAGCCTTACCATCGGAATGATTGACATTCTCCATATGAAAGCCATAATCGCATTCCTTCATATGGGGATGGACTTGCTCGTACTTTGCCTTCACATCCATGTTCTCCGGGCAGTACATCATATAGAACGATGCCTTCATCGCCCAATAGGCGCGGTATCGATAGGCTTTATCGCCTGTCGTTTCATAGTAGCCCATGTAGATGCCGGCAAATAAGCTTTGTCTGGCGTCGTTCCATTCCGAATCGCAGTTCATCACACCGAAGCCGCCAACCGTAGGCACACTGTGGAAAGGCGGCTGCCAGATTTGCTGGTACAGCGATGCTTCAGCCAGCACAATTCGGCCTTGTTCCAAATAATCGGCGTTGCCCGTAAGCAGATACAGATCGCGCATCGCTTCAGCAGTCCAGTACATCCCGAAATTACATTGGCTGTACAAGCCGCTCCTTGCATCGCGAACACCCGGCTGCTTCTGCTCCCACATCCCGGCGCATGACCAGTACGTTTCGAAATCCTCCCAGCGTCCTTCCGCAATGATATGCTTCTCCAGGAAAGCCGCTCCGCGTTCGGCCGCTTCCAGATACTCCGGCTCCGGCCGCAGCCGGTACAAGCTGCATAGCAGCATAATATGTGCTGCCGTTTCAGAGCTGACCCTGAGATACTCGGAGCGTTCCAAAGTCTGCGGATGAACCCATGCCGGGAAGCTGCCATCCTCTTCTTGCAGCTCCAGCAGTGTCTTTACATAACGATCCACATAGTTCATGATCCGTTCATCCTTGTCGATATCCCCGTACCACTTCAGCAGCCAGATGCTTGTCCATGAGCAATCGAGCAAATGCGCAAAATCATTCTGCCCCTTAGGAACACGGGAATGGGACATAACCCAGCGTCCATCCTCCCAACGATTATCCGGTCCTGCCATATAACAAGCCGGGAACAACCCGTTCGTCTGCGGCGCTGCAAGCGCGAAGGCCAGCGACTTCTCCGCCTTCTGCATCCAGCTCTGTTTGCCCCATGCCTTCCCCCACATCCAATAGCCATATGCGCTGCGAAGACTGCAGAACCAGGCTTGATTCCAGATGCTCTTCTTCTCGCGCCACGCCTCTTCCTGTCCATAACCCGGTTGCTGCCTAGTCGTGACAATGAAAACTACGCCGCCGACTTCCTCGCCGTCCAGCTCAAATTGCTGCCAAGTGACCGGTTCCCACCGTTCGAATGCCCATTCATAGGCGTATTTGGTATAGCGCTCCAGCTCTCGGAGACCGCTATCAGGTTCTACAGCAGTCATAGCGGCGGATGCAAACCGTTCCCATAGGAATTGCTCGACCGGTCGATAATCCCGCGACACGCTCGCTTCCGACTTGGCCCACTCCACCAGATAGAAGCGGAGCACAATCGGCCCCTGAACTGCGCGCGGCTTCGGCTCCAGTTGATAGTACACATGCCCGGTTTCACGATAATCCGAGACACCATAATAAAGCGAGTGAGTGGACAGCTCATAATCCATGATGTGAGGGATCACCCGATTCGCTGCCGACAAATGGGTAATATCCGGAATTAACGCGCACATTCTCGACTCGTTCTCCAGAATAATGGCCGGCGACCGAAATACGATATCTCCAATCGTCATCCCCTCAAGCGGCGTAAGATGAGTCTTCCAGCTAAGCTCGAGCGCCGGATCGACCGGCATTACGAATTGAAATCCGCCAAGCAGGCCATCACTACTCGGGCTTAGGCGCACTTCCACACGACTGCAGCTGTAATCGTTCGACTCTCCTTCATCAGGGGCTATCTTAACGTGAACCCCTCCGCCATCCGCTGCGAGACCGTTCCATTCCGTTACATCGGAATCGGTACGTTCAAGATTATAGCTGTGCCATTCCCCATTCTCAAACCACCGGAAACCAAGCACATTACCAAGCCATGAACTATACTGCATCAGAGAATCCTCCCTTTGTGCTGGTTCTATTGGATTACACGTCGCTGCGCTTCGGGCCGTCCGTTTCGCCACTCAGCAAATCCTTTATCCGATCCTCCCTGACCGGAAAGCCGGCAAACGGCTGCGAAGGCAGCGACTGATACCAGTAGGCGACCGCACAATAATCATCGCTCAGCTCGAAATAACAATCATCCGCATCTGGCCCATTACCCGCTGCCCGATACCTCGTAAAGTCATCTCCCCAATAGGCCTGTGCTTTGGCGCCGGAGCCGTAGCCGATTTGCTGTACCGTCACCTTCAAGCTGTCTTGGAAATAGATCGGGTCGCGGACATGGAAACGATAGATGGAATAAAGGCCGTTGTCATGATCAACGAGCGGTGCACCTTGATAAGGTGTCAGCACCTCATCAAGCCCCCAAGCGGAGCCCATATAATCCTCGGCACCTGTTCCGCAGATGGTCGGATAATCCGAATCGCCATCGATATAGAACTTCACTTCTCCCTCTCCCCACCAGCAGTCCCGGTAGATGCTGCGTACGCCAAGCGTCGTTCCGAGATAAACGCCCCGCCCTTTAATGTTGTCCGCGATGACGAAATCCTCATGCATCGGGCACGGATTGCTGCGTCTAAATTGGGCATGAAAATAACCGGTCGACTCGTCCAACTCATCGCCGCGCGTCACGTCGAATTGATAGAACAAATGAGATACATCAGAGCCGGAGTCATTCTCGATGGTTACGATCGCCTTCTCCTTAAAGGGCATCGGAATCCAGCAGTTCAGCCCTTTCCCGCTCTGCATCGTGACGCAGTCGGATAACATCACTTTCTGCCGGCCATGCGCCACGCCGAAGAAGTCACCGATAGGCGCTTCCACGCTCGGGTGTGTCTGATCATCCCAATACATCCGAATGATGACGTTACGCATATGATCGATGTTGCCAGGCGGAAGCGTGATCCATATATGACGTATCATCCCCGGTCCGTCGCAATTGACCAGCTCGATCGTCTGACCTTTCCGGAACCCTTCGATGCACGGCGAACCCTTCCGGCCATTCTGCGCTTGACCTCCTGCGCCGATTGCTCCTGTTTTATTTTCCGACGTAAATGCACGGCTCTCTATGTTCTTCAACTCATACAGCATGCTGCAGCTACCTCCGTCAATTTAGGGATATCATTGTTCTTCTACCTATTAATGCCACTTCCTCTAACCCTTATCTAAAGAAATCAAAAAGACCCCGAATCGGTTCAATGAACACGCTTCGAAGCCTCTCCTTCATTACAGCCTACTCTTTCACCGAACCCAGCATAATACCGCTAATGAAATACTTCTGCATGAACGGATACACGACCAGAATCGGAATCATGGTGATGACGAGCTTCGCAGCGGTCAAGCTGCGGTTGGATACCGAAGCCATGCTCTTGATCTGCTCTACATCGCGAACCGTCGTATCGAATTTCACGACAAGCTGCTGGATGTAAGTTTGCAGCGGGAAATCATCCGTTGTCATGGAGTAAATCAAGCCATCGTAATAAGCGTTCCAGTTACCGACAACGACGAAGAGCGCAATGGTCGCCATAATCGGCATGGACAGCGGAATATAGATTTGCAGCAATCTGCGCCACGGCCCCGCTCCGTCAATACTCGCGGATTCTTCAAGCTCAGAAGGAATATTCCTGAAATAGTTAAGCATGAGGATAATATTGAATTGACCGACAGCGCCGGGAATGACAAGCGCCCAGATCGTCCCAAGCATGTGCATATCCTTCACTGTAAAGAACATCGGGACAACGCTCGGTCCAAACAGCATCGTGGCGATAATAATCCACATGTACACGCCTCTGGAACGGAATGCCTTCTTACTTCTGGACAGCGGATAAGCAGCCAGGACAACCAGCACCATATTAATGATCAAAGCAAGGATTACCCGTTTGATCGATACGCCGGCCGCAGTCAGAATGGCGTGATCTTGGAAAATCGTCGTGTATGTCTTCCAGCTCAGGCCAAGCGGATAAATCGTTACGAGACCTGCCGTCGCTTTGGCGCTGTCGCTCAATGAAATAGCCAGGATGTTGAGCAGCGGAACAAGTGTAATGACGGCCAACAAGGTCAGAATACCGTATATGATCGTGTTGGTGATAATATCGCTTTTCGTTAACCGAATTCCCATCCGTTTCACCCCAATCGTCTAGAACACTTTATATTCGCCGTATTTTTCTGCCAGCCATTGCGAGATTAGAATAAATATAAAGGCAACTGCCGATCGGAACAGCCCTACTGCAGTAGCAAATTCATATTGATTGCTCTGGAAACCCATCCGGTAAATATACGTGTCATAGATATCCGCAACTTGATAGACCAGCGGATTGTACAAGTTGAAGATCTGGTCAAAGCCTCCGCTAAGAATACCTTGAAGACTCAGGATCAGAATCAATATAACCGTACCCTTGATACTCGGCAGCGTAATATTCACCAATTTCGCCCATCTTGAAGCGCCATCCACATCAGCAGCCTCATACAGATTCGGATTAATAGCCGTTAGCGCCGCCAAGAAGACGATGGCATTAAATCCGAAGCCCTTCCACACATCCGTTAAATAGATGATGATCATAAACCAGGTATTATTATTGAAGAACATGGTCGGCTCGCCGCCGGAGATTTTGTGAACCAAGCCGTTAATCAAACCGTCAATCGAGAAGAAGTCTTTGAAAATACCGGCCATAATAACCCACGATAGAAAGAACGGCAGATACACGATCGTCTGTACCGATCTCTTGAACCACTTTTTCTTGATTTCGTGCAGCAGCAAAGCGAAAGCAAGCGCGCAGGAAATATTGAGGATGATTTTGATAATAGAGATCGTAATCGTATTAATGGTAATCTGTCTAAACTCCGGTATTTGAAACAGCATTTTGAAATGGTCCAGCCCCGCCCAGGGCGATCCCCATATGCCAGCGATCGGATCAAAATATTTGAAAGCCATGATAGATCCAAGCGTTGGATAAATGCTGAAAATAGCCAATAGGACAATACTCGGAAACAACATGAAGTGATAGTGGATGGCTTCCTTGCTACGCACTCTGTTCGTCTTCAACATCATTCCACCTCAATTCGGATGAAACAAGTGCTGAGGCTGGGGGCAGCTCAGCACTTGTTAAAGAGTAAGAAATCTGAATTATTTACCTACGATATCATTCACTTCGGCCGTGATATCTTTACCGCCCATGTCGTTCCAGAGCTTCACGAAGCTATCGAACTCGTCAATCGATTTCTTGCCTGTAATGATTTCAAGGAAAGTCTTCTTCTCCAGGTCATCCATGGAAGCTTTCTTCTTCTGCATCAAATCGGTCGAACCGATAAATGCCGGAAGTGTTTGTTGAACCGGGTTTTTAACCAGACCTGCTGCGCCGACCGCGAATTGGTTAGCAAGGCTCCACAGACCCATATCCGCAAATTTATCCGTAGCTTTCTCGTAGTTCTGAATCGCCGTTGCTTGCGCTTTCGACTCCGGATCTGCTTTGTCCATAGGCGTTGTGCCGTTTAGGACATCTTGAATCGCTTTGTAACGAACCGTAATTTCATGCGGGTCCTTCGCGCTTACGCCAACCGGCAGCAAAGGCATTTTCGCATTCAAATATTTAGCGCCTTCGTCGATAGTTAGCTTATTGTACCAATCCAGATGTTTCGTGTTTGCTTCTTGCGCATAGTTCAGCATTTTCATGATGGCTTCCGGATGGCTGAAACCTTTCTTCACGACAACAAACGATCTAACCGCACCGTAACCTTTAGCATGAGCAACGCCGTCTACACCTTGCAGTACAGTCGCCTGCCAGTTCGCGTTGTGATCGTTCTTGATGGAGTCAGGAAGCGGATACCAAGTGGACCACCAAGCGCCTTGGAAGACACCTGCTTTGCCTTTAGCAATCATTTCAACCGATTTGTTGCTGTCATTCATGATGAAATCAGGCGCGATCATGCCCTCTTTGTACCATTTCGCCAATCTTTCCAGCGCGCCTTTCATTTCAGGCTGAACGGAACCATAACCTACGCTTCCGTCAGCTGTTTTCACCCATTGGCCCGGATAGGAATTGTATGCTCCGAATACGAAGTCAAAGGAGTTTGTGTCTGCGCCGTAAATATTCTGTTGAGCAGGAAGCACGCCTGCACCGAATTTGTCTTTGAACGCTTTAAGCGCGGTCTCTACATCATCAAGCGTTTTCGGTTCAGGAAGACCTACTTGATCCAGCCAATCCTTCCGTGTCCAAATAACCGGGATTGCCGTTTCAACGTCTGCGATCGATGGAATCGCATAAAGCTTGCCGTCGGAGGAAACCGCGTTCAGCGCATCCGGTCCGCCTAGTGCAATGCTTTCTTTCAGGAATGGCGATGCATAATCTTCATATACCTTAGACAGATCCTCGATCATGTCTGCTTTAATCAGTTTCTTCAAGATGCTCAGACCGTTCGGATCCACGCTGATCGACAGCACGTCCGGAATGTTGTTTGCCGCAATCAGCAAGCTGACCTTCTGCTCGAAAGCAAAGTTCTGGTCGCTTGTCGACCAAGCCATCTTCGGCTTCACATTCAAATTCTCTTCAAACCATTTCTGTACATCGTTATTCTCAAAGCTCTCTCCGGCAGGCGGTTTCGCTTCCGCGGAAATCGAGATCCCTGTAGTGAATTCAACCAACTCATCCATCTTGGCAAACGGATCAGGCTTCTCAGCAGGCGCAGTGTTTTCTGCTGCCGCGTTATTCGTACCGGTTTCATTCGTTGCCGCTGCATTGTTAGTTGCCGCAGTGTTACCGTTCTCGCTTGTGTTGTTCGAATTGCCGCATGCTGCGCTAGTCAACATTAACGCCGCGATCAGTGAAATCGATGCTGCTGCCTTTACTTTGTTGTTCACTTGAATCCCCCTTGACCTCTGTGAATTTGTTGTATTGCGTATCTCTATAGTAAGCCTGAATTGCGGAAGGACGAGATAGACAATCATCATCAGCAACTGGGAATCCGGTTATCAAATGTACATGTTTCCAATACAAATTTCGTACTAGTTCAGCATAATCTTCCCTTGTTGTTGAAAGCGCTTAAATTGCCAATTCATCCATTACCGATTTCGTTCCCGGAACTCTGTGGGCGTCATACCGCAATGCTCGCGGAACAGCTTGCTGAAATACTTCTCGTCTTGGAAGCCGAGCTGGTCGGCGATCAAGTAGACGGGCTTGCTCGTTTTGCGCAGCAGCGATTCGGCGGATTGAATCTTCAAGTTTTTCAAATAATCGCTGAACGGGGTTCCCACGATATCCTTGAAGCACAGGCTGAAATACCCTCTGCTCATATTGACGGCCTTGGCAACCTCTTCTTGGTTAATGCCATGGAATAAATGCTCGTTCATAAATTTCACCGCGTTGTTAATGCAGGAGACGACTTCCTCCGAATATCGCTTCCCCTGCTCGTTCTTGAAGATCGGCGCATACTCGCTCCCGCTCCGGTCTTTGTTCTCGCGGCGGATGCGGCTCTCGATTCGCGCCAGCACATCCTCGAGCTTCTCTTTCTCCAGCTGTGTTTTCACGATATAATCAATCGCGCCAAGGCGCATCGTCTCTTGAATGAACTCAAAGTCTTGATGGCAGGTCAGCACGACCACCTTCAGATCGGGGAAGCTGTTTTGCGTTTCCTTCATGAGCTCGAACCCCGACATGCCCGGCATCGTCAGGTCCATAAACATGACATCGACGCCGTTGCCTTTCAGAAACTCAAGCGCTTTGTCGCCGCTGCTGACGTCGCCGACGATCTTGAAGCTGAATTTCTCCCACGGAAGCACGGAAATAAGCCCTTTTCTCACATAGATTTCATCATCTACGATTAAAGTTCTGATCATTGTAATTCCTCCTTATGCGCTCTGCGGTTGATGGGTAGGCGGAGCTTGAATACGGTGCCTTTGCCCCTCTCGCCCTTGATGTCCATTTCGGCCTCTTGACCGTAATTCACTTCCAGCATGTATTTGACATAACTTAGTCCGATTCCCATACCAACCTTCTTGTGCTCCTCGGATTGCGGCTCCAGCATTCTTGCAATGTCCGCGTCGGTCATACCTTCCCCGCTGTCCTCAACGGTAATAATCAACTGCTTGTCCTGCTCATATACGGCGATCTTTATGGATCCGCTTTCATCCTTGAGTCCATGATAGATGGCATTCTCGACAATCGGCTGCATGATAAACCGCGGGATACTAACGTCACCAAGCGCAGGATCTACGACAATTTGCACGTCAAAATGATAGGCATACCGGATTCGCTGCAAATCCACATAGTTCTGAAGCGCCTCCACTTCCTCGTTCAAGGAGACGATGCCGCCTTCCTTGCCCAGATTATAGTGAAGCACTCTCGTGAATAAGGCGACCAGACGGTCAATCTCGTCCTGCCCATTCATTCTGGCCAGCCACTGGACGGTGTTCAGCGTATTATGCAAGAAGTGAGGATTGATTTGATGCAGAATTTTCTCCACCTCAATGACTCGCTTCTTGCGCTCCTTCTCTTCCAGTTCCTTGAACAAATCGGAGATTTTGATTTTCATATCGTTAAACTGCTCTAGTAAACGATCAAACTCTACAATGCCGGTCATCTTCACTTTGGAATTAAATTTGTTGTGCGCCAGCAAAATAATCTCTCTGTTAATGGTCCGCAGCGGCCGCGAGACAATTCTCCATATGGAGAGCCCCAGAAACAAGCTGATGACAATCGACAGTGCGGCGAACAGCGCGAATTTGCCGATCCACTTCTTAACGTCCGCGCTATAGGCTTCCGTCTTCACGGCGGAGAGAATATACCATCCCTGCTCGCCCTTCTGCGAGAAGACATAATAGCCCGGCTTGATCGTATCGGATTTGCTCGTACTGCTGAGCTGCTTGACATCGATTCGCTCGCCGATCGCGAAATCCTCCGGACGCTGGCTGTACATGACCTGTCCCTTATCGTTCAGCAGAATGGAGGATACATCCAGCTTGTACCGCTGCGATTTCAAGAGATCTTCAAACAGCTTGATGCCGGTCTCGACATAAACGTATAAATCGGCTCCCTCAATGAGGTTCACCTTGCGCGCGATGGAGAAAACCTGCATATCCTTCGTCGACTTTACCGTCATATGAGGCCCATAGAAAGTGGCGTTAATGCCATCCGCAAGCTCGGGCAGCAGCTCTAGGCTAAATCCTTCCGTCACGCTCTGATTCTCGAACATGACCTGATTCTTATTGGCATAATAGAAGAAAATGAGCCCAAGGTCCGGCTTCGCGGCATTAATGAGCGAGATGCTCTCAATGACCGCTTTCTTCTTCTCGTATTTGGTCAAAATATCTTTCGTATCAATAAAAGTCTCAATGTCATCCGCCACTCGTCCGTTATACATCGCAAGCTGGAGCGCCGAATCTTCTAAATTCGAGAACACATGGTCCACGCTAATTTGAAACTGTTTCATATTGCTGTGAATGCCATCATCGATATTCGTGTTTAGCAACGAAATCATAGATACATAGGAGATATAGCCGATTAGCGATAACGGAATGATGGAGCTGAGGATTAGGAAAAAATACGCCCTGTTCTTTAAAGAGTACGATGATTTCGGCAGCAATTTGTGGTTCCCCCGCTCCTGATGATTAGTTTCCATTGATTGTTATTATTGTAAGGAATGTAAAAGGGAACCGTCAATCCGCCACAATCATACATAATTTGACAAAACACTCACTCCCCGCCTACGAAGCAAGGCTGGCCTTAGTCAATGACTAAGGACCAGCCTCCGATTGGAAGTGATTGCTATAGTTGTTTTTAGCCGCGAACGACGGTGATTGTGTAAATCTTCTTCGTTCCGTCCTGCGCCGTTACGGTCACCGTTACCGTGTTGTTCCCAACGACGAGATTGCTGCCGCCGGATATCGTTGCCTTTGCGTTCCAGTCTGCTGCAATAGCGTTCACAGTCACCGACTTCTTGCTGCGAGGCACTTTCACTTTATAAGTCAGATTGTCCGGCGAGAAGCTCGGTACCGACTTTCCGTCAACGAACAAACCACTTAAGCTCGCATTGCCGGATTTGGCACGATTGATTGTGATGGTGTAGGTTTGCTTGGTTCCGTCCTCTGCCGTTACCTGTACGTTTACTTGATTGCTCCCAATGACGAGGGACAGAGCAGGATCGACGGCTACCTTGGCCGTCTCACTTGCCGCTTTAGCACTCACATACACCACAATCATATTGTTTGGCACGGTTATGGAGTACGCAAATTTGCCAGGTACTAAAGCAATCAGCGATTGCCCGTTAATTTTCAGCTCGCTTAGCGCGGTGTTGCTGGATTTAGCCCGAGTAACCGTCAGCGTATATACTTTGCTGCTGCCGTTCTCAGCTGTTACCGTTACCGTCGCCGTGTTGTTACCAACAGCAAGCGCCGTACCGCCAGTTACGACAACCGTTGCATACGGATCAGCAGTCGCCGTCACCGCGATCGATGTTGTTGTGTTAGGTACTTGCAAGGAATAAGAGAGTGTTTCGGCATCGAAACCTGCAACCGTGACGCCATCGACCTTCAGGTCTTTAAGGTCCGCATTCTTGGAAATGCCGGATGGATAAACCAAGTCAGGATGCTGATTGTAGAAGCTGCTTGCCGCCGGACCGACCCTTGTAATATCACCAAGTCCGTCCACGCCGTTGGAGGTCCATGGCATCATGCCTTGCCAGCCATTCGCATAGGCACTGACATAATCTTGCGTGAGTGTATGTCCTGCCGTGCCGAGTGCGGCGGTCTCGCCAATAACCGCAGGACGATCCGCCGATAATCCGAACTGCTCCGGCGTCATGTACATCGGGTTCCCCCAATATTGACCCATCCAGTCGTAGTAATGCGGCGACCAGAAATCAAGCTTCGCCTGCGGGTTGCCGCCGACTCTGGCCATCAACGCATTGTCGCCGACTTTATTGCCTTGGCATCCTTCGGTACAGGTGTCGCTGTTGTATTTGATCATCGCGACGCCTACTGTTGTAAGCACATTGCTGTTTGCATGAACGCCTACGCTCATTTTGGCGAAGAGGGATTGCAGGTTCTCCCAAGGAAGCTTGCTTTCCTCGAACACCCAATCCGGCTCGTTCATAAAGTCGATCGACCATAGATAAGGGTTGTCTTTGTACCGGTTCGTGAACGGAATAACGTAGTTATTGACGTAAGAGTCGATGTTAGCCTCGCTCATCAGCATCTTTCTCCAGCTGTCGTAGCTCGGATGGGAGTTCTTCATATGGTCGAATGAAAGCAGCGTCGCCATGATGTAGACGCCATGCTTCTGTGCCAGGTAGAACAAGCTGTCCAGGTCATTCCAGTGTGCCGCAGTCGCGCCGGACACATGTCCGTCAGCATCGATGTTGATGCCCACTTCTCCGTTGGAAGTAATCCAGACGCGGGAGGCATTCACGCCGTTCGCATGCAGCAGCGCGAAGTGAGTATCCCAGAAGTCATAGTCGAAATCGCCGCCAAAATCATTCCAGTTATCCCAAGGCGTATTGGCTCCGTTAAACCAAATGCGCTCATGGCCGGCATAGAACTCCGTGCCTTGTACCGTGATTCGGTTGCCTTGACCGGAAGGAAGATCGCGGATCAGTTTAATCGTATACGTCTGCTTAGTCAGATCCTTTGCTGTTACCTCTACCGTAACGGCATTCTCGCCAACGGCAAGATTGCGGCCTCCGGTAATCGTTACGGTTGCATCAGCGGCGATAGTTGCAGCCGTTACAGCAGCTGAAGTTATACCGTTCGGAACGTGTGCGATGTATGAGAAGTCTTTGCTGGTGAAGCCGGCTACAGTAGTGCCGTTGACGCGAAGATCGCTTAGGCCTGCAGGATTCGGAACTTCAATAGGCGTTCCGCCAAGAATGCCGATGCTGTCGATATAGACGCTGCCTGCATAGTCGCCGCTAGATTGCACTTGCACGCCAAACTCATTGAAAGGCGTCTTGGCACCTGCCGGAATGGTCAATGTCAGCGTGTTCCATGCATCCTTCGTCAAATTGGTGTACGGCACGAAGTTGCCCGTCCATGACCAGGTGCTGTCCATCATATAAGGCTGCACGCCTGCGATGCTTGCACCGCTCGGTACCCAAACCTGAAATTCATACGTGCTTCCTGCGGTTAGTCCGGCAGGAGAGCTCAGTCTTGCGAATGGCCCTTGTGAGCCTGTCACATTAAGCGTCATTTTCAAGGATTGATTCCCTTGGTAGGCCTTCTCGGAGCTGACAGCAACCGTCGAACCTGCCGTTCCCGTAAATCCTTGTGTGTTGGTCTCGAAATTGAATTGTGCCGTATCTGCCGCAGCATCCGCGCTAACAGGTACGATAAGCAAGGCTGCCAGCATAGACATGATGAGGAATAAGGCGATTTGTTTACGAAGCTTGATCATTCTTCATTCACCCCAACTAATATAGTTTTAGTAAATTCCTAAAGCCCAGCATTGACATTCTCGCTAGAACTCCCCCTCTCGCTAACGTGAAGCGCTTACATAAATGTGGGAACCAGAGACTTCGCTGGTGACTATCCTTTGCAACTCAATAAGTTACAATTTTGTTAGTTTTGTAACATTAAAAATTACAGTTTCGATGTCTCTCTATCCATTCTTTGGTGATTCTGATTATAGGCGCTCGAAAACACAGCTGTAAATATGCAATTTTCGAATAGGATGATTGTTCAGGCTAAGTTCATCCTTATTTTTGTTTAGTTACAAAAACTACGTTTTGTTTATTGACAAAAACATTAGCTAATTTACAATAAAAAGAGAGATCTCAACATCGAAGGATGGATTACCGTGAGCAGAAAAATTACGACCAGCGATATTTCCCTAGCACTCGGCCTTTCCCGGAACACGGTTTCCAAGGCGCTTAACGGTCATCCCAGCATTACCGTCGAAACGCGAAAGCGAGTGGTGGACCACGCCATTGCCATGGGGTATAAGAAGTTAAAGCTGTCCGTCAGCGGTAGTACCGCGGCTTCCGAATCGGCAGGCAAAGCCCGGAGCATCGCGTATATCACCAAGAGCCAGATCAATCACGGGACAGGCTTCTGGTTGAATGTCTTAAGCGGCGTCGAGCAGATGATCAGCCGTAACGGCTATGAGATGAAGCTTAGCTTTATTAAAAATGAAGATATTGAAGCGCTTGAGCTGCCGGCCCTGCTCGCAAGCGACATTGCCGGATTTATCGTAGCAGGCAGCTTCGACAAGCCTTATACAGAGAAACTGATGGCTCTTCCGCATCCGAAAGTATTCATTAACATCCATCCCGATACACGGTTGTCCGATTTACCGGCCGATGTCGTCTTTATGGAGAATGAAGACAGCATCTACCAGATTACAAGGCATCTGATGAATCTCGGCCATACGGAGATCGGATTTATCGGTGAAATTCACTCCTGCCGCAGCTTCATGGAGCGTTGGTTCGGTTTCCAACGCGCACATTTCGATGCCGATTTGCCTATTCAGCCATCCTGCTGCATTACGGTGCCAAACGCGGAAAGCTACCAGAACTACGAAGGAATTGCACGTTCCTTGATGGATCTGCCGAAGCTGCCGACCGCCTTCGTATGCGCCAATGACAAAATCGCCCTTCATGTCATTAAATACCTCAAGGAAATCGGCAAGGCGGTCCCTCGCGATATCGCGGTTACCGGATTCGATCAGATTAGTGAAGCCGAATTTCTCGGCTTCACCCTTACCACCGTCGCACTCGACGAGTACCAGCTCGGCCAGCGGGCAACCGAGCAGCTGCTCGCCCGCATGAGCAAGCCTGACCGCGCGTATGAAACGGTGCGCCTGGCGACCAAGGTCGTCCTTGGCGAGAGTTCATCGGCGAGATAACGATGTAACAAACAAAGGCTTCCCACTTCCATCGTTGCGGCGAACGAGGGTGAGAAGCCTTTGTTTTGTTTTGTGTTTCACATGGAAACCATTAGTTCACCTTAACCAGCAGATGCGAGTATTTCTTAATCTTTGCTTTCGAAATCGGCACGCTTATTCCCGCATCTCCCTTGAAATAGGCATCGTTGCCGTACAACCCTACCTCAATTCGGTCCACGAGCGGTACATTAACGAGACAGGATGGATGAAACAAATCATAGCCAAGCGGGGTCAATACCCGCTTATAGTGTTCCACATTGACTAATTGCAGGTAGACGCCATCCATCGTGACAAACATCGGAATTCCGGGCTTATAGCTCGACTTCCCCCTTAACTGCGGCGTTACCCCCATGTACAGTACTTCTGTGGCCAAATTCAAATTTCGGCAAATCACCTGGTTGTTGACCGGTTCCATTTTGACGCAGTAGACATATATGGAATCCGTTCTCTCGCTGCTTTTGTTGACCACCTATTGCATTCTACCTCCTATTACAATCACATAACGCGACTTTTATAGCTATTAGTATATGTTCACATTACGTGATTGTAAATAACAAAAGACTCTTTTCGAGTCCGATTTTCCTCGGCAATAGGTTGTAAGCTATAATAGCAAATGATTGGATGACGTCATGGAGGTGAACGGATGCGTACGTTCGGAGAACGCCTGTCTTACTTGAGGCATCGCAAGGGGTTGTCGCAAGAGGAGTTTTCGAAGTTATTATCGATCGGGAAAAGCACGTTAGGGATGTACGAGACGAATAAACGCGAGCCCGGCCATGATATGACATCCCATATAGCGGCATTCTTCGAGGTTAGCGTGGACTGGCTCACGACCGGCAAAGAATTCGCACATACGCCGATGGCTTCCACGCAAGAGGAGATCATCATTAAGGACCTCGTGCAGCGCTACAACATTGATCTGACCAGAGAGCGTTCCCGAGAGAAGCTGGAGAAGATCATTCAGTTGGTTTTTGAAGAAATGACATGATGATCGCATTCTGAATGAACGCAATCAGTTCCTCACTCGGCACATCACGTAATTCCGGTATTTCCTTCTTCAATTCTTCGATCATGCGCCGAACTTCGTCCATGGACTCAACTTACCCCTTTGGCAGCTGTTCTTATAGTCTTAGTATAAATCGATTTGCCGGATTTGAAATATCGATTCAAATTGGTAGATTATTGTTGACATAAACTAGTAAAACATGGTAACAAAAGAGGCTTCCCTCACGTTCAAATGAACGGTGGTGGGAAGCCTTTTATATTTAATAGCCAAAAAGGAAACATCATGTTTTGCGATGAGCGCATGCTCTGTCGCATTCAAACTCAAACTCTAACTCTAACTCTAACTCTTACTCTTACTCTTACTCTTACTCTTACTCTAACTCCGACTCTAACTCTAACGGTTGTGACAGCGGTTATTTGACAACCCTTTACCCTTTTTATATGCTAACGGTTGCCAGCGCGCTTATTGGAGCGTTTTCCACCGGGAATCGACGATTTCGCTGCAAATAACGTCTGTCACAACCGTTAGCTTTTCAAAAAGGCTATTTCCCACCAAATAGCCACGCTGACAACCGTTAAAGTTTTGTTCATGAAAATGAACGCAAAAGGACCACTGCTTCTGCAGTGGTCCTCAAGCTGCCCGAGAAAGTCTCAGCAGCCCCTGATGCGAGCAGGGTACTTTGTTAAAGTATCCTGTTCGCATATTACAGTTCGACTTCGCATTACGGCTTGCTAGGCAGTTTGTTCGCTTGACGAATCAGCGAGAAGTACTGGTCCGCCAGGACGACGTCATATTCCGGTCCGAGAGAATCGGTTATGGCAACAACGTCCGTAGGCGTCAAGCTCCAAGCCAGCAGACCAATCGAGATGAAGAGCGGCGATTTGCCATCCCATTTCGCTTTGGCATCGGCGAGAATCTTCTTACCTTCGCTCACGGCGCTAATGCCTCGGATTGTCGAAACCGGCAATCCATTGCTGATTTGCACCTCGGTAGTATCTCCCCAGCTCAAGAATACCCCAGATGGATTGTATTCCTTGCGGTATGCCGTGCTCTTAGCATCGCTGAGCGGAATATTCTGCCCGTCTACACGGTTAAGGATATAAGGAATGTCCATTCCGGTCTGTTTCAGATACTTCTTGCTGCTCTTCAGGAAATCAGCGAACGAGCTGTCCGGCCAAGCATCCGGATAGAAGTATCCGGCACCGGAAGGTCCGGCGATAATTTGATCATTCGCTGTTGCCGTACTCCGGAAGTAGTTCAGCATCACCGGAGCTGCATCATATAACAGCGGGCTGGATGTCCAGTTAATCGGCACTTGGCCGCGGCTTGGATCATCCCACAGAATACGCATCCGGTGTTGGTTATATTGAAGGTTGTCCCCTTCGCTGAACGTATAGGAGACATAGATTTTGTTCTCCAGCTTCACCGGAGCCGGCGTTTTCGACTTCACGTCCTTCGGCTTGGAGCCGGAGAACACAGTCAAATTGCTAAACCAGTCTGCCGCCAAGACATAAACGCCGTGGTTGGAAGTGATTTCAACGCCGTTGAACTCGCCTTCCACGTCATTGTTGAACCAGCCCAAATAAGGCGTGCCCGGTTGCACATCCGAGAGGATTTTCTCAAAGAGCGCCTTCTGCTCCGGAACATTGGAATCAAGCCAGAACACCATCGCTTTATTGGCAACCGCGTAGTCCCGCAGGTAACCATACGGCTCCTTCGTCAGCGAAGTGAACGGCTTCTCATTGCTGGCACTTACTTTGTATTGGTTCCACATGTCTGCGGATACAACCAGCTCTTTCGTTCCGGCCGGCGGCGTAAATTTATACGTGAAGTAACGTCCGTTATCGGCAAAACGATGACCGCCGCTGCCATCCGAAACTTGCGAGCTTTGCGGATCGTAGAGGAACGGCTCTTCCTCAGGCTTACCCGGAAGGAAGTGTGCAATGACTTGGCCATCCGCTTTCACGGTGATCTCATGCACCGCGGCACCCCATCCGTCAGCAGGGAAAGCATCCCCGAACTTCACATAAACATCCGGCTTGCTCAGATATTTGCTCAAGTCGAGGTCGTAGACTTTACGATTTGCGGCATCCCGCTCTTCCTTCGGCTCCTGCGCGACCGTTTCAAAGCGGTCGGGCTGTTCAACCGGTACGCGCGCTGTCGTATCCGGGCTTAGTCCGACCAGCATCCGGTGAGTCGCGTCTTTCCATAGATTCTCGTACTGCCATGTGTAAGCATCCAATTTGTCCTTAAATTTGCCCTGCAAATCCTGAATCACACTTAGGTTATAAGGAGCTGCTTTCAGCTGAGCGGCAAGCTCAGGGCTTACGGCAACGCCACCCTTTAACCCCGCCAGCGTAGTAGCAACGTTAATAGAGTCCGGAACGGCTGGATCGTAAATAACGATGCCTTTCACTTCGCCTTTGTAGCGTTTCAGAATATCCCAGTAGCTGTCATGGACACGGTAATTTACGTCCAAATCGTTGAGCCATTTGAATTTACCCTCTTCTTTGTTCTCAAGGAGGTAGATCCGCGGCTCCTGACGATTCACAATGCCCTGCAACGTGCTAAACAACAGCTTAATGTCTCCCGGAGCGTCATAAATATCAGCAACATCCAGTTGCTTCGCCTGTTTGAAATTGGGGAGCATTTGATCCTTCGGCCAAGAGATGGATGAATTGCTCGCAGATTGGTTTGCAGCATTCTGAGGCTCCGCAGATTTGTCCTGAGGAGACTCGGCAAAAGTGCCGGATGAGAATGACATTGTGCAAACTAAAGCCAGACTGAGTGCGGTTAGCTTACGGATCATATTTACTTACACCTCTCCATTATGGGATTGTAAAACCGTCCTAGACGCTAGCAGTCACACCTCCTTAACAGCAGCAGCTCGTAGCGAACCAGAACTTTAACCTCATGTATATATTTAATATATCTTTTATAATAACACAATCATTTCGACAAAATTTCCCATAAAAATAAACAGCTAGCCCTACTTTCAGGACTCCCTGTCCTCCTAAACGACAACCAAAAAAAGCGGCTGTCCGAGAACGTCTCGACAGCCACTTTATGGTCTACTTCACATGAATTAATGTTTAACGGTTGTCAGCGAGGAAAGCATGCGCATGAAGCCTCTACCACAATACCTCTACTTGAACACCGTTAGGGCTGTTATCATAACGAAGCAGCACCGTCTTGCTCGCCTCATCCCAAACGTAAGCGCCTTGCGACTTCGAACCATCCGCAGCACCTAGAACAACCCGCTCCGGCTTACGCGAGCAGCGGAAGCGCGCAGAAGCCTGAATCCCTTCCGGTCCTTTAGCCACGAACGCAAACCCGCTGTCTCGCTCCTCGACGGCATCGATTCTGGATGCCGCCGCAACGAGCTGCACGCCATCCCCGGCTCTGCTCAGATCATAGAGCAGTGCTTGCTGCCCAGGCACTACCGCAACCTCATGAAGCACAGGGAGATCAGCGTTCAGCAAATCCACATACATGCCGTTCAGCACGAACGGCTGCGTGTCTACCGACTCTTCCAACACGGCAGCTACAACATAAGGGCCGCGGCGCAGCGCCATGCTGTTCATCGTATCCCATTGCTGCGAAGCAATAGCATCCCGCCCTTGCGAGCTTCCCGCCGCCGCAAGTGCCTCCCTGACCGTCAAACGCAGCTGATCGGCCATGTCGGCTTGAAGAGCACACTGCGCAGGATGAACATTTAAATAAGCCAGACTTCCCCGGCCAACGGAATAAACACCGGGCTGCAAGGCGGCTTCCAAGCCCAGACATGTGAAGAGATGCTCCATCGGGGAAGCGTACTTCTTCGCCCCCTGGTTCCACCATTCACGGACCTGATGGAAGTCGTCGCTTCCGTCACCTACATAGACGAGGGCTCCTCCATCTTTTACCCATTCAGCCAATACGTTATGAAGACCTGCCGATTCCGGCTTCATATATTCATAGCTAAGCACAAGCGCTTTGTAGTCATCGAGATAACCCGCGAACCGACCGGCATTATCAAGCTGAACAGGACGCACGGCCGCACCGTGTTTCAACAAAGGCAAGGTCAACCCATAGAAGGGCGACCAGTCGAGCAGCTCCATAAATTCGCTTCCGAGCGCCGAAGCCACTTCCGTACCGTCATATTTGAATCCGGTCGCCTCTTCGCTCCAATCCGGATGATTGCGCTGGAACATGGCGGAATCCGCCAGCAGCACGCCGATTTGCAAATTCGAGGTCAACCATTCCGTATCCGGCTGATCCATGTCTGCCAGCGTATTCAGCACCACCTGCAGTTCTGTCGCATAAGCGGCCGGAATATTCACGCGACCCTCTTCACCTTGCTTCGGATATGTACCTTGATAGATTCGTCTCGGCCAAGGGCATACCTCATAGCGACTCACATGCGGATGGAGAAGCGACGCCACCAAGGTCCGGATATAATTCTGGCGGTAATCCTCCCAAGTATGCTTCGGGTCATCGGCAATCGGATCATGCAAGAACCACATCCGGCGGTCCGTGCCGCGAACAAGCTCCTGCATAATGCCGTATTCCAGAAAAGCCGTCTCGAAGGTACGTTCCTTGCGCACGCCGTTATAGACATTCGGCGTCTGAGCCGTTCCCGTCCACACCTGCGCAATGTAACCATCAACGCCAGGCAGCTCGAGCAGCTTCGACTCCGGACTGACAAACCGCCACTGCGTATAGTTAATCAGACTATGCGTCGGCACATAGAAACGTATATTCCGGTCATATTTGACCTTCGCATATTCCTTCAGCGTATTACAAATCCGATCCAGCGTACGGGCATAGAGATGCACCTTCAGCTTCGAGGCCCGATACTGCGCATCTACCGTCGCATGCGGAGGCTGCCACGGCTCCCGATAGTAGATTTCCCACTCCCTTTTGAACGCGTCCGAATAACCGCCTTCCACCCAGAACTCCGGCTCCTCCAGATGAATCGCTTCCACGCCCGCATCCACAGCGACGCGAATCTGCTCGGTTAGAAAATCCGCGTAAGCGATGGTCGGCACCATATAAGGAATATCCACGGAGGTGCCGTGAATAATATGCTCGTTTCTGCGATTCTTCTGTGCTTCATCCCAGTGCGTTCTGCCGTCCACTTCGCCGTTCAAATAGTGCTGATAACCGCCCCAAGACACACCGGTCATCAGATGTACGACATAGCCCTTGTCCTTCCACGCGCGAATGCGTTCCTTCAAGTCCCCGCGAATGCCATACACCATAACAAAGTCAGTCTGCAAATCATACGACGGATGGTACGGTCCGCCCTCCTGAAAACCGGTTAATTCGTTCGAACGATCTCTTGAAATCAAGGACACGGCTGCATGCCTCCTTATAAAAGTAAAAATAAAAGGGAAGGTAAGCCCTTCCCTTTCCGGTTATGCATTCAACTTTATGCGAAGCGTCTTAATCTCAAAAGGCTGGAAGGTTAACGCTGCCGAACTCGACTTCTCCTGCAACAAAGTAATCGGATTCTCCAGCAGATCGGTCTCCTCGATAGCCGCACAAGTCAAACCGAAATTCACGTTCGCCTTAGCCCGTGTGCCTGAAGCCTCGTACAACCGAATGATCAGATGCTCGCTATCCTCCGCTTTCTTCACCGCCTCGACCATCACGTCCGGATTATCGATTTGAATCAGGGAACGGAGATCCGAACGACCTGTTTCAGTCTCCGTACCATCCGATTGCACAACGGTAAGCGGCGTATTCAATTCATAGCCTTTACGGTACACCTTCGCTTGTACGAAATCTCCCTGATGCGGATAGATCGCATATACGAACTTATGCTCAGCGCGGTCGCAGGCAGGATCCGGGTAGCCGGGGCTGCGCAGCAAATTCATATCCAGCACATTTCTCTCCGCACTGTAGCCGTACTTGCTGTCGCTAAGCAGCGCGACACCATAATCAGGCTGCGATAAATCTATATATTGATGTGCGCAAATTTCATCTCTAACGAACTCTACCATTGTATTGCGCGTTGTTGGCCGTTTCAAATAACCGAACTGAATCTCGCAATTGACTTGCTCCGACATCACGCTGACCGGGAAGGAAGTGCGAAGCATTTTCTCCGACTCCTGCCAATCCACTTTCGTTTCAAACTGAATCGTCGTACCGTCTTCAGCTAATACGATGCGCTGCTCCATTGAAGATTCGCCAAACCGATAGGTTTGCACAAGCACCGCATTCGAGCCTTGAATGGAAGCCGCAGCGTTTTCAAGCTGCATCGTGCCCGCTATTGTATCTCGGTAATCGCGCGGGAAATCCCATGCATCACCTTTGTCATGATAGATGGTCAGCACATTAGCCTTCTTGCCGGCTTCAATAGTTTCTCTGCCCGCGACTTTGTCATAGATCGATAGAATGCTTCCATCCGGAGCAAACGCGACGCGCAGATTACGGTTCTCGAGGGAAGCTTCATCTGCATGCAGCTCCCGGTTGTCATTCCCGCCTCTGCGCAGCTCTTCCGAGAGCGCGATGAAGCCCATTGACGGTACCTTCACGGCGTATTGGAAGCCGTTTCGTTCCACCAGTTCCTCACGTTCCCATGGCAGCGAATTGACAACGATCGCCTGTCCGCCGGCTATGCCGGACAGTCCCGCAACCTTCGCATAGGTCTGCTCGACCATCTCGGCCACTCGGGCATGAAGGATTGCATAACGGGCCAGCGATTCATCGAATACACGCGTAATCGAAGAGCCCGGCAGAATATCATGGAATTGATATAACAAAACTTCTTTCCATATTTCATCCAGTTCCTCTGAAGGATACGCCTGCTCGCCGAGCGCCAGTGCCAGTGATGCGGCAAATTCCAGCTCGCGCAGCGACTTTTCCATTTTGCGGTTATACCATTTGTTTCTCGCTTGCGACGTCAGCGTCCCTTGATGCTTCTCCAGATACAGCTCACCGCGGTAGGTTTGGAACCGCGGTCCTTCCTGCGCCAGCTTCTCGAAGAAGGATAGCGAAGATTCTTGAACGACCGGCGGCAATCCGAGCAGATTATGCTCGCGCGCCAAACGTTCCAAATGCTCTTCACCGGGGCCGCCGCCGCCATCGCCGATGCCAAATAACATTAACGCATGCTCGGAAACGTTGCGGTCCAGATAGTGGCTTTCAATCTTGGCAAGCGATCTCGGTGCCCCAGGGCTGTTATAGGTATCTTCGGGCGGCAGATGGGCAAGCACTTTGCTGCCGTCAATACCTTCCCAATGAAAACTATGATGCGGATGCGTATTGTATACGCTCCATGACAGCTTCTGCGTCATCATATAGTCTACGCCGGACTTCTTCAGAAGCTGAGGAAGACTCGCGTTATAACCAAATACATCCGGAAGCCACAACACCTTCATCTCCTGGCCAAACTCATCTTGGAAAAACTTCTTTCCGTACAGAATTTGCCTAACCAGGGCCTCACCGCCGGAAATATTCGTATCCGGCTCCACCCACATCGCGCCTTGTACTTCCCAGCGCCCTTCCTTCACTCTCTCCTTAATCTGGTCGTAGAGTGTCGGATAATACTCTTTCATCCATTGATACAGCTGCGGCTGGCTCGCGCCGAATACATAATCGGGATACTTCTCCATGTTGCGAAGAACGGTCGAGAACGTCCTCGCTCCTTTGCGAATCGTCTCCCGAATCGGCCATAGCCATGCCAAATCCATATGCGCATGCCCGATAGCGCTAACCGTCACGGTCGGATCTCCTCCGCGCTTGGCAAGCTGCTTGCCTAGAATCTCCCTGGCACGCGCAACGGTTTCTTCATTAATGACTTCAAGCGCAAGCGCAGCTTCGTACAAGCTCTGAATGACCCGGTCTTTCCTTGCGCTGGCATCAGGCACTTGCTCAGCCAGCTCCAGCAGCACCTCAAAGTCATAATAGAGGCGGCGTGTTTCGTCGTTGCATATCGCAATATCCGCTTCTTTGAGCGTACCGCTGCGATACTTGCCGAACAAGTCATTGCAGCCTGCATCGGCCCACAAATGGATCGATTCTCCGGCAGCAGATTCACTCACATCCACCACGCGTTTGCCCGGCAGTCCCAGGCTGAAATCAAATTCGGAGTTAATGTTGGTGAGCCCTTGATACGGCGATCCTTCGTTATCGACCAAACACAGCTCACCGTTCACATCAATAAGCAGTACGACCTTTTTCCCTGCGGCACTCTCAGGCACGCAGCCTTCGAAGCGGAACCAAGCGCAATCCCATAAATTTCCCCATTTATCGCCCGGCTTCACATCCATGTAAGCTCCGGACGTACGCTCTGAATAAGGTACAGGCTCCTTAGTCACCCATGCTGAAACCGTCAAAGCTGCAATCGGTTCATAGATGGCGTTTCGAATTCTCGGCAAGAGCCCTTTTGCCTTATCCAGTATTATTTTCTTTGTTTCGTAGGGCATTACGGTCCCTCCCAATTCCCTGAAAGTTTATGGAGAAAGAGGACTGACAAAAACAGTCCTCTTCGTCTTTGTTTCTATTTATTTGGTTACCAGTTCAGCTCTCTTCTGAGCGTCATCCATGATGGCTTTGATGTCGCCATCTGTCATAAGCGATTTCACTGCTGCATCGCCAAAGATTTGCCAAGCCTTCGAGTTGTCTTTCGCAAAGGTTGGAAGACCTTGAACGTTGCCGATCATCGCTTGATAGTGCAGATACATTTCCGGATGCTTCGTTTTGTAGTCATCCGTCTCCGCGATTTCTTTCAGAATCGGCGAGCGTGTGTTGGAGTCTGCAATCAGCTGCTGCACTTCCGTGCTGTACATCGCTCTGATGTAATCAAAAGCCGCTTCTTTATTCTTAGCATCTACAGGAACGGAGTGGAAAGCAGCTCCGATCGTCACGTTACCAGGCTTGCCGTTAGGCGACAATGGAATCGGCGCCATACCGCACTCCAGGCCGACATTCTTACATTCTTGTGCACGCCATGGGCCATCAATCAGGTAGGCCAGCTGACCTTTATTCCAAGCATCGAAGTATGTACCTTCGTTGTTGTTCAGCATCAAACCTGCAGGATGGTTAGCGTTCAGCGTTCTCAGAAGCTCGATTACTTCAACGTTAGCGTCGGAATTGAATGTCGGTAGTCCGTTCGCATCGGCAAACGTTCCGCCGTTGATGGCAACCAATGCACCATAGCGAAGGTAACCGCCAAAGTTAGGAGCGCCATATACGCCGCCGCCGTAGAATTTGCCTTTGCCCGCATCCGTTACTTTCTTCGCGTTATCTACAAGCTCAGCCCAAGTCGTGATTGCTTTCTCAGGATCCAAGCCTGCTTCTTTCACCAATTTTTTATTCCAGAACAAGCTGCTTACACCCGGCTGGGAAGCCAATCCGTAGATTTTACCGTCGATCTCCATAGGTTTCCATGCTGCAGGAGCAAGCTTCTCGCGAATCTCAGCTGCCATATCGTCCGGGAACGCCTCGAGCAAACCTTGTTGCGCAAAACCAGGCATTTGCGTTTCGCCTACGATGATATCCGGAATGTTCTTAGCCAGGAAACCGGCCGTTTCTTTCTGGATCAGCGGCTCGCCCCAGCCCCAGTCTTCGGTTTTGACGCTTATATTTTTTTCTTTCAATTTCGTACTGATGAATTTTTGATAATAAAGACCGAATGCCGCGCCTTCAAATTGACTGCCCGGCGTATAAGCGATATCCGTGCCGCCGTCCTTCAGTTCTTTCTCTTTCGAAACCAGCAAATCATCCACTAAGCCCACGCCAATGCCGACAGCGCCTTCATTCAATACAGTAAGCGTAACAGGTTCTGCAGCAGCAGGCGTATTCTCCGTTGAGTTTGCCGCCTCATTCGTTGCATCATTTGTTTCCGTTGTTGCTGTGTTGCTTGGTTTCTCATTCTCTGCAACGGTTTTGTTATTATTCCCGCCGCATGCCGTCAGAGCAACCATCAATAGCGCTGTTCCCATCAAGGCTGTGGTCTTTTTTAATTTCACATGAACCCCTCCATTTGTGGATGACTATTTGCTACATCTGAAATATAACATATTAATATAATATATTCAATATGTTATTTAGAAATATTTTAGCCTTTTATACCTGTGTTGGCCAAGCCTTGCACAATGTACTTCTGGAAGAAGAAGAACATTAACAGCGCGGGAATGGTTGCCCCTAGTCCAAGTGTAATAATGAGCGGCCAGTTCGGTATTCCGGCCGGGCCCGCTGCAGCTGACGACAACCTCGTAATTGCGGCGGGAAGCGTCTGCAAGGAGTCTGTTGAGGTATAGAAGAACGGCGTAGCAAAGTCATTCCATGTACCAAGCGCAGTCGTAATTGCTATATATGCCATAATCGGCAGCTGGAGCGGTAACAATAGCTGAAAGATAATCCGGATCGTACTCGCACCGTCCACTTTAGCCGCTTCATCCAATTCAAACGGAATTTTCTCAATGGATTGCTTCACCAGGAACGCGCCCATGATATTAATGCTTGGCCCGCCGATGAGATACACCCACCACGTATCCAGAATACCTGTGCCGCCATTAAAGATATGATTGCCTCCGGCAAACGGAAATCTCGCATACTCCAAATAAGTGGGAATCAATGCAATCGTGCCCGGAATCATTTGCGTACCGAGCAAGAACAAGAATAACTGATCTTTCCCTTTAAACTTCAACCGCGCGAATACATAACCCGCCAGGAAGGAGGTCAATAATGCCCAGAAGGTGTTATAAACCGTTCGAATCGAGGAGTTAATGAAATATTTCTGTACCCCCGCTTCAGTCGATCCATAGAACAGCACCAAGTAATTTCGCAGCGTCGGCTCCTTCGGTATCGGTAGCAGTCCTAATACGGATGAAGTAAACTCAGCTCTGCTGAAGAAACCCGCTAATATCATAAATACTAAAGGATATAACAATATAAGGCCGACACCGAACAAAACGATATGTGCGAATAGATGAGTTGGCTTAAACTGAACGGCGACTTGTTTTCGAATCTCTGCTGTTGTGGCCATCGTTTACTTCCCCCTTTTCAACGGGATTGTATTGCTTCTATCCGAATTCGTAGACCAGCGATAATAGAGCACCGTTACCACGAATACAACAACTGCCATGACAAGCGATGAGGCTCCCGCCATTCCCATGTTGAAATCCCAGAATGCATCCCGGTAAATACGGAACACGAGCACTTCGGTCTGTCCGTACGGACCACCGTTTGTCATGAACAAGACCTGCTCGTAAATTTGAATCGCTCCGATCAAGCTTGTGATGACGATGTAGGTTGCAATCGGTTTCAAACCAGGGAGCGTGACATTCATTAATTTGCCCCAGCGGCCGGCACCGTCGATTTCCGCCGCTTCGTACAACGTCGGGTCTACGGATTGAAGTCCGGCAAGCCAGATGAGTGCTGCTCCGCCTACGCCTTTCCATACCGAGTACACCACAATCCAGAACACGCCCCAAAATACGGAGTACTGCCAAATAATCGGTTCCTTGCCAATCGATTTCAGGAAGTTATTAATAACGCCGTTATTGGTATCCAGAAGAATGTTGAAAATTTGAGTCGTTGCAACCGCCGAGGTGACGGCCGGAATGTACCAGATGGAGCGATATACCCCTTTACCGAACAAGGGCATGTTCATCAGCAGCGCTGCTCCGAACCCGGCCGTTAAGGTCACTACCGTCACCAAGCCGCCCATCCATATCGATCTCCAGAGCGCATTGTAATACAGCGGATCTTGGAAGAAACGAATGTAATTATCGATGCCAACGAATTTCGGACTGCCGGCAATGCCAATCCATTCAAAGAATCCGAGCAAGAAGCCGAATAGAATCGGAAAACCCGACAGCACCAGCCACCACAATATCATTGGACCTAAAATAACCGTGGCAATAATCGCATCTCGGTGTTTCTTGGTGAATTTCTTCAGCGCCGACTGACTACTCACCTTCACGCTGTTTTGCAGCGAAGCTTGGCCGTTCACAGTAAAACTGCTCTTCTCCATATTCACATGCCTCCCATTTCGCTTTATTTGTCCTTTCGTTTCAAATCACGATATACCCGTCGGAATAACTCTTCAGGTGTAATTAAACATTCGGTTGTCATCCTTATCAGTTCCATCTTGGGTATGTTTCAATCCGACCTGCTTTGCTTTATCAATTAACGTGGCATCCACAGCGATCGCTTGCTCAACTCCGGCCAGTGACATCGCAACATCCACCTCCTCGTCTCATTCGTAACATTCCACCTATTAATCACTATAATATAAATTATATTAATTATATCATTATAGTCAATTGAAATTTTATAAAAAAAAACCGACAGCTCTGTGAATGGTGCATCCACAGCGCTATCGGTCCCTTCATTTGAGTATTGTTCCGGCTTAGTTTAACTGACCTGTTGTTTTGCGAATGACAAGGCTTGGTTGCAGGTCAATCTTCTTATAGCTTGGCTGTTTGCCTCTATTGTCAATCACCTGCAGCAACAAGCGTGCGGCTTCTCTGCCGATCTCTTGCTCGGATTGGTCAATGTGCGTCAGCACGCTGAATTCCTCCAGCAGCGGGCTCGGGTTATCGAAGGTAATAATCGAGATATCCTCCGGCACGCGCAGCCCGACTTGCTTGGCAATGGACAAGATGTGGACGCCAAGCGCGCAGTTCAGCGCAATGTAGGCGGTCGCCATCCGGTTCTTAATAAACCGGTACAGCGGGTGCTCCTGGTTCAATATCGTTTGGTTCTCGCTTGAAGTCGTGAATAGTGAATTTACACTTCCTTGCGAAGCATTAACATGGAAGTCCGTCAGAATCAGCGCCGGGTTAATGAGCGCGCCTTTCTGCTTAAGCGCTTCGTTGTACCCTTGAATCCGTTCCTCCACCGATACGGTCATAAGCGGAGAGTCCGAGCAGATCGCAATGTTCCGGTGACCCAAACTCCATAGATGATCAACCGCCAGTATCGAAGCTTGGACACTATCAGAGGATACGACATTGGTTTCTACGCCCGGCAGATGACGATCAATCAGCACGAACGGATAGTTCTGCATCTTCAGCGCGATAATTTCTTCGTTGTACACTTCTGCATCCACCGGGAAAATAATCAATCCGTCAACGCTGTTCTTCAATTCGCGAATGACTTCCTTCTCCATTTCCTTGGAGTTATAGGTGAACATGACTACCACGGAATACTTGCTCGCTTCCAGTATTTCCGTGATTCCATGAAGCAGGCGGATCGCGAAGTAATCGCCGATGAACGGAAAGACCAGGCCAATCTTCGCCCGGTAGCTTGTCCGCTCCGGTACAGCGGCTTCAATAATCGCGCTTGTTGCAATATGCGTCTCCGGAATGCCTTTGATGAAGCTTCCCCTACCCGGTATGCGGTAGATCCAGCCGTCCTTCGCCAGCTCCGCCAATGCATTAACGACCGTGATCCGACTGACCTCGAACTGATCCATCAGGTCCTTCTCTGTCGGAATTTTATCATCCTCTACCAGCTTCCTGGTTATAATCAGGTCCTTAAAATAATTTTGAATCTGAATATATAGAGGCTCTCTATCCTGACTCATGAGCCAATCCCCCATTATCTATTTATTTCACCGCACGTACCTTTATATCAAATATATCATAAACATCTTGGATTATAAAGCAACCTAACATGGTGCACGCAATAAAAATATGTACACTCCCCACAACCAAACATTTATGCAATTTATTAGTTATTTTTCCTTCTACGCCGTTACTTCAAACAATATAATGATCATGTTAAATCATTAATTCCAAGCATTGGAAGGAAGTGGATTACGCGACCGCTAGATCTCAAAGCAAATAAAGAGAAACCCACGGTTTCATAACCATGGGTTTCTCTCTTAGATGTCCGATTATTTAATCGTGATCAGACGCAAGCAGCTTCTAGCTCTTCGCGTATTGAAAGACAGGACCGGTCGACTGACCGACAACCAGCTTAGGTTCGAGCACGATTTTGTGATACCCTTCCTCATCGCTCGGATGATCCAGCAAATCCGTCAAAATACGGGCCGCGCGGCTGCCGATCTCCTCTTCCGATTGTGCGATATGCGTATACCATTCCTGGCTGTCGACCTCCGAAGACGGGTCATCGAACGACAGAATCGATAGTTGTCCGGGAACATGCAGCTTCATGCTGCGGGCAAACCCGGAGATGTAGAGAGCAAGCTTTGCGTTCAACGTAATATAAGCGGTTGCTTGACCGTTCTTGAGGCAGCGAGCCAGTGCATGGGCATCGTCCTTCTGATCATAATCGATCACAAGCTCCGTCAGAATGAGCGCCGGATCGATCATCGCGCCCCTTTGCTTGAGCGCTTCAACATAACCGGCAATCCGCTCCTCAACCGTAACTGTCGGAAGCGGCGAGTCCGAGCAGATGGCAATATTCCGGTGACCAAGCTCCCATAGATGGGAGACCGCCAATTGCGCTCCCAGCCTGCTGTCCGAGCAGACGAAATGCGTTTCTACTCCCGGTAAATAGCGATCTATGAGCACGAATGGGTAATGGCTCATTTTGAGCGACAGGATCTCCTCATTATACGTCTCGGCATCGATCGGGAAGATGATCAGGCCCGCTACATCCTTCTGGAGCAGCTGAACGATCGCTTCCTTCTCGAATTCGTTGGAATGATTCGTTAAGATGACGGCCAAGTAATAATCGCTGTGCCTCATAATCTTATTCATTCCCTCAATCAAACGAAGGGCAAAATAGTCATCCAGCGACGGAATGATAAACCCGATCATTCTTTTGCCGACCGGACGCTCATGTTGGACGATTTCCCGCTTCTCGCGTACATGCTCCGTTACTGCCGGCAGATTCTCGGATGGCAAAGGAGGTACCTCGGGAACGAAAGGCATATCCTTGCTGACAAAGCTGCCCCTGCCCGGGATCCGATAAATCCAGCCTTCCTTGGCAAGCTGGGTTAATGCATTGGCAATTGTGATCCGGCTCACATTGAAATCGACCATCAATTCCTTCTCGGAAGGAATTTTCTCGTCAATCGTCAGCGTCCCGGAACTAATCAGCTTCTTAAAATGCTCCTGCACTTGGAGATAAAGCGGCTGTCGCTCTTTCTGCATCATCTATTACTCCCAACCCATAGTTAATAACTTATTTAATATAATAAATACAATACTTTGATATATTATATGTTGTCAACGGATTATTTAGTCGACGAATTCGGTTCAATCGGCAGCCCTTTGCTTTCGCGAACCAGCTGGAAATACGTGTCCGGACGTACGAAAACAACATCTTTATTCGACAAGTATTGATCCCTTGCATTCACGAAATTCTGATAGGATACCTGCCAAGGGTTGGCTTGAATGGCGACAAAAGCAGGAGATTTGCCATCCCATTTCTTAACCGCCGCCTCGATGCCATTGGTCAGGTCACCTTCCGTGCTGCCATAGGAGACGTTCAGCTCTTGTCCCGGAAGCTCATTCTTGTAAACCTCGATCTTGCCTGTGCCAAACTGAGAGGTAAAACCAAGCAGCGAAGGTGCATGCTCAGCGAAACGATTGGCAGCCTCCGGCGTAATTTCCCCTTTCACGTAGTTCCAAATGGTCAAGACCCGAAGTCCCGCTCGCGACATATAATCATTAGTTCGAGTGACAAAGTTGTCCAGCCCCTCTCCGTCCTGCCAGAAGTTCGGGTACGTATAGCCCATTCCCGAAGGACCGGAAATTAACGCATCGTTCGGCGTTGCGGTTTTGTACAAGAAATTGAGAATTCCGGGCATCGTATCCACCATTAACGGCGAAACCGTCCAGCCCAGCGGCACTTCACCGCGGTCGGGCGTATCCCAGAATTTCTTGAACGAATGCTCCATATACTGCAAGTTATCGCCATCGCTCAGGATGAACGACACGTAGATTTTATTTTCCAGCGGCGGTTTCTTCGGCAGTTCAGGTACGGTAATTTCGCGCGAGGTTCCGCTAAATACGCTTAGATTAGAGGAATAGTCGCTCGCGACGGTAGCCAATCCGAAATCGGATGTCTTCTTTACCCCTTCCCCCTCATCCGGCCACCACCCCATATAGAGTCCGCTTCCGTAAGGCATATCCTTCAGAAATTTATCCAGCAGCTCGCTTTCCTTCGGTTCCTTCGGATTGAGCCAAACGACGGCTGCCGTGAGATTCATCGCGTAATCCCTGAGATAAGACTTGAGCGAAGGATCGAGGCCGATGATCACGCGATGCGTCACTTTAGGCCAATAATTCGCCAGCATAAATTCGTAGACTTCCAGCTTGGATGTGAAATCCCCGCGCAAATCCTCCAGAATAGGCAGGTTGTAAGGCTCTCCCGTCAGCTTCTCCACTAATGCCGGGGGTGCAACGATCCCGTCCTTAAGGCCTGCAATCGTCGTTGCCAGATTGACGGTATCCGGCTGGCTGTCATCATAGACCACGATGCCTTTTACTTCCGAGCGATATTTGTCCAGCAGCTTCCAGTTATCTTTCTCTTCTTTGTAAGCAAGTCCTAGCGAGGTTAGCCATGAAGTTCCTGTGCTGCCATTCACATTATCCGTGAACGCGTACAAGCGAGGCTGGGTTTTGTTGACCACTCCTTTCAAAGAAGTGAATACGAGATTCTCCTCCTTGCGAAGCGCCCAGGAGATGCCGAGATCAAATAGTTTCAAGGTCGATTTGCCCGTCCACTGAACCCGAAACTCAAGTGCATGCCCACCTTCCGGGACGGTAAAAGGAAGCTCGAAGCTCTGAGACGCATTCGGCAGCTTGAAATCCCAGTTCGATACATCAAGCGACGCGAGAGCCGTTCCCGCTTCTTGATCGAGCACTTCCAGTTTCGCCACAACCCCATTCTCATTCGCAAAGCTGTCCACCTGCATGTTCACAATCGCCTTGTTCTCACCGGCCGGGATGTTCGTTTGATTCGTAATGTCCAGCATCGGAACATTAGGCGCATCGCTGCCGGATGTAGCAAGCCAGCCATCTCCATCCGCTTTGCCCGTCTTATGCGCAAACGAGGCATCTTCCGCCTGATAGTAGAAGTTGTCTGTGGTGTACATCAGATCGAGCGTCGAAGCCGGCTCCTCGAACGTGGGCAACGCTTGCCCCTCCGGCCAATGGACTCCCTCACTCTTCGCAGGCCAGGCAAAATAAGTGGTGACGGCTGCAGCAGCTACAACAACTAAGGAACCGAGTAGAATAAATCTGCCTTTCAATGGATCTCCTCCTATTGGGGTGATGGATGGTTGATGGATATTCCCGTGATGTCAAAGTTCTTAATATTTACTATAATATATATAACAAATAATATCTAGGATGAAAAATGATACAGGGTCCACCTGTACCACTCGCCATCATAGAGCTGGACAGTTGCATGGTACGTGCCGCTTGCCGCTTGCCGCAACTCACCGTCACAACCCACTGCCGCATGCCGTATGCCCTATGTCGCTTACCGCTTGCCGCTTGCGCTTACCGCAACTCACATGAATCCCTCACAATCCACCTATCACATTCCTGAAACTAGCATCTCTCTGCAATCTCTCAACCGCATGCCTTATTCCCTATGCCACAACCTGCTCGCTTTAACGCCAACCCACCTTACGCCCTCGCACCCACCTGCCACCTACCATTCCACATTCCACATTCCACATTCCAGAAACTAGAAACTCTCTCACCGCAAAAATCTAACGAATCGTAGAAGCCTTATTTGGCCGAATATCAAGGCTCTGGAATTCTAACGAATCGTAGAGGTCTTATTGTCGGAGAATTAGACCAAAAACACCTCAAAACCATCAAATAAGGCTCGTACGGTTCGTTAGAATTTTTTCAGAGCTATTTTCGGACAAATAAGACCTGTACGAGTCGTTAGAGTATCCCGCAACAAAAAAGCCGCCGACTAAGCCGGCAGCTTCACATCCTCGAAGCAGGAACAACTCGCGTTATTCCCCCACTATATATTGCGTTACAAAATCATTGCCGAATTTCCCTTCCGGGTCATAGCGATGAAGCAGTTTCTGGAAGTCGGGCAGCTTCTCATAGTGCGATCGTACCCGGGCCGGCGCCATGGTGAATAATTTTCCCCAGTGAGGCCGAGCATGGAAGGGCTCAAGCTGCTCCTCGATAACGGGCAGCAGTTGTTGAACAGCCTGCCAATTATCCCTCCACGTAAAATGAATGGCTACCATCTCCTGCTTGAAACAAGGGCTCATCCATAGATCATCTGCGGCAATGGTGCGAATCTCCGAAACATGAAGAAGCGGCGATATTTGATCACGCAGACGGTTTATCGCACACAAAGCTGAATACGCGTCCCGACGCGGCACAAAATACTCACTTTGCAGCTCCTCCCCCGCACTCGGCATGAAGTCCATGCGGAAATGCGGAAGCCGTTCATACCACGGTCCGGCTATTCCCATCTGTTCGCTGCAATTCACCGGAGAGACGCCTGGCACTGGGTGCAGATGTGAAGGTGCTGGTGTAGCACCATAAAACTCAGATTCTGCTTGAATCGCTGCGGCTGCATCCGATAGTCGATTCTTTACCCACACTTGATTGAACGACGCGGACTTCCAATCGGTAAACAAACTCACGCTGTAGGCACTGGAGAAGATCGCGTCGAAATGGTGCTCAAGCTGCGTTAGCGGTAAGTTTTCATATATAAACTGACTCATGTGGAAAGCCGGAACCACGTCTAACGTAAGTTTGGTGACTACGCCAAAAGCTCCAAGTCCCACAACAACACCGGCGAATGCTCCATCTTCTTGATCGCGAGAGAGCGTAATCGTCTCCCCGTCCGCTTTGACAATCTCCAGGGAATGAACCGCTGTAGCTAAATTACCATTCAAATCACCGGAACCATGCGTCGCTGTCGCTATCGCACCACCAACCGAGATATGGGGCAGCGATGCCAAGTTATGCAGCGCATAGCCGTTGCCATGAAGATAGTTGCACAGCTCTCCGTACCGAATTCCCGCTTCCACCGTTACACGATTATGCGTGCGATCTAATGCGATTACCCGGTCCAGCTTCTGGAGCGAGAAATGAGATCCGCCAGTATCGGCGATACCATTGAACGAATGACGTGTACCAAGCACCTTTATTCGATTGCTGCGAGCGACCAATTCTTGTACTTGCTCAACTGTTTCAGGAACATGGAGCTCTAAGGCATTATAGCTAAAGTTACCTGCCCAATTTCGGTTTTTTTCCATATCGTCATATCCCTTCGTGGACATATCGTCAGCGTTATTACTTGCTTCGCTATCCTTTGAGGATATACCTGCATAAGAAAAGACTACTTCCTACTAGGAAGTAGTCTTTTCTCTACCAGCTCAACAAAACAGCAATTTCAGTTCGCGGTCGATAGAGCGGAATTCGATTCGATAAGCAGTATCGACCTCGGTTAATACCGGTGTCTGCGCTCCAATCAGCCGGAGCTTATACGGATGACCATTAAATACATACGCAAGGGCATCCGGTTTAATTGTCATCTCCGGTAATCCCTCCGTTTCACCCCACTCCATATGGAGGCCCAGATTCTGCCCATCCGAGGAGAAGCTCACGCCATCCTCCATACAGCGAATTCGAAGCGTTTGATCTCCTTCCAAATGAGCCAGGATCGTTAGTTCCCCAGTTACGGATTCGTCCGTTTCCAAGGCTAGTACGGTTACCGGCACTGCTCTTCCTTCGTGATCATAGGAAACAGGACGGATGCCAGCAGATGTTAGCTTATCACTCCAACGCGTACTATCAACAACAGGCAGCGTGTCATAATGACTATTCTTGTCATGGCAGACCGCGTTTAAATATCGCTCTACATACCGCTCATCGAATAGGTGAATATCGCGAATCCAGAGCTCACCGTCATTATTCAGCAGGTTAAGCCGGTAATAACGATTATAATACCAGACCGACTGACGGCCTTCTTCCCGCCAATCCGTAAGTGCGCTGATAGAAGAAGCAGGAGTGACAGGATACTGTCGCCTGAACCATCGCCCCGTTTCCGCAAGCGTTTCTACTTTCAGAACACCTTCCGCTTGTTTGCTGGCAAGCAATTCAACCTGGTCAATTAAACCGTTTTTCATCAAATCCCAGCCGAAGGAGTTTTCTTGGCCAACCTGGGTATAGCCAAAGGAAACCTGTTCTTTGCGGAAGTTGACGTCATAGAACCATCTTACCCATTCCGGAATGCCGCCACCGCCTTCCTCACCCGAATAAACCGGCTCCAAGGTAATGACACTCTGTCCATTGCCACCAAGCTGAGCGTCGTATTGATAGATGGGATCGCTCCCCAACATCCGGAAGACCGGAACCGGTATTTGGCACTCCTCGGTCTGTGCAGGCATAAACCCGTTTAGTCGGCTCGGATAGTAGGCTTGATTGTAATAGCCTCCCCACAGCGTGTATCCATCCGTTCCCCATTGATCTTTACAGTTGCATGAAGCCACAATATGATAACGATCCGATAAGTAGGCAAGTAAATGAGCATCCATGAACCAGGAACCAACCGTTTGAGGATAATGTCCGAACTGTGCGCGGAAATCCTCCATGAGCACGTCTGCAAGCCGTTCTCGCTCCTGCGGGGTGTAACCTACAGAAAACGCGATATGAGCATGCCAGTCCCAAGGAAATCGGCCGCGCCAGGGGATGCCCGCTTTCTCCGCGAGCGGCTGCACGACTTCAAACCAAACACCTATTTCCTGCGCAGCATCTGCTTCGCGTGTAAGTAAATCTGTAAATGCAGGATCAATCAGCGCATCATATTGAAGCAGCCATGTTGCCCGCAATCCGTGTTTTTGTACTAGCGTCAATTGCTCTCGCACTGGTTCAACCAGATCGATAGGCTCTCTTGGCTCTACACCGCGAATGAAGTTAATGATATTGACGTGATTTGGATAGATATTCTGAAGATGACTCAAGGTTTCACGCTCCAATTCTATTATTCGCCTACAATGACAGGCTTGTCGTTGTAAACATTACGGGGCAAGGTCCGTTTAACGTCGATCGTAATTTTACCCGCTGGCGTGGCACTATAAGCTTTGTACTCCTTATTGAATTCGGCAATTGTCTCTTCGTCGTGACCGCGAACCTTCATTTCATTAAGGAATTGATTGTACACATTCTCGAAATCCTTTTCGGTCTTGGCCAATATCAGTTTCGCATAATATTGCAGGCGAATATCGCTTTGTACCGGGTTGTATTTCTCCACAGATCCACCAATGATCGGTTTAATCCGGCTTGATTCGGGAATGAGACCGAATGTTCCTTGTTCGTGGTTAATTTCCTCTGCCTTATAAAGCATGGCGTTATAGGCCGGCCATGGCGTTTCCATCGTCTTGATGTGCGTGTTAGCTACGCTCGCAAGGTTTTTCCACCACCAGAATCCGTTCTCCGTAACGCTTGCCATGCCCCCGTTATCTCCGCCCCAGAACTTAGGACCTCTGAAGACATCATCATTTACGACGACAGCCCCTTCTTCCATTTTATATGCACCCAAGTCCTCTGGGCCATATTCCATCAGAATAAAGGCTTCCGACGTTTGCATCCAGTCAAGGCCTTTCATCAGCTTGTCCGGATCTTTAACTTTTGCGCTGACCCCCGTACCCGAACTACCGAATGGATTAAAAGTTGCGTACTGAGCTAGTTTAACACCGGGGTTAGTTGGGAGATACGTCGGTGAAAACCATCCTTCAGGAAAGCCCTTCGCCTCGAGCGCCTTGTATGAGATCGCTTCAGGAAGTTTGTTTGTCTTGATTAGCGTAAGATTCGGGTTATCCCACCCATCGAACAGCATCGCACCGAATCGAAGGTTATTGACTTTCTCCATAAACAAATCCTTCTTCTGGAAGGTTGTCTCGGTATCTAACAGACCGTTCAGATGGAGATGGTTCAGCCATTGAAATGCCTGTTTAAATCCAGGCAGCTTATAGTCCGGAATGACCGAGCCATCCGCTTGCTCGTTCCAACCATAACCGGTGCTTCGAACGCCGAACATCGACATGACGATCTGAAGTCCGGCAAAATTCTCGCCGCCGAGCGACAACGGAATGATTTTGCGTCCCTGTGCATCTTTCAAATCTTTAATGGTGTTTAGATATTTCTCAAAGCCCTCTATCGTCCGGATATCGTCAGTTGTCATACCCGCTTTCTCCAAAATGGTATTCTGAACCCATAATCCTTGCGCATTACCCTGCCAAGCGGATGGCTCATCTACCACAGATTCATAACCTGATGGCACGAAGTAGATATGTCCGTCTGCAGCCCGCCAATTATCAATAATGCGCTTATCAATTTTAGATAAATTTGGATATTTAGCAGCATTATCAAAATAACTATCAAGAGGAAGCAGCTTCTTCTCATCAATCAGACGCGACCAAATGAGACTATCCGCCGGCAAAATAATCGAGTCCGGAAAATCGCCGCCTACCAGCTTAAGATTGATTTGCTGAGCCACGTCCCCGCCATTACCAATCTCCACCTTGTCCCAATTCACACCTGATTTGGCCATTACTTCCTTCGTAATTCGGCCATCCAGATTGATTGGTGTGGTTTGTGTCGGAGCATACAACGTGTAATGGGTTAGTTCACCGGAATCCGCTGCATTGCTCTCGTTCTGGCTTTCATTTCCTGTCGAAATTGCCGAATTATTCGTTTTATTCGAGCATGCAGCGGATACTCCCGCTACCAAAGTCAACGCCAATGCCGATATTATGCTTTTCTTCCATCTGTTACTCATACCGGATTTCCCCCTCATCATTACCAATAGGATGTAATGCGTCGATTGCATTCTATATCATCAAACGAAAGAACGTTGCGGAGTAAGTTGGACGAGAGCGACAGGATCCTTGCCGCAAACGGCTTTTCTCATACACCGGCCTTTGTTTGTCGCATAGACAAATGAGCTACTCTTTGACCGAACCTATCAACACGCCTTTGACGAAAAACCTCTGAACGAAGGGATATACGAATAGAATCGGTAATATCGTAATCATGATCGTGGCCATGCGGACCGACTTGGAAGTAATCGCTTCCGGATTATATAAGCTGACCGCTTTGGCGCTCGTCATCTGACTGGAGCTAATCATTTGGCTTGCTTCAATCGTGCTCATAATGCGCTGCAGATAAGTCGGAAGCGGCTGCAAATCGAGATCATTTACGAAGAAAGCGCCGGTGAACCAGTCATTCCATTGGCCTACGGCCGTAAACAAGCCTAGCGCTGCAAACAAAGGCATCGAGAAAGGCAGCACGATATTAAAATAGATACTCGTATAGCCTGCACCGTCGAGCTTCATTGATTCCACCACATTTTCCGGAATGGTGTTTTGGAAAGACGTCTTCATGACAAACATGTTCCAAATACTAAACAAGCCCGGCAGTACATACACCCAGAAATTATTGATAAGTCCCAGATGAATTAACTGAATGTAGAAGGGAATCAATCCGCCATTGAACAGCATAACGAACAAGAATATAAGCAATAGCTGCTTCCTGCCCGGCAGTTCCTTTCTGGACAAGCCGTATGCAACCATGGAGGTGACAAGCAAAGATCCAATCGTTCCAATCGCCGTTCGCGCTACTGTGATCCAGAAAGCGTTGAGAATCGTATGATCAGTTAGGATAACTCGGAAATTGTCTAAGGTGAATACCCTTGGCCACCAATAGATGCCGCCTAATCCCGCATCCCTTCCTTCGTTAAAGGAAAGAATTAAGATATACCAGAGTGGATATGCACACAGAAAAGCGAATATAGCCAACAATACATTATTCAGCACATTAAACGTTCTGTCACCAGTAGTTAATCGCCCCATAGACTCACCCACTTCTCTACCATATACCGTCGCCCCCGATGCGCTTGGATATCATATTGCTGATCAATAGCAAAATCGTTGATATTACACTCATAACAAGCCCGATTGCAGTTGTCTGAGAATATTGCGCTTGTCCGATACCGAGTCTTAACACATACGTATCAATGACCTCAGCCACTCCAATATTAGCCGGGTTAATCATGGCATAGATTTGGTCGATACCTACGCTGAGCAAGCTGGGTACGGTCAGAATGAGGACTATGGATATGATAGGCACAAGGCTCGGCAGCGTAATATAACGCATCTGCGAGAAACGGCCGGCTCCATCCATGACTGCGGCCTCGTAATAAACCGGGTTAATGCTGGAGATAGCTGCAAGATATAAAATAGTGCCCCAACCTACTTCCTTCCACATGCTGCTAAGAACGAAAATGGGGCGAAACCACGTCTCCGATCCCATAAAAGCAATCGGATCAATTCCGAGACTGCGCAGCAGCGAGTTCGCTCCGCCTCCATCGATCGACAGGAAAGCATCGAGAAATCCGACGACCACAATCCAAGAAATAAAATGCGGAAGATAACTTAATGACTGTACGAACCGTTTAAACCGGAATGATCGTACCTCATTGATCAACAAAGCAAACACAATTGTCGTCGGGAAAATAAACAAGAGCCTGAGTATCGTCAGCAGAAAAGTATTGCCCGTAGCCCTCCAAAAATCGGTACTGGCTGAGAACTCCTTGAAATTCTGCAAGCCGACCCAAGTACTCCCCCAAATTCCGTCTTGAAAGTTATAATCTCTGAAAGCAATCTGCAAGCCCAGCATCGGAATATAGTTAAACAGAACAATAAGCACGATTCCCGGCACAATAAAGGCATAGAGTGGGAGAAGGCCTTTCCGCTTAATTACAGAGAGACGATTCATATTCGGCATTCCCCTTTCTTTGGCATTATGAGCAGCATTTGGTGCCGAGATGGAGGTTTCCTCAGCACTTGTATCTGATTATAGAAAACGAAAGAAGCGCTTACAATAATCGCAATGCACGATTACTTATGCTCTAACGCTTTCATGTTTTTTGCAAGAATCGGGAACAGATTCGATTACATATAAAAAAAGAGCGATCAGCAATCGCTCCCATCGCTCTCAACTATGACCAATACGCCTAACTGGCTACCCCCATATAAGCTCTATACTCTTTGGGGCTGAATCCCGTTATCCGTTTGAACAGACTCGTAAAATAGCCGATGTTCTGATAACCGACGCTCTCCGCGACCTCATAGAGCTTCAGTTGTGAATTTTGCAGCATTTCCTTGGCTTTGTTGACTCGGATATGAATTAATTGATCGGTAAATGAAACGCCTAATTCCGATCTGAACAATGCTCCCAAATAATTAGGACTCAAGAAGACGGATTCCGCGACCGAACGCAACGATAGATTTTCCTTGAACTGTTCGTTCATCAGGTCGAGCGCTTTCTGAACCACGATTTGGGAATGGCTCTTCTTTCGCTCCGCGATAAAATCACACAGCCCAGTTAAAATCCTTACGGTCTCTTGCAGCAGCTCCGGCTCCTCTCGGCAATCGAGGATTTGTTCCCACAGTTTCTTTTCCGAACCTACATGACGGCTTACATCGCCAATCTCAGCCGCTACACGATTCGCTCCGCTTATCAGCTGCAGGCATAAGCTTCTCAATTGGGTACCTTGAATGTGGAGGTTACCCGCGATGTTGCGCAATAATTCCCCCAATAGACTCAAACTGCTCTGACTGTCTCCTGCACCGAGCACTTCAAAGAAATCGCCGATCAATTCATCCGAACTTTTTTCCGGGCTCTCTACGCTTTCTTTGAGCACCTGATAGCGAAATGTGTGTTCATCACTTCCGAGAAGCCTTTGATTGACCGCTCTTTGCGCCAGCAGGAAACTCTCGCTCAATTGACTAAGTGCCGGGATGGAGGGACCCGCTCCAATGCATATCTTGCAGAAATCAACGTTGCCAGCTTCTCTGCCAAGGCTATGAAGGATTTGCTCCGTTGCGGCTTCGAAATCTCCTGATTCTGTATCTCGCAAGACCAATACGATATTTCCCCGCTGCGTCGTCGTTATCTCCTCCAGGAGTGAACCGCAGATTGCCACCACAGATTCGTGGAGCATTTGTTGAGCGTGCCCGATCTGCTCTTCCTTAGACAGAGTCGATTCCGGATTTGCATCGATGACCACAATCAGAACACGGCGTATTCCTTCCGATGCGAACATCCCGAGCGCGTCAGCCCGTGCTTTAATGACCTCTTCTCCAAGGACAAGACCATGAATCATCTCCCGTAGAAACTGCTCCCGGGCAATCGGCTTGAACGCATCGAGCTGCTCTTTAATGAGCAGATCTTCTCTGCTTTTAGACAATGCCAGCTGTTGGGACTGGCAGATTCGCTCCAGAATCGTCGTCAGTTCATCAAAAATAATCGGCTTGACTAGAAAAGCATCTACACCGATATCGACTGCCGACTTGGCGTATTCGAACTCTTCATAGCCGGTGACCATAATGATATGCATTCCGGGATTTATCTTCCTCATTCGGGAAGAGAGCTCTACGCCATCCATCCCCATCATTCGAATATCGGTTATAAGCAAGTCAGGCGCTTCAAGCTGGGCTAATTCAATCGCGTGTTCCGCATCTTCCGATTGCCCTACGACGCGCATTTGATACCGCTTCCAATCGATATGCTTAATGATCGAATTTCGCTGCCGCTCTTCATCATCTACGACAAACACTTTGATTTCCATAGGGGATACCTCCAGTCTAATCAACCAGCCAGCACAATCTTGCCTGCTTGCTGCGGGATAAGTAATTGAATTGTCGTGCCTTTGCCAGGCGCGCTCTGAATGGTCAAACTATACGATTCTCCGTAATGACGTTTCAATCGCTCATTCACGTTATAAATGCCAAAACCCATACGATCCTTAGCTCCTTCGGCTTTCTCCAGCAGTTCCTTTACTTGCTCCGAAGTCATGCCGCAACCATTATCTGCTATCGTAATGCAAAGCTTATTATCTCGCAAGCAAGCCTTCATACGTAATGTTCCCCTGCCGCCTGTGAGCACGAACGCATGAAGTAAGGCATTTTCAATAATCGGCTGCAGTGTGATCTTGATAATCTCGCAAGAAAGCGACTCTTCTTCCACATCGAATTGGGTGATGAGTCTGCCCGGAAAACGTGACTCATGAATATCCAAATAAGCTCGTACATGCTCCAATTCATCTCTAAATGGCAAAATATCGCTGCCCCGATTGAGTGCCAGCCTGAAAAATTTAGCAAGCGCATCCACTGTCCCGCTAATTTCCGACGAGCCTACATCCATAGCCATGCTTTTCACCAAAGCGAGCGTATTATACAAGAAATGAGGGTTAATTTGCGCCTGCAAAAGCTTCAGCTTCTCGGTTTCGGCCGCGCTCCTCGCCTCAGATATTTCGCTTAAGGATCGCGCCAGTCGGATCGACATATTATTAAATTCCTCTTCGACATCGGCTAATTCATCTTTGTTATATACCTTCACGGTCAGCCCCATATCGCCGTCACGCACTCTTCGCATACTTCTGACTAGAGAATTGAGGCGATTTTTAATTCGCAAGCCAAAGCTGGTGAGAACGGAGATCGTAAGGACCACGAATAGAATACTGACGGCTATGGCCGCATTTTTAACCAACTGCAATTTCTGCCACAACTCTTCTTGACTCACAATCGTTACGATTTTCCACCCCAGCCTGTTCGTCTCGTAGACGACCATGCTCTGCTTCCCGTTGATTTTCGTAGAATACCAGCCTTGATCCCTATCATAGACCTTCTTCAAATAGGGTAAATCCAGTAGGTTGTCACCTGCTTGTTTGTCCAAATAATTCGTCAGGACTCGCCCCTTCTCGTCCGCTACAACGATCCATCCTTTTTTAAACTCTAATGGATTAGAAAGTTGATCAAACAGCGCACGGTTTGTCACTTCTACATGAATGATGCCAAACTTCTCATTCGACAAATAATCCACCATCCACTTGCTAAGATGGAGGGAGGGCTCAGCAGCGTTCCCTTTCCATTCGGAATACCAATAAAACTGCCGGTCCTTGTTCTCCATCGCAGGATACCAGTCTTGCAATGCCGCTTTTTCCAAGTTTAAGACAACTCCCCCATCCTCATGCAACGTGGAATTGTTCTTGTAGAACTGAATCTTTTTCATAGGGAAATAGGAGCGGATGCGACTTACTGCGGAGTTAATCTGCTGCAGTCCGGCCACTTCTTCCTGAAGGGATTGATATTGCTGTGTCAATGTCGTCGTTATTCCGGGGTCGAGCGACATCTGCATCAGGATATTCTGATACCCGATAATTCTGTACTCGATGTTCTCGTTAAGCTGATAGGCCACCTTCTCCAGCATCTCACGACTCTCTTTCTGCGCGAGCGGCATACTGGTAGAGAATAAATAATAGCCAACGATTAGAACAGGAAAAATCAGAAAAAGAATAAAGATTAACATTAACCGCTGAAGCAATCGAACCCTGTGCCAATAGCTGAAAATCATTCCCGATATCCCCCTAAAGCGGTTTCAATTAATAGATGCACGAGAAATTTATGATATTGTAACAGATAAAAGTTTAACTATGCAAAACAAAAAGACCACCTCCTTAATTAAAGAAGCAGTCTTAACGCCTAACGTTCTGACAAAACGACTATGAGCTTTGGTCCTTATTTCCCTTCTCTCACAAATTGCTCGATCCGGCTCTTAATCGAATCGCGTACTTCACCGAATTTCGCCATAATCTCCTCTTCCGTCCCCGTCGCTTTCGCCGGATCCTCGAAGCCCCAGTGCCATCTTTGAGCTTTATCATTGCGTACAACCGGACAATTATCGTTCGCGTGACCACATAGGGTAATGATGTAATCCGCATCTTTTAAAATTTCAGGATCAATCACATCTGAGGTGTGATTTGAAATATCAATGCCCGCTTCGCTCATGATTTGTACAGCGCGGGGGTTTAAGCCGTGCGCCTCAAGTCCTGCGCTTTTCACTTCGTAGCGATCGCCGCCAAGCGCTTGTAAATAGCCATCGGCCATTTGGCTTCTGCAAGAATTTCCTGTACACAAAAAGTAAACGAGCGGTTTATTATTCATCGTTGATAATCTCCCTTATTTCTAGTTTGTTTAGTTTGATTAAAAGAGCAAATATAGCCACAGATACAATCCCGTCAACGTGATAAAGAGAGTGGGAATCGTAAGTACAACGCCTATTTTAAAATAGCTGCCCCATTTAATTTTTACATCCTTGCGGGCTAGCACGTGCAGCCATAACAGTGTTGCCAGAGATCCAATCGGCGTAATTTTTGGCCCTAAATCACAGCCGATTATATTTGCATATATCAATGACTCTCGGATTACGCCTTGCGTGGCAGTCCCTTTTATGGCGAGCGCATCAATCATTACTGTCGGCATATTGTTCATGATCGAGGACAATATCGCTGCAAGGAAGCCCATGCCGATTGTGGCACTATATAATCCTTGGTCCGCAATTGCTTGTATGAAACGCCCCAGCTCGTCGGTTAACCCTACATTTCTAAGACCGTATACAACGACATACATGCCAATGGAGAAAATGACGACGGCCCACGGAGCTCCTTTGACGAGCTGCCAAGTATGAACCGCGGGACTTCGCCGTGCTGCGAGAATGAACCAAATCGCGACAACGCCTGCAATCACGGAGACCGGAACGCGAATGAACTGACTCACGAGGTATGCAAGAAGCAATACGGCTAAGGTAATCCACGAAAGCCGAAACATCCTCTTGTCTTTGATGGCTTCAGCCGGTTTCTTGAGCTGCTTGAGATCATAATTGCCGGGGATGCTTTTGCGAAAGAACAGAAACAAGACCAGAAGGCTCGCCAGCAAGGCGAACATATTCGGAATGATCATCCGGCTTGCGTATTCTGCAAAACCGATGCCGAAATAATCCGCAGATACAATGTTAACAAGGTTGCTGACGACAAGCGGCAATGATGTCGTATCGGCAATAAACCCGCTCGCCATGATGAAAGGCAAGATCATCTTCTGATCGAAGTTGAGGGTTCGTACCATAGCGAGCACTATCGGCGTTAAGATGAGGGCTGCACCGTCATTGGCAAAAAACGCTGCCACGGTGGCGCCAAGGAGCACAACGTATACGAACATGAGCTTGCCATTGCCTCTGGCAAGACGCGCCATATGAAGCGCCGCCCATTCAAAAAAACCGATCTCGTCAAGAATAAGCGAAATGAAAATGATCGCAACAAAGGCTAACGTCGCATTCCATACGATGCCCGTGACAGTGCCGACATCGGCAAAATCGACCACGCCACAAATCAGAGCAAGGACCGCGCCTCCGCTAGCTGACCAACCGATGTTTAGTCCCCGAGGCTGCCAGATGACAAACGTAAGTGTGACAAGAAAAATAAGAATCGCAATGACGAGCATGTTTTCCTCCGAATTGCTGCTTAGCAACAAATGATCTTGTGCGTTATGCATCAATTTTTTTTGATTAATAGTTCAAAAAAAGATTAACAGCAGTTTGTAGAATGTTCATCTCTTGGCCTGAATATGCAGCATAGCTGCTCAGAAAGAAGCGCTCCAATTTCAGCCGGATTAAGCTCGTAATAGCTCCAAGTGCCTTTTGTCTCTTTAGTGATTAAGTTTGCGTCCAATAAGATCTTAAGGTGGTAGGAAAGCTTGGATTGCGGCATGTCAACGATCTCAGTCAAATCACAAACACATGTATTGCCGCGCTGGCAGAGCTCGAATAAGATTTGCAGCCTCTTCTGATCGGCTAATGCTTTAAATTTTTGCTCATAGGCTTCAAAACTTACATCAGGTGACGGATGCGCATTTACCGGAATTTCAATTTTCATCATTAGCACCTTCTATAATCAATTTATCTTGATTAAACTTCTTGATCCAACTTATCACGGTTTTATCTGATCGTCAACACTAAATCAATAAAATTTGATTAATTAACACATAATCACTCATAAGCCCACACACAATCCTCCGGGCGTTTATCCGGCAGGAACCCTTTGAAGATCGTAGTGCTCAACTGATGCATATCCGTTCGTTCCCGGTATTCGATCCGGCAGCACAACCGCGGCTCGATCCACTTCGTTTTGTGATCCTCTCCGGTATGGAGCTGCTGTGCGATTGCGAGAAAAGCTTGCTTTTCCTCTGGCTTGATGCCGACTTCAACGGTCCCAATCGGCTTGTTCTTCATCGTCCTAAAGTGAAGACCTAAGACTAGCGCGAACGGTTCTGTCCGATAGCCAAGGATAACCGTGTCTATGGACTTGAAGTGTTTGATTTTCAACCAATCCGCCGATAACTTATCCAGTTGATAGATGGAATCCTTCCGTTTCGCGACAATGCCTTCCAACCCTTTCTCCTTCGTCATCGCGAACAACGCCTTGCCCTTCCCATCGACAAACATCGTTTTCGTAAGAACCGATGAATCGGACACCAGTTCAGATAAGCGTTCCTTCCGCTGCATCAATGGCTCGTGCAAATGCTCACGATCCGTATACAAAAGATCAAACACCACGAAAGTCACCGGATGCGTACGCGTCGCTTGTGCAATTCTAGAGGAGTGGCTCAGCCTCCCGCGATGCAAGAAGTCATCGAACACCGGTCTTCCCCCGCGCATGCATATCCCTTCGCAATCCAAAATAGCCGAGTCCGCCTTGATTGCGGCTGCGGCTTCCGTTAACTCGGGAAACTTGGGTGTAACAATGGCTCCGTACCGTGTATAAGCTTCCATACGTTCGTTTTGCTTATGAATGAGCAAACGCCAGCCGTCATATTTGGGCTCGAAAATACACCCTTCATCATCGAAGGCTTCCTTCCCAACACTCACGATCATGGGCTTTAATGCAGAAAAGAGCATAGGTGGCATCCCTCCCCCTACACTCTATTGTGGCCGCAATAAATAGAGAGCAAACCAGCTGACTCTATCTCCTGCCGTTATTTCGACTCGCTTTCGATCACATAGCCGTTTTTCGTAATATGATCCTCGAACATTCGCTGTATATTAGGGAACTCCTCGCGCTCAAGCCACGTATCCGTTTTCCATACGCTCGACGTATTCAGCGCACGCGGGCAATGAACGAAACACTCTTCCACGGTTACCTTAACCGCGAATTGCGGAGGTCTGCCATTCAGTGCCATGCTCTGCTGCAAAGTCTCGTTATAGACCATCCGCGCCGTTCCGTTAATGCGAAGCACCTCGTTCATCCCGGGCAAAATGCAGATCATGCCGAGCCGCGGATTTTCCAGCAGGTTCATCATCGAATCAACCCGCCTGTTTCCCATTCGCTCAGGAAACGCTAAGGTGTGGTCATCCAATACCTTCACGAACCCGGGCTGATCGCCGCGCGGCGATACATCGCATTGGCCTTTGGCATTCGCCGTAGATAGGAAAAAGAGCGGACACTTTGCCAAATAGGCACGGACATGATCATCGATATGATCGATGGTTTTCTTCACAACGGCTTCGTGCGGAACGCCGACCAGCTCTCGCAAACGCGCAATGGAATCAATAATTTCGTCTTCTTGATGGTTATAAATCATAATGAATGATTTTCCTTCCTCTATTGAATCTTTGTATCCATTGTACAGGAAAACAGCTTCCTCCGCATGGCCTTATCCTTTCAGCGCATACACTGAATTAATACGTTGAATCGGAGGTTTTATTCATGACCTTATTTCTAGACCATCCAGAGTGGTATATCCTCGGCCCTTTATTTGGCATAACAGTGGCGGCTATGTACGCGGTTTCAAATAAACCGCTCGGTGCCACTGGATTTTATGCTCAACTTACGGACATGATCCTAGGTCGCCCAATGAAAGAGGCATGGCGTCTTTGGTACTTGTTAGGCGTAATGTTAGGCGGTTCAGTAGCCGCCTGGATCGGCGGGGATTTAGGCCCTGTCTCTTATTACGGAAAAATGGGGGAACTGCTCCCGATACAAGCTCTTATTCCTATTTTGTTCATTGGCGGCCTGCTTATGGGAATCGGTGCCAGATTCGCCGGCGGTTGCAGGCTTATATTTATCTCGTCATGGCTTCATCCGTCATCGTATCGATGATTCTGCTCTGGCTGTTAACGAAGCTTAAATGGCGCACTCTGCTGGGCGGTCCGCTTAAACTGCCGAAACTCCCCATCCGCAAGCATCACATCTGGGGCGGCGCTCTCTTTGGAGCAGGTTGGGCGATTACGGGAACTTGCCCTACCGTTTCGGCGGCCATGCTTGGCACAGGGAAGCTTCTGGGACTGAGCGTAATGGCCGGCCTGCTCGTTGGGGTATTGCTGAAGGATGTTTGGAGCCATCGTAAACCGTGATCATAAGAAACCTCTTATTCACTAGATAATGAGCGCAGGCGTCTTAGCGAAGGAAAAAGATACATCCACAAGCCAGCAACTACAATTGTTCCGATGCCACCAATAAATGCAGCAGGAACGGGTCCAACCATGCCGGCAAGCGTGCCCGACTCAAACTCTCCCAGCTGATTGGATGTTCCGATGAAGAGCGAGTTTACCGCATTTACGCGGCCCCTCATCTCATCCGGCGTTTGCAGCTGCACAAGGGAAGAACGAATCACCACGCTGATGACATCCGAACCTCCGATAAGCAGTAAGGCAACCAGCGATATGATCAAATTCGTCGATACCGCAAAGAGCATGGTAGCTAATCCAAAAACGCCAAGCGCTCCGAACAAGATCGGACCGAGTGCTTTCCTCAAGGGGAAATAGACGAGTGTAATAGACATTAACAGCGCGCCAACTGCAGGAGCGGTTCTCATTATCCCTAATCCTAGTGGACCTGTATGTAAAATGTCCTCCGCAAAAATAGGCAGCAGCGCTGTTGCGCCACCAAGAAGAACAGCAAATAGGTCAAGCGATATCGTCCCCAAAATGACCGGATTGCGTCTGACGAAGACTAAACCGGAGAAGATGGAGCTGGCCGTCACCGGCTCGGGTTTCCTAACGACTCTCTCCATGCGGATGAGGAAAGTAAGAATCCCCGCAACGAATAGCGCCACTGCTGCTGTAACATAGACGAATACCGGCCCCACCGCAATAAGCACACCGCCTAAGGTCGGTCCTATAATCTGAGAGGTTTGCCCGGTCGAGGTTGTCCACGCAATTGCTTTCTGCATGAGTTCCTTCGGCACCAGCATCGGCAGCAACGACGAAGACGACGGCCCTTCAAATGCCCGGCAAGCACCGAGTATGGCTGCAGCTACCAGGATCTCATTTCGCCCCAACCATCCTGCTAAGTTCCCAACAAGCAGCAGCGCAGCAATACCACTTTCGATAATTTGGCATAAGAAAACGATTTTCCTTCGGTCGAACCGATCCGCGACTTGACCCACAACCAACGTAAGCAGCATCATCGGCAGAAACTGTGCCAGTCCCACAAGTCCGAGGCTGTATGCATCATGCGTCAGCGCATACATCTGCCAGCCGATCGCAACGGAAAGCATCTGGAAGGAAGTCGAGGATAACGTACGCGAGACCCAAAATTTCGTAAAAGAAGGCTGCCGGAGTGTAGATTCCGTTTCCAACACGATGCATTTCACGCCCTTTTTTGATCACTTATTTCCATACTAGTCATGGGAATTGTACTCGATATTCGCAAAAAAGACTACCTCCTCGGAACAAGGAAGTAGTCTTCACGCCGCTCTACTAGCTAATATACAACAGCATAGCCTGATCGCTCGCCGCTGCCAGCCGATAATAATCAACCAACTCCTGATAATAATCCATCACATATTCACGATCTCCGTCGTCATCCCACTCAAGCGAAGGATAGAGGTCCAACTTCCGCATTTGCTCGGGATTGTACCGCCTAATCAGTTCTTCCTCCGAGATAATCACCAATGCTGCGTGAATCTGTTTCACCTGCTCAACGGTTAAGTAACGTGTGGGCTGATCTTCCTCATCTGTCTCCCCGCCGATCGGCGTGCCTCCAAGAACGGTATGTACAAGCGGTTCAGTTCCTTCCCAAGCAGCCCCGTTGAGCAAATAATGAATGGCGTGCCATGACTTATCCAGATATAATGACTCGTTCTCTTTACCCTCGTCGCTATAAATCACAGCCTCCAACTCCACTCCCCCTTGAAGCAGATCATGAAGCAGCTCGGACGAAATTCGCTGTAAATTTGCAACCATGCTCATAGTGAATTCCCCTCTCACAGTAGTGTGACATGCGTGAAATCCAGTAGCGCGCTTATACCAACATTACAGTAAATTACATACTTATCCAATAATGAATTTCTGTATTATACAACTCGTTTTCCACCTGACGCCGCGAAAGGCTAACGAATCGTATAGGCCTTATTGGGCCTGATTTCACGGCTCCGCAAATCTAACGAATCGTACAGGTCTTATTTCGATAAAATCGACTCCGAATTGCCCAAAACCCATCAAATAACGCTTCTACGATTCGTTAGAGCATTTTGACTTTATGCACCTCGCATCCCGTGAGCTGAATCGATTGTAGATAACACGCACAACAACAATGACCCACTCCGAAATCAAAAAAAAGCTTCTCACAGTTCAAATCGAACTTGTGAGAAGCCTTTTAGTTAGTCGTATGTGAGCCTACGATGTTCACAGAGACTTGAAACCTCAGGGGTTTCGGGTCTCTATTACATCATGCCGCCCATTCCGCCCATGCCACCCATGCCGCCCATATCAGGCATGCCTGGTTTGTCTTTTTCCGGTTTGTCGGCAACAACTGCTTCAGTTGTCAGGAACATCGCTGCAACGGATGCTGCGTTTTGAAGTGCGGAACGTGTTACTTTTGCAGGGTCAACGATACCTGCATCGAACATGTTAACCCACTCGCCAGTAGCTGCGTTGTAGCCGATGCCGATTGCTTCTTTTTTCAGACGCTCAACGATAACGGAGCCTTCTTGACCCGCGTTAGCCGCGATTGTGCGAACTGGCTCTTCCAACGCGCGAAGCACGATGTTTACGCCTGTTTTCTCGTCGCCTACAGCATTAACTGCCGCAACTGCTGCGTATACGTTCACGAGTGCAGTACCGCCACCGGATACGATACCTTCTTCCACTGCTGCGCGAGTGGAGTTCAAAGCATCTTCGATGCGCAGTTTGCGCTCTTTCAATTCGGTTTCAGTCGCTGCGCCAACTTTGATGACAGCTACGCCGCCAGCAAGTTTAGCAAGACGCTCTTGCAGCTTCTCACGGTCGAAGTCGGAAGTTGTTTCTTCCAGCTGCGCACGGATTTGGCCGATACGAACGTCGATATCTTTCTTGTCGCCGGCACCGTCAACAAGGATTGTGTTTTCTTTCGTAACGCGGATTTGACGAGCTGTACCCAGTTGGTCAACAGTAGTCGCTTTAAGCTCAAGGCCCAGCTCTTCTGTGATTACTTGTCCGCCTGTCAGAGCAGCGATATCGCCAAGCATTGCTTTACGACGGTCGCCGAAGCCAGGAGCTTTAACGGCTACGCAAGTGAATGTACCGCGCAGACGGTTAACTAGCAATGTTGCCAATGCTTCGCCTTCAACGTCTTCAGCGATGATCAGCAATTGCTTGCCGGATTGTACAACTTTCTCAAGAACCGGAAGGATCTCTTGAATGTTGGAGATTTTTTTATCCGTGATCAGAATGAATGGGTTGTCCAGGACAGCTTCCATTTTATCTGTGTCTGTGATCATGTAAGGGGAGAGGTAACCGCGGTCAAACTGCATACCTTCAACCACTTCAAGCTCCGTTACGAAGCCTTTGGATTCTTCAACAGTGATAACGCCGTCGTTGCCGACTTTTTGCATCGCTTCTGCGATCAATTGGCCGACTTCGTCGTCAGCGGAAGAGATCGAAGCAACTTGCGCGATCGATTGTTGGCTTTCGATTGGCTTAGCAATCGCTTTAAGCTCTTCAACCGCTGCACGAACTGCTTTCTCGATACCTTTGCGGATAACCATTGGGTTAGCGCCTGCAGTTACGTTTTTCAAGCCTTCGCGAATCATCGCTTGTGCAAGAACGGTAGCTGTAGTTGTACCGTCACCGGCAACATCGTTCGTTTTTGTAGCTACTTCTTTAACGAGCTGAGCACCCATGTTCTCGAATGCATCGTCAAGTTCGATTTCTTTCGCGATGGATACACCATCGTTCGTGATCAATGGGCTTCCGAATTTCTTCTCAAGCACCACGTTGCGGCCTTTAGGACCAAGTGTAACCTTAACGGCATTTGCAAGTGCATCAACACCGCGCAGCATTGCGCGACGAGCGTCTTCGCCGAATTTAATTTCCTTCGCCATCGTAGATAACCTCCCAGTTAATCATTAGTTTAAGTAAAAAGCGTTGCATGTATGTGGAGTCAGCACGAAGGCTTAACCCAGGATCGCGTGAATGTCGCTTTCTTTCATAATCAAAAGCTCTTTACCTTCGTATTTCACTTCGGTACCTGCATATTTGGAGAACAATACGCGGTCGCCTTCCTTAACTTCAAGCGCAATACGTACGCCGTCCTTAACCGCTCCGCTGCCTACAGCGATTACTTTGCCTTCTTGCGGCTTTTCTTTAGCTGTTTCCGGCAACAAAATGCCGCTAGCAGTCGTTTCTTCTTTCGCGATTGGTTCGATCAATACGCGCTCACCCAAAGGTCTGATCATGAAAAATAGCCTCCTTTTGATATTAATGCTGCAAATTGTTTGTCCCGTTAGCACTCGCAATCATCAAGTGCTAATAACATTTCTAATCATACCGATTTTGATTGCAGATTTCAAGTCTCTCGCGCTCAATTTATATGATTTTTACATTCCATTCCCGGTGGAATGCTGCCATCAACCATGCATAACGGTTGTGACAGCGGTTATTTGGCATCAAAAGCCCATTTTCATTTTCTAACGGTTGCAGATGAGCTTAAGTGGTCGTTTTCTAATCGAAATCAACCTTTTAACTGCATATAACGTCTGTCACAACCGTTAGCGCTTCAAAAGTCGATTTTTCCATGAAATAAGCTCGCTGACAACGGTTAGAATTCGCTCTCTCTCTCTCTCTCTCTCCCGGATTATCTATAAATGAACACAAAAAAGGCTGCCCGAGATTATTATCTCGAGCAGCCTAGCCTTAACGGCAACCTTCGCCGACGTTACTTGTCACCAAATTCTTCTTCCCATGCTTGAGCGGCCTTTAGTTGTTTGCCGTAGACAACGCTCGAAAGCATTACGCTAACTTCATAGAGCAGAATGAGCGGAACAGCCACTAACGAATCGGAAATGAAATCCGGCGGCGTTACGACGATCCCCACAATAATCAGCAGGAAATACGCCAGTCGTCTCATTTTCTTAAGTCGCTTCGGATTCACGATGCGCAGCTGCGTCAGAAACATAATGACGATCGGCAGCTCGAAGAGCAGTGAAATCGGTATGACGATGTTAAACAAAAACGTAAAGTACTGAATGATCCCGTAGTTCTCTTCTAGGTTCAAATGCTTCGCCACATCGGTCGTAAAATTAAACGCCATCGGGAACACTACGTAATACGAAAACCCTAATCCGATCAAGAACATAATCAGCACGAACGGGACGAACATAAGCGCCGCCCGTTGTTCCTTGCGACCAAGCGCAGGTCTAACGAAAGCCCACAGCTGATAAGCAGTTGCCGGCAAGGCGAAGATGAGGGCAATGACCAGGGCAAACTTCATATACATGCCAATACCGTCCCACAAAGAGAACGCGTAAAATTTCATGCCCTTAACCGGTTCTTGGTCCAGCATGAACTTATAAACCGGATTGGCCAAGATCAGCCCGATAACCATCCCAATGACGAGGATGACCAGTATAAAAATAATTCTGCGCCTAAGCTCGCCGATATGGTCGAACAAGGTCATTAATTGATCGCCGCGAGCGGCTTCCTTCTCGGCTGCTTCGTCTTTCTCAACCACCGCTATGCTCACCTCTTCTCACGCCTGAAATCAGCTTGTACCGCCCTACCATCTGACGGTCATAAAAAAAGCGGGCCCCACTTACTCTGGGAGCCGCTTTTCGTCTTTTTGCTCATCGCGGTTAACTTCAACCCGACTCACTGGCTTGCGGTTGCGATCATCATCATCATCCATGATATCCTTCGCACCGGCTTTAAATTCCTTCAGCGTACGGCCGAAAGCGCGTCCGAGCTCCGGCAGCTTATTCGGTCCGAACAACAATAAAGCGACAAGGGCAATAAGTAAAAATCCTGTCACGCCAATTCCACTAAACATGGTTGGGTAGCCTCCTTTAAATGACGAGTTGTACATACACGGAATTCCGCTCTTACGAGCAGAAAGGAATAATACGCTTCGCCCGGGTACACCTCTCGCTTAATAGGATTAGCAGCTGTTTAAGCCGCCATAACCCATGGAGACAATGTCCTCTCTGGTGATGATATCGCCCGCCAAGATACGCGGCAATAACACATTAAACGAAGTATAAGGATCATGCATGACGCAGCCTGGGAGTCCCATAATGGGAACGCCGTTCAAATAACCCATAAGCAGCATCGATCCCGGTAGCATCGGTGTTCCGTAGCTGACAATCTCTGCACCGGACTCTGCAATTGCTGCAGGTGTTCGGTCGTCGGGATCCACTGACATCCCGCCCGTTACCACTATCATATCATAGGACTGGTGCAGCAAGTAGTGTATTTCCTTGACAATTATATGGCGCTCGTCCGGCGCGAAACGCTGCTCCATCACTTCGGAGCCCAGTGCTTCTACAATTCGCCGAACAGCAGGCCCGAACTTATCTTCAATGCGGCCGGAGAACACCTCGCCGCCTGTCGTTAAGAGGCCGATTCTAAACTTGCGAAGCGGTTTGAGTCGCAGCGGCGACTGCCCTTCATGCTGCGCGCGGTAGCCGCTGATCAGCTCCTCTACCGCCTGAACCTTAGATTCGGGCACAACGAGCGGAATGACCCTTGTCGCGGCAAGCTGACCGCCGGGCATAACGACTGCATGCGTGCGCAGTGTAGCCAGGGCGATTTCGCCTAAATCATTAATCGCGTGAACGATAGCCGGATCAATCTCCGCGATAGCCGGCACATCAAGCGCAGACTTCACCGCGACTTTCCCCTCATGGGGCTCAGACAGCTTCAGCCCGTCGCTCTGAAGGGCAATCGCCATTCGCTTCGCCGCATCGTCTTCATGGAGCTCGCCTTCGCCAAGCTCCATAATATAAATATGCTCCTTGCCTATATCAAGGAGCTTCGAAATGTCGGTTTCTTCAATGACATGTCCCTTTTTGAACAATCTGCCTTTAAATTGCCCGGGAATAATCTGAGTGAGGTCATGAGCGAGCCGCAGGCCGATCGCTTCTTGGACCGGCACTTCCTTGAGAATCGTTCCGTTCTTCGGCTTCGTCATTCGTTGTGCTCCCCCATTCGTCCCGAGAGGATGTTAAGCGCATGTGGCAGCTGGTCCATAATGGCCATCAGATTCTCATGTACGCCTTTGGGACTGCCGGGCAAATTGATAATGAGCGAGCGGCCGCGAATGCCGCACACACCGCGCGAGAGCATGGCTCGACGCGTACGCTGCATAGCCCCCATCCGCATCGCTTCCGCGAGTCCGGGTACGAAACGATCAATGACCTTCATCGTGGCTTCCGGCGTCAGATCGCGCGGAGCAAGTCCTGTTCCGCCTGTCGTAATTACGAGATCCGCTTGAAAATAATCCGTCATTTCTATAAGAGCAGCCATTATTTCATCCTGTTCGTCAGGTACAATTCGGTAATCGACAATCTCGCCGCTAAGCTCCTCTTCCACCAGTTCCCGGATCACCTGTGCACTGGTATCTTCCCGCTCGCCGCGCGATCCTTTGTCGCTGGCTGTCAACAACGCCACTTTCCACCGCATGAGCTTCTCCCCCGTTCACATTTTCGAAAAAGATATGTCATGAACCGCATGAAACCTAAATGCCATTAACGTTATACTCCCTGGCCCATCGCTTCACGCTTTATCGTTTATAATCGCCGTTCTTGCCGCCGCTCTTCTCTGTCAGCAGGGTTGGCCCGATCACCATATCCTTCTGCAGTGCCTTGCACATATCGTATACGGTCAGCGCAGCCGCCGAAACAGCCGTTAGAGCTTCCATTTCCACACCGGTTTTGCCGGTGGTCTTAACCGTTCCTTCTATGTACAGTTCATCCGTGCCATTATCCGCAAAAGCCAGATTAACGCCGGTCAGCGGAAGCGGATGACACATCGGAATCCAGTTTGATGTATTCTTCGCCGCCATAATACCGGCCACCTGCGCAACAGCCAGCACATCCCCCTTGCCGATTGTGCCCGCTTTAATGCGAGATAATGTATCCGGCGCCATTGTCACCGTCGTTCGCGCGACCGCAATGCGGGAGGTGATCTCCTTATCGGACACGTCCACCATGCGTGCGCGCCCTTGTTCATTGAAATGCGTCAAATCCACGCGCTTAGCGCCTCCTTGTTAGCCCATGCTCCGTAATAACGGCATCCACATAGGCATCATGGTTATCCATTGGAATCAGAGCTTCATTCTCCATCCACTGCGCCTCATACCCTAATCCGATCCACTCGGACATCGGTCTGCCGGACGCCGACGCGAGCCCTCTCATTCGCTCATGGAACCGATCGTAATAACCGCCTCCATAACCTAAACGACCGCCCCGCTTATCGAAAGCAAGTCCCGGCACAAACACGATGTCCGGCATAAAATCCGGTTCGCAGCGCTCTGCAGCTCCGGGGTCAGGTTCCTTAATGCCATAAGCGCCCGGCATAAGTTCATCCCAAGCCCGCAGCCGGTACAGCTCCATCTCGCGGCTTGCTTGAATGCACCGCGGCGCGGCAACTTCGATTCCTTTGCGCCAGCACCACTCAACGAGCAAGGTAGGATCAAGCTCCGAGCGAAAAGGAACATAAATCAACACGCTGCGGACCGGCTTGCCCGGTCTTGCCTGCAGCCACTCTACCGCGCGCTGGCAGGCTGTGTCGGACCATGCCAAACGCAGCTGCTCAGGGTAACCGTCGCGTTTCTTGGTCGCCGATAACCTTGCTGTTTTCTTCTCCGATTGACTCATTCATGGTCACCGCTTTGCCTCTTATTGGCCGCAATGGCGTAAGTTTCAGTCATAGTTGTTATTTAGTTTACCACTGTTGCCCAGATTTCGCCAATAAGGCGAAGGCATCCCAAATCGGTGTATAAAGGCATGAACCTTGTCGCGTTATGCGGCTTTTTCATGTACACTTAAACGTATAGGAATTCAACTTATTTGGAGGTTTCACCTATCATGCTTCTTCAAGTATCCGATATATCCAAAAGCTACGGTGTAAGCAGTGTGCTCTCGTCCATCACCTTCCAAGTGCAGCCTCGCGAACGGGTTGGACTTGTCGGAGTCAACGGCGCAGGCAAATCGACGCTGCTTCGTATTATCGCCGGCGAGATGTCTGCCGATTCCGGCACCATCTATAAATCCAAAGAAACAACCATCGGCTATCTCGCGCAATCCAGCGGCCTGCAGTCGGATCAAACGATCGATGCGGAGATGCATGCCGTATTTGCTCATTTAACTGAAGCCGAACAGGAGCTTCGCGCACTGGAGCAGCAAATCGCCGATCCCAAGCTGCACGACGATGCCAAACAATATGAGGCCGTGCTGAATCGGTATTCCACGCTCTCCGATTGGTTCCGCGAGAAGGGCGGCTTTGAGGTTGAGACGAAAATTCGCGGCATTTTGCACGGGATGGGCTTTGGCCAATTCCCTCCCGACACGATTATCTCGACATTAAGCGGCGGGCAGAAGACACGGCTTGCGCTTGCGCGCATTTTGCTGCAATCCCCTGACCTGCTGATGCTCGATGAGCCTACGAACTATCTGGACATTGAAACGCTTACTTGGCTGGAGGATTACCTTCGCGGCTATGATGGCGGCATTCTGGTCGTATCCCATGACCGGTATTTTCTCGATGCGGTCGTGCAGACGATCGTCGAAATCGAACGCCATACGGCCAAGCGCTACACCGGCAATTACTCCCGTTATATCGAAATCAAAGCAGCGGAGTACGAAGCGCAAATGAAGCAATTCGACAAGCAGCAGGATGAGATTGCCAAGCTGGAGGACTTCGTTCAGCGTAATATCGTGCGCGCCTCCACCACGAAGCGTGCCCAGAGCAGACGTAAAGCGCTGGAGAAAATGGACCGACTCGACAAGCCGCTCGGCGATTTGAAGAAGGCGCATTTCTCCTTCGAAATTGAACGTCAAAGCGGCAATGACGTGCTGGATGTCCGTGATTTGTCGATTACATTCCAAGAGAAATCCGACCCATTGTTCCAAAATGTATCGTTCCGTCTGGAACGCGGCGAGAATGTTGCACTTATTGGGCCAAACGGTATCGGCAAATCGACATTGCTTAAAACGCTTGTCGGCCAACAGCCTTATGAACAAGGCACGATTCGCTGGGGCACCAACATTAAGATCGGTTATTACGATCAAGAACACACCGGACTTAATCACGCCAATACGGTGCTTGAAGAGCTGTGGGGCACTTATCCTTCTATAGAAGAAGCGCGTATCCGCACCGTGCTTGGCAACTTCCTGTTCAGCGGTGACGATGTGAAGAAACGAATCAGCTCGCTAAGCGGCGGAGAACGCGCGCGCGTCTCGTTGTCGAAGCTCATGCTCGCTCGCGCCAACATGCTCATTCTCGATGAGCCTACCAACCATTTGGACCTCTATAGCAAAGAGGTGCTGGAGTCCGCGCTTATGGATTACGACGGCACGCTGCTGTTCATCTCCCATGACCGGTACTTCCTCAACAAAATGGCGGAACGGATTGTCGAACTGGAGCCCCAGGGTACACAGCATTTCCTGGGAAATTATGACGAAATGATCCAGAAAAAACGTGAAAACGATGAACTGCAACTGGAAACGCTGTCATTTCCCCAAGGAAAACAGGGAAAGCCTACGGCAGCGCCGGATCCGGCCCCTGTTTCCTCCTATGAAGCCGACAAACAGGCGAAGCGTGACGAACGCAATCGCCAGCGTAAACAAGAGCAGCTGGAGAAAGAAATCGCTCGGCTTGAAGGCGAAATTACGGCATTTGAAGAGCAGCTTGTCGACCCTGAAATCTATAACGATTATGTGCGCGTGCAGAGTATCCAAACGGAGTTGGATGCACTCAAAGCGCAGCTGCAAACCGTTTATGAGTCATGGGAAGAGCTGTTGGCCTAACCCAGGGATACCAGGAAGGCTACTCCCCGGTCAGCCTGATTTCACTCATGATTTTACGGCGTTTAAGCAGATAAAATAGAAGAAGTGACCCCAATCCGAATCCGGACAGCACACCTGCTGTCCGGATTATTGCATTCCAGCCGCCAATCGAGATCAGATGGCGTAAGCCTTCCACCGCATAAGTCATTGGCAGCAGCGGGTGGATGTATTGGAAGAAAGGCGGTTCCAGCGTAACCGGATACGAACCGGAGCTTGATGTCAGCTGAAGCATGAGGATCAGCACAGCCGCGAAGCGTCCTTTGTCGCTGCCAAGCACTGCGATCAGCATGTACAAGATCGCCGTGAACACGATCCCAACCAGTGCCGCGTAGCCATACATCGCGATCGACGGTACGACAGTCGGAATACCGAGACCTACGTGCAGGATAAAGACAGACAGCAGTGCCTGACAGACACTAATAGTAGCAAGTGCGATATATTTGCTCACAATGTAGGACAAAGGACCATGCGGCCGCTCCAACACCTGCCAAATATCGATTACGAAGAACAACACCAATGCGCCCACCCACAGCGACAGCGCGATAAAATACGGCGCAAATCCGACACCGTTGTTCGGCACGGGATGCAAGTTATGCTCCTCCAACATCACCGGATCATTGATGACGGCTTGGCGGGCATCGGCTTGTCCGTCTTCGGAGGCAAGTCCGGCTGCATCTGTCAGCTTGTCGGCCAGCTCGGCTTGGCCTTTGTGGATTTGCGCGAGCCCTCCCGTCAAGGACTCCGCACCGGCCACCAGCTTGGCATTGCCTGTTTGCAGAGCGCTCACGCCGCCTCCCAGTTCCGCTAAGCCGGACTTCAGCTTACCGCTCCCCGTCTGCAATCGATTCACGCCGTCGGTTATATCTTTGACCCGCTCATCAATAGTGCTTAGTGCAATATGCTGCTGATCCAGCTCTCCGGCCGCTTTGTCCACAGCCGACTGAAGCTCGCTAAGCTGTGCACGGAACTGTTCGAGACCGGGGCTTAGCTGCGAGATTCTATTCGTTAACTTGGTTATCGATCCATCAAGCGAAGTTGCAAGCGCATCGATCGTCTGTGCGATTTGGTTTAGCTTGGTCGTTGCCGAGGTTCCCGCCTGCTGCGCGTCCGCCAGCTCTTCCGAGAGCTGCTTGTACTTGTCATCTGCAGCGAAAGCGGGAAACTTGTCGCCCAGGTCCTGTAATAGCCCGGATGCCGTATCAAGGCTGCCGTTCCCCACGCCAAGCGACTTCTTCACATTTTGCAATTGGGTAGTTAAGTCCCCTAATTGATCCGATGATTTCTTAATCGCGTTAAGTTCGCTCTCCAGGCCGGCCAGATCTCCCAGTAAATCTTCTAATGAAGCAGTGAAATCCGGCTTTGAAGCGCCGAGCAACGCAGCTAGCGACTGATTTACGGCATTCAGCTTACTGCTCCAATTCTTCCATTCCGAAGCTGCGCGCTCTGCATAGGTATTCATCATACCGATTCCTTTGTTCAGCTCATCCGCGCCGGCTGTAAGGGCTTGAACCCCGCCTGACAGCTTCGCGAGGCCCCCTTCCGTTTGCCGAAGCCCTTGCGTCAATTGAGCCGCACCTTGATAAGCCCGTTCCGAGGCATCCGATAATTGGGCAGCACCGTCCGCCGCTTCTTGCAAACCCTCGGCCCCATTCAGCACCTGTTCGAAAATCACGCTCAAATAGTTCCCCTGCAGCTCCTTGCGCAAATTATCTTGAACCTTTCCCGCTATGGCACGGACAACCTTCGCAGATAAAGCGTTCGCCCCTTCATTTAACTCCACGTCCAGCGTAGTTGGCCTCGGATCATCACCGCTCACACTGAAAGCCAGCTTGGAGAAATCCGCCGGCAGATACAGCACCATCGCATACTTGCCATCCATTAAACCGTTATGAGCTTGCTTGCGATTCGTCGCGATCCAATACGTTTCGTCGCTCTTTATTAATTCGTCCGTAAGCTCCCGCCCCAGATTACGCTGCTCGCCGCTTCGCTTCGCCCCGGTATCCTCATTCACCACAGCCAGCGGGAGCTGATCGGTACGTCCGGTCGGGTCCCAGAACGCCCACAAATAGATGAAGCTATACAACAGCGGCAGAACCAGCAGCCCTAACAGCGAGATGCGAACAGCTCGGGAAATCCACATCGTCTTCACATCAAGCCAAGCCAGTCTCAGTCCGCCGCTTTTACTCTCGCTCATGTTGTTACCGCCCTTTCGGCATCTTTTGAGAACTAGCATTCTCCCCAGAGATAGGAAACATTCCGCGATATCGGCTCGGAGGGGACAACTGAGCAATCTATCCCCCTTGTCCACAGACATATCCACAACACTGGATGAATTGTGCGGCAATTCTGGCACTATTAACGACGTAAAACAATAATAAATTTAACGTTTCTTTAACAATTGATCGGATGTGGATACAGTCGGTGGCATTTTACCCACATTATCAACATTATCCACAGTTAGGCTGTGAAAAACTTATCCCGAATTTGTTCACATTGTAAATGCCCGATTTATGCGGGTTTCCCATGTTTATACACATTCCTCGCTGTAATTGTGGGTAACCCTGGGGATAAGTCCTAAAGTTACTATACTTAGGCAGCCTTATTATCGATATTGGGCACTGACAGCCTTGCTACCGGCGGTTGGGGATTGGTTTTCGACAAGCCGCGGTCCGTGGTCCGCGGTCTTCATTTGTTGCATAACTTGCAACATTTGAGGAGCTGTTCGGTTGAAACGGTAAAATTGCTGCGATTTATGCAACATTTTGCTTCAATATAAGCCATAGGAGCTCATTTTCCATGGAAATGATGCATTTCGGGCAACATTAACAGGGCTAGAACGTTAAGACGTTACATTTCTTGCATATTGAGCAACATTCGTTAATGCTACGGTTTATCCACACAGCAAAAAGAGGCATCCCAGAAGCTGTACTGCATACTTTTGAGACTACCCCTTTTGATAGCAATACGGTCACATCAAACACACGCCTACACGCGTCTTCCGATGTAGAGTAAATGCGAGGACATCCCCAGTACCGACGATTCCCTCGCCATCCGTATGAGCAGTTGAACGAGCTGCTGATACGTTTCCTCACCTTGCTCCGACCAATAGCGCCAATGATCCGCTCCGAGAATTGCCCCCATGTTCGTGGACCCGATCAACTCCAGCGTCTCAAAGCCATGCGCTTCCATGAACGGCCGAATAGCCTCAAGCTCGTAAAAGTAAGCTCCCGTGTAACGCCCTTCATCTGCATGATCGAAAATCCCGTCCGCTGCGAACGCCTCAATGGCATCCAAGCGATGAAGCGGCTTCCAATGCTCCGGATTAAGCAGCGCATTCATCACTTGGTTGACCCGGCTGCGAAAAGCTACGAATACGATGCCTTCCGGCTTTACGACTCGGTGAAGCTCGCGTACGGCCATCGCCCGATCCTCTGCATGCTGCAAATGGTACAGCGGGCCCATGAGAAGCGCGGCATCATAGCTGTTATCGGCCAGCGGAGCAAGCTCGCATGCATTGCAGACATGGAAGCCGCCGGTGAAACGCTCCGTAAGCTTAAGTTCCTCGGCTTTAGCCTCAGCAAGCTCAACAAGTGCAGGCGTAAGGTCAGTCAGCGTCAGCTCATAGCCCTCAGCTGCAAGCGCCATCGCATATTTGCCTGGACCGGCTCCGTTATCCAGCACATGGCCGGCGGCCGGCAAATACTGTTTGAGATAATGCATGTTAACCGTAAACTCCAGCGGTTCCCGGTCAAGCCGGCTCCATTCCCGCTCACCAAAGCCGGTATAGTACGCCAGCACACGTTCCTTGTTCCCCTGATCTGCCGGTTGCTCCATCGCGACTCCCCCCTCCCGTGCGAACCCTTCAGATTGCTTGCAAATACACGCGCAGCTTCGAACAAATTTTCTCGACTTCCGCTTCCCCGCCATGTGGAGCGTCCGGCCAGTTGATGAGGTGCATTGGATTCCGATAGGGATCCGGCGTACCAACATACCTCGGGATAAGGTGCATATGGAAATGAGGTACGCCATCCCCTTGAACGAAGCTGTAAATATGCTCCGCACGCAGCACATCCTTCAGCGCTCGGCTCACCTCGTTCACAATAACCCCCACTGCCGCAGCTTCCTGCACGGACAGGTCGCCAAGCCCCGGCGTATGGCGTTTTAATTCCACCATGACATAGCCTAAGTACGCGGTTTTCTCTTCACCCCTAAACCCCATATGGCCCACATGGACATGCCCATCCTCATAAATGGTACTCCCTACTGGCCGGACGTCACCACGATGCTTGCGGCAAATAAAGCAGTCTTCAACGTTCTTAGACACCTGTTGTCGCCCCCCTCTCGAACGAGCCCGAAACTTTGAAGCTCGGAACTTGGATCTCAAAGCTTGAACTTCGAAGCTCGGATCTCAAAGCTTGAATTTCACTGCATCAGCTGCTCTTCTTCTGAACGAGATCTTCCGCTGCATCCTCCTGCGCGCTCATCAGCAGTTGATTGCAAGCACTCACATAAGCCTCAGCCGCCGCCAAAATAATATCGTTATGCACAGCCGTCCCCGTATAGCGCCGATTGTTATGCACAATCGCGACGATCGCTTCCCCGCGTGCATCTTCGCCTGTCGATAACGAATGCAGCTCCAGATCCTCGAACTCCGCCGTTACCGGAATCGCCTGCTGCAGGCAGTGAATGACGGCTTCAAGCGGCCCTTTGCCCGTACCTGTCAGCGTGCGTTCCTCTTGCGAATCACGCTCGCGAATGGTTACCGACGCGATACGGGAACGCTGCGTCCCCGCAAGCACCTGCAAGTCAACCAGCGTGTACGGATCATGCTGCGTGTCCGTCGATTCGCTTGCCAACCGAACCAGCACATCGTCGGGTACGATTTTCATCTCATCCGCTTTTTCAATGAAACGGTTATACACATCCAGCAATTGCTCCTCGTTCAGTTCAATGCCGTAACCAGCCAGACGATGCTTGATCGCATGACGGCCGGAATGTTTGCCGAGCACGATCATGCTGCGCGGAATGCCCATCGCTTCCGGATCCATAATTTCGTACGTGTTCCGGTTCTTAAGCAGTCCATCCTGGTGGATACCCGACTCGTGCTGAAAAGCGTTCCGCCCCACGATCGGCTTGTTGTAAGCGATCGGGAAGTTCATCGCCCGGCTCACCATCCGTGACGTTTCGTAAATCTCGCTCATGACGATGCCCGTTTCCACGCCGATCGCCGATTTACGTGTCTCGATCGCCATCACAAGCTCCTCCAGCGAACAGTTTCCGGCACGCTCGCCGATGCCGTTCACCGTCACTTCCACCTGCGTCGCCCCTGCGTTAATTGCCGCCAAGCTGTTGGCTACCGCAAGACCAAGATCATTATGGCAATGTGCGCTGTACTGTACTTTATCCCCGCCACGTGCTCCTGCTCTCACGCTGCGGAACAGCTCGCCGTATTCTTCCGGAAGTGCATAACCGAGCGTATCCGGCAGATTGATGACGGTCGCGCCTTCAGCAATGACCGCTTCGACCATCTCGATGACGAAGTCGCGTCCCGAACGGCTGGCGTCCATCGGGGAGAACTCAATTTCATCGACGAACTGCTTGCCGTAAGCAACCATCTCGCGGGCAATGGCCAGCACTTGCTCGCGGGATTTTTTCAGTTGGAAATCCAAGTGGATGTCCGAGGACGAGATGAACAGATGCAAACGGCGGCGGGCAGCATCCATCGTGGAGCGGACTGCTGCATCGATATCGCCTTTGATCGCACGCGCAAAACCGACGATTTCAACCCCTTGCAGCTCTCGTGAAATTTGCTGTACCGCCGCAAACTCTCCCGGACTCGAGATCGGAAAGCCCGGCTCAATGACGTCGATGCCAAGCTTCGCCAGCTGGCGGGCAAGTACGATCTTCTGCTCGGGACGCAGCGTTGCGCCTGGTGATTGCTCACCGTCACGAAGGGTAGTGTCGAAGATACGGATGATTTTGTTAGCGGCTTGGGTTTGTGTTGGATGGTTAATGGTCATAAGGGTTAGCCTCCTAAAGGTTTGGTTGTGGGTTTGTGAAAACAGAAAAAGCCCGACGTCTCCTGTTGAATCAAGAGACGACAGGCTTCGTGAGCATGCCGCGGTACCACTCTAGTTGCCCGGCCTTATCGAGGCCGGACCCGCTTATGCAGCATTAGTCGCCACCGGCTACTATGGATGCCGGACAGCTGCTGCACCTGATGACGGTGGTTAACCGTAACTGAGGTAGGGTATGCGAAGCTGCAGTTGCAACCCCGCGACATTCCCTCGTTCCGCTCCCAGGCGAGTTTCGGATATCCTTCGGCTGCGTCGCACCACCCCGCAGCTCTCTGCTTTTCCCGGATTATTCCTACTGCTCCTGTTCTTCGCGTTTGATCTATTGGTCGTTCATGTGTGTGTCGATCTTCCAGTGACTTGACTGTGACTGCGCTTCTCTTCAAAACCGCTATTTCGGAAAACAAAAAAAGCCTGACGTCTCTTATTCAAGAGACGACAGACTGTTAGGTCCGGCGCGGTACCACCCTTGTTGACGTTCCTTCCCGTGAGGAAGCAATGAACGCCCGCTTAAGCATGACGACGATTCTAGAAGTCGAAGCCATGCACCCGATCACGGAGGTCAACCGTAAAGACGTACGTGAGCATTCCGTAAGCCTTGGCCTTCGGCCGACAGCGAAGCTCATTTCCGTAAATCCGCTCCCAGGCGAGTGTTCAAGCGGCCTTCGACTGCGTTGCACCAACCCGCAGCTCTCTAATCCCGGCTATACGCTTTACTGCTCCTGTTCGTCGCGTTTGTCAGATGTTTGAAGTGTTGTTGCCTATTATATGCCTGTCGGAATCGTCTGTCAATTCGATTTGAAAATTTACCGGGTGAATATTTGGGGACTCTCGGCTGGGACGCGGTTGCGATGAGGGGGAGTTCGGGGGCTGAGAGTTCGATTTTGGGACTCTCGGCTGCTAATGTGGTTGGGAAGGGGTTAGTTTGGGGGCTGAAAGTTCGATTTGGGGACTCTCGGCTGCTGGTGCGGTTGGGATGGGGGTAGTTTGGGGCTGAGAGTTCGATTTGGTGACTCTCGGCTGCTGGTGCGGTAGGGATGGGAGTGGTTTGGAGGCTGAGAGTTCGATTTGGTGACTCTCGGCTGCTGGTGCGGTTGGGATGGGGGTAGTTTAGGTGCTGAGAGTTCGATTTTCGTACTCTAGTCTTAAGAGAGGTAATAGGTTCCTCTCTTAGTCGAGCTAATAGTGGTTTTGGGCCAAAGTGAGGTAATGAGTTCCGCTCATGGTCGGGCTATACTGGTTTTAAGTCAAAGAGAGGTAATGGGCTCTGCTTTGGATGCGGTGAGACAATGGGGGCTTTATTTAGCCGAAAATCCCCGATTCGGCGTGGCTGGGGAATCGATGCCATAATGCAAAAAAGCTGCCTCAAAGCCGTATCATCTACGTTTCGAGGCAGTTTCGTACGATCACTTCTTGTTGTAGATCTTATACAACAACCAGAGGATTCCCCAAGGCAACACATACCGGCTCACCCACTCGAAAGCATGGACCAGCCGCTCGCCTCCGAAGAATTCGTCCCCACCGCCAACCATCGCACAGATAAAGATAAAGACAAATAATACGAATATCGTGCCGTAGAAATAAGGCTTCGAATTCACGAAAATCAGCTCCCCCATACGACTACATACGTGTACGTACCCGCAGCAATTGCAACTAGGAACAGCGCGGCCGGAGAGCTAGCTCCGAACCGACCATTCTTCCAGCGACAAGCCCGGCTCCGCCTTCATGTCGAGCGGCGTAAACTCGCCGCGCTTCCACTTCAAGTGCGCCGCTGCGCCGATCATCGCCGCATTGTCCGTGCACAGCTTAAGCGGCGGAATGAGCAGCGGAATGCCTGCCTCTTGGCAGCGCTCAGTCAAGGCTGCACGCAAGCCGCCGTTAGCCGCGACGCCGCCGCAGAGCAGCAGCTGCTTGGCACCGACTTCGCGAACGGCACGAAGCGATTTCGTCACAAGCACGTCGATGACGGACGCTTGGAAACCGCGGGCAAGAGCAGCCTCGCGCGGCGTTTCGCCTTTCATTTTGGCCGAATTGATGGCTGCAAGAACAGCCGATTTCAACCCGCTGAAGCTGAAATCGTACGAGTCCGGCTCCAGCCAAGCCCGAGGCAGCTGGAACTCTTCCTCCGACTGTTGCGCCAGCCTATCGATGTAAGGCCCGCCGGGGTAAGGGAAATTCAGCGTGCGCGCCACTTTGTCATACGCTTCGCCGACAGCATCATCGCGAGTTCTGCCGATAATCCGGAACTTGCCTTCGCTCTCCAGCACGACAAGTTCCGTATGTCCGCCAGAAGCTACAAGCGCCAGGCAGGGATATTCAATCTCATGCACCAGCTGGTTGGCATAGATATGCCCGGCTATGTGATGGGTGCCGATCAGCGGGAGATCAAGCGCCATCGCTAAGCTCTTCGCAGCTACGATGCCAACCAGAAGCGCGCCTACCAGTCCCGGTCCTTGGGTAACCGCAATCGCGGACAAGTCGCGGAACTCCGCGCCGGCCTCCTTCATAGCCTGCTCCATAATGAGCGTGATCGATTCCACATGCTTACGTGAGGCAATCTCCGGCACAACGCCGCCGAACCGCTGGTGCGTCTCGATTTGGCTCGAAATAATGCTCGTTACAATCTCTTTGCCGCCGCGAATAAGCGCGACCGCAGTTTCGTCACAGCTTGTTTCAACAGCGAGAATAAGTTCATTTGTAGTCGTCATACATGTTCTCCACTTCACCTGAGGCATCCAGTTCAGCCCACATGATGAGCGCATCCTCTTTATTGTCGGAATAATAGCCGGGCCGGACGCCCGACGGTTCAAAGCCAAGTTTTCTATACAACCGCTGCGCCACTTCGTTGGATACACGCACTTCAAGCGTCATCCTCTTGGCGCCAAACATGACCGCCGCACGCTGCAGCTCCACCATCAGCATTTCACCAAGTCCACGTCCGCGATACTGCTCGCGCACGGCCACGTTGGTCACATGAGCCTCATCCATAATGGTCCACATGCCGCCGTAACCAATGACTTCACCCTCGTAATCCATCACCATATAGCGGGCAAAATGATTGTTGGTCAGCTCGTTAACGAACGCTTCCTCTGTCCACGGCGAAGTAAAGCTCTCCTGCTCGATAGCGACGATCGTCTTCACGTCGCTCATCGTCATCAGTCGAAAAACAAGCCGGTTCACATCAATGACCGTCATGTTTACCCGCTCCTCCCACCGCGTTGTGCTGCTGCGAAGCCGTCCGTTCCTGCAACTTCACTTCCGCTTCCGTCAACTGCGTATAGTTTGGAATAAAAGTATGCACGTCATCGGATTCTCCCGCTGCCAGACGCGAGAGTCCCAGTGCAGCAACGGAACGTCCTTCTAAAATATAAGGGAATGCCGCGACTTCCACTTCGGGGCATAGGTTCCTCAACCGCTCAGCTTCCGCTTCATGAAGCTGTAATTCACCGACAATCCAAATCGCGGCAGGTCTTGAAGCGGCGTCCATTTCCTTCACGTCTGCGGCGAGTCGGTCTACCCAGTCGTGCATCAGTCGTATGCCGTCTTTGGCGAGCCGCTTCCAGGCTGCAGGGAAAGAAGATGACGAAACGTCCGCAGCAGAAGCCTCGAATGTTCCCGTATACACTTGTCCGCGACGCGCATCCATGATTGGCACGATCCAAACCGGACGATTCGCCCCTACGGATGAGGCGTTGTCTGCTCCTGTCTGCCAGGCCCCATAAGCGAGGGCTTCCAGGCTGGAAACGCCTACGAGCGGTTTCTGCCAGACCCATGCTAAGGTTTTGCCGACGGATACCGCGATTCTCATCCCGGTGTACGAGCCCGGTCCGCGACCGATTGCAATGCCCGCCAGCTCCTCCGGTGCAATCCCGCATTCACTCAGCAGTTCCTTGACGACCGACACCGTATGGACGGAATGATTGCGTTCCGCAAGCGACTGAATGTCGCGCAGCACCTCATCGCCGCGCACGAGTGCGGCGGCAAGCGATGCGGTTGATGTATCCAGCGCAAGCACCAGCTGGCCTTCCCGGCTGCCCGGCGTAGTATTTTCACTCATCTGTTACGTGCTCCTATCTATGATCTATTGCCTGTAATTGTTGACACCAAGCCGCATACGGCGCCCCAATGCCGGTAATCGTAATCCGGCGCGCTTCTCCGCCCAGATGCGCGATGTACAGCTGAAGCCGATCCGGCGGAAGCAGTGCTTCGACGAGGCTTGCCCACTCGACGATCGTTACGCCTTCACCGAAGAAATAATCGTCCAATCCAAGCTCGTCCGCTTCCTGCTCGGAGAGCCGGTACACATCCATATGATAAAGCGGCAATTGCGCCCCTTGATATTCTTTAATAATGGTAAACGTCGGACTGTTCACAACGCCCGGTACGCCGATTCCGGCTGCAAAAGCTTTGGAGAATCGCGTTTTGCCTGCTCCCAGGTCACCGTCGAGCGCCAGCACCGTGCCCGGAACCGCCAGCTCTGCAAGCTTCTCTGCCAATCGTACCGTGTCTTCTTCGGTCTCTGCCGTCCATATCATTTCGTAGCTTTCGTTCATGCTTCGGCCGCTCCTAATTTCCAAAATGATTATACCCGCGCTTCGCAATCTGCTCCCTCAGCACCTCATAGCGCCCTGTGCCGCCACCGCTTCTGCCGCTGCCGCCGTCCAAGTCGCGGAGCAGCTCCACGCCTGCACCGCCGGCTTCGACCTCGCCGATGATAAACATCGGCAAGCCGGCTTCGGCCAGCTCGGCCTTCGCTGCTTCCGCATCTGCGGCAGCAATCGTGCCGAGCAGCACGTAGTCTTCGCCGCCGTAGAGTATCCACTCCAATGGATTCACGCCGCAGTTGTGCGCGTAAGCGGTCATGCTGCCGCTGCGCGGCAAGTCCGAGTCGCGGAGCACGATGGTTACGCCCGAAGCCTCGGCGATTTCCCAGGCTTCGCTGGCCAGTCCGTCGCTGACGTCATTCAGCGACGTCACGGTTCCGCGCGCGGCAAGCAGCAGCGCCGCGCGCACCGAAGGCGCCGGCCGGCGGTGCGCCTGCACCAGCGCCGCCGTGCCGGGCGCTGCCTTCACAGTCGGCGGCGACATAGAGGCAGGCGGCGAGCCCGCGCCGCCGCCATGCGGCTGCGCCGCAGCCCCCGCGCGGACAGCCGCGGCGGCGAGCAGAGCATGCAGACCGGCCGCGGCCATCCCCGCCGCTCCGGTCACGAACACGGCGTCGCCGGGCTGCGCGCCTGCCCGGCGAATCGCCTTGCCGGCCGGGGCGGTGCCCACGACCGTCACGGACACAACCAAGTGCAGCGGCGAACTCGTCGTATCGCCGCCAACCACCGCGACGCCGTAATGCTCGGCGCACGCGTAAAGCCCATCATAGAGCCGGCGCATACGTGCCGGCCCCCATGCCGGCGGCACGCTCACGGATACGAGCGCATGCCGCGGCACGCCCCCCATTGCCGCGATATCGCTGACGTTCGCGGCCAGCGCCTTCCAGCCGATGTCGGCCTCGCCCATCGTCGCGTCGTTGAAATGGACGGTCTCCACCATCGTGTCGACCGCGAGCAGCCACTCCAGGCTGCCGCCATTGTCACCCGGCGGCAATCCTACGACAGCCGTATCGTCGCCGATGCCGAGCACCACGCCTTGCTTCGCGAGCACGGACGGATGTTGGCGGTCATCCGTCCAATTTCGAATGCGCTCAAACTCGTCCAGTTTCTCCGCCTCCAGTTGCCGGCCGCAGCCTTATTTGTCAAAGTTAGTTGTCCCTATTATATCGGTCAGCACAAAGACCCGCAACAAAAGCAGGCAAGGCCATGCTTGGTTGCACAGCCTTGCCTGTATGAATGTCTGCGAGCAGACCTGCTTGATTGCCTGGTTAGTGGATGGCTCGCTTCTTGAAGCGTCCGCCTTTGACGTCATGGATGTTGCCCACCGCGAGGAACGCTGTAGGATCGAGTTCCATGACAATGGACTTCATCTTCGCTTCTTCCAGACGAGTGATGACGCAGAAGATCACGCGCTTCGTCCCACCCGAGAATGCACCTTCGCCATGCAAATACGTAACGCCGCGGCCGAGCCGGCTCATGATGGCATCGCCGATTTCCTTCGATTCTTTACTGATAATCCAGACCGACTTGGATTGATCGATCCCCTCCAAGGTCACGTCTATGACTTTAAAGGCAATGTAGTAGGCTATGAGTGAATACATCGCGCTGTCCCACGAGAACACGAACCCTGCGCTCGCCAGGATAAACAGATTGAAAAACATGACAATTTCGCCGACAGAGAATGGTGTTTTCTTCGTGAACAAGATCGCAATGATCTCCGTTCCATCGAGCGATCCGCCGGAACGGATTACCAAACCGACCCCGATGCCGAGAATAACGCCGCCGAATACCGGTGCCAGAAACGGACTGTACGTCAAAGCCTGGACCGGATGAAGCAAGGTCGTGCCGATGGACATGACCACAACGCCGTAAAGCGTTGATATCGCAAATGTTTTGCCGATCTGCTTGTAACCGATAACGAGAAACGGCAAGTTGAACAAGAATAGAAAGAGACCGAGCGGCAAACTAGTCAGATGAGCCACAATGATGGATATACCGACTATTCCGCCATCAATAATGTTGTTTGGCACGAGAAAAATCTCAAGAGCTACGGAAACGAGCCCTGCACCGATGGTAAGTAATACAATCCGTAGCAGCAACTCCAGCTTGGTAAGCTTATAGTGCTGTTTCGCCATACTTTCCCCCCTCTAGTGATAAAACTTAAAAATTAAGCTTATTGATTCATTATACCCGAATTTAGCTCGATTTCCAAGAATAAGCACGTCTTTTCGCCATTTATATTTCGTTATGTCTCGAAATCGTCAAATTCCGAACGTTTTTAAATATTCATTCATTTGAAAATTATTGTTCCTATAAAAAGACCCTCGGCATCCAACGATCGGTGTCCGAGGGCCCTGCTCCGTGCCGCTTCCTATTCGTCGCCTTCTTCTTTCAAGCGGTCGACCGAAACGGTTTGCGTATTAAGCGGGTCTGAACCCACTTGAACGGTTGCCATGCCGTTGGCTTCGTCTACATTTTCAATCCATACCGACTTATCGCCCAGATGAACGGCAAACGTGTCCTTCGAGCTGTAAATTTCCATTGCGCGTTTCGTATCCACTGCTTAATCCCTCGCTTCAGGCTCCATTGTATCCGTGGTGGACTCTGCAATTAACCCGTTGTTCAAGGTCACTTGCCCGCCGCCTAATCCTTCGTTCACCATCCGGTCGATGTCCATAAAATAATCATCGCGGCCTTCATGCTGCTTATCGTTGCCGTTCCCAGTCGGGGAATTGCCCGCTTCGGTCATTCCATATGCCTCCTTTAGATGATGAAGTTGGTTCTTGCTACACGAAAATATGCCCGAACAAGCTTACTTTCATGCATTCGGGGAACAATGAATGTATAGGACTTTAATCCATTTTAATGTGAGGGGGAATTGAGATGCATACCGTATGGAAAGGGGCCATCAGCTTCGGTCTCGTGCATGTGCCTGTCAAAATGTTTTCAGCTACGGAGGATAAAGACATCTCTCTGAAAATGATTCACCGTGACTGCGGCAGCAACATCTCCTATATCCGCAAATGCCCGACCTGCGACGTTGAAGTCGATTGGGACGCCATCGTCAAAGGCTATGAATACGAGAAAGGCCGTTATGTACTGTTCGAGAAAGACGAGCTGGAGTCGCTGTCCAGCGATGCTACCAAGACGATTACCATCCTGGATTTCGTCGCGCTCGAGGAAATTGACCCGATTTATTTTCAGAAAACCTACTATCTCTCGCCGGATCAGGCAGGCGGAAATGCGTATAACCTGCTTATGGAGGCCATGCGCCAGTCGGGTCGGATCGGGATTGCCAAAGTATCGATTCGTTCCAAAAGCTCGCTTGCTGCCATTCGCATCATCGATGATTGCTTAGCGATGGAAACGATTTTCTACCCGGATGAAATCCGCTCCGTCGATCAGGTGCCGGGACTGCCGGAAACCGTCAATGTGAACGAGAAGGAGCTCATGATGGCGCGCATGCTGATCGAGCAGCTCTCCACTCCGTTCGAGCCGGCCAAATATACCGACGATTATCGGGAGCGTTTGATGGATCTCATTCAGCACAAAATCGCAGGCGAGGACGTTCGCGTCGCGCCGGAGCAGCAGCGCACGAATGTGCTTGACCTGATGGCCGCGTTGCAAGCCAGCTTGGAGGCGGTTAAGCTGCCGCCGAATGCGCCGGGCGGCTTGGATACGAATGCGGCCGGTGCCGGCGGCGGTGCGGCTGCGGGTGCAGGTGTAGCCGCAGGCGGTGCGGCTGCCGGCACTTCCGGTGCTGCCGAGGGAGCCAGCGAGGTCGTGGCTAAAGTGAAAGCGCCGCGTGCGCGCAAAACGAAGAAGGACACGGTGTCATAGGCGATGGAACAGCCATGGTCCGAGGAATCGCTTCCTGATGTGAGCTTGCATCAGGAAGTTCACTATGAGCAGCCATTGCCGCTGCCGGTTGAGCCGATGGCTCCTATCTCTAATGATGAGCTCCCTGTCGGCAGCGAATGGGGCTATCAGCTGAAATGGGACGGCGTGCGCATCCTTGCCCGCTTGAACGGGTTTGGTCAGGTCGAGATATTTTCGCGCAAGCTGTACTTAAAGAATAGTATTTATCCAGAAATTACGTCGCTGCTGGAATCTAAGGCAGCGGCACTTGGCCGATGCCTGCTGGACGGCGAAATCGTATGGTGGGACGGCGTACGGCCGAATTTTCAGCATGTGCTGAAGAGAGAACGATCACGCGGGCTCTTGCGGCAGCCGCAGCCTGAACCTAATGGCGGAGCTACGGGTGCTGAAGCAGTTGCTAATGCGAGTGCTCGAGGCGGGCTCGTCTTGGTGCTGTTCGATATCCTCGCAGACGCTTCCGGCGATTTGCGCCATCTCCCCTATGAGGAGCGGCATCAGCGGCTTACCGAGTTATGTCCGTCTGATGATCCGCGCATGTTTGTAACGGATCTGTTTCAGGATGGCGCTGCGTTGTGGGAATGGGTCCAAACGAATAAATGGGAAGGCGTTGTCAGCAAACGGCTGGACAGCCCTTATCGGGAAGGCAAGAAACATCGCGACTGGCTGAAGAAGAAGATCGTCCTTGTCCTCGATGTCGATATTGTCGGACTTAAGTGGCGGGGCGGCATCGTCGCGAGTCTGGTAATGGAGCATGAGGGCTATTATCTCGGCAGCGTCTCGCTCGGGCTCAATGATGCGCTTCGCAGAGTGTTGGCCGCGACTTTCAAGCCGCAGCATTCGCATTTGGCGGTAGTCGCTTGTCCGTTTCCGGCCGTGCCGGAGGATCTGAAGCGTGAAGAGATCCAGTGGCTGTCGCTGCCGTTCAAGTGCCGGGTTTCCGGCCTCGAGCTGACTTCTGCCGGACAGCTTCGCCATCCGAAGCTGGTTACCTTTCTTCCGAAGGAGCCGCTGTCATGAGCCGTTCTGTGAAAGGAACCGTTGTTGTTGATGGTCAGGAGCTGACCGTAAGCAACCCAGAGAAGCTGTTATGGCCGGAGATGGGCATCACGAAGGCGATCTTTTTGCAGCGTCTTGCCGCGTTGTCGCCATGGTTATTGAAGCATTGCCAGGATCGGCTGCTGACGACCATTCGGTTCCCGGATGGGGTGAATGGGAAATCCTTTTATCAGAAAAACAGCCCCGCCCCTACGCCGGCTTTTGTCGAAACCGTGACCCGGGAGGGCATTCACTACGTGAAGCTGACCTCCCTGCCGGTGCTGCTATGGCTCGGCAATTTGGCTTGTCTCGAATATCACGCATCCTTTGACCGAGTGAGCAACCCGGAGCATCCGACGGAATGGGTGCTTGATCTGGATCCTACGCTTGAAGAGGAGCCGCGGATTATGGAAGCAGCACTACTGGTCGGGGATCTGCTGCGATCGCTCGGCATCTCCTCCGTGCCCAAAACATCGGGAGCAACAGGCGTGCAGGTCATCATTCCGATCGTGCAGGATCTCACCTTCGATGAGCTGCGCCGTATCGGCGAATTTGTCGGCGCTTTTCTCGCTGACAAGCACCCCGGCCTATTCACCATCGAGCGTTTGAAAAAGAACCGCGGCGACCTCATCTACATCGACTATCTGCAGCACTATCAAGGCAAAACCATCATCGCCCCCTACTCCCCGCGCGCCCGCCGAGCCGCCAGCGTATCCACGCCGCTCCACTGGGACGAAGTACGCCGCAACGTCGCCATCGCCGACTACAACCTGCTGAACATCGAGGATCGACTGCGTAAAGAAGGCGACCTGCTGGACACGGTCGCCCCGCAGTCGCTCCGCTCGATCCTGCAGTTTATCGGCGGCGGGAAACGCTGAGATATTGGGCTACAACATACACAGCGCTGAGGATAACGGATATTCCGCCTCGCGCCGCAAACAGTCGAAATGCCGCTTCCCTCGCATGGGCTCCACCTCCATAAGCGGCATAACCCTTATGGTGGAACAATTAGCTCGTTTTAGGCAACTTAGCGGATATTCCGCTAACAGTACTCGCAACTGCACAAAAGCACCCTCTCTCGCATGGACTCCACTTTCATATGCGGCATATCGTGGAACAATTGGCTCGATTTGGGCTACTTAAGCGGATATACCGCTAACAGTGCCCGCAACTGCACATCAAGTAACCTCTCTCGCATGGGCTCCACCTTCATATGCGGCATATCCGCTTATAGATATACTGGACTGCAACTTCGGAGCACATTTGCCACATTCATAGCACTCGCCGTCAGCAAGATCATAGTTCTCCAAGCTGAGAGTTCCATTTTCCGACTCTCAGCCTCTTTTTCCCGCGGTTTCGCCACTGAGAGTCGGATTTCACGACTCTCACCTCCCCACATTGGCGAAACCATAGGCTTCACTAAGCTGAGAGTCGGGTTTTCCGACTCTCAGCCTCTTTTTCCGCGGTTTCGCCGCTGAGAGTCGGATTCCCCGACTCTCCGCCCCCGACGGCGGAGCGCAACAAAACAAAAGCCGGACCAGCTAAGCCGGTCCGGCCTTCAACAAATTAACCTAAAATCGTTTCAATCCGTGCAAGCACGTCTTCCGACAGCTTGATGCCGGATGCGGCTACGTTCTCGATGACCTGCTCCGGACGGCTGGCGCCGACTAGTGCGCTGGCTACGTTCGGTTGGCGCAGAATCCAGGCGAGTGCGAGTTGGCCGGTCGAAATTTCGAGCTCGCCCGCAATTTCGGACAAGGCGCGTACTTTCGCAAGCTTCTCGTCCGTGATGCCTTTGCGCATCCACTCGAGCTTCGAAGCGCGGCTGCCCTCCGGCAGATCTGCCGCGGACGTGTATTTGCCTGTCAGCAGCCCTTGTGCAAGCGGCGAGAACACCACTTGACCGATGCCGTTCTTCTCCCCGTAAGGGATCACTTCTTTCTCGATGTAACGCTCGAACATGTTGTAGATCGGTTGGCTTACTACGATACGGTCGAGCAAGTAACGGTCCGCTGTTCCAAGCGCATCGGCCATTTGGGAAGCCGTCCACTCGCTGACACCCGCGTACAGCACCTTGCCGGAGCGGATCAGATCGTCGATCGCGCGCAGCGTTTCTTGCAGCGGCGTTTCCGGATCATAACGGTGGCAGTAGAAAATATCTACATAATCCGTGTTCAAACGCTTCAAGCTGGCATTCGCCTGCTCGATCACATGCTTGCGGGACAAGCCGCGGTCATTCGGACCGTCACCCATTGGCCAGAACGCTTTCGTTGCGAGCACGTAAGATTCACGCGGGAATTGCTTAATCGTTTCGCCGAGCAAGACTTCTGCAGCTCCACGCTCATACACATTCGCCGTATCGAAGAAATTGACGCCAAGCTCGTAGGCCTTCTCGATTGCTTTTACCGCATTCTCACGTTCCACATAACCGCCATATGTAAGCCAGCTGCCCAAGCTGACCTCACTTACCTTTAGTCCGCTGCCGCCCAGTCTTCTAAATTTCATTTCTCCAACCTCCTAGAGATAATTGCAGTTCCCTGCATACGCTGTCAAACCAGCGCACCCCCTATTCTACTTAACTCATTATAGATTTTAAAGTAGTGAAATATTTGTCATTATATTATACTTAATATATATACTATACTTTATGTAACTAATTATTAACGGAGGATTACCTAATGTCAGTAAACAATTATGTCCCGAAGGTACCGGCCGAAATCGCATGCAATATTGAGAAAACGCTGGATGTCATCGGCGGAAAATGGGCCTTTCTTGTCCTGCGCGAGCTATTTTGCGAGAAGCGCCGTTTCGGAGAATTGCAGCGGCTTATCCCTTCCGTCAGTCCACGAGCACTAACAAGTACGCTGCGTCATTTGGAGGGACAAGGGGTGCTTGAGCGCCATGTGTTCCCGACCGTTCCCGTAACCGTTGAATATTCGCTGACACCTAAAGGCGTCGATCTGCATCAGATTTTGCATGAAATGAAGCTATGGGCCGCCAAGTGGACCTAATCTTGAATCAACTCAAAAAGAGCAGGGCATTCACATCACGACGTGAACCCTGCTCTTTGCTATAATCCGAACCATAACCGCTACAGTCCGATAATCTGTTTAATTTGCAGCTGACGTTCCGCGGACAAGTCCACGAACTCTTCGCCTACGCGCACTAGAGGTGCTTCCTCGTCATGCGGATTAATGAATACGATCTCGCCTACGCGGTCATCCGTGAGGACGACTTTCTGGCCGATCATTTTGGTCGTAATATTCTCAAGGAATACCGACACGATATGCGGGTCGAGCTGCCCGAAATAGCCTTCACGCAGCTGGCGAACAACCTCATAGAACGGTAGCGCTTTATGGTAGGGTCGATCGGAGGACATCGCATGGAAAATATCCGCCACCGCTACGATTTTGCTGAAACTATCGATTTTATCTGAAGTCAGCCCAAGCGGATATCCTCTGCCGTCTTCGCGTTCATGATGCTGAAGAGCAACTAACGCGGCACGATAGCTGATGCCTTCGGTTTTCTTCAGGATTTCATAGCCGTAAATGGTATGTTTCTTCACGACTTCAAACTCGGCCTCTGTCAGCTTGCCCGGTTTGTTGATGATTTCCGGCGGAATTTTCACCTTGCCTACATCATGCAGCGTCGCTGCAAGGGTAAGCGCTGTCAATTCATCTTCTTTTAAATTTAGCCATTTGCCGATCATCGTCGACAATACGCCAACCCCAATGTTGTGCTGATACGTATAATCACCCTGCGCCTTGACCGCCTCGAACAGCTCGAAAATATTCGGATGGCTCGCCACGTTCTTAACCGCGGGAATAATATTGTTCTGCAGCTCATCCATCGGCACTTTGCCCGTTTCCCGAATGGAATCGTACATTTCCTTGGCTCGGATTGTAACCTGACTCACGGCGGAATGAGGCGTACTCGACTTGGCCGTCTTCGCCGGCTCCACTACATCATAGATAACGGAAATATGTTCAATCTTGTGCTTTTCCAGTAGGATCAAGTGCTCTTCTTCCAGCACGATGTTAGCGGGCAGCACGGTTACGCCAAATGCATTTACGACTTCATTTTTTAAGGTTTTCCCCAAATAGTTTCGCATAGCGCCTCCAACAAAAGTCGTACTTGTCCCTTTTTTTCCAAGGTAAATGTTTACTGTTACCTCTACTTTACCATGCTGATATAGCCATTGTCCTATGGTATTGTTTTACAGACTGCAAGAATGAATCTAAAGTACTACTCCGAACGTCAAAAAGATCCTCCCTTCTCTACCAAGAGGCCCATTTTTATCGATCTGATCTCATCCTTTACAATTCACCGGTCATCAATGCCGTTGTCCATCGGTCTACCATATATGGAAGTGCAGGTGCGCTTCTGCGCTTACCGGCCCGACTGCGAGGCGCAGCCGCCGGTTCTTGCTGAGCTCCGCGCTTGCGGAGCGTTGATTTGGAGCGATGCAGCACCATTTTGACGGCGGGTACCGTACATTGCAGCTCATCGGCAATATCCTGGTAGGAATAATCGAACACCTCTGCGAGCAGGAGCATCTCCATCTCGCGTGCGGACAAATGCTCGGTTACCCATTCCAGCGTCCCGCGAATGGAGGCGTAGTTGTTATCGTAATACGGCAGTTGAAGCGCCTCATCGATCGGAACGGTAATGCCGCGTCGTCTGCGATGTGCGTCAATATGCACGTTGCGCGCGATCTTGTACAGCAGCGATCTAGGGTGACGAAGAATGCCGGTATCCCGATAATGCTTGAATGCCCGAAGCAGCGCCTCCTGCAGCAGATCCTCCGATTCCCATTTGGATGCGGTCAAATAATAACAATATGTCCGCACATGCCGGAGATGCGGCTTGATGGCTTCTTCGAACTCGGTCCACGGCTTCATGCTGTCTGGTCTCCCCCCTGCTTTTGTCCTGTTTCACTGATCCTGACTCTCAGTCTAACAGGCCATTGTGAACATGATGTGAAAAAGAAGAGGAATTAAGATGAATTTTTGAGAAGACTGAACAATTGAGCAGAGGCAGCTTCTGTCCATTCGGACGTATGCGCTATCGCCTCTTCCAAGGTGCATGGACCCGGGACGATGGAGAATGCGCTCACCTTCCCCAGCTTGCTTAGCTCGTCAATCGATAACACTCTCATCCCGCACAAAATAATAACCGGCACGCCAAGCTGCCCTGCCGCTTCGCACACTCCTGCCGCTACCTTGCCGGATAACGTCTGCTCGTCCAGCTTGCCTTCACCGGTCATGATATAGTCGGCGTCCTTCGCGGCAGCGGCAAATCCGCTTGCTTCCATCACAACTTCAATGCCGGGTCGGACCACCGCATTCATGAAACCGGCAATGCCGGCTCCCATGCCACCGGCAGCTCCTCCGCCGGGCAGGGTCAGCACGTCGATCCCGCGTATGGCGTGGATTTGCTCGGCGAATTTTCGCAGCCCTTCATCGAGGACTGCCACCATCTCCGGCGTTGCCCCCTTCTGTGGACCGAAGATGGCCGATGCGCCTTGCGGTCCGCACAGCGTGTTGGTTACGTCGCTCGCGATCGTAACCCGCGATTCCGCTAGACGCGAATCCAGCCCGGAGATATCCAGCTCCGCGAGCTTGCTCAGCGCTCCGCCGCCTTCGGCGAGGGGCTGGCCTTGTGCGTCCTGCAGCTGCAATCCCAGCGCTCGCAGCATGCCGGAGCCGCCGTCATTGGTCGCGCTGCCGCCAAGGCCGATAATGAATTTGCGATAGCCCTGATCCAGGGCATGCTTAATCAGCTCTCCCGTGCCGCGGCTTGATGTCAGCAGCGGCTGCCTCTCTTCCGCTGTTAGGAGCGGGAGCCCGGATGCTTGCGCCATCTCGATGATCACGGTCTCGCCATCGCCCAGCACACCGTAGGCTGCTGTCATGGCGCGGCCAAGCGGATCAGTCGCCGCTGCCTCTATTCGCTTGCCGCCTGTAGCGTGCACAAGGTTGTCCATGATGCCTTCGCCGCCATCGGCAAGCGGCAGCTCGAGCAGCTCTGCCTCCGGCATGACGGAACGAATGCCTCTGGCAATTGCGCTGCACAGCTCTTTTGCCGTTGCGGAGCCTTTGAAGGAATCGGGTGCAATGACCACTTTCATACGTTATCTACTCCCATCGTCGCCCTAAAATATCTATGCTGTTATTATAGCTCGCTGCCGGCCGGTAGTAACCATTTTCTTCCTTCACTCCGGTGCCTCCAATCGTACAAACCTCACTTATCCTATATAATCTGTACTACAGCACTACAATTCATAACGGGGAATGATCACGATGGAAGAAACGAAGGATTGGAAGAATGGCATGAAAGTCGGGCATCGATTTATTGCCTCTTTCAGCGGTGGCAAGGATAGTGCGTTGGCTTTATATAAAGCGATGCAGGTTGGAGAAGCGATCGGCCTCATCGTGATGCTGGAGGAGGAAGGAAAACGCTCCCGATCCCACGGCATGCCGCCCGAGCTAATTCGCGCTCAAGCGGATTCGATCGGACTCCCTCTCTACACTGCGGCTGCGAGCTGGGCTGAGTATGAAGAAGCTTTTATCGGTTTATTGAAACAAGCGAAAAACCGCGGGGCCGAGGTGCTCGTAACGGGCGACTTGGAATTGACGGACTATGGCTGCTGGCAGGACGAGGTGTCGACGAAGGCGGGATTAAAGCTTGGCATGCCGCTTTGGCAGATGGATCATCTTGAAACCGTAGAAACGTTCATCAATCTCGGTTTCCTATCGATCGTCGTGACCGTCAACTTATCGCTCGGTATGCGAGAATCGGATCTTGGACGCAGGCTGGACCATGAGTTTGTAAAAGAGCTCCTCGATCGCGGCATCGACCCTTGCGGCGAAGGCGGCGAGTTTCATACGACTGTGCTGGACGGGCCGATCTTCAAAACCCCGATTCCGGTTCGCAAATGCGATATTGTGCGCCATGGCGACTACGCCTTTCTGCCGCTGGAGCTGGATGAGAACGAAACTATATCCAGCTGACCAGCCGGTGGGGTTCTAGCTCCTGTATTGCTCTGAGAGCAACACATTCGCTTGGATCGCCAACTAACTGGGGATGTGTTGCTCTGAGAGCTACATATCCTCTAGAACCACCAACTTACCGCTGCTGTGTTGCTCTGGGAGCTACACATTCTCTAGAACCACCAACTTACTGCTGCTGTGTTGCTCTGGGAGCCACACATTCTCTAGAACCACCAACTTACCTCTGCTATGTTGCTCTGGGAGCTACACATTCACTAAAATCACCAGTTAACTATGTGTGTGTTGCTCTGGGAGCTACACATTCTCTAGAACCACCAACTTACTGCTGATGTGTTGCTCTGGGAGCCACACCTTCGCTAGAACCACCAAGTAACTTCTTGATGTGTTGCTCTGGGAGCTACTTTTCATGGATAGTCAGGCGATGAGCGGTAACCACTACCTCTCTTCCTCCTACTTCTCCCGCTCCCCCACCAATGTACGGTAACCAGTCCCCCACTCCCACCGGCTAGCCACCAGCCGGTGCACACAAAAAAACCGCCTCAAAAGTAGCCAAGCACACTTTTGAGGCGGTCCCTATTTTACTCTTCCGATTCGTTCATATCGTTATACAGCTCGTTGCTGCCCGGCATGAGCAGCCACTTATTGTCCACCTTCTGCAGGTTGTACAAGTTGATCGATTTGACAGGCATCATCTCGCCGCCAATCGTTACTTCAAACGTGTGCAGCGTCAGAAGGAGGCCCTTGTCGCCATTTAGTTCAACGATGGCGTTCTTCTCCAGATTCATTTTCAAGCTGGTTTCGGTGTCCTTGAACAATTCGTCCATGGAAGCCACATCTTCCTCGTAGCCTTCCACTCCGGGTACCAGCGTCGCCTTGTATGCGTTCAGATCCTTCGCATTAACAGCTGCAGCATTAGCGGCAATCAATGCCGAAATCGCTGTCTTGTCAGCTTCGGGAGCTGCAATTGCTTCATTCCAGATGCCTTCGAGATCCAGCAATTGATGGGAGAGCTGCTCGGCATCGTAGATTGCCCATTTGCCGTTCTCTTTGTGAAGCGTGTACAGCATTTCGTTCTCCACATCTGCAAAGAAGCCGTTTCCGCCTACTTTAACCGATTGCTCTACCGTATACACAACCGCTTCAACCGATGAATAGGAATCGATTGTTTTCTCGCTGAAAGTCGTCTTCGTGTGCACTTTCGCGAACGTCTCCTGCACCGATTCACGGATTAAATCACGAACCGGCGACTCCGAATGGAAGATCGCCATATAAGCTGCCGCATCCTGTGCATTCTCTGCCGCAGTCAGCCTGTCCAGCACGCCGAACACTTCTGCCTGCTGCTGCGCCGTAGGTCCTTTATCCGCGATCGTAACGATTTTCTTCACGCCGTCCCAGTTGACCGTTTTATCCGAAAGCGTTGCGATGAAGCGAACGCCGACCATCGTACGGCCGTTCAGCAGCTTCATCTCACCGTTAACGGGAACCTTCTTGCCGTCAACCAATGCCGTCGTACCGCTCGGTTTCATCTCAATGCTGCGAACAGCCGACTTAGCTTTAATCAGCTTCGTTGACGCATTGTAATCGATGGTATAACCCAGATTCGTGAACAGCGTACGGAATTCCACATACGTTTTGCCATTCAGAAGTACAGGCGGCGTAGGGAAGATGACCCATTCGCCATTTAATTTAACTTTGATGTCGGTGCCTCCGCTTGCCGCGGAAGCCGTCCCCGCCAAAGATGCGAATACTACGATAATAGCAAGTACCACGCTTAACAACCGTTTCATAGGAAGCCTCACTTTCATTCTCTCATTTTGGATGACATACCTAATTATAGTATACGAGAGTTTAGGAACTGACAACGCTCCAAATGTTAACTGTAGAGCATAGATGACTACTTGTTCGTGCGCGCCCAGCTCCGGAATAATCGGATGCATAATGCAACCCAGCATGCGCTCAACCAGAAGCCGGCCAGAATATCGGACGGATAATGAACGCCGAGATAAATGCGGGATACACCCATAATCATGATCATCGCTGCACTAAAGCATAATAGGGCGATACGCCCGCTTCTCCGGTGAATATGGCGCCAAAGCAAGTAAGTAATGAGGCAATAGAAGGTCAACGCCGCCATCGCATTGCCGCTCGGATAACTGAACCCTTGCTGCTCTACGAGTCGGTGAATATCCGGACGGGCACGCTGATAAATCGGTTTCAGCAGCTCGTTCAGCAGCGTGGAGCCCAGCATGCCGCCGAGGAGCAAAACAAGCTCCTTTCGATGCTTGAATACAAAGAATAAGAGCACCGCAATGATCAACACCAGCGGGATCATCGTGGAGGTTGAACCGATTTTGTTGAAAACCTTGGCGATGGAGGTCAACGTATCGTTCTCCTGTCCTTGCACCGCGGAAATAATCGTTTCATCAAACTGCTTCAGCTTGTCCCGGGATACAAGCATCGACAGTCCCTGAAATCCTACAATTGCGAGAATAAGCAAAATCAACCACATTACGAAATTAACCTCCGCTTTTATGAAATGAAACTGACCGTCTTTGTCAGTCAAGATCGGGTAGACTGAATACTGTCACGCAACACAACCAGCCCCCTTAAAGGAGAAGATCGTCAAATGAAACCGCTTGATGGAAAAATAGCCGTCGTCGCAGGAGCGACAAGAGGCGCGGGTCGCGGTATCGCGATTGCGCTCGGTCGTGCAGGCGCAACCGTTTATGTCACCGGACGCAGCGTCCGAGGAAGCTTGTCCGACATGGGGCGCAGCGAAACCATTGAAGAAACGGCAGAGCTTGTCACCGCGGCCGGCGGCCAAGGCATACCCGTCCGCTGCGATTATACGATAGAGGATGATGTCAGAACTCTCTATGCTCGTGTAGCCGAGGAGCAGCAAGGCCGGCTGGACATTCAAGTGAATGATATATGGGGCGGCGATCCCCTTACGGTATGGCATGAGCCGTTCTGGGAGCATTCGCTGCACAACGGCCTGCTCATTCAGCAGCGCGGTGTCCACACGCATATGATAGCCAGCTACTATGCTGCACCGCTGATGATTGCACATGGCTCCGGCGGACTCATCATCGAAATTACCGACGGCTACGACTACCGATACCGCGGCAATCTCTACTATAGTTTAGCTAAGATCTCCGTCATCCATCTTGCGCAAGCGATGGCAGCTGACCTCCGCCCGCATAACATCGCCGCGGTTGCTTTAACGCCGGGCTTCCTTCGTTCCGAGGCGATGCTGGATCACTTCGGCGTGCAGGAGAGCAATTGGCGGGATGCTGCTGCTCAGGACCCTCATTTTCTTCAATCGGAAACCCCCGCTCTCGTCGGTCAAGCTGCTGCCGCACTCGCATCCGATCCCAATGTGCTGGCCCGAAGCGGCCAAGCTTTGACCTCATGGGACCTGTCCGAGGAATACGGCTTTGCAGATGCGGATGGCAGTCGGCCGCACTGGGGCCGCTACGCCGCAGAGCACGGCTTCTAGTCAAGGCTTCTAGTCGATTTGGCAATCGATGTCGCAGCTGTTACAAGTCGATCCAGAGCGCAGTTTTATCATCGGATTTCTTCACGCGCGGGAAGCGGGTGCAATCCGGGTCGGACTCTTCGAGCTCCGTCAGCCACTCGATATAACGGGGCAGGCCCATTTCGCGGACAAGCGACGCAATCTCTACCGTGCTGTCCTTGTCCGGCTCTCCCGGCGGCTTCGGAATATAGAGCCCATCGGTAAAGAGCAGCAGCGACTTCACATTCGTCCGGCTGATTCGGCCGAACTCCGCATAATCGCCGAATGCCGGATCACCGTTAATAACGCCGTAGCCGCCAAGCGTGTTAGCCACTTCGCGTCCCGCTATAATAACCGGCTTGCTGTATTCCCACAGCGCTTCGCGCGTTGTCAGTCCTTCCGCGACGCCTTGTGCCCATACCGCTTTGGTCCGATCATCCACATGCGCCAATTGATCGTTCGTAACAATACGTATGGAACCGTCCGTGTAATAGACAGCCAGCATACAGTCGCCTAATTGGGCAAAATCAATCCATTTGGGCTGAACGCGCACCAATGCAGCACATGCATTCCATACAGCTTCCTTCTTCTCCGGCGATATGCCCGCATCTACCATAGCGGCTCGCAGCGCTGTATTGGCACGAGAGAGCAGGCTCATCAGCATATCTGAATTTCCCTCTGCAGCTGTAGCTTCATTGCATGTCCGAGCCACCAGCTGAGCAGCTAAGTAGCCGCCGCTTTCTCCACCGGGTCCCTTGTAAGGGACTAGTGAAGTCGCTCCATCAATAACGCCGAACAGCCGGAGATCTTCATTGCGAATAATCGCATCCTCATTCCAGGGGCTAACCCCTTTTACCGATACTGAAGTGAGTTCCATAATCGTTCCACCTCTCCATTGATAGGGATTCTTTCCTCTATTAGCAGGTAGTAGATTTTAGCATATGACAGACGCCGGATAAAGGCAAACCGATTTCAGCGTGATGGACAAAGAAGACCCGAACCGGCTCTGCTCGAGCCGACTCGGGTCTTTCTCTTGCTATAACCATCTCGAACCGCTTGGATGCGGACATCCCTTCGCCGCAAGCTTCGCGCGAACCTTCACGAAGCAGCCGCAGTGCGCGCAGGTTGTGCCATATTGAAGCGAGGAGCACCCTTCACATTTCGAGAGTCTGTCCTCATACTGCGCGTCCGAGACACAGTCGCCGGGGTGCATCGCCAGCTTGCTCAGAATCCGCTGCAGCTGCGCTTCCTCCACATGCACGGATGCACTGCAGCCCTTGCACCCTTCCTGTCTCTGCGTTTCAGCCCCCATGCGCATTAGCCTGCACGAAGCACCGCTACTGAAGCAGGCGGCAGCGTCACGCGAATCGTGCCGTCTTCATGCTGCTCAATAGACGTCAGCTCCGAAGGGCTAACCTCTCCCGGCTGCTCCACCGTATTATGAGCGTTCAATGCATTGCCTTGCAGCAATGTTCCGCTTAGCGACAGAGCGCCGATGGTTTGCTGCGTCAGACCTCTCAGCTCCAGTGTAATTTCCGCCGGCTCATCATGGCTCAGATTGCATAGACTGACATGGATTACCCCATCCTTGCCTCGCGAGGCGGACACGCTTGTCTGCGGAATCGAAGCTCCGTTCAGACTGTAGGAAGCCGCTTGATGATGGATATCGAGCGCTTCTGCGTCATGGTGAACTTGGAACATATCGAAGACGTGGTAAGTCGGCGTAACCGTCATCCGCGCGCCTTCCGTCAGAATGACGGCTTGCAGCACATTGACGGTCTGAGCGATGTTCGCCATCCGCACCCGGTCACAGTGATTGTGGAAAATATGCAGCGTGGCTGCGGCTACAAGCGCGTCGCGCATCGTATTTTGCTGATAGAGGAATCCCGGGTTCGTGCCCGGCTCCACATCGTACCAAGTGCCCCACTCATCCACGATGAGACTGATCCGTTTCTGCGGGTCGTACTTATCCATAATGGTGCTGTGCTTCTGAACGAGCTCGTCCATCACCAGCGCTTTGCGCAGCGTTTCGAACCATTCCGATGTTTCGAAATCGGTGGCGGAACCCTTCTGCTGCCAGTTGAACGGAATCGTATAATAATGGAGCGTCAAACCGTCCATGAAACGAGCCGCTTCCCGCATCAGCACCTCCGTCCAATTGTAATCGAAATCGCTGGCGCCGCATGCGATGCGGAAGATTTTGTTATCCCCGTAGTTACGCACGTAAGTCTGGTAGCGTCTGTAGAGATCCGCATAATATTCCGGACGCATGTTGCCGCCGCAGCCCCAATTCTCGTTGCCGACGCCGAAGTAACTGACCTTCCAAGGCTCCTCGCGTCCGTTGGCCTGCCGTTCATTGGCCATCGGCGACTCCCCGTCGAACGTCATGTACTCGACCCACTCCTGCATCTCCTGGACCGTCCCGCTGCCTACGTTGCCATTGATATAAGGCTCGCAGCCAAGCAGCTCGCAGAGCAGAAGGAACTCATGCGTGCCGAAATGGTTGTTCTCCACAACGCCGCCCCAGTGCGTGTTGATCATCCGTTTACGCGTCTCCCGCGGTCCAATGCCGTCTCTCCAGTGGTATTCATCGGCAAAACAACCGCCCGGCCAGCGCAGCACAGGCAGGTTTAATTTGCGAAGCGCTTCCAAGACATCATTGCGAATCCCCTGCGTATTGGGAATATCCGAATCCTCGCCCACCCAAATGCCTTCATAAATACAGCGGCCCAAATGCTCGGAGAAATGGCCGTAAATATTGCGGTTAATGCTGCCCTTGCTGCGGTCTGCGTTGATGACAGTGCGGTTCGTCATGCGGATAGACATCTCCTTGTTATGAATTCGGATTTAGATGGATTAATATAAATATTAATCAAGTAACAAAATAACAATTCATCTTAGTTCCATTAAACAATAAGACGCTCCGCATTTCAATGTATTTTATTATTCGGTTAGAGAGCGCCTCGCAGCAGTTCCTCTACCCAGCTGTAGCAAGCTGCCAGTTCTTCATCGCTCACTTGTTCCGATCGATGCTCGAACATGATTTTCACGTTCGGATTATGCCTGCCAATGATTCGCATATAGTCCTCGATCGGCGCCCAGCCCTCGCTTGGATCCAGATGGGGCAAGACCGGATAGCGTGTTTGCTTGCGTTCACCGCTCTCCTCTATGCGCAATGTGGACAAATGAATCAACTCCGCAAAGCCGGCATACCGCTCAATGACGGCTCTGGCATCGAAGTACGGATCTATCCTCTCCTGTATGTACAGCCTCGCCGTATCCAGACAAAGCTTGATGGTGTTGTGCTTCATGAGCAGCCGCTCCAAAACATCCCGCTTCGTCGTCGCATATCTGTTCAGCGCATCAAGCTCAAGCACCGGTACGAATTTGTACTCCTGCCCTATACGAGCCAGCCATTCAAACAACACTTCGCTTCTCTCCTGAAGCAGCTCTATAGGGTAATCGGACTCGAAAACATATTCACTGGGATCCTCAAAATGCCACCGTCCCCAGTTCACCCGATCATCTAAAATAACGGGTTTGGGATAATGGAATAACACATAGCTCGGCTGAATCGCGGTTGTCAGGTAATCAAGCTCTTGTTGCACCCGCGCGAAGGCTTGCTGCCTCACGGCTTCGTCCTTTGCCAGGAACAGCGCGTCCCGTACACGTGAGCTTCCTGCTCGCAGCGGGAAATGAACACCGATTCGGAAGTCATCTTGTTTCGACTGCAGCCGGAGCCTTTCGATGTCGGACTCCTGTTGAAATAAGCAAGCCTCTATCCCATAGAATCCCTCGCCAAAATCTCTCCGGTATTTCGCCTCATTAAAGCCCCCATATTGCCCAATCAAGAAATTGTGCCGCATCCTCTTCCCCTCTCCCGCCTGCTGTTCGAACACTTGTCCGAACTTTCCGCTGTTTATTCTCATATACTATTCTATTAAACAAGTAAGTAGGTGATAAACATGGCTATCATTCCGTTTATTGTTGAAAATGAGGATCGGCTCTTTCAAACCTTCGACGTGCGCGTGTTCAACTATGGCACCGATCCTGTTAGTTTGCGGCTTGAGGTGTCGTTTGCACTGAATTCGTCAGATGGCCCTTCCGCGCAACAGCTTTACGTGCTTCGCACGGTTGAACTCCTAGGCGGTCAGCTGTTCACGTTTGCTAATATATTCGCAGACTTCGACGTCATGACCGGCAAGCTGATAACTTGGGATGCAAATGAGTATAATATTACGTTTAACGTCAGTCCCGATTTCCCTGTGTTTCCGCCTCCTTTCGGGTAACCACTGCTACACCGCTGTATAACTGTAGATGCCCAACACCTCCGGCCGCCTAAATTAATAGCATGTGGAGAAGTCACCTTACCAAGGGAGGCGAAACACATGCAGAGGAAACGAACCTTTAAGAGAGCAGCGACCTGCAGGCGTGCACAAAGGCATGACCATGAATTCGAGGGCAGCACCAAATTAGCGGAAGAAGGCGACGATCGCCACAACCATCGATTCGCAGGCGTAACCGGTCAAGCGATTAAATCCGGAGACAGTCACGTGCATGAGATCGATTTGACGAGAACCGATTTCTTCGGCCATTTCCACAAGTTAAAGAAGATCACGACCGGCCCGGCAATTCCCGTCGGAAACGGCAAACATGTTCATTTTGTATTGGGAAGAACGACTCTGGCTGATGGTCACGTTCATCGCTTTAACTTTGCCACCTTAATAGATGCACCGCTCAAATAAATCGATTAGGCTGTCCCAATCGTCTGACTATAACGTCTGGGGCAGCTTTTGTTATGCTCGTGGAGCTGCAGGTTTTGTGACAGAATCCTCGCGCCAGTCTATAATGGACACAATTGGGAATACATATGGCATACCTAACTAACGCTTGATGAAAAGAGGCCCTTCCGTGACGCAAACTCGTATTGGAACCATTACCGCAATCAATCGCTTTCCCGTCAAATCCTTAGGCGGAGAAGCGCTCCAAAGCAGCCGTATCGAGAACTACGGCTTGTATGGGGATCGCTCGCATGCCTTCATCGATGAGACGAAGGAGGGCTGGGATCAATATTTCACGGCCAGAACCGCGCCTGCGATGCTGCACTATAGAGCCTCATTGGAGGCTGGTGCGGAAACAACGGACCATTTTGCCGGATTGCGTATTACGGCGCCGGATGGCCGTTCCATGCAATGGGACGATGCCCTGCTGCAGGAAATTCAACCCTACTCCAAGCAGAAGCTGAGCCTGCTCGCACATACGCCGGAGTCGCTCGATCTGCTAGCCGTCGATGCCGCCAGCATCCTCATTATTACGGACTCCTCGCTTCGCAAGCTCGAAGCGATGTGGGGAAAACCGCTCGACCCGCTCCGTTTCCGGGCGAATCTGCTCGTGACCTTGGACGACAATGCGCCGGATGAGTACGAATGGCTAAGTAAGCAGCTGTCGGTTGGAAGCGCGCAGCTGCAAGTGGATCTATTCTGCGATCGCTGCTCGTTGATTACGATCGACCCCGAGACGCTTGAGCGTGATGCTTCGCTGCTGCGTACGGTGAATGAGCGGTTGAAGCTCAACTTCGGTGTCTATGCTTCGGTGAAGCAAGCCGGACAGGTGCAGGTTGGGGATCCGGTATATTTGGAACGGTAATCGGTACCGTTCTTGCCTCGAATTGCATGGAAATGCCCATGAGCGGTAGCAGGTACCGTTCATGGGCTTTTTTTATCGATGGATACTCTCATGCTCGCCTAAGACCCCGTCGACCGATAATGCCTTACGCCTACTCGCCAGACGAGTAAGCAAGGAACAAGGAACAGGAATCCCGCCAGCGGCACCATCGCGTATAGCGGGTGATTGCCGCCTTCTCTGCCCAGAATGTACAGCAGCGGCAGGTAGTTCACGCAGCCGAAAGGGATGACGAAGGTGAATAAGCGCTTCACCCATTTGTGATAGATATTCAGCGGGTACTGCGTCATTTCACGTCCGCCGTCGGTGAAGATATTGGCAATCTCCAGCCCCTGTACCGTCCAGAAGCTGACCGAAGCAGCGAGGATAAAGATCCCCGTGAAGATTACGATCCCGCTCACCACCATCAATACTAATGTGATCCCCTTAAGCAGCGTCCAATCCACTTCTATATTGCCTGCGGCCCAGATTAATACGACAGCACTAAGCAGCAGTCGGCCTATCCGGGCGAATTCGAACCGAGAGCCGAATACTTGAATGACCGTCCCACGGGGGCGAACCAGCAACCGGTCGAAGTCTCCGCTCACGACCAGCGTGGAGAACGTATCAAACCCTCGTCCGAAGCATTCCGTGAACGAGAACGCCATTTGCGTCACGGCAAAACAGAGCACGACCTCGTAGAAGCTCCAGCCTTTCAGCTGGCCGAAACGCTCAAACATAAAGTACACGCCGGCAAACGTCGCAAACGGGGTCAAACATTGCCCCAGCGTTAGAAGCAGGAAGGATGCTCGGTACTGCAGCTCCGATTTTAGGATGATTTTCATATATTTCAAATATAAGCTCATAACGCCTCCTCACCCTCCCTGCACAACCACGCGCCGGAGCGAGCGGTTCATGGTGAATTTGCCGAATACGACTAACGCGACCAACCAAGCCGCTTGCATCGCAAGGCCCTGCAGAGCATCCAGCTTATCGATATCTCCCGTAAAGACACGGAATGGGAAGTCTACCGTCCAGTGGAACGGCAGCAAATAGACAATATCCTGCATCCACCCCGGCATAAGCGGTATCGGCACAATCATCCCCGCCAGAAAATCTCCGAACACGCTAAAGATCAACAGAGAGCCGCCCGGAGACATGGTGATAAACACCGATATGTAGATAAGCATTGAGAGGGCAACGACCATCAGCATACTAACTGCCAACACTGCAAGGAAGATAAGAAAGGTAAGCCAATCCGGAGGAAGCTCAAGCCGATAAGGCCTAGGCAGAAAAACCGTGACTAACAGAATAGGAGAACATCTTAACAGCGCGCTCGACAATCGTTGTGCAAGCAGCTTGGCGTACCAGAAGTTGTAAATGCTGCTGGGCCTGCACAATTCATAAGCGATGTTGCCGCTCTTGATGAGCGAGAACAGCTCGTTATCTCGCAGCCATAACATCACCAAAGCGAGAAAGGCTTGCCTCAGCCAGGTGTAGGTGATCACTTGGGAAAGTGTCATAGGAGGTTCTTGCCCGGTGGAATGCGCGTAGAACGCTTCGAAAATCATAATGAACATAAACCCGAAGAAAAATTGCGTGCCGATGCCGGCCAGCGCTGCCGCTCGATATTGCAGCCCGGTGCTGATTCGCAGCTTGAATACGGACATGTAGGCCCTCATCATAGCTGGTACTCCTTATACATCTGCACGATAATGTCTTCAATCGGCTGCGTTTCGATCGCCACGTCCAGCAGTTCAACCTGCGCGGACAGCTGCGCGATCGCTTCCGAGATCATCACCTGCTCCGTATCTACGCTGAGGATCGCCCGCTCCGGTGTCCAAGAGAGGAGCGATACGCCGGGAATCGCAATGGGGCGGCTGTTCTCCTGATAATCGGCGGTTATCGTTCGTTTCGTGCCGAATCGACTGCGAAGCCCTTGCACATTGCCGTCGTAGAGCAGCGTGCCTTTGCCGATCAGCAGTATCCGGCTGGCCAACGCTTCGATATCGTTCATGTCGTGCGTGGTCAGAATGACGGTTACGCCCTTCTCTTTGTTGATCGTCTTAATGAATTGGCGCACCGCAATCTTCGAGACGGCATCGAGCCCGATCGTCGGCTCATCCAAGAAGAGGATGCTCGGACTGTGCAGCAGCGAGGCGGCTATTTCGCAGCGCATTCGCTGCCCCAAACTGAGCTGCCGGACCGGTGTGTACAGAATGGTTGCCAAGTCCAGCGTTTCGATGAGCAGCGTAAGCGTCTCCCGGTACTGCGCTTGCGGGACGTTGTAGATGTCGCGCAGCAGATCAAACGACTCCATCACCGGGACATCCCACCACAGCTGCGAGCGCTGTCCGAATACGACGCCGATGTTCTTCACATACTTGACCCGATCTTCCCACGGGGTAAAGCCCTTAATGACGCAGGTGCCGCGGTCAGGTACGAGGATGCCGCTCATGATCTTGATCGTTGTCGATTTTCCGGCCCCGTTAGGTCCGATGTAACCGACGATTTCTCCCGGAGGGATGTGGAACGAAATATTTTGCAACGCTTCAACGGCCGTGTATTCTCGATGGAACAACGATTTGAGCGCATGACCAACACCTGATTGCCGCTTGGCGACCAGGAATGTCTTACTGATTCCGTCTACGGTTATCACGTACCGATACCTCCAGAAATTGAAGATTTTAGAAAAGCGACAGGGAGAAGATAGTATCATTACGTGGTTAAAATTGTCAACAGAAATATGTAAGAGCGTTGTCCATCAGCGCGAAACGGAGATGTGATAGAGGACATGCTTGCATAACGGACTGCCTGCTTCCACTCTGGGGTGATTGAAATGCTTCATAAAATTCATGCCGATTTTGACCATAACCTGACTCGATGGTTTATTCATGTCGGCCGTGAAACTGTAAACGTCGCTGAACCCCAGCCCATTAAAACCATAATCCAGGCAGGCTGCAGCTCCCTCGGTCGCATACCCTTTGCCCCAAGCTTCCTTCTTCAGCCGCCAACCAATCTCGATACAAGGTGTAAAATCCGATTCGAATGTCGCATGGTGGAAGCCGATAAATCCGATAAACCTATTCGTCTCTTTCACTTCCACGGCGTATAACCCAAATCCGCACTCCGCAAACTCAGACACGATGTTGTTGTAAAACACCTTCGTTTCATCCGCCGATAAGGGTTTCGGAAAATACCTCATCACCTCTTCGTCCGCATTCATCTCTGCAAAAGGCGCCAAATCCGCTTCTTCCCAATCGCGCAATCGCAATCTCGCCGTCTCCAAATAAATCATCTCGTACCTCCTCAAGAAAGCCCGCTCGCAGCTGCGAACGGACTTCCATTTTGATTTTAAAGCACCGGGCCGTATGCCACGCCTGTAAGGGAGATCGGCCCGATTACAGACGCGCCGGCTTTCTCGATCGGCTCCAGCTCCGCGGTAAGGTTGTACACGTTGAACCGGCTGGTCGCGTTGAAATCGGCGATTTGAAGCCCGATCGTATAATAAGCCTCGGCATTTGATTCAAAACCGATCCGTGTATCCGCGATTTCCACGCCGATTTCGACGGGATCCAGCGACTTGAACAGCTTCACGATAATTTGGCCGTTCGCGGATGTCCCGATCACGCCAATGACGGCATTTAATACGATTCGATTGTTAGGTGGCAGCGGGTCCGCGTATATACCGACATCCGCCTGAAAATAACCGGGCGCAATATCGTACTTGTTGTCCGTCGGCGCGGTCGAGATAAACCCAACGGGAATCGGCACGCCTGGGCCTTGTCCGTATCTGGGCACACTCACTTTCATGTCAAGCACTTGTACGCTCATAATAAGTCCCTCCTTCTTAGCTCGTACACTACAGAATATGTAGACGAGCCGTTAGACGAGAGGGACTTCCGCTGGTTTTTGCGGCTACTTCCGGTGCATCTTGAATTCCAGGAACAGCTCGTTGTAGTGGGAAAGCATTTTTTTGCCCAAATTCTTGTAGACCTCCAGCTTGGCCGTAAGCTCCGGCTTCGGATAGAAGCGCTCATCCGAGGAGATCTCTTCGGGAAGGAACGCCATGGCCTTCTCGTTTGGCGTCGAATAGCCCACATACTCCGCATTCTGCGCGGCATGCTCAGGGTCCAGCATGAAGTTGATAAACTGATGGGCGCCTTCGATATTCCTTGCGGTCTTCGGAATGACCATATTATCGAACCACAGGTTCGAGCCTTCCTCCGGCACGACATAAGTGAGCTTCTCATTCTCGCCGATAATCTCCGAAGCATCGCCGGACCACACGACGCCAACCGCCGCTTCCTCATTGGCCAGCAGCAGCTTGATTTCGTCGCCCACGATGGCTTTCACATTCGGCGTCAGTTCTTCCAGCTTCGCTTTCGCTTCCTGCAGGTGGTCCTCGTTCGTGTCGTTAAGCGAATAATGCAGACTGTTCAGCCCGAAGCCGATGACTTCCCGCGCCCCGTCCACCAGTAGAATTTGATTGCGCAGGCTAGGATCCCACAGATCATCCCAGCTCTTGAAATCCATCCCCTTCAGCAGCTCCGTGTTGTACACAATCCCGACCGTTCCCCAGAAATAAGGGATGGAATAGGCATTGTCCGGATCAAACGAGAGATTCATGAACCGCGGGTTTATATACTTCAAATTCGGCAGCTTCGACTTATCGATCGGCAGCAGAAGGTCTTCTTCTTTCATTTTGCTGATGGCATATTCGGAGGGCACGCTGATATCGAAGGTTGTGCCGCCTTGTTCGATCTTCGTCATCATCGCTTCGTTGGAATCGAAGGTCTGGTAGATGACTTTAATGCCGGTCTCCTCTTCGAAAGCCGCCACCAGATCCGGGTCGATATAATCGCCCCAGTTGTAGATCGTAAGCGTATCGTCGCCGGAGTAGCCCTGCGACGAATTAAGCGCCGAAGCGCCGTACATTAAAGCAAAAGCGAGCACAAGCACGACGAGCAGCATCCGAACGAGCGATTTCATTTGTTAGGAAGCCCCCAATCCGTGCGGCGATCGCCGCGCCCCGACGCTTGCCCGCGTCGGTTGATGAAATAGTAGCCGACGACAAGCAGCATCGTGAAGACGAAGATCAGCGTCGACAGCGCATTGATAGACAAGGAGACACCTTGTCGCGCCCTAGAGTAGATCTCCACCGATAATGTCGTGAATCCGTTACCCGTGACGAAGAAAGTTACCGCGAAATCATCAAGCGAGTAGGTCAAAGCCATGAAGAACCCGGCGAATATGCCGGACTTGATGAACGGCAATACAACCTTCGACAGCACATCCCACTCGGTTGCTCCAAGGTCGCGAGCGGCATCCAGCAGCGATGAGCTCATTTCCTCCAGCTTCGGCAGCACCATGATGACGACGATCGGTACGCTGAACGCGATGTGAGAGATGAGCACAGAGGCAAAGCCCAGCTTAATGCCGAGTATCGTAAACAGGATTAAGAAGGACGCCCCGATAATCACGTCCGGACTGACGATGAGCACATTGTTGAGCGACAGCAGCGCATTCTGATTCTTCCGTTTGCGAAGCCGGTGAATGGCGATAGCGCCGATAACACCGAGTATCGTGGAAATAACGGCGCTGAGCAGCGCGATGACAAGCGTATTGAGCAGGATGATGAGCAGACGCGTATCGGCAAACACTTCCCTGTACCAATCCAGCGTAAATCCGTCAAAGCCGTGCATCGTCCCCCCGCTGTTAAACGAGTAGTAGGACAGGTAAAAGATCGGTGCATATAAAATAACGAAGATGAGCCAGAGATAAACATTCGACAGCTTCAGTTTTCGGTTCATCGTTCGACCGACCTCCTGCTTCTGTTGCGATTGCCGGTTACGATCATAATGATCACCATCGCGATAATGAGAAATACAGCAATTGTGGCCCCCATGCCCCAATCCTGCGTGACGAGAAAATGCTGTTCAATGGCCGTTCCGAGCGTAATGACCCGGTTGCCCGCAATAAGCCGCGTAATCATGAAGAGCGACAGCGCGGGAATGAACACAGCCTGACAGCCGGATTTCACGCCGCTTAACGTAAGCGGGAAGATCACCCGGCGGAAGGTCGTCCATGTCGATGCGCCAAGATCGCGAGAGGCATCCACCAGCGACGGGTTCAGCTCCTCAAGCGCATTGAATACGGGCAGAATCATGAACGGAATGAAGATATAGACGGATACGAAAATAAAGCTGAAATCCGTAAACAAGATTTGCCGATTCCCGATCCCGATCAGTTCAAGGATCGCATTGACGGCTCCATACGTACCGAACAGGCCGATAAACGCATATGTCTTCAGTAATAAATTGATCCAGCTAGGCAATATAATGAGCAGCAGCCATAACTGTTTATGTTTGGTCCGGGTCAACAGATAGGCAGCCGGATAACCGATCAGCAAGGAGAAGAACGTAATTAAGAAGGCGTACCAGAACGAGCTGAACGTCATCTTCATATAGACCGGCGTGAAGAAATGAGCATAGTTGGAGAAGGTGAAATTGCCTTCTACATCAAACAGCGAATCGTAGACAATCAATACGATCGGCGCAACAACGAACAGCAGCATCCACAGCAAGTACGGAACGAGATACATATTGCGAGACCGTGAACGCGTTTGGATTGGAGCGTTTACTTGGGCGTGCGCTGCATTCCTCATGAGTAGGCTTCCAGCCTTCTGTCGAACTCTTCCTCGGTCTCGTTGAAGCGCATGACGTGAATGGCTTCCGGGTCGAAGGTCAGCCCGATGGATACGCCGACATCCGCTTTGCGCGTCGAGTGAACGAGCCACTTATTCCCGGCGTCATCGATGCACTGAATTTCAAAATGAACGCCGCGGAACAACTGCGCCTCTACTTTAACCTGCAGCTTGCCATCTTCCGGACGGGTAATCTCCAAATCCTCCGGACGGATGACGATATCGACCGGCTCATTGGGCTGCAGTCCCTGATCGACGCAGACGAACGATTTTCCCGCGAACTCAACTAGGAAATCCTGCGTCATTCTGCCTGCTACAATGTTTGATTCCCCAATAAAATCGGCGACGAACCGATTGATCGGCTCATCGTAGATGTCCATCGGCGTGCCGCTTTGCTGGATTACCCCCTCGCTAAGCACGAAGATCTCATCCGACATCGCGAGCGCTTCCTCTTGATCATGCGTAACGAAGATGAACGTAATGCCGAGGCGCCGCTGCAGCTCGCGCAGCTCCACCTGCATTTCGGTACGAAGCTTAAGATCAAGCGCAGAGAGAGGCTCGTCCAACAAGATGATTTCGGGACGATTCACAATAGCTCGCGCTATGGCTACCCGCTGCCGCTGACCGCCCGACATCTCCGTAATTTCACGGTTCTCGTAGCCGACTAAATTGACGAAACGGAGCGCCTCGAGCACCTTCTCCTTGATTTCGGACTGTTTCATTTTCTTAATGCGCAGGCCAAATGCGATGTTCTCGAACACATTCAGATGCGGGAACAGCGCGTAATCCTGGAAGACGGTGTTCACTTGGCGTTTATTTGCAGGGATATGATTAATAACTTTCCCGTTAAAATAAATCTTGCCTTTCGTAGGCTCCGTAAATCCGGCAATCAAACGCAGAATCGTCGTTTTACCGCAGCCCGACGGACCGAGCAGCGTATAGAACTTGCCCCGCTCAATCTCGAAGCTGACGTCCTTGAGCACGGCGGGGTCGCCCTCGTACTGCTTGGTTACGCCTTGGAATGAAATGATGGCTTCGCTCGCAGGTTGTACATTCATTGTGGCGCTCCCTCCTTCATGTGATCATATCTTCTATTGGATAGTATAACCAAACGATACGATCACATGAAGAGGTTTTTATTCATTCAAATAGGTCGTAACCCGATTCTGTATCAGTTTAGCGACTGCATCGGCAGTTTTCTGTCCTTTGAAGAACGCTTTGACTTCCTCCGCAATGATTTTCTGGACTGTCGTTTCATAGCCTATATTTCTTAAGCTGGCTTCGGAAAGCATGTCCTGCAGAGCCTGTAGATTCTCCTCTGTTGCTTCGACTTTTATGCCGCCGCCTTTGCCGCCTACCGCCTTATCAATACCATTTACCTTCACGTCTTCGATTGCCTTTTCATTAACCGCTTTATTCATCGAGAACCCCGAAGATCCCGGCAGTTTCGGATAAGATTGCATCTCCTCAGACAGCAGGAACTTCATAAACTCCCAAGCGTCCCTCTTCACCTCTGAATTGGCGTTCATGGCGATTTGATTCGTCACCAGAAACGATATGCCCGATTTTTGATCTGCGGCATGCGGCTTTTGATAAACCTTTCCGTCTTTAAAATACAAGCCAAGTCGTAAGAGATAATCGCTTGGGGAAGTCATTAATGAATAGTATAAGTAGCTTTTTGTGAACTCCGCCGCGTCACCGCTTAACTCCTTCTCATCGTACATCTCCTTCACATCTGTCAGTAATTCTGTAAAGAAGGGAGAATCGAACGATGCCTTGCCGTTTGCTCCATCGATCAACCGATTATAGTTATCAGATACGAGATTATTGATCATCGCCTCAGGCGGCAAAAAATTCATGGAATAGGTATGTCCGTTCTTGTCTGCCAACTGTTTGCTGATCTCCGCGAACCGGCTCCATGTCCAGTTCTTATCGTCGATGTCCGGAACGCCGGCCTTCTTAAGCCCATCCGCATCTCCGTACAAAGCTTCCAAGTAGAATTCAACGGGCATAATATACAGACCGCCATTCATTTTGGAACCATCCATAATGTTCATGTAGTATTGTTTCTGATCGAAACCGGTATCCCGACTGATCCACTCGTCCATGTTTTCGAACGCACCTTTATTCACGTACTTATCGATGGGCAAGTCGACAGTCGTAAACGCGAATAGATCCGCTCCCTTGCCGGACAAAACTTCCGTAGTCGTCGATTTGATATATTTCTCGACTTCGGAAGCGCTCATCATAGCGCCTGAAGTAAATTCTTTTAACTCGATCGTCGTATTCGGGTGCAGCGCTTCGTATTTCTCTTTCGCCAGCTTATAGATGTCGTTAGCGGCAAGTATCGAGACGACAATGGTTTTCGGTTTATCGTCCAGCGGCTCCAGACCCTGTGGGGCAGCGTCAGCTCCAGCATTCGCTGCGGCGTTTGATTCATTGCTTGTATTTTTGGGAGTTTCTTGCGCTGAGGATTGTGATGACTTGCCGGAAAGGTTATTCGTGCTATTTCTACCATCGCATGCCGATAATCCAAACATCATGATACAGCTAATGATTACAATCAGAACTCTTTTCATCTTCATTCCCGCTTTCCTGATTTGTTCCGTATTAATGAGTCATTACGCGAACCCGAGCTCCATCGGCGACGGGTTCGCTGCTTTCCAGGATAATGGGCGCGTCCGGAAAAATCCCTTGAAGCACGACCGTATCGGACTCGTTCGAATGGCCGATTTCAACCAATGCCTTGCTGACATGGCTTGTATCCCCGAGCGGGCCTTTGCGCTCCTCGACGACGTAAATATACGTTTCTGCGCCTTCCTTATGAATGGCGCCGTTTGGAACCAGGATTCCACCCGTGTCGGCAGAAACAAAACGAAAGTCAAGACGCGCTTGTTCATTGCCACGGAGCGAGTCATTCCGCACGGCAACCTCGACGTTCATCTGGGACTCCTTGTTTTCCATCCCCTCAATAATCCCCTCCATTGTCTTCTCGCTCTCCGCTTGACCGACATGGACATCCAGTTTCTGGCCGATCTTCAAATGCTCGCTAATGTTAGCTGGCACCTGTACAAGCATATGATAGCCTTGACTGGAGGAAGCGAGTTGAACATCGGGACCGGCGCTGGCAGAAGCCATTCCATCCACGGCACTTACTTTCGTCACGATGCCGGCGAACGGCGCCCTCAGCTCTCGATTGCTAACCAATTCCGCTTTCATACTGTCCAGATTTCGCTGCTGCATCTCCAGCGTCAAACGTGCGCTCTGCAGATCCCGCTTCGCGCTGCGTAACTGGACCGCATCGCCGCTTGATGCGGCTGCAACGTATTGATCCTGCAAGCCTTGAATGGATAATTGGTGCTGCTCCAGTTGCGATTTAGCATCTAAATAACGGTTCTCCGCTTCCCTGCTTTCATAAACGACTAGCGTCTGTCCCTGCTTCACGGCTTCCCCCGCTTCGACCTTGACGGTTTTCACGGTCCAACCCGCCTTGTTCAATAACGAAGCTTCCATAACCGGCTCCAAAATGCCGCTTCCGGTATAACTCTGAACAAGCTCCTCTTGCCGTCCGCTCGTAGTCCACACTTTCGTTAAATTCATCGTTTGCAGCGTATTGCTGAACAGGGTAAGCGCAATTAATCCGCCGACAAACAAGGCGGCAAGCAGTCGAACCTTTTTCTTCCTGCCCGTATTCACTTGCTCGGTATCTCGCCTTTCCACTTGGTGTATCCTCCTACCCTTTAATGCCGGACATTTGAACGCCCTCGATGAAATAAGTTTCCGCATTCATAAATAACAGCACCATCGGCAGCATATAGAAGACGGATGCCGCGAAGCCTACGCCTCTAGCCTCTTGCTGAACAACGGAGAGATATACCGACAGCGGCTGCTTGAAGTCGTCCTCCAGAAAAATGAGCGGTTGCTCGACCATGTTCCAATAATCGACAAACAAAAGAACGACGAGCGCCGCGAAGCCCGGTTTGATAAGCGGAACGATGATTTGACAAAAGATGCGTAAATGGCCGGCCCCATCCATATTGGCGGCTTCCACATAAGCACTCGGGATCGACAGCATGAACTGCCTTAGCATGAACACGCCGAATGCTCCGAAGATGCCGGGCAGAATAATGGCACTTGCACTGTTCAGAAGACCTAGCTTATCGGCAATGATATAGTTCGGTACCAGCGTCACTTGAAACGGCATTAACATGGCCATGAGGTAGACGAAGAATATCCTGTCCCTCCCTCTAAAGCGGAGCTTCGCGAAGGCATAGGCCGCAAGAGCGCCCACGATAACCTGTCCTGCAATAATGAGCCCGACCATGTAAACAGAGTTCCAAAAAAGGTTCAAATAGGTTGGCGTCGCAATCAGCACTTTCCCGTACTGTTCGAACGAAACCCAGTCGGGTATGAGCTTCAAATGAACGAATGCGTCCTTACCGCCATTTGCCGCAGAAGTCATTTTTCCGATCAAATCATAGTTGGAGCCGATTTCATCCTCCGTCATGAGCGAATTGGTGAAGGACACGATAATCGGCAGCAGCATCAGGATCGCGACCAACGCTAGCGGAAGCGTGATTGCGCCCCTGGTAAAAGAAGCTTTTAGTTTCATTGTTTCTCCCCATCAATCTAAGAAATGAGTAAAGCGGCGCTCCAGCGCGAACAACCCTGATACCAACGCAACCAGGCAAATCACCATCAAAGCGGCGGCGGACGTCAGCTTCTGAATATCCAGCGACAAGAACATGTTGTTCATGTAATGCTGCAGCATATAAATGCTGTCGTGCGGATAATCGCCAGCGATCAGATACGTTTCCCTGAAGATCCGAAACGAGCTGATGAGCCCCATTAAGATGACGAAAAACATTGTCGGCGTTAAATAGATAAGCGTGATTCGGCTAAACTTATGGATAGCGCCCGCTCCTTCAAGCTCAGCTGTCTCATAATAATCCCGCGGGATACTCTGCAGGCCGGCCAAAAACAAGATGATGTTGTACCCGATGTTTTTCCAAGCATAGACGACGGAGATCACGCCTCTGGCCCACTCCGACTTCATCCAATCCATTCGGGACAGGCTTAATTCGTGCAGCCAGCTATTCACCGCTCCGTTCCAGTCGAACAGAACTTGCCAAATCAGGACAACGGATGCGACGGGCACGACAAGCGGAAGAACATAAGCGGTTCTGAGCCAATTGCGGAAATAGATGCTTTGATTCAACAGCAACGCCAGCAGCAGGGATATAGCGATCGTGATCGGAACACTGATTGATGTAAACAGAAACGTATTCTTGGCTGCTTTAAGGAAAGAATCGCTCGCCAGCAGTTCCTTGTAATTGGCGAGACCGACGAATGAACCGCCGGTCGTTCGATCCATATAAGAGTAATAAAGGCCCATCGTAAAAGGAATCAAGTAAAAGACCATAAATCCGAGCGCGCTGGGGGCAAGAAACAAAATGGCAACGACACTGTGCCTTCGCATGACTTTGCGATACAGCGCCATTAGTTGTCCCCCGCCCATTAACGCAGACTTTCGATTACGCCATTCGCGATGGCAGTCGATACTTGCTCTTGAAACGGCTCGGTTTTCATTCTCGCTTCTTCGTTCTTATTCGAAATGTAGCCGAGCTCTAACAGAACGGCCGGCTTCGCGTTCTCGCGGATCACGTGATAATCGCCGAACTGAACGCCTCTGTCCTTCGTATGCATGTCCTGCTTAAAGAGCTGCTCATGAATGTTCTCGGCGATCTTCCGATCATCCGGTTTATTGTAGTACGTCGTCATCCCGTACACATCGCGGGTCTGAAAAGCATCAAAGTGGATGCTGATGAACATGTCCGCATTTTCGGTTTGCGCGACTTGCGTTCTCCCTTTCAGCGAGATCGTCGTATCGCTATCCCGCGTCATCACGACGGTCGCACCTTGCCCGGCTAATTTCTCTTTTACCTTTAGCGCTGTAAGCAGCGTAACGTCTTTCTCGTACGTTCCCGCTCCGCCGGTGGAACCGACATCCTTGCCGCCATGGCCGGGATCGAGAACGATCGTTTTACCGCTTAAAGGCAAATTTGCAGCTTTGCTTGTTCCCGTTTCCGTCGTGGTCGCTGGTTTGCCGGGACTTGATTTCGACTTCATTGCTCCTTCGGATTTGATTTGGAAGAGACTGGCGGACAAGATAACTCCGACAACGGCTATGGCTAAATACCTGGTGGTGGTTGTTGTTTTCATAGGTTGATTGTAATAGCAGCGTATGAAGTAGAAATCGAGCCTGAATAAAGATGAGATAAAGATTGATAAGTAATTTGGAAATAAAAAAATCGGACGTTCAGTCGAACGTCCGAAAATTCTAACGGTCATGGATGACCGTTAGAAGCATGTATTCGATAGATTGAGCTTTTAACGGCTATAAACGACCGTTAGAACTAAATTCACTCATCAAACTGTCGTTATCTGCCTACTAACGGTCAAAAATGACCGTTAGATTTAATATTTCATTGAATTTCCCCTGTAACGGACATGGATGGCCGTTACATAAATACGATTACCTATTCTTATTCAAGCGAAAGTAAAACGCGACGCCATCCCTCGTGTTGCGCGCGCCGTATTCGACCCCGTGCAGCTCCAATATATTTTTGGAGATGGCGAGTCCCAGCCCGGTGCCGCCCTCGGATCGCTGCCGCGCCGCATCTCCCCGATAGAAACGATCCCACACTTTATCCAGCTGCTCCTCCGGAATCCGTGCTCCTTTGTTCTCGACGCAGACGACGATTTGATTCCCGTCTTCGACCGTGGAGACGATGATTTCATGCTCGTCCGGCGTGTACCGGATCGCGTTCGTCATGAAATTCGTGATCACTTGCTCGATCCGGTGCTGATTGGCTGCGACTAGCGCGGGAACAAGCAGAACAGTTAACCGCAGTTGCTTGGCCGCCATCCCCGGCGCTAACTGCTCGCAGATCGATTCGATCGACTTATCGATGGCAAATACGTCTTGCCGCATCTTGTAGGTGCCGGACTCGTATTTGGCCAGCTCCAGCATATCGACGATGAGATGGTCCATTTTATCGACTTCGTTCTCCATCGCTTCGAAGTAATGGTCCTTCTTATGCGCGGCCACGCCGTCCTTGAGAATCGAAATGCAGCTCTTCATGACGCTGAGCGGCGTCTTGAGCTCGTGGGAAACGCCCGCAATAAACTCTTTCCTCGTGTTCTCCAACTGCTTCTCCCTCGCGATATCTTCTTGCAGCTTCCCGATGTACGAATGCAGTGTAGCCGATAGTTGGTTGATGTTACGCGACAGATCCCCGATTTCGTCCTGGGAACGGACAGTGAGGCTTTCCGAGAAATCCAGATTTGCGATTTTCTTCGTCGTCTGATTGATGCGCAGCAATGGCCTTGCGATTTTCATGGAAAAGTACAGCGACGCGATCAAAATAAGCACAATCACGAACACGATGATGTAGACATAGTAGTCCTTCATCATTTGAACGGCTTCGTCTACCGGCTGCAGCGATGCCATGGCGAAGATATAGTTTGTCGTACCGTTGTCATAATGAACCGGCTGGATGAACAGCTTGTATTTCACGTTATTTTGCTCGTAATCCTGGATGAGAAGCGCATCCGTGAGCTTCATGTCATCGAATAACAGCTTCGCTTGAAAGGCATTGATCTGTTCCAGGAAGAGCTTATTGGAATAGATAAAATCGGACGAGCCTCCGCCTTTTGGAAACCGTACGTCTGTGACGACTCCGAACAGATTCACGAAAGACGATTTGTCCGAGGCCAGGGGTTTCCTTTTTTCTTCAAACTTATATTTCTCGCTGCCCCCGAAAACTTTGCGCTTGAATGGCTCGTTGACATACAACACTTCCCCGGACTGATGCTGCAGCACAATGGGCGTGAGTACGGAATGACTCTTTATTCCTGTAATCATCATTTGGGCTCCGGTCGTAATCAAGGTTTGTCCCGAAGCGGCTTCCTCCATGCTTATGAGCTGATAGAGAGGGACTCTAATGCGCTCCTTCTCTTCCTCTTTCGTTAAAGCCTTGAGCATTCTGATCTCCAGGTAGAAGTCGTTTACATGCTTTAAGTTACCAGCGTGATCCAGGCTTGTAATGGTTACATTGTTTGTTCTGTAAAAATCTTGCTCCAGCGATTGGATGGCAAGCGAATTGCCTCGCGCATCGATATAGGACGTCTTGAAAGCCGCTAATTTCGCTTCCAAGTCGCTCACTTTCCGGTTTGCGTAATATTCTTTGAAAAATATCGTTTGGCCGATATAAATGACGGCTAAGATGAGCATGCACAAGGTTGTCGTCAGGATGAACAATTTCAATACAATGCCGGTTCTCATGCATGAGCCTCGAACTTATAGCCTGTGCGTACAATCGTAACAATCGTGGAAGCCTTATCTCCGAGCTTCGTGCGCAAATTACGGATATGCGTATTCACCGTGCGATCGTCCCCAACATACTCATAGCCCCATATTTTTGTAATCAGCTGCTCGCGCGTAATGACAATTCCCTGATTTTGCATGAGGTAGGCGAGGATTTCAAACTCGGTATGCGTGAAATTGACTCTTGAATCGCGTATCGTAACGGTTCGCGACGGAAAATGGACCTTAATGCCGGTTATCGTTAAGGAGTCCTCCGACTGCGCCGTCTTGCCGATCTTGCTGCGGCTTTCAAGCAGACGCTTCGCTCTGGCAAGCAAGACGGGCGGACTGTACGGTTTCGTCACATAATCGTCGGCGCCGAGCTCAAATCCAAGCAACGTGTCGTCTTCATCGACCCGGGCGGTCAGCATAATAATCGGGACGTCGGATTGCTTGCGAATCCGGCGGCAAACCGACCACCCATCTAATTCAGGCAGCATGATATCGAGCACGACGAGATCCACTTCATGCTCCTGAAACGACTTCAGTGCAGCCTTCCCGTCGGCCGCCTCAAGCACTTTATATCCTTCGTTTAGAAAGTAATCTTTGCTGATCTCGCGCAATATGTCCTCATCTTCGACGATCAATATGGTTTTCATTTCCGGCTCCCGTTTCGCGATATTCTAAAGTCAGTTTAACGGTAATCAATGAAGAAGAGATGCAGTTGATGTAAAGATAAGATGAATTTCATGAATACAAAAAAACCACATGGAGAAAACACATCACTCACATGTGGTCTTACTATTCCCAATAGTTGGCGTTTTAGCTTGCAGCGAGCAGTGTTTTATATACTTTAATCATGCTCATATGCATGCCTTCATGATAGAGATTCAGGCTTAGAAACTCTTCCGGCGATGACAGTGTAATCCCCATCGAAGTCGTATATGGCTGCGGGACCTTCTCCTCCAAGCGATGCGAGATTGCCTCTTGGATGCGTTCCACCTGGCTGCCAAGCAGCTGCTTCAAGTCATCAAGCGAAGGCAGCGCGGCACCTTCCGGCCAATTGAGCGGCGAAGTGCTGAATTCGAACCACTCCTTAAAGCCGTCAGGCCGCTGAAGCGGCAGCTCCAAGTATTGAAAAGCAAACCGTTCCTGCACAACGTAGATATGTCCCAGCTGCCAGCGAATCGAATTGCGGAAGCCGTCCGGAATCCGGTCTGCCAACTCCTCCGTAACGCCTTCCAATAGCTTCAATGTCTGATTTCGCACAAATTTGAGCTGCGTGAATAAGAACTGATCCATGGTCGCTTTCACTCCAATCGATTGACTATGTGTTCCACTATAACATGTTCCCTGGGATGAGGGGCAGGGAAATAACCGCTTGAAGGCGAATTATTCGGCCTACTACCATTTCCCGGAAAAGGGCGGTTCACTCATGCTAAGCACAGCTTTCCTACTCGTACTGGGCTCCGGATTTCTGCACTCCGTATGGAACTTATTCACGAAACGCAGCCTCGACAAAAATGTGTTTCTCTGGTTGTGCCAGCTCGTTGGCATTGTGCTGATGGTGCCTTGGGCGATAGCGTTGTGGGATGGCTCGCACCTAAGCAGCAACGGGTGGTGGATCATTGCCGCCGCCGCTGCTCTTCACGGTATCTATACGATCCTGCTGGCAGCCGCTTACTCTATCGGCGACTTGTCCCAGGTATATCCTATCATGCGCGGCACAAGCCCATTGCTGGTTCCGCTCATCGGGGTTACGCTGCTGAACGAACAGCTGACCTTCGCTGGTTTTCTTGGCGTAGTGTGCATCGTGATCGGAATTGTCGCGCTCAGCAACATCAAATTTGGCGGCGCGGGCGCTTCGCTGCGCGCACCGCTGTTCGCTCTGGCAGTCGGCCTCTGCATTGCCAGCTATATCGTCGTGGACAAACTCGCGCTCGGCTATGTGCCGGCCATCGTGCTGAACACGATAACAACGGCAGGCAATCTGCTTGCTTTGACCCCTGCGGTTATTCGCTCTAAGGGCATGAAACGGGAGCTCCGTCACAATGGGACGATCATGCTGTTATGCGGGCTTATCGCGCCGGGCGGCTATTTGATTTTCTTATATGCGCTGTCGCTTGGACTTGTCTCCCTGCTTGCGCCGATGCGCGAAATCGGCACCGTATTCGGTACCTTGATGGGTATTTTCATTCTCCATGAGAAGCAGGGCAAGCAGCGGATCTGGTCTTCGGTATTGATCACCGGCGGCGTCATTGTGCTGGGGTTGTGGGGGTGAAATTGCCGGACCGCCCGAATTAGAAATGCTGCGCGTCCGGCTCCAGCTGCCTAATCTTCCCCATATAAGCGACTACCCTGCGGTCCCGTGCGTGCGGGTAATCGTAGCCAAGCTTCTCACCTAGCTCGACAGCCAGCTTGCGGAACAACTCCGTCATCGCGAAGAGCGCCCGCCAATTGTCCTCATGGCTTGCGCCGGCATAAGTTTCTTCCAGCTCGGACCATGTCTGCTCGTCCAGGTAACGCTTAAACCAGCGCCCGTTCTTCCCCGGATTCACATTCCACTCGCGATTCACACCGATATGCCATTCGATCATCGGCATGAACATTTCGATGCGAATGACGCTGTCCAGCATGTACTTGGCGTAAAACAACTCGTCCCGCCACAAACTCTTCGCCACGTACGTGATATCCCACCAAAAGGCGCTTACCCGCGAATGATAGTCTTCTCGAGATGGCTTATCGGTGATAAAACCGGTATGCTGCGGCGGTTTCATAGTCGCCGTCAGGCCGTCTTTATCCAGCAGCACGCGGTACCCGATATCGAGCTCCTCCGGCAGCAGCGGCAGTCTCATCATCTCTTGCAATTGAGCGACAAGATATACTTGAAAATCGATCCGTACGCCATCCTCGAACAGAACCAGACGAGTAATCGAGCTCTCATCATCTTCCCGGTACTCGGTCATAATGCCGCCGAACTGCGTGATCCACGCATCGCTTCCGCGAAACGGAGTCACGTCCGTCACCACAAGCTCGATATCATAGTCCGACAGCAAATCGACCGGGGCATTGGGGTTCGCACGCGAGCTCGTCATGATAACGGCCCGAATCATGCTGTTCTTCTGTGTCCACGCCGCCAGCTTGTCGAGGATTTCCTCCATATTGCGCATTGGTTGCAGACTCCTTATCGTTTCGTTGTATTCGTGATGCCAAAGGGCACATGCACCGATGGTACGCTGCGCGCGACACCTTCGATATGGCCCACTTGATCGTCGAAAAAGATATGGGGCTTGAAGATGCCCAGCACCCGTCCTTTATCAATACCGCCTAGAAAGAAAGCTTCATCGACGCGAATATCCTGCTCCCGCAGCGTCGTGATGACCCGTTCATGCGCCGGCGCATTGCGCGCGGTCGCAATGGCGACTCGAATCTTCGGCTTGTAGGCCGGATTTAACAGCTTCTTCTCGCTCTCGCGTTTCTGCAGCTTGGCAATTTCGCCGAAGAAACGGAACAACGGTCCGCCGGGCAGCGGCTCGCCCGCTTTGCTCCGCTCATGATCGTGAAACGAATGCAGCGCGCCGCCCCGCTGGAATATGGTCTCGGCCGAGTCGTCAGCGATGATGCCGTCAAAGTCAAAGGCGATGCGCAGCTCCTCATCTTCATCATCATCGACGTAATCGGTCGGATAGATGCAGCCGGCCGGGTAACCATGCTCGACGGCTTCCTTGACATCCTCCGGGTTGCCGGAGAGGAAGAGCGACGCATTGAAGGCGTCCAAGTACAAGAACGGATTGCTGCCTGCCACGAAGACGGCGCGGCTGATCGGCAGCTTATAGTGCTCGATCGACTTGAACACGCGAAGTCCGGTATCGGGATCATTGCGCGAGAGCAGCACCACTTCCACGAGCTGTTCCTCGTCGGACGCGTGGATGCGAAGCAATCTCTTGATCAGCGGGAAGGCGACGCCTGTCGCCAAGATATGGTTCTCGTTCTCGCGCTGGAACTTGCGATACTCGTCCTCTCCGCGTTCGCGGAAGACACGATCCGATTCTTCGAGATCGAATAAGGCGCTGGAGGCAACGGCGATGACGAATTTATTTTCGATGGGATAGGGCATGGTGGTTGAACCTCCTTATTCCTAATGGACAGTGCGGTTACAGCGTCCCCTCCATCTTACCAAGCCGCCCGAATATTCGTACAGCGCAATATAACATTGTATCCCAGTACGCCGGATGTTTATAATTAGTCCAATGAAGCTATGGAGAAGAAAGGACGGATCAGCCATGTGGAGTGAGCTGTGGAGATTGTTTATTTCGTTCGGCAGAGCAACGATGCTGGGCTATGGAGGCGGACCGTCCATTATCCCCTTGTACGAGAATGAAGTTGTGAGCCGCATGCGGTGGATGACAACGGAGGATTTCGGTCATGCGCTCGCGTTCGGCAATTCGCTGCCGGGACCGATTGCGACGAAGCTGGCCGCCTATATCGGCTTCAAAGTAGCCGGCTGGGCAGGTGCCGCGGTTGCCCTCGCTGCCGTCGTGATGCCAACGGCTCTGCTGATGATCGTGCTAGTCGGCGTCATGTCGAAGCTGCAGAATAACCCGATCATCAAAGGCATGATCCGCGGCATCCAGCCTGTCATCTTCGTCATGATGGCGATGCTGGCGTACGATTTTGCCAAATATGCCATGAAGACGACACCGGGCGTGATCACCTTCATCCCTTTCCTGCTTGCCGTTGCTTTCTTCATCATGGTGTACTACTTGAACCTGAATGCGGTATGGGGCATCATTGGCGCGCTGGCGATCGGAGCATTGTTCTTGCGGGGTTAGTATGGTGTGGAGTACATAGGAACATCCCGGGCCGTAGGCGGTCTCGGGGTGTTTTTGCATATATAGGCGGGATGATCAGTCCAATTGCCTCTCGTTCTCATAAGCTAGTACGATAACATTTACTAGAATGGAGCTGAAGTGATGCAAGCAAAGAGCGCAAGCAACGTGAAAGCCATTGATGTATCACACCATCAAGGCGTGATTGATTGGAAGAAAGTACGAGCTGCCGGCGTGCTCGCTGCTTTCATTAAGGCATCGGAAGGCACTTCATTTAAAGACGATAAATTCGCAACGAATGCAAACGCTGCGGCCGCAGCCGGCATCAAAACCGGCTTTTACCACTACGCGCATCCGGAGTCGAACGATGCCAAGTCGGAGGCGGCTCATTTTGCCAATACGATAAAGGGGTTTAAATCGGACTTTCCTCATGTGCTCGATGTGGAAGGAGATGCGGAACAGCTCTCCACTTCGAAGCTGACCCCATGGTGCGTGGATTGGCTGACCGAAGTCCAGCGGCTGACAGGCCATCCCACCATGCTTTATACCGGTGCAAGCTTCGCCAAAACGGAGCTCACTCAGCCGCTCGGACAATGGCCGCTGTGGGTCGCACATTATAACGTAGACAAACCGATGGATAACCCGACTTGGAATGAGTGGGCCGTATTCCAATATTCCGATGATGGGAGAGTCGACGGTATTGGAGGCGATGTCGACATGGATGCGATGGAGCAGGCGTTCTACGACCTCTATGCCAATCCGGGCCAGCCTCAGCCGCAAAGTCCGGAAGATACGATCAAAATCGTCGTCAACGATAAATTAGCCGCCTATGGCCGGATTGTCGATGGCAGCACCTACGTGCCGCTGCGCCAGCTCGGCGAATCGCTTGGCGTTCCGGTTTATTGGGACTCCGCGACTTCAACCCCATACGTGAATGGGCAGCCGGTCAAGAACTACAAGCTGTTCGGCGACAGAACCTATATCGGCATTCGCGCTTCAGCCGAGCTGCTCGGTGCCAAAGTGTCGTGGGATAGCGTGAACCAGAAGGTGTACATTTACATGTAACTTGCCGGTGTTGCGGCGTTTAACGATTCCGGTTGCAGGTACGCGACCAGAAACCTAAATAGCGTCTCCACGGTTCGTTAGATCCGAGGAGACGCTATTTGTCGCATACATATAGATTCGCCCCAGGTATCGAATCCCCGCTCGGGCTCACTGCTCATTTGGAAGTGGAACCATTCCCGTCGATCGTACAGCAATATGTTGCGGTTCATGCAACATATTGACCTTCAAAGTAGCCTCTTACAGTGAAATGTTGCTCAATAAACAACAAATTCGAGTAACCGGACTCCGGGCGGTAGTTCTAGCTGGAAATGTTGCACAGAATGCAGCATTTCTCGCACCACTCTCGCAGCTTCCCCAGTGAGCGGTGTCGATTCGCATGAAATCGGCCAGACTGCGGCCTAATCCGCGAGATGCAGAACAATTCGGCCTCGGCCATGGCCGCTCTGGCACAGGTCTTGCGCCTTGGCAGCTTCCGCAAGCGGAAACCGCGCGCCGACATGCGTCTTCACGAGGCCGTCAGCCATAAGCGCCGCGATCTTACCCAGCGAATCCGCCGCGGGCAGCTTGTTCGAGAACACCGCTTTAACGCCGCGTTCCTGCGCGCGCTCAGCCGACGGCTGGCTCACCAACGAGATCAGCCGGCCACCCGGCTTCAGCACATCGAACGATCGGTTCTGCGTCTCGCCGCCGACCGTATCGAGCACCAAATCAACATCTGCCGCAGCATCCTCGAACCGCTCCTGCTTGTAATCCACGACAACGTCTGCGCCCAGCGAGGCTGCATAGTCGACATTGTCCGTTCCACAGGTGCCGATCACTTCAGCGCCTCTCCATTTGGCCAGCTGCACCGCGAACAAACCGACTCCGCCGGCCGCACCGTGAATCAGCACCCGCTCCCCCGCTTCAAGCCCACCGACCTCAAACAATGCTGACCATGCGGTCGTTGCGCCGCCGGAAATTGTAGCAGCCTCATCGAAGGTGATCTCATCAGGTTTCGCCGCTAAGAATTCCACCGACGCAAGGGCATATTCCGCATAGCATCCGTGCGCGGTTCTTCCGAATACGGCCTGTCCCTTCGCAAACGATGTCACGCCCGGACCCACTTCTTCAACAATTCCCGCCAGCGAAGATCCCGGTATATAAGGAAAGGTTAACGGCCTGAATTGTTTGAACATGCCTTGCATTACTTTCCATTCAATCGGCAGCACTCCTGCGGCATGGACACGCACAAGCACTTCTCCCTCTCCTGGCTGCGGGCGTGGAATTTCTTCGAGCTGCAGTTCCTCGGAACCACCATATTGGTGAACGCGTATCGCCTTTATCGATTGTTCGCTGATTTCATTCATCATTCAATCTAACTCCTCTCACAAACCCTTCTATATCGCAACAAGTTCAAAGCAAGACTCTCTGCTTCTTACTCCAGTTTATCCACCCTCGCTAATAATGTATAATACATATTAAATTATGTCTTCATAATACAAACATTATGAATGAATGGAGCAAAAAGAGCATGGAACTGCTGCAGCTGCACTATTTTCAAAAAGTCGCCCGACTTCAACATATGACGAAAGCTGCGCAGGAGCTGCACATCGCGCAGCCTGCGCTTAGTCAAAGCATCGCCCGGCTGGAGGAAAATCTCGGCGTTCCGCTCTTCCACCGTCAAGGCCGGCAAATTCGGCTTAACAGCTACGGGCAAGCTTTTCTCGCCAAAGTCGATATTGCCCTGCATGCCCTTGAGGAAGGCAGGCGCGAAATCAATGATATGAACGGTACGGAGCGGGGACATCTTCACATCGCGACAACGACCTTGGCTCGTTTCTCTGAAATGATTCGCGCCTTTATGGAGGATCATCCCGAGATCAATCTGCGCATCTCCCAGGTGTCGGCAGAGGAAGCCATCCCGTTGATTGAAGCCGGCGAGATCGATTTCTGCTACACGACGCCACCTATCGATAAGTCCGGCATCGGCAGCGTGCCGTTGCTGCGTGAGGAGATTTATATCGCGGTCCCTCCTCACCACCGACTTGCGGGCCTCCCTCTTATTAACCTGAGCGAAATCGCTGACGAGCCTTTCATCGGCATGAAAGAGGGTACGCGTTTGCGCGGCATGATGGACCAGTTCTTCAGCTCGCGCGGCATGAAGCCCAACATCGTATGCGAGGTGGATGAACCCGCAGCGCTGCGCAGTTTCGTCGGGGCCGGCCTGGGGATCGCACTCTTATCTGCCTGCAAGAAAGAAGAGGCTTCCCCGCTCGTTCTGCTGCCGATCAATGATCCCAACTGCCGCCGCACCATCCAGCTTGCTTGGCTGGAGAAGCGTTATCTGTCGCAGGCTGCGCACTCGTTCAGGGAGTATGTCACGCATTATTTTGCAAAAGATGCCAAAAGCTGAATAGTCCCGCTCCCCTTCGCGAACAATGTAACTGACATCCACAGCCAAGGGGGCGCACCGTATGAACGCGCAGCGCGCGCAAGAAATCGCCGAATCCTCCACCATGGTCGAGGTAACGTGCAATGGAGTTCCGATCTATATTCAACATGTCGACAGTGACACGAACACGGCGCGGATCTATCCGCTCAATCAGCCGGACAACGAAGAGACGGTGTCGCTGAACAGCTTGACGGAGAGCTCGCCCTTCCAATCCGACGGCATCCAGATGCATTGTCCGGACTGATTGATTACGACCGTACACTAGAAGGCTATACTCATGGGTTCATGGGTATGGCCTTCTTTTATCCAATCGATATTTAAGGAGTCATTTTCAAAAATTACGGAGTTGATCCTCTTAAAGACGGATGATAGATTTACATTAACGTTCATGATTATCGTTACTGTCAAGCGCTAACAGTAGCGAAATCAAGGCGTTGATGCAGGCAAGACCTCTCGCTTCCTTTCTTCGTTCGATTTTGCAGAAGTTTATGTAACCGCTTTCAATATTTAGTAGATAAGAACCCACCCCATTTGAGAGGAAGATTCGGTTTGAGAAAAACAATGACTCTCCTATTTACCTTATGGATGGCCTTGTCGCTGGCCGTTGCCGGCGTCGCAGCCTCCCCCACAACGGATTTTAACAATCCCGTTAACAATATCGGGGCAGATCCTTGGATGTATTATCATGACAACGACGGCTACTATTATTTTACCCGTACGACCGGCGATAATTTGACGATTTGGCGTTCGCGGACCATGACCGGTATCGACAGCGGCGAGCAGAAGGTGGTATGGACGCCGCCGAGCGGCACGATCGACATCTGGGCGCCCGAGATTCACTTTATCGGAGGCAAATGGTACATCTACTACACGGCAAATACGGGCTGCGGCGATTCTTGCCGAGGCGTCTATGTAGTGGAAAACACTTCGGCCGATCCCTTCACAGGTACATGGACCGGCAAAGGGAAGGTCGTCGGCTCCGGCGCAGGCTTGGATGGCAGCGTATTCGAGAATGGCGGGACGCTCTACTTCCTCTATGCCGGCTATGACGCCAATTGGTCCAGCATCTACATTGCCGCGATGAGCAACCCTTGGACGCTCTCCACCTCGCTGACCAAAATCGCAACGCGCGATCAGAGCTGGGAAAGCGACCTGGTCGAAGGACCGGAAGTGATTAAACGCAATGGCAAAATCTTCATCTCTTACTCTACCTTCCCCTGCTGGTCGGACGATTACCGGCTTGGCATGCTAACGGCAGCCGACACAGCCAACTTGTTAAGTACTTCTTCCTGGACGAAGTCATCCGGACCCGTGTTTCAATCCTCTTCGGCCAACAACGTATATGGAACCGGCCACAACAGCTTCACGAAATCAAAAGACGGCACACAAGATTGGCTCGTGTATCACGCCAATACAGGTACCGGCCAAGGCTGCGGTCCGCGTCCTACACGGGTGCAGCAGTTTACGTGGAACACGAATGGCACGCCGAATTTCGGTATACCGGCATCCCCAACCTCAGCCATTGCAGTACCGGCCGGCGAATTCCGAATTGAAGCAGAGCACGCGGCTTTGAACAATGCGTCGATCAACTATAAGTCCGGCGCTTCCCACGGAGCGGTCGTCGGATATATCGATTACAGCGATAGCTATGTGCTGTTCAAGGATATCAATGCCCCGGCGGCCGGCCACTACAAAATTCATGTGCGCTACACGAACGGCTCCGGAGCAGCTTCAACGCACAATGTATCGGTGAACGGAAGCACAGCTTTCCCTATCAGTTACAGCAATATCGGCTGGGAAACTTACGGCGACAGCGTATTCGAAACGCAATTGAAGAAAGGCTACCAGAACACCATCAAGTTTACAAAAGGAGATAATTACGCAGAGATCGACAGCGTCGAGCTGGAGTGGTTAGGCACGGCTTACGGCGATAATTTCAATGATGGCAACGCCAATGGCTGGTCCACTTACGATGGCACATGGAGCGTAAGCAGCGGTGCATACGGGGTTAATTCCGGGGCCGGTTATAAAGCCGTTGCGAATGGCACCAACTTGTCGGACTTCGTCTATGAAGGCGACGTGAAGATCGCGAGCGGCGGCGATGCCGGCCTGCTCTTCCGGGTATCCGAACCGGCAGTAGGCGGCGATTCCCTTAAAGGTTACTATGCGGCGCTGAATACGAACAACACGGTCGTGCTTGGCAAGTTCAACAACAGCTGGACGTATTTAACGAGCGCTTCCTTTACCGTTACACCCGGAACAACCTACCACATGAAAGTCGTTGCGAGCGGGACAAGCATTAAGATTTACGTCACCAATATGGATACGCCGGTCGTCACCTTCACCGACAGCTCCTATTCATCCGGCGGAATCGGACTGCGTACCTTCAACTCGGCCGTGACGTTCGACAATCTCGTTGCAACGCCTGTGTTCGCAGATGGCTTCAGCGACAATAATCCTGACGGCTGGGCGACATACGGCGGCGGTTGGGGAATTAGCAGCGGGGCTTATACCGTTGGCGCCGGCAGCGGTTATAAATCGGTCTTCTCCTCGTCTTCGTTTAGCAACGTCTTGTACGAAGGCGACGTACGGATTACTTCCGGAGGAGGCGATGCCGGCCTGCTCTTCCGCGTAACCGATCCGGCGATCGGAGCCGACAGCTTAAAAGGCTACTACGCAGCGATTAATACGGGCGGCTCCGTCATACTCGGCAAATTCAATAACAATTGGACCTACATTACCGGCACTAGCATGACGATCACAACGGGAACGACCTATCATCTGAAAATCGTCGCTGAAGGCACACGGATTCGCGTATATGTGAACGACATGGCCACACCGAAGATCGACGTAACGGACACCTCATTCTCATCAGGCAGCCTCGGAGCTCGCGTATCCGGTCCTGCAGCAGCATTCGATAACTTCTACGCCGAATCCAGAAACTAATGACTTAAGCAGAAGGAGGCAACACTTGCCTCCTTCTTTTGCTGCCCGGGAAAGCCGCTCCCCGGCCTCTGGAGATGCGGACAATCGAGAGGATGGTTAGCCGACTTCTCGACAAGCGGAGACCTTATCCGCCAGATGGCAGATGCGGGTAATCGAGAGGAAGGTTAGCCGATTCTCGGCAAGCGGAGACCGCAGCCGCCAGATGGCAGATGCGGGTAATCGAGAGGGAGGTTAGCCGATTCTCGGCAAGCGGAGACCGCAGCCGCCAGATGGAAGATGCGGTCTTTCGGCTTCCCGGGAAAGTCGAAGACCCGAAGCCCAAAGCCCGAAGTCTAACGGTTGCCAGCGCGCCTAATCTTCCCTTTTTCGGTGTCCCGCAATTGTAACGGTTGCCAGAGGCGCTATTTTGTCATTTAGGTAGGCTTTCCGCCCGTAAACGGACAAATAAGCGCTCTGGCAACCGTTAGACAAAATAATTAGCAAAAACAGACCAAATAAGCGCTGTGCCAACCGTTAGAATACTGCGCCTCCACCTCGGCAGCTCTGGCAACCCTAGCAACCCCGCTACCCTTGCAAACCTCGCACCCTAGTAGCTCTGGCAACCCTAGCAACCCGGCTGCTCTTGCAGCTCTAGCAGCTCTAGCAAGAAGTGCGTATCTATCAACTCGCCATGCCTCCTCCTGAGAGGCATACATATTAGCGAAAGGTTAGTAGTGTTCTCGACAATCCAAGACCGCATCCGCCAGATGGCAGATGCGGTCTTGGATTGTCGAGAAAGTCACTAGCCCCCGGAGACGCGGACACAAAAAAAGAGCCGTAAGAGGATGACCTTCTTACGACTCTCTTACCAATTGCGCAGAAAGCTTAGGCTGCGCGCCTACGCGAACGTCAGCCTACTTGACGCTTCCGGCGGTGAGACCCTTCTCCAGGAACCGCTGGCAGAAGAAGTAGACTAGGAAAATCGGGATACTGATCGCCATCAGCGCAGCGGAAATCTTGCCATAATTTGAACCTGCGAATACGACGAATTTCTGCGGAAGCAGCGTCACCGTCATCGATGCCGGATCCTGCAAGAAGATCAGCGGCAGCAAATAATCGTTCCACGAACCGAGGAACGTATAGATCGTCACGGTCGCGATGGCCGGCATGCCAAGAGGCAAATAAATGCGCCGGAAGATCGTGTGCTTGCTTGCTCCGTCGATCGTCGCCGCTTCGTTGATTTCCTTCGGGATTCCATCGAAGAAGGAACGAATCAGCATTAAGCCGAAAGGGATGCCCCCTGCGACATGCGGTCCGACAAGGCTGAGCGGGTTATCGACCAGCCCCAGCTTCTTGATCGTCAGAAACCAAGGAATAATGAAACCCGCTCCCGGAATCATCATCCCGATGATCAGGATCAGGAACAGCGGAATTTGCAGCGGAAAGCGCAGACGCGAGAACGCGTAAGCCGCAAGCGTCACGCAAGTAATCGTAAGCGCAATATCCATGGCCGCCACGACGATGCTGTTCCAGAAATAACGATACACGCCCGCGTCCAGAAACACCGCCGAATAGTTGTTTACGAAGCCGCCCTCGAACGACTTCAACACCATCCGAACGAGCGGGTAGAGCCAGAGAATGCCCATAATGACAATGACAATTTGTACAACCGTGCGGCCTAATAGATCTTTTCTATCGAATATCATCGTAGAGCTCCCCTCTTAAACATCCCATCTCTTCTGAATTTGGCTTTGAACCCAAGTCAGTATAAGGGCTATGATCATGATCAGGTTAGAGATCGCCGCGCTGTAGCCGCCCTTATATTCGAGAACGTAGCTGCGGTACAGGTAAGACGATACCACTTCGCTCGAGCGAGCCGGTCCTCCTCCGGTAATGAGCCAGACGAGGTCGAACGTCTTAAGCGAACCGATAATACCCAGGATGAGCAGCAAGGAATGAGTGCTCTTCAACATCGGAAAGATCATCCGCGTGAACAATTGCATAAAGCCGGCACCGTCAATTTTGGCCGATTCGATCACTTCCTGATTGAATTGGGTAATCGCCGTGAAATAGATAATCATACTGAAACCCATATAAGTGAAAATGTTCGTAACCATAACGGCGTACAAAGCTAAATTAGGATCGCCGGTCCAATCCCGAACAAGGTTGTCCAATCCAATGGCTCTAAGCGCTTGATTCACCGCGCCCGTGTTGTAGCTGTAAAGCTCGGTGAAGATGAGCGCGACAACGACAAGGCTCATAATGTTTGGCAGGAAGAACAGAGATTTAAACAGCCGCTTGCCGAAGAATAAAGAATCATTCACAACGGCGACGAATAAACCAATAACCGCTTGCACAATGACGGTGACGACCATGTACGTAAGCGTATTGGTCACCGCTTTCATAAATTTCGGATCTTTCATCAGCGTGACGTAGTTGTCGAGGCCGATGAACGTCATATTCTTCGATATGCCATTCCATTTAAAGAAGCTGTGATACACGTTGAAATAGGCGCCGTAATAAATAAATACGCCGATGAACAGTACGGCCGGGATCAAATACAGGTACGCGTCATAATCGTATTTTCTCTTTGAAATCATGGTAACCTCCTCCTACCTCCTGCTGCCCACGCTTGACCCATTTATGAAAAAAGAGGAGGCATCCTCCTCTGTTTTCATCATTTTTGTATTAGCGTTGTACGGTTTTGGATATCGCTTCCAAGTCTTCAGCCGCTTTCTCCGGTGTCTTGCCGCCCAGCGCTACTGCTTGCAGGGCATCGAAGAGGCCGTTCTGAAGCTCAGGATATTTCAATTCACGAGCGCCGCTGATGTGGCTGGACATGAACTCGGAAACGGTTTTCAGGGATTCCTTCTCCGTATCTCCTGCCATTTCGGCTGTTACTTCTACGCCTTTCTGGGAAGGAAGCACTTGCAGCGTGTTCGTCCACAGCTTCTGACCTTCTCCCGCGGCCATGAACTTAATGAATTTCCATACAGCTTCTTTGTGCTTGGATTCGGCATTCATCCCCCAAGCGATGTCAACTGTGGCTACCATGTTCTGTTCGCCGCCCGAAAGTGGAGGGAACGGGAACATACCCCAGTGTGTATCTTCCGTAATGACCTTGTCCTTCACCATTTGGTCATGAGCAACCTTCGTCAAACCGCTCAAGTGCCAAGTGCCGATGGAGAACATGCCAAGCTTTCCTTTGGTGAAATTATCGTTAACGTTCGGATACGGGGATTGTCCCATCGATCCTTCGGAGAATACGCCATTCTTGAACAGGTCGCCCCACACTTTGAACGCCTCTACGATGCCCGGATCGGTCCAAGCGAGTTTGCCTTCTTGCGCTTCATAAACTTTACCCGGTGCGATTTCGTTCACGATTCCCATGAAGACGTCACGGTCTGTCCAGCCGTCTTTCGCGCCGATACCGACTCCGGCAATGTTGCCAGGCTCTTTCTCTTTGAGCACCTTGATGACATTGTTCAATTCATCCAGCGTCTTCGGAACTTGCAGTCCGTGCTTCTGGAACATCGTTGCGTTATACATAATGACCGGAGTTGCCGTCATACCGCCCGGCAATACGCGGAAATCGTCACCGGAGTAAGCGGCTTGCTCCAGCGCGACATCCAGGAAATTACTCTTCCAATCGGAGCCCCATTCCTGCTCTGCGAAAGGTGCGAGCGGCTCAAGGAACTCTTTATACTGATTGGCATTGGCACCGACTTGCATGGCGATAACGTCCGGACCTTCGCCGCCTGCCAGGCCGGCGGACAGCTTCTGGAAATAAGCCCCGGATTCGCCGACATGCGTAACTTCCAAGTCGATATCCGGGTTTTCTTTCTCGAATGCCGCTTCCAGTTCCGGCATCTGGCCTTCCGTCGGAATCCATTTCCAGAACGAGATTTTCGTTTTCTCCGTCGGCTCGCTTGAAGTGCCCGCGTTATTCGTGCTGGCTGCATTGTTCGTGCCGTTAGCGCTTTCGTTCGTGTTAGAAGCAGCACCTTCATTGTTGCTGCCGCAGCCGGCAAGCATGGCGCCGACCATTGTCATCGAGAGCAGCGTAGCGGTAACCTTTGTCTTTTTCATCTGTGTACCTCCCCGATTATGAGTGCAATTTGTAGTCGTTGAAAACCCTTACAAATTGATTGTAGCACCCATTTCACGGCTGAAAATTTCAATATTTTTGAATCAAACTCCAATATCTTTGAAAGCGCTAACTTTAGTCTGCCGAGCTCCTTAGCCGCTCTGCTCAGCAGACCTCTTCTCATAATCAAGGGGGGTCGTTCCGGTAATATCTTTGAATACTTTGAAGAAATAATTGTAGGTGTTGAACCCTACCTGCTCGTAGATGGCTTTGACCGACACGCCTTCCTCAAGCAGCTGCTGCGCGCGGAAAATACGCTTGCGATTTAAGAATTCCACGAACGACATTCCGGTCTCCTTCTTAAACAGATGGCTTAAATAGGAGGTGTTGATGCCTACATGTTCAGCGGTAAGCTGCAGGGAAATGTTGTCTCGGAATCGCGAATCGATGAAGCGCACCGCCTTGCCCACATATCCGCTGTAGGCGGACTGCTCCCGGGTGCGAAGCGTCTCAAGGAGCTCGCTATACATCGCGATGATTTTGTCCTTCAGCCCCAAAGGTCCTGCGGCATCCCGTAAGCCTGTCTGCATAGGCGCGGTCAGCCGATCGAGCGTCGGAGCAGCTACGCCATGCTTCTGCCCCACTTTGGCCGCAAGCTGCACCATCTCGGCGAGTGTCAATCGTATCGATTCATGAGAAGCGCCCTGTTCCGCCAGCTCCGCGAAGATCCGATCGATTAAGGTGACCATATCGAACTCGTCCTTCTGATCGAACGCGCCAAGAAGCTGCTTCTCCATCTTGATGCTGAGTCCGGCTGCCGGCGACTGATGATCCCGGCCGCCGAATTCGGTATCGTTCATCGCATGCAATTTGTCCTGCGCCTGTCGGTAGCCATCCGCCACTTCTGTCAAACGAAGTCCGCAGCGGCTGAATTCGATCTTCATCTGAATGTTCATGAATTTGGAGAACATGCCCCTTAGCTTCTCTTTCTCCTCTTGAAGCAGAGAAGCAATCTGCGATTCGCTGCGTATGCGCTCGAAGCTGAACAGTAAGGCGAATTGGTCCTCCCCGATATGGGTGACGATCCCTTCCGACTGGCTTTGGCATAATTCAAGCACAGACCGGATGAACATATTGCGATCCTTATCCTGCTGCCGCCAATCCATCATGTGGTAATGAACGATCGACATGGCGCCTACGACCAGGTTTCGCGTCCCGAAGCCCGCTTCGTTCAAGTGGACATTGACTTCCATTTGCTTCGCGCTGTTCACGTGTCCCTGCACCAATTCTTTGACGATATTTTGCTTCGCGTGCAGATCGATCGTGCCGGCAGACTTTAGGCTCTCGCCGCCGATATGCCGCTGCTCTTGCAGCCTTTCATGCTTGGCCTTCTCCAGCACGCTCAGCAAGGAAGCTTCATCCAGTCGATGCTTCAGCAGATAATCAACCGCACCGTTGTTAAGCGTCATGCGCACGTAGTCGTAGCTGTCATAACTGCTTAGCATAATAATCGGAATGCCAAGCTTCTGCTCTACCAGATAATGAGATAAGGCGACGCCGTCCATTAGCGGCATCGCAACGTCCGAGAGAATGACATCCGGCTCAAGCTCATCGATCATTCGGATTGCGGCTTCCCCGTTCGTCGCTTCTCCGCATAACTGATAACCGTGTCCTTCCCAAACCGCGAGCGAACGGATATGTGTACGAGCAATCAATTCATCTTCGACCAGCAGCACCTGAATCATGAGACATCCTCCCTATTGTTCAGCAGTATAGGCAGCGTCATTTCCACCGTCGTGAAGAGTCCTTGCTGGCTATACAGCCTCAGACTGAAATCGTTCCCGAAGAGCAGTCGAACCCGCTGGGCAACATTAATGACGCCTAAACCGGAGAAGCGGTTCTTCGAAGCATCGCTGGCACTTTGGTGAGACGGATGAAGCGGCTCCTGCAATAAGTGGTCGAGACGTGCCAATTTATCCTCCGGTATGCCTGCCCCATTATCCGTGACTACGATCGTAAGCCGGTTCTCCGCCGCTTGTACCTTAATGCTGACGATCCCTTTGCGTTTGGTAGGCTCTATCCCATGTATGAGTGCATTTTCTAACAGCGGCTGGATCAGCATTCTTGGAATGAGGCAATGCTGCGCTTCATCTTCAATTTCATAATGAACGCTAACCGGTTGGACCAGCCGGTAGCTTTGGATGTTCACATATCTCTGCAGATTGGTGATTTCATTCTGCAGGGTCGTATACTCGCCGTCATTCTTCGTAATGTCCCGAAGCAGCTCAATCAGAGAAGTTGTAACTTCCTTAATGTTCGGAACTTGCTGCAGCTGCGCCAAGAACTGGATGGTGTTGAGCGTGTTATAGAGAAAATGCGGGTCGATCTGCGCTTGCAGCGCTTTGATCTCGGCCTTGCGCTTCTGCTGCTCCCGCCACTTAACCTCCTCCAGCAAACTGTGGATTTGCCCCATCTGCTTGCTGAAGGCTTGGCTCAAGTGACCGACCTCATCCTTCGATTGCAGCGGGGTCACATAGTTGAGATTGCCTTCGTCGATCTTGAACATCCGATCGCGCAGACGGCGCAAATTGTTCGTAATCCGCCGCGAAATGACGATGGACACGAGCAGCACGGCTACAAGCGTCAACCCGATGACCCCAAACATCCGGTTACGCAGCGTAACCGTGTCGTGAATGAGAGAATCGACTGAAACGGCGCCGATCGTCGTCCAGCCCGAGAATGCGGATTTCTGTTTGACGTACAGTTGTCCGTCCTTCTCCAGAACGTCCTGGAAATCGGGAGGTTTATCTCCGGCGCGCGATTCGAACATGGTTTGATTGTGATTGTCCATGACGATGAACCTTGTCGTGGATAGCGGTCCGTTATCATACACCTTACGGATAATATCGTATGGCGCATACAAGAGTACGACGCCGATCGTCTTGTCGTTGGACTTGATTGCCCGGCCGATCACCAGCATAGGCTTAAGCGTCGTGCCGCTTTGCGTATAATCATCGCGATCGATCCTTAGAAAAACAGGTTTTCCGCTCGCTTTTACGATTTCGCGGAACCACGGTTTCTCTTGGTACGAGATGAATCGATAGGGACTGCCCGAATTATATTGTTCTCCGTTGAACCCGATGATCGTAACGGCTGAAATATAAGGTTTATAGGAGTACAAGCTTCCGACGAAATCCTCCAGCTTCTTCTGCAGCAGGAAATCGATATAAGGGGTCAGCCCTTTCTTGCGATTCAGCACTTCCACCACATTGGTGCGGTCGATCGATACCAGCGTAATGATGCTGACGAAATCTTTGAGGACGATCTCCAGGTTGTTGTGCGACTGGACGATGTTGCTGCGCGCATCCTGAATCGCATTGCGTTTGATCGTCTCTGCCGTACTCGCATACCAGATCCAGGTGACGCCGGATAAAGTAAGCATGGACAGAACCAGGAACGAGACGAAGATTTGGGCTTGAATCGTACGGCGAACGGAAAATAGTAACAGTAAATTGTTCATGATAGTCTTCATTCCATTCCGTCCTCCTTCACGGCGAGTGAGCTACGATTATGAAGTCGCCCAAAATGCAAGATAATGTTTGCCTGTCAGGCCCGCGGGAATGTGCTGGATGGCTTGCCCGTCGCAATGCATCGCGAATTTCGTCCCCCAGCCATGCACGGCAATATCGAACACGGCCTTGCGATAGCGGAGGTTCTCCAGTCGCAGATCCCGCAGCATCTCGGGCACGGCCGGCGCGAAAGTAACGCCTTGTTCGTCGTATTCCATGCCCAAGACCCCTAGGAGAAAATAGGAGATAAAGCCGGCTGCATGCCAGAGCTGGCCGGGCCAGCGCCATGCCTTGCCCGTTTGATAATCGATTACTTCATAGAAGGTCTTGTTCATCACGCTATTTCGCACCTGCTGCGCGATTAACGTCGTAAGCAGATCCAATCTGCCTTCGCGTCCCGCCGCAGCCGCCATGCCGCTTGTCCAGACTACCCAAGCCGCATTGCAGAAATGGTTCGTTTCCGGGCGATACGGGAATACGTTGACGCCGAATTCATTCATGGCCACTTCCGGCAGGCGACTTAGCATGGAACGCCTCTGTTCCCGGTCGGCCACGCCGTACCTTGGCCACATGGCGATCTCTTGCCCGGCAGACTCCCAATAGCCTTGCTCATAGCTCTCGCTGCCGATCGGACCGCTCGTATAGAAGCCCGCTTCCTCGTTCCAATATTGGCTTTGAATATTGCGAAGAAGAAGCTCCCCTCTGGCAGCCCACGCGCTGACTTGACTCTCCGGCTCCCCCATATACGTCCCCATGCGCGACATGGCGCGGAAGGCCTCCATGAAATAGATTTCCGTCGCAAGGCTGAATCCGGCACATTCCGGTTCCGGGAAAGCATCATTGGAGGTCGCTTGATCGGCAGGAATTAGACCGCGTTCCGAATCAAACAATCCATCGAGTTTGGTAATCCGCTCTTTAAGTCCATGCCACGATTCTTTGATTAACGTCAAATCGCCTGTTGCCAAATAATAATCCCAGATCCCGACGATAGGCATCGCCATGCCGTCTACGCCATTATCCAATCCGCCTTTCGTCGTGAAGAGCAGCGATTGTCTGGCACCTTCCGGATCCAAGATGCTCCCCGATCGCATGGCGATATGCGCGGTATCGCGCACCCACACGCCGAATCCTTCTCCCGGGCCTTGAAATTGTCCCGCCGTCCACATGCCTTCCTCGCCCTTCCGAGCAAACTCGGCAGAGCCGCATCGATAGAAAATATCGGCCGCGAGATTGTAAGCCGCATCAATGGTTGCGTGTCCGGTGAAAATTGCGGGCAGCCGGGAAATCTCCGGTTTCGGATGCCAAACGCTGCCGCGATCAATGACGCGGTTCATGTCATTCGCCCAATTCTTGCGCCAGACGAATTCCTCAATAGCGCGAGTCGGCGAAACAATGGTATTGCGATTCGGTACGTAAGCCGGCGGTTCTCCATAGACGGCGTCCTCTACCCGGTTGCTATATACCGTATAGCTATCCGATTGATAGACAATCGTGTTATCCTGAACGGCCTCATGAATTAGACGGCTTTCCTCCGGACTCGGCCATATGCCCCGAAGTCCATACACGGCCAATGCATTTACCTTTACACTGCCGCCGCTCTGGCATGACAACTGAATACTTCGCTCTGAATAGGTAGGTACCGCGGCAATTGCCATCGCGACAGCGCCATCGCATGCGAAGATCTCCATGGATGTTCGATCCAGCAGCAAGCGCAGCTTCATCTTTCCTTCCGCTTGCGTTAGAGGAGCAACGTAGCCCTGGCATGCCAATGTTTTCATCCCAGTATCTAATAAAATCCGGATCCCGTATAGCCCAATTTCAATTGTGGAATTCCTTCCCAGCTCGAGTTCCAACGTAACATCCAGTGCATCGGCCGTAATATCGTCCGGTTTATTCTCGGGCGGTAAAATGCGAACATCCGGCCAATCTGCCGGAGCCATGCGAAAATGCAAGCTTTCTTCGAAGCTCGCCCCCTCATGATCCAGGGTGATGTCCGACCATGTTCGCTGCCAGATTCGCAGGTTTTGCAGCTCTCCGACCGGCTCGGCGTGAACCGTTATCCCCTGCTCCGTCTGCTGCAATTTCAACTCGGTGGGAATAAGCATCTGTTGACTAAACGGCATCTCCGGATAACGGAATCCCCGGCTAAAACCAACTAGAATGCCGCGGCCATCCTTTGCCTTATACATTAGCCCCTTGGATTGGTTCCCGTATCGCAACACGACGGGTTCGCTCTCAGCCACGAAACGCTCTTCCACCAAGGATCCGACCGAGTACCTATTGTCCTCATGGAGATACAGCCATTTCGTTTGAGTCGTATCGCCATTCACGGGCAATGCCATCAAGCGAAGCGACAGCGTTTGTCTGTTCTCGTCGCGTTCCGTTTGCAGCGTATCGTAATCCGCATCCGTCTCATGCCAATGGACCAAATCCTTGCTGATCGCATGACCGGAAAGAACGAATTCGCTATTCTCGTATAATTGATGTTCATACCGTACATGCCAACTGCCCTGTTCAAGGTAGAAGTCTAGCGGTTCGCCGATCCAACCTTTCCTCGCCGTAAAATGGAACCGGGGACGAAACTTCTCCCCGTATAAGTGCCGCTCTTCCGCCGACTGCCCGCTTTGAAAAACGAAGTGCTCCGCGCGGAGCACTTCGTTTCCCAATTTAGCTTCCAAGTCACAGCCTTTATATGCGTCTGCGTCCCAAGTAAACCACGATTGAACCTCATCCGCAGCAAGCTTTAATTCCAATCGCTTCAACTCGACTCCGCCCCGAATCAAGGAGATTACGCTCAGCGGAGCGTCGTTGTGGATCGGGATATTCAAATACCGCTGCGTAACTTGCACTGCGTTTCCGGTTGTCATTTTAGCTCCGCCGCCTTCATCTCCCAGATCTCCACTTGACAGTCGGCCGAAGCGCCGCTTGAACGAAGCTCAATGCCGCTGCTGTCCGTCAAGGAAGGATAGACCCTTGCCGTCAGGCAAGTTTCATCATCCGCGAATACTTCGATAATCGATTGATCCGCGAAGATGCGCAATCTCAACGTCTCGGCGCCGTCTGCGGGAGGCAGCGCAGCTTCTACGGGCTTCTTATTCACGTTCGGGAACAAGCTCGATTGCGAGCGGTCGATCACTACCGTATCCGCCGCCAAATCAAGGCGCACATCCGTGCGCTCGCTGCCACATGGGGATGCAAACACGGATACGGTTAATTGCCCGCCTTCCAATGTCCGTCTATCCACATCGACCACGCATTCGAAAGACGTCGAACGCACGCCCGCATGGATGGACTCTTGCCCGATGCTCAGCTTCGCGAAGCTCCGACGGCATTCATCCCGTAGACTCTCCAGCTCCGGAACCGGAGTCATGGCAAGCGCTCCGTTTGGCTTGAGATCAACAACCCGCGGCAGCGCCAGCGTTCCGGCCCAATCCAAGCGCTCCGGGAAGTTCTCTCCTCTTCCTTCCGGTGCCCAGCCAAGCATAATGCGTCGGCCGCTCTCGTCCACGAACCCGGTCGAGGCATAATACCCTTCCCAGCCTCCGCCATCCACCGTGCCGTGCTTCTTAACATCCGTCAGCCTGTCCTCATGAATGGTTCCGGAAACATAACGAACCGGTCCGCTCGGGGAGTAAAATAAGACAGCTTTATTATCATCAAAGCGGAACAGATGCGGACATTCCCAAATCCATTCCTCGCCTTTATAGAAAATCCCCTTGTAGCTCCAATTCTTCAAATCGTCGGAACGATAGATCATACCGCAGCCTTTCTCGCCATCTATGCCTCCAAGCAGCATCCGCCAGCCGTCCTGCTCCTTCCAGACGTATGGATCTCTCCACTCCGTAATGCGCGTTTCCCCATGCAAGTCGGAGGTCAACGCGGGATTGGCATCCCCTGGTTTGCGCCAAGAGAGCAAATCTCCCGCAGCAGCACTGGCCGTCCATTGCTGTGCCCCGCTCGTCGCATTTCGTTCGCCTTCGCCGATGCTCGTATAGAACAATTTCACCTCGTCGCCGTTTACGACCGAGCAGCCCGAATAGCAATGCGATTCCCCAAGCTCATTGGATGGAGCAAGCGCGAACGGCAAATGCGTCCAGTTTACCAAGTCCGTGCTCTTGGCATGTCCCCAGTGAATGGTGCCCCATTCCGGAGCCGAAGGGTTGTGCTGGTAGAACAAATGGTATTCTCCGCCTAATTGAAAAGGCCCGTTCGGATCATTCATCCAGTTATGCGGCGGTGTAAAATGATAGCTCGGTCTATATCGGTCCATGCTCATCGCTCCTAAGCCAAATTGATTTCACGTAATTTATCCAGCGGTACTTTCGACTCTCGATTCTCTGTCAGCAAACCGTTCACTTCCTGCTGAACATCCGTAATTTGGGTGTAGCAGTAGCCCACGATATAATCGGTAGCTTTAATGGCTTCGTGTATGCCGCGGAAGCGGTCAAAGTAAGCTTCCTTCGACTCTACTTGGTTGCCGTAGCCCCAGCCTTTATCGGAACGCAATGCGATACCGCCAAACTCGCTGACGATTATCGGCTGTCCCGTGTACGAGTAGCCATTCGCGAACGCGTACTTCCAATGATTGAACGATTTTTCATTACGAACGATTTCATCCTTGCTCGCATAACGCTGCAGAAACTCCTCTTTGGTCTCCACATAATCGTGCAAGGTCAATATATCGGATACGGTATGCTCCCATCCGTCATTCGTAATGACCGGACGATTCGGATCGAACGCCTTGGTTAGATGGTACACGGCTTCCGTCAGCTTCTGCTGCCGCCGATCGTTCAAGATGTTCATCACGCCCCACGACTCGTTGAACGGAACCCAGGTGATGATGCTCGGATGATTGTACTGCTGCCGAACGACCTCCATCCACTCCGTCGTGAACTTCTGAATGGCGTTGTCGTTGAACTCGAACGTCGCCGCCATTTCCGACCAGACGAGCACACCCTTGACGTCGCACCAGTATAGGAATCGCGCATCCTCGACCTTCATATGCTTGCGAACGCCGTTGTAGCCCATCTCCAGCAATTTGTCGATATCCTCGATTAGCGCCGCTTCCGACGGAGGCGTCAGATGGCTGTCCGGCCAGTAGCCTTGGTCGAGTACGAGCCGCTGGTAGATCGGCACGTTATTGAGCAGCACTTTGCCTTTCTCAATTGAGATTTTTCGCATGCCGAAGTAGGCGTACACATGATCGACAACTTCGTCGCCTTGATAAAGCACGAATTCCACATCATATAAATTCGGGTGCTCCGGCGCCCAGTGGCAATGCTTCCACGGTCCGTTCATTTCATGAACCAGATCGACATCGAGCTGCAGCCAAGGACGGTCAATCGTGAGGCTGGTCTGTTTGACCTGACGGCCCTTCAGCGTCACAAGCGTCTCGATCCGATAGCTTCCGCCCGCATGCTCCCCGCCTTTAACCTGGTATTCGAAACGCACGGAACGGGCATCGATGTCAGGCGTAATCTTCACATCTTCGACGTGGACCGGCGAGACGTACTCCAGCCATACGGACTGCCAAATGCCGGTTGTCTGCACGTAGAAGCATTCGAAGTTCTCGGGTACCCATCTTTGTTTGCCCCGCGGCTGCGTTGCGTCCATGCTGTCCTCAGCCTTCACGGTCAGCTCGTTCGTCGTGCCGCCGAATTTCACATATGGGGTAATGTCGTAGGAGAATGCCGTATAACCGCCATCGTGGCTGCCGACGTATTCGCCGTTAATCCACACCTTCGCGGTATAGTCCACCGCCTGAAAATGCAGCATGATCCGCTTGCCTTCCTCGGAGGCCGGCACATCAAACGAACGGTTATACCAGACGTTAGGATGGTGCGCTTCTTCGCCGATGCCGCTCGCTTTCGTCTCGTAGGAGAACGGAACGACGATCGTTCGGTCGCCGCCGAAGCTCCGCGGCCATCCTTCCGCTTCTCCCCGATTCAGATCGTCGAAGCCAAACCGCCATTCCCCGTTCAGATCAGCCCATTGCTCGCGCACGAATTGAGGTCTGGGATAGCCCGGTATATACATTTTCGTCGTCATATCGTATCTCCTGTTCCTCTGGTACTTGCTTTATAAGGACAATAATTTCGATTACGATTGGGAATTGCGCTGTCCGGTCACGATTTGGCGAATCGCTTCAAGCGGAACTTTAGGAACGCGGTCGTATGTGAGCAGTCCGTTAATTTCTTGCTCTACGTCAGTCAATTGCGTATAACAAACCGCTTGCACGACCGGAGACAGGAGCAGCGGGCGAAACACGGCGTTCAGTCGCTTAAGGAAATCCTCGTCGTCGCTTGCCCCGGAATACCCCCAGCCTTCCCAATCGCTTTTGCGGAACGAAATGCCTCCGAATTCCGTCACCATAATGGGCTGCCCTTTGTACGATGCGCCGCCTATTAAGATTCTGCGATTGGCCGGCATCGCTTCGATCGCGCTGTCCGCAGAAACGTATCTCTCCGCCAGTACCTCTTCCCGCCACTCGTAATCATGGATGGCTACAAGGTCCGTCTCGAGCATCTCCCAGCCGTCATTGCCGATAACCGGTCTCGTCTCATCCAGCGACTTGACCAAATGGTACATCGCGAGCGCATGCTGCTGCTGCTTGACATCGATTTGAATGTTCGGAACGCCCCAGCTCTCGTTAATCGGAACCCAAGCCACGATGCAGGGATGGTTGTAGTCCCGTTCCACGATCTCATGCCACTCTCGCGTAAAACGACCAACGTAAGCTTCCGAATATTGATAAGCATTCGCGCATTCTCCCCATACGAGCAGGCCATTGCGGTCGCAATGATAGAGGAACAGGGGATCTTCCGTCTTCTGATGTTTGCGCACGCCATTGAATCCCATTGCCTTTGTCAGTTCGATATCTTTTAAGATCGCCTCTTCCGAAGGCGGGGTCAGAATACCATCCGGGAAGTAGCCCTGATCGAGCACCAGCCGCATGAAGTACGGGCGATTGTTCAAGTTGAATTTGCCGTTCTCGATGGATACTTTACGCATGCCGAAGTAGCTGTCGAACTCATCGACGACATTACCGTCTACGCTTAGGCGGAAACGGACGTCGTACAGGTTCGGTTTCTCCGGCGACCACCAGCGTCCCAAGCCATGGTCGTTAAAATCATGAAGGCGAATCGTTCTCGACTCTTCTCTGCCGTTCGCTTTGAATCTCTCTTCCGCTACCGGCTTGCCGTCGAAGCTAATGGCCGCTTCCACCCAAACCTCTTGCCGCGCCGCCGCTTCCGACATAAAGGTGCGAATCTCGATTTCGTTCCGGTCGATATCCGGCTTATACTTTAATTTGTCGATATGTACGGAATGAACAGGTTCCAGCCATACGCTTTGCCAGATCCCCGTCGTACGCGTATAGAAGATGCTGGCCGACTGCTCTTCCCAATATTGCTTGCCCCTCGGCTGCGTCAGATCCAAGCTGTCGTCTTCCGCTCTAACCGTAATGACGTTCCCGCCATCCTTCAACAAATCGGTAATATCCTGCCGGAATGGCGTATGGCCGCCTTCGTGAGTTACGGCCAATTGCTCGTTCACCCACACCTTTGCCTTATAATCAACCGCGCCGAAATGCAGGATAATCCGCTGTCCGCTCCATTCGCTTGGCACGTGGATCATTTTCCGGTACCAGACGACATCGTGGAAGGAAGAATCGCCGATCCCGCTGAGCGTGCTTTGATAAGCGAAAGGCACTTGAATTTTCAGATAAAATGGCGCTGCGTTCTTATACCATTTGTCGCTTTCTCCTTTTCTCTCATCGTCGAAAGCAAAGTCCCATTCACCGTTGAGGCTTAACCAGCGGTCGCGCTTTTGACTCGGTCTTGGGTATTCAGGTCTGATGTTATTCCCTTTGATCATGGTTTCATTTACCTCCCAGTAAGTTTGTTCGTGATGGGGCCGTTCTTCTGCAAGCCGGAGCTCGGGCCGTGGCCGTCGTTAACGACCGGCCATCCGTCTTTCCAATCGATGCGATCAAGCATCAGCACACGACTTGCGAAAGCCGTGTCCGCTTTCTTAAAAGCATGGTAGAGCAGCCAGTCCGTGCCCGCGTCATCCTGAATGACCGCGTTATGGCCCGGAGCCACGAAATTCTCGTTGAGCTCCACGATCGGGTTATTTTTATTCGGTTCAAAAGGACCCGCAGGCGACTTCGAGCGGGCTACCATCACCGCATAATGGGGAGGCTTGCCATTGGAATCCACGCAGCAATAATCGCCGGAGAAGAACATGTAGTAATAGTCGCTGCGTTTCACGACCCAAGGTCCTTCCACCAAAATGTCGTACATTTTGCGGCTCTGCACATTCGGCTGGATGACATCCTTCGCTTCTCCAATCACGCTTAATCCGTTGTCAGCCAGCTGCTGGACGTATATAGGCTGTTTATCCGATCCCCAATATAAGTACCGCTTGCCGTCATCATCGTCCAAGACGAAAGGATCGATTTTCTCGAACCTTGTCCCCCATACGACCGGCCCTCCGCTGTCCTTATAAGGTCCGAGCGGGTGGTCCGCAATCGCAACGCCGATCCCCATTCCTTTTAAAGCATCGCCGTCGTTCACTTTGGTAGAGTAGTACACGTAATACTTCCCCTTGTAGAAGGTCAGATGAGGCGCCCACATATACTCGAGCGTTGCCCAGGATGGAATCTGCTCCGGCGGGAATACGGCTCCTTTCGCTTCCCAATGAACGAGATCCGCGGACTGCAGAATCGGAAAAGTAACGACGCTGCCATCGTATTTACTCTGAGTCGAAATCGCGTAATAATAGCCGTCTTCCGCTTTCATCACCGTTGGATCCGGTGCATCGTGATCGAAGACAGGATTGGCGTATGCCGCATGGCCATTCTGCTGTTCGTTATCGTGATCCAACCACCAAGCTCCTGCAGCCAGAACGATGAGGATGATGGAGAGTGAGAAGGCGATGAATTTCGCATTCCTTCGTTTCATTCCCCGATTTTCTCCAAGCCTTCCCCGGATGGAACGGGATGATCGACGCCGGAGGCGAGCGGTTTACCGAAGTCAGGATATCCTGCCGCCGTCCAAGCGAATTTCTGCATGCGCGGCTGCCTCTTAGACGCGCCCGCCTCCGACTGAGGAATCGCATGATAGACAATCCAATCCTCGAGGCCATCCGGCGATTGCGTAAAGCTGTTATGACCGGGGGCATATACGCCGTTTTCCGTACACTTCGCGAATACCGGATGATCAATCTTAGCCCATGAATCCGGGTTCAGAAGGTCGCTTGCAGCATCTGCAACCAGCATGCCTAATGAGTAATCATCCGACCACGTCGTACTGGCAGAGTAGATCAGGAATACCTTTCCGTGTCGTATGAGGAAGCAAGGTCCTTCATTAATTGCCATTCCGCCTTGCTTCTCCCATTCATATTCCGGTTTCGTCAACAGCACCTCCGGCCCGGTCAACGTCCATGGATTTGCCATCAAAGCGGCGTAAATCGCAGATCCGTATTCGGGGAAATGACCGTAACCGGCATACATGAAGTACAGCTTGCCATTGTGTTTCAGAATCGTGCCGTCCAGTCCGGGCAGCGCCGCATTGATCGCCCCCTTCTCCGTCCATGTTCCTTCCGTCGGGTTGGCGCTTTCATTTTCCAGGACATAAACTTTACGCCCGTCATCTCCGCTTCCATCACTCGCCGTAAAGTAGACGTACCATTTCTCATTGATGAAATGAATCTCCGGTGCCCATAACTCCCTGCTGCCAGGACCTTCTATAGGAGGAAGCCATATCGTTGTGGGAAGCGACTGGGCAATTCCGCTCATCGTTCGTGACCGATACAGCTCCAGCCGATTGCCGCAAGTCACCATGAAATAATAGAAGCCGTCGGAATGCCGATACATCCAAGGATCCGCTCCGCTTGCCATAATGGGATTTTGAAAGGTTTTAGCTGAAGATGGCATCTATTCATACTCCTTATTGAGTTATAAACAACTTTTATGTTTCAAATAAAATGTCGAAGCATCGATTATGATAAAATTGCAAGATTTCATCTCGAATTTGCATGAAACGATCCTGTTCCTCCTATTCTTAGCGCTGCTGCTATTCAAACTGCAACACAAACTGCATTGTAAAACAAATTATATGTTCGTATCGAGCGTAATGTCAACGCTTTCCAACAAAAATATTGTTATTAATAACAAAAAAACAAGCGCTAATGCGCCGTTATAAACAACTATGTTGTTTTACTCATCTATAGCAGGCTCATAATGAACCTTCATAATAATGTCCTGGTCATAGTTTCCGAAGCCGCGGCCGAACAAATTGAGCCCGCCTTTATGGATGGCATCCGGTTTCACACCCACCTTAAACCGTATATTCGGCTGAGCATCGATGCGCAGGTCTTGCAGCGTCACGCCGGAAACCTTGTGATTATCGACCGTGCTCTTCTCTTTGTCGACTCGAAACGTCTTTAACAGCCCGTATTGCGTACTGCTGTCATGCCACCATTCCGGGTTATTCTTGCCGCGCTTATCGCCGAAGTCGCCGGGCGATGTCCACGTTCCCACTTCAGTGTCGTTAATCCAAACCGTGATGTCCGAAGGCCAGTCATTATTGAAATTAGGGGCTTCCGAGCAAAGCTCCAACGAAAATTCGATCGCTTTCATGTCAATGTTTCGCGGCAGCGAGCGAGGAAACCGGTATTCGATCCATCCCTGTCTCAGCCAGACGATCTGCGCGGTTCGGCATTCCGGATGAAAGAAGCTGGCCGGATCGTCTTCCGGAATGACCATCGACTCCGTGTTGGCGATGCCGCAGGTCGGATGCACTTCAACGTCGACGTAATGGCCGATCGGCATCTCGATCTCGAAAATTTGCTCCTTCTTGATATATCCCTTGATCGGATTCAAGATCATTCGGACGTCGTCGAAATTCCGCTTGCATACCTTCATCGCGCCGCGGCTTGCAGGCAAAATCTCGGTCAGAATGAGGCCTGCTTCTTCCAGCACCTTCACGTTCACGCCCGCCGTGGACACCGGAATGCCCAGTTTCTCGCCGATCTCATTTATATTCATATTGTTATGATTCAAAAGCAGCTTAATAATCTTCAGCCTGGTATGCGATGAAAGAGCGTGTGCGACCTTGACCAATACATCCGGTTCGTTAATAGAGAGTTCCAGCATTCGAGCGTTCCCCATTTATAATATGTTTTATGTTTCTTAGCATAAATCGAATGCCTTCAGCATAACACCCGCAAAAATCGTTTGTAAAGGCAGTCTATTAATCTTCTTATTGCGCAGTATTCACCATTTCGATAGGAAGCAGACATGTCGCGTTCTCGAACACAAAAAAGGAGACCCGCAGCAACGGGCCACGGGTCTTAAAAGAATATATATAATAGGGGGTTGAGTCTTATTATAGGCGCTGAAGATTAAAACCAGATGAAATTGGCATTTCAGTTACATTACAATTGCGTTGCAATAATTACCCAGTAGTTGGATATAGACAGCTTAAGCAAGCTTCGGCATCAAGCCGCCTTGAATCTTGTCGCCCGCTTCCCAGCCCAGTCCATCCGTGCACACATGACCTGTACCGTTATAGATCGTGCCGTCCTTGAGGAAGATAATGGCCAGCGCGCGGCGAGGCTTCTCGGAATTGTTGGCATGGGCGAAATGGAACGTCATGCCGTCATGGAAGGTACAGCTGCCTGCTTTCATGCGGCAGATAACGGCTGTGTTACGGTCCGCGTCTCTTGCACCTTCTTGCGAGAAAATATCCTCAGGCGTCACGAGGTCCACGCCTTTCAAGTTGCGAATCTTCTGCGATTTCGGAACGAACATCATGCAGCCATTGTTCTCGTCGACATCATCCAGCGCGATCCAGATCGAGAAGGCGACCATCGGATCGGTGTCTTTAATCGGCCAGTACGGTCGATCTTGATGCCAAGGCGTTACTTTGGAATCGCCGGGCATCTTAAGCAGCGCGTGGTCATGGAAAAGGCGAATGCCTTCGAAGCCGGTTAGCTGCTTGCCCATATCCGCGAAGCGTTCGCCGAGCACGAATCGTGCCATGCCCCCGTGATCCCGCCACGTATTTACGCGCTGGTTCAGCACCTTATAATAGGCACCGCCTGCCTGATCCGTCTGCAAGCCGCGAGCGCCTTGGTTATTCATCGTCTCGTCCATATATTGGCGAAGCTCTGCCAGCTCTTCCGGCGAAAGAATATTATCGATCTGCACGAAGCCATTTTCTCTGTAAAATTCCACATGCTCGTTAGTCAGTTGGATTTTCGAATTCAACATGCTCTCAGGTCCCCTTTATGAATCGGATATATCTTCAATTTACACCTGAAGCATCCGTTCATCTTGGAGGATATGGGATAAAACTAAGACGATCTGCCAAAATAGAGCGAATACGCTCAGCTCCGGCGTGCAGCAGCCACGTTTAGCTCCCCGCGAGGTAGAGTTAGATTAGTTTGAGCGGAGATTTGGGAGCTGAGAGTTCGTTTTTGCGACTCTCAGCTCTTTTTCGGCGAGGTTGGTTAGTTCCGCTTTCTTATCGTCATATAAGGACCGCGGCTACTTTCTGAATGGCATGAATTACATCATCGCAATCCTCATGGGACATCCGCTGATGCAGACCGATGCTGATGGCTCGGCCCAAATAATCCAAGGTAACCGGGCACATGTCCGGGTCATAGCTTACGCTGCCCTTGTACTCCGCACAATTCCAAGGCGTTCCCACAGGAGAAGCCATTCTTTTCTGCAAAATGTAATCCCAATTCCGGTAGATATGCCGATCCGCAACGCCGCCGTTATCGACGGTCCCGTTCGGAATGCCCTCTGCCTGCAGCGCTTTGCTGAACGTTCCCGCAGCCTTGCTATCCGGCAGATAAAATACGAAGCTAACCCCGCAATCCCCTGCCGGATCTACAACGCGCTGAAGTGCCAGCCCCGGTATATTCGCTACACCGCTCACGATTCGCTTCTTGTTCTCGCGAAGCTGACCGAGAATCGTATCGAGCTTCTGCGCTTGCGCCAAGCCCAGCGCGCCGTTAATCTCACTCATGCGGTAATTCTCGCCGGGAATGGTTTCCACTTCAGCATCGCCGCCCCAGAACTGGAAGGCGCAATCATGCTGATGTCCTGCACGAATATATCCCTCTTGGCTATTCGTAACGACCATTCCGCCTTCTCCGGCCGTAATGACCTTATAATGCTGAAAGCTAAAGCAGCCGTAATCGCCGATCGCCCCCAGCGGCTTGCCGAAATAGGAACCGCCATTAGCTTGCGCTACATCTTCAATGACAACAAGGCCGTATTGGTTGGCAATGCTCATAATTTCGTTCATTTGTGCCATGACGCCCCGCATATGAACAGGAATGACGGCCTTGGTGTAAGGCGTTATTGCGGCTCTAAATGCAGCAGGATCCATATTCAGCGTGTCGTCGCACTCCACAATGACCGGGACGGCCCGAACCGCCACGACCGCGGCCGCCGTCGCGATAAAGGTATACGCGGGCACAATCACTTCATCTCCCGGACCGACACCGGCCGCTGCCAACGCGCAAATTAGCGAGGATGTCCCCCCATTAACAGCGAGCGCAAACGAGATACCAAGTCGATCCTTATAAAATTGCTCCAATAACGCCGGGAAAGACTCTTCCCGTTTATTCATGAAACGAAACATCCTGCGAGAATCTAAGGCCTGCAGCACATAAGCCTTCTCCAGTTCACCAATCTCATCCGGTCCATGGAACTGAAAGGTCCACGGCTTACCGCGAACAGGCTGCCCCTGTTCGATCGCCAAACGCTCCACCAAGGCCATGCTCCTTCCGTTGCTGAATTAATTTACAATTTAAATTATATGCCCGAAGAGGCTTCCGGTAAATGCCAATTTGGAAATATCCACAACAATCTGATAAGCAGATGGCAGCAGCGCGAGCTATGCTATTGATCTCTGCATTCCTGCGGCGTCATCCCATAATGCTTCTTGAACACCTTAATAAAATAGGAGTCGTTCTGGTAGCCCAGCTTGGCAGCAATCTCGTAAATTTTCACTTCGGAATGCTTAAGCAGATGAACCGCCTTATCCATTCGAGTACGGTACACGTAGTCGCTGATGCTTTCGCCGGTCTCTATTTTATAGACTCTGGACAGATAAGCCGGATGCAGATGAACCTGATCCGCGATTAGGGGCACCGAAATGCCTTGCGAAAGGTTGCGCTCGATAAATTGATTCACCTGACGCACGATCGTTCCCCGCGAATCCTTGATCTCTTGGTGCACGCTGAATTCCAGCTGCTCCAGCACGCCGTATGCCCATTTCTTCAGCCCGTTTACCGTGCGAAAATGAGCAGGTCCGTCAAACAGCGCATAATCCTCGGGCCGAATTAATTCGGCCAACGACTTGCCGTTCTGATGGGCGAAATGAATGAAGGCTGTACACAGGCAATAATAGACTTCCATGCGCGCCTCATAGAAATAATCCGAGCTCGCGGACATTTCTTGGAAGATCCGGTTCAGCTTCGCCCATAAGTCCTCCATTCGGCCGGCTTCGATGAGAAGAATGAGCGATGGCGGCTCATGCAAGCTGCTCAGCGCATGAAATTCACGAGTCACAGGCCTGTCATCGGTGAGAATGAAGAACCCTCGCTCGCCGCCCGTTTTGTTCCGCATCGCAAAGAGGCAGCTTCGATAGAGCTCTTGAAGCCGCTGCGGGAACAGATCCGGCCCGCTTACGATAATGGAGATGTAGCCTTTCAGATACAGACCGACATGATTGTGCAGCTGCTCCGCAAGCCGCTCCAATACCCCGCGTTGATTCGCCCCTTCGCCGCCGTCTTTGCCGTAAACAGCGCTATCCTCCAACGCCCGCAGCACAAATACGAGGTTTTCATGCTCATCCACCCCGTTCCATACCGCAAAATAAGGACGGAATAATTCCTCCACGATGTTCGCCATGGCAAACTCCAATAATACCGATTGGCTTCGGTCAAACGCCGTGAAGCCTTCCTCCACACGGATTAACAGCATAAACACGCGGTCCCCGGGCGTAAAAGAAAGCTCGATCATGTTCATTTTCTGAGTAAGGTCGGCAGCCGAGGGACATTTGCCATGCAATAAATCGCCCAGCAAATTCCGGCGAATCAAGGGCAGATTTTCTTTCATTAGCCGAGCAAGATGCCGGTAGGAATGCATCTCCTCCCATTCCTTACTCGATTGGAGCAGCGCCTTGCGGACGGCCTCCATCAGCTCTTCATCCGCGACCGGCTTAATTAAATAATCGTCCGCCTGCACCTGCAGTGCTTTCTTCGCGAATTCAAACTCAGCGTGACCGGAGAGCAGAATGCATTTCGTCATCTTCGCGGTACGCCGAATATGGCCGATCAGCTCCAAGCCGCTCATACCCGGCATTCGAATGTCGGTAATGACAACATCGACGGCGTTCCTACCGAGAATCGCTGCAGCCTCATCGCCGGAATAAGCTTTGTATACGGTGCCGATGCCGAGCTCTTCCCAAGGAATAATGACTTCTAAATTATCGACGACGGAACGTTCATCATCCACGATTAGAATTTGATGCATGGCACCCTCCATTTTACGGATTATCGTGCTCGCTTCCGGGCCAATGCATGATTGCCCTGGTTCCTCCTTGAGGCATTTGCTGCAAGGTCAAACCGGCGCCATCGCCAAAATAATGAAGCAGCCGCTGATGTACATTCCACATGCCGCACCCATTCTCTTCGGCAAGAGGCAGCGAGAAGCTGCGATTCAATCGCGTTATTTCGTCAGAAGCTATTCCGCTGCCGTTATCCTCAATTGAAATCAGATAGCCCTCGAGGTCAGGCCGTATTTCCCCTCGCACCGTAATGTTGCCGCTGCCGTAAAGCGGCTCTACACCATGCAGAACAGCATTCTCAATAATCGGCTGCAGCAGAAAGCGCGGTACATGGAGCCCCAGCATGCCTTCCGGCATATCAATCCGATAGTCGATTTTGCGCATCCGAAGCGACTGAATCATGAGATAGCTGCGAATCAGCTCCACTTCTTCCGCAAGCGTGGCGCTCTGATTCTCCGTCCGCGCCGCATACCTGTAAAACTTGCCAAGCTGGACGCACATCGTCGCCACCGCGGAATCGTTGCCAACCTGCGCCATATTTTTGATGAAATATAAACAGTTATATAGAAAATGAGGGGCAATCTGCGATTGCAGCTGCTTGAGCGTCGCTTCGCGCGAGCGGAGCTCCTCCTTGTAGACCTTCTCGATTAAACCCTGGATTTCCACGGCCATTTCGTTAAAACCTTGTACCAAATAGATGAATTCGGGATTGGAAGGCTCGGCTATCCGTACCGAGTAATCGCCTCTCTTGAAACGGCGCACCCCCTTGAGCAGCATCTTAATGGGAACCTGTACATCACGATAGAGGAAGAAAGCGGCGCCGATAGCGAGCAGGGAGAAGACGCCTACGGAGAAATAAAACCGTGTTCGACTGACTTCGATCGGTTTCAAAATGGCACTGAGCGGGACATAATCGATGAGCACCCAATTCGGCATTGCGGTGGGAATATAGTTGACGAGGAATTGTTCTTGATCAATGGTTACTACGGAGTCGTTGTCTTGCAACAGCTTCAAGTCGCTCGCAGCTTCGGCGATCCGATAAGCAAGCGTTCTGTTCGCCGAGCGATCGGCGATGATCGGCTCGCCTGCATGATATAAGAAAGGCGCGCTGCTGCCGGAAGCCTTGTAATCATCTAACTTCGATATAAAATTATCCTGAGGAAAGCTCACTTCGACGATAAGCTTAGCCTGCTTCACATCATCGTAGGCGGTAATGGGGTCTACGCTGTACCAATAAAATTTGCCGCTGCCGCCTGCTACTCCGGATCGATAAGTCCAGCTGCGCGACACATATTGCCCCAAGTAGGCTTCATCGAATTTCGCCCGCGCTCCGCTGGACAGCGCCTCTTGAACAGCAGGCGCATAGACGCTTATATTGTTTGGCCATCGCACAATTGTGCTGTTGAGCACAAGCTTCTCCACGATGGCATTCTTCGTGCGGGAGGGGTCTAGAAGCCCGGGCAGGGAATACAGATATTGAAACTCCCGGATTGTCGGGTCCTGACCGAGCATGATGGCATTCATCGACAGTTGCTCCAGTACCGTATCCAATTGCGTGGAGAGCCCGGATAACCGTTGTTTGCCTGCTTCCCGCAATTCCTTCTGCACAACCTTCATGCTGACTTGATGCGAATTGCCGTATTGGATGCCAATCGGGATGGTCACAATGAGGAGGATGCCGAGTACTCGGCCAAACGTGTTTATTTTTCGCATCTTAATGGAAACGCTCCGTTTCGAATAAGGTCAAAACAGTTCATAACCCGGTTCGTGGACGCCACTCACCGGGTTATGAACCGCTTGCTGCGATCGATTATTTACCTTGGACAGAGGCGTACCAATCATTCGCTTCCGCCGTCATTTGATCTCCGCCTGATTGCTTCCATTGTGTCACGAAATCTTCAAAATGGTCAATTGGGATATCTCCGTAAATCATTTTGTTATACGTTTCGAGCACCAACTTATTTAGGAACTCCCCTTTCGCTTTCATCGTTGGCGTAGGAGCGCCAATGAACTTATCGGGATGGGATGCATCCACCTGCTGCATGACAACCCCGGCCGCGGCCAGCATTTCAGGCGCATAACCGTGGGAGTTCTTCACCTCAAACGGCGATTCCGGCGCCTTGCCTGCTCCGAGTGCCGCAAGGGTCTTCATATTGAGAGATGGAATAATAGCACCGTCGAAGGTGAGCGAATACTTCTCAACCTCGATCGCGCCGCCCGGAATATCAGCGCCATAAACCGGCTTGTTGTCCACCAGGTCGTAATCATAGCCTTGATGCATCCCGAACTCCATTGGATCGCCTTTCGCGGGATTCGCATAATGATCAAACAGATAGTTTTGATAAGCAAAGAAAATTTCCGGATGTTTCATATCCTTATTGATCAGAACGACGCCGTTATTCCCCGGTGTCCCGTGGCGCATGACGGTTCCGTTCGGGCCTGCCGGAATAGGATATGCCTTGATTTCCGCACCCGGAACGTTATCTTTCACCGCTCCGATTGGCCATGCTACCATCCAATAAGGTCCGGCCACAATGCCGGTTTTCCCCGCAACGAACGATTCCGTCGGTTTGACTTCGTCCATAATGCCGGCCTCTTTCGTAATGTAGCCCTTCGCCATCCAGTCATGCAGCTTCGTTAGCCCAAGCTTCGCCTCCGGCTGAACGGAGCCGTAAACAAGCTTGCCGTCTTTATCCTCATTCCATTGGTTCGGCAAAGCGCCATATGCGCCTAATACCCAGTCCACGGTAGAACCCCAGCCATTAAAGCGATCCTTGAAGCCCACGGCCATGCCGTACGTGTCTTTCTTATCGTTGCCGTCCGGGTCTTGATTGACGAACGCATCCATCACCGCATCCAGCTCATCGATCGTCGTTGGCGCTTTCAAATTCAGCTTCTTCAGCCAATCCTCGCGAATCCACAGCACCGTATCCGCGTTGTAAGCCCGCTCCAGAATCGGAATGCCGATTCGCTTGCCATCTCGCATATAAGGGTACCATGCGCTTGGGGCCTCATTCATCGCGGCTTTCCAAGCATCCGATGCGTACTTGTCGAACAGCGCGCCGCCATCGGCGAATTTACCGGAATCGATCAGATCCTGGGCCACCAAATCTGAGCGCAGCGGCAGCACATCAGGGAACGGCTCGTTCGCGGACAGCGAGAGTCTGAGCTTCGTATCGAGCGCTCCATTCTGATCCGCAACCGTCCATAAGTACTTAATGTCGATGCCGAGTGTGTCTTTCGCCCAGCGCGTGTGCACATTGTTCTCCATGGTATCCCCGTTCTTGAACACAACGTCCCCGCCGACGCCTCTTGCGGTAGTCATCGTAACTTCCGGCGTGAACTTCCCATTGCTCGCAGGAAGCGAATCATCCTTCGATGCGCTGTCTGAGCTGCCGTTGTCGTTATTGTTTCCTGTGCACCCGGCTACCGTCCCGACGAGTATCAACGATGCGAATAGTGAAACCCAGCCCCTCTTCACATGCACTCTCCCCTTTGGCTTCAGTCTGCATAATCACCTTGATTCACCCTAATTGTAGAAACAAGGCATCACCTAAAGCTATAAGAACCTCATAACTTTGATAGCAAATTGATAACAATTAATTTATTGAAGGTATTATCATTTTCCGTCATCATATCGTGGAATAGCTATATATTTGGCCTTTACTTTTATCAAAATCGGATCATATAATTTATTATGTGAAGTAATTAGGGTGGCGAAAGGGTGAAATAGAGGTGGCAAAGCTATTAATCGGGTATGACGTAGAGGCGGCCGATAAACGAACCGCACAGTTTATTGACCAAGCCATGCAAGTGCATAAGGACCTGCAAGCCCCGGCCAGTATCTTTATCGTAGGGAGAACGCTTGAACAGAACGCGGATCGTTGCCGACAGGCTGCCAAGGAGGGCTGGCTTGAATTTCATCAGCATACGTATTCCCATTTGCTGCTCAAGACCGTTGTGCAAGAAAATGAGGAAGGGATTCAAGTGTTTCCCGGCGTCTCTTTCGAAGCAGCCAAGGAAGACATCCTTCGCGGACAAAAGGCGCTTAGCGATATCCTCGGCGTTGCCTGCACAGGACTGACGGCCCCTTATAATTATTATCGCGGTCTTGGCGACCGTTTGGATTTACTTGAAGTTCTGCGCGATTGCGGCATAAAGATCGTCCGATCAGCCGGACGGAACGAACGGGATTGGCAGCCGGTTCCCTTCGAATGGCAGCCTTATTTCTACCAGCCTCAGGGCTATGGCGAAATCTTGGAATGCCCGCTGCATGGCTGGCAGGATTGCATTGCGAGAGAACGGATTGGATGGGAGAATGTCGCTCACTATGTAGAATGGCTGAAGCGCGACATCGACTACGCCGTCAACCATGATTTGGACTTTGTGTACTGCAGCCACGACTGGAGCAGCATCACCTGCGACCCTGAACTAACGCATCTCCGAGCCATGCTTACTTACGCGCGGGACAAAGGGATGGATATCCTCCATTACTCCGATTACTACGCCCTCAGAACCAGCTCATCCATTTCGACTTCGCCAGCGTAAGCGCCCCTACGATGCCTTCATCATTGCCGAAAGAGCTGCGCTCCATTTGCAAGCGTTGTGTAGCAAACCGATTGGCACGGCGTAGAATGGTCCTTCTCATCTCATCGAATACGGACGGCAGCAGCTCCATGACCGGACCTCCCACAAAGATCGCCTTCGGATTAAACAGATTGACCATATTGCTTAGTGCAATGCCGCAGGCTTCTCCTGCTTCCAGACAAACATCCAGCGCTATTTTATCATTCGTTTGATACGCCTCCAGCAGCGAGTCCGCTTTGCCGCCTCGCGTGCGATAGGCCAGCTCTATCATGGGATACGTAATAATATTCTCGAGGCATCCGTAGTTGCCGCATGTGCATCGGATGCCTTTATTGTCCGCCGTAATATGGCCAAGCAGTCCGCCGACATTATCGGAACCTCTCAAGAGTCGGTCATTCACGATAACCCCCGCAGCGATGCCAAAGCCGATTTGCACCGTAATTAAATGCTCCATATCCGTTCCTTTGCCTGCAAACTTCTCTGCGATGGCCATCGTCCGTCCGCCCTCATCCATATAAACCGGACATGGGAATGCCTCCTGCATGGCAATGGGCAGCTCCACGTTATCCCAGCCTTCGGCATTGGGAATCGTTAGAATCCTCTGCAGTGCCGGATCCACGACGCCGGTCACGCCGACCCCAATCGCATCGATGGATGATTGGCTGATTCCGCTGCTTTCCAGAAACGCTTCAATCTTCGAAATGAGCAAGGCTGCTTTGTCGCTGTGGTCCTTGAACAGCTGCATTTCCCATTCCGCTCGCGCCTGAATATGCAAACTGTTATCCGCGATTGCTACGCGTATTTTGTGCCCGCCGATGTCTATCCCTAGAAACCGATGGCGATCCGCTCTGGCATAGAGAAGCACTTCCTTTCTCCCCAAGCCGCTGCCGACGCGTTCTCCCTCTACCAAATACCCTTGTTCGATTAAGGTTTTGGTGATCTTGGTTAGGCTCGCTTGCGATAATCCGGTTTCTTCGGACAATGCCTTCCGGGAGATCCCTCTCCCCTTATCGACAAGCCGTAGGATCTGACTGCTTTTATCGCTCGGTTTCATCCTTAAGCTCCGTTCTCCTGCAGCATGTAATAAATTGAGTAAATTATAGCATGCGCAAAAAGTTATGAGAATGCTATGAGCGTTCGAATGTTCTCATAGGTATTGGTTTTCATGGTTGCTACAATGAAACCAACATGGAACTCGCAAGGAGAGGAAGGATGGAATGAAACGCTTCAAGGGAAGCTCCCCGTTTCACATGATGCTGCTGCCGGCTGCCATTGTTACGTTTATTTTTGCCTATGTGCCAATGGCCGGCATTATAATGGCCTTCATGGATTACAAGCCGTGGCTCGGGTTTACGAAATCAGCCTGGATCGGCCTCGATCATTTCCGGTACATGTTCGAGCGCCCCGATAGCAAGCAGGTGATGGTCAACACCGTTGTAATAGCCGCGCTGAAGATTGGATTCGGCCTTGTTGTGCCGGTATTCTTCGCTCTTCTGCTGAATGAAATTCGGAAGCTGGTCTTTAAACGAACGATTCAAACGCTTGTCTACTTTCCCTATTTCATGTCATGGGTCATCTTGGGAGGGATCTTGGTCGATATGTTGTCTCCGGAGGGCGGACTGATTAATCGCTTGTTCTCCGAGCTGTTTGGCATGAAGCCGATTTTTTTTCTCGGAAACGGAGACTGGTTCCGGTTTACGGTTGTCGCAAGCGATACATGGAAGGAGTTCGGCTTCTCGGCCATCGTCTATCTCGCCGCGCTTGCAGGCGTCAATCCGTCACTCTATGAAGCAGCCGTCATCGATGGAGCTAACCGGTGGAAGCAAACCTTATCTATTACCCTGCCTTCGCTGGTTCCCATATTAGTCGTCATGAGCACTCTTTCACTCGGAAATATTCTGAATGCCGGCTTTGATCAGATCTTCAATTTATATAACCCGCTCGTCTACTCCAAAGGGGATATTATCGATACGTTCGTTTATCGCATGGCCATTCTCAATGGGGAAATGGGCTTCGGAGCCGCCGTCGGGCTGCTGAAATCCGTCATCAGCTTCATCCTCATCGTACTTACGTACAGGTTGGCTTACAAGCTTGCCAACTATCGCATTTTCTAAGTAAGGGGTCATGACTATGCCGGATAAAACGACTGCCTACCGCATGTTCTCCATTGTGAACCACATCTTCCTGCTCGTTATTTCTTTATTATGCGTGCTGCCTATCATTCACATATTAGCCGTGTCACTGAGCGGCAAGTCGCCTGCAGCGGCCAATCTCGTAGGGCTGTGGCCGATTGATTTTACATTCGATGCTTACAAAAAAACATTCGGGAATGACAACTTTCTGCATGCCTTGTTCATTTCCGCTGAACGTACTATCCTCGGCACGTTCATCGGCATGGCGCTCGTATTCCTCGCCGCTTACCCGTTATCCAAAGAACAGCATACCTTCCGCGGGCGATCGGTGTATGCCTGGTATTTTATATTCACGATGCTCTTCAGCGGCGGCATGGTACCCGGCTATATTCTCATTACGAAGCTTCATCTCCTGAACTCGATATGGGCACTCATCTTACCGGGAGCGGTCAATGTGTGGCTGATGATCCTGATGCTGAACTTCTTCCGGACCGTGCCCAAAGAGCTGGAGGAAGCGGCTATGATTGACGGAGCAAGCCACTACCGCATTCTGCTCAGCGTATTTATGCCGGTATCCATGCCCGCAGTCGCAACGCTCGCTTTGTTTACGATGGTCGGCCATTGGAATTCTTGGTTCGATGGCATGCTGTATATGACCAATCACGCGAATTATCCGCTTGCCACGCTGCTGCAAACCATCGTTCAGCAGGATTATACGAAGCTCAATGTCAGGCCGGAGGAGCTTGAGAATATCGCGCAACGAACTGTCAAATCCGCTCAGCTTTTCATTGGCGCGCTGCCGATCTTAACCGTCTATCCGTTCTTGCAGAAGTATTTCGTGAAAGGCATCGTGCTGGGGTCCGTGAAAGAGTGAACGGAGTGGAGTGGAATGGAACCAAACGAGTGGAGTGATTACAGTACGGTACGGAATGGTGGAATGAGGCAGAACGGTATGAAACGGAATGAAGAACTGTGCAACGAGCTTGCGCCAAGAACAGCCTCCCTCTGCATAACATGCAGAGCGGGGGCTTTTTTCTTGCAAATAAGCATGTTAGAATGCGTACACATAAACCCATATGAAGGGGCTGCTCCCATGATTCCATTGAAGCGACGAGGCATTATTTTGGATATGGATAACACCATTCTCCGCTCGCGCATTGATTTCAAACAGATCAAGAATGAGGTTTATACGTTGTTAGTACGAGCGGGAATTATTGAAGCGGATCTTCCGCTGCATGATTTTACGGCATCGACACTCATTGAACATGCCCGGTTATCAGCGAAGTTCACCGGAGAAACAGAGCAGGCGGTATGGACAGTTGTGTCTGAATTAGAGCAAGCGGGGATGAAGGATGCGGGGCTTGAGCCGGGTGTCGTTGAACTACTGAAGCAGCTGCAACAGGACTTCCACCTCACGATTCTTACGAATAATTCGTATACAGCCGCTATACAAGCGCTGCGCACTACTGGAATTGAGATGTACTTTGACCATGTCATTGGCCGAGAGCAAGCTGTAACGATGAAGCCCTCACCGCAGGGCATTCTTCATATTCTTGAACGCTACCCCCACCTCTCCAAAGAGGATTGGCTGTCCGTAGGCGATGCTTGGATCGATGGCAAAGCGGCAATGGAAGCCGGCATCCGATTTATTGCTTACCAGGCCAATCAACCGGAGTTGGAGCGAAGAGGCATTGTTCCCCTCGGCCATATCGACGAACTCCATCAACTCCTTCACTATCTGTAAAGTTGAAATTGGCGAGAGCTCCGGTTAAATGCTCCATATAATCCTCCGGCTCGAACAGCAACCCCAAGCTGCTTGACTCTGACATTAATGTCAGCCTTTATAATGAACTGGAAACCAGGTATGGCGAAGAGAGGATGCCCATGAAAATCGGTCAATTAGCCAAAGAAACAGGCGTGAGCATTCGTTCGCTCCGTTACTATGAACAGCAGGGCTTGATATCGCCGCTGCGACAAGCCAACGGTTATCGCGAATATTCGCCCTTAACCGTTCACACCGTGGAGACGATCAAGCTCTATCTGAACTTGGGTCTGACGACTGAGCAAATCGCCGGGTTTCTTACTTGTGTTTTGCGGAACAAGGAAGCATTTTGCAGCGAAGTTATGCCGATTTATGAGCGGAAGCTGGCAGAGATCGACGCACAGATTATGCAGCTGAATCAAATTCGGACGAATTTGGTAGATCGGATCGCTGCCGTTCAGTCGGAAACGATCGCCGACAATCTAAGCAAGGAGTGAGCCAAATGGGAATACATCAAGTTCAGAGCATGGAGCATCTCCATCAACTCGTTGAGGATGGGGTCGTGCTCGTAGATTACGGAGCACCTCACTGTCCGCCGTGTCATACGCTGCTTCCCGTTCTGGAAGAACTAAGCGCGGAGCTGGAGCATCAGCTTCGCATCGCGTACGTGGACTGCGACAAGCTGCCTGAAGCCGCTGCTTCAGCCGGCGTTATGGGCACGCCGACCGTTATAGTGTTCAAGAATGGCCAGCCCATGGATAAACTGGTGGGGCTGCGTCCCAAAGCAGCCTATCGCCTGGCTGCCGAGAAACAGCTTTAGCCGCGAAGAAAAAGGTGGCGCAGACATAAGTGTCTGCGCCACCTCAGTGTGTGGAGAAACGAAACCAACTTTTGATACGACGTCGGTTTTATAGCTTCCGGCGCAGCACGAGAGCAAAGTGGTCTGTACTTCTGCGCTGAGCGCCGCATGCTTTGTCGCAATGTCAGCTCTAACGGTTGTGACAGTGGCTATTTGGCATAAATGCACCCTTTTTATATGCTAACGGTTGCCAGAGCGCTTATTTGGACGTTTTCCACCGGGAATCGATCCATTTGCCGCTAATAACGCCTGTCACAACCGTTAGAATTACAAAGGTGCTTATTTTCATCAAATAGCCACGCTGACAACCGTTAGAAGTTTTGTTTAAGAAGAACAGACCGAAAAGTAGCTGCCCAGACTTTCTCGCGAAGAAAAAGGTGGCGCAGACATAAGCGTCTGCGCCACCCAGCCAACCCACTGCATCAAACTACCGCCTGCGACTCCACCGCCAGCATCTCCCGCAGAAACTTGCCGGTCAGGGAGCCTTCCGTGCGCGCTACTTCCTCCGGCGTGCCGGATGCGACGACCATGCCGCCTTTCTTGCCGCCTTCCGGACCCATGTCGATAACATGATCGGCCACCTTGATCAGATCCAGATGATGCTCGATCACCACGACGGTGTGACCCGCTTCCACAAGCTGATGAAGACAATCGATGAGCTTCTGAATATCTCTCAGATGCAGGCCGGTCGTCGGCTCATCAAGCACGTACAGGTTATGCGAGCCCCGTATTATCTTGCTTAGCTCCGTCGCCAGCTTGATCCGCTGCGCTTCGCCGCCGGACAGCGTGGTCGACGATTGCCCCAAGCGCAAATAGCCGAGCCCCAGCTGATGCAGCACCTTCAATTTATGCTGAATGTAAGACTGCTCCTCAAAGAACGGAACGGCTTCCTCGATGCTCATCTCCAGCACCTGCGCGATATTCTTCTCCTTGATCCGAACATCGAGCACTTCCTCGTTAAACCGCGCTCCCTTGCAAACAGGGCACACCGATTCCACATCCGGCATGAATTGGAGCGCCGTCGTCACGATGCCTTCGCCCTGGCAGTTCTCGCAGCGTCCGCCATTCTTCTGATTGAAGCTGAAATCGTTCTTCGCGAGCGACTTTCCCGCCGCGCTGGCAGCAGCCGCATACAGCTCGCGGATCTTATCGAAGAATCCGACGTACGTCGCCGGGTTCGAACGCGAGCTTCGACCGATCGGAGACTGGTCGATATTGATAATGCCCGTCAAATGCTCATGCCCGGTCAACTCGTCATGCTCCCCCGGAACAATGCGCGCATCCTGGAAGGTTGAATAAAGCTGCTTGCAGATGACCTCATTGATCAGTGTGCTTTTGCCCGAACCGGAGACACCTGTGATGCAGACCAACACCCCGAGCGGCACATCGATATCCACGTTGCGCAAATTGTTTGCCCTCGCGCCTCGAAGGGACAGCATCCGTCCGTCCGACTGACGGCGCACCGCCGGAACCTCGATTCTCCGCACTCCTGCCAGGAACGAGCCGGTGATGGAATCCGGATTCGACCGCAGCTGGTCCGCGGTACCCTCGGCGATAATACGGCCGCCGTTCAGCCCCGGCTCCGGTCCGACCTCAATGATATGGTCGGCGCTGCCGATCGTTTCGAGATCATGCTCGACTACGATAATCGTATTGCCGATATCGCGCAGCTTCTTGAGCGTGTCGATGATGCGAATGCTATCCCTCGCATGAAGTCCAATGCTCGGCTCGTCCAGCACGTACAGCATCCCCATCAGCCCCGAACTAATCTGCGTAGAAAGTCGGATACGCTGCGCTTCACCGCCCGATATCGTATCGGAACGGCGGCCAAGGCTCAGATAATCAAGGCCGATATCCAGCAGCAGATCGATCCTAGAATCGATCTCCGCGACAATCTGCTTGCCTACAACCACATGATTAGGCGCAAATGTAATGTTCTTCAAGAACATGCTCAGCTCAAGCAACGAGCTGTTGCACAGCTGATGCAGATCGGCATCGCCGACCTTCACGGCGAATCGCTGAGGCCGCAGCTTCCGTCCATCGCAATCCGGACAAGTATGCTCGACCATCACTCGCTTATAGAACTCATCATCGTTGACGGACTGCGCTTTGCGCTTTAAGTAGAGCTTGTACCACCAATTGATGGTATGCACCATCCCGCCGAAAGACATCATTTTGCCGGCATGGCGTTCTTGCGATTTCGTTGCGTCTTCTCCCGGAACGAAAGGAAATTTCTCTCCTTTCGACCCATACATCATGATGTTCTTGGCCGCCTCAGACAGCTCTCTATAAGGCGTATCCAAACTGAACCCATAGTGTATGGCCGCGCTGCGAACGATCGACCAATGCCAGGTTCCGGTGCTGGTGCCGAGCAGCTTCTGATCAATCGCTCCCTTATTGATGCTCTTGTCCGGGTTCTTCACCAGGAACCTAGGTTCGGCGCGCATGAACGTACCGAGTCCGCCGCAGGTCCGGCAAGCGCTAGCGGGATCGTTGAAGGAGAAATAACTCGACTGCAGCTCGCCCATCGTCAGATGATGCTCCGGGCAAGCAAAGCCCCGATAAAACTTATCTTCATCAACCTGCGCATCATCCGGCACATGAACGATCTCAAAGCGAATGAACCCTTCCCCCACCAGCTTTAAGCTGTTCTCGATCGTTTTGGCAAGCGCTTTGAAGGCGTCCGCTTGGACGATGACTTTATCGACGACGACCTCGATTCTGTACTCCGCTTCATCTTCCAGCTCAATCGGATCACCGAGACTATGCCTGGCGCCTTCGATACGAACTGTCCGAAAGCCTTTCGAACGAATCTCATCGAGCGTCGTTTCGTAGTTCTCGCCGAAGATTTTGTACACCGGTGCCAGCACCTCAAGCTCCGTCCCTTTCGGCAGCTGTTTAATATGATCGATCATCTGCTCCGCCGACCGGATCGGCACCGGATGCTCGCAGAATGGACAGCAAGCTTCGCCAACCGAAGCAAAGAGCAGCCGCATGAAGTCATAGATATCCGTCATCGTGCCGACAGTGGACCGAGGATTAACGATCCCCTTCTTCTGCTCAATGGCGATAACAGGGGATAAGCCGAATACGAAGTCGACATCGGGCTTCTTCAGCTGATTCATCCGGCTCTTGGCGAAGGTGGAGAGCGACTCCAGGAATCGGCGCTGCCCTTCCCCATAGATGACATCGAAGGCCAATGAAGATTTGCCCGAACCGCTGACCCCCGTAATGACCGTGAGCTTGTCCCGCGGAATATCGACATCGATATTCTTCAGGTTGTTCTGCCTTGCGCCGCGTACCTCGATAAACTTCTTCATTCGCGCTAGCCCCTCTCCCACTCCGGAAACTCGTCGCTCTCAACTAAATACGCCGGCTCAAGCAGCATGTTCCGGCTCTTCGGAGTGGCCTTGGTCTCCGATTCCATCTTCATCAGAAGGCCTCGCTCGGCGAGCCAATCGCATATCGCAGTCGCGGAACCGGTATCGGTCTCGATGACCGGCTTAAACTTCAAAACAATATCCGTAACGGTGCGAACATCCGCTTCTTCCTTCAAATATGCGAGCATCGGCCGGAAGATCCGCTCTGCCCTAGCGTTCAGATATCCATTGATCTGATCGATTGCAGATTGAACGCCGGCCTCCGTTACCGCGCCGAGCACCATCTCCGTGTAGACCACGCGGAAGAAGTCCGGGTTGTAGGCGAGCGCCTGTTTGACCGACTCCCGCATAGGCACATCCTCGTTCAGCAGCACCTCGATCTGCGACAAGACATCGACCATCTTAATAATCCAGAATGCACTGTAAACCGCGTCTTGTTTCACATACAGCCACTTCTCGGCCTTGGCCAGAAGCGCAAGCGAATAGCCCCCGAGCTGCTGCAGCTGAAGCTGCCTATCGCGCTCGCCGACAATCCGTATTTGTTCAAAATATTCCGTAATCGAAGCATCCTTCGTGAACAACAGCGTACTGCGATAAAGCATCGACTGCGAAATAGAGCCGCCCACGGATCGTTCGATCCAGCGTTTGAACTCATTGCGAGTCTGAATGCTGGCGTTAATAGGGACATCATTCTCCACAAAGCACATATAGCCCGAATTCAGCTTCTGATCATGCACGATCAGCTTTAAATCGATGTCCGATTTCTCCCATACTTGGTCGTACGATAAGCTGCCAAGCAGCACAGCCGCAATCACTTGATCGTCCTTCTTGACCTTCTCGATGAACTGGTTCAATGCTTCCCGAAACAGCGCTGTCGTTTGCTCGCCGAATTTCTGTAAGCCCACGTTCGTCCTCCTCCGAAGTCAGTACTAGAGTCACTCCTAAATCTTCCATAGATATACAAAATATCCCTTAGATTCATAGTTGTCAATATAGCATTATTTAATCATTTGCTAGAGTTACAAGTCAGAAAAAAACCGCCATGGCAGATTATTCTGCTACAGCGGCTTCCTTCCATCCTATTCTATCGCGCATACGCCTCGCGGTACTGCGCAGGCGTAAGCAGCGAATGCTTCTTGAAGACGCGCGTGAAATGCGCGGGCGAGCCAAACCCTACCTTGCGCGCGATTTCGTGAACCTTCAAGCGCGGCGACTCTTTCAGATACCGTTTGGCTCTCGTCAGCTTCGCTTCGGCGACGTAGTCGAACAACGCGCGGCCGGTCGTCTGCTTATATAATCGGCATAGATAGCTCGGATTGAAGTAGACCGTTTCGGCGAGCCGCGTTAACGACAGATCCTCGTCGAGATGCTGCTCGATGTAAACATGCAGGCTTTCCAGCCACCCGCCCTCATCCCGGCAGTCGGGACATTGCAGCAGCGCGCCCGCGAAGGCTCGCAAGTAATCGGCTGCCTGCCTCGCCGAGCTGTGCGCATCCCAGCGCAGCAGCGCATCCGCGTCCAGCGGCTCGAGATCCGCGAAGGAGATGCCGTTCTTGTGCATGAACGCCAGAAACTGAGCGGCCAGAATCATATATGCTTCCAGCCATACCTCTTTCTCCGTTTCCGGAATCGCGGCGAACAGCGAATCGAATTGCTTGAAGTACGCGCTGCGTTCGCCGCCTTCCAGGGAGGCCCGAAGGCTCTCCCCCTGTTTCAATAGATCGCCGAAGCTAATCGAGCTTGTTTGTCGCATAGCTAGCTGCAAACCTCCTTTGCCAGCCGGTACTCTCGCCTATTCCTTAACGGAACCCAGCATAATACCGGAGATGAAGAACCGCTGCAGGAACGGATAGACGAGCATGATCGGCAGCATGGAAGCGAAGATTTTGGCCGCCCCCAATGTCTTGTCGGATACGGATGCCAGCCGCTTCACGTCTTCAATCGATTTGATCAGCGTCGGATCGATCCGCACGACAATCTGCTGCATATAAGTCTGGAGAGGAATACTGTCCTCATGGTTGATGAAGATGAGACCGAGCATAAATTCATTCCACACGGTTACGATCAAGAACAGCGTCGTTGTCGCAAGTACCGGCATGGATAACGGCATGTAGATGCGGAACACCTTGAACCACGGACCTGCGCCATCCATCGCTGCCGACTCATCAAGCTCTTTGGGGATACTGCGGAAATAGTTCACGATCAAAATAACGTTAAAGACGTTAACCAGCATCGGGAGCACGAGCACCCAGAACGAGTTCATCAGTCCCATCTGGCGAATGACGAGGTAGAACGGAATCAATCCGCCGTTAAACATCATCGAGAAGATGAGCAGCCACATATAGACGTCGCGGAGCTTGAACTCTCTCTTCGAGCGGGACAGCGGATAAGCCATCAGCAAGGAAATGAAGAAGCTGATGAAACAAGTGACTCCGACCCGTTTGACTGAAATCCAAAACGATTGGAAGAAGACGCTGTCTTCAAATAATTTCGTATACGAATCTACGGTGAAGCCCTTCGGGAAAACAGTGACAAAGCCGGCCATCGCTTTCGCCGGTGAGCTGAAGGAAATCGCCAAGTTATGAATGATCGGGAACAAAGATGAGAACGAAACGAGCGCAAGAATGAGAATCAGAACCGCTTCTGCAACTTTTGTGCCCATCGTTTGACTGCGGACCATGCGGAATTCCTCCTTTTGCTAGAAAATGCGATAGTTGGCGAATCGACTGGCCAGCCCGTATGAAATGATGATCAGAATGAAGCTGACGCCCGATTTCAACAATCCAATGGCTGTTCCGACCTCATAATGCCCTTCCTCGATACCGGCCCTAAACACGTACGTGTCAATGATGTCCGAGGAATCGTACACCAGCGTGTTGTACAGATTGAATATTTGATCAAAGCCGGCATTCAGTACGTTTTGCAAACTGAGCGTGCCGACCAGAACGATCGTGGTTGCGATGCCCGGCAAGGTGACGTATTTCAGCTTCTGCATCCGAGTCGCGCCGTCAATATCGGCTGCTTCGTATAGCGAAGGATTAATACCCGTCAATGCCGCCAAATAGATAATCGTACCGAAGCCGAACTCTTTCCAGATATCGGAGCCGACAATGATGGTACGGAACCAGAAGTTGTCACCCATAAACATAATCTCGTTAATGCCGAACTTGCCGAGCAATTGGTTAACGATGCCGTCTACGGCGAAGAAATCTCTCAGAATACCCGCAAGCAGAACCCATGACAGGAAGTGCGGCAAATAGACGATGGTTTGAACCGTGCGCTTAAACCAATGGATGCGCAGTTCATTGAGCATGAGGGCGAATACGATAGGAATAAAGAAACCGAAAGCGATTTTCATCAGTGCGATGATAACGGTGTTTTTAAAAACGCGTAAGGCTACGGGCGTATCAAAGACAAAGGAATAGTTCTCCCACCCTGTCCATGGCGAACCCCAAATTCCTTTAGTCGGAATAAAATGTTTGAACGCCAGCACAATGCCGCCCATAGGCCAGATCGTAAATAATAAGACAAGTAACATGCCGGGGAGCAGCATCAGGTTAAAATGGATTTGCTCAGACCATTTGCGGCGCACTCGCATTACCTCCGCTTCAGATATCATTCGTAATGAACAGAAGGACGCAAGACACTGCCTCGCGTCCTTCCGGAATTCAAGTTCAAGTTATTTGCTTAATGCCTCATTGATTTCTTTCAAGATATCGTCTCCGCCTTGTGCTTTCCAATCCGCAACGAATTGATCAAACTCGGCGTCTGCATCAGCTTTGCCCATGATGATGCGGTGGTAGGCCTTCATCTGCAGCTCGTTAAGCGCCGTCAGCTTCTTCTCCATCGTCGGCGTTTGGCCGTCGAACGCGGAGTAGACAATGTTGGACTCCAGCTTAGCTGCGGAACCCATTGCATCATACCAGCTGCGCGTATTTTGCCATTGCAGCACGTTTTTGCTTGCCGGCTGCGTTTGCAGCTCGTCAATGAACTTCTTAATATTCTGGAACGCATCGTTGTTCTTGAACGGAAGCGTTGCCGGATCCTTCTCGCCGTTTACGGCAGCTACGATATCTTTCGCTTGGTTGAGGATATCGTCGGTGCGAATGATGGTCATGCCGCCCCATACGGTTGCTTTCTCATTGGCGTCTTTATACTTTTCTTGCGTCGTTTTGATCCACCACTCGGTATCGTCGTTTTCGTTGACGATGTTCAGCCATTTCATTGGCAGCTCCGGATATTTGAAGCCTTTCTTAACGACCATAACGGAACCGGATGTATTTGTAGCGCCCATGTTCAGCTTGCCATTTGTTTTTGCAGGAATCGCATATGGCTTCCAATCCGCATCAGGAGCGTTCTGCAGCGTCATGAACAGCGGGTACCATACGCCCCACCATGCTTGACCGACGATGCCTGCGCGTCCGCTTGCCAGAACCTCTTGCAGCTGCCCTGTATCTTTAAGCGCGAAGTCCTTCTCGATCAGACCTTCTTTGTAGAAGTTCGCGATGAGCTTCAAGCTGTCTTTAATTTGCGGTTGGATACCGCCGTATACGACTTGATCGGAAGCATCTTTATAGAACAGGCGAGGGAAAGCTTCGAATTGGTCGAAAATGTAGCCCGGACCGAACAATCCGTCTGTTTCCGTTTGCATCTGCATCGCCATCGGTACCGTTGTGCCATTGCCTGCCGGATCTTTTTCTTTGAACGCTTTGGCGATTGCCTCAACGTCTTCGATCGTCTTCGGCTCAGCCAGGTTCAGCTTCTTGCGCCAGTCGTCGCGAACCCAAACAAAGTTGAAGTTTTCCAAGCCAGCTTGGCTCGGAATGCCGTAGAGCTTGCCATCGACTTTGTACAGGTCAAGTCCGCGGTTGTCTGCGGAAGCGTAGGCTTCCTTGATAGCCGGGGAAGCGTATTGCTCATACACGGTCGACAAATCCTCGATCATGTCCGCTTCAACGAGACGTTTCACAGTGGATTGTACTTCCGTGATGTTTTTACCGACGATTTGGAAGACATCCGGAATGTCGTTTCCGCCGATGGAGAGATCGAGCTTCTTCTTGTAAGCGTCACCATCTTGCGGCGCCATCCACACAAACTTAGGCTTCGCATTCAGCTTCTCTTCCATGAATTTGTTGAAGACGTTCTCTTCATACGATTCGCCTTCAGGGAACTTCGGGTTGTTCATTGTCGGTCTAATCGTTGTAAATTCAACCAGCTCCGGGTACTTGCCGAATGGATCCGCCGCAACCTCCGGTTCGGCTGCCGGTTCTGTTGTCTCTGTTGTTTCAGCTGCTGTATTATTGGTTTTGTTGCCTTCCGCTGTGTTGGCTGCGTTGTTGTTACCGCCATTGTTGCTGCATGCGCTTGCAAAAACCATAAGTCCAAGCAAACTCAAACTTGCCCACTTTTTGACCATGCTGTCAAAAGCCCCTCTCTATGACAATGAGTATTGTGTTGATTCGATTCCAATCATAACGTGTTTTCGTTAGGGGATTAGATGGAAAAAACGCATCTCCTGACTGAACTTTGTCAGAACATGCGTCCTTCATCGTACAATTTTCACTGGTCGGAAGACATTTTTCGCTTCCTCGTCTTACTTGCCCACGGGTGGCCAGTGCATAAACTCATCCAACGCTGCTTCTTCCTCGCGGTAAGCACGCGGTGATCGGCCTGTTTCCTGGCGGAACAGCTTGCGGAAATACGATTCATCGGCGAAGCCGCATTTGGCCGCGATCTCCTGAATCGCCTGGCTGCTGTGAACGAGCAGCCGCTTAGCCTGATCCATGCGCAGCATGCGCATGAAATCGTTATAGGTCGCGCCGGTTGTCCGCTTGAAGCAGTCGCTGAAATAACCGCGGCTGAGATGCACCTCCGCAGCAGCCTCCTCCTGCGTAATGCCTTGATCCAATCGCAGCAGCGACCATTCGATCGACTGAATCATTCTCGCCGTAATATCTTTATCTATACCGCTCTGATCCAGAATAGCCCGGAGCGAACGACGAAGCCGGTGCAGGAAACTCTGCCACTGCGCCCAGGTCTGCAAGCCGCCGAGCTCCTGCAGCAGCTCTTCCCGTTCCGTCCATCTGAGCATGCTTCTCCACGCCCAAACCGTCTGATGGATCATGCCGCACAGCTTGTTCGGATCAGGCCGTTGCTCGGCAATTTGCTCGAGGAACGTTTGGAACGCTTCATCCTGAAACAGCCATTCGAAATGCCGCCAGCTTCTGATCCAATCCTCACGGACCGGCTTGGTTTCCCACAGCAGCAAATCCTGCATGGAATCATGCACGGCTGCAGCCGACAAGGTCGTTGCCATCACGTAGAAGGAGTGACGCTTAATATAGGTATCCAGCACCGACTTGAGCCGGCTCCGATCCTTCACGCCAACTTGATGCAGGCAGAATACCGCCCAGCGCGCAGCCAATCCCGCCTGCGCCTCCCCTTCCGGCTGAAACGCAAGTTCCTCCGTAAACCAGGCATTCCCTTGCAGCTGGACAAGCGGTTTGTCATTCAAGCCGGGCTGCGCGTACAGCTCCTGCACTTTGCAGTCGGCATGAAGCGCGAGCAGCAAGGTTACCGAAGAATGCGCTGAAGCCGGTGCCGGCTGCGAGCGGGAAGCTTTCTCTTCTCGATCCGCGAGCAGCCGCTCGGCAATGCGGCCGAACAACCGGTCGAGCTTCTCGTCGTCGAGCTCCGTCTTCACGATATAATCAATCGCGCCAAGCCGCAGCGCGTCCTGTACATATTGAAAATCCTGATGGCAAGTAAGGATCGCCGTTTCCGTATTCGGAAACCGCTCCTTCACGATTCGCATCAGCTCGAAGCCCGACATCCCCGGCATCGATAAATCGGTGACGAGCAGATCGACCTGCTCATGTTCCATCCAAGCCAGTGCCTTCTCTCCGCCTTCAAAGTCGGCGGCAACCTCCATCCCATGCTTCTGCCATGGAAGAATATGAATAAGTCCTTTGCGTACGATATGTTCGTCATCGACCAGTATGGCACGGATCATGGCTGCTCGCCTCCCTTCCCTGTCCGAATTTCAATTGTAATTGCGGTCCCTTCGCCAAGCTTGCTTTCAATTCGCAGTCCGGAGCTCTCTCCATAGTAGGCCTGAATTAACCGATGCACGAAGCTTAAGCCAATGCCCATGCCGACCGAGCGTGAATCCGGATGTTTCTCTTCCAGCAGCGACTGCAGCCGTTCCTCCGACATGCCTTCCCCGTTATCCGATACGCACATCGTAATCCCTCCCCCCGGGTGAGGTTCAATCCGAACGCTGATCGTGCCGTCTTGGTTGCGGAAGCCGTGATAAATCGCATTCTCGACGAGCGGCTGCAGCACGAACCGCGGGATCAGGACATCCAGCGTCGACGGATCCACATCCATTTGCACTTCAAACTGGTGGCTGTAACGGATGCTCTGGAGCGCCATATAGTCGTTGATATTATCGACTTCCTCCTGCACGCGCACATGAGTCCCTTCCTTGCCCAGATTGTAGTGCAGAATGCGGGTGAAATGAGTGATGAGCTTCACGATCTCATTTTGCTTATTCATCTTCGCAATGACTTGTACCGTATTCAGCGTATTATGGATAAAATGCGGGTTGATCTGATGCCGCAGCTTCTCGACCTCCACGTTGCTCCTGGCCTTCTCCCGACGTTCGATTTCCTTCAGCAGATCGAATACACGCTCTTTCATCGCATAGAATCGGCCCAGCACCTCGTCGAACTCGCGAAGCCGCAGCCATTTCTGCGGACGATACGACGGATTATCTCCTACCCACTCAATCTCGCGGCGGAATACATGAAGCGGTCTGTATACCGTCCGCCAACAGATGTAGGCAAGCAGCAAGCTGAGGAGCAGCGTAAACAAACCGACGGTGACGAATTTGCCAAGCCAGGAGTTGATTTCCTTCTGAAAGGCATCGCCCTTCATAATAACGGCGATCTTCCAGCCCTGCTCGCTGGATGCAATGAAACGCAGATCATCAGAGGTTTTATCCTCCATCTTGAACTGCGTATGCAGTGGAAAGTTCGTGCGATCTTCGCTAAATACGATCTGATTCTTGGCATCAAGGAGCAGGTGCTTAACGGGCTCGCCATACTGCACGTTCTCAAACAAACGCTTCAAGGTGTTGAAGTTGCTTTCGGTATACACATAGAACGAGGAGTTCGTATCGAAATCATTCACTTTGCGGACGATGGAAAACACTTCGGTATTGTCGTTGTTGTACTTGTCCGTCGAACGATGCGGCGCGAAGTACGAGACACCGTTCGCTTCCAGCAGCAGCGGATTATCAAACATCGTGATCTTGTCCATGATGGGATAACTCTGAATAAAAGCATGGTTATCCTTCGCATCGACCAGCGCAAGCACTCCGGCGTACGGACTGGTGTAATTGATAAGCGACATCCGATCCTGAACGAGCAGCAAAATATCGGTTTTGCGAATCTGATCATCGGTCGTTAAATACTCTTGAATGCGCGAGGTAATCGTTTTGTCCAGTGCGAGCTGTTGAGAGGCGAAATTCATATTTTTTAAAATATTATCGAGGCTCACAAGCTCCTTCTTCACATTCTCGTTGATGCCGTGCTTCAGCTTGTTCTCCATAAAGGAATGAAACGAATAATACGACATGCTCCCGATTAATGCCAAGGGCACAACGGAGCTGAGCAGCAGGATGACAATCATGCGGCCTTTAATGGAATCTCGCAGCAGCGACAGCATAGGATGACCTCGTTTTCTATTGGGAGTGACTCTTGCAGTTGAAGTTGTATTCCAGTTTATCAGAGAAATCCGTCTTTTTGTAAGCACTTTTTTTTCCTGTTGTGGAATTGGACGTTGAATGTGAGCACAAAAAAAAACCGGGCTTCCGTCGAAACGGAAATCCGGTCTGGCTAGTCTTGTAAACTCAGAAGCGCGCCAATGGCGCCGCTGTACTCGCCATTCTCGATGAATAGCGGAGTAGCGCCGCGCAGCCTGGTGTACCCTTCGACCACCTTTTTAAGGAGATCGTTCTGGATAAACGAAGAACCTACGAAAATAATCGAGGCACTGTCGTATGACGTGGCCGCCAGCACGCTGGCCGTTGCCACAGTCTCTCCGACAAGCCCCACTACGGAAGCGAGCAGCTCTTCCTTGGACAACGTATCCGAAGCCGCCAAAGCGAAGACTCGTCCGAAATTGCTTGCCGTCAAATCCCCCGGTATCGGAGGCTCCGCGCCTTGATAGATATGTTTGACCTTCAAGTCGATTCGGTCGCGATCTCCCGCTGCCGCAAGCTGTATAAGCTCATGATAATCGGTGACCCCGGTTAATACCTGAGACAGCCCCATGAGCGTTCCGCCGCCGACACCGGTTCCGCCAAGCCGCTTCTGGCCGCTATGGTCGAAATAATGAATCGACGTGCCTGTTCCCACGTTGGTCAGGATGTGCGCTTCCTCGGTTACCCCTGATTGCCGAAGCAGATAACGAACCCCATTGCATGTCGCTTCAAACTCAACCATCCCAAGCGAAGGTCGACCCAGCATGGACTGCAACAGGCTTGCTTTTCCGCCCGTTATGCCGATCTCCGCCTCGTCGCCGAAAGCTTGAATCCATTTCACGGCTTGCTCTGGCTGCAAGGCCGGAAATGTTTTAAACGAGATGGACTCGCCTTGATTATAAGTATAAGCCAGTTTGATTAATGTGCCGCCCGCATCGACACCGATTTTCACCATGTTGCAGACACTTCGCTTTCTTCGATCAGACTTACTCTATTGCTTTATTCCATTGAACTCCGGACCCGATAATGGTCATGGTCGGATGCAGCGATTCCGCTACGAAGTCCTCCACTCCCGGAACGAATACGACCGCAACCAATTTCCGCCCAGGATCGACGGTGAACATCGACCAGCCATATCCATGGTGGGAGAAGGTTTGCGCCGACATCGTGCCAATCCGCTCGCCATCCAAGAACAGTCCGAGTCCTTCGGTTGTCATTTGCCGAACGAATTGTTCGCCCAGGATGCGTGTTCCCGCATATACGCCGTTGTTCAAGAGCATCTCGCCCATCTTCCGTATATCGTCCAAAGTAGATAATAACCCGCCGCAAGCCATTGGTACAGTCCCATTGCGAAAAAGCGGCGAATCCAGCCAGTCGGCTTCTCGCGGAAACACAAGCGAAACGAGCGGTTCATGCGCTGGCGGAAGCCGGAATGCAGTCATCGTCATTCCTAGCGGTATAAAGATTTGTTCCTCTATATATTGTTCAAAGGACTTACCGGAAACCTGCGCAATTATGAGCCCGAGCAGCACAAAACCTACGTTAGAATAGCTAAATTCGCTGCCCGGTTCAGTCGGCAGGGCTCTCTCGGTCAGTCGGCCGATCCAATCCGGCGTCTCGTAGTTATTGCTTAAGATATCGTCCGCTTGCAAGCCCGAGCGATGCGTCAGCAGATGATGCAGCGTGATTTCATTGAACCTCTCGGCTCCGAACGCAGGAAAATAGCGGGCTGCCTTGTCCTCCAGCGTCACCTTCCCTAGCTCGACCAGTTGAAGCAGCGCAATTGCCGTGATGGTTTTCACGATCGATTGGACGGGTCTGATCGCGTTAACGCTGAACGGTTTTGCTTTTGCCCCGTCTGCCGCTCCCAATGCTTCCTTCGCCACAACTTCGCCGTCCAGCGATACAACGAAACTTGCGCCTTGCAGCCGTCCTTGATCAATTAGCGTCTGAAGATGCTCCTTTAATGAATGAATAACGTCTGCGTTGTACCGTCCTGTCCGGGTCTCTGCCATTATTATCACGCCTCCATCAACTATTCCCATTCTATCCTCATACATTCGTGGGCAGCATGAAATATCCTTTGCACGACGAAAACCCATGAACATTGTCCATGGGTTTGGCCCGGCTACTGCTAAATCGTTACTGCCGGAAAAGCTTCTAAGATGCGCTCGTAAAGCTGAACGGCATCCTCCATCACGTCGAATTGATCCGTTTGCAAGTATTCGATGGAGAAGCCGCCTTGATAACCGCGCTGCTTCAATTCTTCCAGAACCCGGTGAAAATCGACTTCACCTGTACCGAAGCGAACCTGCATCTGATCCTTTGCCGCATCCCGCAAATGGACGTGGGCTGCCCGTTCCAGGAATACAAACGTATCTTCGAGCGGCACCCCTTGCATCACAAAATGCGTCGGGTCGTAGACGATCGGCATGTCCGGCATGCGCTCCATAAGTCGCAAGCATTGCTCCATCGTCTCAAATGGACTGTTCACGTGAAACTCCAGCGCCATCCGGATGCCTGCTGCATGTGCGATTTCCAGCTGCTCTCGGAGCGAGGCGATGCAATCGTCCAGCACCTCTTCCCAAGGACGGGAACGATCGGGCTGCCGCGGCTGAATCGCCGCGATGTTGATTTGGAGTGCCTTCATCCACTGCATTAGTCCGGCCGTTTCCGCCTTTCTGCGGGATACGGCTTCGGGCGAACGGTCATGAAGCTGCGGGGATACGCCGCTGTTGGTAGCTACGGGCTTCAAGTTATATTGGGCCAGCAGCTGCTTGGATCGGCTAATTTGTTCCGCTTGTTCTTGTTCGGTTGCAAGCTTGCTCGTATGGACGTGAACCCAGCCGTCGATAGTGAGAATATCCACGTAGCGAAAGCCTGCTGATGAGATGGACGCTAATGCTTCTTCAAAGGCAGAGCCGCAGCGAACGGAGGTGGAACAAGCAATGATGCTCATGGCGCCGTCACCGCGCCTTCCAGCATCAGATCCAGCGGGAATCGGTCTTGCTGAAGCGGCAGCTCGATTCTGCGTCCAAGTCTCGCGGACTCGTATGCGGCCATGACGACCTCCATTACATGGATCGCAATGGATGCTGCAAGCGGATGAGGTGTCCCCGTATGCATCGAAATCGCCAACTGACGGAACACGCCCGGCAGTCCATCGTTGAAGCTGTCAGGCGCGTCCAGCTCGGCAGCGCGGAAGCCTCCGGCCTGTGCATCTTGAATTTGCAACTGCGGGTTCGCGCTATCGCCGGCACGCCACAGGCGACCTTGATCGCCGATCGCCTCGATGTCTTGGTAGTCGCTGCCCGGCAGTCTCGCATCGCCTGTCAGAAATTCTGCGCGCAGTCCGCTTTCGAATTCGAGCGTCACCATCATGCCGCTTTCTACCGCATGCCCGTACCTGCGGCCGGTAAAGATCGCATAATCGTATTGATCCGGCAAGCCCGGCTCTACGTCTTGTCTGAACATGGCGGCAAGCACCCATTTTACTTTCTCATCGCCCGTAAGACTGAGCAGAATATCTACGCTATGGGTGCCATCGCTTAAGAAATCGCCCGCACAAGTGGCACGCAGCAGGCGCGGCTTGCCGATTGCCCCCTCTTGCATTAATCTGCGCATCGTTATGAATGGCGCGGACATGCGGCGTTGGTGACCTATTATGAGCAAGGTATTGGCAGCTTCGCATACTTCCATCATTTTGCGAGCATCCCCCATGTTTACGGCCATCGGCTTCTCGCAGTAGACGGCTTTCACACCTGCTTCCGCAGCCATAATGGTAAGACGCGCGTGAGAACCTGTCGGTGTTGCGATGATTGCAACGTCCGGCTGCACTTCTTGCAGCATATGGGCGAAGTCGGTATATATCGCAGCAGTGCCGCCTGATTGGGCAGCAGCGTCGCGAGCCGTGTCCGCGTTCAGGTCGCATAAGCCAACAAGCTCAAACTCGGGCAGCGAGGCGATCGCCTTCGCATGGTTCAATCCCATTCGGCAGCCGATAATGACTGCGCGCAATTTAGCTTCATTCATTGCAAAATCTCTCCTTTGGCGATAGGTTCAAGCGATTGGATGAATCGAAGGGAGCGCTCCAGACACAGCTGGGGATCCATATCCGTTGGGCTGATCATCTCGACTTCCATGACCAGCTTATCCTTCAGCGGCGCATGCTTCATAAGGAGCTCATAGCATTCACGCAGCGGTACATCGCCGTCGCCAAGCGCAGCGCCTTTCACCTCGAATTGAAGCGGATAGACGTCCGTACGCGGACCCACGATGTGATCTTTGAAATGCGTGCCAATCGTGTACGGCGCTGCCAGCTCAAAAGCAGGAAGCGGACGTTCCCCGATGAGATACGTATTTCCAGTATCCAAATAGATGTAAAGCTGCTTGGTCGCTTGGCACAGCTGCACCAAGTCCGCGATGTAGTAGTCGCCGTGATTTTCCACGCTTAGCGGAGCGCCGAGCTCCGAGCAAACAGCCGCGATAGGCGCCATCGCTTCCGAAATCCGAGCCAGCTTGTCTTCGAGCGGCATCACACGGTCAAACCGATGGCCGGCTCGCATCCCCGTCGTTACAATCTGACCTCGCATAAGCGGCAGGCACAATCGCAATTGCTCCGCGATGCGCTCCGTCTCCCGTTCTCGCTCATCTTTGCCGGCGTTTAAGTAGTTAAAGCCGATATGGGGCGTCAGCTGCAGCCCATGTTTCGTCAACTCTTCGCCTATGTGATCGCGGCGTGCCTCGTCCATGGCTGCCATTTCTCTCAAGTCTATGCCGGTCGTGACAAGCCCATGCCGCTTCAAAAAATCCAGTTTCCCCAGCACCGAATCGTCGCCCTGCCGAATAAAACCGTGGTACCACACGAGCGCATATCCCCATGTTAACGGCCGGCGTGCCCCTCCTCCGCTCGACCAATTTGAACTGCTGCCATCATCGAAAACCATTGTAGCCCCTCATCCCTTCCGTCCTGAACTTCAGCCGTATGCGACAAAATTAGCCTTTGTCTTGATTGTAGCAACTGCCCCGCCGCGGTACTATGCGTCAATATTGACATCCGTTGCTTTTCATTTACTTATGACGGCTGTCGAGCGTCGGAGATGTCTACTCACAGCTTTCAAACTAACCTAATTCCACCTGCATCAGCTCCCGAGAATCGCAAAACCCGACTCTCAGCTGCTAAACCCCGCTATCCCGTTGCTGAGAGTCGGAAAAACCTACTCTCAGCTCTCAAACCAACCTGATTCCACCAGCATCAGCAGCTGAGAATCGCAAAACCCGACTCTCAGCTGCTAAACTCTGCTATTTCGTTGCTGAGAGTCGGAAAAACCTACTCTCAGCTCTCAAACTAACCTAATCCCCATTTCCCATCTCTGTAAGCGGTATATCCGCTTACAGTAAACAAAACCCGCCAAAGTACACTCCATTAGCGGAATAGCCGCTTAAAGCATCAGCCAAGTGGTCGAAGCTACTGAAACAATCTAGTTAGTTGGAAGTAATAGCGAATTTCGGCGCTCGAGGGCGGGGGTGCGGGTGCGGGTGCGGGTTCGGGGTGCAACACAGACAAACGGGCAAGCCAACCGTAACCGGTTAACTTGCCCGTCCCATGCCGTCATGGCATTCCGTTCCCCAGGCCGGACATTCCGTTCCGTCCCTTCTTATCCCATACCATTAGCGTCTATCTCCCTACACCTACAAGCTACCTTGCGTTAACGCACGTACTCGAGCAATCTCGCGAGCGCGACTGCCGCTTCCGCGCGGGTGACCTTCGCCTGCGGCTTGAACTTGCCGCCGCCGTCTGCCGACAAGAGGCCGGTTGCGATTGCAGCCTCCACCGCAGGCAGCGCCTTGGCCGTCACTTGCTTCGCATCCTTCAGCGCCACCGCTTCAGGGTGCTTCACCTTCCGGCCCGTGCCAGCCTCATAGACCTGCACCAGCTGCACGGCCAGCTGCTCGCGAGTGACAGCGCCATCGCCTAAATCCGCTGCCTTATACTCGGCAAGCGCTGTGACCGAACGCGACTGCACGTATGTTGCCAAGCGATTCAACATCCCTTCGAGCTCGCCGCCGGTAAGCAGCCGCTTCGGCAGGAAGTTGCCATTCTCGCCTGTCACAATATGAGCGGCATACAGCGATTTCACTGCTTCATAGGCGAAGTGTGACTTCGCCACATCGCTAAACGGCTGCACATCGGTGCCAAGCAATGACGTCAGCGCCTCATATTTTGGCGTGTCCAGATTGTCGAGGATATCCTCAGATGCGCCCCACATGCCGTAACGGTTGTAACCGCTCGTCAACGTGAAGTACATGAACATGTCGCCGTTCTGATCCAGGAAGTTGTTGCCGACGTCATATTTGACGAGATCGCCCATACGCTCCGAACGATGCGCGGCAATGCGGTTCTCCACGTTGATCGTACTGCCGCCGCCGGAGTCCGGTCCGCCCTCATAGGTGTAAGACTTAAGACCATATTGATCTGCCAAACCAATCAGTTCCTGCTTCGTTTCATCCGGGCTGCTGAACCGTTTGCTGTCTTCCTGCATCGCCGTCAGCACTTCCGTTGTCGATGCCGCATCGCTTGCCGCGCTCGAATTAAAGTACGGCGCGCTGGCAATCGCATAGAAATAGTTCTTCGGATCACCGTATGTTTGGCTAACCCAGTTCAGCATATCCTCGTACTGATCCGGAATGATCGCAAACCAGCTGAGCACCGGTCTAACCCGCGTATTCAGCGCGTCTTCGCCGAAGACGGTCTGGAACTGCTGACCGATCTCGATCAACCGCTGCGCAATCCGGTGGCGCGTCCATGAACGCTTCTGCGGCGTATAATCGCCATCGTTCGGATCGTCAAAATACGACTGCATCGTATGCTTACTCAGCGCCGATCCCTCTTTGGCCCCTTCGGCAATAGCCGCGGCTTTGTTGTACGCCTGCTGCGTGAACAGATCGTTCCACACTTCATTGGAATACTCCACATAAATTTTAATACCCGGATTCAGCTTCGCTTTCAGCAGTGACGCGAGCGACTTCACATAGTCATCGCTTGCCGCAACCGGGATGTTGATCCAAATATCCTTCCCCGTTTGGTTTGCTAACGCAATGATATACTCCCAAGCTACGCCATGCGTCCCATCTTGCAGCAGCTGCGTAGCGTCTGTCGTCAGCTTGCGGTCGCTCCACTCCGTAACCGCCGGATAAGCCGGGTTGTTATTGTTGGTGCTCAGCCAGTCCATGAAACGAAGCGTGCCAAACGGCTGAAGCGCCTGCAGAAACTCCTTCGTGAACGTATCGCCTGCAGAATAACCCGGACGCATGAGCTTCACATCGCTCACGCCGCCGTTTGTCTTCGTGAAAGTCATATACAGCAAGCCGCTGCCTTTAGCCAATACGATATCTGCCGTCGTCGTGTTCGACTTCTTGTCATACTTCTGATTCTCTACCTTAAACGGACTCGAGGCATCCATATTGCCAAGCACCGCTTGCCCTTTGAACGACAGCTTATACACGCCGCTAATATCCGGGAATTGCTTCGTTGGATCATCGATATCGTTCAACCATGCCGCAACCGGGCGATGGTCGAAGAATACGGTCGCCGCATCCTCCGTCGGCCAGCCATTGGCATCCGCCTTTACGCCTTCGCTGCCGTCTGCCTTCACCCATTGGCGCAACGTTTTGGCCGCATCGGCGAATTCGTATCCACGCCCGCCAAGCCCTTCCAAGCCTACGCCGATTTGACCCGGGTAGAGCTCCTTCGTCAGCGCGGGAAGCGGTGTTACCGTGTGCAGATTAAGCGTATTCGTTGCAAAAGAAGTCTGATCGCCCTTAGCTGCTACAACCTTAAAGTTGTACACGCCTCCGGCCTCAAGCCCCTCCACCGTAAACGAAGTATTCGCCGTATCCCCGACGGCTTTATCATCCTGATACACCGTATACTTCACGGCCGGATTCCCTTTCGGCTTCTCCCACACGAGGTCGACTGCGGTTTCCGAATTGTCTGTAGCATGCAGGAAAGCCGGCGCAATGGCCTCTTTCTTCACATCCTCCGCACTTGAAACCTTCTCCAGCACCACATCATCGAGATAGAAATCCGCGCTCGACCACTTCACGAGCGTTAGATTCGAATTCGAGGTAGGCATCAGCTCAGAAGGTGCGGTAAATATCGTTTCGACATAGTGATACTCCCCATCATTCTCCGTAAAATCCAGCTGCTTCGAGAAGCTCTTGCCAAGCGTCAGCTTCAAATTACCGCCTGCATCCCCATTCACAAACTTGTACCACGCGCCAAAACGATAAGTCCGATTCGGTTCAAGCGCACCGAAATCAAGTCCGGTGATGCCGAAGCCGGCTGGGATTTTCAAAGCCTGCTCTTTCCCATGTGGAGCTTCCTTGCCGATATTAATATTGACCCAGTTCGGCCAATCAATGGCACCGCTTTCAAAATCGCCGTTAGGTACAAGATTGTTACCGTAAACTACGCCGTCCGTCGAGGGAACCACAGCATCAGCCGCGAACGAATTCATAGGTGCAAGCATCATCATGGCCATCGCGAAAGCGCCTATTCGCTTCTTCATCTCATCTTTCCTCTCTGATTAGTTTTTCCTCAAGCTTACATTTCCTACTAATTGTACAATCGCGACATGAGCGTTACTATTGCATCCTATTGACTTTCCTTGCTATCCATTAACCTCTTCCTGCGCAGCAAAGCAAAGCAAAGCAAACAAGCCGACACCCTTTAGGCGCCGGCTTGTTCCATTACTCTAATCCACCAGAAAACTTACCAATTGTTCCCCGAACCCGTTGCCGTAAAGCTCGGCGAATCATTCTTGAACTTCCCGGACGGAGCGACATTGACCGTATTGTTGTTGAACGCTGCCGATCCATTCGCGGAGCCTCTTACATAGACCCCATAAGTGCCCGAATTATTGATCGTATTCGCCGTGTAATTCACGACCGCGCCCCCGCTTGGTTCTTCGATAAATACGCCTGAATACGTGCTGCTGTCGATCACGTTGCTGCTCACATTGACGGTCAAGCCTTGGGCCAGACCATTATTATTGACCCAATACCCCCAGATTGCTCCGATTTGGTAGCCGTAATCATGATGATACGAGCCGCTACGAACAAGCTTGTTATTCGTAATCGTAAGCGTACCCGTGAACGCCGTAGGGCTATGATTGGTGCCGAACTGGATGCCTGAGCCGTTATCGACCGTATCCAGGATGAGGTTATTGCTTACCGTATTATTTTTACCTCCGTAAATGCCGATGCCGTTCGCAAGGTTCGGGATCTGTACCGTGTTATAGCGGAAGGTACTGCCTTCCACTGTCCCAGTGCCGCCGTTCAACGACTTCGACCACATGGCCATCCCGTCATCACCGTTGTTACGGAAGTTGCTTTGCTCCACGATCGTATTCAGCGTCCCTCCGTTAATGTTGATTCCGTCCGCCCAAGTATCCCGTACCCTTAGTTTGGAAACCAGCGCATTCGCCGTTCCTTCGTTTAACCACAGGCCAACCTTCGTGTGCTCCATCCAGATATTCATGATCGTGGAATTGAGTGCGTTTCCTTCAATGCCGGCAATACCCGTCGCGTTCGAGCGATACGTTTCCTCCGCCTTGATCATGAAATCGGAGAGCGTTACATTGCCGCCCTGCAAAAGAATGCCTGCATACGCCCCCTGCAGCGTCGAGCGCCACATACCCGCACCTTTAACGGACACACCGCTTGGCAGTTTAATTTTGGTCGTGCCTCTTGTTCCTGTTTTGAAGTCAAAGGTACCCTCAGGGATCCATACGCCTTTAATGGAAGTGCCATTCACTGCCGCAATAGCCGAGGTCATCGCTGCCGTGTCATCTACGCCGTCATTGGCCGCTGCCCCATAGCTCGTGATCGACACATAATCCGATGGCTTGGCAATCGCCGCAGGAACGGCTTCGGTTTCGATGAAATCAATCAGTACATAGCTGTTTCCGGAAGGATTGGAATCATTGGCATCCCACTGCAGCTTGATCTTCGTTCCTGCCGCATATTGCTGACCCAGAAGGACACGGCTTTCGTCAAAATAACGATGATGATTGATGCCCGGCGTATTCGACCATTGCATCTCCGCGCCGTCGGAGCCATATTGTCCATATTGGTGGGCGTATCGGTTGGTTAGCGAAATATCCGCCGCATGGACCGTTCCCGCATAGAGGCTGATATTTTGGGAAATATCTGCACCCGTTGCGCTATCCGGCATGGAGTAACGGACTACAATTCCCTGTGCTGGGTTGCTCAGCGTTAGTTCAACGGATTGGCCTTGCGCCAGGCGTACCGCTTTTCTGCCCGATGCTTCCGATTCCGCCGTCGTCCATGTCGTGCTTGGACCTGTAACAGACCCGCCGACGATCGTTAGGTTCTCTGCTTCATAGCTGTCATAAGGTACGGTTGCGCCATAGTTCTGGACGACTCCGATAGTCAGACTCTTGCTGTAGCTGTTGTTGTTCTCATCCAACTCGCTGATCAGCGATGTCTCGTCAGCGACAGCGTTTACCGTATGAATGCCGTTGACGGCTGTCCATGATCCGGAATTCTGCGTGAGTGTTACGGAAGCGCCCGCTGCGATGGATGTGGTGTAGTTGATGACGGAGCTTACTTTGGTACCGTTTACATAAAAGGATACGTTGCTCGCCGTCCCGGCAGCCGTAGCAGCCGTTCCCTGATTCTTCACTACTGCACTGAAGGTAACGGCATTCCCTGCCGCAGGTGCCGCAGGCGACCATGTAACATCTGTTACGACGAGGTCAGGCTTGCTTGGTACGCTCACTAAGATGCTTTCATCGAGCGTGTTATTATTATCATTCGATTCCGTAATCCGATTAATATCATCCACAAAAGCTCTTACGGTCTGCGTGCCGGCCACAGCCGTCCAAGTAGCCTTGGTGTTAGGGCCTCCCGTAGCTGTTACCGTGACAGAGCTACCCGCCGGTATGGATGAGGTGTAGTTGTCGCTCCAATTGACGGACGTACCGTTAATGGAGAATACGACGCCATGAATGGTACCTGCCGGAGTTGCCGCTGTTCCTTGGTTCTTAATGATCGCGCTGAAGGTCACTTCATGGCCTGTCTGAGGGGATGCCGGTGACCATGTAATATCGGTGACGACGAGATCCGCTGTTCCGGCTCCCGCTCCGATCGTAATGCTTTTGTCAAACGTGTTGTTCGACTCATTGGATTCCGCAATTCGGTTCACATCGTCGATAAAAGCCCGCACCGTATGCGTACCGGATGCCGCAGTCCACGAAGATTTAGCGTTCGGGCCTCCGGTTGCCGTTACCGTCACGGACGCACCGGCAGCTAAGGAAGAGGTGTAATTATCGCTCCAGTTCACGGAGGTCCCATCTACGGTAAACAGCACGCCGTGTATGGTACCTGCCGATGTCGCTGCAGTTCCTTGGTTTTTGATGACAGCACTGAAGGTCACTTCATTGCCTGTCTGAGGGGATGCCGGCGTCCATGTAATATCGGTTACGACCAGGTCAGGCGTTCCCGAGCCGGACAACGATATGCTTTGGCTCCAAGTATTGTTGCTTTCATTGGATTCCGCAATTCGGTTTACATCATCCACATAGGCGCTCACCGTATGCGTACCGGAAGTTGCGGTCCATGAGGCTTTCGCGCTCGGACCTCCTGTAGCCGTTACCGTTACGGATGCACCCGCCGGAATGGAAGAGGTATAATTGTCGCTCCAGCTTACGGACGTACCGTCTATCGCAAATAACACGCCGTGGACAACGCCTGCCGGACTCGGATCGGCACCTTGATTCTTAATCGTCGCGCTGAAGGTGATCTCATTGCCTGTGACAGGATTTGCCGGCGTCCACGTGATGCCCGTTACCACCAAGTCAGGTCCACCGGCGGCTTTCGCCATATGGGGGAAGATGACCAACTGGGAAAAGATGAGTGCCATGATCATTACATATACAGCTAACTTACTTCTACTACGCATTAACAGACCTCCTCATTGTTATCCATCCAAGCCGCGGAACTCCTACAATTATGTAACTCTGTACCTTAGCCATCCTACTAGCTTTGCTGTCTGGCCCCACCTCCTTAATGATTTGCTCGGGTAAAATATCCACTCGCCTCCCCCGTTAACGCAAAGGGAAGGCGAGTGGAATCTAGCGAATAGGCTACCTAGTTCCGGAATGCCAATGCTTTCAACAGATTCGTCAGCATTATCGCCGCTTCTGCCCGCGTTGCCTGCTGCTTCGGTCCGATGCTGCCATCCGCATGCCCTTGAACAAGCTTCAGCGCGACCGCTTCTTGGATCGATGGAAGCGACCAAGCGGCGATTTGATCGGCATCCTTGAACGATAAGCTTTGCACTGCTATGGAATCCTTATCATGGCTGGCAGCACGATACGCCCGCATCAGCATAACCATCATTTCCTCCCTGGAAATCAAGTCTTTCGGGCGGAAAGTGCCGTCTGTATAGCCGCTAATAATACCGGCCTTCACTGCTGCGCCGACTGCTCCGTTGTACCAAGCATTTGCCGAAATGTCTTTGAACCTTGTTGTTGCAGCAGCCGGTAGTCCCAGTGCTTCGGCTATCATTTTGGTTAATTCAGCACGAGTTACGGCTTGATTCGGTCGGAAAATCGCGCCATCCGATCCGGACACGATCCGCTTCGATGCCAGAGCTTGAATGGCTGATGCTGCCCAATGTCCTTGGATGTCCTTGAAAGAAACGGGCTGGTCGATGACAGCATACAAGCTGTTCGTCACGCTCCGGATGGTCGCTTCTACCGTACCGTCCGCCAGTTTAGTGAACTGCGTCGGAACATGGCGCCACTGTTTGGCGGCTTCGTCATAGACGACACCTGTTGCCGTATCGAACGAAATATCTTCGCTTACCGGGATTACTCTCGTGAAATACACGCCGCCCAGATCATGTAGCTCTACAGCTGCTGATCCTTTAACCTCCACGGATAAGCGGAATTCATAGATATCGCTGCGCAGTTCAATTCCCGTTGTACCAGCGGCAGGGCTGCCCGCTTCTCCTGGCGCCATCTGCAGGATCATAATCCGCAGCTCTGCGTTTGAGTCCGCTGGGAGCAGCGCCGCAATCTTGCTAAGCGGCAGCACATAGGACGCTCCGGCGTGATTGATCACAATGCCGGCATCCCCTGCAGCCTTAGCGACTTCTTGCAGAGTCGCAGCCGGCAGCACAACCTCAGCAGCAGGCTCCTTCGACCCCGTCGCAATGACCAGTTCTTTGGCCTCGCTTCCGTTGTGTAACTCAAGCAATCTGCGCTTCAGCTCAGCTTGATCCACTGTGAATACCGGTACTCCTTGCGCAGTCTCGCTCTCCACGATCCATGTATTCGCTGCTCCGCCTGCCGGTGGAGACGGCAATACTGACACGGTTATGAAGGATGCCGTAAGCGGAAGCCCCGTCCAATTGCCGGACGAGTCGCGAGCATCGACTTGGACGGCGTACGCTGTACCTGAAGCCAACTCCGTTAGCTTCAGTTGAAGCACATCTGCAGATACAATTCGATACTTCCCGCCCCATGTAACGCGGTAGGCCGAGACGCCGCTGTCATCTTGCGCAGCCGTCCATTCAACCGTCCAAGCGGCGTCGCTTCCTGACGTAAGCTTCAGCTTGCTGCCTTCCTCCCAGGCCGGAGCTGTCTTATCTACTACTTCCAAGGTGAACACTCTGGCAATCATGTCTTTCGTGACTATCATCGTTGTTCTTCCGGCTTGTTTGGCAGTTACCAGACCGGTCTCGTTCACGGATGCAATCTCGGAATCCGAGATCGACCAGGTTACACCATCTGTAACCGGAAGCTGATTCACAAGCACGGCTGCTTGCTGAGTCGAACCCGCTTCCAGTCGATTCGATGCATCGGAAGCGGAAACGCCGCCTAGCAGTACCTCATAAGGCTTCGCGTCGAAGCTAAACCCGGCATCCTTAGTCCGGAATTCAAAGCCTTGCGCCCCGTCCATAAATTCACCGACACGAACACCTCGGACGATGGTATTTCCAAACATAGCGGAACCGCTAATATTACCTGCCGCATGGATTCCCCACGTTCCGGCTCCGTCCACCACGTTATGCTCAAGCACGATGCCTGCCGTTGCTTTCTCGCCGAGCAGCGATATGCCTTGGTAGGTGCTGTCTTGGATGAGATTGTTCCGAATGGCAATCTGACCCGTCATCTCCCTGCTGTCGGTAAACAGGAACAATCCGCCGAAGTCTGCCGGCCAGTTGTGCTCCCGTCCTCCGGTGCGAAGCAGCGTGTTGCGTTCCACAATCGTCTCGCCTTCAAAGGCTTGCGGGTTATGGCGCGTATTCACGCTTATGCCCGCCCCGAAGGCTACCGTATCCGAAACGAGATTGTCGGATACCCGAATATCTTGGCCGCCGTAAACGGCAATAGTGTTGGAGAGCCATGGCAGTTCCGCCGTGTTGAACCGGAACGTATTGCCTACGGACTGTTCGCCGTTTGCCCATATTGCAAGGGCATCATCCCCTGTATTGCGCAATTGACTCTGCTCGACCATGGCATGTTCCGTCCCCGTGCTGAAGTTGATGCCGTCCGCAAAGGTGTTGCGGATTTGAACGCCGGCAATGTACAGTCCGTCCGTAGCCAGCGACGAGCCGTCAGCCAGCTCTTGGCGCGTGACCCAAATGCCGGCTTTCGTATGATCGATGCGCACCTGCTGGATGGTCGACCCTACGCCAAAGGTGCCGTCGAAGCCGGATTCCTTCTCTTCATCCCGCCTTGCGGTCACTTCACCGTCAATCGCCAAATCGAACACTTGAATGTGATTGCCTTTTCCCATAAATCCCCCGCCTGCCAGCACCGTATGCCATTTGCCTGCACCGCGGATCGTAATATCCGACAGCTCGATTGGCCCGCCGTCTACGCGGAAGGTTCCTTCTGGAAGCCAGACTCCTTGGACGCCTTGCTGCTTAGCGGCCGCAATCGCACTCCGAATCGCTTCCGTATCATCTTGATCGTCATTCGGAACCGCGCCGAATTCGGCAACGGACAGGAAACCCGCCGGCATCTCATAAGGAGCATCTGCCCAATCCGTCTCAATTAAATCCACAAGGATGTAATCCGCCTCGCTGTCCGCTTCTTTGCGAAGCTCAAGCGTGGCTCCCGCAGGAAGATCGCCGAGCTCGAAGCTGCTTTCATCGAAGAAGCGGTGGGCATCGCCATCCTCCGGACGGTTCGTCCATGGATAGGAACCGTATACCCATGCGTACTTAGAGGTGAATACGAGATCAGACTGCTTCTCACCGTTGATATACAGGCCAACCTTCGACTCCGTGCCGACTCCATCTGCCGAATCCGGAATCGAATAGCGGACGGTTACTCGGTTAGCAGGATGGTTCAGCGTGAATGTCACTCGATCTCCCGACTCACGGAGGCGTACCGCTTGCCTGCCCGATGCCTCGGAAACCGCTTCATGATAGGTCCGATCCGGTCCGAGAATTTCACCATTCGTATTCGCATGCTCGGCTTCCAATTGATCATAGGTTACGCTTGCGCCCCTATATGCAGGAGACACCGCGTTCTTCAATGTCAGTCGATCCAAGAAAACGGAGCCCGTATCCCCGGTTCCATACTCGATCGTTACTGTATTCAAGCCTCTGCGAAGCTTCAGCTTCAGATTAAGCGCCTTCCAGTCATCCCAAGATTCACCTGCGCCAAAATTCAAACTCTCCGCTTTCAACCCATTCACCTTAGCTGTCAATCGCTGACCGGACGCCGAGCCATTCGCATAACGCAGCACCACGTCATAATCGCCGGCTTGATCTGCGAAAACGGAGAATACCGCAGCAGCGCCAACGCTTTGGAAGCCGTCAATAAAACCTTTACCCGTGTAGCCTTTCGCCTCTATCGAGGCTGACACGCCGCCGGTTACAAAGGCCTGCTCAGCCTCATAGTCCACGTCCATCTTCACCGGCACAAGCACAAACCTCTGCCCTGCGGCAGGCGAATCGGCCTGCCCCTCTGCTAAATCAACCCCGCCTCCCGAAACCCGGAGCAGCATTCCCGCTTCGTCCACGCTCTCCAGCACGGTTATGCCGTTCCGTTCCGTCATTCGCCACTGCATAGCAGCCGCCGAAGCCGTGTCGTCACCTAAGGACTGCTGCATGACAAGCTCGCCACCTTGAGCGGCCAAATATGCCCCTGACGCCAGATTGCGGATCAGCTTGTAGCCGTTCTCGTCCTGCAGCAGCCAATCCATATTCGTCGCATCGGCATCCGAAGCCCCCGTTCCAGGAACGCCGTTCAGATCGGCAACGGCTTTACCGCTTGCTTCATTCACAAGCTTGAAATAACCGGCATCCGTCCGTCCCGTCCAGACGGAGTCGGAGCCGCTGCCGACATCCGGAATATGGCCTTCCTCCGGTGCGGTCTCCAAGACCCACTGCAGCGCAGGCGACTCTATCGAACGAAGTCCCAGCTGCACGAAGCCCATCCTGTCCTGCACATGGGCATATTCCAGCGGACGCTCCACGCTGCGCAGCAGCAGGTTCGAATTGCCCTGCGCCGTTTCCACCGCCCATTGATCGGCAGCGGTACTGACGGCTACCGGTTTGCCTTGGAGATACGGGAGCTTAGCATCCATGACTACGGCATGACCCGTTGCTCGGTTGAACAGTTGATAATGCCCTTCCGCCTGTCCTAGCTGGCTGAATGTCCAATGTGAGCGGGCATCGTTTGCATTTGCAGTTCCGTAGAGAACAACGCCATGCTCGTTTTCCAGCATATATAAGCCGGTGTCCGCATTCTTCAGGCGGACGTATCCGTCCGGCAGCACCGTCTCCTGAGATGCAGGCGCATCCTCCGCTACCCACTGCGCGCTTCCCCAGAACTCGGGAATATTGCTGGATTGGGCGTAACCCAAATCGTCTTCCACATGAATCACTTGATCCGTTTGATAGCCGTTTCTGAACACGTACACGCCGGAGGAAGGCTCCGTTACCGTCCACTTGGCAATGGTCCAGCTCTCCTCCACATCCGAGCTGCGCAGCGGATTCTTGTGAGGTTCCGCCCCTTCCTGCATCCCCTCTACATTCATGACATGACCCGTAGCCCGGTTCTTGATTCGCATGAATCCGTTGCCTGCATCCACCAGCTGCCAGTGGGACAGCGCGTTGTCCGCTTCTGCATCACGGGCCATGACTTGACCGTTCTCTTCGGCCAAATACGAGCCTCTGTAGCTGTTTTGCAATCGAATATAATGAGGAATATCTTGATCGCGCACCGGAATGAACGCCCATTTCGGACTGCCCCATTCCGCGGGAATCGATCCGTACTGTACAAAACCAAGCTTCTTCTCCACATGGAGATACTGGCCCTCCGCCGAAGAGCTGCGAATCAGCTTGTTGCCTTCCGTATTCAAGTTGTCGATAATCAGCTGCTCCGACGGCGCGCTCTCATCTGCCGCCACGACCTTGACCGCCATTTTGTCGGAAGTGATGCCGGATAGACTGATATAATGGCCGGTCTCCCGATTTTGCAGCCGCTGTACCCCGTCCTCCTTCACGACCAACCAATGCGAAGCACGGTCGCCGATCAGCGCGTTGCCGTATTTGAGCTCTCCGTTGTCTTCCACCATATACAAGCCAAGCCAGTCATTCTTGATGCGGACATAGGCCGGGCCCGACTCTCCCGGATCAGGATTCGGATTATGCGGCTCCTTCACCGTTACCGTTTCGATTGCCCACTGCGGGGTTCCCCAATCAGGCGGGATAACGCCTCCTTGGGCATACCCTGTGTTGTCTTGAACATGAATATAGCGATTCGCATCGACCGCGGATTGGATGACATAGAAACCGGCATTGACGGCATCGATTATCTTCCACTGCACGTACGCCGGATTGTCGCCGGCGTCCAGCAGCTCGACCGGACTCGCCCAATCGGTCCAATGCTCTACCGACATGAATTGGCCGGTTGCCCGGTTCTTGATCCTCACCTGCTCGCCGTCTTGTTCGATCGCCCAATGCGAAGCCGGATCTGCCGGATCGGGGTTGCCATAGCCGACTTTGCCGTCTTTCGCCATTAAGTACTTATCCGGGTCTGCCGGATTCGGTTTATAGTAATTCTTGAACCGGACATAGTCGGTTACCGGCGTCAGCTTCCACTGAGCGGACCCCCACTCCGGCGGGATGGAGCTGGACTGGGCATACCCCGTCTTATCCTCCATATGTAGATAATTCGCTGCATTCACCTTGCTTTGGATGTTCACGAACCCATTTGAAACCGCATTCATAATATTCCATTCCAAAACGGATGAATCTGCGCTTGAAGCCGATAATTGGACCGGACTTCCGTAATTCTCCCAGTTCTCCACCGACATATAGGTGCCGGTCTCGCGATTCTTAATCCGAACGGTCTGCACATCCCCCGCCGAGGAGATCGTCTCCAGTTGCCAATGTGACGCTTGATCCGTCTCTTCAGGTGTACCGTAGGCAACCTTCCCATCTTCCGAGGCCAACAGCAGCTTCCCCGTGTAATTGTTCTGTATCGTTACGAATGGTGTCAGGCTTCCTTCCGCTAATTCGGCAGCCTCCGCAGTCTGAGCTCCCCCACCGGGAAAAACAGGGAAGTAAGTGCCCAGCACAAACAGGACCATAACGAGCATCGATAAACGGCGCATCTGGCTTTTTCGCATAAATAGACTCCACCTTGATTATATTTTGGGCTTCCTAATGCTCGGAGCCCGGGGCAGCCCCGGACTCCGTTCCTCTTAATGCGTATAAATCAGGTATTCCCATGGGGCTAACTCGACCGGCTGCTCAGCTTGGACATCCACTGCTGCCCCGGATGGAAACGCCTTATAGCTTCCTGCGGCTCCCCCCGTTTGGATCGTACTCTTCACAGATTCGCCCGACAAATTCATTATGACGATAACCGTGTTGCTGTCTTTCGTTCTCTCGAAAGCAAGGATATCGCCGGTGTCGCCGGCCGCTAAGGTGTGATAAGCACCGCCTGATGCGCCGTTCCACAGTGCCGGATTGTCGTGCTTCAACCGAATAAGATCCGTGTACAACGCCGACATCGCTAAATCCTTCCACGCAATCTCATCCTTCTCGAAGAATTGCAGCCGCTTGTTCAAGCCTGCTTCCTGCCCCGCGTAGATCAAAGGCATACCCGGCATCAAAAAACTGAGGGCGGCCATCGGTTTCACCGCATCCTTCAGCCGTTCATATTCCGTCCCTGTCCAGGAGTTCTCGTCATGATTGGACGTGAAGTTCAGCGGATAGGTGCCCCCGGGATACGTCTTCGCAAGCCGCTCCCCGTACTTCTTCACTTGCTCCGCATTGCCGAGTCCTTTGGCGATCCGATTCATCATGTTGTACAGCTGCCAGCCGTAATTGGCATGGAACGCATGCTTCAACAGTCCAAGCTGCTGATCATCCTCCGCCAGCATGTAGACCGGCTTGATCTGCTCCAGCTCCGCTCGCGCTTTCTCCCAGAAGGCCGTCGGCACGCCGCCTGCATAATCGCAGCGATAGCCGTCAATGTCAAACTCCTTGACCCAATATTTAAGGGCATCAATCATCGCCGCCTGCATATCCGGATTGTCATAATTCAGGTCGGCAACATCCGTCCAATTCGTGCCGGCAGGCTGCACGATATGGCCATTCTCATCCGTCGTATACCAGCCCGGATTAGCTAGCCAAGGATTGTCCCAGCCCGTATGATTGGCCACCCAATCCAGCATGACCTTGAAGCCCATCTCGTGGGCTTTGTTCACCAATGCCCGGAAATCCGCCTCCGTCCCGAACTCCGGATTGACCGCTTTATAATCATCAACCGCATAGTAAGACCCCAGCGTTCCGTTACGGTTCTTCTTGGAGATCGGATGAATGGGCATGAGCCATAAGATATCCACGCCAAGCTCCTTGAGCCGCGGCAGATGGGCTTCGAATGCCTTGAATGTCCCTTCTTTCGTGTATTGCCTGATATTGACCTCGTACATGACGGCCTTCTCCGACCAGTCCGGTACCGTCGTTCCAAGGCTCTTCTGCACCTGATCCTGCTTCTGTTCAGACACCGCGTTCGCCGCCGGTTTATTCGCTTCGCGATTCGAGCTGCTGCAGGCGGAAACCAGGCATGCCAAGCTGAACAGACAGACCGCCAGAGGCAGAGCAACAAAGCGTTTCATGACTCACCATCCGTTCTCGTATTAACCTTTTACCGAGCCAAGGGTGATCCCTTTGACGAAATATTTTTGCAAGAAGGGGTAAATGACGAGCAGCGGCAGCATCGAAATGAAGATTTTGGCCGCATTGAGCGTCTGGTTGGATAGCTCCGACATCCGTTTGACCGATTCCTCGTCCATCTTGGTCGGATCGATGACCACCGCTACCTGCCTGATGTAGGACTGCAGCGGATAATGAACGGATTTATTCATCAGCACGAGCGCTTGGAAGAACTCGTTCCAGTGGTACACGATCGTAAATACGAGCACCGTTGCAAGCACCGGCATCGCGAGCGGCAAGAAGATGCTGAACAAGATCCGCCACGGCCCAGCTCCGTCCATCAAAGCGGACTCTTCCACTTCCTTCGGCATATTCCGGAAATAGTTCATGACGAGAATGACGTTAAATACCGGCAAACCTCCGCCAAGCACCAAACCCCAGATGTTGTTGATCATGCCGAGCGATTTCATCGTCAGATACCAAGGCACCAAGCCGCCATTGAAGAGCATCGCGAAGACCAGCAGCCACATGATCACGTTTCTGGCCTTAAATTCCTTCCCGGTCTTCGAGAGCGGGTAGGCCATCAAGAGAACGACGATGAAGGAAATGGCCGATCCGTAGAGGACGCGCTGCACGGAAATAAAGAACGATTTGAAGAATTGTCCATCCTGCATGATCGTCTCATATGAACCAAACGTGAAGCCTTTCGGCCACAAGAACACCTGCCCTGCCGACGCCGCAGCTTTATCGCTTAATGAAATGGATAAGGTATACCAGACCGGCAACAAGCACAAGAGCATCGTCGCCAAGAGGAGTATGATATTCAATCCGTTGAAAAGTCTGGAAACCGCTGAACGTTCGGTAATCATCATGCTTTCATCCTTTACCTTAGAAAATTCGGTAGTTGGCAAACCGGTAAGCCAAGCTGTACGAAACCGCGATCAAGACGAATCCGACAACCGATTTCAAGAGCCCTACCGCCGTTGCTAAGCCATACTGCATGTCAATGAGTCCTGCCCGGTACACCCAAGTATCGATAATGTCGCCGGTGGAATAGACCGTTGGATTATATAAGTTGAAGATTTGATCGAAGCCTGCATTGAGAATGTTACCCATGCTTAACGTTGCGAGAAGCACGGCAACCGGTATAATGCTCGGGAGCGTAATGCGGGTCAATCGTTTCCATTGAGACGCGCCGTCAATTGCGGCAGCCTCATACATCTCGGGGTTAATCGACGTTAATGCCGCGAAGAAAATGATGGCATTGAAGCCGAATTCCTTCCATACATCACTTCCGACGATGAGTACAGGGAAGATCTGCGCATCGGCGAAGAACAGCCCCTTCTCCAGCCCGAAAGCGGCCAATACCTGATTCACGGGACCGGAGTAAGAGAAAATATCCAGCATCATGCCCGCAACGATAACCCAGGATAGAAAATGCGGCAAATACACGACCGTCTGAACCGTACGGGTAAACACTCTATTCTTTACCTCATTCAGCATCAGCGCAAAGGCCAGCGGAACAACGAGATTACCGACCATTTTGGCTAGCGCAATGAAGATCGTATTCCGGAAAATAATCTTGCTGTCGTCGAGCTCGAACATATATTGAAAATTTTCTAACCCGATCCAAGGCGACTTCAGTATGCCAACGCCCGGATTAAAATCTTTAAAGGCCGTCATGATGCCGTACATAGGAAACAGATTATAGAAGAACAACCAAACCAGTCCGGGCAATAGCATGAGATAATAATGTTTCGCGAATCCTTTGTTGATCTTCATCCTTGATTTCCCCTTATTAGGAAGTCAAGACGAGTAGCGAGTACCCGTCTTGACCAGTTTTAAACTATTTAAGCTCGTTAACTTCTTCCGTGATTTTGTCGCCGCCTTGATCCTTCCATTTCGTCACGAACGTATCGAAGGCACTCAGGTCTTCGCTGCCCATGATGATTTTGAGGAACGTTTCGTCTTCCATTTTCTTCAGGTTGGTCCATCTGGATTCCATTGTTTTCGTTTGAGCCGTCGCAATACTGCGAACCCAATTGATATCCGCATCAACGAATGTGGAACCGCCGTTCAGATGGGCATAGATATGCGTGAAGAATCCGGGATCAGCCGCCTGGTCGAACGTTTCGATGTCATAACTGTCGAATGGTTCTTTCTTAATGGCGTCTACATGCTTCGCCATTTCGTAAGCCCAGCCGTAGTTGACTTGATCGAAATCTTCGATCTTCATTTCGCCCTTCAGATGTTTGCGCAGGGAGTTTACCGCATACTCAAGCTGGTCGCCGGCACCAAGAATAAGGAACAACGGCACCTCTTGCGAAGTCATTTGCTTGCCTGCCGTCAGTTTGTTGAATTCCTCGTCCTTGCCCCATTTATGAATCGATGTCATCTTCACGATTGCTTCCGGGTGTTTCGCATTTTTGCTTACTACGATATAACTGCTGCCCGTAGCTTGGTTGGAGTTGAATTTGCCTGCAGCATCAAGCGGCGCCGCATACGGTCTCCAGTTGGCTTTCGGATCGTTCTTGATGTTATCCGGGATGTTGTTATAAGCAGACCACCAAGGTCCGAAGAAAATGCCCGTTTGTCCGGCTGCAACCACTTCGGCCGTGCTTTTGCGAACGCCCAATTCCTTATCCAGAATGCCCTTCGCATACCAGTCCTTCATCATTGCCAGCGCTTGCTTTGTCTCCGGTGTAGTGGAGCCATACAGAGCATTACCGTCCTTGTCTTTCACCCAAATGCCGGGATAAGCATCGTTAGCGAAGAATAAGGAGGAGAAGTTATACCAGTGATCCGTGGAGTTCAGGAAAGTGGAGTACAGCGTGCCGCCTTGCTGCGTACCTACGATACCCACCGTTTTGTCGCCGCCCATCTTGTTATCGATGAACGCTTTGGCGATGTTCTCCAGATCCTGCAGCGATTTAGGCGGCTGCAGTCCCAGCTTGTCGAGCCAGTCCTTGCGAATCCAAGTTAGCGGTGCAGAAGGAAGCGTCGTTTCCGGAAGGGCATACAGCTTGCCGTCGAAAGTTACGCCATCCAGCAGACCCGGGTTGGAATCGTAGACCGCCTTCAATTCCGGACTTGCGTATTTGTCGTACACTTCGTTCAAATCTGCCAGCTGACCCGCTTTGACCATCTGTCTCAGCTGCGTTTCGTTGACGACCATCGCATCCGGCAGGTCATTACTGGAGATCGCCAGACTCACCTTCTGCTGGTAATCGGGACCTTGAGCCGCTTCCCATGCATGTTTGACTTCGATGTTGAATTTATCCTTCAGCCAACGCGTGTACACATTGTCTTCTGCCGTATCGGTACCGTCAAACTTGTAATTCGGATCAATCCCTCTGCCGATGGATACCTCGGTAGGTTCCGCGAACTTCGCGAATGGATCGATCGCTTCATCGGCTGCCGTGTTGGTTGCCGCATTATTGCTTGCTTGCGTGTTGCTTGTGTTTGCCGTTTCCTTGCTGTTGTCAGCTTTGTTATTGCTCGCTGCACCATTGTTGCCATCGTTGTTGCTGCCGCAAGCGGCCAGACTCGCCGTTACGAGCAGCACAGCCATGGTCGATAATATACCCTTTCTCATAGTGCTCCCCCTCGTGGATATTTCGTTATGTGTTTCTGACAAATTCAATATAGCATGGCTCTTTGATGCACCGAGTTAGAGCGCTATTCCGTAGTAGGTAGACGATTCTTCGCAAAATAAAGAATGCGTACGAAAAATGTCTACCCATCTTTCGTACGCATTCTACCCTATTTGGTGCGGCCTTCCGAGAGCTGCCTGAACTCGCTTGGCAGAACGCCCACCTGCTCCCGGAATAAACGGCTGAAATACTTCTCGTCGTTGTAGCCGATTTGCTCCGCGATCCATTGAATCGTCTTGGTCGTGTTGCGCAGATACTCCTTGGCCCTCTCCATCCGAATATCGCGCACGTAATCCGAATAGGTCTGGCCCACATATTGCTTGAAGCATTGGCTGAAATAGCTGCTGCTCATGTTGACCTGCTGGGCGATATCGGCAGCCGCGATCGGCTCGCTGATGTTCATCTGCGCCAGGTTCATCGCCTTCACGATGCTGTTCTGGATCTCCTTGGAGAACAGCGGCTTCGTATTCGCGCTGCTTATCCGATCGCGTACATCCGTGAGCCACTCCTCGAATCGGAACCAGCTGGAGAAGAAATCCTCAATCAGGATCGGCTCGGTCAGAATCTGCTGATACAGCCTGTTCCACTCGTCGGAAAGCGAGAAGAAGATGCGGGCCAGCCGGATCGGCGGCATCTTGTAGCCTTTCAGCTCCTGCATCATCGACTCGAATACGCTGGCTTCATAGATCCAGTCCGCAGATAGCCATTTCCCCTTGATCTGATCCACGCCAAAGCTTCTGTCCGCCTTCTCCCGATGCGGCAGCTCTGCGGCGTTCACGAACAGTACCGACTCCGTTGGGTCAAAATCATAGAACAAATCGCTCTTCTTATACCCGCGTATCAGCTGCAGAACGGACTTCCTGTCTATGCCGGATAGATGCTGAAAGCATACCAATGCCGCATTGGGATCGGGCAGATAGGATACAGACGGACTGCCGCTCCAGTACCAGATACCGGCCTCCGCTTCAATCGCATGATCAGGGAGGGCATACTCAGCCGAAGTCGACGACTTGGAATCTTCGTTCATCGGATTCAGCGCATACAGAACAAACCATTCATCGGCTTGTTCCGCTTCCTCTTCCGGTGCAGATGACGCCTTGGAGCCTTCCTTTTGCTCCATCAATGTTTTGATTCTGCCCAATACTTCCTCGAACTGCTCTCTCTCCAGCTGCACCTTCGCGATATAATCGATGGCTCCGAGTCTTAATGCCTCCTGCACGTATTCGAAATCCTGATGAAGCGTCAGCACCACGATCTGAACATGCGGGTATTGCTGCCGAACGATTCTCATCAGCTCGATACCGGACATGACGGGCATCGACAAATCCGTAATGAGCAGATCGACTTTGCTCTCTTCCATGAATTTGAGCGCATTCTCGCCGTTATTCGCCTCGCCGATGACCTCCATCCCGAATTCCTTCCAGGGCATGGCCGAAGCAAGGCCTTTGCGCACCAGCTTGTCGTCATCTACAATCAACACGCGAATCATCTATATTCCACTCCTTAAGATCGGGAGACGCAGCGAAACAATCGTCCCTTTTCCAATCTCGCTTCTGATTTCCAGCACTGCCGTCTCGCCGTAAGTGGCTTGCAAAATTCGTTTCACATATCTCATGCCGATGCCCATACCGACCTTATGGCTGTCTTTGGCCTCATCATCCAGCAGCCGATCGATCGTTTCCTGCGGCATGCCCGCTCCATTATCCTGAATCGTAATCTGCAGCGCTTGCTCATTCCATTGCACGCCAACATAGATATATCCGTCATCGCTCACGCCATGATAGAGGGCATTCTCGACTAACGGCTGCATGAGGAACCGCGGGCAAGGAATCGTCAGCGCCTTCTCGTCCACGTCCAAATCCACGTCGAATTGGAAATCATACCGAATCTGCTGCAGCTGCAAATATTCCTTCAAGGCATCGATCTCATCGCCGATCGTCGAAACCTCGCCCATTTTGCCAAGATTATAATAGAGCAATTTATTCAAAGAAAGCACCAGCTTGTCGATCTCCTGCTGCCCGTTCATCAAAGCCAGCCAGTGCACGGTATCGAGCGTATTCATGAGGAAATGGGGATTGATCTGGTAGAGCAGCTTCTCCACCTCCAAATCCGCTCGCCGCTTCTCCTTCACTTCGATTTCTTCATATAAGGCCCATATCTTGCCCTTCATGCTTCGCGTCTGATAGAGCAAATAATCGAATTCCGGAATATGCGTAACTTCCGTATGCTCCTTCGCATTGGAGTGGATCAACGATTTGATCTCCATATTAAACTTATCCAGCGGCCGGTATACCATCTTCCATAAGAGCCAGGAGAAGAATACGGCACCGACGAAGAAAGCCAGGAAGATCCCCGTAATCTGGAATAACCAGCGGTTCCGCTCCTGATTCAGCTCATTCTCCGGCGTAACCGAGACGATGCTCCAGCCTTGGTTGCTGATCTCCCGATTCCAGAAATAATCGCCGTGATAGCCGGATGTCTGATCTGAGGCCGGAAACACCGTATTCTCCGGAAAAGCATCCTGCACCTCGCTGAACGCAATCCGGCGCTGATCATCCAGAATGAGCAGGCGGCGCGAGCTTTCTTTGCGATTCTGCGGGGCGAATAAAGACTCGATGGCACTTCGACCCGTCTCTATGTATAAGTAAATGTTCTGATCCGGCAAATTCACTTTCCTCATAATGCTGAACACAAACTGATTGATCGAGCCATTGTAGCTCTTATAAGGACCATAGTAGGTGATCTCCGAATACGCTGCCAGCACGGGAAGCTCCTTCGGCCTGAAGGTTCCCCGCACTCTGAAATTTTCGAAATCATGCGTATCTTTCTCCGGATCGTAAAACATCATCAATCCGACATTCGGATTGGAGAAGGAGATAACGTTAAGCTCCGTCTTGATATCATTCGTGAGCTTCAGCCGTTCGTACGGCTCTTGCTCTACAGCGAGCTGTTCAAGCAGCCTGTTCGTTCCGCCGCCGTAAGCCAACTGCTGGGAAACATGGTTTAAGTTGTTGATCGCATTCTCCAGCGTCATAATATCTTGCTTCAAATTGCTTTGAAGCGCGCTTTCCACTTTATTGCCGATAATGGAATCGATCGTGTAGAAGGAAATGAACCCCAAACAAATAAACGGAGTCAAGCTGCTAATGAGGAAGATGAAAATAATTCTGTTTTTGAAGGTTACGTTTCTAAGCCGCAAGAAGTCCGTCTTCGTAAGCAATCCGCCCTTTCTCAGCTCTGTGTCGCCCGCCGGATGGGAAAAGCTCTTCCCAACTTATTATCATACCCTGAAACGACAAAATGTGTATGAGACAATTTGCTTGAAAGAGGGGGAGAAATTTTAGTAACCCTCTGTGAGGGCTGGCATTGCTGGATTGAACTGCCTCGAATAAAGGCTTTTCACGCTGTTTTCCACGTCTCATCTGTCTAGCGGATCGATTCAGGTACACGGAACTCTCCTCACCAAACCCATCGGACAAAGAAGCCGAGAGTCACAAATGCGAGCTCTCAGCCACCCCAAACTCCCCAACTCAACCGCATCCTTTTTCGGCTTGCGCATGGGGCTTTTGGCAAAATGCTGCTGGATAAGCAACATTTCACTCATGTTGGACTCCAGAGAGCCACTTTGACGGTATGCTCGAGCTAGAACAGCCAACAATATAAAAACACCTCAGCCGTTCCCGGCTGAGGTGTTGACTCTCAATCTATATCCAACTCGTTACTGCACGATCGTAGCTCTCAGACCATCCGGAACGCGAACATAATCGAATACGCGCGCGCCGTTCTTGTCCGTATGCCACTTCACTTCAATCAGACCGAGTGCGTGCGGCACAGCGCCTTCGGCTTCCGTTACTTCAGCTGTCTGCACATGAATGACAACCTCGTCCGGCTTCTCAATCGTCGGCAGATGAACGCCCAGCACATGCGTGGACATGAAGTACGTCGGGCAAGCAGACCATGCGTGGCATAGACTTTGTCCCAGGTCGTAATACTCCGGCGTCTGCTTCAGCCCCTTCTGCAGGAACCAGCCCCAGCCTTGACGCATCATCCGCTCAGCCGTATCCGTAAGTCCAATCAAATACAATCCTTCGAAAATATAAAAAGAGAAGCTCGGCGATACATACACGCCATCCTCCGGCCCATAACCGTTCACGAACAGCGATTTGAGATCGCTGCGCACATGCGCGCGCACCGGCTCCAGCTGCTCGGCCGTCAGTACGCCGGCGCGTGCCGCGAACAAGCTTGCGTGCGCCGAGTGAGACAGCTTCTGCTCGTTATCGCTGTAGCAGCCGCGCTCCTCGTCCCAGAACGTATCGCGGATGGACTGTTCAAGAGTAGCGATTCTGCGTTCCAGCTCGCTGATCTCTTCCCGTTTGCCGATGGCTCCCGCGAGCTTCGCAGCGGCGCGCAGGGCAATCAAATACGTACAGCTGAACACGCAGTGAATGCCCGTGATGTCCAGGTACCCTTTTACAATGGCCAGGTCGCCATGGAACCCGCCGTAATGCGCATTAATGCCGCGTTTCACATCCCACTCCGCGTCGAGCAGCAGATCCTCGCGCTCATCTGCCAGCTCGTGGAACCAAGCCAGGTTATGTTGGATGGCATCCCAATACGTCTCTACCAGCTGCGCATCGCCGGTTTGTTCATAGTACGCCCAGAAACCTTCCAACGCATTGAGCGCAAAATCCGAAATCGTATAGTCGCCCGTATTCGGATACACTGCTCTGAATTTACCCGTCGCATCGGGCGATTGCCCCATAAGCTGAAGGCTGCGCCGCATCAATGCCTGATCGCCGAATACCGCTAAATTATTGTGATATTGGATAATGGTATCGCGGATATACTGCCCACGCTCACGCGTCACGCAGTCCGTATACGCATCCTCCATATTAACCGCTTCCGTCCGAACCCCCATCTCCCAAATCTGCTCAAGCAGCGGATCGGAGCAGCGGAACGTCCCTTTCGTCTCCACGGGATAGCTGGCAGAAGCAAGCTCCAAGCCTCTCAGCACTACATCTTGCTTTGGATTCCGCACCGTCAATTGTACATAACGGAAGCCTCGCGGCTGCGTTAACCGCCAATCCAATTGCGCGGAGCGTTTGTCTCCGTAAGCTCTGTCGCCAAGCCCGTACCAATGGTAATGGCGCAGATGCTTGCCGTCCGCGTTCAAGTGCTCGCCATAAGTCAGGTCGACCGTCGCGCCTCCTGCGCCTTCAAGCACAACGCGCGGAAGCACAAGCCGAGTCAGACCTAAGTCGATAAGTAAGGAGAAGCCATTCGGATAATCGGCAGTAGAGAAGACGCGATCCGTTAATTGGTCCGGTTCGATCGACTCGAATGCATGGCCGTACGTGTCCCAGCCTGTGGACATCGTCGGGCTTTCGCCTTGTTCATGTACCGTGACTTCGATCCAGCCGCCTGCATCCTCGAGCTCATCTTCCGTTGCAAAAGGCAGCTCGCGTCCCTTTATCGCAGAGGCATACAATTCATGCGAGACAACCGGCGAACGGTGGAACAGTACGGTTCCTTCCGGATCACGATCTGCCGATACGACTAACCCGAAGCCTTCGGGCAGTGCAAGGTAGTGGTGGTACATATCTTGAAGCGAATCGCATTTGGCAAAATAAGCGTTCCACCCTCTGCGCAGACTTACGCGGTGATTCAAACGCATGCTTTTGTCGTCGGCATACAGCCCTTTGGCAATCGGCTCCCCATTGATCCAGCTGTTCTGGTAGAACAATCCCATCGTAATGACGACGTCCTCCGGCGAATAAATCCACGTCTTCACCGCCATGAATCGGCTGGTCAGCTCCGGCTCATGAATTTCATTCACATGCGGCATAGGCACGCTGAATGAGCAGAGCAATTCCTGAGGCTCAAGCGGCATCAGATGCAGCACGCGCTCAACCGGAACCGGCTCTCCGGACATATACGGGATTCCCCGCGCCTCGGGCTCGCCCCAAGCTTGTTGATTCGCCAGCTCTACGCCGCCGCTGATCCAGCTGCTATCATCAAACTCCAATCCGCTCCAATCGCCTGTTTCCTCCAGACGCTGATCATAGAGATCGCCTGCTTTCAAGAACAAACTCGATTTGGCCGCATACCGATAAGCCGGCGCCGCGGACGCTTTCCATACTGCGCTTCCTGTCGCCAGCTCGATTCGTTCGCCGCCTGCCAGCGTAACTTCGCCCCAAGCCGTCAAGCCGGCTTGCGACAGCATCGTGATAAACGTTTTGTGCCCCACGTAGTTGACCTGCACCGCAATCACATTGCGGCCTTCTTGAAGCAAACCGCTCAGATCATGGGAATCGTACACCGGATGCCGGGGATCGAATCGCAGCGAGCCCAAACGGACATACTTACCATTAATGTACAGCTGGTATGTCGTATCCGCGAACAAATGGAGAATCGCGTTCTCCGGCTTGCTCTTCAAATCCAGCGTCAATCTGAACCTCGCGTAGAGATTGCGTCCTTGTCCGGACTCATCGTACCAAATCGCTTTTGCCTGCATGAGCGTACACACACCTTTTATTCAAAATGGTTCGTTCTTTATTCGACGTAAGCGATCTGTCTGCCGTCATCGTCGGCCGATTGCATCACATTCTCAACTAACCGCAAGCTGCGGAGCCCTTCGCGAATCGGGCAAACCTCAGGTCCTTCCCCGCGCAAGGCCGCGATGAAGGCAACCGTCTCATCCTCGTACACGTCGAGTTCGGAGGCAAAGGTTTGACGTGCGTTCTCAGATCCGCCGGTAAACACAAACTCGGCATCGTTCGCGCTCGTGAAGTAAGCTGTCAGTTTGCTGCAAATGACCGTAAAGCTGCAGTTCCATTCTCCGGGCACGGCACAATTGGAAGCCGTAATGGATGCCATCGCGCCGGAGCGGAAACGAATAACTGCCGCGCTTGTATCCTCAACCGTGTAACCCACCGCTTCGCGATGGTTTAAGTTCGCTGTAAAGCCGCTGATCTTATCGGGCGTACCCAAGAAATACATCGCCAGATCATACGTATGAATGACCTGCTCAAACACCTGTCCGCCTGAGAGATTGCGATCACTCCACCAAGACGAATGAAGCGAGTTGCAATCGTAACGTCCATCGAACAGTGTCGGGATGCCTGCCGTACCGTCCTCGATCAGCCGTTTCAACTCTTTGACTGCTGCGCCGAAGCGATTATGGTAGCCAACCTGCGACACGACGCCTGCGCCTTCTACCGCCGCAGTCATTCGCTCGGCGATTTCGGTATTCAGCGCGATCGGCTTCTCCAGGAAAACCGCGATGCTTTTGCTCGCCGCCGCTTCCACTTGCCCTTGATGCGCATAAGGCGGAAGGCAGATGTACACCGCATCGAGCGTTTCCTTCTCCAGCATGGTATTGAAATCTTCATAAGCTTTAGCTGCGCCGCCTGTGTGCGCTTCACGGAAAGCTTCCGCTTTCTCAAGCGTCGTGCCGCAAACCGCGGTGACTTCAACGCCCGGAATGCTAAGCAAATTGCGCGCGTGTTTCTGTCCCATCATGCCAAGGCCTGCAATACCGACTCGAATCGATTTCAGCATATTGATACGTCCTCCAATAAGTTAAGGTTAGTTGAATTGGCTGCCTGCTCCGCCGGCTAAGCGGCTTGTCCGGTATTTGAGCGGGGAGAGGCCCGTTTTGCTTTTGAAAAAGCGCGAAAAATCGTCAATGTCCTCATATCCGCTCAACCGCGCGATCTCCGTGATCGGACGGCTCTCGGTTTCGAGGAGCTGCTTCGCTCTGCGAAGCCGAAGCTGCAGCTGCAGCCTCGTCGGCGTAATGCCGAACAGCTTCTTGAAGCGCTCCGCAATGTAGGTGGGATGCATATAATAGCGTTTGCCGAGCTCGGCAAGATCGATTCGGCGCTCCGGATTGTCCAGCAGCTCCGTCATCATGCTCATGAACGGATCGGAATGCTCCGCTTTCAGCAGCACATCCGGATGATGGATGGCGGCGTCAATCAGAATGGCGACCAGTTCGAGCGCTTTGGCTTTCTTCATCAGGCTGCCCGACAGCGAGCTCATTCCGTCTGCTATCCTGCTGTATTCATGAAACACCGACTCAAACTGCTCCGGCTCCGGTAATCGAAAAATAACCGGAAAACGAAAAGCCTGCAGGGCATCGATACAGCCCGCGACCTGCAGCGTAAAATGCCACCAGAGAAATTCCGTTTCCTCGTTCGTGTCTTTGACATGGTCATGCAGCTCGTAAGGGGGAATCAGCACGACATCCCCAGGTCCCGCAAAATAATCGCGGCCCGCAATATGCAGCCTGCACGAGCCTTCTTTGATGTAGGATGCAATATAGAAAGGGAGCTTGCGGTTCACTTGCCGCAGCTCGGTTCGTCTGTGCAAATCATGCTCCAGCATATGCAGCGAGGCTTTCTCAATAAGCGGAAGCCACGGATGATTGTTCTTCATGGTCAGACTCCTCACTGCCCCACTCGATGAGGCGCGTGGGCGGTTGTCCTTCTATTATACAAACACCTCGGTTGACCTCGTGAGGGAAATCTGTCTGCTGCGGGGGGATTTCCGTCCACTGTCGCACAATGAGCTCGGGGAGGCTCTCCCCCAAATCTAAACAAAAACTCCGGCAACCTCGCCGGAGTTTTCAAGCACCACCGCTAAAATTTCAATACGACCTGCAGGGATTTCTCCGTATTGAGATCGAGCATCCGGTAAGCATCTGCCGCTTGTTCGAACGGTACTTGGTGCGTGACAAGCTCCGGCAGCTTCAGGCGGCCGGACAATGCCAGCTCCATGATCGTCCTTTCCATGCGCAGACGATCCCAGCGATTCGTCAGCTGCAGGTTGATGCCGCTGATTTGCGAGCCGATGAGCTGAACGCGGTTGTGATGGAACTCTTCGCCGAGATACAGGTCCTTCGCTCCGCCCTGATAGAAACCCGCGGTCACCACTCGGCCGTTGTAGACCACCGAGCGAATCGCTTCATGCAGCGCGCCGGAAGCTCCGGAAATTTCAATCGCGATATCGGCTCCTCTGCCGCCTGTCAGCTCTTTAATTCGGCTGGCAACGTCGCTGCAATTCCGCGAATTGATCGTATGCGCTGCTCCGAAGCGCTCGGAGAACCCGAGCCGATAATCGTCGAGATCAATCGCAATCACTTCCGCGCCATTCAGCCTAGCCAACTGAGCAACAAGCTGCCCCGGCACGCCTTGTCCGAACACGGCAACCGTTTCCCCGATGTGAATGTCCGCATCCAGAATCGCATTCAGCGCGATCGCACCCATTTGCGAATAAATACCGGCGAGTGGATCAAGTCCTTGCGGCAGCAGATGATCGCGCGCGAAGTCCTCTGTCACGACATGCGAGCTTTTATGCCCCCAAGTCCCGTATACGACATCGCCTTCTTTAATATCGTTAACGGCCGAGCCGATTTCCGAAACGACGCCAACCTCTTCATACCCCCAGCAGCCCCGCACCGGATACAAGGAGGATTCTTCCTCGATTCGATCCGTGAAGATCCGCTGCTCCGGATTGAACTGCTTTTTCACAAAAGGATTCATTCCGCGGTAGGCCGTCAATTGCGTTCCGGCGCTAATGCCCGAGTACAGCGTCGTAAGTCTGACTTCCTTCGCTTCCAGCTTATGATCGTCGATCGCTGCAAAAGCAACTTCCTTTGGAGCAATAAAGTCCAACCGTTGTGCCGTCATATCCTCATCCCTCTCCTTCAACATCCACATGCTGGCAAGTAACCAAGTGGAACCTGAAGCTATCGTAGCATTCGCCGTTTGATCGCTCCATCTCTGAACGCCAGCAGTTTTTGTCATTTCTACAGGTGATTAGGGAGAGCCCGCGCGCGATAATTAATACCTTGGAAAGAAGCCTTCCACTTCATGATTAACAGGATTAATCACGACAACAATAGGGCCAAGCAGCCCGTCTTGATCGGTTTTGAACGTTACGGTAACCAGCTTATGGTAACGGAGCTTAGTACGATCCTTATTCGGCACAAGCCACTGATTGTTCATGATCATCGTTGTCACTTCGGCATCTGTACTGAGTCCAATCACATGCTTGCGCTGCTCCTCATCGACGGTTGCCCAAGCGATTTCACGGTACTTCGCTTTGTCCGCCTCGGACAGATCCATCCGGGGATTGGAAACTGCCGCAAAACCGCGCAGGTCCCGGATCACCTTCGCTACACGATCCCTGTTCGGCTTAAGATCCGTGATGTCATAAAGCACGATATTGTTAATTTGATAACGGGCATGCGCAATCACATCGGCGGCCGCTGTCTGGTCCTCGAATTCCTTAATCCCCTTAACAGCCTCCCCCGCGGAGGGATATACATAAATGCTAATGTCCTGCTTCTTATCCACTTCAAACCGGCTGGGTGTGATGCCATTGTACGTCTTCGAAAATACTGCCGCCGGATTCGCGTCCTGCATCGGTATGAGGGCGATTCCGGATTGGCCAAAGATTTCTGTGACATCCGCGAGCGAGATCGAAGTCTCCTCGTTCTTGCATCCCGTCAGGCAAACAAGCAGCAGAAGGAGCGATACTATTCTTTTCTTCATATCATCATCTCCGGCGTGATCGCATGGCTAATTTTTCGTGCTCACTTCAACCGTTCGCGTTCCCCCGTTCCACGTCACCGTGACTCCGAGCAGCTTGCCGATATCGCTGACCGGAATGTATAGGCTGCCGCCCAGCACAACAGGCGCATATGACAACGCGGTCTGCCCGCCTCCCACAGTCGCAAAAGGTGCTCCTTCCGCCAAAATAATTGAGCGGTCACCGCGCGTGACCGTAGTTTGTTTGGTTTGTGCATTGTAGCTCGTTGCGGCCCCGATTTCGCTCACGAGAAAACGAAGCGGAACCAGCATCCGATTGCCGGTCGTCATCATGCTGGGCTCGAATTTCTTGAGCTGGCCATCGATGGAGAGGCTGGCATCCGCTTTGGTAAACGCTCCGGTTCCGAGTCCTGTGCCGCTGATCGGCTTACGCAGTTCAGCCGGAAGCGTAAGCGCGTAAAGCTTGCCTTCTGCCTGCACAAGCAGCTTATCCCCCGCCACTTGGAAAGGAGCGTAGCTCCGCGCGGAAGTTTGATAGCGGGAAAGGGCTTTGCCTGTCGCAACGTTCAGCGCATACACTTCGCCGTCGGTCTGACCGACATACAGGCCCGAATCGATAAGATCGACTCGGCTGGCCGGATTGTCGAGCCCCTGATAATAAACCTGCGAATGATCGACTATTTTGCGCGCATGCAGACCGATGTTGTCTCCGTTCTTATAAATCAGCTTGCCGTTATAAGGTCCGGCGATCCATGTCCCGTCATCCTGGATAAGCTCCGGTTTCACAACCGCCGGATCGGCATTCAAATTATAGTGATAGACCTGATGGTCCTTGGTGGATACATAGACCTCGTCCCCTTCAATCACTAGCTTCGTTGCGTATTGGTACATCGGATCTTCCCCTTGCTCCACGGGGACAAAAGATTTCGTATCGATGACTTTGCCCGTTTGCAGATCGACAACATCCAGCTCTACGAGAAATTTGGTGGTATCGTTCTTCGGCCAATCGTTTTCAAAATAAAGCTTCTCGCCATCCACCTTCAGCACATGCGAATGGCTGCCCGCCAGCCGCCACATGGTTTTGCCGGTAGCTTCGTCTATGGCATATGTAGTCGTCACCGTGATCGCGCCGGACTCCATCGCCATCACGAGCAGCTTGCCGCCGACCTTCGCCGGAATACTGTTCACATCCGTATTGCGCCATTTTTCATGACCCGTTGCGAGATTAACCGAGACAAGCCCCAGCGAGGAGGCAAAATACAGCGTATTGCCTTCCACCTTAAATTGGCTGAATGTGGACTTCTTATTCGCCTGATAGATTCGTTTGGCCGTGCCTGTTTTGGCAGCCACTTGATACACCGCGCCGTCTTGGCCGCTTACATATAAGCTGCCGTTTTGAAGCTGGATGGCTCCGGCCTGCAGCTTCGTGCCGTAAGACCAGACCAGCTTGCCGGTTAGTATCGAGCGCGCTTGCAGCACACCGGCCTTAATGGTGAAAAATGTGCCGTTATCGATCACAATCGGGGCTTGGTAGCTGTTCTCTATCGTAGGTTTGTCCAGTTCTACCGTCCAGACCGGCTTAGCAAAAGGCACCTTATTCGACACAGCCGGCATCACTTGGCCATCGTAGCCCGCATTCGGATCCGGGTTCGTTTGTGCAGAGGCTCCGGCTACGGCGGTGCTGGACATGATCATCCCGGCCGCCACCAGCGCAAGCGTGGTATGTTTCCATGACTTCATTGCGACATGCTCCTCTCAACTCTCGTTTGCGATTCACCTCTATAGACGAGGCTCACAGGGAAAAGTTACATGCCTTTCCAGCGACTCTTCCACCAACGCTGCTGCGAACGCGAAAAATTTGCTATTCCGCTTAAGGTGTCGCCATCGCTCCATAGTTGCTCCATTCTCGCAAGGTTCTCCCTCTGAGAAGTCGAAACTCAACTTTTCAGCCGGCATCCCCCCAACTAACCCCCTGTTCTGAGGCTGAGAGGCGGAAAATCCGACTCTCAGCAAACCTTTCCACCAACTCCCCCCTGTTCGGAGACTGAGAGGTGGAAAATCCGACTCTCAGCTCCAAATTAGCTCATAAAAAGAACTGAGAGTAGGAAAATCCTACTCTCAGCTAGCAATCTAACCAGCTAACCCCCTAATCGGAAAATGAGAGGCGGAAAATCCGACTCTCAGCACCTAATCAACACATAAGAGTAGCTGAAAGCAGGAAAATCCTACTCTCAGCAAACCTTACCACCAACTACCCCCCCCTGTTCGGAGACTGAGAGACGGAAAACGCGACTCTCAGCACCTAATCAGCTCATAAAAATAGCCGAGAGTAGGAAAATCCTACTCTCAGCTGGCTGCACCTACAATTAACCCACCATTCGCCGTCTGAAAGTTCGAAAATGAAACTCTCAGCTCCAAACCAGCATCAATATGCAACTGAGAGTTCCAAAATCGAACGCTCAGCTGGCAATCCCTTCAATTAACCTCCTATTCGGCGTCCGAGAGTTCCGACATCCAACTTTCAGATCCAAATTAGCGCTTAAAAATAGCTGAGAGTTCGAAAACCGAACTCTCAGCTCCAAATCAGCATAAAAAAATAGCCGAGAGTAGGAAAATCCTGCTCTCGGCCAACCGCTAACTAGCATTAGAGCAACAGGTTGCTCAACCCGCCTTGCCGGTCACTTCACCGTCTGCATTGATATGCTCGACGGCGGACAGCCCCTCATACACCGTAGCGATGACGGCGCAAGACACCGTCTCTCCCGGCTGCAAGACCTGATGCGTTCCGCGATCCAGTCCGTCCTGCAGCCCGACCGGATAGCCGGAACATGGCTCCAGCACGACGGTTTGCAGCTCGCGCCAGCCGCCGTAGGATGCGAACAGCCAGCATGTGGGCAGCACGCGGTTATCATAGCTCAGGCCAAATCCGATGCCTTCCCGCGTATGCGTCAAAGCGCACCAGCCAGCCTGCATATCCGTGGCATACTGGAACTCGCTGACGCCTGACGAGTGCGGCAGCACTTGCCGCATATCATGCACCTCGCCAGCGTCATCCTCGGAATACGGCCACTGGTAGCTGTACGAGGTTTTACCCGTACGCGGCGAGCCGAAGCCCTCCATCTCCATGGTGCGGGCAGGCAGATCAATCCGCGAATGCTCATCGGCTGCCATCGCCGCGTGCAGCTTCCACAAATACGGCTGCGGCTTGCGGCCGAGATTCGTAATCGTATGGGCAAAGCGCAGCTTCGATTCACCGGCGCGAAGCGTAACTCGCTTGCTCAAGCGCGTTGCGCTGATTGGCGTCTCCACCCACATGTGAAGCGTGACTTCTGCAGGGTCCACCCGCTCCAGCGCATACTGCCACGGCAGCGTCCAGATCTCCCCGTGATCCGGGAACGGCTCGCCATCGATCGTCTCCGCGATATCGTTCGGATACAGCTCATCCCAGCCGCCGAAAAAATGATCGTCATAGACGGTATGCAGCGCAAGCTTGCGCGGCTTCATCCGAGGATGATGCCACAGAAGATCTTTGCCGCGCGGCTTGAACGTGATCTGCCATATTTTCGCGCCAAGGTCCGGCATAATGATGACACGGAGCAGCTCATTCTCCAGCAGCACCGTTCGAATGTCGTTATACGTCCAATTCGTATCCACCGTAACGGTCACAGGTATGCCCACCCTTTCGCCTCACAGATTACTTCTCTAACCAGCCAATCCCGATTCCCTACTCCGTTATCGTAGCCAGCAAATCCTCGCGCAACGGCGTAAAGTTCTCGATCATCACCGTATCCTCCAGCGCCTTCACCTCATGCACCGCATCGCCGGGCACGTGAATTTGCTCGCCTGCGCCGACAATTATCGTTTCGCCGTTCATCGTCATGGCGATTTTGCCGCTGATGACAAAAGTAAGCTGCTCATGCGGATGCGAATGTGCGGGACCGATCGATCCCGAGTCTAGCGTAAGCATCATACTCATGATCGATTGGCCGGGGCGGAAAATTTTGCGGCTAATGCCGGCAATCGGCGAGTGCCATTCTTCAAAACGCGGCATTACGACGCACCTCCCGGAACCAGCAATACTTTGGACACATGGCCCGGCGACCCGAGCAACGTCTCAAACCACTTCGCGCCTTCGCTAAGCGGCGCTTCTATTACGCCTTCATCGAGTCCAATGCGGCCTTCCTCCAACCACTGAAGCGCCGTGCGGAAATTTATAGCCGAATAGGCAAAAGAACCCGTCATCGTAATCTCGCTCCGAATCGCGATATTAATCGGCAGCGCAGACTCTTCCTCATGCAGCCCCGTGAAAACAACCCGACCACCGGTCGCACAAGCCAAAACGCACTGTTTGCGCGTTAATCCCGCACCCACGGCATCGATGGCAATGTTCACGCCGCTGCCGCCGGTCAGCCGCTTCACTTCCTCCAGCGTATCTACGCCGGCTGGACAAATCACATGCTTCGCGCCAAGACGACGCGCAATCGCAAGGCGATCCTCGTTCATGTCCACGGCAATGACATCACTAACGCCATATTGCAGCACCGCTTGCAGAGCCAGCAGCCCAATCGGCCCCATGCCGAGAATAAGCACCTTGTCCGTCGGCTTCGCAGCCGCGAGCTCCGCGACACGCACCGCACATGCAGTCGGCTCCGCCAATGCAGCCTGCTGCAATGTCATGCCATCCGGCACCGCATAGACAAAGGCTGCCGGAATCTTCACATATTCCGCGTTGCTGCCGGGCAGCGCCGCGGAAAGCAGCTTCCTCGAGACGCACAGCTGCTGCCTGCCGCTCGCGCATCTGTCGCAATGGCCGCAAGTTACAAGCGGATTCGCCGTGACGCGCTGTCCAATCGCCCAAGCGCCGGATGCCTCAACCCGGCTGCCCATGGAGGCAATCGTGCCGGAGAACTCGTGGCCGAAGATCATCGGAGGCTTGCGGAGCGAGTTTTTGCCTAAGTATCCACTCAGCTCCGAACCGCAGATCCCGCTGTACGCGACCTGAATGACAACTTCGTCTTCCCCGGCGATCGGTGCTTCGACTTCCCTTACATTCATTTCCTTCGGACCTTCATAGATAAGTGCTCGCATAGCCTTTAATCTCCTCTCAGGATGAAGAGGCGCAAGGAGCCATACTCCCGCACCTCTCTCGTTTATCAAAAGGTTATTGACAATCCGCCATCAACCGGAATGACCGCACCGCACATATACGATGCATCCTCGGATGCAAGGAACGCGATGACGCCGGCCACTTCTTCCGGCTGCCCCTGACGCCTTTGGGCGATTTTGCCGCGGGCGACATAAATATCTTGAAACCACGCCGTCTCATGTTCCTTGACGCCATCCACCACCGACATCGGCGTCTCGATAAACCCGAGCGCAACCGAGTTCACCCGAATACCGGCATCGATCAGCTCCAGCGCCGTATTGCGCGTCAACTGGTCCATCGCGCCTTTCGCCGCATTGTAGCTCGATGATTCCTCCAGCGCGCGGCTGCCGTTAATCGAGGACACATTGATGATCGATCCGCGAGTTCCCTTGGCCGTCATCATGCGCGCAGCCGCTTGCGTGCAGTGGAAGGTGCCGTCGACGATAATATCGAACACCTTACGCCAGTCTTTCATCTCTGCACCGAGGAATCGCATCGGTTCGAAGGTAGCCGCATTGTTGACGAGAATATCAAGCTGCCCGAACTCCCCCTCCACTTGCGCGAACATTGCGGCAACCGCCGCTTCGTCCGACACATCGCATGCGATAAACGAAGCGCGATAACCTTGCTCGACTAGCGCAGCTGCAGCATGCTCTCCGACATCCGAGCGGCGTCCCGAAATGACGACGATCGCGCCTTCCGAGCCCAAACGGCATGCCGTTGCATAGCCGACACCTGTTGCGCCGCCTGTAATCAGCGCGACCTTGCTTTCGAACCTCCCTGCTTTTTCCATGTGAGATGAATCCCCCTATTTGACGCGATATTTTTCCACGACTGCTTCATCGACCGTAACGCCAAGACCCGGACGATCCGGTACGTACACGTAGCCGTCCTTAAACGTAATCGCCTCCGAAACCAAGTCGCGTGCAAGCGGCGAAGTGGAAGCGGTATGCTCGATCATGAATCCGTTCGGAATCGCCGCAGCAAAATGCGTGCTCGCCGCAACCAGAATCCCCGTCTTAAACGCATGCGGTACAACAAGCTTATGACGCTCATGCGCCATGTACGCGATGCGTTTGCCTTCGGTCAGCCCGCCGCAGCGGCCCAAATCCGGTTGGACAATATCATGTCCGCCATCTTCAATCAACCGGCGGAACGCGGTTACGCCGCTCTCTTGCTCCCCGCCTGCTATGCGTAGCGTCGTCCGTCTGGACAGCTCCTGATAGCCGACCAGATCCTCCGGATGAAGCGGCTCCTCAAGCCAGAACACGCCGTACTTCTCATACACTTCCGCCATGCGGAGTGCGCCTTTCAGATCCCAAGCCAGACCGCCGTCGATCATCACGTCAGTGTCTTCGCCCACGGTTTCGCGGATGGCGCGAATTTGCTGTTCATCGAATTTGGGATCGCGGCCGATCGGCCCCCAGCCGAACTTCATTGCCTTGTAACCTTCCGAAGCGAACTGCCCTGCCAGGCGAACCGCTTCTTCAATCGTGTCCGGCATAAGCGAGCTCGCATAAGCTTTCAGCTTGGAACGATAGGTGCCGCCGAGCATCTCGGACACCGGACGGCCGGCCTTCTTGCCGGCAATATCCCACAGCGCCATATCGATGCCGCTCATCGCATGCATGACCGGACCGCCGCGGCCGAAATAGATCGTACCGCGGTACATTTTGTCCCACAGACGATCGATTTCAAGCGGATTTTCGCCAATTAGTAGCGAGCGGAGACCCGTAGCAATCGAGTGAGAAGGCGGTGCATCAATGGCAGCCTTCGCCACAAGCGGAACAGAGTCAACCTCACCATAGCCGGTAATCCCTTCATCCGTATGAATGCGGATCATAAGCGTATCCTGCGTACCATCGCAGCGCTCAGCATCCAAATCCGGAATACGCAAATAAATCGATTCCACTTCTGTAATTCTCATTGCCGGTTCCCCCTGCTCGCGTAATATCTTCATGCCGTAAAATGTTCGCCGCATTCATCATGTATAGCGCTTACATTGAATTAAACTTATTGTAGTTCTGGGCTTGAATTATTGTCAACAATATTCACCCTAATTGTTTATTGTCGATTGTTAACAAAATACAAACTAAGTGCATTTTCTAAGCATTCAACGTATACTAGGATTTATCCGGTTTACCAGGCACCATCATGGGGGTCTTACTCTTATAAGGGAGCAATTCTGATATGGCTGAATTCACATTTAAGCAGCAAGCAAATACGTCACTTCGCGAGAAAGTGACGCACGATTTACGAGAAGCGATCCTTAACGGACATCTGCAGCCCGGCGCGCGCATTAAAGAGATGGAGATTGCAGAGCAAATGGGTGTCAGCCGCGGCCCTATTCGCGAAGCAATTCGCCAGCTCGAACGCGAAGGCCTGCTGCTCTCCGTTCCCTATAAAGAAACGATCGTCGCCGATCTCGACGCCGATGAAGTGCAGAACATCCTCATGCCGATCCGCTTCCATATCGAGTGGTTTGTGGTGAAACGGTATTTGGATAAGCTGGACGAGCCCTTCTTCAGCAAGCAGCAGAGCATCGTCGATGAGATGAGAGAAGCTGTGGCGAGCGGCACGAAGAGTCGGCTCGTTGATCTGGACATTCTTTTTCACCAGTCCATTCTGGAAATGGCTTCTGAACGCACGGTCATGCTCACATGGCAAAGCATCGTCAATCAGATCCGCCTGCATTTCTCCAAAAACCTGCCGTTCTACGACTTGGACCACATGGAGAAGGATCATCAGGATCTGCTCGATGCGTTTCGAACGAAGGATTTGGAACTGATCCAGCAAGCGATTCTGATCCATCTCCACAGCGACGACAATCTGCTTTGCTTTACCAAATCATGATTCTTCTCCTTAAACGAGACCGCAATGGTCTCGTTTTTTTATTTTCCCCTGTGCGCGCTAACAGAACTAACAAAAACCTAATCGTTTTCCACACCTTTTCACAACATTATTTAATAGTTTAGGTGGATAATGATTCATGTCACAATGCCTGCAATGAACCACAGCTTCCATAAAATGAGACAATAGAAAGTTGGTCCTATTCATGAAACGCAATTTATTCGCACTAACGCTTCGAAACAAGCTCATTCTGGCTTTTACGGCTATCCTGCTTATTCCGAGCCTTGCCATTGGCTGGTTCTCGTACGGTACCGCCAAAGATCAAATTGAAGAACGAATGAACGCGACCGTTAACGAAAATGTCCGCGTGCTGGATCAAATGCTTACCGGCTATGTCGAGCCGATTCGCAGAGACGTCGATTTCCTCTCGCAAAGTCTATCCGCGGCTGATCCTGTTGACCTGCGGGGCAAACTCGAGAAGTTTGGGAAGCTTCACCCGGAGATTGACAACACGTTCGTCGGCACCGCAACAGGTGAGATGCTCCTCACACCTAAGCAGGAGCTGCCGGAGGATTTTGACCCACGGACACGCCCTTGGTATGAGCAAGCGATGAAACAGAACGGCCAAATTATCGTTACTGCTCCATATGTTAATGCAACTGACGGCAAAATCGTCGTGACCATCGCCAAATCCGCACCGGATCATTCGTTTGTTATCGGCGTTGACCTTAATCTAGGCGCTCTATCCAAGCAAATTCAGATGGTGAAGATCGGCAAGGACGGTTATGTCACGATCTCCGGCGCAGACAAAACCTACTTGATTCACCCGAAGGCGCAGCCCGGAGCTCCCGTGCCTACAGCAATCGCATTGCCGATGTATGCAGCTGATTCCGCCTTTTTCACCTACGAAGAGAAAGGCCAGACGATGAAGGAATCCGTCATAACGAACACCATGACAGGCTGGAAGCTTGCGGGTACATTCAGCGTGGATGAAATCAATGAGGATGCGGCAGCCATTCTGTATCAAACCATTTTTGTTATCGTGATCTGCATGGTTGTCGGCGCAGCGCTCATCTATTTCATCATCCGCTCCATCGTCGCTCCGATTCGAAGATTGATCACCGTTTCCAAACAAATCAGCGGAGGCGATTTAACGGTTGCTATCGATACATCACACGGCAACAATGACGAAATCTCGCAGCTTGGCACAAGCTTCAACGATATGATTCATTCCCTGAAGACGCTGCTCACCGAGGTAAACGAAACCTCTCATCAGCTCGCCGCATCTTCCGAGCAGCTCTCCGCCAGCTCCGATCAGACGTCGGTCGCTACACAGTTCATCGCAGAGAACATTCAACTGATGGCAGTCGGCGCCGAGAAGCAAGTGAACAGCGTAAAGCTCGGCTCCTCTTCGGTCGATGAAATGTCTAAAGGTGTGGAAGAGATCGCCTCCAATGCACAGCAAGTAACCGAAGTTGCGGTTCAAACCTCCCATATCTCAGCGGAGGGTAATGAAGCGATTCAAACTGCCGTAGCGCAAATGCAGTCGATCGAGCGCACGTTTGAGCATCTGTCCCAAGTCATTACCAATTTGTCGGTTCAATCGGTAGAAATCAGTCAAATGGTTGGTATGATTCAAGAGATATCGAACCAAACAAACCTGTTGTCCTTGAACGCATCCATTGAAGCAGCCAGAGCCGGCGAGCATGGGAGAGGTTTTGCCGTGGTCGCTCAAGAGGTGAAGAAGCTGGCCGAGCAAACCGCCCTTTCCTCCAAAGGCGTTATCGAGGTTGTCCAATCCATGCAGAGCAGTACGCATATGGCCGTTGAATCCATGCAAGCCACATCGGTTGAAGTAACGGAGGGAATTGCCGTTATCAGCCGCGCAGGCGTGTTGTTTAAGCAAATTCAAGGCTCTGTGCTCGAAGTGGAATCGCAGATTAAAGAGGTTACCTATGTCTCGCAGCAGATTTCGAATGACGGCAGAGAAACAGTAGCTGCAATCGGGGCGATTTCCGAGGTTGTGGAAGAGAACGCAATGGCTGCGCAAAATGTATCCGCCGCCGCGCAGCAGCAGCTGGCATCCATGGAAGAAATCGCCGCATCGGCCGCCTTCCTGACCAAAATGGCCGAGGATTTGCAGGAACGAGTAGATCGGTTTAAGTTGTAAAAATAGAGAAGGGGCAGCGGCTCTTAGGCGCATCGCGAGATGGCTTTAGGCTGCTGCCCTTTTGTTGCTATGGTGATGGTGATGGTGGTGTTGCCAATGCTAATGCTAGCCGCGCATGTTCTGGAACTGCTCCGGTGTCCCATGTAGATCCCTTGGTACTCTTCTTTCCCTCATTCCGATGAATCTCGCAAAGAATAGCCCCCAGAGCAACACATTCCGCCGAAACTCGGTCGAAACGAGCTAAGTGTGGCTCCCTAAGCAACACATTCATCGAAATTTGACTAAATGGAGCTAAGTGTAGCTCCTTGAGCAACACATTTACTAAACTAGCTCTCATGTAGATCCCCTCGCACCCTTCTTTCGCACAATCCACCAATTTCACTCTCATGTAGATCCCCTCGTCCCCTTCTTTCGCTCATTCTGCCAAGTTACTCCCATGTAGATCCCTTGGTACTCTTCTTTCGCTGTGAGCTCAACTCTCCCCTACAAAAAAATGCCCCACCAAGGAACGGATAACCGTTCTCCGGTGGGGCTTTGCAATTTAAGGCATGCCGATCCGCATCGGCAGGCGCGGGAGGTGCTCGGTCCGTTTGGCGAAGTCGCCGCAGACGGAGTCAACCTGCTCCAAATGGATGCGCCGCTCCTCAGTGGCACTGTTTAGCATCGCTTTGCCGTAATAGTGCTCGCCGCGAAAATGGGCATGCATCAAGATATAGCTGCGCAGCTCATCAATCTCCTCATCCTTAAAGCGCTGGCACAGGTTCAAGGTGAACATTCGGCGCTGCGAGCTTCCTCCGAAGGAAGCGTGAAACAGATTGTGGTCGAACACCAGCACATCGCCGGGCACGACATCGAGCACCTGTGCAGGCAGGTCTGCACCATGAATGCCAAGCTGGCCAATGGACCGGCAAACTTTTGCCGCATCCTGTCCATACTGGTCATCCAACCGATGCGTCCCGGGCATTACACGAAGCGCTCCGTTTGACCCGTCCAGCTCATCCAGATACAACGCCATCTTGATATGCCGGCGCGCCCGGTTCTCCCCATCCCGATGCCAAGGCGTGTCGCCGGTGTAGTAGTTCCCGTCGCTGCCCATGTAGTTGAAATCCTCGCCCAGCAGCGATTTAGCAATCCCGGCAATTCGCGGGTCATCGACCAACGAGCACAGCCGCTCGCGTTGGTCGACGAACGGAACGATCATCGTACGCTTGGAGCCGTCATGTTTCTCCTCCAGCATCGGGAAAACCGCTTCGAATTCCTCCGTGATCCATTCATTTTCATCCTTCAAGAGTCCGGCAAACTTAATAAAGCCATAGGTGTCAAAGAACGCAAGCTGCTCATCCGTCAACTTCATCATTCATGCTCCTCCCATTGTCCTTCATGCGCAAATACTCTATCTTGAACTACTCAACTGCCCCTGCCAATGCCCATTCATCCGTAACTGATACCGCTGCCGAGACCGCGACCGCCCACGCCTCATATACTCCCTATCGAGAAGCGGCGAGCAGTTCCTTCAACCCAACCCCCGGCGCGGCAACCGGGAAATATTCCAATCCCATGTAGCCTTTATAACCAGCGGCATCAATGGCCTCAAATATCCGTCCATAATGCAGCTCCCCCGAGCTCAGTTCATGACGGCCCGGATTGCCCGCAGCATGGAAGTGACCGATCAGCTCCAAATTCGGAAGGATGTTGGCAAGCAAATTGCCCTCCATAATTTGTTGATGATAGATGTCGAAGACAAGCTTCACATTCGGACTTCCGACCTGCCGGAGAATATGAAAAGCTTCTTCCGATGAAGATAAATAATAGCCTTTATGATCAACAAGCGTGTTTAGCGGTTCCAGCACGATCGTGATGCCGGCTTCCTCGACAAGCGGCGCGCTCGCGCGAAGTCCGTCAATGATGGATTGCTGCTGCACGTCCCGCGGTACATCGACAAGTTCCTGCCCAACCGTCAAAATCAAAGTGCGGCAGTTAAGCTGCTTGGCAGCGACAATACTCTCACGAAGTCCATTCAGATAGTCCTCTCGCAATGATTCATCGACCAAATTCGCCGACTTCACGCACATGGACGCTATCGTCATGTTGTAATCGCTTGCAACTTGTGCAAGACGTTCCACGTCCTTATCCCACCACGACCAGAACTCGACGGTGTCATACCCAATGCCGCGAACTTCCTCTAAGCTCGCGAAAAAATCCTTCCCATGATACAAAGCATCCAAACATACGGACAGTTTCATTACAGCATCCCCTTAGAACCTGATTTGGCGCTATCGAGTCGATTATAGGACTGCAGGTGCCTGGCTGTAAAGAAGATATTGGAAAAGGGCCGAGCACCGGATTTGATCCGAATGCCCAGCCCTCGTAATACGCCAATTCGTTACCCTTCCACCTGAAAAGCTTGCTTCAATGTCGTGATCCCTTTGCTCGCCACTTCCGCAGCCGTAAGGCTTCCGAAGTCCTCGATGAACAATTCCACCGATAGAAAACCACGGTAGCCCGAAGCGTATAACGCTTCGGCTAGTTCTTTCAAAGGAGCAACGCCTTCTCCGGGGAATACCCGTTCGGCATCCGTAATGACTTCCCTTGAAGGAGCAGCCGGGTAGTCATTGGCATGCACGATGCCGATCTGACTGCCTTGCAGCTCCTTCAAGTCCTCAACGCCGCTTCCACCCGTGTACATATGGAACGGGTCCAGCAATACTTGCGCTTGTTCGATGCCGGAAGCCAGAACGACTTCCTTCGCTTCGTTAACGGTCGAAAGCTTGCTCGCTTTTCCCCAGAACTCCAAGTAAACATCAATGCCGATCTCGCGGCCAAGCGCCGTCAGTTCCGCATAATACTGTCCCATGTCGCTGAGCGAAACGCTAGCCACATCGCCAAAAGGAGGCGCAGCCGCAGCGCGGCAGCCCAGCTCAGCCAGCATGCGCAGCTCTCGAGCCGCTTGGGCAAAACCCTCGGCACGAACAGCTGCATCGACATCTGCCCACTTGAAGAAAGCGATCGCGTTTGCAAATACAACGTTGTTACGGCTTAGACACTCTCTGATTTGCTCCGCAGTACCGCCGCCAGCAAGGAAAGCTTCAATATCCGAAACCCACAGCTCAATACCTTCATAACCTGCTTCGGCAGCAACCTTAATCTGCTCCAGCACATTCAGCTTAAAAGGAAATAATGTCGATGCGTTCAATGACGCTTGGAATGGAAACATAGCTTCGTTCCTCCTATTTTGCAGACGAGTGATTCAGCCTACAGCTTAACCGGCAGCGTTCTGCCTTCCTCACTGCTTTGAAGCGCAAGCTCGATCAAACGGATCGCATTTCGCGCTTCTTCCGGTTTTACATTCAGCTCCGCTTGTCCGATGATATGTTTGTAAATATTGTCATAATATCCCTTGTAAGACGAGTGAAACGTTTCAACAACGCCTTCAACATGCATGCTTCCGATCGAAGAATTGAGCTTTCCCCAATTTTCGCGCGGTTCAATGCCGAATCCGCGATCGCCGGGCATCGCTCCGCCAATCAGCGCGGCCTCTTGCGGATCCGTTCCGTATTTGACGAAAGAGCCTTCCGTGCCATGCAATACATAACGCGGGCTGGCTTCGCGCACAAACTTCGAGGATTTCACTCTTACTTTCATCTGATTGCCATAGAACAAGGTCACATCGAAGAAATCATGAGCCTCTGCTCCTTCTCGCTGCACGCGGACATCGCCGTTAATGGCATCCGGAATGCCGAAGAGCGTAAGGGCTTGGTCGAAGAGATGAACGCCCAGATCGTAGAACACGCCTGTACCCGGCTGTGCTCCTTCACGCCAGTTCGTCGATCTCATGACCGGATCGAAGCCGTCCCATGAGAAGGTGCAATCTCTTACTTCGCCGATCATGCCTTGACGAAGCAGCTCCTGGACGGTCAAGTAATCGCCGTCATATCTGCGGTTATGATAGACGCTCAGCACTTTGCCCTGCTCTTTGGCCAGCGCGATCAGCTCGTCCGCTTCTTCGGAAGTCGGTGTGAATGGTTTCTCCACAACCACATGCTTGCCAGCGAGCAGCGCGTCTTTCACGAACGCGTAATGATCCGTGCTCGGCGTCGTCACGATAATGAGGTCGATGCTCGGATCCTCGTACAAATGACGGACGTCGTTTACGACATTTACCCCAGGGTATTTCTCCTTGGAATGGGCGGACCTGCGCTCAACAACGGCAGCCAGCTCCAGCCCTTCAACAGCATCTACAAATGGCGCATGAAAAATACGGCCGGCAAAACCGTAACCGATCAGTCCAACTCGAATTTTTTCACTCATGATATGAAGACCCCCATCTTATTTCAAATGTGCTATGCGTCTAGTTGATTATATTTCAAGCCAAGCGGCAGTGCAGCCGGAACTTCGCAAGGTGCTGTAACTGCAATATGTTTGCCGCTCTCAGCACTATCGAGTATACCAATTGTAATATCAAGCACATGACGGGACAGCTCTCCGCTTGCCCGGTGCGGTCTGCCGGATTGAATCGCGTAAGCCATGTCGGCTACGCCAATGCCGCGGCTGTTCTTCGAGAAACCGTGGGAATACGGGAACTCTTTCACCGTACCGTTTGCTTGCTGGAGCGTAATTGCACCGTCAAACATGTTAGGATCGTTAACTACCAGATTGCCTTCTGTACCGTAAATCTCAAGGCGCGGCGTATAACCGAAGCTTTCTTTGCCAACTTGCAGCGTTGCAGATACACCGTTATCGAACTCCAGCAAGGCCGAAACATGCATAGGTGCCGTAACAGGCACCGTTTCGCCAACACGAGGCGATTTGGGATTCGTTACCGTAAATTCACGGTTCACATTGCCTACGGAGCCCGACACTTTGCGAACCGGACCAAGCAAATTAACGAATGCCGTCAAGTAGTATGGAGCCATATCAAAAAGCGGATCCCAGCCGGTTTGCAGGTAATTGTGGAACTGAGGATGCATCGCATCGTAAGCGTTACCCATAATGATCAAGCCGCTTGCCGCATAAGGCGTACCGATCCAGCCATCTTCAATCAGCTTGCGAGCGGTTTGAAGGCCTGCACCAAGGAACGTATCCGGCGCGATTCCGACGCGGAGCCCTTTTTCACGAGCCAGGTCAAGGACGCGGTCCGCATCTTCACGTGTTAGCGCGAACGGCTTTTCCGCATAGACATGCTTGCCGGCATGCAGGATTTGCAAGTTTACATCCGTATGAACAGTCGGGGAAGTTAAGTTAATGACGATTTCGACCTCGGGCATTGCCAATAGTTCTTGAGGTGAGCACGCTTTGGGAATGCCGAACTCTTCTGCACGCTTTTGCGCCGATTCTACGAACAGATCCGCAATGGCTACAACTTCAAGCACGCCGCTGAAGATGCCCGTGCAGTTCTCCAGATAAATGCCGCTGATTGCGCCGCTGCCAATGATACCTACTTTCGTTTTACGCATACGTCCACCTTTCCTGATCCAACACCATTAGGTTTATTAGAATAAACTTGCTACCGTTCAACTTCTCTCTATAATGCCGTATCTCCTTCTTTCTTTCCAGTCTAAAATTTGGGGGATTCGCGTTCACATTTATTTTCCCGGTTCTACTATGGTAAAGTTTGAATTAGCAATGTAGAGAACAATTCGGAAAAATCGCATCTGGCGGAATGAGCGCCTACGGGAGGCAGAATGATGATTGAGCGTAGTTTTCAGCTGCAGTGCGAAGATGGTACCGTTCGTTATGCTTGTGAATGGAGGCCCGAGAATCGGCAGCTCGTTCAAGCCGTTATTTGTCTCATCCACGGGATGGGTGAGCATATCGGTCGCTATGAGCATGTTGCTGAAATGTTCACGGCAGCGGGGTATGCGGTCTTCGGCTTCGATCAGGTCGGACATGGGAAGAACGAAGGCAAACGCGGGCATACACCTATTTATGATGCGCTGCTTCGCGGCGTCGATTCGATGCTGATTGCGGCAAAAGAGAGCTTCCCGGATGCACCGGTATTCCTATACGGACATAGCATGGGCGGCAACGTTACGCTGAACTACGTTCTCCGGCGGAAACCGGAGGTAAACGGAGTGATCGTAACGGGCCCTTGGCTAATGCTCGCCTTCAACCCGCCTCCGCTCCAAGTGATGATTGCGCGGGTGATCAATCGATTATTCCCGTCTTATACCAATAAAAGACCTATGAACGGTGACCATTTGACTTCTGATCCGGTCATGCTCAAACGATATCAGGAGGATCCGCTTGGCCACGGCTCCATCACCGCTCGTTTCTTCCTCAGCGTACAAGGTGCCGGGGTATGGGCTTTAAAACATGCTTCCGAATGGCGATTGCCGCTGCTGCTCATGCATGGTGGGAGCGACAAAGTAACCTCAATAAAGGCTAGTCGGCAGTTCGCCGACTTAGCCGGCGCGCCCTGCACCTTCATCGAATGGCCCAGCCTCAAGCACGAGCTCCACAACGAGCTCGATCGCGATGACGTGTTCGACACGGTCAAGGAGTGGCTGGCGAAGCAGCTTGGCGAGTAGCTCGGGACTCGCTTGGCGCGAGGTTGGTAGCGTGGGCGGTGGGGCTCTCGGCGCAGGCTTGGCGCGGGCGGGATTGTGGGGGCTGAGAGTCGGTTTTTGCGACTCTCAGCTTCTTTTTTGAGCGGTTTCGGCGGTGAGAGTCGCGTTTCACGACTCTCACGCTCCGGCGCGAGCGGGATTGTGGAGGTTTCGATGCTGAGAGTCGGATTTTGCGACTCTCAGCTTCTTTTTTGAGCGGTTTCGGCGGTGAGAGTCGTGTTTCGCGACTCTCACGCTCCGGCGCGAGCGGGATTGTGGAGGTTTCGATGCTGAGAGTCGGATTTTGCGACTCTCAGCTTCTTTTTTGAGCGGTTTCGGCGGTGAGAGTCGGGTTTCGCGACTCTCACGCTCCGGCGCGAGCGGGGTTGTAGAGGTTTCGATGCTGAGAGTCGGGTTTTGCGACTCTCAGCTTCTTTTTTGAGTGGTTTCGGTGGTGAGAGTCGCGTTTTTCGACCCTCACGCTCCGGCGCGAGCGGGTTCGTGGAGGTTTCGATGCTGAGAGTCGGTTTTTGCGACTCTCAGCTTCTTTTTTGAGCGGTTTCGGCGGTGAGAGTCGTGTTTCGCGACTCTCACGCTCCGGCGCGAGCGGGGTTGTAGAGGTTTCGATGCAGAGAGTCGGATTTTGCGACTCTCAGCTTTATTTATTGGCATTTCCTCTGCCGAGAGTTGCTTTTTTCTACTCTCAGCTATGTATCGAGGGTGGAGTCCATGCGAGGGATGCTACTTTTCCGCAGCTGCGGGCACTGTTAGCGGTATATCCGCTTAACGTGCACCTTTCGCGCCATCTCTGCCACCGTTAGCGGATATGCCGCTTATGGTGGTGGAGTCCATGCGAGGAATGCTACTTTTCCGCAGCTGCGGGTACTGTTAGCGGCATATCCGCTTAACGTGTATGTTTCGCGCGCATTTCTGCCACCTTTAGCGGATATGCCGCTTATGGTGGTGGAGAATCGCCGAAGGCGAGCCTGCCCGGTTGCCGAACAGCAGCGAGAGCGGCCTAACCGCCCGCACCCGCTAACTTCCCACGGCTCCACGGCGCGCACCGCCAGCCACAACAAAAAAGTCGAGAACGGGCTGCATCGCGCAGCCTATTCTCGACTCTAACATCTCTACCCCAGGACGATCCGATCGTCCGCCAGCTGGCGGCCGCTGATCTGCTCGAATTCGCCGAGCAGCTGCGGAACCGTCAGGTCGCGTTTGCGTGATTCCGGAATGTCCAGAATGATGCGGCCTTTATCCATCATGATCAAGCGATTGCCGAGGCGGATCGCCTGCTCCATGTTGTGCGTCACCATCAGCGTCGTCAGCTTCATCTCGCGAACGATCTCTTCGGTTAGCACCGTGATGAGCTCCGCGCGAGCCGGGTCAAGCGCTGCCGTGTGTTCATCCAGCAGCAAAATTTGCGGCTTCGTGAACGTCGCCATCAGCAGGCTGAGCGCTTGGCGCTCGCCGCCGGACAGCAAACCGACCTTTGCGCTCATCCGTTCCTCGAGGCGAATGCCAAGGCGCTGCAGCTGCTCGCGGAACAGCTTGCGCTTCACCTTGCTGGAGCCCCAATTAAGCCCCCGCTTCTTACCTCGCATATATGCCATCGACAGGTTCTCTTCGATCGACATCGTCGGAGCGGTACCTGCCATCGGATCCTGGAAGACGCGCCCGATCCAGCGGCTGCGTTCATGCTCCGGCAGATGGTGAATCGCTTTGCCATCGATGCGAACTTCGCCGATATCCGGCTTCATAACGCCGGAAATAATGTTCATCAGCGTTGATTTACCTGCACCGTTACTGCCGATTACGGTAACGAAGTCGCCGGGATTCAGCTTCAGCTGAATGTTCATGAGCGCGATCTTCTCATCCGGCGTTCCGGGATTGAATAACTTGGATACTTGTGCAATTTCCAACATGTTAGGCTTGACCTCCCTTGCTGCCGGCCGCAACGAGCAGCTCCTGGGTTCGTTTGCGGGCCAAAGCCTTCTGCTTCATCGAACGCCGAACAGTCGGGATGACCAACGCAGCCACGACGATTAAGGCCGTAATCATTTTCAAATCCGAAGCATCGAAGAACTCGACGCGCAAAGCCAGCGCGTAAATAATCCGGTACACGATGGAGCCGAGAACGGCTGCCAATGTCGCTTGAAACACCGTACGGAAGCCGAAGATCGCTTCCCCGATGATAACCGAAGCCAGTCCAAGTACGATCGTGCCGACCCCCATGGACATATCCGCAAAACCGGATTCCTGCGCGATCAACGCACCGGACAGCGCAACGAGTCCGTTCGACAGACTCACGCCGATGATTTTGGTCGTATCCGTGTTGGCGCCGAGGCTGCGAATCATGCGGGCATTATCGCCGGTTGCACGAAGCGCAAGACCCACATCCGTATGAAGAAACCCATCCAGCAGCAGCTTAACGAGCAGCACAAGTACGGCCAGAACCGGAATGAACACCCAGCTATTATCCGAAATAGCGGAGAACAACGTATCTGTATTCACAAGCGAAATGTTCGGCTTACCCATAATCCGCAGATTAATGGAATAAAGCGCGATCATCATCAGAATACCGGCAAGCAGCCCATTGATTTTGCCTTTCGTATGAAGAAGGCCCGTCAACGCACCCGCAGCCAACCCGCAAAGAAACGCACAAATGGTTGAAATCCACGGCTCATAGCCATGCGTAATCATGATCGCCGCAACAGCGCCGCCTGTCGTGTAGCTGCCGTCAACAGTCAAATCGGGAAAATCGAGTATGCGGAACGTGATGTAGACGCCGATCGCCATTAAAGCATACAGCAGACCAAGCTCTACCGCTCCGATCATTGATCCTAGCATCGTCATAGCCTCCTTAATAAAATAGAAAAGGAGCGAGCGACAGGAACCGCCCACTCCGATTAACCTTTATTTATTTAATGATGTTCGTGTCTTGATCTTTCACTTCGCTCTTCATCTCGTCTGTAACCGTGATACCTTGCGCTTCAGCGGCTTTCAGGTTAAGGATAAGATCCAGCTTCTCCGGTACGGTTACTTTCATGTCAGCCGGTTTCTTGCCATCCTTCAAAATTTCAACGGCCATTTGACCGACTTGGTAGCCATGGTCATAGTATTTGAAGCCTACCGTTGCAAAAGCACCCTTCTCAACCGTATCGCGATCGCTCGAGAAGAATGGGATTTTGTTATCGTTAGCTACTTTAATGATGGAGTCAACGCTGCTTACGACTGTGTTATCCAGTGCGATGTATAGTGCATCTGCACGACCAACCAGCGATTCAGCCGCTTGGCTTACTTCGGAAGTTGCCGTTACAGGCGCTTTAAGCAGCTTGATGTTGTGCTCGGCAAGTGCTTTCTCAGCCAGGTCTGCCATAATAACCGCATTCGGCTCGCCTTCGTTGATGACCATACCTACTGTTTTCACGTTCGTGAATTTACTTGCGACAAATTCCATCAGCTGTGTAATCGCTGCCGGGTTCGTATCGGACGCACCGGAAACGTTACCGCCCGGCTTGTCCAAGCTGCTGACGATCTTCGCCGCGAGCGGATCGGTTACAGCCGCGAACAATACCGGATTTTCTTTCTCTTCTTGTACAACTGCAAGCGCGGATGGCGTTGCGATACCTAGAATAAGATCATAGTCTTTGGAAGCGATCTTCTGAGCGATAGATAGATTATTGCTGGCATCCGCTTGTGCGTTATTCATATCAACCTTCAGGTTATCACCTTCAGTAATGCCGGCATCCTTAAGTGCAGCCAAGAAACCTTCGCGTGTCGCATCAAGCGACGGATGCTCGACATATTGCGAGATCGCGATCGAATACGTTTTGGAGTCTGCGTTGTTGCCAGAACCTGACGTGTTGTCATTTTTGGCCCCGCAGCCAGTAACCGCTACAAGTGCAGCCGCTGAGATTAGGAGAGAAGCAATCATCTTTTTCTTCACAATTATTACCCCTTTTCATCTAATGTTTGTCTAGCACCCCGTTAACGCACATATGCTTTGACTCGGAAAAGTGCCAAAGTGATATTCCTTATTCTAACGGCGAGGACACAATTTCGTCAATTTATTAAACAAATTAAATGTTTTTCCATTGTTTGGGGGTCGTTCCGTACGTTTTCTTGAACAATCGGATAAAATAACTCGTCTCCATCCCAAGCTGCATGGCCACCTTCTCCACGCTGCCGCTCGCACCTCCAAGCTCCTCCAAGAGCTGCACCGCCCGCTTCATTCGGATGCGATTCATATACTGATTCGGCGTCATGCCATAGCTGCTCACGAACAACCGATGAAAATGCTGCACGGAGTAACCGGACGCTCTGGCCACATTCGTAAGCAGCAATCGTTCATTATAATGATCATGCATCAGCTGAACGCCTGCTTTCAGCGCGGCTTTGCCGTCGCCTCCGGGGGTAACCGATTGCTTCAGCTCCATCCCGCTATGGCCCCGAATAGCAGTCAACAGTAAGTCGTAAGCGCCAAGCGAGGCTTCCCAATAGCCGTCCTCGCCGCTTACGCTGATCAGATGCCACAGCTGCTCGAGCTTCTCCCACAATTCATGAAAGTTAGTGGGTTCGAACAGATAATGTTTATCCTGCTCAGCCCATGCTGCCACCGTTGCCGCTGCCCCGGCCTTTGCCGTATTGGATGATCCCATCATCGTATCCAGCATCGTTTCCGCCACCGCACCCCGGAATGCCACAAAACCAAGCTCCCACTGCCCGCCTGCGGAGGCCGGATAATAGTCATGGATCACATGCTCCCTCAGCAGCAATGCGCTGCCCGGCTTCAGCACGATATGCTCGCTGCCATTTATACTGAATATGCCTGTCCCTTGTCGAGTCAGGAACAGCTGCGGCGTGGGGAATCCTTCGGGCCTTATCAAATGCTTCTGTTCATGGCTGCCTATGCAATAGACGGATAGCGGCAAAGGTTTATTGCGTTGAGACTGATCTGCCAGAAGAAACGGGAGCATAATCATCATCACCTTTTTATGTTCAAATTGTCCGATTTATTATTCGTTCCGTTCGATGTTAATCACCTAATAATACTCTATTATGGAGTTCATAGAGACCGCAAAACTCAAATCCGTAATGCGTGAATTGTACGATAATAATCAGGAGGATTACAAACCATGACAACGAAGCTGCAAAAGTTTCCCCCAATAAGCGACAAGCTCCCTGTTTTCATGCATGGCGCCGACTATAATCCGGACCAGTGGCAGCACGATCCGGAGGTGCTTGCCGAGGATATTCGGCTAATGAAGCTCGCGGGCTGCAATACGATGGCTGTAGGCATTTTCGCATGGGCTGCGCTGGAGCCGGAGGAAGGCGTGTTCACCTTCGAATGGATGGACCGCCTGCTCGATACATTCGCTTCCAATGGCATCTATGCTTGGCTCGCTACGCCAAGCGGCGCGCGTCCGGCATGGATGGCGCAGCGGTATCCCGAAGTGCTGCGCGTAGAAGCCAACCGAGTACGCAACCTGTTCGGCATGCGCCATAACCACTGTTTCACATCGCCTGTTTACCGCGAGAAGACAGCAATTATGAATACGAAGCTTGCTGAGCGTTACGGCAATCATCCTGCTGTTCTGGGGTGGCATATCTCGAATGAATTTAGCGGCGAATGCCATTGTGATTACTGCCAAGATGCTTTTCGTGACTGGCTGAAAGCCAAATACGGTACACTGGATGCGCTCAACGCTGCATGGTGGACAACTTTCTGGGCCCATACCTATACGAATTGGGAGCAGATCGAGTCGCCGGCTTTCCATGGTGAATTCCTGGTCCATGCTCATAATCTGGATTGGCGGCGGTTCGTCAGCGACCAGACGGCGGATTTCTGCAAACACGAGGTTGCTTCGGTTCGACCATTCAATCCACAGCTTCCGATTACAACCAATATGCATATGATCGAAGGGCTGGATTACCGCAAGCTGGCCCAAGAAATCGATGTCATTTCGTGGGATGCTTATCCGACTTGGCATGCAGCGGCGGATGACAGCGGATTGGCGGCATTCTTTGCTTTCTATCATGACCTGTATCGTTCCTTGAAGCGTAAACCTTTTCTGCTTATGGAAAGCACGCCGAGCTTAACGAACTGGCAGCCGGTCAGCAAGCTGAAGCGTCCCGGCATGCATCGCCTTTCTTCCCTTCAAGCGGTGGCGCATGGCTCCGATTCGGTGCAATACTTCCAGTGGCGCAAAAGCCGCGGCTCCAGCGAGAAGTTTCACGGCGCAGTCGTCGACCATGACGGAACGGAGCATACGCGCGTATTCCGCGATGTTGCTTCGCTTGGCAAGACGCTGTCCGGCTTAACGGAAGTGCTCGGCAGCGCGACGCCTTCGCAAACGGCGCTGCTCTTCGATTGGGATAATCGGTGGGCGATCAAGGACTCGCAAGGACCGCGGAACATCGGGCTGCATTATGAAGAAACCGTCATTGCGCATCACAAAGCTTTCTGGGATCTTGGCGTTCCCGTTGATGTTGTCGGCTCCGAGGAGGACTGGTCAGGCTATAAGCTAATCGTCGCTCCGATGCTGTACCTATGCACCGAAGAGACGGGCTGCCGCCTGGAGAAGTTTGTGGAGAACGGCGGTACGCTTGTGACAACCTATTGGTCGGGCATTGTCGACGCTACCGATCTATGCCATCTCGGCGGATTCCCGGGGCCGCTGCGCAAGACGCTGGGCATCTGGGCCGAGGAAATCGAAGGGCTGTATGAGCATGACCGCAACGGTTTGGTTCTCGCCGACGGCAACCCGCTTGCGCTCAGCGGCACGTACGAGTCGCATGAAATCTGTGAAATCATCCATACGGAGGGCGCGGAAGTGCTCGGCGTTTATGAGAGCGACTTCTATGCCGGGCAGCCGGCTCTGACTGTGAATCGTCTTGGGGCAGGTCACGCTTATCATATGGCGACGCGGCTTAAGGGAGATTTTCTGCGCGACTTCTATGCCCGTATTGTGGAAGAGGCAGGCATCAGCCGTACGCTGGACACGGATCTGCCGGATGGCGTGACGGCGCAGCTGCGCTCGGATGGGGAGCATGATTATATCTTCGTAATGAATTTCAGCGGCAAGACGCAGACCGTAACGCTGGATGAGCGTGGCTACGAAGATCTTGAGACTGGGGCAACGGTTGGTAAATCGGCCCAGCTTGAGGCAAACGGGGTTCTATTGTTGAAGAGGAAGACGCAAGCTTAATAGGCGAGTACTGAAGAATAGAAAAGGCGGGCTGCTTGGGATTTCGGATCCCTTGCGGCTCGCCTTTTTGTTTAAGTTGAAGAATGGAGGTTAAGCTCCTTGTACCTCGGAACTACGTCCACGTTTCTGCAGAATATATCCAATCGCGATGACAAGCAGCCCGCAGATAAACGGGAAGACATTATCCGCATACTCGGAAACCTTGTGCAGCCCCGATTTCACGGTCTCGCTCTCCTCCAGCATTTCACCGGCCGTATAGCCCAGAATGCCTGCGCCTAAGTAGATGAAAATCGGGAACTTGTGCAGCAGCGACATGATCAACTGGCTGCCCCATACGATAATCGGGATACTGAGCGCGACCCCAAGCGACATCAGCCAAATATTATTGTTGGCAATGGAGGCAATCGCCAGTACATTGTCCAAGCTCATAATAAAGTCAGCCGTCACGATAATCCGAATCGCTTTCACAAGCGATTGCGCACCTTCGATGTCCTTGCTGTCGCCATCATCCTTAAGCAGCTGTATGGCTACCCAGAACAAGAGCAATGCGCCGGCTACTTGGATGAACGGGATTTTGAGCAAATATACGGCAACCGCAGTCAAAATAATCCGCAGCCCTACAGCAGCCATCGCTCCCCACCAAACCGCTTTCTTGCGGTGCTGCAATGGCAAATTACGGCTAGCGAGCGCGATAACAACCGCATTGTCGCCGCTAAGCACGAGATTGACCAGCATAATTTCTGCCAGCAATAATAGGTATTCCATTCTTCAAGCTCCTTACTTCAGACTGAGTATCACAATAGTTGATTGATTATCTCACAGAACAAATCAGATTGTCTATTGACGATACCGGCCAAGTTATGGCCTATTATTGCATTACCTTAGCAGAATGGTCATCGTTCTCCCTCTTTCGGAGGGAGGCTCGACATTCTCGCTCTTGTAGATCTCCTCGTGAGCTTCACTATCCACAGAATTACTCACAAACTATCCACATTTCACCAACATTCTGGGGATAACTGCCATAGTTATCCCCGTCACCCGACTCCGCAGCTCTTCTTCTTCGGAGTCATGACTCCGCCGGTGCCGCCTACAGCTCCCACAGTAAGCTGCTGCACTTTCTGTCCTTGCGAGTGTCGATACAGCTCCTCGTAATACCCGCCGCGCGCGAGCAGCTCCTTATGGTTGCCTTCCTCCACGATCTCGCCCTGCTTCATGACGAGGATCCGGTCTGCCCCCATAATAGTGGATAAACGATGCGCGATAACCATCGTCGTACGTCCTTGGGACACGAGCGTCAATGCCTCTTGAATGAGCTGCTCGGAATGCGAATCCAGATTGGCCGTTGCTTCGTCGAGGATGAGAATCTTCGGCTTGAACACGATAATTCTCGCGAATGAAATCAGTTGGCGCTCACCGGCAGACAGCCCGCTCCCCCGCTCTGACAAACGCGTATCGTAACCGTCCTTCATCCGTCCGATCAGCGTATCTACGCCTACGAGTCGGCAAGCCTCCATGACTTGCTCCCTCGTAATCGTCTCGTCAAACAGTCTCACGTTGTCGATAATGCTGCCGGAATAGAGATACGGCTCCTGCTGCACCAAACCGATCAACCGATGAAGCGTCTCCTGCGGCAGCTCGCGAACATCGGTGCCGTCAATCGTGACGCGGCCTTCCTGCACATCGTAGAATCGGCAGAGCAGACTGATGAGCGAGCTTTTGCCTGCACCCGTTGTACCGACGATCCCGATCATTTCACCCGGCTTCACATGCAAATCCAGGTGATGAATGACCGTCAAACCATCCTTGTAGCCGAATTTCACGCCGTCGAAATCAATCTGCCCTTTCACAGCGGAAGCATCCACGCCTCGCACTTTCTCGGCATCCCGCACTTCCGGCACCGTTCCGAATATGCCCCAAATCCGGTTTAATGATACCGTTGCGGATTGAAGCGTATTCCACTGCTGCGAGATATTATTGATCGGTTGGAAGAATTGGCGAATGTACGTAATGAAAGCGAAGAGTACGCCAAACGGCAGACTTTCGCCAAGCACCGCATTCCCGCCAAGCCACGTGACGAAAGCAACGGACAGGTTGCCCATCATTTCAAAAGAGCGGTTAAACAGCACGTTCGTCCGAATCTCCCGCAGATTGGAGCGGAAGTAAAGCCGATTCTTCTCATCGAACTGCTTCTGCTGCTCTCTTTCTTGATGGAAGACTTGGATGATGCGCATTCCTGCCAGATTCTCCGCAACAAACGCAACCATTCTCGACAGATTGGTTCTCGTCATCTGATAGGTCTTATGCATATAGGAACGGAATGCGATCGCATTCAGTGCGATGATCGGCAGCAAAATAAGGCAGTAGAGCGTCATCCTTACATCGAGCTGAAACATTAACGCGATAATGAACACCAGCGTCAAGCCGTCACGAAGCACGCTGAGCAGCACTTGCGAGAAGAACTGGTTGAGCGACTCCGTATCGCTCGACACATGCGTGATGAGACTGCCGCTTGGCACTCGGTCGAAATACGACATGGACTGATTCGAGATATGGCGGAACAGCTTCTTGCGAATCGCAGCCACAATACCCTGTGCGGCTTTCTGGAGCAGATTATTTTGCAAGAAGGTAAAAGCAAATCCGGCAACGGAAAGGAGAAGATAAAGGCCGGCGATGAGAAAAAGCGTATTCGGGCTTCGATCTCCCTTCATCAGATGGTCATCAATCGCAATCTTAACTAGGTAAGGCTGCAGCAAATCAGCCGCGATCGCAACGATAATACAGCCAAACACGGCCAGAAAGGTCATTCGATAAGGCTTCGCATAACCGATAAGCCCCTTGTACGCTTCCTTGTTACTCTCTTTGCTTGGCGATAACGGAATGTCCGTTCTTGCGTCTAGTTGCCCGTTCGTAATTAGTTTAGCCAACGCCGCTTCCCTCCTCCTGAATGGCATGGAGCATGGCATAGATGCCGCCCTGCGCAAGCAGTGACCCATGCGTTCCCCGCTGCACAATCCGGCCCTCGTCCAGCACGATGATTTCATCGGCATGTTTGAGCGCGCTGATCCGGTGAGCGATAATAATGGTTGTTTTGTTCTGACGTTTCTTCCGAATCGTATCAATAATGGCGGTTTCCGTTACGGCATCGACGGCGCTTACGCTGTCATCCAGAATGAGAATCGGCGCATCCATCATCATGCCGCGTGCAAGTGCCGTCCGCTGGCGTTGTCCTCCCGAGAGGGTAACGCCACGCTCGCCAAGCTTCGTCTCGAAGCCATCGGGAAACGACATGATGCTCTCGTGAATCTTAGCATGCCGCGCCGCCTTCTCTACTTGGGCCAGATCCGCGCTGCGTTTGTAGAACGAAATGTTATCTCGAATCGTCGAGCTGAACAGGAACCCGTCCTGCGGAACATAAGCAATGCCGCCGCGTAAATTCTCAAGCTTCACGCTGCGCAAGTCCTTGTCGCCAATCGTTACCGTCCCGAGAGGAGGATCATACACGCGAAGCAGCAGCTTGGTGAGTGTTGTTTTGCCGGATCCGGTTTTCCCTACGATGCCGATGGTCTTGCCCGGTGTCACCTGCAGCGAAATATGTTTAAGCGCCTCTTCCGGTGAATCCGGATAGGCGAAGGACAAATCGTTGATCGAGAGCGTCTCGCGCTGCCAATCGACCTCCACCGCCGAAGGCTCTTCTTTGATTTCCGGCTGCTTGTTCAGCAGATCATTCAATCGCTCAACAGACGCCCGAGAACGCTGAATCGTATTAATGACATTGCCGATCGCCTGCAGCGGGTTAACCATCATCCGAACGTAGAGCGTAAGGGCAACGAAATTACCGAGCGTAATCGTGCCGCCAAGTGCCAGATATCCGCCGTAAGCCAGCGTAATGATGAGGGAAAGTGCCCCCAGAAAAGGAATGAGTGCTTGAAAATAAGACGAGATACGCACCAGCTTCAGCTGGTTATCCATGATGCGGTCTACTGATTTGCCGAACCGATCGTTCATGATGTCCTCTACGGCAAATTTCTTCGTCACGCGAATGCCGCCGAACTGTTCTTCCGCCGATTCCGTCATCGCGCCCAGGGACTCCTGTACGGCAAGAGAGCGCTTACGAATGTTCGGTCCAATTCGCACGACAACCCATGGAATAAGAAGCAGCGGTGAAATACAAACCAGAATCAGATAAATCGGAATGTCGCTGAGAATCATCATGACGATAACAGAGATGATGAGCATCACCGCGTTCGCCGTCTGATTGACACCCATCGCAATCGATTCACGCACGGTCGTTACATCATTCATGACATAGCTGAGCAGCTTACCGACGCCGTTCTTCGAATAGTACTGCTCGCCAAGCGTGGTGAAATGGCCAAACAGCCGCCTTCGTGTATACCATTCAAACTTTCGGCCCACATACATAATATGAAACTGCCCGATACCGCCCAGCACACCGTAGGCAACGCCGATTAAGAGCAAGATCATGCTGGAATCCCAGATCGCGGTTTTCGTCAGTCCACCCTGTTGAAGCTGGTCCGTGAAATTGCCAAGCACTTTCGGAAAATAAGCCTGGAATAAATTCGCAACAATAGAAAACGAAATGCCGGATGCGTAGATATACCAGTTGTTACGTATATACGTCACCAGCAACCCTCGCTGACTAGCCATGAAACAGCTCCTCCCTCTTACCATTATTTGCAGATTTCCACACAAAATTGTGTACACAATTAAACAACGTTTCCCCATATAAATCAAGCAATCGATGGATGCTAACACCTATCCAAATTTTGCAATTATTACACTTTTTACTCAGCAAAAAAGCCTCTTCCAGATAGATGGATAACAGAGGCTTTGCGTCACAACAGTTCGATTAGTGCGGCGCTTGCGATTGGACGATCAGATGAATTTCGATGCCGGACGGGTCGCGTACGATGACCGTTCCGCGGTTGGTTTGCAGAGGTACGCTCGCAGCCTGCAAACGGGCGAAGAGCGCCATTTGCGCTGCTTCGGTTGGAAGCACGATTTCAAAATAATCGAGACCCGGCGCGTTCTCCGGTGTAAGCTCCGCTCCGATGCCGGCCCATACATTGAGTCCGATATGGTGGTGATAGCCGCCTGCTGCGATGAAGAGCGCAGAATCCGCCATTTGAGCGACAAGCTCGAAGCCGAGCACATCGTGGTAGAAATGTTCCGTAGTCGGCAGTTCCGAGACATGGAGATGGATATGTCCCACTGTCGTGCCGACAGGCAGTCCGCTCCACGGTGTATCACCGGCTTCAGCGAGCAAACCCTCCCAGTCAATGGGATCGAGGCCCATGACATACTGCCCCTTCTCATCGCATTCCCATTCTTCGCGCGGACGGTCTCGGTAGATCTCGATCCCGTTGTTGTCGGGATCCGCGATATAGAGTGCTTCGCTTACGAAGTGATCAGCCTGCCCGATGTGAATGCCGCTTGCAATGAGGTTGCGCAGCGCAAGACCGAGCGATTTGCGGTCCGGTACCAGCAAAGCGTAATGATACAGACCTGCTCCTGATCGGCGCGGACGCGGCACCGCATGCGGGATTTCCCGCAAATGCAGCAGAGGCGCAGAGCTATCCTGCACACCCAGCTCCGCCGTTCCTTCTCCTTGAGAGAGAACCTGCAGCCCTACAACCTCACGATAGAACGCAAGCGAACGCTCCAAATTGCTTACTCGCAGATAGACCATTCCAATTCGGGCTGCGGCATCAATGACAAAGGACATTCCGATCACCTCTTCTCTATACTCTATAAATATTCCGCTACGATGTCTTTAATCCGATCAAGCCCAGCCCACATGTCGCCGGGACCATCATAAATAAGTACGATAGCGCCGTTAAACTCAGCCGCACGCACGGTTTCCAAGCATTTGAGAAATTCTTCGCGATCGGGAAATCCGTCGCCGTCATACTGCGCTTTGGCGTGAACGGATACGCTCCGAGGCAAGGTCATGGCAAACTCCGCATATTTGGCAGGAAGCGCGAAATTGCCGAAGTCCGTAATGAAATCAGCCGCGTCGCCGATGCGATCTAATAATTTAACGCTCGATGAGCCCGTTGAGGTGAGCGACTTGAAATTCTCCGACACGACGCGCACACCTTTCCCCGAGGCATAACGGCCAAGCTCGATAAGGGCATCCGCCGACTTACGGATCGCTTCTTCCTGATCCGGCTTCGCCTCTCCGGCAATAATGCGAATCTGCTTCGCGCCGGCCAGCGATGCGATATCAATCCATTCGCGCATGAAGCGGATATCCGCTTCGCGTTTCACTTCGTCCTCAGCCGTTAAGTCGCCGTAATCCAGCAGCAGCGTATCGAAGGACAGAGCTGCGGCGCTGAACGCTTCCCGCAATTGCGCCAAGTACTCCGGATCTGTTGATGGAAAATGAAAATGGCAAACCTCCGCAGCTTGGTACCCTCTTCTCGCGAGCTCTGCCGGAAGCTCCAGCAAGGTCAACGCCTGCGGCTGTTCCTGAACGCTCTGCTCATGCTGCCCGGTCTCGGCATTCCACGATGTGAACCGAAGCGGCCCCAGCAAACGATGCAAACTCCACGTGCTAATCGATAAATAAGACAACTTGTAAAACCTCCTCATCGAAGCATTTATAAAATGAACACGGAATGAATTCATCGTATCACATCCCGCTCTATTTACCAATTTAGGGAAACGGAGTAAACGGTAGATTTTCACAGGAAAGATCATGGTATATAATACGTGTGACTCTATTTCCCTCATATTTCGAACCTTTCTGAACGATAGGAGAAAATCATAATGGACATTATCCAAATTGCGACTCATCTCATTGATGAAGATACCGACCAGCCGCGCTACCAGTTTGATGAAGAAGCGCTGCAGGAGCTTATGAAGAGCATTGAGGAGATTGGCCTGCTCTCCCCGATTAAAGTGCGTACGACCCCGGGCGGACGTTACAAAATCATTTATGGCAACAGACGCTACAAAGCGAGCAAAATGCTCGGCAAGGAAACCATCCCCTGCATCGTTTCGACGGTGACCGATGAGATGGAAATTTATCTGGAGCAGATCGCGGAGAATCTGACGCGCGAAGGCTTCTCACCAATTGAGGAAGCCGAAGCGTTCCACAAACTGATGAACGAGTCCAAATTCAACAGCTCGATCAAGTACCTCGCGAATAAGCTCGGCAAGCCGGAGAGCTATATCAAGAACAAATGCGAGCTGCTGAAGTTCGGCAACTCTGTGCGGAAGCTGATTGTCAGCGGCACGGAAATTCGGGAGGGCAAGCTGACCGAAGACCAGCTGCTGCCGATCAAGGATCTTCCGATCGAGCACCGCGATCCGCTCGCGCTCATTATCGCTCGCGACGCGCTGCCGGTCAGCGATGTGAAGAAGATCGCCAAGCTGTTCAAGGACAAGGAAATTTCGTCCGGCACGAAGGACAAGCTGCTGTACAAGAACGGGCATGAGCTGCTGCAGACCTGGTCGACTGTGCAGCAGAACAAGGCGGAGCGCGAGCGCGCCGCGGAGCTGGCGGCGGAGAAGGCGGAGCTCGCGGCCGAGGCGAAAGCGGAGCGAGCTCGGCGCGCGGCGGAGGCGGCGGCCGAAGCGGAAGCGCTGGCCGCCGCCGCGGTGACGCTGGTCGCGAACGGGGCGATCTCGCCCGGGCCGACGACGGCGGTTATCGGCGGCGGCGATTTGTTCGCCGCGGCAGCGTCCGAGACGGCGACGGCGGCGGGCAGTTCAGCCGCGGCTAGAGCGGCGGCAGCGGCTCGCGAGGAAGCGCGGCTGCTGCTGACCGCGCTGCCATTGCCGAGCGGCTTGGCGGATGACGCGGCCTCCGGCGAGGAGCTGCAAGCTCTGATCGCGGACATCGACGGAACGCTGGCCGCTCTCGCTCAGCGCGCAGCAGCCTGGCAGTCTCTGCGCGAACTTGCAGTCGCAGCCGCTCGGGAAAGGTAGCGCTATCATTCCCGTTTTCTTTTGCCAGATTATGATTGCCAATCGAGCAGCCTCCTGTGGTACTATTAGCAGGAGGTTTTTTGTTCGCAGGATTAAAGACGAGAGAGTGAGGATGTTCAAACATGAGAGTTGTTATCCTAGGCGGTACCGGCAATATCAGTACAAGCATTGTTCGTCTTCTGGTGGCGCAAGGCCACGAGGTTACTTGTTATAACCGCGGTCAAAGCAGCGTTGAACTGCCCGCCGGCGTGCGCATCATTAATGGCGATCGTCAGGAACGCGACAAATTCGAGCAAACGATGCAGCAAGAGAAATTCGATGCGGCCATCGATATGATTAGCTTTAACCGCGAGGATGCGGAGAGCAGCATTCGCGCATTCCGCGGCGTGCAGCATTTCGTCCAATGCTCGACCGTTTGTACGTATGGCGTGGAATATGAGTGGATGCCCGTTACCGAGGATCACCAGCTTCGTCCGATCAGCGGCTATGGCCAAGGTAAAGTCGATGCCGATACGGCGCTGATGGAAGCTTACCACCGCGAAGGTTTCCCGGTTACGATTCTGAAGCCGTCCACGACCTACGGCCCGCAAATCGGCATTTTGCGTCAAGTAGCTTGGGACTTCACTTGGATCGACCGTATTCTCAAAGGCAAACCGCTTCTCATCTGCGGCGACGGCAAAGCGCCTCACTCCTTCCTGCATGTCGATGATGCAGCCAAAGCATTCGCAGGCGTACTCGGCAAGAAGCACTGCCTCGGCCAAACGTACAACGTGGTACCGCGCGGCTTCACGACCTGGGAGCAGCATCATAAGCTGGCCATGAAAGTGCTGGGCAGAGAAGTCGAGCTCATCGGCGTGCCGCTCCAAACGTTGAAATCCACGGATTCCGGCCGCTTCGGCATTTGCGAAGAGATTTTCATGCACAATGATTACTACAGCTGCGAGAAGCTGATGCGCGATGTGCCTGAATTTGTTCCGACTGTCTCCCTTGAAGAAGGGATGCGCCAGGTGTTCGAAGTGATGAAGCAAGAGAATCGCATTCCGAACTCCGATAACGAGACATGGGAAGACGAAATCATTGAAGCGTACCGCGGCGCTTTTGCCCCGCTTGCCGCTAAAGCTTAATACGATGAAAGACCCTGCAGCGCAGCGATCGAAGCTTGATCGCGTGCTCAGGGTCTTTTCTTTTTCGCCTCCTGTGTGAAGCTGAGCGTTCGAATATTGAACGCTCAGCTTTTTATGGTAGCAGCAGCCTGTCGAGTCCGATGGCGCTGATCAGCATGCGCTCTTTCTTGCTGCCCGTCAGCTGCTGGGTCCAATCGACGAAACCGCCGTCGCCAATGTAATGCACCTTGCCGTCGATGATCGTTTTGATCGTGAATTGAAGTCCTTTGTAGTAGGCATTGTCCGATGGCTCACTGTTCACGGTGACTGCCAGCTCCGGCGCTTGCTCTCTGATATGTTGAATTAGGCGGCTGTTCAACCCTTCTGGATCGGTGTAGCCAGGTCGAGCGTTCACGATGACCTCGATCTCCGCTCCTCCGAACTGTGCGCGGAATATCTCTCGGTACACGGCGATATGCTCCCATACAGCCTGTTTCTCGAATGTATAGGAGCCGCTGTCCTTCCCGGAGGTCACCATCGCATAGAGGCCAAAATGCGGCAGCATCCCCGGCGCATCCGGGAATTTCTGCGCCCGAACGTGGCGGTGCGTCGTGCAGTAACGCAGCATCTCCGGCGCGTTGCTCCGTTCGCCGGACTTGAGGCCGTCCGCGATATAGAGCGCCAGCAGGTTGGTCACATCGGCGACGACCTCGGTGCCTCGGAGGGCGGAGATGATTTTGTTCTGATCCGCCGGCGCTACGATGGAGCAGGAGCCAAGCGGCGCTACAGGCGATAGCTGCACCGGCTCGTAAGCTTGCTGCTGCGCGATCCGCAGCAGATCGAGCTCCAGCTGCTTCAGCGCAAGCGGATCAACAACCGCCGGCTTCACGAAGCGGTTCTCCTTGTAGCTGCGCAGCAGCTCGCTTGGCTGCCGTTTGGCGGTACGCTGCCTGAACACTTCCAGCAGCAGCGTGCTCAGGTCCGAGCCGGACATGCGCTCGGCCAACACTTCCACGAGCTCCTCTTGCCCCAATTCGCGGAGAATTCGCTTGAGCTCCCCTCGATCGGATTTATTTTGCGTAGACATGGGTTTGCTCCCCCTCACGAATGTTTTTAAAGCTGAGTATACTCCACATTAAGGACAATTGGGAATGCAATAATCAGATGCAAAAAACACGATTCCCTAAGGAACCGTGTTTTCAACGCGTATAGATATGGTTATTTGCCGAACACATTGCGGATCGCTTCGAGGTACTTCATGCCATGAATCGTATCCGGCTCCAGGTAGCCGCCCTCGGTCCACTCGTTCCAGGCGTAAATGGTGAACATGCGTGTGGCAAGATCCGACTGATCGAGATAGCCCTTCACCTCTTGAAGATTGGCCTCGAACGCCTCCGGAGTATTGCCGGTCAGGATAGGCGTGTACGGATATTCGCCGCGCACAAGCGGAATATCTTGTCTGCAGCGTGGCGACGGGTCCCAGCCCATCGTCGAATTCGGATAGTAGGGCACCTCGAACGCATCGCGGAACTCGGGCCATTTGGCGACTGCCTCTGAAGCGCAATCTGCGTACGGGGAATCCGGAAACGACGCCGGCTCCACATGGTGAATCCACACATAGGAAGTCACGCTATCAATACTTAACGTGCGGATCAGCTCATTCGTGTCCGGTCCGATAATGTCACGATTAGCCTCGTTTAACCCCCACTCCACCAGATTAAGATGGAGCTCGCCGCAGCCGGCCTCGCGCGTTTTCTCCCGGAAGGACTGGAGCGCATCTCGCGTTTCCGCGATACCGCCAAGCCCTTTGATCAAGGTGTGGCACTCGTAGATGGAGAAGTAGAGTTTACCTTCGATTTTGAGAAAATTAGGCTCGTTAAAATATCGGATAATTAAATAGTCCGTCATCGCATCGAACCGCTCGCGCGACACTTCATTATGATTCGCCCACATGATGCCAAAACGCAGCCGGTCGCGATTAGGCGCTTGCAGGAACCCATCCTCCAACGCGCGATGCAGGAACGGCCCTTCGCCGCCGCCCATATCCCAGTACCAATCATAGATAAAAGAGGTGATGCCGTGATCCGCTGCCGCATCGATCTGCTTCTCCGACACCGCAGGATCGGACTCGTCAAGCTCGCCCCAGAGCGGCACCTTCGGCTGCTCATGCCCGGCGAATACCGGCTTCGCCACACGAAGCGACGGCCACTCCGTCCAGCCTTCGCCTTTGGTGGCCTCATTCTTCGGATCCGGATGCCACTGCGGAAAATAATATACCGCTACTTCGTACGGTTGGTTATGCTCTGCCATAACTGATCATCGCCTCCTGCGAATACACTGGTCGCGCTCGCGGCACGCCTCTTCTAAGTAACTTCTCCGCTGGTCCGCTAATGTAGATCTCCTGGTGAGCTTCTTACTCCGAATTGAGCTCATTCTCATGAATGTAGATCTACCGTTGCACTTCTTGCACATTGCCCGCCAATGAGAGGTAACTAGTACCTCTCTTGATCACATTTCGCCGATTTCCCACCAAAGTAAGGTAACTACTACCTCTCTTGATCTCTTTTCGCCGATTTCCCGACAAAGTGAGGTAACTGGTACCTCTCTTGCATCCTAGCTGCTACTTTTCCGTCAATGTGTTGCTCACAGAGCTACTCTTCCACCTAATCTGCCACTTTTCCACCAATGTGTTGCTCCCAGAGCTACTCTTCCACCAATGTGTTGCTCCTAGAGCTACTCCTTCAACTAATCTGCTACTTTTCCACCAATGAGTTGCTCCCAGAGCTACTCTTCCACCTAAAATGCTACTCTTCCACCAATGTGTTGCTCCTAGAGCTACTCCTTCACCTAATCTGCTACTTTTCCACCAATGTGTTGCTCCCAGAGCTACTCTTCCACCTAAAATGCTACTCTTCCACCAATGTGTTGCTCCTAGAGCTACTCCTTCACCTAATCTGCTACTTTTCCACCAATGTGTTGCTCACAGAGCTACTCTTCCACCTAAAATGCTACTCTTCCACCAATGTGTTGCTCCCAGAGCTACTCTTCCACCTAATCTGCCACTATTCCACCAATGTGTTGCTCCCAGAGCTACTCTTCGCAGCTTCATACGATTAGCGCCGGCATTCTCCACATTGGAGGCTTTTCCCGTGACTAGCGGCGAAAGGCATTTCCCGCGGTTAGCGACCCCATCGTCCAGCGGCATTCCCCGCGATTAGCGAAATCCTCCATCGGCCAGCGACTTCCCGCTCCACCGCGACAAGCTGCACTACCCCTTCACCGCTCCCGCGGTTAAGCCGCGGAGCATGTACTTCTGCGTGAACGCGAACAGCACGACGAGCGGCAGCACGGCCAGCACGCTGACGGCGAATACGGGGCCGTAGTTGACGGATTGTTTGTTGAACATGAACTGGACGATTTGCGGCATGAGGGTCATTTTTTCAGGCTGGTTGAGGAAGATGAGCGGGGTCAGAAAATCATTCCATACCCCGTACACGTTCGTCACGATAAACGTACCCGTCGCCGGCAGCAGCAGCGGGAAAATAATCCGCCAATACAGCCGAAACGGACCGCAGCCGTCTAAGCTCGCCGACTCCTCCAGCTCCTTCGGAATCGACTTCGTAAACGCCGCATACAGAAACGACGCGAACGGGATGAACCCGGCCGTATAGATAAGCACGAGCAGCGTCCGCGTATTCATCAGATGAATATCGACCGCCATCGTAAAGAGGGGAATGAGCGAGCCCATCGCCGGAATAACCATCCCGGAGAGGAAGAACAGGTAGGCGAAGCGAAACAGCTTCTCCGGCCTGCGCGACAGCACATAACCCGCCATCGAGGCTACCAGAATGGTGAGCCCAAGCGCGCCTGCCGTAACCAGCAGCGTGTTGGATAACCCGCGGAAGAATGCCATATCGGTGAAGGCCGATTTGTAATAGTCCAGATATAAGCTATGAGGCAGCTCATAGGGTTTGAAGAAATAACGCGGTTCCTTGAAGCTCATTTCCACCAGGAAGAAGACCGGGAACAAGAAGCATAAAGCAGCTATAAACAACAGTACCTCAAGCACAATCGAGGGCCTCTTATTCAGTCCCATGCTATAGCTCAACCTCCCTGCGCCGCGTGATGCTGAGCTGAATGATGGTTACGATGATAATGAAGACTGCCAGCACAATGCCCGCGGCCGTCGCATACCCGTAGCTCTGATTCTTGAAGGCCGCATTATAGACCGCCAGAAACAGCGTGTATGAAGACGAGCCCGGCCCGCCGTTCGTCAGCAAGAAAGGCAGATCGAACAGGCGAAGCGCACCTACGATGGTAAGAAACAACACGATCGTTACGGATGGCATCAGCATTGGAAAGGTTATCATGCGGAACAAGGCAAACCCTTTCGCGCCTTCCATATCCGCAGCCTCGTAAATATCAGCCGGTATCGCTTGAAGGCCGGCGAGATAAATCAATGCGCAATACCCAATGGCCTGCCACTGCGTCAGCAGAATAATCGTCGGGAATGACGTATACACCGTGCCTAGCCAGTCCTGCACATTCGCCTCGCCAATGATGGGCTGCAGAATGCCGTTGATAAAGCCGTCATACTTCAGCAGCTCTCCCCATATAACCGAGGTAACGACAAGGCTGATGATGACCGGTAAATAGAAAGAGGTACGCAGAAAGCCGCGTGTCCGAAATTTCCGATTGAGCAATACGGCCAGCAACAGAGCCAGCGGGTTTTGTACGACGAGGCCAAACAGAACCATTTTGAGCGTATTCTTCATGCCATCAAGCATTTGCACGTCCTGAAACAAATACTTGTAGTTGTCGAGTCCGATATAACGCGGCGCTTTAATCCCGTTCCACTCGGTGAAGGAATAGTAGATGCTCTTCAGGAACGGATAATAGAAAAACATGCCGAAGATGGCAAGCGCCGGCACCAGAAACAAGCAGGCGATCCAGTATTGCTTGCGATTCAAACTCATTAGACTTCACCTACTCAGGTTGGACTTTGTAAAACACGTTCAGCCTTGCGGCTGAACGTGTTCATCATACTGTGGATGCTGCTGCGGTGGTTAGAATGACGCCCTGCTTATTCTGCAGGCGGAGTTACAGTCGCTTTGTCTTTCTCGAAGCTGCTTTGTGCGGCTTTCAGATCATCCGGGTTGAATTTGATGCCGGATACGACCTTAGTGAGCAGATCAAGCATGTTCGTAGTCGCGCTCGCCGGGATGTAGCTCGTGATGTTCGAAGTAACAACCGTGCTGTTTGCAACCGCTTCTTGAACGGCATCCATAGCCGGATCGTCGTATTTAACCGTTACATCGGTGAAGGAAGTAAGTGCGCCGTCACCTTTCATGAACGGGCTGATAATGTCTTGCGTCGTCATGAGGTTGATCAGGTCTTTGGATTCCTGCATCAGTTCGGTCTTCGCATTGATACCGAGTGCTTCGTTGCTGCCGAGGCCCATTGCCACTTTGCCTTCGTCGTTCGCAAGCGGGAAGTAGCCGATATCGAACGGTTCGAAGCCGCCTTTGGAGATGTTATCCGCGTTGGCACCAGGCATCCACGGACCTTGAACGATCATGGCCGCTTCGCCGGAAGCGAACATTTGACCCGATTGCGGCCAGTCGATGCTGATCGCGTTTTTATTAAAGTAGCCTTTGGATTTCATCGTTTCGAAGTTGGAATACACCTTCTGAATCGTCGGATCCTCGTTGATTTTCACTTCGCCGTTGTAAATTTTCTTGCCGAGCGTTGGATCGCTCAGTTGGTAGGAGCTCATCCAGTTCGTGAAGAAGAGCTGCGCCGTCCATTGATCCTTGAAACCGAGCGTAATCGGCGTTTTGCCGGCGCCTTTGATTTTCTCGGCGGCGTCGAACAGCTCTTGCGTTGTTTTCGGAGGAGTAAGGCTAAGGTCGGAGAAAATTTTCTTGTTATACCAAACGCCGCCGCCGATGGATAGACCCATTGGTACGCCGAATGTTTTCCCGTCTGCATGGGTTTGGAAATCCTTCTGACCCCCGTCGTTCAGACGCGGCACCCATGGCTCTGCGGAGAGATCAAGCAGGTTGCCGGATTTTGCAAAATCTACCCCTTGGTAGAATACGACATCCGGTGCGGAGCCCGAAGCGAATTGCGCTTTCAGCTTATCGAAGTAAGTAGCGCCGAGTACGACATCCCATTGAATCGTCGCTTTCGGATACAGCTTCGCATATCCTTCTTCAACGGATTTCTTGAAAGCCACCATATGCGGGCGATCATCAAGGAACCAAGCGCCAACGCGAATCGTGAACTCCTTGTCATTGGCAGCCGGTGCAGCTGGTTCGTTAGTAGCCGCTTCATTGGTGCTCGTATCATTCGTAGCAGCCGTATTCGTAGTGGTATCGGTTGTTGTACTGCTGTTGTTCGTCGCTGTACTGCCCTCGTTGTTGTTTGAATTTCCGCAAGCTGACATTACCGTTGTCAGCAGCAGTACCCCCGCCAGCGCTGATAGTCCTTTGAGCTTCATTGCCACAACACCCTCTTCTCTCTTAATATCTCACAAGTTAAGTGTAGCGCTTTCATGATAGGGAGAGGATAGCTGCATTTTACCGTTTCTATGCTGGAATTGCTTTCTTATTCCTCCGCGAGTCCTTGCCCGCCTCTGACATGCGCGCGATAGGCACTCGGAGAGAGTCCAACCTTCTTCTTGAACATGAAGCTAAAATGGGCCGTGTCCTTAAAGCCGACCGCATAGGCAACCTCATAGGTTTTGAGATCCTCGCGAAGCAGCTTCGTCTTGGCCGCCTCAATCCGGTAATCCCACAGCATATCGGTAAAATTGTGACCGGTCTCCTTCTTGATCAGCCGGCTCAAGTACGAGTAATTGACGTTCAGCTTATTCGCCACAGCCTGCAGCGTCAGCTCCTCCGCGAATCGTTCGCGGATAATCTGCTTCACGTCCGAGATCACCTTCAGCGGCGAATCCTGCAGCTCCTGCTGCATGAAGACTTGATAGGCGATGAGCTGACGCTCCAGCTCCTTCATGATGTCAGTCAGCAGCACGGCTTTGATCAGCTTCTCGCGAATGTCGACGGACATGCCGTGCGAAGGACGAATGCCGAGATCCGCAAGCGCCGCCTCGGCTTTCTCAATGAGATGAAGCGCATAATGCTGCATGTCCTTCTTGCTTGCGCCGACGGAGAGCATGCTGCGATAAGAGTCCTTCAGCAGTGCGCGAATCTTCTCGGGATCGTTGCTTCGCAGCGCATCCGCAATCAGACTAAGCGATGCGTCCGTTTCCTTCTCTTTCTCCGTCAGGAACGATTCCATCGCATCGTAGGCAATGACGGAGTTCTTGCCGAGCAGCATGCGGTACTCCATGCATTTCTTCACTTGGCGCAGCGCCTCGGGCAGCCGGCAGAAGGTCGAGAAGATCTGGCTGATGCCGACCGACAACGACATGGCGCGAGATCCGCTGACCGATGTGATTTCCTTGGCGAAGGCCATCAATTGCTCGCGGCCGGCGGTAAGTCCGGTTTGTTGCCTTAGCGGCACGAACAAGTAGATCCCGCTTGCCGATGACGCCGTCCAGCCCTGCAGGCCGACGCCCCCGGCAGCCGTTTCGATTTGTCCGCGCAGATGAGCCGCCGCAAACGGAAAATGCTCGTTATCCGAGTTGCGCGGTGCATCAAGCTCTGCATATAGCAGAATGAACTCGCCGTCCTGCAATCCGCTTCCTTGCAGCCACTGCTGCTTATACCCCGCCGAATGCTGTTCATCTGCCAGCAGTTCGAAGAACTGATCATGCTCGCGCCAGCCCGCCAGCATCGGTTCATGCTCACGCAGCGATCCGACCGTGCGGATCAGCTCCTCCGGCAGGAAAGGTTTCGTCATGAAATCCGATACGCCCAGCTTCACCGCTTGCCGGGCATAATCGAACTCATGATAGGCCGTCAGAAAAATAATCGGCATGTCGGCATACCGCCTGCGCACATGCTCCGCAAACGTAATCCCATCCATAACGGGCATTCGAATATCGGTAATAATGACGTCCGGAAGCGAAGTGCAAGCGTTCAGCATGCCGAGCGCTTCTTCCCCGTTAGCCGCCGACCACGCCACCTCGCAGCCAATCGCAGCCCAGCCTTCCATACCGGCCAGAAATTCGCGAATCTCGCGTTCATCATCCACAATCATAATCCGCATGTGCTCAGCCCTCCTCGTTATCCTGCAAAATCTGTATTGGCATCAGCACCCTCGCCAATGTTGTCCCTTCAAGGTGGAGCAAAGTGATTCCGTACGTGTTCCCGTAATGAAGCCGCAGTCTGGCATTCACATTGTCTAAGCCGGTGCCCAATCCTTTCGGATGGTTCTGAAAGGAGTCGCCGTTTCCGGCGGCCGTCTCCAGAAGTCCTCCGCTAACGAGTGAGCTATTCTCGATCTCGATGACCAGCTCGTACTGCTCTTCCTTCACGGTGATGGTGATGGAGCCTCCTTCGGGCAGGCGGTCGATACCGTGAACGACGGCATTCTCTACCAGCGGCTGGAGAAGAAGCTTAGGGACGGCGATTTTGCGATACATATCAGGCAGGTCGATCGTATAGGTCAAACGCTCTCCGTAGCGGTAACGGTGAATTTCGAGATATTTGCGCACAAACTCCATCTCGGTACCCAGCTCGACAAACTGATTGCCGGGCGTGATCGAGAATCGGAAAATCCCGGATAAATGCTGCACCATCTGCGGGATATGCTTCGCCTTCTCCGGCGAGTGGGACATGATGCTGATATATTCCATCGTGTTATAAAGGAAATGCGGATTGATGTACATGCGGATGGCTTTAAGCTCTGCCTCGCGGACCAGCAGCTCGTTCTTATAGTTGGTCTCGATCAAGTGGCTTGTCCGCTGCACCAAGCTGTTGAAGCCGTTGCAGAGCATCGCGATTTCATCCGTCGTGGTGATGCCGCTGATGAGCTGATATTCCTCTCGCTCTGCCGCGCGCATTAACCGCGTTAAACGCTGAATGGGGATCGTGATTCTGCGCAGAATGACGTAGGTCACAATCGTAATCGCGAGCCAAGCTGCCAGCGTGACGCCAATGGAGAATAACGCCTGCTTCTGCACAAGTCCGCCGGTGCCGGGGTTCGCGAGCAGGACATATTGAAATTCGGAGTAACGCGATTTCTGCTGGATAACCAGCTCGCTCTGCAGCTTACGGCTGTTGAGCAAATGTCCGACTTCATTTTGCATGGAGGCTGTCATGATCTGATTATCTGAATTTGTAATATAAAAAGTATTTGGGGCGTAATCCTGGAACAGCGTCCGGACCTTAGCGGCATCGAGCGTAATGATTAGACGGCCGATCTCGGAATCGGCTGAGGGACGCTGGCCTTCATCGAAGATTTTGACCACGCAGGCCATGCGTTTATCGTCGTTAAAGAAAGCCCATTCCGGCATACGATCGAATTCGAACGGCATCTCCCAGAATGCTTCCGCGTAGAGCAGCCGCTTCTTGGTATCGGTGCTGTACAGCACCTTATTATTGATGCCAAGCACATACAAGTCGCCGACAAAATCGCCGATCTTGAGCCTCGCCGTCGTCAGCTCCGTCTGCAGCAGTTCCGAGACGGATGCGTTTAAGCTTGCGTTGACTTGGCCTTTCTTGACGTTGCGGAACATCGCTTGGAGGAGTACATTTTCGCTGATGGGCAGCATTTGGCTCTTAACGGCATAAAGCACTTCGTCAAACTTCTCGGCGGAGCCGGACAGTCCTTGCTGCGCTTCTTCGGTGGCCTTCTTCTCGATGAGATGACTGGAGCGGATGTAGAAGGTGGAACTGACGATAATTAACGGAATTAATGTAAGCAGCGAGTAGATGATGAGCATCTTGTAAAACAACCTGGAGCGAATGGGATCTAGCAGATGCGAGGTCAGCCATTTCATAGAGGAGTCTCCTATTCGGTTAGTAGCTGCTAGTGGGGTTTGCCTCTATTATGCTATAAACGATAGGATATTCAAGAGGAATTTGCATGGAGGGGGGCCCGAGCCGGGAGACAAACCTGGGGCCACAACAAAAAAGCCGAGAGCGTGGAACCCGTCTCTCAGCTTCATAATGAACGCTATGTCGGAATGCCGGCCCATCGTTATACGACGTCGCGCAATCTCACTTCCACCTGCTCCACCCAAGCGCCATCTCGATCTGCCAAGAGTGTCTCCCACTCCAGCTCCCGCGCGGCCTTCAAGTTGCGCTCCGCATCGTCAACGAACAAGATCCCCGCAGCTTGTTTGATTTGCGAGCTCACCAGCTGATAAATAGAGGGATCCGGCTTGCAGCATCCCGCTTCGCTTGATATGGTCACACTCGCAACGTGGCTGCGAATCGGCTCCAGCAGCGGCGCAATCCACTCATGTCGATGGTTGCTGAGCAGATGAATATCCGCATAGTTACTCCATGCCGATATGCGATGAAAAGCTGGAAGAGGCTTCAGATGTTTGGACATGCCCGCTCGCGCAAGCTGCGTATCAAGCCCCGAATCCTGCTCCTCCAGCCACCGCCAGAACGTTTGCTCATCGACCCGGCCTGTCCACAAATCTTCACGAAGATCTCGTTTGAAAGCAGTCCGCAGCGTATCGAACGAAACATTCGCCCTCCCCGCCACCTCTTCCCAGAATTCAGGCGTAAAATTCGTCAGCAGCACGCCTCCGACATCCAATACTAATTGGGGTCTGCTCATGATGTTGCATCAACCTCGAAGATCGAATCTACAACGACAGGCAGGTTATTTCGAAGCGAAACCGCCCCCAGCACCGACCTTGCGTGGATGCCTTTGCTCTCGCCGAACACTTCAAACAGCAAATCGGAGTAGCCGTTCAGCACTTTGTGATGCTCTTCGAAATCCGGCCCCGCATTGACGAAGCCTTGAATTTTGACCGCCCGCTTCACGCGATCGAGCGAGCCCAGCGTATCCTTCAGCACGGCCAGCACTTCCAGGCCCGCCAGCCTGGCAAATCGGTAACCGTCCTCTGTCGTATAATCAATGCCCAGCTTCCCCTTCGGGTTGCCGGCCGGCCCTTTGCCTGACACGAACACGAGACCGTTCACGATCATGCAATTGGCATATTTGGCAGCAGGCTCGCTAACCGTCGGCAGTTCAATATGTAATGATTTTAACCGTTCTTCAATCGATTGCTCGGACATCGTAACGCCTCCTCTTATTTTCTTGCGGGAAATCCGAACGCCAGCAGCACAAACCCGATGAACAAGAAAAACCAAACGAAGAAATTGCCGAAAAACATGCCAACGCCACCAAGATTATTCGCGTACAAATCCATATTCGCACTGTTCGAGGTCGCCACGGCATAAGCAATCAGCTTCACGCATCGTTCAATCGTATAGATAGCTGCGCCCGTTATCATAAAGACGGCGCCGAGTTTCATATAGGTTTTATTTTCCATTCTACACACTCCTTACGCATCGTTAAACATCTTCGCGCTTACATTTGATCCAAAATCAACCTCGCCAGCTCATCCCAATTCTTCCGATCTGTATTGATCTCCACGGTAGGCACTCCGGATAATTGCGCATGAATGCGGCACTGCTCCTGCGTTTGCAGCAGCTCTTCGCAGGCTTGTCTCACTTCTGCCTCGGACTTATCGGCCCACGCCGACGGAACCCTGCTCTTGATTCGCTCCTCCGTCACCTCAGGAGAAATCGTCAGCAGCATGCATTTCGCGCCCAGCGCTGCCAAATCCGCTTCCAGTCCGGCAATCTCCGATGCATTGCCTTCACCGGCATAAGCAACCCTATGGTTCAAATGGAATCGCTCCAGCACATAAAATAACCCTCTCGACTTCCGAGCATGGGGACCCAGATAAACCGCCCAATCGTTTAATTGTTTGAGCATGTCGACTCTGCTTCGCAACAGCTGGAGATGATCCTCTCGCGACAGCCTCTCGTACGATCCTTGGACGTTATTCAGAACTTGCGAATAGTGCTCGCCGAGGACGATGACGCTGTTTTCAGCCGTTTCATCCTGCGACTGCAGCTTCTTGATGGCCCGCAGCAGCGAGGTTTTGCCGGCATTCGAATAGCCTTCCAGAATGATGCCTCTTATGTTCAATGGGATTCTTCCTCCGCATGTAGAGTTCGTTGCTGCGCGGCAAAAGTAAGCCAATTGCCTCTAAACTCAATTGCGCGTCCATTCTTCTGCTCGGCGATGCTCTGGGGGATCACGCTTACGATGCGGATCTCCCAATCCCGATATAACTCTCGCAATAGATGGATTGTTTCTTCCGTCTTCGTAGGTAACTCTATTACTCCGGGACTTTGCGAGCCCAGCTCGACATCATATTCCACCACTTCCGTGTTGATCAAGATACAGTTGATTCCCCGATCTTTCGTTCCGCGGATCATCCGGTTCACGACAGCTTGAAAGGCAGCGAGATCCGAAACATGCTCCAGACAAGAACAAGCGACGATATAGTCGTAAGCATACGGTGGAATTTCATACTGTTCGACATCTGCTACCACGGGCCGGATCACGCTTTCCACGCCATACTGAGCAGCATATTGCTCCAGCTTCTCGATTGCTATGGGGAGCAAATCGACGCCAACGACCGTTCCGCCGGTCGGTTGAACTGCCTGCGCGATCGGGATGCTGTTTCGCCCAACGCCACAGCCCAGATCCAGTACATGAATCGGCTCGTATGTGACGAGCTCCTGCAGCAGGTTCATGACGGTTTTGACCGGCTTGGCGAGCCAAGTTCCGGGCGCAAACAGCTCTGTCTCAAGGTAGAACGCTTCGTGGTACCTCGTCTCCTGCTCCCTAGCCTCTGCAAAATGGTTCATACAGCACCTGCTTTCTCCTTTACTTATTTCGCAAACCCACAACATTTTCCTTTTTCGCGTGGAAATTGCTGAATTCAAGCTGCGTATAGGCGCGGATTATCTTAGTTGAAGGTCGCTTCGGAGTTTGAAAATTGCTGAAATCAGGCCGTGTGTACGTGCCAATTATCTTAGTTGAAGCTGCGCTGCGGAGCTTGGAAATTGCTGAAATCAAGCCGCGTATAGGCGCGGATTATCTTAGTTGAAGGTCGCTTCGGATACAGGGCATGCTGAATATTCTAACGAATCGTACAAGCCTTATTTGCGGGAAAATGACCCCAAAAATAATCTAACGAATCACAGAGGTCTTATTTGGCGTTCTGCATTACAATGGAAGCCGATTTTGTTGGAATAAGACTTCTACGATTCGTTAGAATCTCAAACTCTGAATATGGCCCAAATAAGACCTGTACGATTCGTTAGCGTAATTGACACCGGTATGCAGTGGCTGCGCGCTATTAAGCCGCATGCTATTGGGCTGCACGCTATCAAGCTGCAGCAAAAAAAGGCAAGCCACATCAAGCGGCTTGCCTTTTTTGCATCTTTTTTCCGCACCGCTCGCGAGCAATGCGCCTCCCGGCGGCGCGGTGCCACCGCAGGGCCAAACCCCCTGCGGTCTCGCTACGCTGCGCGAGCTGCCGTTTAGCCCTCATGCTCCGGCCGCTCGGCCAGCCAGTCTTCCAGCGTCGCGACGCGCTCCGGGAACTTGCTGCTTCTGGCGAGGAACCCTGCGCCGTGCTGCGGCATCGGATCTTGATCCGTCGGCTGGTAGCGCAGGTCTACGCTCCAGCGGACATGATCGGAATTGTTCGGCGTCGACATATGGAGCAGCCGGTCGTTGAACAAGATCGCGGTGCCTGCCTTCACCGGCAGCGCGATGGTTTTGCGAGAACCAAGCTGGTTCTCGTGCAGCGCGGTGTAGCCTGTGCCGCTGTAGGTTTCCGAGTGCCATTCCAGGAGCTTCGCGTTCTGGGTGCGCGGCTTAATGTGGAGACAGCCGTTCTCCAGCGTGGCATCTACGAACGAGATCCATACCGTGATGACGGGATTCGCATTGGAATCCGGCCAATAGGATTTATCTTGATGCCAAGGCACGGCGCCTGCCGCGACACGCGGCACTTTAGGCCTCACATTATAGACAGGGCTTGCGAAGATTTCCTCGCCGATCAACGACTCTACCGCATCAATGATCTTCGGATTGCTCAAGAGATGGTAATAACCCTCAAGCCGATCTCTCCACCCGCGTCCGAACTTGAGAAAGTCCTTATCCGTTAATCCCGCAAACAGCTTCGCGAGCCGGTATTGAAAAGGTTCATGCTCCAATTTGTCCGTAATCAGTCCATTGGCGGCCAAATCATCCGCAATAAGGGACACCTTATCGGACATAGCCTGCCGCGGCGCTGCCATATCTTCATCATTCAATAAGTCTTCCAAAATCAGATAACCGTCCCGATTGTACTGCTCCAGCTGCAAGTTGGATAAACTTCCGCGCGTTGCACGATGAATGGCCATTCCGATACCCCCGTTACCTGTAGTCCTTACGAGTTAAATGTATCATCGCAGCATCGAAATGTATTTATTTTCCTTTCCACGATTTTGTCAAAACTTCCGCTAAATCTTCTGTTTATTCCACCGTTATCGTCGCATAAACCTCGCCGTTGTAATGACTGTCCACGACTTCCTCGGTAAGCGAGAAACTGCATACCGCCGAGATATAGTAAGTGCCGGGCGGAAGCCGCAGTTCCTTCTCTGCATAGAAGGTGCGCCAGAAGTCGGCATCAGGATCGTCTGCGCCGTAACCGCCGCTTTTAAAGAACGGATATTCCGTCGTCTTGCCTTTCACGAGCTTAGTCGCGACCAACTCACTCGTGTTGGCGCCTTCCATGTTGAACTTCTTCCCATCCGTAATGGTGAATCCGATATACGTGTGGCCGCCCCAAATCGTAATGGAATCTCCTTCGCCAATGTAGGTCAAGCTGGCCGAATAGACGATCGGCTCATCCTTGGCGAAGGTTGTTTTGGCGATATTCAGCTTCATCTCGAACAGATCATCCTTGTACTGCAGCCGAGGTGCGGACATTTTCTTCTGTAAGGCGGGGTCAATGGCAGCCTCCTCGGGTTTCTTGCTGCCTGAGCTGCCGCAAGCAGATAACACCACCATCAGCATGATCATAATCATCGCTTTCATAACGTCCTCCTACTGGTCCGGCTTCTTACCCACCAGACGATTAACTCCGTTCAAAGGTTACTTCTCCGCACATAAAAAAGCAAAAGACCGGCGCTCTCCCGCCGGTCTCTCACTTTGCTCAGCCTATGCTTGATTACTTAATGTTCGCCAAGTAAGCTTGGTTTTGCTCATTGAAGTATTTGGTCATGGCCTCCAGCGATTTCTCGTCCGCTCCTTGTTGAACGGCGAGCGCTTGGAATTCCTTCCACATCGACTCGAATTGAGCGTCGTCCTTAGCAGCCAATGTCTTCGTCAGCGTTTTCTCGAAGGCATCGCGGTTCTTCCAGAACGCATCCGCTTCCGCTACGCTGCCAAAGAAGTTCCAGATCTCGTGACCTTTGTTCAGCATCGTCGCAAAATTCGATTGCGCCTCTCCCGGCAGGTTACCCGGATCGAAGAATCCGAGGGCGTCCGCCGCACTAAGCGTTCTAGTGTACGTATTATAAGGAGCAAGAGGACCTGCACCCCACATATAGCTCGGATAATACGGCCATGCGAAGCCGTAGCCATCTGTCGTGCTGATACGAGTGTTGAACAGGTTATACGAAAGCTGTGCGCCATTCGATTGGTTCGTATACACCATCGCATCTTCCAAATCTTTGTTCACGAATACGCGTTTGCCGTCTTTCTCTTCGAACAGACCCGCGCTCTTCGGTCCCCACTCATACATTTTCTCGCCCGTTTCGGAAATCATGTAGTCCAGGAAACGGATGACTTGCGGCAAGTCTTCCTCGGAGACTTTGTCCTTGAAGATGAGAATGGAGAAGTTGATGCCGTTCTGGCCATAAGGCATGATCGTTCTGGAGAAGTCGATCGGCGCATCGATAAATAGCTTTCTGTACCGATATGGCTTGTTAGCGGCTTTCAGTACGCCCGCATCCGGCGTATCGTACATATACGGTACGGCATATTGACCGTTATTCAGCTTCTCAAGGTGAGTTGCGTTGTTCTCAAGGAGCGAATTGGGATCCATGACTTTGTCGCGGACGAGCTTATTGAATTCCGCAATGCCGGACTTGAACCAATCTTGCTGGAACGAATATTTGATGCTCTTCGAAGCTTTGTCGTAGTAAGTAAAGTAGTTGTTGTTAGCGGGAACTCGGTAAAGGTTATTGAAGAATTGCGTCATCAGGCTCCAGTTGTCGCCCCCGCCGAAGCCATAGGTGACCTGCACCGGCTTGCCGTTTTCTTTCAGCCCTTTATCTTTAATCACCTTTTGAACATCGTACAGGAATTTAATCATATCATCCGTGGATTTAATGGGAACGTCGAAAATCTCTTCTTTCGTGAACTTGCCGTTCTTGAGGTACAAGGCGTCGATCTCGTCTTGTGTCTTCGCGTTCGGGTACAGCATTTTCAAAATATCGTCGCGAACCCAAATCCAGTTGTACCCCAGCGAGCTGTTCAAAGGGCTCGGCGGCACGAAATCAGGATTCAGCTGCTTGATTGAACCGTCCGGATTGCCGACCATCGTCGGGAAACCCCAGATTTTGTTGCCATCCAGATGTTTGGACGTAATTTGCTCTTCAATTAACGGGAAGACGTCAAATGGCATTCTCTTCGCCACATGCGGAGCGTACCTCGCGATGGCGTCCGTTAATTCGTACACTTTGCCTGCTTTGATCAAGTCTTGGAACGGTGCCATGTCGCCGTCCACGAAAGCAATATCCGGCCAGTCATTGGAAGCGTTTAGCAGACCCATCTTCACTTTGACATCTTGGCCGCCATTGTCGAACGAACCGTTCTTGTCTATTGTCACGCCGGTAACGCGTTTGATTTCCGGCGTCACGACATCTTTGTCCGACGCAGGGCGTTTGGCGTCGCCGCTGCCATGCGTGTACCATGCTTTCAAATTCAGCTGTTTGCCCGTCCAGTCCGGCAGCTCCGAGCTGTCGGATACTTTGTCTAACAGGTCATAATACGCAGCGGGCTCAGCAGCCGTATTCGCAGCATCGGTGTCGTTTGTCGTCTCCGTGCTTGTATTTGTGCTGGTGCTCGTGTTCGCTGCCGGCTCGTTTTTGGCGGTATCGGTATTGGTATTGGTATTACCGTTCGAACATCCTGCGATGATGGTAACGGTCATGATCACCGAAAGAAGAACGGATAATGTTTTTCTTGTTCTGTTTTTCATCTTATGGCCTCCTGATTAATGGTTATCGGTTTGGCAGCATACATGAAATATGAGATAATGAAACCGCAAATAGATCGCTGAACATGCTTGGAAAGCGCAGCCGGCTGCATACGTTTCGCGACCGAATCAGCCTGCAACGCGCCTTCAAGGCGTGTTCTTTTTATTTCCTCCTCTCCCTCGTTGTACCCCTCTTCAAATTTGGACATTCCGCTTGCCGCTTTAGTCGTACCCGCCTCACCTCCCGAAAGAATTACTCTTTAACAGCGCCCAGCGTGACGCCTTTTACGAAAAACCGTTGCAGGAACGGATAAATCAAAATAATCGGAATCGACGTCACGATAATATTGGCTGCTCGGATCGCTTGCGGCGTAATGTGAGGCTGTCCGGAGGAAATGACGGTAATGTTCTTCATCAGCGCCTCCTCCATCAGTTTGGCGACCCGTTCGCCTTCCTTCAGGATTTGCATGAGAATGTATTGCATCGTAAACAGCTTGTGATTGGTCACGTAATAAAGCGTCGTCGTCCAATCGTTCCAATGGTAGACCGCAGTCCACAGCGTCATGACGGCGATGATCGGCATCGACAGCGGCATGTAAATTCGGGTCATAATGGTAAAATCGTTCGCTCCGTCGATTCGGGCAGACTCGCCCAAGCTATCGGGAATCGTGTACAAGTAAGAGCGGATGATGACCATGTTGTAGAGGCTAAACGAAACCGGAAGAATATACACCCAGAACGTATTCGATACGTGCAGCTCCGAGTAAATCAGGTAAGTCGGGATTAACCCGCCGTTAAAGTACATCGGTATGATTAGGAAAATGAGCAGCGCCCCTCTTCCCGAAACATCCTTCAACGTAAACGCATAGGCGCAAGCGAATTGAACAATGACTGCAAGCAACGTCCCTGCAGCGACTCTGCACAAGGATATCCATAACGCATGGATGACCTCTTCGTTCTGGAACAAGAGCATGAAATTGTTGAATGTAAACACTCGCGGGTAAATGGTGATGCCGCCGAACTGAGAATCAATCGGATCGTTGAATGCGAAGGCCAGCACATTCAGGAAGGGGAACACCATGATGAAGACCAGCACCGACAGGAAAACGATATTGGCGACTTTGAATATTTTATAAGACGCAGATTCGTGGTTCATAAGGACTCCCCTCAAGGTGAACTTATACGTTCATATCGTTTAAAAAATCGAAATCCGGGAAACTTTCTTAGCGATTTGGTTGGCGGCGATAATGAATGTAAAGGCGACAAGCCCTTCCACGAAACCGATGGCAGCTGCGGTCGAGTAATTCCCCTGCTGGATACCGGATGAGAACACGACGGTGGAGATAACCGGATAGTCGATGAATGCGTTCTGCATGCCGTACACCAGCTCGAAATTACTGCCAAACAACGAGCCAAGCGTGAAAATCAACATGATCACGGCGGTTGTCTTCATGCCGGGAAGTGTAATGTAGCGATGCTGCTGGAACCGGTTGGCTCCGTCGATCTTGGCCGCCTCGTATAAGCTCGGATCAATGGAGGTGATTGCTGCAAGGAAGACGATTGTTCCCCAACCGACCTCTTTCCACACGCTGAGCAGGAGCAGCAACGGAACGAACAGCGCCTGATGGGACAAGAACATGGATCGTTCGGTATCCGCCCCCAGAAGCATGACCTTCAAATCGTTAATCGGACCGTCGACGTCAAGCAAGGAATAAGTTAAACCTACGACCGCGATCCAGGACAGAAAGTGCGGCATGTAGCTTAACGTCTGCACGCTTCGTTTAAACAGCCCGTTCTTCAGTTCATTAATCAGAAGCGCGAGCAGGATCGGAGCCGGAAAGCTGACGAGAATCATCATGACACTAAGCAGAAAGGTGTTTAGAATGGCCTTTCGCAGCATCGGAACATGAAAGATTTCATTAATGTGCTTAAACCCGACCCAGGGGCTGTGCCACAGTCCGGTGAAAATATTGTGGTCCTGAAAGGCGACCAGAATGCCGGGCATTGGCAAATAACTGAAAATGAACGTCAGGACGACGGAAGGAAGCATTAACAAATAAGCGAAATAGCTCTTCTTAAACTTTCGCTTCCAATTCGGTTTCCTGGATAGATTCACGTGCGGAGCCACGTTTCCTTCGCTCGTCGTAACCGCCTTCACTTTGACTCCCCCTTCTAAGCGCATCTGTATGACTTGGATTTAGCATATCGTTTGAAAGCGCTTAATTAAAGCCAATATGCGGAAATCTGATATAAGAATCAGGAAAGTTTGAACAAAAAAACCTGCGTAGGAGCGCAGGTCTATCGTGCAGCTTCCAGCGGGGGGGCCTCGCCGATGCTGATTGCGGCAGGAATCCGGATGATAACCGTCGTTCCGTTACCCGGCTCGCTCTGAATTTCCAGCTTGTGCAGCTTTGGGTAAAAGATCTCCAGCCGTTTCCTCACGTTCTTCATGCCATAACCTCCGTACAGCCCGTTAGCTTCGCCTTCGAGCAGCCGCTCGATTTGGACAGACTCCATTCCCGCTCCATTATCGGATATGGCGAATAGGACATCGTCGCCATCTTGCTTCGCCGATATTCGAATGAGGCCGCCTGTTTCCCGCCCGATTAACCCGTGCAGGACAGCGTTCTCCACGACCGGCTGCAGCAGGTGTTTGAGTACAGGCCGGTAACCAATTCCCTCGTCATATTCGATTTCATAGTGGAACTCGGTACCGAAAGCGAATTTCTGAAGACGCAAGTACTGCTCGATCATTTCCAATTCCTGCACAATCGTCACGATGCTGCTGCCTTTATTCAAGGCAATTCGGTAATATTTGACCATCGAGTTGATGACGTCCTTGACCTGCTTGTCCCCGCTAATGGAACGAATTGTAGATAGGGTGTTGTAGAGAAAGTGAGGATTAAATCGCTCCTGGAGCAGCTGCGTCTCCAGCATCTTCCGCTCAAGCTCGTAATCCGTGATGCGTTTGTAGTATTCCTTGACCCTCTGAATCAGTTCAAAATAAGAATTGCCCATTCTCTCAAACTCGTCGTTGGTGGTATAGGTCAGCATCGTATCGTCGTCGCTTATGAGGCTTTCCACGTTTTTGTTCATTTTGCGAAGCAGCGTTTCGAGCCTCTTAGTCAAGTAATGAGAGACGACCTCGACCGTAAAGATGAGAATGGCGATGATGATGAGAAAAATGACGCCGACGGAAACCCAGTACCACTTCAACTCTTGGAATACGAGGCTCTTCGGAATGTACCAGGAAATATGGCCGACCGGCGTGTGCAAGGGATGGCTCAGAACATAGAAGGAAGACTCCGGCTTCACGTCGGCATCGGCCCTCAGCTGATAATCGCCATACTGCCCGGATCCTTCAAAATTAATATAGCTTCCTTTGGGAATGTCATAAGGGAAGAAATCGATCAGCTGGTTCAACTGGATGCGCATCTCGATAATGGCCAGCGGTCTATTAAGCGATATTAATTTTTTATAGGCATAAATATAATCGGCCGTTACGGCGGAGTTAGCGTTCAGCTTCGCTTTTTTGATTAACCAGAGAAGCTCCGAGTTATTCGTGTTCAGAATGGCATCTTTAAGACTTGTCCCCGCATCTGCTTGTTCATTCTCTAAATTGACGATGCTCCGCATGTATTCCCCATCGTAATTCGTATCCTTCAGGGCATAAATGACCAGTTCCGTCTGGGTATTTTCCGTCTTGGCCGCCTTCATGACACTCTGCAAGTAGTCGCTGAAATTCATGATGCGGACCAGGTTATTATCGATATAAGTCGTCTCTAAATAATTGATAATGAAGTAGTTGCTGTTAATGAATTCGACTTTATTGACGTTGGAGTCCAGCAGTGCATTCACGCTGTTCACGCTGCTTTCAAGCTGGGAGCTTTTCTCGGCCAATATATCCTTTACTTTGCTGCTGTAAATCCGGCTTGTCAGGAAGGAACCGAGCACGAGCATCGGCAGCAGCGCAAAGACGAAGATAATCGCCGCTACTTTATGTCGGTACCTTAACCGATTCAGTTTGAACATGGTTTCGCCCCCGATCTCACGGTCATGAGCATTAAAGCGCGGCTTTGCTTTTGAATTCAGCAGGTGTCATGCCTACGTTTTTCTTGAACGCAAGAATGAAGTAGGAGGTGCTCACATAACCGACAGCTTCCGCTACTGCGGCTACCTTGCTCCCCTCTTCCTTGAGGAGCTGCTTGGCCTTATCCGTTCGGAACTGAACCAAATAATCGAAGATGGTCTGTCCGGTTTCCTTCTTGAACAATCCGTTGGCATGGCGCCCGCTCAAATACACGGATTTCGAAATTTCCTCGATGGAGATTTGATCGCGGTAGTTATCATGGATCATCTGCTTAATCGCGGCGATGATTTTCACATTCTTGGAGCTGTTGCGGTCGGTTACACGCTCCTTAATGACCTCGAATGATTGCCTGATCCACTGCACGACCTCTTCCTTCGTACTCATGCGATTTAACTTGTCCCACACCGCCATGTTATCGCCGAAAATATCCTTCATCGATTGGTTCGCTTCCATAAACAGAATACCCGACAGATGGGAGCATAACAGCGCAAAGCCCTTTACGTAATTCTCGCCTTGCCTCACGTTCGCGGCATTCAAGTACTTCTCGATAAATTCCTCCACGTCTTGTCCGTTTCCGAATGACATGAGCGCTTTCATATCCTGGTAGACTTCCACCAAACTCGGCATGTCCTCCACCGGAATGTCCGAACGGTCGTCGATTTCTTCGAAACGAATAATCGGATTGCTGCCGCTGTAGAAACGCGTATTCACCGCCTGCTGCGATTGCATATATAAGGTTTCAAGCTCGGTCAGCTCGCGAGAGCTCTTGCTGATGCCCATCGTCGTATTGATGTCCAGCTCTCCGTTGATTGCCGTATGGAGCTGGACGGCCGCGTCGATGACTTCTTCATCCTTGCTGGGTTCAAGATCAAACACGATAACGGCGTATTCGTCCGCCGAAATTTGAACCGGATACATCGCTCTGGAGGCGGTTCCTGCCTTGGAGATTAAGTTCTTGATCGAGTAGGAAAGAAAGTAGGCATCCCTGGCGCTTCGGTGCTCCCGCTTCCGATCCGCGGCCAAGGAATTAATGGAGATGACGCTCATGTTCGCCTCTTCGGCGATTGGAAGTGCGAGGAATTCAATTTTGTCCAGAATATCTTCTTTCGTGCGGAAGTTGCCCAGGAGCACTTCCTTCAGAAATTGTTCCTGCACGAGCGGAAGCATCCCTTCCAGCTGTCGCAGCATGCGCTCTTTCTCGATTTGCTCGCGATGCTGCTGCGTAAACTCGGCAAGGAGCTTATGAATGGCCAGTTCCAATTCATCAGGCATAATTGGCTTGAGCACATATCCGTAGATCCCAAGCTCGACGGCGGATTTGGCAAATTCGAAATCGCTGTGAGAGCTGACGAAGATGATTTTGACGTTCGGATGCGATTGTCTAATGCGGACCGACAGTTCCACTCCGTTCATTAACGGCATCGCGATGTCCGTAATGACGATATGGGGTCTGAGGTCGTCCATGCGAGAAAGCGCTTCCAAACCATTCGCGAACAGACCGACGACTTCGATGCCAAGCGACGTCCATTCGATTACCTCTTTGATTGTATTCCGCTCATACTTGTTGTCATCCACGATGAATAATCTGAACATCGCATTCACGTCCTTATCCCCGGATGCACTGCTAGCTCCATTATTTCAATAAAAGGGCAAGGAACACAATACCCTACCCCTCATCCCGATATTTCCGCGGCGTGACGCCGTTCACTTTCATAAACACGTTGTAGAAGGACGGCTCGCTCTGATAACCGACAATCTCGGCGATTTCTTTCACTTGAAGGCTGGTTGTGCGCAAATATCGCTTCGCCGCCTCCATTCGGCAGTAGATCAGAAACTGAATCGGACTTACGCCCATCTCGTCTTTAAAGAGGTGGGCAAGATGAAATTTGTTTAGATAGGTGGCCTCGGCAAGCGACTCCAGCGTGAGCGGAGCGCTGTAGTTTTCTTCAATAATCCGCTTCGCTTTCCAAACCGCTTCCTTCGAGGGCACTCTTGTCCGTTCCGCCGCATCGCTGTAATGGGCAATCCGCGCCAGCTTGGCAAACAGGATGGCGAGGTAATGATTCGCAATCGTCTGCGATTCCGGCTCGTTTCTGCGAAACTCGGAGATACAATCGCGCATTAAATTACGAATAACCGGAAGCTGGTCATGCAGATGAAGGATTGGCGCGGCAGCAGGCGGAAGAAAGAAATCCGGTGGAAGCTCCTCGACCTGCAGCTCTCTGAATCCGATATAGGAAGCGCGAAAAGGATGCTTCGTCGACTGCTCCTTATGCCACACGCCGCGATGATAGACGAGCAGCGTTCCCGCTCCTGCTGTGTAGCTCCTCCCGTCGATCTCAAACATGCCTTCGCCTTCCTCAATAAGCAAGATCTCGCTATTGGCATCATGTTTATGCAGCTCCAGCAGGAACCGATCCGGATTGCCGCTTAAGTCAAACGAGCCGCCTGCCAGGAACAGCGGCGGTCTGCGAAATATTGTTGATTCACTCATGCCGATTCCCTCCTAACCTTACGCAAGAATGAATACTTTTTTGCCCAAGTTCACTTATTGTCTCGCTTGGCCGGATGACATAACCTTAATATAGATAGCGTTTGCATATTTATTTTTAGCATAATCCAGAAGGCCGATGTCGTACAACATTAAATAGTTTACAAAGGAGCGTGCGAACTTTGCTTCAATTCAAGAAGAGACAGCTGTCCGAAGAGAAATACGAGGCTTGTGCCGTGTTTGACGTGAACGGAGATGGCATTCCCGATATTGTCAGCGGCGCCTATTGGTATGAAGGGCCTGACTATGAGAAGAAGCATTTTATATGCGATGTGCTGGAGATTTCGGAGTATCACGATGATTTCTCCGACTATCCCATGGATGTGGACGGCGACGGCCGGCTCGATATTATTACCGGCGCATGGTGGGGCGAGACGCTTCGCTGGCGCCGCAATCCAGGCGAGACCGGCGCAGCATGGGAAACGTTCGACATCGACAAATGCGGCAGCATTGAGACGATTCGTTATTACGATATTGACGGCTGCGGAGTGCCGGAGATTTTCCCGAATACGCCGAGCATGCCGCAGGCGTTCTACAAGCTGGTTCGCGATGCGGACGGCCATGGAACCGGACAGTTTCAGAAGGTGGTTATCAGCGAAGGCGCAAGCGGCCACGGCATGGGGTTCGTCGATGTGAACGGCGACGGGCGCATGGATATTGTGCTGTCCGGCGGCTGGCTGGAGCAGCCCGAGGATCCTTTTGCCGGACTGTGGACCTTCCATCCCGAGTTCTCGCTTGGCAGCGCAAGCGTGCCGGTTCTCGGCCATGACGTCAATGGCGACGGACTCATTGATCTTATCGTCGGTCAAGCGCATGATTACGGGCTGCATTGGTATGAACAAAGCCGGGCTGCGGACGGTTCACGGACGTGGACGAAGCATGAAATCGATATGTCGGGCTCCCAGTTCCACGATCTGTGGCTCGTTGATCTCGATCTCGACGGCGAGCTTGAGCTCATCTCGGGCAAGCGGTACCGCGCTCATAATGACGGCGATCCGGGGGCGCATGATCCCATTGGTATTTACTATTACAAGCTGGAAGGCGGCAAGTTCAAGAAGCATGTCATCGACTTCGGCCCTGCAGGCGAGGCATCGGGAGCCGGCATCTACTTCTGGGTGCAGGATCTGACCGGCAACGGGTATCCCGACATCGTCGCACCCGGCAAGGACGGCTTATATCTATTCGAAAATCATGGAAAGAGAGAGGGATAGTCGAATGAGTAAATTACGGATCGGATTTGTCGGCGGCGGCGGCATGGGACAAATGGCACATCTCAGCAACTACGCGGTATTGCGTGATCAGTGCGAGGTTGTCGCGCTCGCCGAGGTGCGGCCGCAATCGGCCAAATTGGTTGCGGATCGCTATGGGATACCGGAAGTGTATGCGAGTCATCATGAGCTGCTCGCTCAGGCGAAAGTGGACGCCATCGTGGCGCCGCAGCAGTATCGGCATCACCCTGCTCTTATCCCGGATATCTTGCGGGCGGGCATACCGGTCTTCACCGAGAAGCCGCTTTGTTTGACCGTTGAAGCCGGCCGCGAGCTGGTGCGCATCAGCGAAGAAACCGGCACGCTTCATATGGTCGGCTATCACAAGCGTTCCGATCCTGCGATGGAACGCGCCAAGAAGGAAGTCGACGCTTGGCGCGCAAGCGGCGACTATGGCAAGCTGCGCAGCATTCGTGTTGCGATGCCGCCGGGCGATTGGATTGCCGGGGCCGACATGCCGCTGAGTGCCGGCGAGCCGTATCCTTCGCTCGTGCTGGAGCAAGGTCCGGCGGATTATACGGACCAGCAGACGCGGGATCTGGATGCCTTCGTCAACTACTACATTCACCAAGTCAATGCGATCCGCTTCTTCTTGGGCGAGAACTATAAGCTGACGTTCGGCGACCGCGCCGGCGTGCTGCTTATCGGTGAGAGCGAGAGCGGCGTAACCGTCTCGCTTGAGATGGCCGCCTATCAAACGTCGATCGAATGGCATGAGCAGGTTATCGCCACGTTCGAGCAAGGTTTTGTCCGCGTTGATCTGCCTGCCCCGCTCGTTCGGCAGCAGGCGGGCAAAGTGACGATCTACAAGGACAATCCGCAGCTCGGCGCGCCGGAAATCGTGCAGCCGATCATGCCGAACGTCTCGGCGATGCGCAATCAAGCGCTGAACTTCCTCGCCGCCGTCCGCGGCGACCGCCCTGCGCCATGCACCTCCAAGGAGGCGCTCGACGATCTCATCCTCGCCCGCTCCTACATCGACTTCATGTCGCGCACATACGGGCAGCAGCCAGCGAATACGTAGGCTGGCGATTGGCGCGCGCGGCGCGGGGGTTGGCGCGGGGGTTGGTGCGTGGCGGCGCGGGGTTGTTTGGCGCGCGCGGCGCGAGCCGGCTCGGTGCACGAGGTGCTGATGACGGGGCTTGGCGCCTCCCCCCACCTTTTTACACTCGCGAAATTCTAACGAATTCCACAGGTCTTATTTGGGCCAAAAAGGCCCAAATAAATTTCTAACGAATCGTAGAGACGCTATTTCCTCCTATAGTGTGCTTTTCACTCGAAAATGGACCAAATAAGACCTCTACGATTCGTTAGATTATTTTTGCAGCTGATTTTGCCGAAATAAGACCTGTACGATTCGTTAGAATTTCCGGGGATTGGATTTACGGGCCGCGAGTGTGCAATTGTGTGCCTTTTTCGGTTGTTTGCGCTGGTTGAGTACATGTTACTTGGATGCTAGTTGGTACGTGGCGGTTGTTTGCTTGTTGGTATGTGTTGCCTGTGTGCTAGTTAGTACGTGGTACCTGTGTGCTAATTGGTATGTGTTGCTTGTGCGCTAGTTGGTGCGTAATGGTTGTGTACTGGTTGACATGTGTTACTTGTGCGCTTGTTGGTACGCGTTCCTATGTACTAGTTGGTACGTGTTGCTTGTGCGCTAGTTGGTGCGTGTTGCCTGTGTGCTAGTTGTTATGTGTTAGTTTTGCACTCGTTGGTAAGTGTTAGTGTGCATGTTCGGTTGAAGTGGGGCGTGGCCCCGAAAAACGTTGAGGAGCTGAGACCATGAGAAGAATCGCGATCATTGGTGCAGGCAGTATTGTGTTCTGCAAGACGCTGATGCTGGACATTATGGCGACGAAGGTGCTTGAAGAGACGGAGTTTGTGCTTATGGCACCGTCTACGAGCAAGACGACGCAGGTGAAAGCTTTTGCCGATAAAGTGATTGCCCATAATGGGTTGAAGTCCAAGGTTACGATTACGACGGATCGCCGTGAAGCGCTTCGCGGTGCCGATTACGTCATTACGTCCTTCCAGGTCGGCGGTGTCGATCTGTTCGAGAAGGATTACAAAATCCCGCTCTCCTACGGCGTTGACCAATGCATCGGCGATACGCTCGGACCGGGCGGCGTCTTCCGCGCGCTGCGCAGCATTCCCGTTATTCTCGACGTTGCCCGCGACATGGAAGAGCTGTGTCCGAATGCGACGCTGCTGAACTACGTCAATCCGATGGCGATGATTTGCTGGGCGCTTGGCGAGACGAAGATTAAGTATGTCGGGCTTTGCCACGGCGTACAGACAACGCTGGATCTGATCTCCGGCTATGTTGGCGTACCGAAGCAAGAAATCGACTACGTGTCCGCGGGGATCAACCATATGGGCTGGTTTACGAAGCTTTCGCACAAAGGGGAAGATCTGTACCCTCGTCTGCGCGAGAAATTCGAAGAGCCGGAATTCTACGTTAATGAAAAGGTTCGCGGCGAGGTATTCCGTCACTTCGGTTATTTCATGACCGAATCGACCGGCCATCTCTCCGAGTATGTCCCATGGTTCCGCTCCAGCCAGGAAGCCCTCGACCTCTACTGCGATGAACCGTCCTTCGGCGGCGAAAGCGGCGCTTATTATACATGGTGTACGTATGTTGCTGACAAATACCGTGAGAAAGATGTCCTTGCCGATGAACCGGTTGACCTTCCTCCACGCAGCGTAGAGTACTGCGCTTATATCATCGAAGCACTTGAAACAGGCAACACCTTCAAGTTCAGCGGCAATCTGCGCAATAACGGCATGATCTCCAATCTGCCCGAAGATTGCTGCGCGGAAGGCCTTGTTTTCGCAGACCGCAATGGTCTGCATCGTACGGTCAATGGTGATCTGCCGCCGCAATGCGCCGCACTGAACATGACCAACATCAACGTACAGCGCCTGACCGTACTCGCCGCGAAGACCGGCGACCCGGAAACGGTCGTGCAAGCCGTTGCGCTCGATCCGCTCACATCCTCCGTCCTCACGCTGAAGCAAATTCGCGAGATGGTAACCGAGATGATGATTGCGCAGCAGCAATACCTGCCGCAGTTCGAGGGCCGACTGCCGCGTCCAACGCCAACCATCAACATCCCGGCCAATGTGCAGCGCGCAGATGTGCCGATCGATCCGGCACTCGCGGTGTACTCCCGATTCGGGGAGCTTGCGAAGTAAGTTTCAGGTGCGATTCAAAAAAGCCTATCCGCCGCGGATAGGCTTTTTGGTTTAATACTGGTTCTCTCTAAACTGAACTACTAGCCGCTCTTGCATCTTCGCTTCTATTACACTCAGCTCACGATCCAGCTGCTTCAACTGCTCTCCGGTCAACTGAATCGCCCCAGGAGCAAGCTGCGCATGATGCTGCAGCGTCCGGATGCGATAGGCGGTTGGCGGATGCGTGCGATCCAGCGTAGAACCTTCCATCATCTCGACGCGCCGGATGCGTTCGAATTCTCGCGATGGAATGGAGGCCGCAGCTGCCTTAAGTTCGTCAAAATAATTCCCCTTTGCTCCCCTAAGTACAAACCGCTGACGCGACAGCGTAAAAGTGGTTTCACAAAACATTTTTCGCGATAGACCTATTGCTCCCTCTGTACCGCCGACTTTTGCCCCGAGATAATCTGCCATATACTCGGCCTTCTGGCTCTCGTAATAAATCGAATGAATAAAGAGCTTGATAAGCAATTGCGGAATAAAGGAGACCATTCTCATTAGCATCCCAACAACATTCGAGACCAGCCCAAATAGGTTGCCTTCAACCAGAACCTCATCATCCCCCCTCGAAGCCAGCAATCTAAACCAATTCTCCAGTGTAATAATTGCAGTATAGGTATATAAATTGCGAGTGGAATCCCCATTGATGCCATGCCCCACCTCATGACCGATGAGCGCAGCCTTCTCAGCCGGACTTAAGATGCTGAATAAGGGCAGTCCCAGCGTCAAATACCGTTTCTGCTTTAACCCCGCTTGACGGTAAGACGCATTAAACTCTTCATCAATAAGAATCCCCTCAAAATGAGGCATATGTAGATATTCCGCAATCTGATCCGCGAAGGCATACAGGGTAGGAAATGGCTCCCTTGGCACAATGTCCCGTTTCTCATCCTTGCTTAGTTTCGGGATGCGCGGACGCTGCGTCCATAACAAGATCAGCATAGGGACGGCAAGAATCGCTAACACCGGGTACTCGCGATAGATAGACAACGCGAATAAACAGAGCAGCACCATGGCCAGCGAAATCGCATGAATGACCGTCGCCATTACAAGTGTAAACAGCTTGGTTTTAGTCGGTTTAGGCATTAAATGCTCGAGGACTTCCATATCGCTCAGCAGCTGTTTCCCAACTCGTTGTCCAAGCCGCTCATAGAAGGAAGCAAAAATCGATGGCGCATGTTCCTGACGATGGGGCTTCAGATTCCAGCCACACTCGCACCAAGACATAAAATTCGGATGAGCCGTGACATGCGCATGGCATTCCGGACATTGCTCGGTTTGAACGGCCGACCTATTCTCTTGAACCACGGCTATGTTTACTGACATATGCATCCATCCCTTCCAGGCACATTAATCTTAATCGCATTAAATGCATGGTATAGTTTAGCACATAAAATATAAAAGCGGTTACAGGATTTGATTTCCGATTATGCGAGGGGAGCTGTGGGACGCCGAATAAGGGGGGATTAGGCGCACTGGCAACCGTTAGAGTTCGTCGAGCGACCTTCACGGGCAACAAAAAGGCGCAAGGGACTCATCCCTTGCGCCTTCCATCCACCACTATCTATGCTTTCAATTCACGCATAATGTCCTGCAGAAAATCCCATGTCCGCTCCACGGACGAGATGGACACATGCTCCTCCGGCGTATGGAAATTGTACATGTTCGGTCCGTAGGAAACCGCATCGAGATAAGGCATTTTCTCGATAAAGATGCCGCATTCCAGACCGGCGTGGATCGCCTTCACTTCCAGCGGCTTGTTGTATTTGCGCTCGTAGACCGCTTGGAATATTTCGCGCACCTTCGAATCCGAGCGGTAAGGCCAGCCCGGGAAATAATGATCGTGACGGAACGGCACGCCGACTGCCTCGCCGAGCGTCTCCATCTGCTGCAGCACCGCATCCAGCTGGGAACGATGCGAGCTGCGGATGAGGCTCTCGAAGAAGACCTCATTCTCGCGCGTGGACAAGGTCCCGATGTTCGTCGATGTCCGAACGAGGTTCTCGATCGCCTTGTTCATGCTGAGCACGCCGCTTGGGATCAGCGCAAGCAGGCGGATCACCGTCAGCTTCGTCTCTTCCGAGAAGCAGCGAGCAGCGGCCTGGCTATCGCCAGCGCCAGCGCTAACCGATACCTTCACGCCCGGATCCGATACTTCATACTCATCCTTCAAAATCCGATTCCATTCCGCGATCCGCTCTTCTGCAATCCGCAGCCCGGCTTCGCTCAAGCCCACAACCGCTTCCGCCTCGCGCGGAATGGCGTTGACCTTCATTCCGCCGCCGATGCTTGCCAAGTCGAATGGCGTATGCCGGCGCAAATCATCCAGCACCCGGCCGAGCAGCTTGTTGGCGTTGCCGCGCTCGTGAATGATATCGTCGCCGGAATGGCCGCCTTTCAGCCCCTGAACGGCAATCGTGTACGACTTGCTTGCGGCACTGCCTCCATCCTGCCAAGCAATCGGCACGGTATGGAACGCCGATGCGCCGCCGGCGCTGCTCACGAACAGCACGCCTTCCCGGTCAGAGTCGAAATTGATGAGTATCTTCCCGCTTAGCTTCGAAGCGTCGATATGCTCCGCGCCGGCCATGCTCGTTTCTTCCTCTGTCGTCAGCAGGATTTCAAGCGCCGGATGCGCCAAATCTGTTGCATCGATTAATGCCATCGCGAACGATACCCCGATGCCGTTATCTGCCCCAAGCGTTGTATCCTGCGCATAGATCATGTCGCCGTCCAGCTTGAAGCGGATCGGATCCTTGGTGAAGTCATGCTCGGTCGTTTTATTTTTCTCGCAAACCATATCCAAGTGACCTTGGAAGATAACCGTAGGTGCCTGCTCGTAACCCGGCGCGGCCGGCTTCTTAATGATCAGGCTATGCCGCTCATCCTGAAACACGGTGCAGTTGCGCGCTTCCGCAAACTGCTTCATGAAATCGCTGACCGCCTTCTCGTTCCCCGATCCTCTTGGAATCGCAGACAGCTCTTCGAAGAAACGAAGCACCTTGCAATCCCCGGTGTACACTCTATTCAGTTCCGGCATCATAATCCTCCTGTATGTAGACACAGATTAGGCCCGACTTGCCCTAGGCAGGCAAAGTCAGGCCATTTCCATTCGATACGGTATAGTTTAACGCATGCAAGGCGAGGAATCCAGTTGCCGCTGCATATGCGCCGTTTTCCTTTAGGCGCCGCCATTCTTCTCGAAGAAGCTCTCGTAAACCTTCGTCATTTCGGCTTGCTTGCTGGAGATGACAAACAGCACGTAGTTGCCTTTGGTCAACAGCTTATAGTTCTTGGCATTCTCATATTGATCAGCCTTCTTGGACTGGAACTCCTTCTGCACTTCCTCAGCCCGCTTCTTAATTCCCGCTTCCACGGCAGGAATATCTTTGGCATCCTTTACTTTGAAGATAGCGACTTCATTCGAGGATAGGTTGGCCATCGGCATGCGCACATTGAAATCCTCCAGCACTGCCGCATCGATGCCGTAGAACCGCTTTAACGTCAGCTTGTCGAGCTCCATAAACATCGGCTGCCCCGCCTGCTTCGTCATCTGAGTAATCATCTCTTTGGCAGACAGCGTCGGTTCGACGGCCTGGTTCTGATCTTGGTTCTGGTTCTGATTCTGTCCTTCGTTCTGCCCTTCGTTTTGTCCCTTGCCGTTGCCGCATGCGCCGAGCACAACTGCGATGACAACAGTCATTAGGAGGATCATCATTTTTTTCATTTTGTATATTCTCCTTGGTGTGAGAGTGGACGAGCTATCGTATGCGTCTATTGACGACTGCCGCGGATAAAAGGTTACATCCTTACGGTTCCCAATTTCTGCACAAAAAAAGACTTTCCCTCAACAAAAGCTGAAGGAAAGTCCTTTTCCGCTACAGCAGGTGCTGCTGCTAGCTTGTAAACAAGCGGCCCGTAGGAATGATTTGCTTCGCTTGCGAAGCGCTCGACCAGGAGAGCTGGGCGTGCGCATTCCCGCCGTTCTCGATATATTCCATCTTGATGTCGTATTTCACGCCTGCTGTGAGCGTAATGGTTGCACTGAGTTCTCCGTTCATGGCGACCCAGTTGTTAATGATTTGCGTGCCGTTCACCCACAGACGTACGCCATCATCTGTATTTGTGTAGAACGTGTAGGTCTCCGAGTATTGCGGTTGAACTTTCCCCGTCCATCTTGCAGTGAACCATTCGCCCGGCACATCATCCGTCGGCCGGCCGCCGCCCCAATCGAAGTCGATGGTGGCATCGGTTCTGCTCAGCGCCAGCGTACCGAACTCGCCGGCATAATATTGGCCCAGCAGTCCGTTCGTTCCTGAAGACGGTGCATTCGTCGTGACGTTCAGCGTGGAGCTGGCAGCGGATAAGTTATTCGCCGCATCCTTCGCTTTGACCGTGAAGCTGTATGCCGTGCTTCCGGTCAAGCCAGTGACCGTAAATGTCGTTGCACCTGTTGTAGAGCCTGCGAGCGTAGCTCCGTTATAGACGTTGTAACCGGTAACGCCGACGTTGTCCGTCGATGCCGTCCACGACAAACTGACACTTGTATCCGTCTTGGATGGTGAAGTCAATCCTGTCGGGGCCGTTGGCGCCGTCGTATCCGAAGACGCGTTCGTCGTCACATTCAGTCCGCTGCTAGCCGCCGATGCATTGCCTGCCGCATCCTTCGCTTTCACTGTGAACGTATAGGCTGTACTTGCCGTGAGCCCGCTTACTGTGAACGTTGTCGCGCCAGTAGTGGAACCTGCCAACGTGCTGCCGTTATAAATGTCATAACCTGTTACGCCGACATTGTCCGTCGATGCTGTCCAAGACAAACTGACGCTTGTCGACGTTTTCGATGGCGACGATAAACCTGTCGGAGCCGAAGGAGCCGTCGTATCCGAGGCTGCGTTCGTCGTCACATTCAGTCCGCTGCTCGCTGCCGAAGCATTGCCTGCCGCATCCTTCGCTTTCACTGTGAACGTATATGCCGTACTAGCCGTTAGCCCGCTTACTGTGAACGTTGTCGCGCCAGTAGTCGAGCCTGCCAACGTGCTGCCGTTATAGACATCATATCCGGTTACGCCGACATTATCGGTCGATGCTGTCCAAGACAAACTGACGCTTGTCGACGTTTTCGATGGCGAAGTCAGTCCGGTTGGTGCCGTTGGTGCTTGTGTATCGCCGCCTGTTCCGCCGGCTTGATTAACGTCGCAAGTCTTGTATTGCCCAACGGCCGGATCTGTTCCGAAGCCGTTATTGGAACACATTACGGTGTTCGTAAACGTTCCGTACACATAGCTGCCCGGCACCCCGTAGCGAACTTGCTTCGTGCCCGTGAAATTACAAGGATTGTTCTCGCCGGCACAGTTCACCCAGTTCGCGGCAGGATCCGTTGTCACCGTAAGCGAATTGCTGGCTGCCGAAATATTGTTCGATGCGTCCTTCGCTTTGACCGTGAATGTGAAGGCCGTGTTCGACGCGAGACCTGTAACGGTGAAGGAAGTCGCGCTCACGCCCGTAGTCGTACCTGCCAAAGTTGAACCGTTATAAATATTGTAGCCCGTTACGCCGACATTGTCCGAGGATGCCGACCACGATAGGCTGACACTCGTATCGTTCTTCGTCGGCGACGTTAAGCTTGACGGCGCCGTTGGTGCCTGCGTATCGCCGGCATCTGTCGTCACGTTCAACGTATTACTTGCCGCGGATACGTTGCCAGATGCATCTTTCGCCTTCACCGTGAAGCTGTACGCCGTGCTTGGCGTCAAACCTGTAGCGGTGAACGTCGTTGCACTCGCACCCGTTGTGGAACCGATCAATGTGCCGCCTCTGTACACATCGTAGCCGATAACGCCGACGTTATCCGTGGATGCCGTCCATGACAGATCTACGGTAACATTCGATTTCGTAGGTGCGGACAAGCTGCCCGGAGCGGTAGGAGCCGTCGTATCCGGCGGTCCGGTAAACACCGTAACCGTCTGTTCTTTCACGCTCGCTCTGCCTCCGTTATCCCATACGCCAAGAATAACTTTGTACGTGCCGGCCTTCTGGTACGTATAAGTCGGGCTTGCCGTTGTAACCGGGATGCCTTCGCCCAAATCCCACAGATTCTCCACGATCGTTCCGTTGTCCGTGGACGTATTCGTAAACGTAATCGGCTGGCCCAGCTGCACGGTCAGTGGAGCCGTGAAGTTCGCGACCGGCTTCGCGTCGCTGAAGCCTCTGCTCGTGAGCTGCGTATTCGTACCATTACCGCTTACCGTATTATTGCTCCACTCCAGATCCGCTGCTGAGGACGGATATTGATCAATCGAAGGACCGCCATTGCCTGTAATCGTATTGTTAATGAAGCTAATCCGATCCGTTCCGCCGGCCGTCGTAATCTCAATGGCTTTGCGGCCGTTATTGAGGATTTGGTTGCTGTCGAATACGATATTCTTCGTATCGCCATGAATCCGAACCGCGTTGCCGTCATAGCCCGGATAGGCTGCGGCAGGATTGCCGGTTGGTCCGTTTTTCCAAATGTTTTTGTAAAAGTATTGATATTGCTCCGTAAATCCGGTGCCTGCGCCTTGGAGCTGCATGCCCCACATGATGATATTCTGAACCGTGTTGTAGTTCCACAGCTGATAGCCTGTTCCTGGCGATTGCTGCATCCCTACTTGCTGACCACCATCAACGAGGTTGCCGGATGTAACGCCATGATCGACCATGACCTCCAAGCCCATATGGCCGACTGAGCCATCGTTCGCTTTCACGATGTTATTTCGTACCGCGATGTATTTGGAACGCACTGCGCTGATCCAATGGTCGACGTTGTTATTCTCGATGACGGAATAGTCGACGTTGGTATGCAGCTCAATGCCGAGACCTTCCATTTTCTTGCCCGTTCCTGTAATCGTGTTGCCGCGTACCGTCGCATAAGGACTGTCATCATTGACGAAAATGCCCCCGCGACCGGTATCTGCGATCGTATTATTCTCGATCAGCGCATGGCTCGAACCCCAGCCCGCACGAACGCCGCCGCCCCAATCTGAATTCACGCCCGTATTGGTCACGATGTTATTGGAGATGACAAGATTCGTGGATCCAATTGCATAGAGCGCGAAAGGCCCGAAACCCGCCGATGCGGCCAAATCCTTGACTCGCAGGTTGCGCATTTTGTTGCTGTCGCCTGATTCGGAGGTTACGGCGGATAACAACACCGTGCTGTTGTTGCCGTCCAGCGTCATATCCGCCACTTCCGCGTTCGTCACGTTATGAAGGTAGAAGAACATCGTGGATGCAGAGCCGGATGTCATCCTTACCGTCGTTACATCCCGCCCGGCACCCGCGATCTTAACGCCGGATTTGCCGTTCACATTCGCAGACAAATAATAAGTACCGGCAGGCAGAAGTACCGTATCTCCGCTTGCTGCAGCATTGACGGCATTCTGAATAGCTGCCAGGTCATCTGCCGTATCGCCTCCATTCGCCCCGTAAGCGGTTACATTAAGTGTCGCCGCAAAAGCAGATGTAGCCGGAATAATCGGAAGCATAAGCGATAATGCAGAAAGAATTGTAATGACCCGCACCTTCAACGTTCCAATCTTGCCATTCTTACTTCTCATCCTCAACAATCCCTCATTTCGTTGATTAATGTCTGTTTAACCGAATACCGCTTACATTCCCCCCCTTCTGAAGTTCAGCCATCCCTCCTCTCAAGCTCCATCCTGCCATGTCTGCTGCGTCCCGTAAACTGTAACAAATGCGAATATACATACTAAGCGATTGTATTAAATAGGAATTCATGCACCTCACTTACACGATCTCTTATAACCCTTCACGAATCGCTATACGACTCCACCCTGCGCCTCGATTTATGCGGAATTATGCGGTGAAAAAATAAAAAGACTCTCCTCACATTACGTGAAGAAAGTCTCTGATTGTCGCTACAACTATACGGCTGCACTCTCGTCCGCTATTTCCTTAAGATGCAGCTGATCCTCTTCATTATCGCGGATCGTCTTCTGCAAGACGAGGCAAGCCACGATGAGGAACGCACCGCCGATGGCGTAATAGCCTTTTACATAGAACGGCTCTTCCAAGGTGTAGAGACCGATATATTCAGCGAGAATCGCGAGCACGAAGCCGGCCCATGAGAGGAAGGTGAAGGCCGATGTATTTCTTTTGCGGTAGCTCGGGTTAAACTCTTTCAGAAAATTGTCTTCGTCGTTATCCCGCGCAACCTTCTGCAGCAGGAAGGAAGTGATGATCAGCAGAACGCCGGTTACCGCGTAATAGCCTTGGACCGACAGCGGCTGTTCCAGCGTATAAATTCCCACAAATTCGAAGCCGCATGCCAGCACGAATGCTGCCCATGCCATAAAGGTGTACGTCGGCGTGTTACGGCGGCGGTAAAAGTTTCTGCGATTCGTATTTTCCATCATGGCTTAAAGCCCTCCTGTATAACCGGATCGGTTATTTGTTATGGCTTAAGCATACTGCGAACCTTCGACTTTCAGAAGTACCATCTTGTTCTAGTACCTGGTATTAGCCCGGCTTCCGATTCTATGCTGCACACAATTCCCCCCTCACCAGTACACAACTTTGCCTTTACCATAAAAATCCACTTTGGTAACCTCTTACTGAAGGAGGTTGAAAGCGCTTAATTTCTTAGGAACAAGGCAGTCTTACACCAAAATTCAAGGAGGCTTATGTAATGCGGAAATGGCTTTCGATTGTATTGGCAATTGCCCTCATTTGGTCTTTTACAGCGTATCGCGATGATACCACGGTGATGGCAGCGACAGATATTACAATAAATCCGGTCGCAGACACAGACACGCAAAGCGATGTTGCTGCAGGTACGAATGCGACATTGAACGTCAGTCAATGGAACAACCTCTTTACCAAATTCAGCTTGTCAGGCGTGCCGAGCTCCATTGCAAGCGCGAAAGTCAGAATTTATCATTCGACTCACACCACGAATCACAACCTGATCGTAAACGGCGCTTCGACCGAAAGCTGGAGCGAAGGCACTGCCAAACCAGCGTTAGGCTCGCAAATCAATACCAAAGCCGTGTCCGCTGTCGGCTACGTCGAGCTTGATGTAACTGCAGCCGTACAGAGCAAATTAAGCACCGCCAGCTCCACCGTCTCCTTCGGATTCAGCTCGAATATCGGCGGCTGGGAAGTGTACCAATCCCGGGAAAGCAGCAACAAGCCGGTGCTCGTCATTACGCCGAATACCGCGAGCTCAACCTCTACGCTGAATCCGGTCGCAGATACGGATACGCAGAGCGATGTTGCCGCGGGGACGAATGCGACTTTGAATGTCAGCCAGTGGAACAACCTGTTCACCAAGTTTTCGCTTAGCGGCATTTCCTCTACTATTTCTAACGCGAAGGTCCGTATTTACCATAACAGCCATGCCGCTAACCATACCCTCATCGTTAACGGCGCCTCGACGGAAAGCTGGAGCGAAGGTGGTGCGAAACCAACTTTAGGTACCCAAATCGCTACCCAGTCGGTTACGGCTAATGGGTACGTCGAGTTCGACGTCACAGCTGCTGTTCAGAGCAAGCTGAGCGCAGCCAGCTCCTCCGTGACCTTCGGCTTCAGCTCTAACATCGGGGGCTGGGAAGTGTATCAGTCGCGGGAGAGCAGCACGAAACCGGAGCTGATCATTACGACCGGCACCGGCGGCGGCACTAACCCTCCGGGCGGCGGTACGGGAACGATGAAGATCGGCACGAACTTCTGGTTCATGGGCACCTGGAGCGGTGAAACGCCGTTCAAGACAACCGTAAACTGGGCTACTGCCTATGCAAACGGCGACGATGTGTGGAACCCGACGTTTATTAGCGAGCTTGCTCCTTATTCGACGCTGCGTTTCATGGATTGGGGCGGAACCAACAACTCGAAGGTGCAAACCTGGTCGCAGCGCCGACTGCCGAATGATGCCATCAACAGCGACATCGGCTACATCGGGCCGACTGACCCGATCAGAGCCGGCCTTGCTTATGAATGGATGATCGATCTGTGTAACCGGACCAATAAGGATATGTGGGTTACCCTGCCTCATATGGCGGATAACAACTATGCCAATCAGCTAGCTCAGCTCATTAAATCCAAATTAAATCCGGCACTGAAAGTGTACGTCGAATATTCGAACGAGACATGGAACGGCGGCTTCTCACAGTTCCAATATACGCTCGATCAAGGCGTGGCACAGGGCTTGCCCGGCTCCAACCAATGGTACCAAGGCGGCGCATTCAGCCTGTACAGATCGGTTCAGATTTGGAACCAATTCGCCACCGTGTACGGCTCCGAAATGGCTGCACGCGTCGTGCGGGTTGCTTCCTTCAGCGGCAACTATGATATCTTCGACCAAGGTTATGGGAATGTCGTGAACAGCAGCACTTGGAATCCGACCAATCAGAAAGCGGATATGATCGCCATCGCGCCTTATGTCGGCAGCGGCTTAGATGGTGCGAGCCCCAGCATTCAGAGCCAGTTCCACGCCGATATCGACGCCACCTTCACGGATCGCGTGCTGACTGCGGTCGCTATCGCGCAGAAGTATAACGTGAAGCTCGGCTGCTACGAGGGCGGACAGCATCTGTTAACCAATGCCGATCAATGGAGCGGCAACCAGAACATCTACACGGAATACACGTACATGCTGAACAAGTTCGCTCCGTACTTCGTGCTTTATAACCACTACGCGCATGCCGGCTCCTGGAGTTCCGGCGGCGCGTGGGGAGCCAAAGCATTCACGGGCCAATCCAACGCCAGCGCGCCAAAATATCGCGCCATCGTCGACTGGGTGGCCGCTCATCCTTGATGACGCGATGCTAAACGAAATGGCGGTGCTAGGGAGAATCCCCCTAGCACCGCCATTTTGTGCTTTCATGCTGCTGTCCACCGCTCCCGACAGAGGTTGCTTAGTGACTCTTAAGCAGTCTGTACACAATGACAGCCGCTTCTGCTCTGGAAGTGCGTGCCTTTGGCGCAAGCCTTCCTAGATCGTCTCCGTCAACAAAGCCCGCTTCATTCAGCTTCCGCACATCAGCCGCCGCATAAGCGGCAATTTGCGCCGCATCGGTAAATGTGAGCGGCTTACGCGTCGCTACCGTTTCGATTCCTGCCGCCTTAAGCGCTCTTGCGGCCATAACCAGCATTTCCTCACGGGTGATCGGGCGAGCTGCCGCGAAGCTGCCGTCCTCATAGCCGGTTAAGATACCCAACTTCACAGCTGATGCCGCCTCAAGATAGTACCAAGCCGAATCGGATACATCGGAAAATTCGGCCTTCGCCTGTGCATCCTGCAGATCAAGCGCTTGAATTAGCATTTTCACGAATTCGGCACGCGTCACATCCCGTTTAGGATCAAATGCGCCATGGCCGTCGCCCTCTACAATGCCGCGCGCGCTTAAGCCGTAGATACTGCTTTGCGCCCATTTTACATTCGCCAGATCTTGGAATGCCGGATGAGCGACTGCTATCGCATAGGTGCTGAAATGTGCTGCATGAAACGTCACTTGGCCTGTGGCCGCATCATAGATGCCATTCTTGACGACCTCGAGCTTACCGTCTTCCGTCACATAGTAAATGATAATCGCATCCGGATTCTCTCCCGCTCCCGGTTTATAGGGAAGCGAGATTTGCATCGCATCTCGCCCATTAAACGTATGCACCGCTTGACCATCAACCCGCAAAGAAAAGTCATACACAGGCTTTCCTTCTACAGCAGCGGCAATATCGGCCGGCAATGTCGATACGTTCACTTGCTTAGCCGATAGCTCGATCTTCTGCGCGCCGCTCAGGGTTCCAATGGCATCTGCTGCCATAACAAAGGTCGCAAATTGCGATTTCACTTGCAACGACTTTAAGCCAAGTAAGTCCGCTTCTCTCAGGAACGAAGCCGGGAACTCCAGATGGAGTGCGGTCGCAGTCTTTACCTCGGAAACTTCAAAGGTGACGACTCCTTCCCCCTTCTTAGCTGCAGCTTTAATGGCGTCAAGCATCGCATTTCCGATGACCGCTTCGTTAACCCCGCTAACGAGTTTGCCTTCGAGCTTGATCGGGCCTTCTGCAGGGACAGGATCTTTTGGAGGAACAACCGGTCCGCCTATCGTGCCTGTCGGGGTTGCGTATGTAAATTCGGCTGTCGCAGGAACGGTAATGCCTGTGCCGCCTACCGTTACCGAGTAAGTCCCTTCAGTCGGCTGCTTCAGCTTATACGATAACCGGTAAGCGCCGTTCTCGCCGCTTGTCACTTGATTGACGTAGAGAGTCCCATCCGGATACTTGATCTTGATGGAAACGGACTGATCGGTGCCGGTCGAAATGTTTCCTTCAACAGTTACCGTATTCGTACCGGCATTGATTGCCGCTGTCACGGTAATCGATGCGGTATTCGCAGCATAGACACCTACTGAGCTAATCGAGAAGACAACAAGCAGCAGCAAGGTGATCATCGATATTTTCTTCACGCGTATTCCTCCCAAGGTTTAGCGAATTTCCCCTAAGACGAAGCCGCGGGAAAGGTTTGCTTCCCAGCGGCTCCGCAGCTCAATCCTTATAACGTAATGGCATCCGCAAGCGGCTCCATATCCTCGAAATTGTTCCAGAGCATGACCTTCACCGCATAGCCCTCCGTATTAGCCGGCAAATTGAAGCCTCCTGAGAAGGATACGGTCTCGCCTTCCGCCAATGTTTTCTGCACATAGGAGAGTGAAGCAATGTCGCCGTTGGCATCGTACAAAGCAATGACCATAAGAGCGGATTGCGCCTCGTCATGGTTGGTAACCGTAACTTCGGCCGACAGCATTCCGCTTGCAGGCAAGCCTTCAATCTCGTCGCCGGCTGCATTACGGAAGATAGCAGAATCAATCACGATACCTTGCGGTTCTGCCGGATCCGTTGGGTCTGTCGGGTCTGTCGGCGTTTCATTCGTTTCGGCCAGCTGAACGTTGTCGATCAGCAAGTCAACGTCGGCTGCATTTTTCCAAATGAACACGTTCGAAGCCGCCACACTTGCTCCCGTCTTGAAAACAACCTCTTTCTTCGTCCATTCGGTTGAATCGAAGGACAGCACATGCTTGATTTGTTCGGTATCCGGTGATTGTTCCGTCGGCCTGTATTGGAAGCCTGCCGCTGCGCCATCCGCATCGGTCGCTCCGCTCACCTTGCCCCAAATCGTCAGCTTGTACGTCGTATTCGGTTTCACCGTTACGTATTGACCGCCGCCGCCGGCGCCGCCGGCCGTTACTTTGAGCGCTTTCGAGCCGCCAATTCCGGCACCTGCCGCTGCTTCAAGACGTCCCCAGTTCATCCAAGCGTCCAAATCCTTCTCGAAATCCCCGTTCACAACGATTGGCGGCTGCTCCGCAAGAGATACGTTATCGACCAGCAAGTCTACGCCTTCGGCTGATTTCCAGATGAATACGTTAGCTCCCGCCACGCTTGGTCCCGTCGTGAATATGATCTCCTTCTTCGTCCATTCGGTCGAATCAAACGACAATATGAATTTGATCTGCTCGGAGTCCGGCGACTGCTCCGTCGGTCTATACTGGAAGCCCGCATCTGCGGTATCCGCCTCGATCGCGCCGCTCACTTTGCCCCAAACCGTCAGCGTATACGTCGTATTCGGCTTAACCGTAACGAATTGGCCGCCGCCTCCCGCTCCGCCTGCCGGCACTTTGAACGCTTTGGAATTGTCGATTCCGACACCTGTTGCGAGCTCGGCGCGAGACCAGTTTTGCCAGCCGGTCAAGCCGTCTTCAAAGCTGCCGTTGACCATGACAGGAAGATTAAGCGTCACCGGTAACGTTAACGTATTATGATTGTCATCCCACACCTGGGAGCCTAACCAACTCAGATTCGTCGGACGCGAACCGTCCAGCTTATCGACTTCCCAGCCGCCGCCCTTGGTCGTATTGGCAGTCAGGTCGAATTGATCCTCGCCTTCCCATGCCCATACGAGTCGTCCAACATGACGCTGTACGGCTTCGTTGAACATTGCTGCCGTTACATTCGTAGTCTGGCTGTCGCCGCCGCCATATTCTCCGATGATGAGTGCCAGGCCTTTGCTTGCGGCTTCATCCAGATAGTTTGCAAGCCGCTGCTGGCCATTGAACCATTCCCCATACATATGAAGCGAGAACACCAGATTGTCGTACGTTGCCGCCAGTTCCTCGCCGACAGACAAAATCGCGCTGTCCGACGTTCCATTGCGGAATCCGCCCTCTTGGCCGTAGAAATGACCATCCAACACGATGATATTCTCCGCCCCGATCGCACGAATCGCGGCAATGATTTCTTCATGTACTTCTTTCCAGCGCGCAATGGATTCGCTTGTCGAATACCCTTTACCGGCTTGACCCGGCTCATTCATGATATTGAACCAGACGTACGGGTTGTCTTTGTACGTTGTAGCCAGATCGACCCAATACGCTTTGAGCTCATCCACCGACATCGAATAACTGCCGTCTGATTCCGTAATGCCGGTTTCACCCGGATACGAGCCTGTAAAATCATGATTTTCGAGCATCGTTACGACATGTCTCGAAGTGAACGCATTTACGATGCCGTCCAAATCCATGTTATTGTTGATGTTCCAATGCTCCATTCGCGGGAACATGTTCACGCGAACCGTATTAAATTTCCAGTTGTCCACGATTGCGCTGACGTCCGGCAGCGTTGGGCGAGACCAAGGCCAGCGCGGTCCGTTCACGTTGACGCCTTTGGCGATATATGCGTTTCCGCTCGGATCTTTAATTTCACTGCCTTGCACTTCGAAGTTCCCGTCTGCCATCGTTGGGGTTTCCACGACAGGCACTTCCGGCGGCTCCGGCGCGGTCAACGGTTCCACGCTTCTTACGACGCGGAAGTTATCATAATCGATCTGGCTGCTGCGCACGCCGATCCCGATTTGGCCGGAGGTGAACGTTTGATCCTCAACACGGTCAAACAAGTTCGTGACCGTATCGCCTTGCAAGGCGTTAACCGAGATATGTCCATCCTCTTCCGAGAGGACCTGCAGCGTCGTCGTTTTCCCGCCTAACCCGTATACAATGTCGGTTGCTAGACTGGCCTCTACATTATTCACGAACTTTTTCAATGAAACGTTGGCGGCATTGTTCGCTACACTTCCATTACCCAGCACTAATTCATAATAGTTGTTTGCATCCTGATACCCCCAGATCAAGCGGGTAGCATTCCAATGCCCGCTCGATAAAGGGGCTGCTACGTCAGCTTGGAACGAGTAAGAGCCGTCAAAGCTTTGAGTGGTGATAGCCGACTGCAGGTAATCACTCCATGAGTCCGAATGCAGCTTTCCATTCACGATCGATAGCGTGGAATCAAGTACCCAGCCATCGGCATTCCCAAAATCACTCTCAAACAGAATCTCCGGTTCATCCGTGGAAGCGCTTGCGAGATTAGGCGCGACTTGGTTTGCCAGCGAGAAAAACAATAAAAAGGCTGCCACTACCGCCGTCCACTTCTTCATGCTTGCCATGCTTGCCATGCTCATCATTCCCCTTCTAATTAGATGGTACATGCTCGTGACGCAATTCTTATTATAAAATTTGGCAGTTATCTCTAATATGGAATTTAGTAGGCAAAACGATGAAATCTGTCTTATCATTTAGAGCCCTCTTATCCCGTTCAATAGAAAAGGACCGCTACACCTAGGTAGACGGTCCTAATGGAACGATCAAACGGAGCTAAGAAACGAATTGAATCCCTTTGCTGAGCTCCACGACCATCTTCGCTTCATTCGCGCCGCGAAGCGGTTCGCCCTGATAGGTCAGGTTACGGATTGTAACCTGCTCAATCATATGTCCGGCGTCATAGCCGCGAATAATGGAAACCGGCAGCAAGCCGCCAACAATCGCGATATCCTCAAAACGAATGTCTCGAACATGGCCGCGCTCGGCATCCTTGGAATATTGCGAGAACTGCACTTTAATATCGATCAGTTTCTCGCGTGAATCCTCCACTCGGATGTTCTTGTACAGCACATTGTGCACATCGGCACGATCGCCGTTATGAATCGTAAACGTTCCGCCGGATTCATACCCTTCGAACTCGCAGCGAATGATGTCGCAGTCGCTGAATTCGACTTCGGAGATGGAAGCGCAGCGCGTCTCATACCCGATCTCGAGCGCATTGCCCCATTCCGCATTCCAGAACACCGAACGTGTCACGCGTACATTTCGCACCTCATGCAGACCTGCCGGATGGAAATAATCGACGGCTTTGATCGCGATGCAATCGTCCTTGGAACGAACGAACACATTATCCACCGTCACATCCTCGCAGCCCACGATATCAATGCCGTCACCGGTTCCCGCGTAGGTCAAAATGTTAATGTTGGTGATGGCTACCTGCATGCTGCCTGCCGGCACCACATGCCAGGTCGGTCCATCGATCACCGAAATCCCCTCAATCGTCACTTGCTTGCAGCCCGCGAGCAGCATCATCAGATGCCGTTTACTGCCCTCTTCGGCCTCTCTCCACAACGAACCGTCCAAGATTCCTCTGCCCCGAATCGCAATGTTCGATGCGTTCTCAGCCTTGATTCGTCCATGAACGACGGCACCTTCTTCAATGTAGACCGTCTCTCCGTCCGACAATACGATTTCGCCGGCCTGATGGACTTCTCCGCCTTTGTAATAACGCACCGATGGGTCCGTCGGGTCCGGACGCGCTTCGTTTTCCGGCGGATTGATCCAAATAAACAACGGCTCGCGGATGTTATCATTAAACTCTACTGACAGTTTTATCGGCGCCTCTGCCTCGAAACGAAGCACGCCTCCGTCCGCAATCGGCTGAATGGCATGGCGGAGCGGTCGAACGATAACTTGCTCAGCCGCCTGGCTGTCTTCGATTTCCACTGTGACCTTACCTTCTGCGGACAGCATCGCATACCCTGCGCCTTGACTGCCGTAAACGAATACCGGCTGCCCATTGATACGTACCTTATAACGCTCGGAAGCTGCGATTTGCGCGGCCGGAGCCTGATAATGAATCGTCGATTGCTGCATGGTTACACTCTCCTAAATGAGATGATCATTCTTCCATTGTAGCGAACGTCCATCGTGAAGCGTGTGCGAAACCTGTCTGCACCCCGTACGAAACTTATTCTTTGCGTACATGTTTGGGCAGCCTGCCGGTCTGTTGTTTATAAAATTTGCTGAAATATTTCTCGTCCTGAAAGCCCGTCTTCTCGGCGATTTGATAGACGGGCTCATTCGTCGTGGCCAGCAGCTCCGTAGCTTTCTCCACGCGCAGATCGTTCAGCACATCTTGGAATTGTTTGCCGACATACTGCTTGAAGCAGCGGCTGAGGTAGCTTCGATTCAAATTAATGCGCCTAGCCACCTCGGTCTGATTCATGCTGCTTTGCAAATCGATTGAAATCATCTGCATCGCCCGCAGAATGCCGATGCACACATCCTCGGAGAGCTCATGATGGCGCAGCCGCAAACGAACGAGCGCCAGCCAGTCGGTCCACTGCTCCCAGAACAGCAGCTCTTCGCAAGCAGCGGCCCAGTCCATCGACTCCGAGATCGATTCGAAATGACGCCACAGCATGACCGTATTCTTCAGATGCTCCATCCAAATCGCAACCGTCGGCCTTCGCTCCCGCACCTTGTCCATCAAGTCGTGAAAAGCTCCGTCATGGTACACCCAATAATAGGAACGCCACTGCTGCTTCAGCACTTGCATGATGGCATCATCGGTGGCGACAGGCTTCGTTTCCAGCTCAATCCAGTCGATTTCATAACCGGTCTTCTGCGCCTGGAAATCAAAGAACAGCTTCTCATCCCGATACCGCGTCAGCAGCTGCACGATGACCTTCTCGGGTAAATTCCGCACACCGCGGATGATGACCGGGATCCACTGCTTCCAGTCCATTGCGGTATACAGCAAGGCGATATTCGTATATTTCTGCAGCAGATCTTCCCGCCTTACATAAATCCCCTTCTTCTGTATCGTAATCGCCCGGCTCCTGCCGCTCGGCAGCATGAGCTCGAAGGGCAGCTCCCAGTCCGCCTCTCCCGTAACCGGCGTTAAGAACAACGCCCAAGGCTCTTCCTCCTCCTGTTGCTGTTCTTGCAGCTCCAGCTTACGTTTCTCCTCCACCCGAATTCTTTCGATGATTCGCGCGATGGATTTGTTTAAGGTGTCGTCCTCCAGCTCTGTTTTGACCACATAGTCGATGGCCCCAAGCCGCACGGCCTCTTGAATATGATGAAAATCCTGATGGCAGGTTAAGACGGCAATCCACGTGCCCAGATAATGCGCGCGAACCTGTTTAATCAGCTCGAACCCGTTCATGACCGGCATCGTCAAATCCGTGAGCACCAAATCCACATGGCATTGCTTCATGAGTTCTAAGGCAATCTCGCCGTTAGCCGCTTCGCCGATGATCTCAATGCCAAGCTCTTGCCATGGAATAATATGCATGAACCCTTTGCGCACAAAATATTCGTCGTCCACGATGATCGCCTTCATCATACGATCTCTCCTCAAAGTTAATGCGTGGCTGTGCCTGATCTCCGAATCCTATGCCACCGCTTCAGACTTCAAATTTTAGGGGCGCCTGATGGTCTGGCTGTCAAGTTCCCCCTAAATATATATGGATCTAGTAAAGTGTTCAATAAAGGGAGGGGCGAAACCTGTTAGGTGAGAGTGGGAAGATTGTTACTTTTCCAGCCAAATAAAAACAAGCCGCCCCGCTAGGGGACGGCTTGTGACTTGCTTCATGCCATGAATCGTTAACTACCTCAATTGAAGCAGGACATCGAATGGATAACGGCCCGCATTCCGGCCATATAGGGCAAGACCGCCTTGCTCGGCTTCAAGCGTCAGCTTGAAGCTGCGGCTGCGATCCAGCTTCGCTGCAATCCGGCTTGGCACGGTTACGCTGCATAGGTAGCCGAAGGAGCCCGCCTCATCCAGCTTGTTGTACACCTCTTGATACTGCCAGGACAGAACCCCTCTGCTATCTGCAGGGTTATCCGGAAGCAGGAACGATCCGATACGCTCTCCATCGATGAGAACATGGATGCGGGATTCATGCCGCTCTTCATCCGTCATGTAGTACGTGTTGCTGTTGCGCTCCACGTTTGCGTCGGCTCCGTGCATGAAACTAATCGTGTGCGCGCGATCCGTCGCCCCTTCGATATTGCGGGCAAGCAATCGTTTCGCGCTTGCTTCGAAGCGGATATCCACATGGTGGATCACGTTCTGCTCGGCTTGGCTTGGAAGGTTAATGTCGTACACGAATTGGCCTTCGCCGCCGCCGTTTGTTTTGTAGCCTTGAATCGCGTTCCACTGATAGTTGAAGCTGTGCTCGGCAAACGCCGTTACCGGCACATTGACGAAACGCCCTTCTGCATCGTAAACGCCATCTTCGCTTCCGCTGCGCACATCGAATGTAATGAAGTTGCGTGTAACTGCCTTGCCGGAGGCATCTTTCAAGGTAACCGCCAACACGGCAACCGCATCTTGATTCGGCATGGTAACGGTAATTGGCACGTCAATCGCCGTTACGCCGAAGCCATCCCAGTTCAGCGCGATTGCGCCTTGGTCCGCGACCGTGCGGATACCGAGGTTATCAAACCACAGCTCGTAACTCAGCTGCAGCTGCTGTCCGTGATACTGATCCGAATAGCTGGAGCGCAGCAGCGGAACCGCTACCTGCGCGTTGGCCTGAACCGTTTGGCATGGCGGCGCGTCGATAACGATAAAGTCTGCCGCATGCAGATCGGCAAGCGACATGCCCGGTACAAACTCTTCGTAGCCGAAATATTTGTCCGTGCCATCCAGGCGGTAATAGCCGTTAAACTCATTGGTCACATCGCGGAATTCCGTAAACACGAATCCGCACATCTTGTCGTGGCGGCGGAACTCGTTCAGCATGTACCGATAATGCCAGGCAAGATCGCTGTCCCCGGCGCCGCTTGTGAAGCCCCACACGTTTCCGCATTCACTGTTGATGAGCGGAGCATCGCCCTGCAGGTTGCCGCCGATATAGTTGAATTCTGAGCCCGGATAGGTCTTCTCCACGATCTCCGTTACATGCTCACGCACCTGCTCGTAGCCGTTGATATAGAAATGCCAGGAATTCAGGTCAGATTCCACATGATCATAGTTGCACGGAGAATTGTCCTCGATGATTCTTGTCGGATCGGTTTGCTTCGCCCAACGGTAGATGTCGCGTACCCACTCCTGCGTTTGCGGCAAATACGAGCTCGGCTGGCCCGGCTCCCCCGTTAACCCTCCCCCTTGCGGGTTGGTCTTCAGTCCCCAAGTTTCGTTGAACATGACCCAGCAGAAGATCGATGGGTGGTTGTAGTCACGGTCAATAATTTCTCTGGCTTCGCTCTCGTAAGAAGCGCGCGCCGTCTCATCCGGGTTGCCCCAGAAGCATGGCATATCTTCCATAACAAGCATGCCGAGCTTATCGGCCCAGTACAGCTTGCGCGGCTCTTCCGGCTTGATGTGGATACGGACCATATTTAGGCCAAGGCGTTTCAGCAAGTAAATTTCATTATGCATCTCTTCGTCTGTAGGATACGTAAAATAACCCGTTTTGTGGAAGGACTGATCCAAAGTTCCGTTCAAGTAAACCGGTTTGCCGTTCAGTGTAATCCAGCGATAGGAGCGGTCACCGAACAAGGCGGTGCTAATTTCCCGAATGCCGAAGTACGTTGAAACGGTATCGGTACGGGAGCCGCTGCTAAGAGTAAGCTCACCTTCATAGAGATACGGCGACTCCGGGCTCCACAGCTGCGGATCGCTTACCGTGAAGGAAGTCGTGATTGCATTGCTGCCGGCTGCGAGCTGAACCACTGCCGTATGCTGTACCGCCTGATCCGCGAAGCTGAACTGCAGCGTCGCTTCTCCCGCTTCATGCGCCGTAATTGCAGCATTCACTTCAATGGTGCCGTCAATCTTGGTGTTGAACTTGGCCGATTGGATAAACGCTTGAGGTCTTGCCTCCAGCCATACCGGCTGCCAGATTCCGCGAATTTCGCCATATCCCTGTTTGCCGCGTGCTTGCGAGCTGCGGTCAAAGTCTTCTGCGCGTACGACGATCGTGTTCTCGGCGTCGTTTCTCCACAGCGTGCTAACCTCGAATTCGAAGCTGCCATATCCACCGGCATGTGCGCCGGCATGAACGCCGTTAACCCAGACATCGCAGCGATAATCGACGGCGCCGAAACGTACAAATACGAGCGATCCGCTCTCGGCGGGCGTCCATGCTACCGTCTTCTTATACCAGCCTGTTCCGGTATCATTACGGCCGATACCCGACAATGGACTGGACCACGAGAACGGTACCGTAATTTCGGAATCAAAGTGATCCGTAGGCTGCAAGGTGGCGTAATCGCTTACATTCTCTTCAGTATCCAGGCGGAAATCCCAAGCGCCGTTCAGATTCAGCCATTCTTGGCGCTGCCAATCCGGACGCGGGTACTCGGGACGCGGCATTTCTGTTAATGCAGATTTCAAAGCTTGAGCAGCCATTAGGGGAGCACAACCTTTCAGATGGTGGATTTGGAATTGCCATCATTTTAGCACCGGTATATGAATTAAGCAATATATATTATGTTTTTACAATACACCGATTATAGAGTACACTGGTGGTAATGAAAGAACTGAACGATGAAGGGTTGAAACTGCACATGAGCGAACTCAAACAAGATACCATTCGTTATCCCTCCACCCGCCTGATCGATGTGGCCAAAGCCTTGTCCGGCGACGTGCGCGTCCGCATTCTGGAAGCGCTGGGCGAGAAATCGATGAGCGTCAGCCAGCTCGCCGAAGCGCTCGGCGTCGCGCAGCCGACCATTTCCGTGAACGTGCAAATTCTGGAGAACGTCGAGCTGATTACATCCACACTAGGCGCGAGCAGGGAGAAAATTTGCTCCGTCACCTGCCGCTCCATTCAGCTTGACCTGCCCGTTAAGCTTGGTGAAGGACTGCTTCGCACGGAAGAGCTGCGCATGCCAATCGGCATGTACGCTCATTGTTCCGTGCAGCCCACATGCGGCATCGTCACTCGCGATTGCGTGCAGCTGGGCTCCGTCGATGACCCTCGCGCCTTCTACTTGCCGGAACGAGTCGAGGCTTCCTTGCTCTGGTTCGCCGGGGCCGGTTACGTGGAGTATTATTTTGCCAATCCCATGCCGCCTGGCGTTGCGATCGATGAGCTGTGGTTCAGCGCGGAGCTATGTTCCGAGGCTGCGGGCTTCCACATGGACTGGGCCTCCGATATTTCCCTGCTTATTAACGATCAGCTTGTCGGCACCTGGACAAGCCCCGGCGATCTCGGCGACCGCAAAGGCAAGCTGACACCGGACAAATGGAAGAGCGGCACCGAATACGGCAAGCTGACCGAATGGCGCGTTTCCGCGTCCGGCAGCCAAGTGAACGGCGAAGCGTCGTCGACAGCAACGACGCTTGCGTCACTCGGCCTGCAGTACAACAAGCCGATCCGCGTCAGGCTGGAAGTATCCGAAGACGCGGTCAACTGCCGCGGCCTCAACCTCTTCGGCACCGACTTCGGCGACCACCGGCAGGATCTGCTGCTCTCGTTTATCCGCTACGCGGAGTAGCCGACGCGAAGTGGGTAGGCTGTCGCTGTTCTTATTGGCGGCGCAGCAATGTATAAGGTGAAACTTATGCATTTGCGACCCTGCTGCTAGTGTTAAAAAGGACTGACTCCAATTTGCGCTGCCGCGTCTATTGAGGTCAGTCCTTTTTGTGTGGGAGCTGTACGCCGGCAGTTGCCCTTCTTGGCGCTTCTCCAACTAAGATTCGGTAGTTCATGCCGTGAAATTCCAGACACATGCCGCCGGATTTTCACGCTAACGAACCACAGAAGCCTTATTTCAGCAAATTGGCCCGTCATGAAATTCTAACGAATCCTACAGGTCTTATTTCATGTTTTGAGGCCTCTTTTCGAGCCTTAATGGCAGAATAGCGTTCCTACGATTCGTTAGAATTGAAAAGGGGCGATTTTCAGCTAAATAAGACCCGTACGATTCGTTAGCGCGCAGCTGCTGCAACACCTAGAGGTGCACATGGACGTCCAAGTAGCTACTTTCGTGCATGAAGCACACCTAGAGGTCTACACGGAAACCCAAGTAGCTAATTTCGTGCATGAAGCACACCTAGAGGTCTACATAAAAATAAAGAAGCTAGTTTCGTACAGCCCCCACCAAGAGAGCTGCTTTCGGAGCAATACGCTGGTAGGGGAGCGACGAATGAGGTAGGTAAGTAACAGTTAGTTAAAGAGCTCCTTTTTGTGAGAGGTGTAGGCAGCCTCTCGCATGCTCACAACAAATACTTCCAAAGCAACCACGACACAAAAGCCGCCAGCCAGGAGACAAACCCGAAGATCATGACAATTTTGTTCTCGCTCCAGCCATACTTCAAGCTAAAATGATAATGAATCGGGGCCATGCGGAAGATGCGCAGCTTCGTCTTCTTGTAGTACCACACCTGCAGAATCACGGACAGCTGTTCGGCCAGATAGATGATGAACAGAATCGGAATGAGAATCTCTACCTTCTCGATAACCGCCAAGAAGGTGAGCGAGCCGCCAATTGCCAAGGAGCCGGTGTCGCCCATGAATGCTTTTGCCGGGTAAATATTGTAGATGAACAAACCCAGCAGACAGCCGATCATGACCAGTGAGAACGTCTGCACTTCGACTCTCTCGGAGATAACGAAGAAGAAGAAAAAGGTCGGAATCGCCACGTTGATCAACAGCCCGTCCAACCCATCGGTAAAGTTTATGGCATTAGCGGAGCCTACAATGAACAACAGCATGATGACCAGATACAGCCACGGGGGTAAGTGGAGCGAGAAACCCCCGAATACCGCAATGTCCGGGCTTAAGTTGAATTGCTGAAGCAACACAAGCAGCAATACAAAGGCAAAGGTGAACTGAAGGACCAGCTTCATTTTGCCGGAGATGCCTTGCGGATCTTGAAAGGCCGCCTTTCGAAAATCATCCATGAACCCCACAATGCCGAATAAAACAAACGTTGTGCCTATGAACAACACCATCGGCTCGGGATGAACGTAGACCGAAACCATAATGCCGATTAGCAGAATTAACCCCGACATTAGCGGCGTGCCGCGTTTAGCTTGATGATCGGGCGGCAATTCCGCACGTATCGGCTGTGTAAGTTTAAGTGCGCGCAAGCCCCAGATGAGCAACGGGGTCAGCAGCGTGACGAGGAGGAACGATATCCCCGACGCACTCAGTATAGAAGTATCCATCAGCTCGGTTCTCCTTCAGTCCGGGATTTATGACATTTAATAATGAGCGTCGATGGGAGAATGCGCGCCTTTGCGCCGGAGTACCATTTTGCCGGATTGACCGCGTCCCCTTCATCCAACTTAGACTCTTCAATGACAGCATCTATGACAAATCCGGCGCCGATCAACGCGTTGATGAACGTACTTACTTTGCGATTGTGCATAACAATGGGTGTCCCTCTCCATGCCTCATGCCGCTCGAAACCCTCCGACACATAGGAGCGTCTGAATTTCAACACGTCCTCGCTGTATTCCACCACGCTATGCACGGGATGCTCCCAGCTAAACACAAAGATGCCGCCCGGCTTCAAGCTTCTATGAATGTGACTTAACGTCCGAGGCAAATCCACGGTCCAACCGAGCGCATAGATCGATACCGCTTTATCAAAATAGTTCTCGGGCAGCTCCGCCATCTCTTCCATCGGTGACTCAATGAGAACGACAGGCGTGTCCAGATTAGAGACAACCTGCCTTGCCGTCTCAATCTGCGAGCCGGATAAATCCACGCCCCAGAGCTCGCGCGCACCGCGTCCGGCCAAATACTCCAGCGTATGCCCGCTTCCGCACCCTACTTCAACGATTGAGCAGTTCGCTATCGTCCCCAGCAGGTTCAACTCTTCCTCCGTGGGGGCATAGGAGCCATAGGATAGACGATTGAGCGAGCCTTCAAAAAACTGATCCGCGACTTTATTCCAGCCCTCTTTATTAATTTGAATGATATCCTTGTGCTGCTGCAGCATGTTCGGATCCCTCCGCTTGGTTTGGAAGTCTATCACCCTAAATGCTAGCATTATATGGAAAAATGTTGCAAGAGCTAATTCGCACGAACCAATTACGGCTGTCATAGTATACGTTTATAAGAGCCCTTGACTTGGAAATTTCTATGCCTTATAATCTCGAATAAGCTGAATATTCAAACAAAAGCTATGAAGAGAAAGAGTATCGCGAAGATGTCTTTTACAGAGAGCCCCGATCCGGTGCAAAGGGGTAAAGAATACACGCGAGAATATGGTCTCTGAGCTGTGCCCCGAACCTTCTATGGGTGTAGGCTGCACCGGATCCCGCACCCGTTATTGTGCTAGGGTATAACCGCCAACCGCGGCGTACCTGAAGAGGTGAATGCCGCGAGGCATTTATAAAATTGGGTGGTACCACGTGAGCACAGCTCTCGTCCCTTCGGGATGAGGGCTTTTTCTGTTTTCTATTTGTTCTGTTTTCCATTGAAGGAGGCGATGTGGATGGCACCTGTATTTATTGGCGGCGCTTGGCCGTATGCGAATGGTTCGTTGCACTTGGGGCGACTTGCGAGTTTATTGCCCGGAGATGTTCTGGCCCGTTATTACCGTGCCAAAGGCGAACCTGTATTGTACGTATCAGGGAGCGATTGCCACGGCACTCCGGTGGCGGTGCAAGCGATTCAAGAAGGCGTTTCGCCAAGCGATATCGCAGACCGGTATCATCGGGAATTTGCCGATTGTTTTGCGCAGCTTGGTTTCACGTATGACCTCTATACGCGGACGGATCAGCCGTTCCATCATCAGGTCGTGCAGGAGATCTTCCTGAAGCTGCTTGAGAATGGCCATTTGTACAAGAAAACCATTCAACAAACCTACTGCGAGACGGATAAACGGTTTCTGCCGGATCGTTACGTGGAAGGCGTATGCCCGGCGTGCGGAAGTCGTGCCCGAGGCGATCAATGCGATGCTTGTTCCACCATACTCGACCCAGCGGATCTGTCGGATAAAACTTGCAAACTATGCGGCAATCCCCCTACCGAACGAGCCACGGAGCATTACTATCTCGCTCTCTCCCATTTCCAAGATGAGCTGACAGCTTATGCCGATAAGGCGCATGGCTGGCGAGAGAACGCGGTTCAGCTGACTAAGCGTTATTTGGAGGAAGGCCTTCATGATCGCGCGGCAACGAGAGACCTGGACTGGGGCGTGGATGTACCGGTAGAGGGCTTCGAGGATAAGAAAATCTATGTCTGGATTGAAGCGGTCAGCGGTTATCTGTCCGCCAGCAAGCAGTGGGCTGCCCAGACCGGCGGGAGCTGGGAGACCTTCTGGGTAGATGGCGACAGGGACATAACGGCTTATTACGTGCACGGCAAAGACAATATTCCCTTTCATACGTTAATATGGCCTGCAGTTCTTCTGGGTGGTGGCGGGCTGCATGTGCCGGATCGGATTATTTCCTGCGAATACATGACGCTGGAGGGGAAGAAATTCTCGACCAGCCGCAATTGGGCGGTGTGGGTGCCTGACATCATGAGCCGGTATCAGCCGGACTCGATCCGCTATTTCCTTATCGCCAATGGCTCTGAGAGACGGGATACGGATTTTTCTTGGCGGGAGTTTATCCACAGTCACAATGGGGAGCTGCTCGGCGCTTTCGGCAATTTCGTGAACCGCACGCTTGCTTTTATCACGAAATCATTCGAAGGACGTGTACCCGCAGGCGAACTAAGCGACGAATGGAAGCAGCTTCTTACGGAGCTATACTTCGAGTCGGGGACACTTATTGAAGAAGGCCGATTGAAAGAAGCATTGGAGCTGATATTGGCACAGATCCGCCGGGCCAACAAATACTTCGATGAGCAGAAGCCTTGGGCACAAATTAAAGAGGATCGGGATGCATGCGGCATTACGCTCCATACCTGTGTTGGGATTATTGCGAATTTAGCCAATCTGCTGCAGCCGTTCATCCCCTTCTCCTGTGAGCGTATCCGAACCTTTCTCTCGCTTGAACAGCCTGTTTGGAAGCTCGTTACTGTATCAGCCGACCGGCAAATTCAAAGTCTATCGCTGTTATTCGAGCGCATTGATCCCAAACGTATTGAAGAGGAAGAAGCGGCTCTACTAAATAGTCGGTCGCAGCTCTAGCCGGGGCTGGATCCCACCATCCTTCAACGCCGCAACAAGAAAGAACCGCCAAGGCCACTCGCTCGCCCTGACGGTTCTTTTCTGTTCTCTCGTACTCTCTACTCACTAATCAAATTAATGAGCAAATATACAGCCGTTCCCCACATGACCACCGCGGAAACTTTGTTCAGCGCAATCATAATCCGCCCGGATTTATCCAAGCTGCCCGTGAGTCGTCCGGCCGCGGCCAGACTGGTGAACCAAAGCCACGAAACGACCACGCAGGCCACCGTGAAGAGCATCTTCTCGGTCCCGCTGTATTGCAGGGAGCCTGTCCCAATGACGCCGATCGTGTCCAGAATCGCATGCGGATTGAGGAGCGACACCGATGCTGCGAAAGCAATCTGTTTCTTCGCTCCGAGGGCCTCCGAGGAAGAGGATTCCCGATTGGCCGGCTTGCTTTTCCAAGTCAGCCATCCCATGTAGAGCAGGAATAAGATTCCCACGACGAACAGGATGGTCTTCAGCCAAACGAATTGCAGAACAAGCACCGATACGCCGAGCACGGCCAGCAAGATCAGCAACGTATCGCAGATAGATGCCGTTATGACGACGGGCAGCGCCTTGCGAAACCGGCTCTGAACCGCACCTTGATTAAACACAAACACATTTTGTACCCCAAGCGGCAAAATCAACCCTAATGCCAATATAAACCCATGAATCATAGCAGCAAGCATATTGCATTCTCTCTCCAATTCCTGTTGTAATTCACTTCAGCCCGGTGGCTAAATGTTGAATATGCCCGGTCACTTCCACCCAATTGGCAGCGCGCAAGACAAACTCACTCGTAACGGCTCGATTATAAGGCTGATCGTACAAAATAATCGGCTTGCGCATGCGAGCAAACTCCTCCGCATAATGAGGCGCATCATCAATCAGCACGTCCACTTTAGCCGCTATGCAGGCTTCAAGTTTATTTTCGGCGAATGAGATATGGGTATAGGTGAACTTATGATGGTTCAACCAATCGATCGTAACATCGCGGAACAGCATCGGCCTCGCCGTTATAATAGACAGCTCATGCTGAAGCGATAGCTGCCGCAAACTATCGGCTGCGTTCGGATATGGCGCCGAATGCCAATGAATGTCGCGGCCATGCTTGGCGTATACGAGATCTCGTTCTTCCTTATTCCAGCCATAAGAGCGATAGATATAGAAGTCTTGAATATCCGCGGCTGTTAGCGCCATTCCGGATGCCTTATTATAATAGGTGATATGCGCAGTCGTCGCATCCAGTACGGTATTATCCAAATCGATGGCAATGTGCAAACGGGCTCAACTCCTTCGAGGCAGTGCCTATTCGATCTACTCTTGCATGCGTGTAAGTATGTTTTCTCATTATCGTTTTCCTACCGTTCAAATACAAGGGGTGTCAGCCAACTATGCAAGCAAATGAAACATATAACGACGTCATTGAAACCGAAGAGGAGCTGCGCGCACTTATCGGGTTCCCCAGTGAAATCGTAAACCGGAAGGCGATTGCGCATCTGGACGAGCATTGCGCCGATTTCATAAACCGCTCACCGTTCGTAGTCATCTCGACTGCCGACAGCTCCGGCTTGTGCGATGTTTCGCCGCGCGGGGATCAACCCGGATTCGTGCTGGTCCAGAATGAGCGGCGCCTTGTCCTGCCGGAGAGACCGGGGAATAAACGAAGCGACTCGCTGCGGAATATTTTATCCAATCCACAGATCGGTCTGCTCTTTATGATTCCGGGGCTGGGGGAAACGCTTCGTATCAATGGACGGGCTTCCCTTATAAAAGATGACGAGCTGATGGAACAAATGGCGCATAACGGCCGCAAACCGCTGCTTGGCATTGCTGTCGAAGTAGAAGAATGTTTCATCCATTGCGCCAAAGCTTTCATACGCTCGGGACTATGGGATCCCGAATCATGGGCTGAGAAGGAATCGCTCCCCTCTCCCTCGCAAATTATTGCGGATCACGCGAAGCTCCCCGGCACGGATGCGGAGGCGATTGCACGCCGGCTGGCGGAAGGTTATTCGCAGCGGCTTTATTAGCAGGAAGCGGTTGCGATCTTGTATCCCGCTGTGGATAACTTGAATTGTGGATATGTTTATACGTCCCCAATACTTATACACTTCTTGCTGTTGAAGGCTGTTGACATTGGGGATAAAAATGTGAATAACTGTTGGGACAACTTTGTGGAAGAGGTGCTTGTCTGTGGATTCAGGTATAACGGAGTTGCTTGCCTACTATTGGGATGATTCGGACTATACCATTGAATCGGTTCCGTTTGGCATGACTAATTTGACGAAAATCATTCGGTTTCGCGAGGAAACCTACGTAGCCAGAATCTACGATCCGCAGACTAAAGATGTGCAGCGGCTCCAATTCGAAATCGAATTAACCTCGTTTTTACATCAACTGTCCCTCCCTTTTGCGGTGCCTGACTTCATCCCGACCAGAGCGGGGAATTATTACGTCAAGTTATCCAATCCCACTCGTCTTGGCGCGATTGTCCGATACATTCAGGGGGAAACACCTAATCAGGCGCGGGCTGAGCATGTAGAGGAAATGGGTCGAACTTCCGGCCGGCTAAGTGCTGCGCTTCGTTTATTCAAGCCGACTACAGCATTCCCGAAACTGATGTTTCATCATCTCGATACCCTTCACCCGCTCAGTAATGCCGTGATACTAAAGAGATTCCTAGCAGATCCGCCCTTCGCTATGAATGTCGAAGGAGCGCCACTCATTCTTTCATTACTTGATGAGCTTGAATCTTACAAAGAAGAGTTGGATACGCTCCCGCAGCATATTGTGCACCATGATCTGTTAATCTTTAATCTGCTGATCGGTCCCGATGATCATATGAGCGGCGTGCTCGACTTTGACTTTGCTTCAACAGACTTGCGCGTCATGGAGCTCGCCATAAGTTTGAACCATCAGCTTCAATATGATGATAGCTCCTTGCAAGCGGTACAAGCCTTCACGGAACACTACACGCGTCATACTACGATCACTTCGGCGGAGATTGCCTATCTCCCCCTTCTAATGAGAGTCTATTATGCTGCCCTTCTGACTCTATATGTTGGACAGCATGAAGCCGGCAAGGACATTAAAGTTCCGTTTCACTTTCTGCTGGAGCAGCTTATTATTCGCTCCAGGTGGCTGAAGAAGCATGAAAAAGAATTGATTAAGATAATGAACAGCTACTGCACAACTAATCTCACCTTCACTGAAAATGATACATACCAACTATGAACGGGAGGCCGCCATTATGCCTGAATCAACGAACATCCCTATCACTGCATTGCCTTTGCTAGGGCAAGCCCTATCCCCCTTCGGGGCCGAACTGGTGATTGCCGAATGGACGGCCGAGGGTTGTCCGCCGGATGTGGAACCGATGCGCATTGCGCCTCTGCATATTCATCATGAGGATGATGAAGCGTGGTATGTGCTTGAAGGCAAGCTCGCGATCCAGGTCGGCGACTCCGTTGTGGAGGCCGCAGGCGGCAGTGCCGTCATTGCCCCGCGCGGCGTGAAGCATACATTCTGGAATCCCGCGCCTGAGCCTGCGCGCTATCTGATTATCATGAACAAGCGCATTCAATCGTTAATCGATGCGATTCACGCGATGGAGCAGCGGGATTCCGAATCGATGCGAGCCTTGTTCGCGCAATACAAAGCCGAACTGCTCGAATAGCACGCACAAAAAAAGCCGCCAGACTCCCTCTTCGGAGCTTGGCGGCCTTGCAATGCTTATGAACCGAGTCGTCCGATCGCAATAAATACGGCAATCGCCAGAATAACCACGTTCATCACAATCGCTTGATTCTCTCCTCTTCTGACATGCACCCCAATGGCCAATGTCATAATGACCGCAATCCCAATCGCAGCAACGCCGGCCAACCACGGCAGAATGTCGGTTGCAGGAGGTACGATAAACCCGATGGCCGCGAGCAGCTCGGATAAGCCAATAAGAAGAACGTATCCCCTGGAAGAATCTTTTGCCCAAGGCATGCTTGCTTTCACCTTCTCGTATTGGAACGTCTTCATCATCCCCCCCATCAAGAACATAAGCGCCAGTAGAATCTGAGCAACCCATAATGCGATATTCATCCGCTGTACTCTCCCCTTGTTTGTTGTATGGGCTTATCATACGACAAAGGGTACTTCACAAGAAGTAGGCACATTAAAGTGTCCTTGTTTCCAAAATGAAACCATAGATAAACACAAGAAAAATCCGAGCAGAAAGTTCCCCTCCCTACTCGGATTGCCAGTAACGATTTACAACATGCCATAAGATTTTAACGTCTTTAATCGTTCCACCGTAACGAAACCGCGCCATTCGGCTTCAGCGCCCGGACCTACCGGCTCCCAGCTGATGCCCCAGCCCCCATCCTCTCGCTGCTGCTCGATCAAGGCATGCAAATGACGATTCAGCTCGGCCTCCGAGATCACTTTGCCTGCATAACTGCTGCGCTGCGGAGCCCAATCCAGCACCTTCTGCACGTAACCCTGGGCTTCCGGATCCCGCTCGATAATGCCGGGCTGCTGCAGCCATTCATCGAGCAAAGCTTTATAGACAGCAGCCTTCTCTTGCTCGGGAGTATGCTGCAGAAACGTAATCCACTGGATGCCATCGTGAAAACCATGCGGTTTCTCCTGCTCGAACGCGCGCCATATATAAGCGGTGTTTCGCTGAAACCATTCTTCCTTCCAAATATCCGTCCGTACTTGCTGTTTGCATAACATGCCGATCAGTTGGCCGGTTGGATTAATCGAAGCGACATCATCTCGTTCTGCCACCCACCAAGGCATATGCGGATAGGCCATCGCGCTGCGAAATACGAACGGAACTCCGCCATCCGGTAACGTAATGCTCTGTACATAGCGGATAATTCCGTCAAGCAGCTCCGGGTCCCCGTATCCTGTCTCATCCAGTATCATTAATGCCATTTCAGTTGGCACAGGCTGGCTCTCCGGACAGCGAATATCCGCCTCCAGCGCATGTCCGAAACCGCCGTCTTCATTCTGGTAAGCACGAAGCGCGCTGAAGACCGCCTCTTTCGTTCCATCCTCGAAAAGATATTCAAACCGTCTCCGATCGATCAATCTGCCGTTTTTGTATAGAAATGACTTTGCCCGCTCGAGAATTTCGTTCTTCCCCATCCTGAACAACCTCCTCTAAAATAGGTATCCCTACTCATCTGTTTTCCCTTGGCTGTATCTGTCATATACTTCCCTTGCCACCCTGAGCAGCTCCTCCCGCAAATGCCGGGGCTCCTTCACTTCAGCATCCATGCCAAGCCCATAGAAAAACTTGACCGCCCACTGCCATTCCGAAGCCGGGCACATGAAATCCAGCTCCCAGCGCTCATCCGAGACTTGTTTCACGCTGTCACCGATATGGAAGTCTTGCTCGGCCAACAGCGCTCCCCGGTAGGTTAACTCCGCAATGATGCGGGTGGAACCCTCTTCTTCGTCGACTGCACGCTCGGCTTCCCGAGCCAATCGCACCGCTTCTTCGCCCGGCACCTCCATGAGCTCGATCGCTTCGAAGCGATCCACTCGAAATGTCCGCTGCTCGCCATGAGCAATCGAGTACGCCTCGCAGTACCAATACCCGTGCGCAGCATACATTTTGCGGGGCCACAGCTCTAACCATCGGATTTGCTTCTCCGATCGATACAGCACGCGAAGCCAGCTCGAATCTGCAGTGTAAGCTAACAAATTGGACAGGAACGGGGATTTGACGCTGCGCTGCGGCACTTCGACCTCGACATAATCAAGCATGGACTCGATATGCGCCAAGGTCTGCTCCGGCATAATCGCCTTTAGCTTATCCATCACCGTCCATCTTGCCTGCTGAAACGGCGTATCGGCCATCCTCGTCAAACTGCGAAGTGCGAAGAGGACGGATAGAGCTTCGCCGGAATCCAGCTGCAGCGGCGGCAGCCGGAAGCTCTCCATCAACCGAAAGCCTCCTAATGGACCCGATACCGCATACAAGGGAATCCCCATCTCGGCGAGCGACTGCATGTCCCGCAGAATCGTCCGTTTCGTCACTTCGAATTTGTCGGCCAATCGTTTGGCCGTTGCCGGCTCTTGCTGCAGCGCGATGAGGATCGCCATAAGTCTGTCCATCCGCTTCACTGTCATCCCTCATTTCAACCTCATTATATCACCCTATTGGTGACATGAAGTCTGTCACCGAGCCGGCAGCCATTACAAAAAAAGATCGCAATATTGCAAACATATGTTCGGTATTGTATGATGAACCTATGGGCCATACTGATATGGCCATCTCAATATCAAAGGAGCGATTATAAGATGATCACCATGCTGGTCCCTTATCTGGTTATGAACGGCAACGCGACGGAAGCCATTACATTTTACCAAGAAGCTTTACTTGCGGAAGTAGTCGTCATGCAGACCTTTGGCGAGATGCCGCAGAACCCGGAGATGCCGCTTCCGGAAGAAGCGAAGAGCCTGATCGGCCATGCAACCATTAAGGTCGGCCAGACAGACCTTATGTTCTCCGATGCCTTCCCGGGCACGCCTCATCAGCTCGGCAACCAAGTTACAATTTGCCTGTGCACGGACGATGTAGACACATCCAAGCAAGTGTTCGCCGCACTCGAACAGGGCGGCCAAGTCAGCGTGCCGCTAATTGAAACGCATTTCAGCCCCGGCTATGCGGTTATCACGGATAAATTCGGCGTTACTTGGCAGCTTTACACGAATATGCACCAATAGCATACACACATTTAGGACCAAGAGACACGGCCTCGCACACACTGCGGGCCGTGTCTTTTTTGCTTATACAGCGCGGGATGTTATGTCTCTTTTTGTCGTATTTATTTCGTTTATATGCATTTTGCTTCTGATATAATGGAATCAACTAGTCCAAATGTCGTAAATCAAAAGAAAAATGTCAAATCTATTCCTTGAGACATGGTAAAATGAAGCTATATGGCCTTATAATACTAACTTAGGAGGGAAAAGCGGTACTATGAACTATTTATACTTCATCTTGGGATCATCGGTAGAATACTTTTCAGTTTTCGTTTTAATGTTCACCTTATTCCGCTTTCCCGTGACAGAACGGCTAAATATCACTTTGATTGTCTCGCTCATGATGAGTCAGGTTTCTTACTTCACACGGCTTATTCCTGAAATCGGAGATATCTCTTCCTATATACAGCTCGGAATGTTAGTTATTGTCTTATGGGTCTTGTTCCGGGTTCCAATCTATTATTCTCTCATTATGAACGCCGCAGCATTCATTGTCGGATTCGCCATACAAGGGCTGACGCTTCTCGGACTTTCCCTATCCGGCACTCCGTTGGAGCTTGTAGCAGGCACCCCTATTCTAGCCGCATCGGTGCAGCTGCTGTCGGCGGCAATCGTGTTCGCGATCAGCAGAACCATTTATATCAAGCATTGGGGTTATGATTATGTACCGGCCTCGCATCGCGCGAACGTTACGATTACGGGAACCAATGCGATACTGCTCGTCGTTGTCGTATCCAGTCTCGTCATCGCTGCCGGCGCCGGACTCATCCTGCGAGGAAACTATAAAGATTATGCGATTGTCGCAAGTGTCATTTTTCTACTAACGATCCCCCTATTTCTGCATTACTCCATTAGAAAAGACAAAGAAGACGCTAAATAGGTCTCGTTATTACTCTGATAAGGAGGTGATAGCGATGCAAAAAAGAGCCTACCAAATGTTGGCGGCAGCCATTATCGGCGTTTCATCCTTGTTTGTACTGACAGGATCTTATTTCCTGCTCCACAACCCGCGCATTCCAAATGAATTAAGAAAAAAGGGCGTGTAATATGAAGATTCCAGTCGTAAAAAGATACAATAAAAAAGAGTTCGATATCGTTTTTATTGATCTTGAGGACGTTCTTCTTATGCGCAGCTACCGCGGCGAGGTATACTATCAAACAAGAGAAGGTCTTTACAGTCAAATTTCTACGTTTGAAGAGCATGAGCGCTTCTTAGTAGGCGAAGGTTTTAAGAAAGTCGATCGTTGTTACGTCGTTCAAATGGACCAAGTCGAATTTTTCGATGAAATCCAGCAACGGTTATACTTTGTCAAGAAACCCGTTAATAGTGACTCACCAAGCGCACCTGTTTCCGGCGCACATCTGAAGGAAGTAGAGCGACTCTGCAACGCTGCAGAATCACCTGCGATTCGGAATGATCTGACCGGCGGATTATCGACAACATAGATTGAACCATAAACAAAGCCTTCTTCCCTTACCGGGAAGAAGGCTTCTTTGATGAATCCGTTTTGTTTAGGAGGCCACCTGTATCGCGGCACCTCTGGCACGACGAATACGCAGCGCCATCAGCGCGGCCAGTAAGCAGAGGAAGCCGGACATGACGAAAGGCACCGTGTAGCTGCCGAGCCAAACGCGCAGCAGCCCCGCTTCGTAGGCCGCAAGTGCAGCGCCGGCTTGATGCGCCACGACTACCCAGCCGAAGATCATGCCGGCCTTCTCTTTGCCGAAGGTATCGGAGGCCAGCTTCGCGGTCGGCGGAACCGTGGCGATCCAGTCGAGGCCGTAGAAGACGGCGAAGACGGTCAGCTGCATATAGCCCATGCCAAGCGCATAGGGCAAGAAGATGAGCGAAAGTCCGCGCAGGCCATAATACCAGAACAAGAGCCAGCGACTGTCGAACCGATCGGACAGCCAGCCCGACAACGTGGTGCCGACAAGATCGAACAGCCCCATCAACGACAGCAGCCCTGCCGCGGTTACAAGCGGGATGCCGTAATCGCCGCAAGCCGGTATCAGATGCGTCCCGATGAGTCCGTTCGTGGAGAAACCGCAGAAGAAGAACGTGCCGGCGAGCAGCCAGAATGTTCCGCTGCGCGCGGCGCTCAGCAAGGTCTGAATCGGAGTGAAGAACAAATTACCGGTAAACGGTACAGGCTTCACCACTTCCGTTGTACCCAGCGCGGATGCCCCTACATCATAAGGATGGTTTCGCATCCAGATCCCGACAATCGGCGTCAGTACGGCCAACACACCTACAACCGTATATACAGCGGTCCGCCAACCGATATCCTCCGTCAGCTTAGCCAGCAGCGGCAGGAAGAGCAGCTGACCGGTAGCGGCACTCGCGGTGAGCATGCCGATTACGAGCCCTTTATGCGTGACAAACCAACGGCCGGCAATCGTAACGCCTAGCACATTGGCTAAAGATCCGGTTCCGATCCCGACCATGATGCCCCACAGCAGCGTCATCTGCCAAATCGACGTCATGATCGGGGTAAGCGACAAGCTGACGATGAGCAGCAGCATCGAGATCACCATGATTTTGCGTACCCCATATCTCGCCATAAACGCTGCGGCGAACGGCCCCATTAACCCGTACAGCAGGATGCGAATGGAGATCGCGCCGGATACCGCGCTCCGATCCCAGCCGAATTCCTTCTCAAGCGGCAGCATGAGAACGCTGGGCACGGAATTGATTGCCGCCGAAACGAGCAGCGTCAGAAACACAATACCAACCACTATCCAGCCATAATACAACCTAGATGACTTCATTCCCCGCATCTCCTTACTTCAGCTTATAGGCAACAAGCGCCATCTCCAGACAGCGCCGTTTATCGGCTTCCAGGAAGTCTTCTCCCAGCAGCAAGCTGAGCTTTTCTAATCGATTATAGAGCGTCTGCCGGTGGATGTGAAGCTTCGCCGCCGTCTCTTGCTTCGAGCCCATGCAAGCCAAATAAACATCCAATGTCTCTATAAGCTGCAGATGATGCTCCCTGTCATAGGCGATAAGCGCTCCTAAATGGTCTTCCACGTAGGAAGCGAGGAAGGATAACTTCGGAACGGCCTTCAGCAGCTGGTAAACACCCAGTCGGTCATAGAAAATGCACCCCTCTTGCGTCGCTACATTTCGCGCAACGTCAATCACCTGCTGCGCTTCTTCGAAGCTTCTGGAGGATTCCACGATTTGCGTGCGCAGCTTGCCGAAGCCGGCATGGAGCTTTAACGATTTGGTCGTCTCATGGGCAGAGGCTCGTAATTCCTCCGCAAGCCGCATCAGCGTGGTTTGGAAGTTATCATGCGATGCCTTATGCAGCGCGTCCTTGGCGCAGAGCATATAGATGCGATTGTTCTGGATCATGACCAGATTGTACAGCCCATGCTTCTTCAGCAGCTGCCGAACCAAGATGAGCATATCCTGCTTATCGGCCTCGATAGTAATCGGTTCAATGTCAGCCGTATGCTGAATTTCAATAATGCCGCTGGCGAACAAATACCCGCCTTTGTTCAGCTGGCGAAGCCCCATACGGGATTGCGCCTGGTCCTCGTTCTCAATGCGGTTGTTCATAAGATCCAAGATGAATTCGTTGTGGTCGCGAGACATCTTCTCTTCCAGAAACTCGGTACGCAGCGTAATCGCGGCAACGGCCTTCGTGGTGTAATCAAGCAGCAGCGTCAGCGACTCGGTAATCTCGGCGCGATTGTGTAAGAGTACGCCAACGTAGGAGAACGTCTGGCCGAAGCAAATAACAGGCTCCACAACGAGCAATTGCTGTGCATTCATAGACAGAATGGAGACGTCTTTCGCAGAGAGCGCCTTGGTATCCATTTGCCGCTGCAGGAAGCTCGAAATCGGACCCGATGCTTTCGTCGTCAGTGCAGGGAAGAAAATGCTGTGGTCGAGTGACGAGAAATACAGCACCTGCCTGGCCGATTGTTCGTGAAAGGCTTTCAAAATTTGCGCGATCCCGGTACTCTCCAGCGTTAATCGCTGCAGCTTTCGCGAATACACTTCCAGCTCCTTCAGAAATTGATGCTGCCTGTTGATGATCAGGGCATGAATATCCTGCGTAATCTCAACAAACCGAACCGGCTGCTCGAACACAATGAGCGGAAAATGATGCAAGTCCGCCAGCTCCACAATTTCTTTCGGAATGTTATCGACGGTGGTCCCCATCTCGATGCATAGTCCTGCCGCCTGTTGGTCGATCAACTGCTTCATATAGGCAAAACGTTCCTGTTCGTTCTGCTTCAGCCACAGGCCCGTCGTCAGAATCAAATCATTCGGACTCACATACGGAGCCACATTCGTAATTTCAAGCACATGCACCCAGCCGACCGGATGATGGATCCCTTCTCGCCCCGCAACGAGCCTCGCGGCGCGAAATATCGGCCGCTCAAGCAGCTGTTTGATCCCAAACGTCATCGTGTCCATTTTATCACCTTTACATTAGACATTTTGTCTATAACCAGTAGGCTCAATATACATAAACGTCTATCGATCTGTCAATTGGCTTTATATTATGTATGATGTTTATGCTTCCGATCCATTTTATAATGCAAGTAAGAACAACAAAGAACAGACTTTCAGAGGTTCGCATTCATGAATGGGGAGAGATCGACTATGATCATTGGCGTGCCGAAGGAAATTAAAAATAACGAATGCCGTGTAGGTGTAACACCATCCGGCGTAAAAGAATTTGTACAGGATGGACATACCGTTTACGTGGAAACCAATGCCGGCTTTGAGAGCGGATTTAGCGATGCTGAATACCAACAATCGGGAGCCGTTATCCTAACGAATGCCGCAGATGTTTGGCAGCAAGCAGATATGGTTATAAAAGTGAAGGAGCCGCTGCCAAGCGAATACTCTTATTTCCGAGAAGAGCTTATTCTCTTCACTTACCTGCATCTCTCCGCAGAGCCAAGCTTAGCTGAGGCGCTTGTTCAGTCGAAGGTGACCGCGATCGCTTATGAAACGGTCAAAGAAGGCGGAACTCTTCCGCTCTTGACGCCAATGAGCGAAGTGGCCGGCCGGATGGCCGCGCAGATTGGCAGCCAGCTGCTTGAGCGTTCCAAAGGCGGACGCGGCATTCTGCTATCCGGCATTCCCGGCGTAGCCAGAGGCAAAGTCACCGTAATTGGGGGCGGCGTTGTAGGTACGAATGCTGCGAAGATTGCCATCGGCTTAGGTGCGGAAGTGACGATTCTCGATCTGAATGCGAACCGTCTGCGGCAGCTCGATGACCTATTCGGCAATCAAGTCCAAACGCTCGTATCGAGCCGTTATAACATTGCGCGCAGCGTTGCCGAAGCAGATTTGCTGATCTGCGCCGTACTGATTCCGGGAGCGAAAGCCCCTGTTCTCGTCTCCGAAGAGATGGTGAAAACGATGAAGCAAGGCGCGGTAATCGTCGATGTGGCCATTGACCAAGGCGGAAGCGTGGAGACGATTGACCATATTACTACGCATGACAATCCGACGTATGTGAAGCACGGCGTCATTCATTATGCCGTAGCGAATATGCCCGGTGCCGTTCCGCAGACATCCACCATTGGTTTGACTAACGCAACCCTACCGTATGCGCTGCAAATTGCCCGCAAAGGCGCTTATCAAGCCATCCAAGACAGCCCTGCGCTGCAAAGCGGCACGAATATTATCAATGGCAAAGTCACCTACAAAGCTGTAGCCGATGATCTTGGTTATGCATATACGCCTCTGGCACAAGTGCTGGAGCTGCATACCGTTCACATATAAAATCCACTTGAATACCTGAACCTGGTTCAGACCCTCTTCATATTTTTTTAAACCCCACGCCAAGCCCCCTTGAGATCATCTCAAGGGGGCTTGGTGGTTCTTATGCGCAGCTGATTAACGGTATTGGGACAGCATGATTTGCACCCTCTGCATCCAAGCCTGACTGACCGTATGATACGAGCCGTCTTTGATATTGTTCGTTGCCGGATCCCAGCTGTAATGGTAGCCGTAATTGGTTGTATCCCGCAGCTTGGCGTTCAAGGTGTCGATATTTTGCTGCGCGGTATTCAGCCAGCTAACGTTGCCGTCCGCTTGGTACAGCTTAATAAAAGACTGCGAAGCCCAGCCGCTGTAGCAGGGGTTAAAGACGGGATCGGCCGTATTGATGATGAAGGCGCCTGTACTGTTTTGCGTGTTCCATAATTGATTCTTCATATTCGCGGCGATATTCTGCGCACTCGTCAAATACGCATGATTCCCTGTGATGGCTTTGTAGAGCAAATTGACCTCAATCATTATGGCATTGTCGTATGTGAATTTCACCGGCGTGACACTATTATTCGCGAGCTCGTATTGCCAATTGTACAAGCCCGCAGATTTGTCGAACATGTAATCGTCGAGCCACTGCTTGATCGAATCGGCCCATGATTTATAGTAGGTTTGCCCCGTAATCATATAGAGACGGAGAAACAGCTGACAAGCAAGCCCGTTGACCTCCGAGCCTTTGATCTGCATGTAAGGGACTGTCTTATTCGTCGTCCACCAGAAGCCGCCGCCTCCGGTCGAATCCCAGAGCCCGCTGTACATCAGCCAATTCGCTACGGCTATAGCCGAGTTCAAATAATTCTGCTGCGCGACGCCGGTCGTCACCTCGTAGGCATCCAGATAAGCCGCTCCTGCAAGTGAAGCGTCATCGACATATTTATCCCCGCCTGCCCCCGTGCCGTCAAGATTGCTCAGCGCGAAGTAGCCGCCAATCGGACTTGTCAGATCCCACATATTGTCCATGAAGCTGTAAGTATCGTTCATGTAGGAGAGGTACCGGGAATCCCCTTGTTTCAGCATCGCGGCATCTGCATAGATTTGACTCACGTTGTACCACTGCGTCGTGGCATAGTCCCCGATTTCAGTGCGGTAGCTATTGGAGGACGTCAACAAATTGCCTACCGTAAAATTATGCGTTTCCTGTGCAAGCTTCCAATACGCGGAGCCGGAACCGGCCGTAACAACTCCGGTCGGAGCCAGCATGAACACGAGTGCCATAATCAACTGTACAATCACGAGCTTCGAGCACGCTTTCGGTAATAGAGCAGAAAGTTTCTTCATCCTATGACCTCCTATGATGTGGGTGATTGGACATGCCGTTCAGCTGCCCTTTTCCTAGTATGGCGATTCAATAGTTGCCAGTAAATAGAAATTTCTCTGCGGATCAAGTTTCTTACTATACAAAAAGGTACCCTAGCTTACCGTAACGTAAGCTTGGATACCTTCTATCAGAATGGCTAGTTTAGGGATGCCGCCACTTCTTGCGTAACCTCGTCGCCACCGGACAGCTTCCAAGTAGAGACGAACTTATCGAAATCCTCGATCGGTGCCGCGCCGGTAATGATGCGCAGGAACGTTTCATTCTCCAGTTTATCCAGGCTTGTCCCTTTCTTCACCATCGTCTCGGTCGTGCCATAGAAGATCGGGTCCACCTTCGTGATTTCTTTGGTTCCCGTAACGGCGCCGCCCGTGTAGTAGGCGAGAGAATCCGCGAAGGCCGTAATGTCCTGCTTCGGTTCCTTCCTGTTCTTCAAGATCGCATTCACGCGCTTAATTAACCGTGCCGGCATGTCCTGCAGATCGTTATCCGTCAGCACCTTGTCGTAGATCGGAATATCGCGGGCTAACGAATCTTGGAAGTCCAGCTGCACGTTCAGCGGATAGTTGAGCCAGCTGACGATCTCATCCTTGTACAGCTCATGCGATTTCGGATCGATTAGTCGGATGCCTTCGTATTCGACACTCAGCATCTTGAGCGCCGCCTCCGGATGTTTCGCATGCTTGTTCACCACGAGGAATGTGCCCGAAGGCGCCGAAGGCACTACATTACGTTTGCCGTCCTCATCAAGCGGTGCAGCAAGCGGTACCCATTCCGCTTTCGGATCGGTCTTCACGCTGTCCGCCAGCATCCAGCCGGCAAACCAAGGCGCGAACAGGATTCCCGCTCGGCCGCCGGATACAAGTGCGGCATTGTCCTGCCATTTGCGCGTCAGAAACTCTCTATCGATGAGGCCTTCTTTGTACATATCCCTAAGCTTCACGAGCGCTTCCTTCGTCTCCGGTGTCGTAGATCCGTACACGATATTATCGTCGGCATCCTTAAACCAGCTCTTCGGATACGAATGGTACTGGTTAAATATCGGATCGAAGGTGAAAAACTCCGCATCGCCGACAATCTGTTTGTCCCCGAGCAGCCCTACCGTATCCGACTTGCCGTTCTGATCGGGATCCAGCTCCTTGAAGGCGCGGGCAATGGCTTGCACGTCGTCCATGGATGATGGGAGCTTCAGCTGCAATTTATCCAGCCAATCCTTGCGCACCCACAGCAGCTGATAAGTTCCGTCAATGTTCGTATTCGGCAGTCCGTACAGCTTACCTCCGATGCGGCCTGTGTTCAGAACGCGATCATCGGAGAAGGACTTGTAATAATCTTTAATAAGGGGGGAGCTGTAAGTCTCGTAAAAAGGAGTCAGATCAGCCAGCATGTCTGCTCCTGCCATCTCCTTGAATTGCTGCTCATTGACGACCATCATGTCAGGCATGCTATTATTCGCAATCGCCAAACTGACCTTCTGATTATAGTCATCCACATCTTCAATGGAGAACTCATAAATCACGTTCACATTGAGGCGGTCCTCGACGTACTTGAGAAATTCGTTGTCCTCGAGCGTGTCCCCATTAGGTAAATTATTACCGGCTATTCCTTGCCTTCCGAGCGTAACCGTAATCGGTTTCTCATACTTCTTAAATGGCCCATCATCATTTATATGCGCATATGTATTCGTGTCGGTCTCATCTTTGGAGTCGCCCGCATGATAAGTAGCACTAAACCGATTACCCTCATCCGCACCATTCCGATCGCAAGCCGCCAAGCTTAACACGATTGATGCACACAGAAATAAACTCACCGCTGTAGTTTTCATCTGCTTCCCCCAAGTTTATGTTTGCTGTATAACCCATTATAGTATCGAATGGCCTTCTATTCTATGATTTAATTCATACTATCCCGATATTCATCCTAGTAGATTCCAGTTTAGATAACTATTTGTCTCCTATGTTCCCTCTTATTCTACGACATTTTACCATTTTCACATATGTAAGCGCTGTTATTTTTTTGTTAATCAAGCTGCATTTCCGATCCTCGAACCGGTATTGCTGTTTTGCGGTTCAACTTCCTATACTTTGCCGGTGTCATGGCGAATCTGGCCGAGAACATTTTATAAAAATAACTTAGGCTGCTGTATCCGCAATCCAGCCCGATGTTGAGTATGGACCCTTCCTCCTGCTTCAATAATACCGCAGCGTGCTGCAGCCTTTGTTCATTCATCCACTCCGTCGGGGTTATACCGAGATGCTTCCGCATTTCCCTGCAAACATGCTCTTGCGAATACGGTGCCAGCCGATAGAGCGCGCCTGTTCCTTCGACCAAGTGTGCTCTTGTGCCGACTTGGCCAAGCAGTTCATTTAACCACTTCGGCGCACCGGGATGAACATCTGAGGGCGGCGGCGTAAAATGCTGCACCAGCAGCCCGATAAGCAACCCTCGTGCCGCAGAGCGAATGGCGGGTTTGTTGTCCGTATTGATCGCGTTGATTCGTTCATATTGCCCGATCAGCCATGCCGCTTGTTCCGGCGAAAGCGTACATTGAGGCGGAAGCAATGGCCCGGTCAGCCTCCTTTGATGAAACCCTTCACCCAAATAGGCAAAAGCCTCTTCCACCATCGAGCTCCGAAAGTTGATATTAAGCAGCTCCACTTCTTCATCGCCATATCGCTCATAACTATGAATATCGGTTGGACGAATGAAAGTAAACATACCTTCTGTCATAAGCTGTTTCACGCCGTTAACAAGATGGTAGACGCTTCCCTCCGTAATAAGGAAACATTCATAGAAGTCTTCGTGATCATGCACGATCGTCCAGTACTGAAGCTTGCGGTGATAATAGAACTCCGTTTCAAGCTCCGCATCAATCAGTCCCTCAGCGGTTAATCGCAGCATGGTCACACCTCCCTTGTCTGTCCATTATATCAACAGAAAGCAATTCTGAATCAATGGAAATGAAGATTCTTTTGCATCTGGAATGGTACGCTATCAACAGAACGAAGTCCTACTGAATATGGAGCTAAAAGGGAGCTGAACCGTCCTTGCTGCGAATTTCTTTGAATGACGATTGGCAGTTAACGTTTGAGGATCTATCCTGCGATACCGGTGCGGCTTATCGGATAGTGGGCAAGCAAAAGGATTGGCTGCCGGTTGCCACGCTGCCCTGCGATATTCATATGCCGCTCATCGAGCAAGGCATCATGAAGGACCCGCTGCTCGCCGATTATTGCTTTGCCGCGGAGTGGACGGAGAGCAAATCGTGGTGGTTCTTGAAGCGCTTCACGCTGGACGAAGCGGCGCTAGAACGACAGCGTATTATCCTTCATCTGGAATCACTCGACTCGGAAGCAGATATTTGGATAAATGGCGTTCATCTCGGCCATCACCGCAGCGCCTTCTATCCGTTTCGGGCAGCAGTAAAGTCGCTGCTTCACGTCGGCGAGAACTTGCTGCTTGTGCGCGTCACATCGGGACTTGAGCATGTGTCTGCACAAGATATGGTCATGACCGCGGGTACTCTCGCGGATATGGAGAACGAGGCGATTGGCAAACGCGGCGATGACAGGCGTGCCAACGTGCGTAAGCCGCAATTTGCCTACGGCTGGGATTGGGGGCCGCGCGTCGCCACGACGGGCATCACCGGCAGCGCTTGGCTGGAAGCGGATAACGTCGTCAGCATCCGCGGCGTCAGTGCGGTGACACTGTCTGCGGCGGGAGCGAGTGCGGTGGCGGGCGGGAGCACGAAGACAGCGAGTGTGGGAGCGAGTGCGAAGTCAGGGGCGGGGCCGAATGCGGGAGCGAGTGCGAGGCTTCGGTTTGAAGTAGAAGCGGAGCAGCTTCATCCCTTTAAGACGCGGGAAGCGGTGCTTGCTTTGCGATTGCTGCACCCTGACGGCCGCACTAGCGCCGAGGTGAGCGAGCAAGTCTGTCTTCGCTCCGGCATCAACTTCCTTTCTTATGAAGTGGAAGTGCATGATGCCGAGCTGTGGTGGCCCAATGGGATGGGAGGCCAACCGCTCTATTCCGCTTTGGTTTCGCTGGCTTGCGGCGATGAGCGTTTTGATTACCCGAGCTTTAAAGTGGGCATTCGTACGATTCGCATAAACACGGATCCCGTGGTTTCCTCTTCTATGTCAGAAGCAGACGAGCCGGAGCGCCGGTTCGCCATTGAAGTGAACGGCGTGCCTGTATTTTGTAAAGGAGGCAACTGGATACCGGCCGACTCCATCATCGCCAGAGTGAGCGATGAGAAGTATGACACGTTGATTGCCGAGGCGCGGGAAGCCAACTTTAATATGCTGCGCATTTGGGGCGGCGGTCTCTATGAGCGGGATATTTTCTATGAACGTTGTGATGCATACGGTATTCTGGTTTGGCAGGATTTCATGTTCTCCTGCGGGAAGTACCCGGACCATCTGGAGTGGTATAAGCAAGAGGTCACGAAGGAAATCGATTACCAGACCAGACGACTGCGCAATCATGCTTCGCTTGCGCTATGGTGCGGCAACAATGAGAATCATTGGGGTTTCGATGAATGGTGGAACGGTACTCGGCACCCTGAGTTTTATGGCGGAGCCGTCATCTATAATGAGATTGCGCCGGCACTGATTCACGGCAACTGCCCGCACATTCCTTATTGGAACAGCTCTCCCTATGGCGGCGAGCATCCGAACGGCAACGCGATGGGGGACCGCCACCACTGGCACGACGGCACGATGAACCCGGATATGGAGCGGCGGATTACACCGGAAATTTATGATGAGGTGCAGGCAAAGTTTGTTTCGGAATACGGTTATATCGGGCCTTGCCGCTTTTCTACTATAAAGACCTACTTTGACGGGAAGCCGATCGATACGAGCAGCCGGATCTGGGGTTTGCATACCAACACCTTTGAGAAAGACACCGTCCGCGCCGGTATCCGCAAGCATTATACCGAACGCGATGACCTGTCACTGGACGAATATTTGCTCTATGCAGGCCTTTGTCAAAGCCTCATGTACCAATATTCGCTGGAGTCCATACGCAGCAAGCCATTTTGCTCCGGTGCGCTGTTCTGGATGTACAACGATTGCTGGGGCGAAGTCGGCTGGACGATCGTGGATTACTATTTGCGGCGAAAATTAAGCTACTACGGCGTGCGGCGTGCTTTTGCACCGGTGAAGCTGATCTTGCGGGAAGGGTCATCCGGCATGGTGGAAGTAACCGCCGTGAATGAAACCGATGCGCCGCTGACGGAGACGCTGGAATGCGGGATCCTATCCTTCGATGGGCAGATACGGCGGACGGAACGGATTGACGTGATCATCCCCGCTCATTACCGCGGCGTGCTGTATCGTTTCACCGGCGGCGGGATATCCTCTGGCGGTGCTGCTAATGGGGCTGGCGGATTGTTCGCAGCCGCAATTCCCGTGGGCGACGCCTCGCAGCGAGTTCAGCCGGCCATACTCCGACCGGGGGATATTCGCGCACTCGGTCTTCCCGAGGCGGAAATCCGCGTCGTCTCCACTCGCGCGGTAGGCAATGACCTGCATGTTACGGTGGGGTCGAAGACCTATGCACATGCGGTGCATTTTGATTTGGAGGATGATGTGCGGCTGAGCGATCATTATTTCGATCTGCTGCCCGGGGAAGTCCGCACCATCACGATCTATGGCGGCGCCACCATGGGGATTCATTTAGAGGCATTAAAGATTGCCTCTATTAAGTAATGGGAGCCGTGTCAAACTAACCTCCCTGGCTCCGTTTGTGGATGTTGAGAGTTCCCAAACGGAACTCTCAACATCAAATTAGCGCCGAATTCATGCTGAAAGTTCGAAAATCGTACTCTCCACTCTCTCACTAACCCATCTAGCTCCGATTGTGGATGTGAGAGTTCCAAAATGGAACTCTCCGCTATCAAACTAGCCATCCTGGCTCCGTTTGTGGATGTGAAAGTTCCAAAGTGGAACTCTCCGCTATCAAACTAACCATCCTGGCTCCGTTTGTGGATGCGAGAGTTCCAAAGTGGAACTCTCCGCTATCAAACTAACCATCCTGGCTCCGTTTGTGGATGTGAGAGTTCCAAAATGGAACTCTCACCTATCAAACTAACCATCCTGGCTCCGTTTGTGGATGTGAAAGTTCCAAAGTGGAACTCTCCGCTATCACACTTATCATCTGCTCCGTTTGCGGACGTGAGAGTTCCGTAACCGGACTCTCAGCTCCCAAAACAAAAAAAAGCGGCGCAGGGGGCTCCCCTAACGCCGCTTTTGTCCTATTCGCTGTCGTCCTCATCCGCGTAATACGTGCATTTGAACCGTTCCGTGCCGGGGTATTTCTCGCCCAGGCTCTCCACCGTGAATCGGCTGCTCCGGTAGAAGTCGACAGCTTCCTCGTCTGTCTCAGCCAGCAGCACCGCAGGTTTCTCCAGGTCAAGAAGTTCTAGAATAATTCCTCTGCCGTAGCCTTTATACCGCTCCGACGGATCAACGGCAATATGGTCGATCTCAATCGTATCGCTGCCCGCGTAGTGATACCCGATCAGTCCGATAATTTCTTCCTCCGATACATAGCCAAGCAGCTTAGCCGATGCATCATCCTTATAGCGCTGCACCGCTCGCTCCAAATGCTCCGGCTCCGGGAATACCGACCAGCCGAGCAGTTCCTGTATCGCTTCTTCATCCAGCTTTGCTTTAATATCAATCAACATAAGGGATACCGCCTTTGCGTGGTTACTTCGTGACCAAGATTATACCACATCCACAGGCGACAGCGCTCCCTACCTTCACGCCTCCAAGCCACACCATCCACTATCCGTCTAACCCAGCCATCCGCTCCGCCATCAGCTTCTCCGCCGAGGACCACGCCTCTACCAGCGCATCGTACCAAGGCCGCTCGCCTGCCGCCTCGATCGCGTCCGTCTTATCGAGCTCGGCAATGACGCCTCGTATGCCCTGCTCCCACTTCACGGTATAGCGAAAATCCAGATCACGCCTCGCCGCGGAATTGTCGAACAGGTTGTTGTACCGGAAGTTCTCCACGCACCATTCCGCCTTCTTCGGCAGCAACAAGCCGAGAAGATCAGTCGGGATATGAACAATCCTTGGCTCGGGCGCACCAAGCGCAGTCGCAACCGTTCTCCAGTAACGGTCGTATGTCATCCATTCCTCACCCGTTACATTGTACGCCTTGCCGAAAGCTGCCTCGTTGCCAACAGCTTGCACAAAAGCTCTCGCCACGTCATTCCGATGGCAAGCGACCCACAGCGAAGTTCCATCGCCATGAATGACGATCGGACGCCCTTCACGCAGCCGCTTCAAATTGTAGTTGCCATCCGCGATGGAGGGGACAGCCGTCCCGCTTCCGCCGTACGTTTGCGCCGGCCTGACGATCGTAACCGGAAACGTGCCGGGATCATGAGCTTCCAGCAATTTATTTTCGCTCAGCACCTTATTAAACGCATACGGGAACGAAGGCAGCGCCTCACGCTCTCCGTCCTCCGTAATCGGATAATGCTTCGCCTGCTTCGTATAGACATCAACCGTACTGCAATAAATATATTGACCGACTCTGCCCTTAAAAGCCCGGATCGCGCTCTCAGCCTCATCCGCTTGAAACCCAATCATGTCGATAACGCAGTCGAACCGCCCCGCTTCCGCCATCCGCGCTTCAAATGCCGCAAAATCCCGCCGATCGCCAATTATGGTCCGAACGCCTGCAGGTGTTTCTCCCCGGCCCCGATTGAAATGCCAAACTTCCATATCTCCGCGGCCTAGCAGCTGTTCCGTAATCGCCGTGCTAATGGTCCCGGTTCCGCCAATGATGAGCACCTTCATCTAATTGTCTCCCCCTTAATTGCGATGATGAGTACGTCCGTATTCGTTTCTGACATCGAAATTCTGCTGGTGCTTGCACCACGCTCATCAAAAATAGCTCTAACTGTCGGCCGAATGACATTCCGCCTATCCAGATCGATCATTTTCACCGTGTAGCCTTCTGCAGTGAGGTTTAACGCAAGCTCTACATCGTTGCTGTACGGAACATAGACCGCCACTTTACTTAAATCGCGGCTCCCGGCTACGCGGATCTCCGGATAAGGGGTAACGAGCAGATCATTACGCGGGGCAAGCTCGAACATCGCATGCTGCTCGAACAATTCTTTGGCATAGCCGATATCCCACGCACCCGAGAATCGGAGCGCCACTCGCCAGTCAAACGGTGTTTTGGCAAAATGCTCATTGTTAAACGGCGTCCCCTGCCTATGCCAGGACCAGATCCCGTGCGCACCGTAGGTAAAGCCTGCTTTTGCCCCGCCAAGAACACTCCACCAGAAAGCGCGGCGAACATCGAAAGCACCATACCGGCCATAGCGATTGCCATAACCATGCCCCTCATAACACGGTTCTGAATTCAGAATGGGTCTGCGAATGGTCTTATCCATGAATTGCTCCGGGAGCTCATAACAATCGGACTGCGTCTCCGTCAAGTGGCCCGATTGATAGATGTACAGATCCAAATCCGCCGATTGCAAAATCGTCTCCGGAATGTCGTGCTGATGCGATCCCATATGCATCGCCGTCACAGCTTCGGGAGCGCGACGTTTCAAGGTTTGCAATGCTTTCTCGTAATACGAGGTTACTTGCTCGTTCTCAAACTGCGTATCGCCGCTGATATAATAAAGCGGATTATAGCGCGCGAATCGCTTCGCCACATACTCGGTGTAAGGCTCGACAGCCTCCCACGGAATCGTATGCTCCGGATGCATGTTATTCACGCCGGTACCGGGAACATAGTTGTGCCAAAGCACAACAAGCACGGGAAGGAAGCCTCGTTCGCAGGCCATCTGCAGCATCTTCTCCGCTTTATCGAAGTAAGCCTCATTGCAGCTCATAAAGTCCCATTTGCCCTCCGCACCCACTTGGAAAGGCAATTCATCGGCGACCGTTTCATGCACGAGCGGCAGCACGCTGATCTGCAGGGCATTGAACCCCTGCAAGCGGCGATATTCGAGATAAACTTCCCACTCCTCCAGCTTCGCGGCCGAGAATACCCCCCACACCGTATCCGCCAAATAGAAAAAAGGCTGCCCGCGGTCAAGAAGAATCTCCTTGTTCTCCGCTACCGTAACTTGTCTCATTGTTCCCCTCTTTTCGAGTCCATGTCATGCTTTCCTCTGCACTATACCATGGAGCAAAAATCGATGTCTACGAAATAAATACACAATGTATACAATAAAATATTGTTTTTTTATTACGCTGCGCCAATGCAGGAATGTGGAACAAGCTCCCAGAAAGTGTATAGTCGAGGTTATAACCCTATCGGGCTACGGAGGAATAACAATGGAAAACAAATCACTAATAGAGGATATTTTTCAAGCTGCTCGTCTGAATGAAGTTTCTCAGCTTCGTGCTATATTGACAGCTCATCCGGAGTTGGCCGACACCGAGAATGACGACGGCTTAACACCCTTGGGATTCGCGGCGCATTTCGGCAGCAAGGATGCCGTGCAGGCTCTGCTCGATCATGGCGCAGATGTGAATGCCGTCTCGCATTCCAAAGTGTCCTATATCCCTTCCAACACGGCTTTGCATGCAGCTATTGCAGGCGAACGCAGCGTGGACGTGATTATGCTGCTGCTCTCCAATCAAGCTCAAGCGACGATTATGGACAGCAATGGGCATACCGCGCTCCATACGGCCGCTTTTCATGACGATAACGTAGAGATCATAGGCTTGCTGCTTGCACATGGGGCTGACATTCGTGCTTTAACCGGAGACGGAGTAACGGCAGCCTCGATCGCGGCCAAGCAAGGTAATCATCGCGTTGCAGAGTTGCTCCAACGTGCGAATGAAACTGAGAATTAATAATGGGCTGCTTCGAAATTGCGCATGCGCAATTTTGAGGCAGCTTTTTGATATAAGTGTGGAGGGAACAGCTAGGTTCTCGACATTTAAAAGACAGAAGATGAATCTCCGCCTATATGAGGTAACAGATACCGCACTTTTGCACCAAAAGCTGATTTCCAACCTAAGAGAGGTAACAGATACCGCACATGTGAGGTAAAGGATGTAAGGTTCATCAGCATGAACCAAGAGCAACCAAAAAAAAGCAGCTGAACAAGGTTGTCCCCCGCCAGCCACTCTATTGTGTTCTTATCAACCTCTTATACCGGAACCTGCTGCAGCGCAGCCAGCGCAACCGGCTTGTTGATGTAATACCCTTGAATGCCCCAGCAGTTCATCGCTCTTAGCATCTCATACTGGCCCGCATCCTCCACACCTTCCGCGATAACCTTCAACCGCAAGGCACCGGCCATCACAAGCATGGCGGAGAGAACAGACTCATTCATTTCCTGGATAAAAGAGCGATCGATCTTCAGCGTATCAATAGGCAGCAAAGTCAGCATGCTCAGCGACGAGTATCCGGTGCCGAAGTCATCCAGCGCAATGCTGAAGCCAACAGCCGCCAGCCGGCTGAGCGTCTGTTTTACCCCCAGCGAATCGCTGATCACGGTACTCTCCGTCAGCTCCAGCTCGATCGCGTGCGGAGGGACATTTTCCTGCTCGAGTATTTCTATGATCCGATCTACAAAATCCGGCTCGCTAAGCTGCACGCTCGAAATGTTCACGGATACCCGAATGTCTTCTCCGTAGCCCTCCACCAGCTGATGCCAATCCTGGCAGGCTTTGCGGATTACCCAGTAGCCGATCGGCACGATGAGGCCGGTCTGTTCCGTAATCGGAATAAACTCTGCGGGCTGTACCATGCCGACATTGGCCCGATTCCAGCGAAGCAGCGCCTCGGCGCCGACTACGCATTCTTGCTGCGGACTATAGATCAGCTGGTAATGCAGCTCGAATTCCTCCAGTTCAATGGCGCTCGACAGCGCAAGCTCATGGATGAAATTCTCGACGTGGTCGTAACGGGAGGTCGCCTCGTAGACGTGGAAGCTTTTGCGACCGGCCCCTTTGGCCTTATACAGTGCAATATCCGCCTGCTTGAGCAGCGTCTGAATGTCTTCATGCCCCTGCTTCAGCGCAATGCCGATGCTGCAGTTCAGCTTCATTTGCTGGTCGTTAATCCGAAAAGGTGCGCGAAACAGTTCCATAATCGCAAAAGCCATCGACTCCGGCTGCTCTACACGCGTGCCGGCAGCTACGATAAATTCATCGCCGCCAAGTCGAACCAGCTTATAGTCCGACTTAAAGGCGACGCTTAAGCGTTCCGCAACCTCTACAAGCACCGCATCGCCTGCGTCGTGGCCGAACGTATCGTTAATATTCTTGAAATAGTCGAGGTCGAGCAGAAAGAGCGCTTCGGCACTCCCCATTTTTTCCATTAAAAATCGGCGGTTGTAGAGCTTCGTCCGGTCATCGTGGTAGGCATAGTGGAACAGCAGGTTCTCGTAATTCTTGCGTTCGGTAATATCGCGCGTTAAGCAGATGACGTATTCAACCTCGCCGCTCTCCCCGAAAATCGGCGACAGCATCGATTCCCCGCTCATCGTTCCGTTCGGCATTACAACGCCATCTTCATACCGGATGTCCGTCCGCTCCGTCACGACTCTAACGTATTTCTTATATAAATAGTCAGCCATTGCAGGCGTATTGCGTTCGAAGAAGGTCTGCCCTGCATCCGACATTTCAATTCCTGACATCCGTGTAGCCGCTTTGTTGACGTAATAATAGGTCAGCTCCAAGTTCTCGGCTTTCATAATAAACACACCGTCTGCGATCTCATCCAGCATCCGGCCAATTTGCAAATGAAACTCGTGCGGGCTCATATTCCTATTCAACTCCTTGTGCGGTGCCTCTACGATGTAAATGTTTTGTGTATCCCTATATTTCTGCAATTGAGGACGTTTTCCTGCTCTGCTCAATCGCTTAGCCCATGAATATTTAATCCCTTTAATAATGGATTGGCCGCGCCGTGGTTCATGGCACCGCTTCACGCACTCGACAAGGAGGACGAAATATTGCATGCTAGTTACTAAAGTGAAGGATTAGAATGGAGGAATTGTAAGATGGATTTAGGATTTCGCAATCGTACGGTAATCGTAACGGCAGCCAGCAAGGGACTTGGAAAAGCTTCCGCGCTTCGTCTCTCCGAAGAGGGAGCGAACGTGGTCATCTGCGGCAGAAACGCAGATACAATCGAGGCAGCTGCGGTCGGTATTCGCTCAGCTACCGGAGGAGAAGTGCTTGCGGTGCGAGCGGATGTTTCCTCGCCGGCGGATATCGAAGCGCTCATAGCCGCCGCTGTGAAGCGGTTTGGCAGTATCGATGGCCTCGTATGCAATGCAGGCGGACCTCCGGCAGGAACGTTTACCAGCATTACGGATGAGCAGTGGGAGTCCGCCTTCCAGCAGAACGTGATGAGCGTGGTCCGACTGGTTCGGCATACACTGCCGCATTTCCCGGCCGAAGGCGGACGGATCGTGTACGTGTCCTCCACGTCGATCAAGCAGCCGATTCCCGGCTTAGTGCTCAGCAACTCGCTGCGCCTTGGCGTGCAAGGGCTGATCAAGACGCTTGCGGATGAGCTCGCGCCGCGCAATATCCTGATCAACGCGGCGGCGCCCGGCCGATTCGCGACGGATCGCGTCCGTTCGCTGGACGAGTCGCGCGCGTCGGCAGCGGGCCTCACGTATGAGGCGCAGCGCGCACGGAACGAGAGCGAAGTCGGCGTCGGCCGCTATGGCGATCCGGCGGAATTCGCCCGCTACGTCGCGTTCCTCGCATCGCCGGCGAACAGCTATATGACCGGCCAAGCGTTGATGGTGGACGGCGGGTTGGTTCGCGGGCTGTAAGTATAGAAAAGGGACGCCTCGCGAGTTTGATCGCGGGGCGTCCCTTTTGTTTGGCTGCTCATGGATGTTAGTTTGATTGCCGAGAGTGCGAATTTCGAAATCTCCTTGCTTGCCGGGGAGCGGCTTGTGCGGGTTAGCCGCATAGATAAGCGGCATATACGCATAACAAGGTGAATTCACCCGCCGGAGCCTCGCTTACTTCTTATTCCACGTATCCTTCAGCGGCACAATCCGATTAAACACAAGCGTGCCATCCAGGCCGCTAAGTTTCCGATCCACGTTGAAGAACCCATGACGGAAAAATTGGAACTTCGCTTCCGGACCGGCGCCTCGAACCGACGGCTCGATGAGCGCGTCCTTGACGACCGTGAGCGAATCCGGATTAATGGCGTCGGCCCAGCTGCCGTCTTCGCGTGTCGGCGCACTCTCGTCAAGCAGCAGCTTGTCGTACAGATGAACATCTGCCTTTACCGCATGCGCTGCCGATACCCAGTGAATCGTTCCCTTCACCTTGCGTCCGGTGAATCCCGTGCCGCTCTTCGTAAGCGGATCGTACGTGCAGCGAAGCTCCGTAACTTCGCCGCTCGCCGGATCCTTGATCACTTCCTCGCAGCGGATGAAATACGCGCCCTTCAGCCGCACTTCACTTCCCGGACTCAGTCGGTGATACCCTTTGGGCGGCACCTCCATAAAATCATCCCGCTCGATATAGATCGTCCGCGAGAACGGGACCTCCCGCTTGCCCAAAGCCTCATTTTCGCTATTGTTCTCCACCGTCAACAGCTCGGTCTCACCCTCGGGATAATTCGTGATGACCACCTTCAACGGCTGCAACACCGCCATCACGCTCACCATCTTCTCCTTCAGCTCTTGTCTGAGACAATGATCGAGCAAGGAGATATCCACCGTACTCGTCGTACGGATACTGCCAATCTCCTCGATAAACCGGCGGATGCTCTCCGGCGTAAAGCCCCTTCTTCTTAGCCCGCGCAGCGTAGGCAGTCTCGGATCCTCCCAGCCGTCTACATAACCGCCGGTAACAAGCTGCCTCAGGAATCTTTTGCTCGTCACCACGCCTGTTAAGCTTAACCGCCCGAATTCCCTTTGCCGCGGGGGCTCTTGGATATCTAATCCTTCCAAAACCCACTCATACAAAGGCCGGTGGTCCTTGAATTCGATCGAGCACAGGGAGTAGGTGATTCCCTCGATCGCATCTTGAATGGGATGGGCAAAATCATACATCGGATAAATGCACCACTCGTTCCCCGTCCGGTAGTGCTCCGCGTGGATAATCCGGTAAATGACAGGATCGCGCAAATTGAGGTTGGGCGATGCCATGTCGATTTTGGCGCGAAGCACCATGGATGAGGCCGGATAGTCGCCATTACGCATGTTCGCAAAAAGCCCTAAGTTCTCCTCGACAGACCGCCCCCGATACGGACTGTTCCTCCCAGGCTCCGTTAACGTTCCGCGATACTCCCTTGTCTCGTCCGGGCTTAGCTCGCATACGTACGCTTTGCCGCGCTCAATTAACGTGACGGCAGCTTGATAAATTTGTTCCGAGTAATCGGAGCCATAGTAGATGTGCTCGCCCGGATCGTAACCGAGCCAGCGGATGTCCTCCACGATCGCGTTGACGTACTCGATATCCTCCTTAAGCGGATTGGTATCGTCGAAGCGCAGATGGAAGTTGCCGCCGAACTTTTGCGCCATCGTATAATTCGTGTGGATCGCATAAGCGCTCCCGATGTGAAGATAGCCGTTAGGCTCGGGCGGGAACCGCGTGCACATGGCTCTGCCGAAAGGCGCCTGCTCCAATTCTCCGCTAATCAGCTTATATAGAAAATTTTCGTTATGATGTTCCTTCTCGTTTTCCAAGGTCGACGCCTCCTAATGAAGTCATGATGGGACACATTGTTCGATTCGCTGCTTGATGATTGGTTTGGGGCAACCTTTGGTTGCCACAGCATTCATCAACTGAAAAACTAAAAAAACTTCACCCCCAAGACATGTTGTCTTGGGGACGAAGTTTATCGCTCGCGGTGCCACCCCAGCTTCATTAATATGTCGCCATATTAACCTCTTCAAGTACGCCGCCCTGCCTCTATGCATGCAGATGGTTATACCCTAGCTCTGTAACGGGAGCTCCCGTCCTGCCATCCCCGCTCGCGGCGGTTCCGGCATGCTGCTCAGAGGCTTGTTTCGCGAAAATGTTCCTTGCTCCTTCTCAGCTGCCGGAGCTCTCTGTATAAGAACGATTTTTCCCTACTCTTCTCGTCATCGCGTTTGAATATTGGAAAGATGATAACAGAAAATCCTTTTACAGTAAATAGGCGTTTAACTCCAGCTCTAGTTACAGTGTTCCCGAAACAACTTGGCCGCGATACAGCGAAGCAATTCGCGGCGCTCTTCTGGCCACCGCTTCCGCGGAGCAGCTCGCCTGCACAAGTACTGCCGAAGCATCGTCGCCGACAGCCGGCCATACCCGCTGCCCTTGTTCATTAAGCGGCAGCACGCCGCCGGTAATAAATCCAAGCGCACGGGTCAGCGAAAATTCGTCCGACATGTGGTACACCTCAGCCAAGCGGCCCGCTTTCTCCAGGTTGTCGCCATTGCCGAAAGGTGACCAGTGATCCGTGAGACTGTCCGTTCCCAGCTCCACCTTCACCCCTTTGCGATGCAGCATCGGGATCGGCATGACCAGTCCCCCAATCGGTACCGTAGAGGCAACCGAAATTCCCGCTTCCGCAAAACGTTCCGCCAGCTGCTCGGCCTGCGCCGGCGTTCCACTCGCAAAACCAAATGCATGGCTGACCGTAACGCGTCCCTGCCAGCCTGCATCAATCGTCATCTCGGCAAGTCGGTGCATCGTCTCATAGCCTGACGCCCCTTGCTCATGAAGGTGCATGTCCACGCCGGCGCCGGTTTCAACGGCCATATCCATCATCGCATGCAGCGATTGCTCCATGTCTCCATCCACGGAAGTAGGGTCGAGTCCGCCGACATGCGTAGCTCCCTGCTCGATCGCCTGCTTCATCAAGCCGCGCGAGTTCGAACGCAGCAAACCGTGCTGCGGGAATGCGACCAACTCGCAGTCCAGTTTGCCTTCGTAGGCGGCAAGCGCTTGCTGCGCGACTTCCAGCCCTCTAAGCTCGCTGGTCGGCTCGATGTTGACATGACCTCGCATATGCGTCGATCCGAATCCGAGCAGCAGCTCAATGATTTGCTTCGCCCGATCTACCGCAACCGGAAGCAGCTTCGGCAGCAGTATTTTTTCCTCTTCGATGCGGTCGAAAATACTCCGAGCCGGCTTCACCGCCTGCCATGGACCGCCGAAATAGGTTTTATCCAAATGGATGTGCGCATCTCTGAATGCAGGAAGCAGCAGCATTCCTTTCGCATCCCGCTTCGGACGCTGATCCTCTGCAGGGATTTCCTCGAACAAGATCGACTCGATTCGGCCATCCACAACTAACACATGGCCAACCGCCGTCTCTGTGCCGGAGACAATTCCGTTCTCCCGCTGGAATCCTGTCTCAAGCCGTACATTTTGCAGCCAATACGTCGTGACATTCATTTTGCTTTCTCCAATCTGCCCTTTGTTATGTAGATATCCTACTAATTTATCACATTTGAGGAGGTTTCGAATCATTGGGGCAAGTTAAAAAACCTCCAGCCCACTTGTAAAAGTGGTTCTTGGAGGCTGCGGCGCTTATGCGGACTTTGGTGAGGCTCACTTCTTATCCACTTGAAGCTGCGAAATGTTCTTCACCGCGTACGTATCCTTCAACTTCTCTTCGTTTAGTACGTTTAGTTTGATAAGGCTCGCAATCTTGGAGGAATCCGGTCTGGACAGCAGCCGCCACACTTCCGGGTCGCCAAGCGACTCATACAGCTTCGTATCGTCGTATTCCTTTCGTTCCTGATGGACGATTCTCACCCGGTATTTCTCCGTTTCCAGCTCCGAAACGCCTTGGCCCTCGCAATGCTCCAAAATCTCCCCGCGCAGCTCCGTCAGCTCCTGATCAATTTCTTTCTGCTTCTGCTTCAATTGGAAATAGCGTTTAACCTTCTTGTCCACCTCACTCACTCTCCTCTGTTACATACCTATGCAGAGGATGTTCGTAATATTTGGGTGGGAGCGAATTAGGTGATTTCATCCGCATACCGTCTGAGACCCTGTGCAAAAGGCTTTACACTATCAGGACAAAGCTGCAAAATCGCCTGCATCAATGTCCCTATTGCGCCGGCTTTATCACCCGCACTGCACTGCGACAGGGCATAGAAACAGCGTAGGCCGATATGGTCCGGAAGCTCGGCGATCGCACGTGCCAGTATTTGTTTGGCATGTTCTATTCGGCCCACGTTACGTAAGCTTGATCCAAGACAGAGCAGCGCCGTGCATCGTTGTTCCGCGTTCAGTTCATGCCGCAAAGCCTTCTCATAGTAGGGGATGGCCTCGCCTTCTCGATCCATCGCATCGAGGGTTAGCGCCATCTCCAGCATAATAGTCGGATGGTCTGCAGCAGTAGTGGTCAGAGGAACAAGTGCATCATACGCCGCCTGCAAGTTGCCTTCGAGACGGAGATTAGCTGCAGATTGCAGCAAGTTAGGCAGGTTCAATTTGGCACCTCGTCGCTAATTGGTTTTGTGGTGAATGGTGCAAAAACGAATTGCTGCTGCACGTTAGATGCTAAGGCGTCGGAGTTGCTGCGATTGATCTATTTCTACCGTATTCGGGTCGGCTTGTGGGTAGTCGTGGAGTTTAATTTCTTCAAACTAGCCACTCTGAGCTGATTTGGAACGCTGAAAGTCGGAAAAACCGACTTTCAGCTCGTAAACCAACATGAAAGAAGGCCGAGAATCGGGAAATCCATCTCTCAACCTTTCAACTAGCCAACCTGGACCCTTCTGGAACGCTGAAAGTCGGAATAACCGACTTTCAGTTCGTAAAACAACCCGAAAGAAGGCCGAGAGTCGGAATATCCGTCTCTCAGCCTTCTTTCACGCGGGTTCACCACACGTGAGCGAATATGCCATTTTCGGCGAGGCGATGAGCTCTCCCCCCAGCGGCAACGACTCCCCCGCCTGCCGGCGTTTGAGATTAAAGCTCCACCATCGCTTTAATCACTCGCGATTCCGGCTTCAGCCAGCCGTCGAAGTGCTCGATCATCTCGGCCAGCGGCGCGCGATGCGTGATATAACGGCTGACGTCGATTGCTCCCGCGGACAGCGCCTCCAGGACGGTGGCGAAGTCTTCGCGCGTCGCATTGCGGCTGGCCATCAGCGTGAGCTCGCGTTTGTGGAACTCGGGATCGTTGAAGGTGATGTCGGCTTTAACCAGACCGACAAAGACGAGCCTGCCGCCATGAGCCACATAACGGAACGAGTCGCCCATCGACTTCGCATTGCCCGTCGCATCGAAGACGACGCTGGGCAGCTCGCCGCCGCAAGCTTCCAGGATTCGCTGAACCGGCTCATCATGCAGCGCGTTCACAAGCGCATCCGCCCCAGCCCATTGCCCGCAGAAGCTAAGCCGATCGTCGTTCACGTCCATCGCGATGACCCTCGCACCTTTGTGCTTGGCAATGGCCATGACGCCGAGACCGATCGGTCCGCCGCCGATGACCAGCGCCGTCTCGTCCGCGGCAAGACCTGACCTGCGCACGGCATGAGCCCCGATGGCAAACGGCTCCAACACCGCGGTCTGGTCCAGCGTCAGCCCATTCGCTGCCAGCAAACAAGCGACCGGCACCGAGATCCGCTCCCGCATACCGCCATCGCGATGCACGCCAAGCACCGACATCGCGGTGCAGCAATTCGTTTTGCCGCTGCGGCAGGCGATGCAATCCCCACAATGCAAATAGGGGATAATGCTGACTTGGTCACCGACATGCAGTCCTTGCTCGTTAAAACCAACCTCTTCTATAACGCCGGCCAGCTCATGTCCGAGAATGCGGGGATAGGAGAAGAACGGCTGATTTCCTTTGAACGCATGAAGATCCGTCCCGCAGATGCCGATCCGTTTCACGCTGACGATGGCATGCCCTGCCTCCAATACCGGCTCCGGTAAATTTGCCGTCCATTCGAAGCGCTCTACTTCCGCACAGATGATTCCTCTCATAGCTGCCCATTCCCCCTGTCTATCTTCATGTGAGCCGCTCCATCCTCCATCTCGAGAATGAATGCCGTGACCTCTTCCGCCAGTCCCCCGATGGCAGACAGATCGCGGCCCCAAATCCCCTCGCGGCTAAGCAGCAGCGGCACAACCTCCTCAATCGGACGTCCGCCAGACCAGATTTCAGCTATAAGCGCCAAGGATGCCGCATCGTCCCTTACCGAATAGGATGTGCCATCAAGCGTGCGACCTTTGAACTCCCCGCCTTCCCGAACGACTCGGTAATACCGCAGCAGAGCAGCAAGCGACTTCACGATTCGCTGTGGCAGCGCCTCTTCGCGATCCGCATAATATAGCAATGTAGGCAACAGACGAGCTCTAAACTTGCTGAGACTGTTCATGGCAATATCGGCGAGGCGATGGTTAATGTAGGGATTCAGAAAGCGTTCATACACGGTCTCCGCATATGCCTTCAGTTCCTCTTCCGGCATGGCGACCGTCGGCAAGATTTCATCCGCAACCGCTCCCCGAACAAAATCATGAAAAGCCGCGTTCAGCATCACATCTCTGACGAACTGCTCACCATGCAGCAGCGCTAACGGAGTCATCAGTGTATGAGCACCGTTAAGAATGCGCACTTTTCTCAGCTGATACGGACGCAGATCGTCGACCCAGCGCACATTCAGCCCTGCCTGCCGCAGCGGCAGTACCTCGTCCAGCTCCGATTCCGCTTCGATTGCCCAGAAGTGATAAGGTTCTGCCGTGGTCAGCATCGCATCTTCATAGCCCCATTCGGAGAACCAAGCGGCCGCTTGGTCCCCCGCCGGATAGCCCGTTACAATGCGGTCAACAAGCGAGTTGAGGAAACGATTATGCGTCGATACCCATTCCCGAAACGGCTCAGGCAGGGACCAATCCTCGCAATATTGCAGCACGCAGCGCTTCAATTCATCCCCATTGCGTTCAAGCAGCTCACATGGCAGGAAAATAAGCCCGTCGCCTGCACCGCCTAGCGCCAGATATCTGCGGTAGAGCAGCCATGCCATTTTGCCCGGGAACGACTGAATCGGCTCGCCTTCCGCAAGCGGCTCCGGCTTGTAGACGAGTCCGGCCTCCGTTGTGTTCGAAACGACAACACGTAAAGAAGGACTCTCCGCAAGAGTGATAAGCTTCTGCCAGTCGCTGTACGGATCGAACACCGTGGAGAAGACAGAGATGATCTCCTTTTTCTCCACGCGCTCCCCATTTTCCAGCCCCCGCGTCACTAACGTGTAGAGGCCGTCTTGGTTTTGCAGAGTAGCGATTTTCGCCCGACCTGTCGGCCTTGGCTGCGTCAGCGCCACGCTTCCATCGAATAACCCTTTCTCCCGGCAACTATGAATCATCCAATCGAAGAAGCCGCGCAGAAAGTTACCCTCGCCAATTTGCAGCACCGTGACCGGGCTTTGCTTCATATCGTTGTAGGCCTGCCTCTGTGAATCAGATAAGACCTCGTGCCCCAGCTGTTTCCCCATTGATTCAAACCCCTTTGCTTGTGATTGGTCGTCTTAACCTTAATGTAACATCCTTATCAGAGCATAAAAGTGCATATACTTGCAGATTTATACCCTTATTTGATATATCCTTAGATTAGAGAACTACGAAAAAGGAGCGCTCGCATATGAAGCCTATACGCAAACATTTCGATGCCCAGCCTTCATTCCCTTTCGCCTTCACGTTCAAGGATCGGAAGACGCTGCAGCGGGAATTGCCGGATCATTTGCATGATTGGTTTGAGCTTGTCTACGTGTATAGCGGCGAGGGGACTTTCTTTATAGACCGAACTATTTACGACATGAATAAAGGCGATCTCTTCATTATTCCGGGGAACACCATCCACCGCGCATTTCCGGACAAAGAGGATCCCGTTACGTCTACCGCTCTGTTTTTTCATCCTATGCTTCTGGATCGCATATCGCTGGGCGAATCGTTTTCTTATATGGCGTGCTTCGAGCAAAGCCGCATGAGTCATAGATTCAAAATGGAATGTTCATCGGTACTTCAACAATCGATTGAACGTGCGCTTGATGAGGTTGAATCGGAGCTGCGGGCAGCGCAAGCGGGCTATCGCCATGCCATTGTGCTGCATGTAGAGCAGCTGCTGCTGGCGGTCAATCGGGAGATAGGCGGCGAGAGGAAGCGAAAGGCCGGCTCTGCCTTTATCGGTCCGAGCTGGATGAAGGATAGTTTACTGTATATCGACCAGCATTTTACGGAGGCGATTAGTCTCAGCAAACTCAGTCAGATGGCTTCCGTCAGCCCTGCTCATTTCAGCCGGGTATTCAAACAGAGCACGGGGATGAACGTCACCGCGTTTATTACGGTTAAGCGGATTGTGAAGGCAAAGGAGCTGCTGATCGAAAAAGATGATACGATTGCAGTCCTTGCAGAAGCATGCGGCTTCGAGAGCATGCCTTATTTTCACCGCGTTTTTAAGCAGATCGTGGGCATGACGCCGTCGGCTTATCGACATCGCAGCTAAAAAAAACCGCCGGCAGAAGGCATTTCCTCCTCCCGCGCGGCGGCTTCGAAACTTATCCGGTAATGGAGTAGCTTCCGTCTATATGCGTGTTGAATCGGTAGAAACCTCCGTCTGTCTGTTCGGCAGCGATCAGGTTTCCTTCCGCATCTTGGATTGTAATTGGTGAAGCTGAACGTATCGTACAGCTTCCGCCGACATGCGATTTTACGCTTGCCTTATGCAGCTTGCCTTCCACCCACGTGATGCCGACTTCGAACCCTCCGCGAGCACGCAAGCCTTTCACGGACCCATTGCGCCAAGCTTCCGGCAGCGACGGCAGCAGCCATACATAATTCTGATGGGATTGCAGCAGCAATTCCGCAATGCCTGCCGTCGCGGCAAAATTGCCATCGATCTGGAATGGTGGATGAGCGTCGAATAAGTTGGCGTACACGCCGCCGCGGTGATAGTTTTCTTTGGCATACTCATCGACCAGTTGAAGCAGATTGTTCACCAGAGCGAGTGCCCGATTGCCATCTCCAAAACGCGCCCACAGGCCGGTTTTCCATCCCAAACTCCAACCGGTTCCTTCATCTCCGCGACGCTCCAGCGAGCGGCGAGCAGCGGCGAACAACTCCGGTGTACCCGCTTCCGTCAGCTGACGGCCGGGATAGACGCCGAATAAATGCGAGACATGACGATGGAATTGATCCTCATCCTCGAAGTCCTTGTACCATTCTTGAAGCTGGCCATACTTGCCAATCTGCAAAGGGAACAGACGCTCTTTGGCCGCTGCCAGCTCCGCTCTCCATTCCGCATCTACCTCGAGCTCCTCGGAAGCTTCAATGCAGTTCGTGAACAAGTCCCATATAATCGATAGGTCCATCGTGGAGGCTACGCTGACGCCGGAAAATCCGTCCGTTGTAACGAATTTATGCTCCGGTGACGTGGACGGTGAAGTAATGAGTTTTCCTTGGCCGTCGTCAATAAGCCAATCCAGGCAGAACATCGCCGATTCTTTCAAAATCGGATACGCCCTATCTCTCAGATAAGCTTTATCTCTGTTGAATGCGTAGTGCTCCCACAAATGCTGGGCCATCCAAGGTCCGCCCATCGGCCACAATGCCCATGCGGCATCGCCTTCGCCAAAATCGCCGACCGGCGCCGTATGTCCCCAAATATCCGTGTTATGATGAGCCGTCCAGCCGCGCGCACCGTAATGAACGCTTGCCGTCACTCGGCCGCTCTTCGAGATCTTCTCGATCAAATCGATCATAGGCTCGTGACACTCCGCGAGCGCGCAGGTTTCTGCCGGCCAATAGTTCATCTGCGTATTAATATTGATCGTATAATTGCTGCTCCACGGCGGTCTTGTTTCTTGATTCCAAATGCCTTGCAGATTCGTCGCTTGCGTTCCCGGCCGTGAAGAGGCAATCATCAGATATCGGCCGAAATCGAACAGCAGCTTCACTAATCCGGGGTCGCTCGCCCCGTTTTGCTTAATTCGCTGATCTGTTGGCAGTTGCTCAGCCTGCTCCGATGCGGCGCCCAGATCCAGCTCGACGCGATTGAACAATGCATGATAATCCGAGATATGCCGCGCTCGAAGCTCCTCGTACGGACGGCTTAGCGCCGCATGAACATGCTGCGAAGTCCGTGCTGCAGGCTGCTCGTCTTTCGTCGCGAAATCCGTCGCCGCATCGAATACCAAGACAACCGATGTCGCGCCGCTTACGCGCAGTCCATCAGAGCTTGCTTCCACGGTACCGCCATCCGCGGATGCCGCCAGCCTTCCGTTGAAACGAATAGCTTTGGACGTCGACTCATCGCCGTAACGGATCGGATTATCCGAGGACTGATAGCTTGGCGCCACATGCTCGGGGGCTATGCCGCTCAATACCAGATCAGATGCTCCGTCTTGTTGTATGCGATGACGAAGCGGACTGCTCAGCTTGGCGTGGAAAGAGATTTTGCCAGGCTCGCTGGCTGTCAGTTTGATCACGATCACTTGATCCGGATGGGAGGCAAAATACTCCCTCGTATAGGTCACGTTGCCGATCCTATAGTTCACCGTCGAGATCGCATCATCGATGCGGAGCTCGCGCTGATAGTCGTTCGTATTGTTGCCGTGCTCGAACAGCAGATGCAGATGGCCAAGCGGCAAATACGATTGCGTGTAAGCCCCCATCATTCGTTTGCACAGCTGATCCGCTTCCATATACTTCTCTTGCGCAAGCAATCGGCGAACTTCCGGCAGGGCAGCAAGCGCCTCCGGATTGTTCCAGTTCAAGTTCGGCCCCGACCAAAGCGTGTCTTCATTAAGCTGCAGCTGCTCGTTTTCCACACTGCCATAAATCATGGCCCCCAATCGGCCATTCCCAATTGGCAGCGCTTCCGTCCAAACTCGTGCAGGTCCCCGATAATGCAATTTCAATTCCTTTCCCTCCCAATCAGTCCTTGATGTTGTCCTATTCACACAGTATCAAACTTCCGGACGTATGTGTTGAATTTTTTCAACTAAATCCATCGAACTTCCTCCGATGTGTTGCCCTGAGAGCTACTCTTCCACTTAAATCCACCCTACTTCCATGTAGATCCCCAGGTGAGCTACATTCTCTCCATGCGCCGCATTTCGGACGATGTAGATCTCTAGGTGAGCTACTTTCACGATTTTCGCCGAACGCCAGCCAATGTAGACCCGTAGGCGAGCTACTCGGAATCCCATTCCCCCCTCACTCCCTCCTTCCACCAACTTATTGCCCCGGGAGCTACCCTACTTGCTGTCTCTCCTACCAACACAACTAAAAAAAGGCCACCTCAAAAGTCGCCATGCGCACTTTTGAGACAGCCCCGCCACTTAAACCAAATCAAACACCGAATCCACATCCACATAGTGCACCGGCACAGCTGCAAAGGATCGACTAAGCCGATCGGCCAGCAGCTTCATGCCCGGCCGTTCGCTCTCGAGATGGCCGAGGACGAGGAGCGACTTTGCCGCTCCGAAGTGAATGGCGTCCCTCACGTACTCCGGCGTTTCCCACTCCGGTCCTTCGCCGTACAGGATCAGATCGAGCTTGTTCCGCTCATAGAGCGGGATCGCCAACGCTCCGCCTCCCCTGTAACCGGCGAGTAATCCAACGCGCTGGCACTGAGCAGACAGATTGCCCACCGCACGGAGCGATCCTATTCCGAGCCGCGTCTTCACATGTGCCGCAATTTCGAGGCCGGTACAGGAAGGAAGCTCCACGATTGAAGCTGCGGGGAGATGCTCCACGACGAACGCCTCCCATCCCAGCTCTTGAAGCAATCCTTCCATAATGCCATCGGGCTGCTGCCGATGCAAGCCGTCATGGAAGCGATAAACAGCAAGACCGCGCTCGGCAATATATTGTTTTTTCGCCGCATGCACCGGCCCCATAAGCCCCTTATCTCTATCCCCATCATGATGATGGCTATAGAAGATCCCTTCATGCGAAATCACTAAATTCGCGCCAAGCGAAACGGCCTGCTCCAACACCTGCTGCGATGCGATAAAGGTAACGACGATTCCGCTGACTGCCAGCCCGGCATCGCCGAAGAGCAGTTGATCCGCACGACAACCAGCCGCCCCACCCGGCACCTTCGACGCCAGTGCATCAAGTACATCCTGAACGATGAGCGTCATCCCGTCCTCCTCCTCCTACACCTACACGCCTGAGTACGCCATAAATCCGCCATCCACGGGAATTGTGACCCCGGTGACGAATCCGGAGACGGTATCGTCCGCCAGCCATACAAGCGCACCAAGCAAATCCTCCGGCCTCCCGAATCTCCGCATCGGCGTGTGGGTAATGATTTTGTGTGAGCGTTCTGTCAGCGAACCATCCTCATGGGTTAACAGCTTTCGATTCTGCTCCGTCAGGAAGAAACCCGGCGCAATCGCATTGACCCGAATGCCCGCTTCCGCCATGTGCACCGCGAGCCACTGCGTGAAGTTATCGATCGCAGCCTTCGCCGCGCTGTAAGCAGGCACTTTGGTCATCGGACTGGGCGCACTCATCGAAGATATATTGATAATCGCCGCTCCCTCGACATGAAGCATTTGTTTCGTAAAAGCCTGCGTCGGCAGCAGCGTGCCTTTAAAGTTCAAATCGAACACATACCCGAAGCCCTTCTCCGTTAAATCGAAAAAAGTACGAATACCCTCGGCTCCTACATCCTCTGCCCTAAAAATCTCGTTGCTCGTGCTGCCCTCCGGATGATTGCCTCCTGCACCGTTAATGAGCAGATGGCACAAACCCAGCTGCTCCCTGACTACACCGGCTGCCGTATCCACACTGGCAGCATCGAGCACGTTGCAAACAACAGCTATCGCCTCGTACCCTTCCTCGCGAATCTCCTCTGCCACTTTACGGCCCGATTCCTCCGTTCGGTTAAGGATAGCCACCTTCATTCCCTGCCGCGCCAACTCCTTGGCCATCGCGGAACACAAGACGCCGCTGCCACCTGTCACCACAGCTACCTTACCCTGCAAATGCTCGTGTTTAGGTATACTTATGCTCACTTTGCCACCTCGCCTGCGCGCATGGAATCCCAAACGCCCCACAAATACATAATGCCTAACGCCCGATCGTACAGCCCATAACCCGGCCGACATTGTTCGTCCCAGATATGACGCCCGTGATCCGGACGAGCGTAGCCAGTAAATCCTGTTTCGTGATAGGCTCGCACGATGCCCGCAATATCAACCGTACCATCTGCTGTCCGGTGCGAAGTTTCAATGAAATCCCCGTTGTCGTAGACGCGCACATTCCGGATATGCGCGAATGGAATACGGCCCTTAAACTCATGCACCATCGCCACAATATCATTGTCCGGATTAGCACCAAGCGATCCGCTGCACAGCGTCACGCCATTACAAGGGCTGTCGACAAGTTGAAGCAGCCTGCGGATGCTCTCTTGACTGTTCATAATGCGCGGCAATCCAAAGATCGGCCAAGGCGGATCATCGGGATGAATGGCCATTTGGATGCCATGACGCTCCGCGGTCGGGATGATTTGCTCCAGAAAATACTGCAGATTACGCCACAGATCTTCAGCCGACACCTGCTTGTACTGCTCAAATAACGGCGCCAGCAGCTTCAGCCGCTCCGGCTCCCAGCCCGGCATCGTGAAATCCAGTTCATTGGCTATCCGATTCACAAGCTCGCCGGGATCCATGCTGTCGACCTTAGCCTTCTCATAGAAAAGCGCCGTCGAGCCGTCCTCCAGCTCCTTGAACAGCTCCGTCCGCACCCAATCGAACACGGGCATAAAGTTGTAGCAGATCGTTTTGACGCCAACTGTGGCCAGCTTCTCAATCGTCTTCTTATAATTAGCAATATAGGAATCCCTGGAAGGCAGCCCCAGCTTGATATCTTCATGGACATTGACGCTTTCGACAACCTCCGAATGCAGGCCATAAGCATCGGCTTGCTCCTTGTAGGCGAGGATCTTATCCATCGGCCACTCTTCACCGGCAGGCACATCATGCAGCGCCCAGACGATCCCTTCGACACCCGGAATTTGCTTAATCTGCTTCAAAGTAACCGTATCATTGCCGGTCCCATACCAGCGAAACACCATTTTCATTCCTGATCCCTCCCCTTCTCTTCAGTGATTTATTATTTAAGCCTTTACTTAAATAGCGGCACATCCCGCTTCCCTCCCCTTCTCTTCAGAGGCTTATTATTTAAGTCTTTACTTAAATAAAGCTGCGAAAATGAGATAGGATTCGTGCCGGAGAGACAATGTGCCATTGAGTCTACTTACCGAATGCACATCCCGCTTCCCTCCCCTTCTCTTCAGAGGTTTACTATTTAAGTCTTTACTTAAATAATAAGCTGCGAAAATGAGATAGGATTCGTGCCGGAGAGACAATGTGCCATTGAGTCTACTTACCGAATGCACATCCCGCTTCCCTTCTCCTCTCTTCTCTTCAAAAGTTTATCTATTATTTTTGAGGAAGCGCAGCGCAAAAGGGTGAAAGGGATTGTGCCGGAGAGTTTACGTGCCGCCTTTGATAGTGTGTTGTTACCTACTAGTCTAATCCTAGAGAACACACAATCAACAGCGGCCGCAGGCACATCCCTGATCCCTGCAGCTCCAGCGCTTCTACCAAAAACTAGTAGATCAACCGGCCCCGCTCATCGGCTATCCCCGACTTGCGATAAAAATACGTATTAATGCAATCCCGCCACTCTTCCGCATGCTCCGCCTGGTGAGTGAGGCGATCAAGCACTTGCTCGTGCCGTTCACTCCCAACCAGCAAGGCCAGCAAATTCCACTGCTCTACCAATTGAGCCGCGCGCTCCGCACCTTCGAAATGCGTGTCGTAAATATGCTGAATGACCGTCTTGCCGCTCTTAAGCCGGTGGGTATAAGGGACATGATGGAAGAACAGCAGAAGCTCATCCGGGCATAACGCCAGCGATTCGTACCGCTCCGCCACCGGAGAATGATATTGTCCCGCGTAACCGGTTCCGCTTCGCACGGTACGATCAACGCCCATCCCATGGCAATCCGCATAATGGTACGTACCCCATTTGGAATATTCATAGCCGTCCACATTAGGTCCATAATGATGATTCGGATTCACCATCCAGCCTACGCCAAGCGGAGCCGTATAGTCTTCGTAAATGCGGTACGAACTTAGCAGCATGCCAAGCAAGACGCGCTCCACCGCCGAATCCAACCCGAACGTCATCCCAATCCATTCCCGTGCAATCTGCTCCGCGCTTAAGCTCGGATTCCATGCCAACCGCGCATAACCATACCAGTTCGCCTGCGCCAAAATATGCCCGGTCCAGCTCGCGTCGTCCCCGATATTCGCAACTGCCGCTACGCCGCCGCGCGCTCTGCCAAACAGCCGCCCGCTAGCTACTTCGGCAATGGTCGAACCTTCTCCTTGAGCATAAGTATCAAACTCCAAAACTTCTTTCCACTGCGGCACCAAGAAACACAAATGCTTTTGCTGGCCGGTATACTCCTGCGTAATTTGCAGCTCAAGCAGCTGGTTCGTTTCCTTCAACCCGCCGAACAACGGCGAAACCGGCTCGCGCACTTGAAAATCCATCGGTCCGTTCTTAATTTGCAGCATGACATTATCCCGGAACGTTCCGTCCAGCGGCATAAAGTGGTCATACGCCGCACGAGCACGATCCGTAGTACGATCTCGCCAATTCTGCAGACAATTGTAGACAAAACAACGCCATATCACTTCGCCGCCGAATGGTGCCAGCGCATCTGCCAGCATGTTCGCGCCATCTGCGTGATTTCGTCCATACGTAAACGGCCCCGATCTGAATTCGGAATCGGCCTTCACCACAAAACCGCCGAAATCCGGGATGTAGCGATAAATGTTCTTCGCCGCTCCATGCCACCATTCCGCTACTTCCGTCGCAAGCGGATCCGCCGTGGCCAGTCCGCCAAGCTCCATCGGACTCGCATAATTAACGCTTAAGTAGAGGCGAATGCCATACTCACGGAAGATAGCCGCCGTCTTCGCGACATCCGGCAGAAACTCGTCGGTAATAAGCTTCGATTCTTGGCTGTGCACATTAACGTTATTAATCGTAAGCGCATTAATGCCTCCGGATGCCAGCAGCCGTGCATAGTCCCGCACACGCTCTTGATCCTCAATAAAGCGACCCTCATGGAAGAAAATACTTCTCCCCGCATATCCGCGCTCAATCGATCCGTCCATATTGTCCCAATGGTTGATCATGCGCAGACCATTGCTCGGCAGCTCGCGAATGGCGAGCTGCTCGATGCTCGCCCCGGTTTGCAGCAGCCGGATAAAATGGAACACTGCGTAAAGCACACCTTTATCCGCATCAGCCGACAGATAGATCCGATCATCATCGGACGCGTGAATAACATAACTTTCCTCGCCAAGCTCATCGAAATGATAGAGACTTGCCAGCGGGTTCAGCAGCTGCGAGCTGCCGATTGTACCGACGACGATGACCGGGAAGCTCAGTTCAGCACCGGCATCTTCCTCCACCTCTAAAGGCGCTTCACCAAGCATCACACCAAGCGCGAGGTTCAACTCTCTGCGTGCCGCTTGCAGCAGAGGCGAATCTCCTATTACCACCAGCTGCGAGCAGCGCTTCCTATATGCACTTCGTAATGGTTCATTAGGGATAGGCTGATAATCAAGCCAGCATGCATAGCCGCTCTCTGTTCTCATATTCATAGCTGCGATAACCTGCCTCTCATTCGTAAATTGAAAAGGGCCCCCTGTAACAGGAGCCCCTACCTACTACATATCCACTTTATTCTGCTGCTTCTGATGACCAGATGCGATAATGCCCGCTTAGCGCCAGTAAGGCAAATAAGTAGAGACAATTATCATAGTAGCGACGGTCGCCTGTGCGAACAGGCGTGTTCCAGAACAACGCCACGCTCTCTCTCGCATGAGGACCATTAGGTGTTGCTAACGATGCTGTTGCATTTGTGGCGATGAGCCCAACCGGGTGAAGCGATCGCTCCTCAAACGGCTCGCCTGCAATCGTATACCGCCGGTAGTCATCGGGATGTTTATCCGCGAAGAAAGCTTGAATCAGTTCCGCTTCCTGCGTCATCCATTTGCTTGCGCCGAACCACAGCGCTTCTAACCCGATATTGGCTGCGACCCGGTAAGAGTCGCTGAAGAAATGGCCGTATCCTCGCTCATCATTAGGCGTTCCGTCATAATGGGCATACTCCGGCGCTAAACCGGTTTCCGGATGGCAAGCCAGCTTCAGATAATCTCTGCTGGCTTCCGCCGCTTCTCTCCAGAACGGCCGGTCCGCTTCATTCGCCCATAGCGCGAACAGCTCGTAAAAATGCGGCAGATGATAGGATGGATCCGAGTAGTCGCAGTTAGGCACGAATTTGATTAATTTATTGTACGGGTTCCACATCGGATAGCCGGTGCCGTCTTCCCCGTTGTGTATGCAGTCATGCAGCAATGCGCGCGCCTTTACGCCGTAATCCAGCGGCGCTGCACCGTCGCCCCACCGGTGCGAGGCAAACAAGAGCGCAAGCGCGAAGTATTCTTCGCCATCCGGTGCCGGTCCGTTCGAGCGTTTCGTTCCATCGGTGTTGCAGGACCAGGCAAAATAACCTTTGTTCTCGCCGGAGGTCATGTACATGTATTGATAGCTCCATCTCCAGAGCCGATCGAAGACATCCTTCTTATTCAGCTGTACAGCCATCATCATCCCGTAGGACATGCCTTCCGTCCGAACATCGAGGTTTCCGGTATCGAGCATATACCCCATATCGCCGCCGGTCGGGTAATAAATTCTCGTCGCATCATGATCGCCGAAGAGCAGCTCCCACGTTTGCTCGACCTTCGCCTCGATGTCCTTCGCGTCATAACCATAAGCAAGCAGAAGATTCCGATGCGCCGCCATTAGCCTTTCACGCCTCCCAGCGTCATCCCTTTAACAAAGTACTTTTGCAGGAATGGATAGACCATTACGATCGGCAAGCTCGCGACAATCGTCATCGTAGCGCGAATGGATGTCGGCGTGACGAAGTTTGCAGCCGTTCCGCCCGAGCCGTCCATATTGCCGCCGGAAGAGCTGATCGAAGCATTCGAGTTTTGAAGCATCTTCATCAGTTCGTATTGCAGCGTACTCAGGTTGATATGCGAGGAATTATACAGGAACACATCAAACCAGGAATTCCAGTGGTAGACGGCCGTGAACAAGGATGTAGTCGCGAGCACCGGCATCGACAACGGCATGACGATCTTCATGAACGTCGTAAACTCGCCTGCGCCGTCAATTCTTGCCGATTCCAGGATGCCCTCCGGCAATGCTTCAATGAAGGAACGAATCACGATGATGTTAAATACGCCGACAATGCCCGGAATAATGTAGACCCAGTAGTTGCCCATCAGGCCAAGCTCGCGGATCAGCAAGAAGTTCGGGATCAATCCGCCGTTAAAATACATCGTCAGCACGAATGCCAGCGTGACGAATTTACGCAGTACAAATTCCGGACGGCTGATCGTATACGCGACCATCGCCGAGCAGAAGGTAGAAATAAGCGTGCCGAGAATCGTCCGCGAAGCAGAGACCATAGTCGCGTGCAATATTTCTCCCTGCTTGAACACGTAATCATAGTTCTCCCAGGTTAATACCCTTGGCCATAAGTAGACGCCGCCTTTAATGGAGTCCCCGGCATCGTTGAGCGAAACGGCCAGCATGTTGATGAATGGATATAGTGTCACGATCATGAGTAGCACCATGAACGTGTAATTGGCGATATCGAACAGCCGATCTCCTGCCGATGAATGACGGGCCATGTTTCCTTGCGATTTAGCCATGCTGTTCTCCTCCTTAAAACAATCGTTCTTGGCCCAGCCGTTTTGAAAGGTAATTCGCCGAGAACAAGAGCACGATGCTGATAACCGTCTTGAATATCCCAGCGGCGACGGACAGCGAATAGTTGCCCAGATTCATACCGTACTTCAGAATAAAGATTTCAAGATTCTCGGAATAGTCGAGGTTTGGTCCATTGCCAAGCAAATATTGCGGCTCGAAGCCAGTCTCCAGAATCTGTCCAAGGTTAAGAATAACCAAAATGATAATTACGGGCCGGATACCGGGCAGCGTAACATGGAAGATGCGCTGGAAGCGTCCTGCTCCATCGATCTCGGCAGCTTCATACTGCGCAGGATCGATTGTGGTCATAGCGGCCAAATAAATAATCGTATTCCAGCCTACGTTTTTCCATACTTCCGAAATCCCCAGAATGCTCCAGAAGTACTTCCCTTCTCCGAGCCAGAGAATCGGTTCCTTGATCAGCCCAAGACCCATCAGAATTTCGTTCAACACCCCGCCGTCAGCGGAGAGAACGGTCTGAATGATCGTAGCTGCGACAACCCACGATATAAAATGCGGCAAATAACTGATCGTTTGGACGACCCGTTTGAATGCTACTTTTCTTAACTCATTCAATAGAATCGCCAGCGTAATCGCTGTCACGAAGCCCAGAACGAAATTGATTAAGCTCATCGCCAGCGTATTGCGAAGCACGAGCAGAAACCGATCATCGGAGAACATAAACTTAAACTGCTTCAGTCCTACCCATTTCTGATCGCTGAAGGCCTTCGCCGGCTTATAGTTCTGAAACGCGATCGACCAGCCCCATAGCGGAATATATTTAAAGATAACAAGCCAAATAAGGAACGGAACGGACATTAGGACAAGCGCCCGCTGCTTCACAAGCTTCTCCAGAAATAAGCCGATACCGGATTTTTGACCGAGAAGGATCCGATCGGCAGTCACGTCCTGCTGCTTGGTTTTTATCATTGCGATCACTCCTCTCCATACCTACCCGGTTCTACTGCGTTTAAATTAGGAAAGGCCGGCCCCGTACTGCATGCGAGTTCCGGCCTTCCCCTTGCACGTAATTAGCCTTTAATCTTTGCTACTTTTTCTTTCACTTCTTCAGTCATCGTTTTCTCGTATTCCGCTACAGGAAGCTTCTCGATTTCACCTACATACTCGTTCCACAGGCCATCGAATTTATCTGGGGATGCAAGGACGATTTTCGCGAAATATTTACGTTGTACGTCCGGTTTCTTAGCCGTGTAGATTTGTGCGTCCGTGCCTTGCTCGAGCGCGATACTCCATGCCGGGTACCAAGGACGGTCATCCGGAGCGGAGAACATTTCTGCGTACGTTTGAACGCCGTACTTAGCAAGACGATCTTTCTCGGCAGGCGTAAAGGATGCTTGTGCAACTTCCGGTTGTCTGCCCGGGTTTACGGCATTGCCATCCGGGAATGTGGAGCCTTGACCGTACATTGGCCAGTAGTACTCGAAGTAGCCGATACCCACTTGGCGTTTGTAGTCGTTATCTTTAAGCTTGTCGATCTCTTCTTGCGTTCTGTACAATCTGCCTTTGTCGTCCACTTCATAGTTCTTGCCTTGAACGCCCCACTGTACCAGCTTCTGGTTCTCGTCGGTAAGCAGGTTGTTGAAGAATTTAATGATACGAACAGGGTCTTTCGCGCTTGTCGTGATACCCACGCCGCGGTTGTTAACAAAGGAAGCCGGATCGATGTATTGGTCTTTCACGCCTGCGTCGAATACGATCGGCAGCGGGAAGTATTCCAGGTCGTCGTTGCCGCCGTTTTTCAACGTTTCGGTCTTCAACGTTTGCAGCGCTTGGTTCACCTGCCAGCCGTAATCGAAGAATCCAAGTACTTTGCCGGAAGTCAGCTTCGCCAAGTATTGATCGTAGTTGTCTACGAAGGAGGACTTGTCGAACAATCCTTCCGCGTTAAACTCGTTCAGTTTCTTCAACCAACGTTTGGTGTCATCGTTAGCTGCGTAGATTTTGGAATCCATGGAAGTCATGTCGACTTGAACTTCGCCATCATTCGGGTAGCCGGCAAGATGGTTCGGCGGGTTCGTTGTTGCAAAGAAGCGCCAGTCATGCGTCAGGGACATGAAGCCGGTCAATTTGTCGTCTTTATGTTTGCCTGCATAATCTTTAATCAGGTTAAAATACTCGTCGAACGTTTTGATCTGCGGATAACCTGCATCCTTCAGGACGCGGTTTTGCACCCAGAAAGCGCCTTGGTCAATCGTTGGGTTTGGTTTATATTCGCCGACTACAGCGCTGAATGGCAGGAAGTAAATATTGCCATCATCCGATTTCATCAGGTTCATGTAAGGGCCGTATACGCGCTTGATGTTTGGACCATATTGATCGATAAGATCGTTAAGCGGAATGAATGCGCCCGCCTCCAAGACTTTGTCGATGCCTGCATCCGGCTGCAAGATATCCGGGTATTCGTTACTTGCGATCATCGTTCCGATCTTCGTATTCAAGTCGCCTACAAGATGCTCCATCTTGAAGTTGACGCCTGTTTGATCCTCCAGGATTTTGCCGATTTCCGTCTTGTTCGTATCCGTGTCTTTGTTTGCCGTAGCATTGAAATAAGTGAAGGTTACCGGTTCCTCTTTCGCCGGCTCAGCTGCTTCCGTTGTGTTCGTCGTTGTGTCTGTGTTAGTCGTTGCAGCATTGCCTGTTTCCTTAGGAGCGTTCTCATTTGCATTGTTATTGCCGCTGGAACAGCCGACAATACTCATCATCAGCGTGAGTGACATGATGCCTAGCTGCCATTTCTTTCTCGTTTTCAAAGAAAAGTCCCCTTCCTGCTCTATAATTTGTAAGCGCTTCAATTGAACATCTTCAGTATACAAAGCCGAGCAATCTTTGTTTACCAGGTAAACTATATGTCGCGCTTAGAAAATTAAAGAGATCGTATTTCGATCCGAATCGACGTCCCCGACCCTTTGCTGCTCTCCAAGTCGAAGGTCGCATGCTCGCCGTAAAACATCTTCAGCCGCAAATACACATTGCGAATGCCGATGCTTTCCCCGATCTCTTCCTCGGTCGAATACAGGTTTTGCAGCAGCTCGTTTCGTTTCTCTTCCGTCATCCCCACGCCGTTATCACTGACCACGCAGAGAAGTCCACCCGGAGACTTGCGCACGCTGATTGTGATAAAACCGGCATTCTTCAGCGGCTCTATGCCGTGAATGCTCGAGTTTTCCACGAGCGGCTGCAGCGTCATCTTCGGTATTTTCTCCGTGGCAACGTCCGGATCCACCTCAATGCTGTAATCCAGCTTGTCCCCGAAGCGGTATTTCTGAATCTGCAGGAAGCTCTCGACCAAATCGAGCTCATCCCTAACCGTTACCATATCTCTGCCCCAGGATAGAGATTTGCGGAAGATCTTCGCCATATGATGAATGATTTTGGCCGTCTCTTCCTCGGATTTCATCAAGCTCCGCATCCGAATCGTCTCCAGCGAGTTAAACAGAAAATGCGGATTGATCTGACTTTGGAGCGCATGCAGCTGCGACTGATTGCGGCTCAGCTCCAGCTCCTTCTTCTGAATGTCCGCCATATAGACATCGTGGATCAGGCTTTTGATTTGCATCGTCATCCGATTGAATTCCGTTGTCAGCTGGCCGATTTCATCATTGGTTTCTTCGTTGTCGATCAGCTCGAAGCTGTGGTTCTTCACCCGCTTCATCTGCTTCAAGATGCGAAACAGCCGCTGATTAAGCGAGCGCGTGAACCAGACGATGATAAGCGTTGGCACAAGAATGTTCGGAAGCGCCATATATATGACGAATTCTCTGGATTTGCGTACCTCCACCAGCACTTCCCGTTCCTGGAATTTCCCTACAAGGTGCCAGTTCATCAAATATTCCTTGTTCGCAAAACCTTCATCGAATACGATGCCGTCATTATCCGCGCTCTCCGCGCTGTACTTCTTGCCTGACGAGTATTGAACGTTATCCCCTTCGAGCAGATATACGCTGCCTTCCACGGTTACATTGCTTAAGACCTGCTTGATCAGACCGGGATCAAGGTCAATCTTGATGATTTTCTCAAAATTATTCTGCCCCGCAGAGCTGCTCATTCGCCTGACAATACTGATTCCCGGATCGGTTATCGACAAGTTATTGCGCACGAGGATCGGATTGGCCGTGCCCGAGCTTATCAGCCGCTTATACCACTCCGCATCGGGACTAATCTGCGAAATAGGCGAAACATAGCCGCCATAAATAATCGTATCGTTGTTCGTGTAGATGGTAATGTTCTGAATGGCCCTGTATACAGGCGCGTATTTCTCCAGCATGTCCGTAATATAGGAGTGGTAGTTCAAGACGTAATCGGACGAATCCACATAGCGCTGATCCAAGTAATCATTCATGATGGAATCGTTATAAAGGACGGAGGAGATGCCCACTACGGCATCAATCTGATACATGAACTCGTTGCGCATCTGCTCAATGGCCAGCGACAAGTCCTTCAGCTTCTGATTCTTCACATTATTCGTCGTAATGTTATAGAAGATAACGTTCGTAAGAACGACCGGTATTAATACGGATAGAAAATAAATCATCAGCATCTTGCTTCGAAGCCTGATGTTATGGAAGGCGCTGCTTATTCTCATTGATCGTGAATCCTCCCGCGCCTTCTATGTTTTGGCGATCATCGCATTCTTATATTCGGTCGGGGTTTTCCCTTCCACTTTCTCGAATTGGCAGACGAAATAGTCCGCATTGCCGAACCCGACGTTTGCCGCGATTTCGTAGATTTTCTTGTCCGTCTGACGAAGCTGGCTCTTCGCTTCCTGAATCCGGATTTGCAGCAGAAACTCATTGAAGTACATGCCATAGGACTTCTTGAACAGCTGACCCAAGTAAACCGGATTCATATAAAAGAGTTTGGCAATGCTCTTCAGGCTGATGTTGCTGGCATAGTTACTCTCGATATAGCTTTTGATTTTGCCAATCTCGCCTTTCCCGATCTTGGTGCGCAGCGAAGCCATGTAGGCCGTGCATTCGGTCAAGAATGCCATGAGCAGCCCTTTAACGCCTTCCAATGTTCGAGGTTCGCTATACCAGTGCACAATGGGATTGAACGCCGCCAGCTTGTTCTCGTCGCCTTGCATCGTCTGAATAATCCGAGTTGCCCCGTGCACGCATCTGGAGATCGAGGCACGCATCGATTCCAAGGCGAAGCCTTGCTCCCGGAAAGCGGCGAACATCGCATCCACGAGCTTCGTTATGGCCTCGCTGTCATGCTCCTCCAAGCGTTCCATCAGCTCGGCATACTGGGTCTGCTCGATCTCTTTGTACTGCAGCACCATGCCTTTGATATCGTCATAGAGGATCGCCTCTTTGGGCGCCTGTGCGAATTTATATTTCATCGTTTCCATCGCGCTCGTATAGGAAGCTTTCACCTGATCCAGTCCGTTGATTCGCTCCCCGACATATACACGTGATACGCCTTCGCTTCTGCCTGCCATCGCTCGACTGAGATCATCCGCCAACCGTTTCACCCAATCCGGCCCTTGATCGGACGGAATCAGAAATCCAAGTCCGTAGGGACTCGGAATGTAGATGAACGGTTCTTTGCCTGGCATGTACCTATTCAGCACCTTAAGAACGACCTCTTTCACCTCGCCAATTTGCTCAATCTTCTCGTCCTCACTCAAGTGGGAAGGGACATTATTGAGCTCAAACGCAACGTATCGCAGCGGTTTATTCATCGGCAGCCCCAAGAACTGCGACGCATCCGCCAGCAGCTTCTCATCTGATTTGCCCGCGAGGAGTTGTTCAAAGAGGGAGATTTGAAAAAGCAGCTTGCCCCCCTCTTGCCACGGCGGGCGCTCATCCAGCATCTCATTAATGCGCGTTAACGTTTCCATGAGCTCGTTCTCGTCAATCGGTTTGAGCAAGTAATCATGGACGCCGTAACGAACGGCTTGCTGTGCATATTTGAAGTCGCCGTAGCCGCTAATAATAATAAACTTAATCGCTTTGCTGATTCGCTCCTGAACGGTCTGAATGAGCTCGAGCCCATCCAGCACAGGCATGCGAATATCGGTAATGACGAGATCCGGCATCTGCCGCTCGATTAGCGCGAGCGCTTCTTCCCCGTCCTCAGCCTCGCCAACGATCTGAAAGCCGCAGCTCTCCCAAGGGATAAGTCCTACCAGCCCTTTGCGGGCAAACATTTCATCGTCAACCAGAATCGCTTTTCTCATAGGAATGCCTCCGATTGTGGTTTATTTATCGCCGATACATTACTGTAATCGCTTACAAGTCGCGTCATTGGAAAGTATTTGTTCCGTTAGTATTTTCAAATTCAATCCATTTTACTAAGACATCCTGCTTTCGTAAACTTAAGGAAGTATAGGTTTTGCTTAGTTTTCTAAAGAAATTGCAGGGATTGCGTTTAATCAGCCCTTCTGTGATACTCTAAGGCTAGGCATTTGGACAACAACCGTCAAGTTATTTAACGAGGTGAAACGATGGGGAACATCACGATTGAAGTTGTGCGGGATGACAATATCGAGCCATGTCGGGCGCTATGCAATGAACTGATGGCCTTCCAGCAATCCAAAGCGACGATGCTGCCGGAAGTATTCGATGCGATGAATTTCGATACGAGGATGAAACGAAGCTATGAACAAGCACCGGAAAGCCAAGTCATAGTCGCGAAGGATGACGGCGTGCCGATCGGCTATGTATTCTCGACCATCGATCAGCTGGATGAAAGGAGCAGGAATGCTTACCCCGACTGGGCTCCTCGCGGAGGCAAAGGCTTCTATCCGGATTGGGATGACTTGCCCGCGAAGATCGGCTGCTTGAACAATTTATATGTCCGTGACGGCTATCGGGCTATGAAGCTGGGCTCCAAGCTGTTCGACATGTCGATCGATTGGCTGGAGAGCTCTCCACATGTGGACATCATCTTCATCTATGTATCCAATGGCAACGATGCGGCGTTGAATTTCTACCTGAGCCGAGGGTTCACGTATAGCCACGAGGTGTTTGGCGGGTTTATTAAGGCGGTTTATAAGTTTTCGAGAAAGTAAAAAGAAACCCGGCGTTATGGAGAACGCGGGTTTCTTTTGTAGTGGTGATGGCGGCGGGTGCATCCGTATGCGCTGCCGCCCAATGTAGATTCACACGGGAGGATCCCTATAATCGTATCCTGCGCTTGGAATGTTGCCGTTTGTGCAACAATTCCGAAGATAAGGAGGCTTTCCGGAGGAGATGTTGCCTAATATGCAACATTTTCGCCTCTTGGGGTCACCTGACTGCCTTTTCTCGTAAAAATGCTGCATTTGGTGCAACATTTGGCCTCTTCAGCTCACTGAGCGGGTGGAATGTTGCATGATCCGCAACATTTACTCGAGCGTGGACTTGATGTTGGTGCCGCCGCTCCATTTGCTCCATTCCCTAGCCGATCATCCGGAAATCGATATGGAGCGGCGGCGGACATTGCTCCATCGCTTCTTCAATCAGCGCTTGCGTAAGCTCGACGTTCCTCTGCTCTGCCAGCTTCTTCGCGTTGTACTTGAACCACAGGTCGATGATCAAGGTCTCGCCCTCGCGAATGACGGCGAACTCCGTGGCGAACAGCTTCTCCATGAACGCGTCATGCCCAAGCTCCAGCGCGACTGCGCCGACGATAATTTGAATGCGGTCGCTGCTCGCAAATGACGGCGGCAACGATTCATATAAGTGCCATGCCAGCTCGTAGTCCTTGTTATGGATGACGAGATTGAGATACTCTTCCACGAACGCGCGGTCCGGGAAACGGCCGGAAACCGTAAACGCCTGCTCATAATAAGCCAGCGCACGATCCGTCTCGCCCCGCTGCTTCATCACCACGGCTAAATTCCGGTATACCCATGCCGAAGGCTTCAAGCGCAGCGATGCTTCCCACGCCTCGATCGCTTCCGCGTCCAGCCCTTTCTCATAAAGCATCACTCCATGATGCAAGAGTGCCGTCCACGAGCAATAATCGGCATGCTCCAGGCTGCGCTTCAGCCTGTCCATCCATTCCTCTTGCATCATCCACGAAGGCGGAATCGCTTCTACATCATGCTCCGGCAGATAACCTTCCCGCAGAAGGACTAGCCATGGCTCCTGCTCCGCTCCCAGCGACTCATCCGCGAAGACGAAACCTTGCGGAATCGCAGCAGCACCTGCGTCGACAGCAGCACTCGCGCCGCGGCCAACGCTCTCCCTCCGCACTCGCTCTAACGCGCCCCAGCCTGAGCCCGCATGCAGCGACTGCTGCGGTGTTTTAAACGCCAGCGCCTGAAATCTCGCATGCGCGGCATACACCTCTTCCTCGCCGAGCTCCTGACTGACTTGCTCCTCGATATAATCACGGGCTTGATCCCAATTCTCCTGATAAGCCGATTCCGTATCCATGCTCAGCATGCCGATCATTTGCGTGAAATCCCATACGGAATTCGCAGGCATCTCGATGCCATGCAGCTGCGTTGGCGCAAACCCGCCCTGCACCTCAATATAATGGCCTTCACCCGGCTTCGCCAAGAAATCGCACCACCGTCTGCCTCCCGCATGATTGCCCCAGCAAAACATTTTCCGATACCGAAGCAAGCTGGTCGAGCGCTCGAAGAACAAACGTCCATCCTCATAAGCGACAGCTTCCCACGGCGACTGCTCGGCAGCCGGCGTCTGGAAGAAATACTCGCTCGCATACGGGAATCCCATCGGATACGACACATCCACGTCTGGCACTGAAGGTAGAATCGGCAGCTTGTCAGCGCCATAGCCCTTCTGCTCAGGATCGATATAGATGACCTCGCCGGTACCCGAGAATACCCGCGACTTCTCCGTCTCCTCTACAGCGATATTCGTCCACCAATACATTGGCACCGCAGCCGCTTGATCATTCACGATGCGAACATAGACCCCAAGCTGCCTAGCTCCCGGCGGCAAATGAAAATCGATATGCCAGAACAAATTCTTGCACCGCTCATACTCGTAGAGGCGAAGAAACTCGTTCCCATCGTCACCGGTGAGCTTGGCCGCATGCATCGGCGAACAGGTCGTAAACGTATGGCCGATGTGACCGATGTTCCACTCGATGCCACCCGAGAACCACGCGTTCAGAATCGCTAAATTAGCCGGCTGGAACACCGGATTTTTGTACAAAATCTCGCGCCCCGTGGCCTTCTCTTGCAGCGAATACAGCCTTCCCCCGTATTCCGGCAGAAAGACGGCTTTCAGCACGTCATTTTCCAGCACAATGGTCTTCAGCTCGATCAACTCGCGCTTCCTCGAATACCGATCCTGCATCCGATACGGCAAATAGCGTTCGCCTGTATTGTCCCCCATATGAAGCTTATGTTCCGGCGTCAGACTGCCGTTATCCGTTACTTCGCGATGCGCATCCTTATTTCTAAACATCGGCAGGGGGTTCTCCCCCTCCGGTCTTGCTCCCTCAATCCTCAAACTTGCAGTCGTCACCAACATGGCGGCCCATCATCTCCCAACGGTTTTATCCTTTTACGGCGCCTACGGTCAATCCCGAAATAATACGCTTGGATACGAACAAATACACGATAAAGCTTGGCAGAAACACGACCATACATGCCGCGAAGATACCGCCGTAATTGCCCGTGTTGGCATAGCCGTAAACGATCGATTGCAGCGATAACGCGAGCGTGCGCGAATTGGCATCATTGGAGAAGATCAGGGCGAAGAAGTATTCGTTCCACACGCCCAGAAAGTTGAAGATCGATAACGTGATGATGCCCGGCTGCGCCACCGGCAGAATGATCTGGACGAACGCCCGAATCGGACCGCAGCCATCCATTGCGGCAGATTCCTCAAGCTCTTTGGGAACCGAGGAGAAGAAGCTGGTGAGGAAAAACACGGCAAACGGCACATTCGTGCAAATATAAACGAGAATCAGCGTTATGATCGAGCCGGTCAGCTTCAATTCCACGAAGATCGAGAACAACGGAATCGAGATGAGAATACTCGGAATCGCAAGCGCGGACATGAACATCATGTTCAGCAGCCCGCGGCCCCGAAACTGAGCTCGACCAAGCATGTACGCGGCCGGAGCCGCCACGGCGACGATGCCGATGCAGGCTGTAATCGTATAAATAACACTATTCGCAAAATACCGCCCGATGTCCTGCTCCTTGAACAAGTCCGTATAGTTGGAGAAATGGATGCCGCTCTTTAACAAAGAATTGGTGAAAATATCTCGGGTTGAACTCAGCGATGCCAGTATGACCCATCCGAATAGAATGACGGAGAATAGCAGCCAAGCATAGAGCGGAATGTAAGCCGGCAATAGATTCATTTTCTTTCGCATTGCTACGCTACGCATGAAGGTTCCTCCTCCTCTTAATATTCCAAACGGTCTTTCGGGAACAGCCGGCTGATGAGCGCGGAAGCAAGCAGCGTCGCTAACGTAATCAGGATGCCGACACTCGCCCCTGATCCAACGTTAAATGCGCCGCCATCCGTCAGCACGGAGTTGCCTTTGGCCAAGCCGAACACCTTCTGGTACATGTAATACCCCGGCGTAACGGTATGCGGATCGTCGAGCCCGAACGTCGCCGACCAGACGAAGAAATTGAACGCCGTAATGGTCCATAACACCAGCGTTGTCCGAAACACATCCCGCAGCAGCGGCAAGGTGATCTTGAAGAACTTCGTCCACGGACTGGCCCCTTCTAAAGTAGCCACTTCGTAGAAGTCGCCGGGAATCCGGTTGATGCCGGCATTCAGAATGAGCATGAAATAACCGATCGAACCGAAGCTGAACGCCATAATCATGGCATAGTAAATATGCTCTTTATCCGTCCACTGTATATTGGCGAGCGCCGTTAAACCAAGGCGATTAAATACGGAAGTTAGCAAGCCGAAACTCGAATTGTAAATATACTGGAGCCACACGACGGACATAACCACCGCGGAAACCGTATTCGGCAGGAAAATAAGCGACCGCCAGAAGTTTTTCCCCTTTACCCCGGAAGTCAGGATGGCCGCATAGAGGAACGCAAAAGTAAAGATCAGCACGCCTCCGAGCGCCCATATCCCAAGTACATTTTTGACCGATCCGATAAAATAAGTGCTGCTCGTTACGTCCTTGTAATTCGCGAGGCCAACAAACTTCCACTCGGCAATACGGCTGGAGAGAGCCGGGATATTATAGAAGCTCATAGCGAATGTGCGCAAAGTCGGATAAAGGAAGATGGCCAAATAAATGATGACGGCCGGCGCCAAGAACAGCGCGATAATCGATTTTTTCATTCTCATGACAGCACCCCCGCAACATGTCGGCCTTTCATTCCGAAACGCGGCGTTCCCGCGAACGCCGCGTTCCGATTGCAATAGCGTTACTTACTTGCCTTCATAGAACTTTTTCGCTTGGTCCGCCATTTTGCTTACGTACGCTTCCGGCTTGATTTTGCCTGTTGCGAGCTCCATAAATGTAGGGAGAACCGTACCGCTCGAGAAATCGCCGCCGTTGTCGATACCGAAGCCCCACGGCATGTTAACCTTCGCATTGCCGAATGCAACCGCAGCTTCCGCAAGCGGAGCAGGCCATGTCGAATCGATCGTAGCCGGGATCGCGAGCGCTTGCGCGGACATTCCCTCTTGCGCTTTCTTGCCGACGAGGTACTTCACCAGCTCGAATGCAGCAGGAATGTTCTTGCTGTTCTTATTCATAAGCAGCCCTTGCGCGCCGAAGGAAAGTCCTTGTTGGCCGCCTTTGTCATTGCCGTTCGCCACGACAGGGAATTGGAAGGAGCCCCATTGGAAGTCAGGACCGGCTGTTGCCGCTACCTCGTTGGGAAGCCAAGTGCCGTTCAAGTACATCGCCACTTTGCCCAGTGCCAGATCTTGCTGTCCGGCCGGATACTTGTTGCCTGCGATTTTCTTGGAGAAATACCCTTTTTCATTCAAGATTTGCATGTCCTTCGCGAACTGGAGCACGATCGGATCTTTCCACATCTCGCCTGTTTTGTCTTTGACCAGGCTGTCGGTCCAATCGCTGCCCATCGCGCTTCCGAGATAGCCGCCGATGAAGAGATCGCGGTAAGCATCATCGAACGTAATCGGCTCTACGCCTGCTTGCTTAAGCAGCTCGCAATCCGCCAGAAACTCTTCCCACGAAGTAGGAACGGCCGTAATGCCGGCTTGAGCAAACAGTGCTTTATTGTAGAAGAACAGAACTGCGTAAGGCTGCTGAGGAATCGCATAATAGCCTTCTTCCAGACCTGCCGGCGCAGCCAGTGATTTGACCCAATCCATCAGCGATGGAAGCAAGGAGTCCTTCACGGACTTGCCATCGATGCCGACCGACGGCTGCTCCAAGAGCTCGTCGAGCTTCAACACATGATCCTTCAGATTACCGAGCGCCGAGCCCGGGTCTTGCTCGAATATATCGATTTGCTCGCCGCTCTCAAGAGCCGGCTTGATCAATTTGTTAATATCGCGGCCGTTGTATTTCACTTCAACATCCACATTCGGGTTGGCAGCCTCAAACTCTTTGACCGCCTCGTCAATGACTTTAGCCTGCGGCTCCGCGTTGCTCCACATCGACCAGAAGACGACTTTCCCTTCCAAGCCTGCTGCGGTGCTTTCGTCTGTCGTCGCGTTGGCGGCATCCGTGTTGGTACTCGTATTCGCGGTAGCAGCTGTGTTCGTGGATTCCTTCTCATTCGCAGAAGCATTCGTTGTCGCCGTATCATTGTTCGACTTCCCGCAGCCCGACAGTACGGACAGCGCCAGCATCGTCGTTAACGTTAGTGCGGCTAATGGTTTTCTTTGGATCAAAGTGAATTCCCCCCGGCATGTAATGGCTTACAAGTGTGATTATAGGCGCATTGCAGCCAAGTAAGTATGACCGCGGATTAGACAAAACTGGATAAAACTTAGCTTGCTTCGAGCGCGCAGAAACAGAGAGCAGACCTTCGGTCCCCCCTCCCATAAGCAACTTGAAGTGTTAAAAGTATGTAAACAAATTATAGAAATATGGATTAAATTAAGAGCTTTGGTTGAAACCGACTCTTTCGAAATCGATGATGGTATACTCATTTACATAAACATCATCTCACTCTCGATATGGACAGGTGCTATCATGGGAAACTTAACGAGAATGCGCATCAAGACGCAGCTTCAGTTAGCCGTTGCACTCATTGTGATCATCATGCTGATGATTATTTACTCCTTGTACACCCAAACCTCTCAAATTGTAATCAAGAATAACAATCAATATACCGAAGATACCATTCGCAAATTCAAGCTTAACCTCACGCAGAAAGCCGATGAAATCAGCCAGATTATGCTCAGCTTAGGGTTCGATCCCTTCGTGCAGAAATTCATGACGCAGAACGACCCCAGCTTGCTGTACGAGATGAGCAATGAACTGGACCGCAAGATCATTTCATTAAAGGCAGGTCGCAAAGGCTTCCAGGACATCGTCCTTATCGGCACCAGCGGCATGCGTTACAGCCTTAACGGGAGCATCGATTTCGTGCAGCGATCCAACAAGGGAATCGAATCTAACAAAACCGTGTATGTCAGCGGCTTGGAGCCCTATGATTACAGTTCCGCTTCGAAGAACAGCATGCTGTTCGCTCAAAATATCTACTCCAGCGACCTCGGCAACGGCACGGATGGCAATCGGATCGGCTATATTGCCGTCATTATCGACGTGGAGGCGATGTTCTTCGATGACGACAGGAGCAAGGCGGAGCCCGGCATCGGTTTCTATCTGATCGATCGCTTTGGAAGCGTATACCCGGAGACGAATTCTCCCGATATTACGAGAACCATTAGCGCGTTAAGCAGCCGGCACAACAGCGAGCAGAAGCTGACCGACTCCATCGGCGGGGTTAAGGGAGCCATCCAAATCCAGCGGCTGGACCAGATCAACGCCTCCGTGCTCAGCTTCGTTCCCCAAGAAGCGCTGCTGGCAGAGCTCGACTCCGTGCGCAACCGCAGCATTCTCATCGTCATCCTATCGATTCTATTAATGGCCGTGCCTTTCGCGGTTATTACCAATAACATCGTACAGCCCATTCGGCGGCTCGTGCGATTCATTAACGGCATCAAATCCGGCAGCATCCAGGATCTGAAAACAACCATTCACCTGGAAGGCAATGTGGAAATGAACGTGGTTGCCGAGAATTTGAACGGCATGTTGAGCGAGATCGACAATCTCACGCATCGACTCGTCGAGACGAACACGCACCTGCTGGAGGCCGAGATCGAGAAGGAGAAAGCCGCCACCGCTTATCTGCGCAGCCAGATCAATCCGCATTTTCTGTATAACACCTTGGAATCGATTAAAGGCGTCGCGCTCGAAGCCGAGAATCGCCAAATCGTCGAAATGACCAAGGCGCTCGGCAAGCTGTTTCATTACAGCATCAAAGGCTCCGGCTATGTGACGCTCGACCAGGAGCTGAACGCGGTCAAGTCTTACGTATACCTGCAGCTGATCCGTTTCGAGGATCGTTTCGACGTTACCTATCATTTCACGGACGAAGCACTGCAAGTATCGGTGCTCCGAATGATCTTGCAGCCGCTCGTCGAGAATGCGATCTTCCATGGACTTGAACCGAAAACCTCCAAAGGAAACCTCACGATCGCCGGCGAGATCGAGCATGGCCATACGCTCGTGCTTCGCATCACCGATGATGGCATGGGCGTCGATGAGGATACGCTGAATCGTATTCAAGGCAAACTGCTGGAGAAGCCGTCCTCGTTAAGCCGGGACAGCCAGGATTCATCGGACAGCGACAGCATTGGTTTACTTAACGTGAATAATAGGCTGCGTTTAGCCTATGGCTTCCAATATGGGCTGACCTTCGAAAGCGAAGCCGGCCATGGAACATGTATAACCCTTACGATGCCAAGTCACTACGTACAACCTGGAGGGGATATCCGTGTATAAAGTACTGCTCGTGGACGATGAGAACCTGGTCCTGAAGAGTTTGGCGGCAGGCGTGGATTGGAAGAAGTCCGACTTCTATGTCGCAGGCAAAGCCAATAACGCCACGCAAGCGCTCGAATTGATTCAAGAGCTCCAGCCGCATGTCGTGTTCACCGATATTCGTATGCCGGGGTTGTCGGGACTCGAGTTAATTAAGCAGATTAAAGAGCTGGATAAGCATATCCAAATCATCGTGATCAGCGGCTACGCCGAATTCGCATATGTGCAGAAATCATTGAATTACGGCGTGCTGGGCTATTGCCTCAAGCCCTTCGACGATCATGAAATTCATACCTTGCTTCAAACGGCAGCCGGCAACCTCGATGAAATTAAGCATAAGCGCGAAGGCAAGCTGCTGGAATTGCTCGATGATCCGGCAACGGCTTGGGCACAGTCCGCTTTCCATGATATTTTGGCTGACGCCGGCATCACCTCGGATAAGGTCTATCTTCTCGTTTCCGTAGGCAAAGGCCGGTTAACGTTCCTTGCGGAGACGCATTATGTAGGCATTAATCTCGGATATGCCCGCAGTGTCTATTGGGTGCAGGCACCGAATCGGGATGCGTTATCGGCAGCCCTCCCTTCCCCTCTCCCGGATGGGATTCTGGGTATAGGCATCCTGCAAGCGGATCGAAATGTAGAGGGCATGATGCAGGTAATCGAACAATGCACGGTGCGGGCCTGGGATTTCTTTATTCATAATCGCAGAGATCTGTACTGGGAGGAATCGCAGACAAAGGATGATACCGCCGCGCTTCTGATCCGAAAGCTGGAGCGAGCGGTCGTCAAGAGCGAATTCGCGCTTGCGGGAGACCTGCTGGATGAGATGTGTCTGCCTTCTAACAAGCAATGCCTCACGATCCACCACACGCTGCGCATTTATAACATCGTTTATTTTCATGCTGCTTCCCATACCTCCGAGGACGACTATATCTTTAGCAAGGAGCAGCTGTATCATCTCTATCCAAGCTTCGACCAGATGATGGACAGTTTGAAGGAGAGCTTAAACGACGGACCTCTTCCTATAAGTGCATCCCGCGCTGCGAAAGGGGAAACCGAGCACGCGAACTTGAAAGAAATCATCAAATACATGCATGAAAATTATCGTAATCATATCTCCATCCAGAGCATCTCGCGCATCTTCTACCTGCATCCGAATTACTTGAGCCAGCTGTTCAAACGAGAGATTAAGGTAACCTTCACGGAATACTTAACGAATGTGCGGTTAAAGGAAGCGAAGAATCTGCTGCGTACGACGAATTTGCCTATTGGCGAGGTTGCGGAGACGATCGGGTTTCGAGACTACTTCTATTTCACGCGCATCTTCAAGAAGAACACCCAGCAAACGCCGAAGCAGTATCGCATGTTGAGCATTGGGGGCGGCGAGGAGTGAAGGATATGAACATCGTGACACGGCGGCTGGCCTTAATGCTTGCGGCGGTCTTGCTTGTCATTGCGAGTGCAGGCTGCCGCAGCAACGATCAGCAGCGTCTGCCGTCCCAGCCCGCTTCTTCCGCTCCGCCCGAGCATTTGGAGATTTCCGTTGCGATCTGGGAGCTGACGGATAACCCGCTGGCAGAGGACCCGCTTGTACAACGCTTAGAGAAGAAGCTCAACATTACGATCAAACCGATTCCGATGACGACCGCGAATTACGTGCAGCAGTTTCAGATGTGGGCCTCCTCCGGCCAGCTGCCGGATATTTTCGCCGTCGATGCCGTCAATACCCAGTACTACCGAAATTGGAGGGATCAAGGCGTCATCAAGCCGCTGCCGAGCGATTTGTCCGCCTATCCGTATTTGAACCAGTATCTGGCGACGACTGAATTCCAAGATCTAAAGAACGACGGCAAACTGTATTTCATCCCGCGCAAAACCTACGACAGCACCGAGTATAACGTCCTCGACCGCCTGGTCGTCTATCGTTGGGATCTGGCTCAGCAAGCGGGCATTACCAAGGAACCGGAGACATGGGATGAGTTCCGCACCATGCTCAAAGCGATCGTCGAGAAAGACCCGGAAAACAAGCATATTACGGGACTGACTTCCGTCTCCAAGCTGTTACTGGGCGGATTGTTCTGGCTATACGGCTCACCTGCGGCAACAAGCGACGGGAGCGGCAGCGATTTCAAGTGGATCAAGGAGGATGGCCGCTACATTCCCGCGGTATTCTCGAAACACGCCGTCGAGTCGTTGAAGCTGTTAAGAGAGCTCTATGCAGCAGGATTAATAGATCCCGATCTGCCTCTTACAAGAGGGAATATGGCCGTGGATAAATTCGCGGAAGGCAAAGTAGCCGCCATCATTACATCCGGCATGTTCCGCTCGGTAGACACCAATATGAATAAGAACCGCTGGCAGAAGCTGCACCCGGAGGACAAGGGTTTCTACGACAGCGTTCGCTTCCTGAAGCCTCTTCCAAGCATGGACGGGAACCGATATAGCGCGGTGTTCAAAACCTTCTGGTCCGAGAGCTATATCTCGTCGAAGGTATCCGAGGCTAAGATGGACCGCATTCTGCAGCTGTTCGACTACATGAATTCTCCCGAATTTCTGGAGATGCGGCATTATGGCCTCCTAGACGTCGACTACACCAAGAGCGGCGATACGATACGGAAGATCGACCCGAACACGAACATTTTGCTGAAATATCCATCGTTCACGGCCTTCGCGAATTTGGCCAATTGGGACGGCATGTTCGGGCTGGATCCCAATTTCTCCGGCATTTCGCCCGAAGCCTACGATGCGCAGCAGGAGCTGATCGATTACGCCAAACGCATGACAAGCAAGCAAGCGTACGAGCCGCGGCTGACTAACCTATCCACGCCAACGAAGGATACGTTCACTATCTTCGATAACGATGACATGATCCGCGTGATGATCAGCAAGCTGCCTGTTGAGGTCATCTGGAAATCCATCCTTGACGGCTACAAGGCCAAAGGGCTGGATCGGATGATTAACGAGGTTAATGCGGAAGCGAAGAAGCTCGGCATTGAATAATGCGTACGCTGCGTCGCACTTCAGATTAGCTCGGGCTGCTCGCACCGGCCGCCCCTCACCTGCGCTAACCTAGGTACGCTAACCATTCATCTGAGCGGACAAAAGCTGCTTGTGATACAACATTTCAGCTCAAGTCGGCGCTGCTCACGCCAGAACTCCATCATGTGCGCTAACCATTCTTCTGAGCGGATAAAAGCTGCTTATTATGCAACATTTCGATACTTTCCATAGCAGCTATAGGAAGATGTTGCGCAATATGCAACATCTTCTTTTCAATTGGCCTAATAGAGGGGATTTCGAGATTAAATGTTGCACTTTATGCAGCATTAGACGGTATCGGCGTGTTATGGGCATGGAATGTTGCCTATTCAGCAACATTTGCTCGCAATTTGTACATCTACTTACCTTCCTCTAAAACAAAGCCGCCTCAACTGTCGCTGCACGGCGACCTCTTGAGACGGCTTGATTCATTTAAAGCTGTAACAACTACTGTACCCTTAGATTATCGAAATAGTAATCCAATGCCGTTCTGCCGTTGATTTGAGCCGTGAAGCCGGACCACAGATACAGATTCACGCTGTTAATCTGATGACGATTCGCCTGCGCAATTCCGGTCAGGCTGATGGTCACGGTGTTCCACTGATTCGCCGTTAAGTTCGGCAGCCGATCCTCATAGATTACGCCGCCCGTCTGATCCTGCAGCTTAAGCACGATCGGTTCGGTTTGCCCCGTCGGCGTCTGCGTTGTCGGATAGACATCAATCTTCAGGCTGCTCGCATTCGCGATGTCCACATAAGGATTGCTAATGGCGTAATAGCCGTTTGCCCAGCCGCTCGATGGCACGGTGTAATGGAACTTGATGGACTGGGCACCTTCTGTTTTCTTCGTCGTATCCGCCGTTCGCGTGGCCTCTCCTGCCCACTGCGCCGTGTTCTCAAAACCGTTAATCAATAGGCCTGAAGACGAGGACGATGTTGTCACCGTGTAGCTGTCGATATCCGCTGCCGGATTATCGGCCGAGTCCCGCTGAATCTTGATCGTATTCGTTGCGCCGGCATTCAGCGGGATCGTAATGGAGCTCGTATTGGCGAATGTGTTCCAGCTGCCTGTCGGCGCGAAGCTGGTTTGCTGGATTTTCACACTGTTCACGTACAGACTTAACGTCCTTGCAGCCGTATTCGCATTCGAGAAACGGATCACCAGTGTCGCGTTGCCTCCTGCGCCTCCATCCACGTTATTCACCTGAGAGGAAGCACCGACGCTGTTTAAGTTGCCAACGACTTTGCCATTGGATGCATTGGTTGCCGTCTGCTGCTGTCCGCCGCCGGCATAGGTTCCGTTCTCTGCCTCATAAACCGTTGTTCCGCCTCCTGATGGCGGCGGTGAGCTGATTAACGTCCCGTCTCCGAATAGACTCGGGTTGAGATACGCATTCGCGGTTCCGTCATTCCAGCCCATCTGCGAGTCGCGCGCGCCTCCATCGTCATCATCGTTAATCATCATATCGAAGCCGAAGCTCATATTGGCCGTCGGCACTTTGCCGAGCGTTGTCCACGGAATCTTGACCTCGATCCGGTAGCCGCCGGTTCTTGCTGTTGTCGCCACACTTACGCCAGTCGTTGCGCTGTGCTTAAGCTCGCTGGCCGTCGTGTCCCCGTAGCCGACTTGATACATGAAATCATCAGCGCCGTACGTCGTCGAATGATCATGGTTCATATCCAAATATATATCGATGCTGTCATCATCCGATGAGGCGGTCGAATCATTTCGGAGCGTATCGTCATTGATGTCGGCCATAACATAAAGATTGGTGCTGTCCCACAGCACGCCGAAGTTGCCGGAGAGATCGGATGATCCCGATACCGTTCCAATGGATACTTTGGAGATCGCATTGGTTACTTTGCCGGTCCAAGCCGTATCCAAGTTACCGTCGATCGTAACTGCTGAGCTGACTTGAGTCGCATTAAATGTGCCCGTCGTTGGCGGAGGCGTTGTACCGCCGTATCCCGAGGTGGCCGGAGCCGGCGGTGGAGGAGAGTTCGTCATCACCGAGAGCAGCTGACTCATAACCGGCTTGAACGTATTGTTGTTGCGAAGCAAACCGAAATTCGATTCCGGATCATTCAAATTGGTACTGCCGTCTTTGTACGTGTACAGGAACATCGGCCCCGTCCAAGCTGCCCATGCAGACTGCGTCCATACTTGGAAAGCAGACACGATATAGTCGCTTTGCTGCTGCTCGGTTACCGTATTCGGACCTGAAGTGGGGTATCCGAATTCCGTCGCCCAAACTTGTTTATTCCCGTCCCCGTTGTTGACCATGATCGTATGAATTTCATCTGCGCGCAACAGAGCATTCCAGACGCTTGGTGTTGTCGGAGCGGCAGGCCAGCAGTACGGATGGATCGCCAATGCGTCAAAATAATTCTTCCCGCCGTTCGCATAAATCCCCGTTACCCATGCGTAAGGATCCACAATGCCGGACACATTGATCAGGTTCGCCGGCGCGCCGTTCACGATCGTGACCGGTACATGCAAATCGGCGGAAGCGGCTCGAATGGCCGTCGCTCCCGGAATCAGAATGTTGCTGACGAATAAAGAAGGACTGGATTGCACCGAGTAGTTCGGCTCATTCCACAGCTCATAGGTAGTTACTCCAAGCGGTAAGTAGCGTCTTACGCCAAGATCAAGGAAGTTCTTCCACGCATTAATGTTCGCTGCATTGGGATAGTAACGCGTGTCCGAGTTGCCGCCATTCGCCCAGCTTGGCGTATAGCCTGCCACAAGCATGACTTTGAGCCCTCTGCTCAGAGCGGTATTGACCATTTTGTCCGGCCAGCTCCAGTCGTAGGAGGAAGCTCCGCCCGCTTGCACGATGTCCCATCTCAAATCTAACCGTACCCACTTCAAGCCTGCGGCCACGACATTGTCTGCGGCCGTATTCAGTTCAGCCTGCGTGCCGAAATACCATTGCCCCATTATACCGCCTCTTGTATTCGGCGTACTGTAAGCGCTAACACTTGCCGGCAGGACTAATGTGGATAGCAACATAGCCAGCATCGCGAAGACCAGTACAGCCGAGATCCTGCTGCTTCTTTTCATGATAGAACCTCCCAATAGAGTTTAATCATGTCGACCCATGGTGGATGGAATGAAGCCTTCATACGTTTCGCTGCACGGTAAGTAACCAATCTTCCCCCTTTGCGGCTGGATTAGCACATGGTATCCATTGCGCTTCGCGCATATCGTACTTTACGGCCACATCAGCGTCAATTGAAGATCTTTACCTCTGTTCTATTGGAATTGTGATTGTTGCTGCGCATAGACGATTTCGATCGGAATGCCTGACAAATCGTTGATCGGCGGCTCATTCGTTATACGCCTTATGCTTGCGGGGTTCTCCATCATCATGCGTGCGGTCAGCGCAAGGACCGTCGCATCCAGGACATCGTCCATTTTAGCCGAAACGTTGTTCCAGACCCGGTTTCCGCCATTAGCGAGATCGTTGATGTAATTCGGGATCTCCGCCTGAATAACCGCGAGCCGTTCGAATAAGCCCGGGAGATGATGCTTGCTTGAGAAGCTGCCACGATTCGATAAGGCGATGAAGCAAACTTCGGGGTGTGCTTCCGAGACCATGGAACGGTCCGCGATGCTTAACACGAAATCACGCACATTCGCAATTCTGGGAACCAATGCATAGCCGGGAGGGGTCAGATTCAGTTGCGTTTCTTTCACATTAATGCCATTAATCGCATTGTATCTCTCTCTTGGCGACAGGGATGGAACACCTTCCGAGTCCGCATGCGAAAGCCGCCGCCATTCCTCTAACGCGTTGTAGCTGGGCGCATGGAAACATCTCTTCTTATTGGCAGGACCCAGTATATCCATTACTAATTCATCACACCTACGTTTGCCGCTGCTACTGAGCCCAAGTGGCATATCTATTAACAGCTTCCGGCAAGCGGTGCCGAATTCAGCCCAGAGCTCTTCCAAATGCTCCACCTGGACATAGCGGATGGTTGTCCCTTCCTTAGTGCCTTCCAGTAGAGCTGCTACCCATTGATTCTTGGAACCATCGACACCGATATACACGGATTCTCCCCCTAAATAAAAGACAACTTTATTCGTTTCGCGCACAATATTCCAATCATACTCCGCCTAAGTGTCCGATCGCTAGTCCGAGACTCTTTTAACTAGCCTACCTGCCTGCCGCTCGTATGCCAACCGTATCAGTCAGATGGCGGATGCGGTTTTTTAGCTGCCCGTGAATGTAGCTCCCCGAAGTCTAACGGTTGCCGGTGCGCCTAATTTCGCCATTTTCGCCGTTCTGCAATTGTAACGGTTGCCAGAGACGCTATTTCACGATTTAGCTAGGGTCTCCGCTCATAAACGGACAAATAAGCTCTATGGCAACCGTTAGTGTTATATGAAGCAAAAACAGACCAAATAAGCGCTGTGGCAACCGTTAGAACACGGTCCCTCCTCCCTCGCAGGGAGATTGAATCTGTCGATACGTCAGGCTTCCGGCAACGGCGGGCAATGAAAAGCCGGACCCTAATTAAGGGTCCGGCTGCTGGCCCGGCTATCCTGCTTTCATTATGCACCGCCGCTAGTTCACTTTCACGAGCTGCCACTGCTGATTCGTTCCGCCGTTGTCGAAGTACTGGATGACATCGCCGCCATCCGAGGTAGATGCGCCGCTAACATCCGCGAGTTTGCCGCTATTGCGGTTAATTAGTTTGTAATAGCTTCCAACGAGTACAGGCTGCCATTGCTGACTCAGGCCGGTGCCGCTTGTATTCTGGACAACATTGCCGCCATCCGCGGTGGATTGCCCTGACACATCGAGAGCTTTGCCGCTATTGCGGTTTATCAGCTTGTAGTAGCCGCTGCCGACGGAAACGAATTGCCACATTTGGTTCGTACCGCCGTTGTCTGTCCACTGGATGACATCGGCTCCGTCCGCCTGCGATGCTTGGCTGACATCCATCAGCTTGCTGCTGCTGCGGTTCACCAGCTTGTAGTAGGCTGACGTGTCGATTGTCGGCGTGCTGACGCCTGACACGCCGGTGATGACGAAAGTGCTGACAGAACCGGCCGGAACCGTCGCCGTAAATTTCTTGTTCGAGAGCGCAAGGCCGGAGACTGCAGCCAAATTCTCCGAGCCGCTTGTCCGCGTCCCCGTCACCGAACCGGTCACATTCGTAAATTGCGACAGGTCATAAGTCACCGTGTTGGAAGCAGAGGAGTCGTTGACCGTAACGATGACGAGCTTGCTTCCCGCGCTATCGTAAGCTGCAATGGAATCTCCATCGGCGATGTCGAGGATTTTGTAGCCCGGGCGGATGTATTTGCTCCACTGGGCCATGGAATAGTACTTCTTCTTCACTGTATAGGTGCCGAGGTTCGCGCTGGCATTGTTCAGATCGGTTTCGATCATTCCCCAGCCGCCAGGCGTCTCTACCGCTTGCCAATAGACCCATGCTGCATTTTTCATATATTTGATATCCCATAAAATATTCCTCGACATCGTAATCCCGTTCGCTTCTCCGTCCCCGTGCTCGGAGTTCCAAATCCGCTTGCCGCCGGCTGCGGTATTCAAGCCAACACGGTCACTGCCGCCGTACGTATGGGAATTGTACTGCACAAGCTTCGCCTTCGTCGCCGCCGAGTAACTGTTGATCGTATCCCTCGCAAGATCGATGCTCGTCTCTTCCGGCGCGCTGATGCCTGTTGTTAATCCCTTCGTGGTCAGCGAATTGTACAGCTCGCCGATCATGATCTGCTGATTGGCGGGGTACATGCGGTTGCCCTCTTGGCGATTGCCGAACGTCCAATAAGCGGAGCTTGGCTCGTTAAAGGCAGAGAGGGTACGGAAATTCACGCCCCAGCTGCTCTGAAAATGCTGCGTAACCGTAGTCAGATAATCCGCGAAATCATCATACATATCTACCTTCAGGTTCTCGTCTGCGTTGGTATTCCCCGTAACGCTGCCGCTCTTCGTCATCCACCACGGAGGCGAGTTGGCGAACGCCTCGGCGATGAACTCGCTCGAGTTGATTCGCGACTTCGCGGCGTTCAACACCCAGCGTTGATTGGCGTCCGCCGTCCAATCGTAGCTTGCGGCAGCCGAAGCCTTATAGCCCGGTATCCGCGCCCGCAAGTCCATATGGGTCGGATAGGCGGGATTCTCGCCGCCGCCGATATTGTAGCGAACGATGTTCATATTCAGCCCGCTTGTACTGAACAACTTGTCCGCATAATCGTTGCGCACCGAATCCGCGGCACCTCCGACACGGTGCGCCCACCAAGCGAGCGTCGTGCCCCAGCCTTCCCACGTCTGATATTGAACACTGGGGTTAACAACAGCCGTATAAGCAGCTGCATTTACCTTGGGAACATTCATGCCGCCCAAGCCCGATCCCATCATCGTCACCATCACCACCCAGCTGAAAATGAACATACCCATTCGTTTCAACATTACTTCATTGCTCCTCTCCATATTCGAATGTTCATCAGGCAACTGATCACGCAACTAAGGCGGACCGCACAGTCCGTCCCTTCGTTTCGCCTCACCCCCTTTACGATCAAATCGATAAGCAGGAATAGAGCAATCAACTTGCCGGCCGCAGCAATGAAACCCATTTCATAAAAGAGCGGCAAGCAACTAGATTGTACCATATTTATATGTAAGCGTTGTCAATTTATGGGCGATTTCAAAAAAAAAAAGCCCGCTTGGCGCCAGCGAGCCCATGCTATTAATCTCGCAACTCTGCACGAGCATGCTTCCCAGGTGGTCGCCGAGAGTTCCAAAATCGATCTCTCAACGTCCACACTAACCCCTGATCCACTCGCGGTGGAGGCTGAGAGTTCCGAAATCGAACTCTCAGCTCACCAACCACACTAACCCTCATCCCCTTCAGCTTCGCTGACTCCGCTCGCTCCCATATTGCGCGGCAAACGAACCTCGAATAGCGTACGAATGACATCGCTCTGCGCCGTAATGGTCCCTTGATGCTGCGTGACGATGTTCTTCGCGATGGATAGGCCAAGGCCCGTGCTTCCTTCGCTGCGCTGGGTTCTTGCTTTATCGCCGGTGTAGAACATATCGAAGATGTACGGCAATTCCTCCGGAGGAATGCAGGTGCCATAATTGAGCACCTGTATGACGGCTTCCTCCGCTTCGATCCAGCCGTTGAGATCGATAAAACGTCCCTCTCTGCCATAGCGAATCGCATTGGTCAGCAAATTCTCGAACACGCGTGCCAGCAGCTCGCCGTCCCCCGTGACGGTCAGATGCGGAGCCACATTCAGGCGCGTGGTCAGATTGTTTTTCTCCAGCGCCGGATAGAGCTCCTCGTTTAACTGAATAAGAAGCTCGCTCAGATCGAGCGGCTTCTTCTCCACTTGCAGCTTGCCATAATTCACCCGCGTAATTTCGAATAGCTCGTCAATCAGCTTCTCCAGCCGCTGCGATTTCGTGTACGCGATGCTCGTATAATGGTTGATTTGCTCCGGTGTCAGCTGATCGCCGCGAAGAATGAAATCGAGATAACCGAGCACCGAGGTTAACGGCGTGCGCAGATCATGCGCCAAATTCAAGACCAGCTGCTCCTTGCTGTTCTCTGCAAAATCGCCTCGCTCCAGCGCTTGCTGCAATTTCTCGCTGGCCAGATTAATATCCCGCGCAATATCCTCGAACTCATCATTGGAGGAGAGCTGCACGCGATTGTTGAAGTCGCCGTTGGCAAGCTGATTGATCCCGCTAGATATTTCGCGAAAATAAGACGCATAACGGCTCGTGAAGAGGAAGAAAAACAAAATGGAGAGGGGGATAAACACAATCATGAAGAAGTTGATATCCCCTATTTCGCCAATGAACGTCCGTATCGTATAGAGCGGGCTTTCCCGCTTCGTAGTGGAATAATAGAGCTGCAGCACCCTGTAGAGCAGATAAGTAATGCCAGCGGACAAAACCATGCTGAAGCCAAAGTATTGCAGCATCTTAAAGCGGAAGCTGCGGACCATCTCAGCCATGGAAGGAATACCCCACTCCCCACACCGTTTTGATCAGCTTGTTCTTGCGAACATCTTCACCCAGCTTCTTCCGCAGGGTACGAATATGAACCATAACCGTATTGTTGCCTTCGAAATAAGCTTCGCCCCACACCTGGAGAAAAATCTGCTCCGCGCTGAACACCTTCTTCGGATGACTGGCCAGCAGGTACAGAATATCGAATTCTTTCGGTGTGATCTCGATCATTTCCCCGTAAAGGACAACGGTGCGCTGTTCCGGATTAATCAGCAAACCTCCCGCTTCCACCACAACCGAAGTATTCGAAGCCGCAGGCTGATTCAGCTGCATGGAACGCCTCAGCTGCGCGTTCACGCGAGCAACCAGTTCCATCGGGTTGAACGGTTTCGTTACATAATCATCCGCGCCGCTGACAAGTCCGGTAATTTTGTCGAGGTCGGTCGTTTTGGCGCTTAGGAAGATGATCGGCAGGTTATAATGAGCGCGAATCTGCCTTGTCGCTTCATAGCCATCCAGCTTCGGCATCATGATATCCAGAATCGCCAAGTCAATCGGCTGCTTCTGAATCGCAGCAACCGCCTCATGCCCATCCCCTACTTTTATGCAGTTATAGCCTTCTTTGAGTAAATGCAGCTCGATTAGATCGGCAATCTCCGCCTCATCGTCTGCGATTAGAATTGTGATCGACTTCATTGGTTCCTCCCTGGATACCATTAGCATGAGGCATGCTCGTAGGTTTCATACTCCGATTACTTGATTTGTGCGGTCACAATGACCCCGTCCTTATTGTTGCCTGACACTTCATAGCTCCCGTTCGCCGGTACCGGAATCGTTGTATCCCCGGTGATCGGATAATACGAAATCTCAAAGGTTTCTTTATCAATGGTAATCGTAATTTGCTTCTTTTCCTTCAAATAGTCCATATATTGCTCCAGGACAAAATCCTTCTTCTGCATCAACGCGCTGTGCGGCAAACCGACATAACGGAAATGCCACGGCTCCGACGCAATCCCTGTGATCTCCGTTTTGTCCTCGGGATATCGCAAAATAAATCCATATCGCCATGCATTCTTCTTCAGCCATTTGCCCTCAAGCGATTGACCCATTTCTGCCTGCGTCGAACCAATATCAAGGGATAAGCCCAGATGATGTTCGCTGTAGCCTGCCGGCAGCGCGTAGTCAGCCCCCTTCTGAGCATAAAGCTGATTCTGCTCCTCATGATTCCGATATCCGCTGTTGATGATAAAATGGCTCACGCCGTCGTTCTTCGCAGCTTTTACCATGTCCGTGAATTTACGTGCCAATGTTGGCGACAGCTTAATTTCATTATCCTGCAAACGGAATCCGTTCACCAGCTCTAAATGCTGAGACAAATTGACCGCGCCGGTCTCTTCGCCTTCCGGATGCACCGGATGATCCTTATTCACAAGAAGCAAGTCGCCTTGATAGATCTGATTTTCATCTATATGAAGCTCACTCATTCGGACTTCCGCCGCTTGAGCTTGCTTACCTTCATTCAATTGGATTTCATTATCCGCGTTCAGTTTGGTCTCCCGCACACCATAGCCGAACAGCAGGGATACGAGCACAACAAAACAAAAAAACCACTTCTTCATCTCCCAAGCCTCCCTTATCTCCTGATGGTTATAAGGATAAAGAAAACTTGTTAAGAAGAAGTGGGGGAAAACCTAAAGGATTTCTTAAACTTCGAAGGGACTTAACTTTTCAAATGGGTTAAGCCAGTTCCCCAATCCGAATATCATCGAATGCGATGCTGCCAAATTGAGCAAACCGACAAGCATACATATCCTGCCGTGTTTTACCAAATAATAAGGTGCTTCTAAATCAGCATTAGAGGAGGTACCAATGGCTTCTACTACAAGCAATGCCTTTCTGGCGGGGATCCGCGAGAGACGCACCATCTACGCACTGAGCAAAGAATCACCCATTCCGGATAGTCGTATCGAAGAAATCATTAGTGATGCCGTAAAGCATACGCCATCGGCCTTTAATTCGCAGAGTACAAGGATCGTCCTGCTCCTGGGAGAGCAGCACGATAAACTGTGGGATATCACAACGCAGGTGTTGAAGGCGATCGTGCCGGCAGAGCAGTTTGAATCCACGCAGCAGAAGATGGACAGCTTCAAAGCGGGCTACGGTTCCATCCTGTTCTTCGAGGATGAAAGCATTGTCGAAGGGCTGCAGGCGCAATTCCCTACATATCAGGACAAGTTCCCGGATTGGTCGCAGCATACGAATGCCATGCATCAATTTGTCATATGGACCGCCTTAGCGAACGAAGGGTTAGGGGCAAGTCTTCAGCATTACAATCCGCTGATCGATGAGAAGGTGAAGAACGAATGGAGCATTCCCGAGAAGTGGAAGCTCATTGCTCATATGCCATTCGGTAAACCTGCTGCGCCGGCCGGAGAGAAGCAATTCAAGCCCATCGAGGAACGCTTTAAGGTTTTCAAATAAAGACAAAGAAGCAGCGATGTATCTCGCTGCTTCTTTCTTTATTGAAACTATGCCAGCCGGTACTAGTGTGCCGCTCTTCTTGCTTGTTCCTGTTTCAGCTTCTCCGGTGTAACGTCGTTCCCATCCGGATCTATAATCGTCGAATGCAAGAGCAGACTGCCTACAGAACCGCGAAAGATCCGAAGATATTCTTTGCGCAGCTCGGCCTGTTCCGTTTGCTCAGCATCCGTTAAGCCGGTGTCTTTTTGCTTCCTGGATAGTTCATTAATTCGATTAAGTATGTTCAGCATAATGGCTCACTCCTTTAATGCGGACGTTCCATCTCAAACATTCTGCCCAAGGTTGCATAATAATTGCCTGCCATACGGCTGACAGGAGCCAGCTTGTGCGCATCGATTCTCCCATTCTCCAGAAGCTCTTCCGAGATCTGAAAACGGACCACTCGCGCAATCAACAGATCACATCCCGGTGTACCGCTTGTTCCGCCAAGCTCTATAGCCTGCTCCAGCACACATTCCATTCTGATCTTAGACTCCGCAATCCCCGGCACTTTAATCGTTTCGCTATCTACCGGCGTGAGCCCTGCTGCAGTTATCTCGCTTTCATCCGGCGGCAAGTTCGCTGCCGTTTCATTAATAGCGCCTACATTCGTCTCATCCACGATGTGAATAACGAGCTCGCCTGTGGCAGATGCATTTCGTGCCGTGTCTTTCATCACGCCATTCTTGCGTTGAACGGCTACGGATAATAGCGGCGGATTGCTGGATACGATGGAAAAATAGCTGAATGGTGCTCCGTTCAACACCCCTTGCTCCGATAGTGTAGTCACAAACGCGATGGGACGCGGAACGACGCTGCCGATAAGAAGTTTATAATTATCTCGATCGCCTTGAGCTGACGGATCTATGGAGATCATATCGATTCTCGCACCTCCCTTTTGAGCATCCATCCATCAGTTAAGCTTGCGGAAAATGCTCTTCAAACCACTTCGTGGCTGCATGGACCTCGGAAGCGGTCAACTGGTGACCGTAGTTCTCCCAATGGACGGCAACATCGGCTCCCGCTCCGCCGAGCAGCCGCTGCAATTCCTCTGTCTCGCTTGCCGAACAGATCGGGTCGTTCGTACCGGCACCGATGAAGATCGGAGTACCCGACAAGTCGGGCAGCTCCTTTCCGCGAAGCGGAACCATCGGATGATGCAGGATCGCGCCTTTGAAAGCATCCGCATAATGGAACATCAGGCTTCCGGCAATGTTAGCGCCATTGGAGTACCCGACAGCGACGAAGCTGCTGCGGTCAATGCCGTATTGAGCTGCCGCTTCGTCCAGGAAGTCGTAAAGCTCCTTGGTGCGAAAAACAAGATCCTCTTCATCGAAGATGCCTTCGGCCAACCGCCGGAAGAAGCGCGGCATGCCATTCTCCAGGATATTACCGCGAATGCTTAGCAGCGACGAACCCGGAGAGATCCGTTGTCCGAGTGAGATCAGATCCCTCTCCGTTCCGCCTGTGCCGTGCAGCAGTACTAATGTTGGCGCACCGGCAGATGTGCCTTGTTCGAATAGATGCTTCATTGCTTATTCGCCTCCAATTCACGCACTTGGATCGGATGCAGATTCGCTTCGATTTGATCACGTTTTGGCTCAAACCAAGATGGCAGCATCAATTTCTCGCCAAGCGCATCTGCAGCTTCGTCATTCGCGAATCCCGGTGGATCCGTAGCGATCTCGAACAGTATGCCGCCGGCTTCCCGGAAGTAAATCGCGTTAAAGTACTGGCGATCAATAATCTGCGTCGGCTGATAACCGGAGTTCAGCACTTCCGTTTGCCACTGTGCATGTTCTTCGAAATCCTTCGCTCTCCATGCAATATGGTGTACCGTACCTGCGCCGCCTGCTCCCCACTCCATGTCCGCTACCGGTACATCGATCAGGTTCCCGAGATCAGCTGAGGTTTGGAAACGTGCATAGCCTTGATCCTCGCCGATTGGGGTCATGCCCATGATATGCTCGAGAGCGTGTCTCGTCTGCGCCGATTTGGTACTGAACAATACCGCTCCGCCAAAACCTTTAATGGCTTTATCGGTAGGAACGCCGCCAAAGGACCATTCGTTGTTCGCGCCGGCTTCGCGTTCCACGATTTCAAGGCCCAGCCCTTCGTTATCCGTGAATTGAAGGTAGTCCTCGGAGAAGCGAGTCACTTTCGTTGTTTCAATCCCGAAGCCTTTCAAACGATCTTCCCAGAAGCCCAGTGCTCCAACAGGAACTACATAGGTGGTAATCCCCACTTGCCCGCCGCCAACTTTACCTTTGCGGGAATTCGGCCATGGGAAGAAGGTGATAATGGTGCCCGGAGTGCCTGCTTTATCGCCGAAGTACAGGTGATACACATCCGGAGCATCAAAGTTAATCGTCCGTTTTACAAGTCGCAGACCAAGGATACCTGCGTAGAAATCTACGTTCGCCTGCGGGTCTCTTGCAAAGGCTGTAATGTGGTGAATACCGGCAGTTTGTAATGACATGAACAATCACTCCCATTGAATTATTGTTAGTTTGAGCGCAAAATCAGCAGCTATTTCAGTTAGTATTCCGCCATTTTCCCGAAAATAATGAGGTGTCCGTGATTAGTTAATCAGCGCATCCAGCGAATACGCGCCTGCTCCGGCGAAGGCTACGCCGATCACGACTGCAAGAACCACAAGCGGGTATTCATAACCGTTCGCCGTTACCCAAAGCCCGTTTTTCCCATGGACTTTAACGATTGCGCCAAGCATGGTTAGTGCAATAAGCGCGGCTGCCAGCGGAGTAAACAATCCGGCTGCGAAGAGCGCGCCGCCGACTAATTCCATTAGCCCAGCCAGAACAGCCATCAGAACGCCGGGTTTCATGCCGATCGATTCCATCCAGCCGCCGGTTCCCTTCGGACCGTAACCGCCAAACCAGCCAAACAGCTTCTGTGCACCATGTCCGATAAACAACAAACCAATCACTACGCGAATAATCAATAATCCTAATGCTACCATTTCTTATTACCTCCATATAGTTTTATTTTAACAATCTTTGATTAAAGATATTGGACAGACGGTATTAGTTAAAAAACAGTGCATCCAGCGAATACGAGCCTGCTCCGGCAAAAGCAACGCCGACTACAACTGCGAGCGCGACAAGCGGGTATTCATAACCGTTCGCCGTTACCCATAGACCGTTCTTCCCGTGTACTTTCACGATTGCGCCAAGCATGGTTAATGCGATAAGCGCGGCTGCCACTGGTGTGAACAATCCGGCTGCGAAGAGTGCCCCGCCGACTAATTCCATCAGACCTGCTGCGACAGCCATCAGAACGCCGGGTTTCATGCCGATCGATTCCATCCAGCCGCCCGTTCCCTTCGGACCGTAACCGCCAAACCAACCAAACAACTTCTGTGCGCCATGTCCGATAAACAACAAACCAATTACTACGCGAATAATTAATAATCCTAATGCCAACATTTCTTATGACCTCCATTTTGTTTTGGTTTTAATAATCTTGAATTAAAGATATATGATAAAAAAAAGCGTTATGGGGTGCTTCTAACTTTCTACGCCTTTTCCTAATTTCTTCAGAAGCTCGATAAGGGTCAGCTTCTCTTCTTGCGATAAACTTTGTGACATCAAGTGGATGGAAGCCGCATGCTTGGGAAAAATGTCATCAAACAAGTCGTTCCCGGCTTGCGTGATTTCCGCGAAAATGACTCTGCGATCGTCTTCACACGGGATTCGCTTAAGCAGCCCTTTCTTCTCCAGTTTATCGATGTTGTACGTGATGCTGCCGCTGGTGACCAGAATCTTCTCGCCGATTTGCTGAAGCGGAATTCGGCCCTTCGTGTAGAGCACTTCAAGAATCGTAAATTCGGAAGAGGACAGCTCGTATTGCTTCATATCTTTAACGGCTTTGTCCATCACCGTTCTGTAGGCTTTGGAAAGCACGACGAAAGCTTTAAGCGAGACCGCTTGGTCGTCATCGAGTTGGAATGACATTAGCGTTCACCTCCCTCAGATGTCTTTGATTTAATTATCTTGAATTAAAGATATCTTATTTTTGAGGTAATGTCAACACCTTATTGGCCCCCCTAACTTACAGACCCCCTAAATCCCCCTACAAGGGGACCCCGAGGGACCCGTCCCTCTGGACACCCGGAATTTGACTAACGTATGTGCTACAGAGAAGCGCTCGCGAGATTCATTTATGCGTATGATCGCTTTCGTCCCGTTCGGGACACGCTTTACGATTGGCGCGAGGAAGAGATTGGGTTACCAGGTGCTCGCGGCTACGCCACTCGCACGGTAACCTGGAGGCCCGCTCGTATCCCCGCGGGGATGTTACTTTATAATAGAAGAGACCAGTTCCGTATCACGAAAGAGGTCTCTTTTATTAACTACTTATATCGTACTCATCTTCAACTATTGGAATATACGGGGAGAGAAAATGGTCTTTCTCTTGCGTTAATTTGCCTCTTGCCAATTTCCAGACCACGAACGCATTGCTTTTATCTTCAAACTCGAAATCTTCATCGTCATGAACATATAACAATCCATAAGAACCAGGTAAATTCTCGGCTACCCAATTAAATATATCCAGAACGTGATCGGAATAGTGTTTATCTAAGCCAGATATAGTCCACGAGTCCTGCCCGTTCTGTCTCTTGACGTTTGATAATTTCCCCACATCAACCTCTTCCAAATATTTTTTGAATTTACTGTATGACTCGCCTTGCAAGAATTCATTTGTATCCTGTGTGTGATATCTTAAAACAATCCATCCATGATGTTCATACATATAACAACTCCTAGATTTAATTAGGTACCCACGCCTATTTTCATTCACCAAAAACCGTCATCTATATACTGTGCATTATCCTGAAACCATTTGACATAGCCCCTTACGATCCGCTTTAAGAGACCGCCTTGAGTTAGCTTTTCTCTCCAATATGGATCTCCTGTTTTCAATAGCGCTTCCGAGTGGGACAGGTACGGATGCACGACTTGCGAAATGTCAGAAAGCTTATGACCGAATCGTTTCATAAAGACAGCCTGTTGCATCCAATCTCCGGCGCCGATTCCTGCAGCATGCGCACCTAAGATCCTTCCTTTCCGATCCGTAATCACTTTAACGATTCCATTCGTCTTTCTATCCGTAATAAAGCGATCCACTTGGTCTAGAGGTACTTTGTATATCTGGATTTTATCTCCCTCGTGCTTGCGGGCTTCTTCCTCGGTCATCCCCAAATGAAAGATTTCTGGTTCCACATCCGTTACCCAAGGCACGTTAGTATAGCTTATTCTTCTTTTCAGTCCAAAAATGGCATTACCTACAACGATCTTACCTTCCATTCCCGCCGGGTGGATAAAAGGAAAAGGCTTGATCACGTCGCCGACTGCGTAAATGTGAGGCACGCTCGTTTGCAGTGTTCTTGTTACGACGATATGGTTCTCATCCATAGCAATGCCGATGTTTGTTAGCCCAAGACGATCCGTGTTTGGCCTTCTCCCAGTTGCAATGAGAATGCAATCCGTATCCATATGGAACTTCTCCCCATAGCGCTCCACATATACTCGCTTCTTCCCATCAGGCATGGCTTCTACTTTATTCACATTCACGTTCAAATGAAGCGATAGTTCTTTCTCAAGTGCAGCTTGCACGTAAGGAACGATATCGACATCTTCTTGTTCTAATAGCTTGGGTCCTTTATCGAGAACGGTTACATCGGAACCCAAACGGGCAAGAGCTTGTGCTAACTCCAAACCGACTCGCCCAGCCCCAATAACGACTAAACTTGTTGGCAAAGCTTGCAGGTCAAACACGGTTTCATTGGTCATATAATCCACCTCTTGTAAACCGTCGATTAGAGGAACTGTCGATCGGGACCCTGTGGCAATGACAATTCGTTTACCGTAAACAACCTCGCCATCGTTCATTTCTATATGGTGTTTATCCAAGAATTGGCCATATCCATGAAGAACGTCTACACCTAGGCTCCGAAACCGTTCCGCGCAATCATGTGGTTGTATCGCGGCAATGGCCGCAAGGATTCTGCGGTAGGCATCCTCGTGGTTAACCTTGCCCTGCAACTCAAGTCCAAACGCATAAGCCGTTTTCTTAGCCGAGTGAAATTCCTTCGATACTGCGATCAACGCTGTGGAAGTTACACATCCGGTATGCAAACAGCCCCCGCCTTGTTCCGGCTCCTGTTCAATCAAGCCGACTTTCAACCCGAAGCCGGCAGCCTCCGCTGCCACGGCCAGTCCGCTGGCTCCTGCGCCAATAACAATAAGATCAAAGCTTCTCAAAGTTCGTGCTCCCTCCGTTACAAGGTCCACCTCTATGTAACCCCTTAAATTAATTTCAGAAGTTACAACGGGTACTATATCATGCGCAAAAAACGATTTCAAGTAACCTCTAAAAATAACTTTAGCGGTTACGATTTTATAGTCACATGAAGCACCCGACTATTAATCCGCTAACAAATTATCATACTCGCCGATAATTCAATTTGTTGACAAATTATTTGTGCACAAATATTATAGAGAGCGATGAACCCTATCTTTCCACGGCAAAAAGGTGAAATTCGGTTCAATACACCCACAACTCTGAGGAGGAAATCATGAAAGCTTTGAAAAGCAAAAAAATGTTGACACTGTCGCTCGCAATTGCATTTATTGGTACAGGAACGGGAATCGGAACAAGCCTCTTGACACCGAAAGCTGCGGAAGCACAGCATTATTCGTCCGGCATCATTAACACGAGCAACGGCCACTACATAACGGTCGGAAACAACGTAAAACTATACGTCGAAGACGTAGGCGAAGGTAAACCGGTCGTCTTTATCCACGGATGGCCAGCCAATCATGAAATGTACGAATATCAGCAAACTGAGCTTCCTAAAAAAGGAATTCGATTCATCGGAATCGACCTGCGCGGTTTCGGCAAATCGGATCACCCTTACGACGGTTACGATATGGACACCTTCGCAGACGACGTGCGCCAGGTCATCGATAAGCTTGAATTAAAGGATGTGACATTAGCCGGATTCTCGATGGGCGGCACGGTGGCGACGAACTATATGATTAGACATAAAGGACATTCGGTTTCCAAACTCATGCTATTCGGAGCCGCTTCCCCTAGCTGGAGCCAGCGCGAAGGCTATCCATACGGCATCACGCAGAAGGATATCGATACTATCGTGACCAACCTGAAAGCGGACCGCCCGAACATGCTGAAAAACTTTGGTGACGGCTTCTTCTATAAGCAGCCAAGCCCGGCATTCCGTGCATGGTTTGATCAAATGGGACAGTCTTCGGATCCCCGCGCGACGATTGAAAGCATTCAATCGGTCGCGGAAACGGATCTGCGCGCCGGCCTGAAAACGATCAAGGTGCCTACGCTTATTCTGCACGGCGTTCACGACACGGCAGTTCCATTCACTATCGCAGAGCAGCTGCATAAAGGCATTCGGAACTCTACGCTCGTACCGTTCCAGAACAGCGGCCATGGTCTCTTCTATGAAGAAAAAGGAAAGTTCAACGATGAAATCGTCAAGTTCGTCAAGCCATAAAAAGGCCCTCTGCAAATTCGCAGAGAGCCCCGTACAACTATAGTTAAAATCCCTCCGGTCAATATAGACGTATTCAGGCTCGCATGAGACCTGATTGCGCCTTCTTCCGAGAGGGATTTTATTTTACTAACGAATTTACATTAATCTGATGCAGCAGCTTCTGGATCGTTCCGTTAAGTACGCCAAATTCCGCTTCGGTCAACCCGCTCGCTTCTAGAAGCGACATCGGCACACACATCGTTTGATCCTTGAGCGCAATTCCTTTATCGGTAATCCGGATATGCAGGACCCTCTCGTCTTCCTTCGAACGTTCCCGCCGGACAAGTCCCGCGGCTTCCATTCGCTTCAGCATCGGGGTCAACGTACCGGAATCCAAGACCAATTGATCGCTTATATCTTTGACCGACATCGTCTCATGCTCCCATAGCGCAAGCAAGACCAGGTATTGAGGATAGGTCAAGTCCAAATCGTCCAGCAGCGGCCGGTACATGCGAAAAATAGCTCTCGAGCACGCATATAACGAAAAACATAAATGGGACTTTAAGGGTATATGAGGTTTCTGATTATCCAGTTTCATTGATCATCCCTCCTCTATGTTTCTTCGACACCCGTCGCCCTTCATATTACAATCCTTTCTCTAAAAAAACAATGCAACGCGAGGTCTCCAGACGGACTACGACCTTAATAATACATCCGCGAGATGAGCAATCCCCTCTTCAATCAATCTCTCTTCTACGTTAGCAAATCCCAGTACCCAGCCCCTTCGGGCGCTATCCATCCCATAAAGACCTAGCGGATAAACGCGAACGCCTCTTTGCAGCAGCTCCAAAGTCGCTGTTCTGTCATCAAACAACGGTTCAGCCTCAAGCAGCATATGCGAACCTGTCTCAATACCGGATAATGTGAACCGTCTGGCTAAACCGCTGGCTGCAATCGCTTTGGTCATGATCTCATGCTTGCGTCTGTACACGTTCCGCACCCTTCGCATATGCCGCATACAATGGCCTTGTTCCATAAACCGCGTGAGCGTCATTGTCTCCATAATCGGAACATGACGGTAAACCAACTCTTGTACGCTAGCGATCTGAGCAATAGCTTGAGCGGACCCTACGAGAACGGATATCCGAAGGCCAGGTGCGATCATTTTCGAGAAACTCATGAGGTACAACGTGTTATTGGGCGCCTTGCTGAACAGTGTTGGCAGCGGGTCTCCGTGATAGCGATACTCCCCGTCATAATCGTCCTCAATGATCCAGCTCTGATTCTTCACTGCCTGCTGGAGTAATTGCTGTCTTCGCGGCTCCGCCATCACGACTCCGACCGCACATTGATGAGAAGGCGTAACGAAAGTCAGCTTGGATTCCGGGGGAATCTGATTCACGACGAGACCGTACTCGTCAATGGGTATGGGGACCACCTGCATGCGGCGATTGTGTAGGACCATCCAGGAAGCCGGAAATCCGGGATCTTCTACGGAAACCACATCACCTTCATGAAGCAAGGCTTGCGCAATCAAATCAATACTTTGATAGGCGCCGGAGGTCAATAAAATCTGGTCCGTCTGCACATGGATGCCACGTTCGTGTGATAAATACCGTTTGATTTGCTCGCGCAATGGCAAATACCCATACGTATCCCCGTAGGTCCAATTACGTAGATTCATGGTGGAAGCGGCATGAAGGAAGGTTTGCCGCCAATGCTTCTGAAACAGATGATCCAGGAAGGGCTCATGAGGGGTGAAATCGATCTTAACTTCACGGGGTTCCTCCCCTTTGAGCCAATCTTTCAAACGGTTAGCAGAAGTATAGATGTACGGGAGCGAAGGAAGCGCCGGGCCATCGGATGCGCAATTTGTCGAAGCCCCGCTTTCAAAATTCCAGCTTGCGCTTACTCGCGTACCGCCTCTCCTTGAGGTAGTAATGTACCCTCGGGCGAGCAATTCTTCATAGACGAGCTGTATGGTCGAACGAGAGACACCAAGCTGCTGCGCTAATTCGCGAGACGGAATCAACTGCTCTTCCGGCGGCCAATTCCCATTGGAAATATGGCTTATGGCCTGGTCCAGCAACTGCTGCCAGATTGGCTTTGGATCATTGCGGTCTACTTTCAACATGGGATACACCTACATTTCCGGCTGTAATAGCAAAGTTATGGACTGCAATGAAAACAATGTTTTGGATGTGTATATACAATCCAACGACTGCTATAGTAAATAGAATCTTTTCGATCTCATGATTTATTTTCGACATCCTAGGTTTTTCCTATTCTAAGCGTTGAAGGAGGTGAGTCCAACGAAACACGGACAATTGATTTCGCTCAATGTCGGCATGCCGACTCTTATGCGATACAACCAAAGAGACATCGCTACGGGCATTTTCAAAACCCCCGTCTATGAGCCTCTGGAATTGCACTCGGAGCACTTTGAAGGAGACGGACAAGCCGATCTAAAGCATCACGGAGGAGTAGATAAAGCGGTCTGCGTATATGGCTATGAGCACTATCCCTTCTGGGAACAAGAGCTCGGGCAACCCTTATCCTTCGGAGCTTTCGGAGAAAATCTGACGATTGCCGGCCTGCTGGAACCCGAGGTTTGTATCGGTGATATCTTTCAGCTTGGCAATGCTATTGTTCAGGTCAGTCAACCAAGGCAGCCCTGTTTCAAATTAGCAGCTCGCTACCAATCACCGGAGATGCCCTTGAAGGTTCAGGAAACGGGATTTACGGGTTTCTATCTTCGTGTGCTTCAGCCGGGAAAGGTTGATTTTGAAGACACACTCACTCTGTTACATCCCCATCCGCAAGCGATATCGGTGGCATTCGCGAATCGAGTCATGCATCACGATAAGAATCATCTTGATGGAATAGAAAAGCTGTTGAGCATAAACGAATTGTCGGCAAGTTGGAGGAGCACCTTCGAGAAACGACGCTTAGGCGCAACGATCGATAGTAGTGAGCGCCTCTTAGGCAGCTAAAGAGATCGTACGATTCCCTAATGAAAATAACCGTTTGCCTAAAGGCAACAGAAAGAGGTTCTACTTATGACTAAAGTCATCATCCCTATCACGCCTGTATACGGACATGTTGCTCCCATGCTGTCCATAGCCAAAGATCTTATTCGCCGCGGCCATGAAATTACCATCATTACCGGTTCTCAATTCAAAGAGGCAGTCGAGAAGACTGGGGCTGCATTCGTGTCCTTCACGGGTGCTGCCGACTGGCAGCCCGAGGATTTAAATGACCCGGAACGACTGGCCTACGAAGGTGTGGCTCAGGTTAACTATGACATGCAGCGCTACTTCGTCAATACGATTCCCGATCAATATGCGGCGCTGCAGCATGAATTGGAGAAGTACGGCGATGATGAAGCCATCGTGCTGGCAGAATCCTTCGGCTTCGCACTCTCGCCTGCTCTACTCGGTGCTCCGGGCGTGCGGGCAAAGGGATATGCCGTTGTAGGTGTCATCCCACTGGCGATTTCAAGCATCGACACCGCGCCGTTTGGAATGGGACTCGAACCGGACAGTTCCGAAGAAGGGCGTGCGCGCAACATCTCCCATAATGCCTTAATGAAGGATAACTTATTCGGCGGTGCCCAGAAACTCTATGAGAAGGTGCTAAGAGAGCTCGGCGCAACCGAGGAAATTCCTTACCTCTTTGACACCTGCGCTCGTGCGGACAGCTACCTTCAGCTTTCAGTTGAAGAGCTTAGCTATAAGCGTTCGGACTTGCCTGCAAGCGTCCGCTTCATCGGCGCGCTTCCGACCCCGCCATCCGTTGATGCGAAGCTTCCGGACTGGTGGTCCGATGTACTCGCTGCTGATAAGGTTGTTGTCGTCACTCAAGGCACTGTCGCTAACGGCGATTTCAGCCATCTGATCGAGCCCACGCTTGCAGCACTTGCCGACCTCCCCGTTCTCGTCATCGCGGCAACAGGCAGCAAGAACGAGGTTAAGCATGTGCCGGCAAACGCACGCGTCGTGGAATTCGTGCCGTTCGTCGATCTCCTTCCGCATACGAACGTGCTTGTCACGAACGGTGGATTCGGCGGGACGCAGCAGGCGCTTAGCTTCGGTGTACCGATGGTACTCGCCGGCGTATCCGAGGATAAAATTGAGGGCAACGCTCGCACAGCCCATACCGGAGCCGCCATCAATCTCAAAACCCATCAGCCGACACCGGAGGCTATTCGCGAAGCGGTCGAGAACGTTCTCGCGAAGCCGAATTACTTGGCCAACGCGCAAAGACTGCAAGCGGAATACGCCGCTCTGGATCCCTACACTTCCATCGCGAATGCCATCGCTGAGCTGGACGCCAAATCGCAGTGAAGGGAATCATACTAGCAGGCGGGACAGGCTCCAGGTTATATCCTCTGACCAAGGTGACGAACAAACATCTCCTGCCTGTCGGCAAATACCCGATGATCTTCCATTCCGTTGCCAAATTAAAACAAGCCGACATCAACGAAATCCTTATCGTTACGGGGAAAGAGCATATGGGGGACGTCGTTAATCTGCTTGGCAGCGGCCGTGATATGGGCGTTACGTTTACGTATAAAGTTCAAGATCATGCCGGAGGGATTGCTCAAGCTTTAGACTTAGCTGAGCAATTCGCAGGCAGTGATCCAATCGTTGTGATACTCGGTGATAATGTGTTCGAAGCGAATATTGCCCCTTTCGTGAATCAATTCAAGGATCAGCGCAAAGGCGCGAAGATCTTGATACAGAACGTACAAGACCCCGAGCGATACGGCGTTCCTGAACTGCGCGGCAATTACATCGTATCGATTGAGGAGAAGCCTCAGCATCCCAAAAGCGACTATGCGGTTACGGGTATTTATATGTTCGACAGCTCTGTATTTGAAATTGTGAAGACACTGCAGCCATCCGGACGCGGCGAGCTCGAAATTACCGATGTGAACAACGCCTATATTGAAAGAAACGAGCTCACGTATGATATCCTGCAGGGCTGGTGGACGGATGCCGGAACGTATGAGTCGTTAGCCAAAGCAAATGCGCTGGCTAAGGATCTCGTATTCGGAGAAAGCTTCGGAGACCTGAAATGACGATCATTCCTACGAAGCTGGAAGGTTTATATGTTGTAGAGCCAGAGGTTCATGGCGACAGTCGAGGCTATTTCATGGAAAGTTACAGTCACGCGCGATTCGCTGAGCATGGCATGAACATGCAGTTCGTGCAAGACAATCATTCCTTGTCTGTTCAGAGCGGTGTATTGAGAGGCTTGCATTATCAACTAAATCCTAAAGCCCAAACGAAGCTTGTCCGCGTGATTGCGGGTGCTATTTATGACGTTGCGGTTGATATTCGCAATGGCTCTCCAACATTCGGCCAGTGGGTTGGGGTTATCCTGAGCGAATCCAATAAACGGCAGCTGCTTATTCCAAGGGGCTTTGCCCATGGCTTCTGTACCCTTGTTCCCCATACGCAAGTCCTCTATAAAGTAGATGAGTATTACTCCCCCGATCAGGATCGGGGGATCCTTTGGTGCGATCCGGCCTTAGGTATTGATTGGCCTGCCTCGAAACCAATCTTGTCGGATAAAGATCAGAAGCATCCGCTGCTACTAGATGCGGAAATACACTTTTAACAGCTAGGAGCCATCTTGCCCATGAAACTTCTCGTTACCGGAGGCGCTGGCTTTATCGGCAGCAACTTCGTTCATTATATGCGGAAGCGTTACCCGAAATATGAAATCGTGATTCTGGACGCGTTTACGTACGCCGGAAACGCAGCCAACTTGGCGTCGATCCAAACAAGCGACGACAAGTATTCCCTGGTCAAAGGGGATATCACAAACCGAGAGCTCGTCAATCGATTGTTTGAACAGGGAATCGATATCGTGGTTCATTTTGCAGCCGAATCCCATGTGGACCGCAGTATTCGGGTACCGGATGTCGTGATGAAGACCAACGTATCGGGTACGCAAGTCTTGCTTGACGCTGCTGTGAAGTTTGGCGTTAAGAGGTTTGTTCATATTTCCACGGATGAGGTATATGGAACACTGGGCGAGACCGGACTCTTTACCGAGGAAACGCCGCTGGCTCCCAATAGTCCCTACGCGGCAAGTAAAGCCGGCTCGGATCTGCTTGTACGCGCCTATCACACGACATTTGGGTTACCGGTTATGATTACACGCTGTTCCAATAACTATGGACCTTATCAATTCCCCGAGAAGCTAATTCCACTCATGATTGTGAATGCGTTGAACGATCGCTTACTCCCCGTCTACGGGGATGGCTTACATATACGCGATTGGCTGTATATGGAAGATCATTGCCATGCCATTGATCTTGTGCTGCACCGTGGCATTGTCGGCGAAGTCTATAATATCGGCGGGAATAACGAAAGAACGAATATGGACATCGTACAGACGATTCTTCGTCAGCTCGAGAAGCCCGACTCCTTGATTCACTATGTTCCGGATCGTCCCGGACATGATCGCCGTTACGGTATTGATGCAGCTAAGATTACTAGAGAGCTAGGCTGGCAGCCGAAATATGATTGGGAGACAGGCATTCGCGAGACGATTCAGTGGTACGTGGATCATCCGGACTGGTGGAAACGAATCCTGACAGGCGAGTATCAGCACGAGAGTCTGCCATGAGAATCGCAGTTACCGGTGCGAAAGGTCAATTAGGACATGACATTGTTGCCCTTTTATCAGCCCGTCATGAGGTTCTGAGTCTGGATCGAGCACAGATGGATATTACGAATGAATGTCAGTGTTTAGAGGTTCTTAACGCCTTTACACCGGATGTCGTGATCCACTGTGCCGCTTTCACGGCTGTAGATCTGGCTGAAACCGATGAAGCACTGGCTTATCAAATCAATGGCGCCGGTACTAGGAACGTAGCGCGAGCAGCCGCATCTATCGGGGCAAAGTTATGTTACATCAGCACCGATTATGTGTTTGATGGCACAGCTTCTACACCATATACCGAATACGCGACTACTAATCCTCAGAGCATCTATGGGAAATCCAAGTTAGCGGGGGAACTAGCTGTCCGGATGTTATCCTTCCGCTATTTTATCGTAAGAACCTCGTGGGTATATGGGCAGCATGGGACTAATTTTGTCAAAACCATTCTTAAATCGGCTCAGGAACGGAGGATTATGAAGGTGGTTAACGATCAATACGGCTCTCCGACCTATACGGTCGATCTTGCCCATTTCATTGAACATCTGATCCGGACCGAGCATTATGGCATTTATCATGCTTCCAATACAGGTGTATGCTCTTGGTATGATTTTGCGCATGCCATTATGGAAGAGAGCGGTCTGAATGCGACCGTGGAGCCATGTTCCACAGAGCAGTTTCCGCGACCTGCGCATCGTCCGAGGTACTCCGCCCTGGAGCACTCCGCGATCCGTTCATACGGATTTAAGGTGTTGCGGCCATGGCGCGAAGGACTGCAGGCGTTTCTGAAATCATTACGATAACGAACAAACAAGCCCTCTTCTACAGAGGGCTTGTTGTTTGTTTGGATCTCGTTCATTCTTCCTGCAGCGGCATCACTTTGGTACCTGAATTGAGTATCCTTACTTTGACCTGAACATGAATAGGAACCTCCGGAAAAACGTCATCCCATTTGGGCTTATAGGTACCCTTCCATTCTTTGCGATGCTGTTGATAGAAATGGGACCCGATCCCAATAAAGTCGGATTTATATTCTTTCTGCGCCTTTGCTATTGTCGCTTCGAGTTCACTCTTCACCTTGCCTTCCAGACCCTTCTCACATTCCCGGAGAATCTCCGAAGTTATGGCCCCGACATTACCGTCGAATTGGACCATCGTAGCAGTAGCTTTCACCGAAATGAAAACTTCGGGAATCTCATGGCCGCTTTTAATTTTCATTTTTGTCTTATTATCTTGAAGGCGGAATGCAGCGGATACAGAATCCCCCGTGCCAGGAGCCTTTATGAGTATGGATGATAATTCTTCTACTCTCTGGTTCGTAATCCGACCTAAGCCTTTGCTTTCGTCTCCATGCAGTATGCCTGCCAGCTTGAAGCCGTTAAAAACAGCCATATCCGACACCTTGAGCTTGCCGGATTCACTAATCTCCACTACCGGGGCAACAGGCTCCACTCCTTCTGACATTAGCATTTTGTTAAATTCCCTTAACCTGACCGGAAATGAAACACCTGTACGCGTTGTAACCCGAAAGATATCCATTAACGTATCCCCGATCAACATCCCTGACTTCCCGACGGGCATACGCAATATCGATTCCGGTTTCTCCTTTGTAAAAACCAAGAAAATGGATTCTCTTACATTGGGGGTAATAAATAATAAATCCATGATTGTTTTCAAATGCTGTTTGGCCGCGCTTTCACTGATAATAATGGTGGTAACGAAACCTAAGAACAGTTCTCCCGGCACGATGGCTTGGATGCTATCGAAGGCTTCCGGCACCGTTTTCCCTATCCCTTGGACTACCTCATTGGAATTCCCTCCTTGTTTGTCTTGGTTCTGAGTCTTGATTATTTCGTACGTCAACAATACTTTCCCATTACGGTCCGTATCAATTCCTATTGCACGCACTAAAGCCATGCTCTCATACTCCATGTAATCCCAGCATCCGGTACAAGCAAGCAGCATGACCATACATAGTAGGAGTCGTATCCATTTCGAATCGTTCATGTTAGTCTGGATACCGCCTTTTTCCCTCTTGCAACCATCAGGATGGAAACCGTACACAGGGCAACGATGTAGAAGGGATACACGCAATATTGAATGACCTGTATGTAGTAGAAGAAGGCTTGGTTAAACGAGCGTAGACTCAGGGTTATCACGAATACTGCCGTCGTAATGATGATGATCAGAACCTTGGAATTTCGTTGTCTGACGGATTCTGAAGCTACCCAGCTGCTGTAGAAATTTCCGGCCAGCTTCAATACGGTGATGATCACATAAGGAATAAAGATAAAGATTTCTATGCCTTGAATAAAGGTTCCAATTGTAATGGAGAACGCGATATTCACACCTGCAAACGCAACTCTGGAAGCTTCCTCCGGTGAGATGGCGGCCGAGAGTAGAAAGGTCCCGACCCCCGGCATGAGTACGACCGATATCAGTAACCCTATCGTAAGGGAAGAAAATTGCTTCCCCGGTTTATGCAGTGATTCCACCATAATGAATAGGAATAGGATAAATTCAGAATGTCCCCCTCCCGTCAATAAGACCGCCTTAAGAAAAGATGGAACGTCCGTATCTAACATAGGGAAGATATACCCTGGATCGAATTGCGTAATGACACCGATGAGGAGAACTGGGAAAAACATGAGCCCTAGTATACCAAATTCCAACATTGCGCTCAGCCGGGCTATATTTTCAATGCCACTGCCGGCAATTAAATAGGACAGTACGATGATTAGAAGCATGGGTACCCATACCGGAGTATTGTGCAAGGCAATCGTCTTCACGAGCCCTCCGCACATCATTAACAGCAATGAGGATAGGACGATATTTAATGCCACATAAGCTGTAATAAAGATCGTACTGATCCATTTCCCGCCGAACAGTTCAAGAATTTGGAAGATGTTCCTGCCCGGATGTTTCTTTGCAATGCTCAGTACCCATAAGGCAAGGACAATATTAATAAACCCGCTTAGAAATTCCGCAATCCACGCACTTCTCCCTGCCAAGCTGATAATGTAAGAATGATAGAAAAACACGCCGCCATAAGCGCTCGCAAAGGTAAGGTATATGGCTTGTAGACGAGAAATCTTTTGCTTTTGCAACATATTCCCTGATCTCCTTTTATTCGCTTGGACCTGGCTTTCTAGTACGATTCCCCATCGAAGTTTCGTTACCGGATAATAATGTGGAGCGATTTCTCAATTTCCATATCGGGGACCTTACCAACAGGTCCTTCATTAACCTAATATCGCCGACATCCATGGGATGGGAAATCGACACGCCGAATGAACGCAGGGTAACCAATCTCCATAGCAGAAAAATAACGCCGATTATGACACCAAACAATCCTAAAATAGTAGCTAATAGGATTAAGAAGTAATTGGTTACCCTGGACATATTAGTGAGGTTTATAGACGGCAGCGCGAAGCTGGAAATCGCAGAGAGCGCAACAACGATGATCACAACGGGGCTGACATAACCCGCTTCAACAGCCGACTGGCCGATTACGACGGCTCCGAGAAAACCAATGCTCTGACCCAGCCCTTTAGGCAGCCTTATGCCTGCTTCTTTAAGCACATCAATTAAGAAGGTCATGAGCAGCACCTCAATGACGGAAGGAAATGGGACCTCGCTTCTTCCTGCAGATATCCGAATCGCCAAAGCCGGGGGCATAATGGAATGATTGTAGGCTACAAAGGATACATACAAGGAAGACAGCGTCGAAGAAAGAAAAAATGCAATTATCCGCGTGATTCTCATGATGGAACTGAATATCCATTTCTGCGAATAGTCATCGGGTGTCTGAAATTCCTGTAACACCATTAAAGGGACAACGATGACAAAAGCGAAGTTATCGCATAGGATGGCCACGCGGCCTTCAGCTAAATTTGCGACGGTTACATCAACTCGTTCAGTCAACTTATGTTGTGGCCAAATCGATAAAGGATTATCTTCGGTCAGCTCCGTTAAAACGGACATCGAATGAACGACATCGATATCGATTCGATTTAATCTGCTGCATATTTCATCAATAAGTTGAGGCTTGGCTGCGTTCTTCAACCAAACAACCCTGACTTTCGTATGGGAGGTCCTTCCGAGCTCGATCTGTTTAAACATGAAGTTCGGGGACGGCAATCTCGTTCGTAAGAGGTTGATGTTTTTACTTATATTTGTTGTGAATGCTTCATTTCCACTTTGTATGGCTGGCTCTGTTTCTGACTTTTCAGCTGCTTCACGCTTCCCTAAGGGGATAACTACCGCATGATCTGCTTCGTTATCGGTTACTGCAACATGACCTGTAAGGATAGCTTGTACGAGGTGATCTCTATCGCCAGAGCTATACACATTCGCAACAGAGAGGACTTTGGATTTCATCCGATCCATGAATTCGACCGAGCTCAGATCATTCGCTTCCCCATTACTGTCCTGCAATCGTTCAATGACGTAGGTGTTGATCATTTCATTTTCAATCAGATTCTCGATGTACATCACATTGACTTCAGCTTTCCCATTCAACACCGGGATCGCTCTTGAAACGAAATCACCATCGCCTGACAAGGTGTCTGCTACATATTCCTTTAAAGACATCTTCTTTACTCCATCACTAGACATCGAGAATAAGGCCTCCCATAACCGTGCCAACATTATAGATAGTTATGTTCATTCCCCTTCTAAATTATGTAAAATCAAAAATCCCGCCTCACTAGGCGGGATTTCAGCTCAGTCAATATTGTTCTTGCCTAACCACACATACACATCTCTAAGATGCTTCATAATTGTGAGAAGGAGCAGTGCGAAGAATAGCCAGGCCAGCTCCCAAACCAAGTTTGGTACTAGAATCATAAGCGTAACAAACACAAACGCTTCTGTTCGTTCTAAGAGACCCGGATTATAGTGGAATCCTTTTGCTCCTGTGTTGGGGATGACATTGCCGGTAACAAGAAATATCGTAATCGTAACTAGGATTGCCGCTAAATTGAGCGCAATGGGCAAATAGGCCTCCGCATTGACGAGTAAAAGCGCAATGAGCAACCCCCCTTCCACTACGCGATCAAACGTGATATCCAAGATAGTCCCCCATCTAGACGGCTTAGTCATTCTGGCAAGGGTGCCGTCTACCGCATCGAGATAACCAGATATCCATAACATCACAACAGCCGCCACTGGACAACCAAGCGTAAGTACGGCCCCGCTCCCCACACCTATCAACATGGCAGCCCAAGTGATCTTATTTGCTGTTAAACCAGCCGATCGGAAGAATATAGCTCCACCTTCAATTGCAGGCTGAACAGTATGACGTGCATAAGAATCCAGCATTTGTTAGATAACCTCCTTGGGTAGACACCAGACATGTGATACAGCCAAGCGAATACCTATTTCAACTCCGAGTTCATGCTTTAAGAAGCCGAGCTGCTTCATTACGACGGACTCCTTATTCACATGAGCTGTCACTTCTGTATACTCGCCGAGAAACGCGCTTCCCGTTATCTTCGCTTTAAGAGTGGATGCCGGATCAGGTTGGAGCCATTCCGATCGAACAACAATATGAACCGGTCCATCCGGTACGTCTACACATCGCGGATGGACCTTCACCTCACCTAGAAAGGTGGTCACTATCGTTCCCCTCTTCATGCCATCCACAACATTGTCGATTCCCATGAAATCCGCCATCCATCGATTAGCAGGCTCGTAATAGATGTTATCAAGGGTCCCCGACTGCTGTACTACACCGTCACGCAGGACGATAAACTGGTCACCCAGTGTTAAAGCCTCTTCCCTGTCATGTGTGACCATAATCATCGGAATATCGCATTTTCGCTTCAGCTCACTGAGCCAGCGCCCCATTTGTCTGCGCAGCAATGGATCCAGTTGGCTGAACGGCTCGTCCAGCAGTATAAGCTGCGGTTCAATGACAAGGGATCGTGCTAATGCCACACGCTGCTCCTGCCCTCCGGATAGGGATGATAGCGGACGGTGATAGTATCCGGCCAACCCGACCTGCTGCAGCATGTCTTCCGATCTCGCTCTGCGTTCATGGGATGGCAGCCCTTGCAATCGAAGGCCGATCTCCACATTCTCTCCGACCGTGAGAAACGGAAGCAAGTAAGGCTTTTGAAAAATCATCGATAACTTTCGAAGCTCAGGAGGGAGCTGATGAATCGGTCTCCCTCCCATGATGATGCTTCCTTGGCTCGGTCTCAATAAGCCCGCAATAAGCTCAAGTAAGGTTGATTTGCCGCTGCCTGAAGGTCCTAAGATGACAAGGAGTTTGCCTTTATCAAGCGTACAAGACAGCTTGTCCAGGGTAAATGATTGCGAATGATTGTATCGGTACATCATATCGTTTACTTGTAAGAATGGATGAGACGCTTGAATCAACACGATTCACCTCCTATCCTTGATAGCGATCCTTCTTCACTCCTCTGGAGCTGAAAATAACGAGTAGGAGCGCCGGCAATACCACGATCATGCATAACGCGCCCATGAGCGAATAGTCGCCACTGGATAACGCACTAAATAGCAGCATCGGAACGGTGATCAAGCTGCCGCCGCCAATGAAAACGGTAAATAAATATTGACTCCAGGAAATTAAAAAGCTAAATAAAACACTGACGGATAAGGCCGGAAGCAGGAGCGGCAGCTCAATCAGCTTGAAGGCTTGCAGTCTGTTCGCTCCCAGCACATGCAGCTGCTTCTCGTAAGCGATGTCGTACCCGGCATAAAATCCGTACAACACATAGATGGAATACGGAATAGCCGGAATTAAATGCGACAGCAGCACCCCAAGCCATTGATCAGACAACCCAAGCCATAGGAACAAGACATGCACGCCTGTCGCTATGGAAATGCCCGGAATCAAGATGGGGGCTATGAGCATGAAGCGAATCGTTTTGTTCCATCTTTTCACATACAGACCCAATGCACGAGCTGCCGGATAAGCCACTACTTGTGTCAGTAAGCTTGTAGCAATAGCCAATCCCAAGCTATGGAACAGTGCACCCCTCACTTGTGAGTGAGCAGCAAACACATAATGCCAAGCACGAAGCGAGGCCGTTGGAACCAGATCCGGGAATCGCCATTGCTGCGCAAATGACCAAGCCAGGAGAGGTAATAAGGGAAGGAGAAACAACAGGATCATGATGGTGAGCAATACGGCGTAGTAACCATTACCGTGATTGAAGTTGTTTCTCCGCATACCCTTCTCCCCATTTCATATAGAACAAGATAAGAATCATGCTGATTATGGTAATGACCATATTGATAGCCATCGCCTCCGGCCGATACGTAAGGTCCGGGTTGAGATAGGCTTGATAAGCCAGAATGGGGAGTGTTGGTTTACTCACAGAACCCAAGAGGTAAGGCACCTCAAATGCTCCGAATGTATAAGCAAATACGATAATCGAAGAGGCCAGCAAAGCAGGCAGCATGAAAGGGAACGTGACGAACCTGAATCTCTGCCAACCATTCGCGCCGAGCAGCTGCAATTGCTTCTCATAGGGGATGACCCATGACTTTAGAATACTCAGCACGGACACAGCAATAAACGGAACCTCTTTCCACACATATTCCAGCATGATTCCAATCCCATTCTGATCGGCGACCCATACGGGAAACTGTGAGGGCTGCTGAATCACCCCTGCCAGGTAGGCTAATCGGGAAATCAGTCCGCTTTGTCCGAGAAGCAAGATTGTAGCGATCGCGCCTACAACATGAGGGACCGGCAGATTAAATTGCAACAAGAAATGAAGCCAGCCTCCTTGACCTGTATATCGCCGTATCCAGAGTGCCAGCACTACGGCAATCAAAGCCGACAGCACCGTTGTTACCAGTGAAATCCCCAATGAATAAAGGAGTGCACGATAAAAAAGGGCAGAATGAAATAGCTCCCCATAGACATGCAGCGATAAGGTAGTTTGGCCGATTAAGGGCAAGTAATCTAAGCTTTGAATGCCATTAATAATCAGCGCGGCAAAGAACGTTCCCGCTGCAACTAGAAGGGCCGGAAGAAGCATCCCCCCTACGAGCAGCAGCTGAATCGGTTTACTTCTGGAATAAAACATGATTCTTCCAGCCTTCTTCCAAGGCCAGTGTGTACGCGGCTTGCAGATCGGGAAGCTTATGTTTCAGAAGCACGTCAGCAGGGACGGCCGTTGCTCCGCTATTGGCTGTTAACTCCGTGTAGAGCGTCTTGTATTCTCCATCTAATTGCGTAGGATCGATCCCAATTCCGTCTCCCCAGCCGCTTGCAGGATCTGCTTTCTCGAATTGCAGCTTGGGATCCAGAATCAGATTGGCCACTACCATAGCTGCAGCTTTATGCGATGCATCGTAGGGGATCGCCACATAATGATAATCGCCGATTGTGCCGGTGTCGAAGACGTATGGCTTTGCAGTCTTGGGCAGCTTCCCTTTTCCAATATCCGTCGTAATACCTCCAATATCTTGTGTGAAGGCAAAGTCCACTTCGTTGTTATTGAATAAGGTCATGAGTTCAGCAGTGGTTTTGGGATACGTTTCTCCCTTGCGCCATAATGACGGTTTAAGCTCATTTAAATAATCCCAAACCTTGGATGCTTCCGAATCAAAACGTTGCTGATCGAACGGTTGCGACCAGTTCTGATACCCTCCGCTCACTTCGTAGAACAATTGCTTCACAAAACGTATGCCTGTAAAGTCAGGCGGTGCATTGTAGGTGAATCGCCCTGGATGTTTCTCCACCCACTGTTTCAATTCCATATAGGTATGCGGCAGCTCGCTTGGCTGGATACGGTTGGCATCATACACGAATTGAAATTGCGCACTGCCCCAGACGGATTCGTATCCTTCCGTATTCAGACCAAAGTCCTTCACTACAGCAGGGTTGTCATAATCGACGTATTTGGCATTCGGAAGCTTAGCTGCGAAAGGCCCAAACAAGGCGCTTGCTTGCTTCAAGGTGGCAAAGTTCTCGCCATTGATCCAAATCAGATCCACACTGCCCCCCTGATTTTTGCCGGCCTGCTTCTCGTTTAGTACCTTATTCACCGCTTCCGCAGTATCACTGATGGGCACACGATGTAAGTTGATTCCATACTGCTCCTTTAGGACACGCCCGTATTTCCGGTCTACAAATTCATTAATGGCATCGCTTCCGCCCCACATATACCAATTCACGGTTTGGCCTTTAGCTTCGGCTAACACTTGATCCCAGCTGCTCGAAAGCAGCTGATTGCCGGCAGCCGTATCTTGTTCGATTGGCTGTTTACCGGAGCAGGCCGCTGTAATTAAACAAATTATGATTAGTAAGAAAATGATTAGAGCATTACGTGTGTTTTTCAAAACAGAATCCTCCTATGTTGCTAACGAAACCACTTTACATATGCCTTTATTAACCGCCCCGCGATGCCGCCTTGAAACAACCGATCTCGCCAATAGTGATCGGCTGTTCGCAATAGAGCTTCCGAACGGGAAGGATACGGATGTACAACTTGCGAAATATCCGGTAGCTTATGACCAAAGCGCTTCGCAAAAACCGCCTGCTGCATCCAGTCGCCCGCTCCATTCCCGGCAGCGTGAGCACCCAAGATTCTTCCTTTCGCATCCGTAATTACCTTAACAATGCCTTCTGTATTCTGATCCGTAATAAACCGATCCACTTGATCTAATGTCACTTTGTAAATCCGGATGTCATCTCCAACCTTATTGCGAGCCTCATCTTCCGTCATCCCCAAATGAAAGATCTCCGGATCGGTGTACGTTACCCATGGAACGTGATCGTAGCTTACTCTTCGTTTTAAACCGAGCACCGCGTTTGCTACTACGATTTTACCTTCCATTCCTGCAACATGCGTGAACGGAAACGGCTTGATCACATCTCCGACTGCATAGATATGCGGAATGTTTGTCTGCAGCGTATTTCCTACCGCAATATGCTCATGGTCCATTTGAATGCCAATGTCCGAAAGTCCAAGACGATCCGTGTTCGGCCTTCGTCCGGTCGCAATGAATATGGCATCTGTCTCCAATTGATGCTGTTCCCCGTTACGCTCCAGCAACAATCGCTTTCTCCCATCGGGCATAGCCTCAACCTTACTCACACTCGTATTAAACAGAAACGACATTTCTTTATCGAGCGCTTTCTGTGCGTAGGGAATGAGATCTTTATCTTCTTTGCTTAATATTCGCGAGCCTCTTACGAGAACGGTTACTTTAGCACCAAGGCGGGCTAGAGCTTGAGACAATTCCAACCCAACCGGTCCGGCTCCAATCACAACGAGACTCTTGGGCAGCGCACCTCTATCAAACACACTTTCATTGGTCAGAAAATCCACATCATCCAAACCGGCAATAGGCGGAACGGATGCCCTGGAGCCCGTGGCGATAACAATGCGTTTGCCATAAAGCACTTCGCCGCCATCTATCTCAATGTGATGTTTGTCCCGGAATTGACCATGTCCATGAAACACATCCACACCCATGCTTCGAAATCGCTCTGTGCTGTCATGATGTTGAATGGTTGCTTTAGCGGTCTGAACTCTTCGGTAGGCTTCAAGATAATCGGCTTCACCTACCAACTTCAATCCATAAGCTTCTGCAGCTTTCTTAGCCGTGTGGAGCTCCTTGGCTGCGGCGATCAACGCTTTGGAAGGCACGCAGCCGGTATGCAAACAGTCCCCACCCGGCTCAGGCTCTTTCTCAATTAACGCCACTTTGGCCCCGAGATGAACTGCACCCGCCGCTGCCGTAAGTCCTCCCGATCCACCGCCAATGACAATAAGATCATAGCTCTTCAACGTATCCGCTCCCTCCCTCTATGGCGTAAATGCCCGTTTCTTGAAAATAAGCGGAATCAGTGTGACAATCATGAATACGATCGCGGCAATGACGATGGTTGACGTCTTCTCGTGCAGGAAGCTCGAGCCCAGGAAGCTATAAGCAAACGTTCCCGGAATGATGCCCAGAAGCGTACCGAATAGAAAAGCCGGAAAACGCACTTTGGCCACACCGGCTCCGTAACTGATCAGATCAAACGGGAATAGGGGAATCAGACGCAGCAGCAGTATATAGAGATAGCCCCTTTGCTCCAGCTGCTGCTCGAGCTTCCCCCAGTTCCCCTTTAACCGAGCGGAAACTAATCTGTCCCCCCACAATCTCGCTATCCAATAAGACAATATTGCGCCGATCGTTGCGCCGACAATGGTATACACGGTGCCCCACACCGGACCGAAAGCCAATCCGCCCGCCAAGGAAAGAACGGAAGCAGGAAATAATAGCAAGGGGCGCACCGCATAGATGAGAATGAACAGCAACGGAGCGGCCCCTCCGAACCTTACAATCCACGTCCTGATGCCTTCAGGATTGAGGTGCAGAACGCTATGATTGAACCCTAATAAACCGATGACGACTACGATCAGTAATAGTAATTTGATTGCAATATTTAGTGACTTCATTCCTGTTTACTTATACCTCTTCGCTGAATAGGGCGACATAAGCGCCATATCCTCTTGACTCCAGATCGGCTTTCGGAATGAATTCCATAGCTGCGGAGTTCACGCAAAATCGCAATCCCGTTGACGCTGGCCCGTCGTTAAACACATCACCTAAGAAGGAATCCGCATTACGGCTTCTGACTTCTGTTCCAAAGAAGAAACCTTTGCGTTTGAGCACAACATTATTCGAATCCAGCGGTTTTGAAAAACTAGGCCAGCCTGTACGCGCATCGTATTTGTCCTTAGAGCTGAACAGAGGCTCGCCGGAAACGACATCGACGTAAATGCCTTCCTCTTCGTTATCCCAGTATTCGTTCGCAAACGGTCTCTCGTCCATGCCACGCTGCGTTACGTCATATTGGAGCTTAGTCAAATTCTTCAACTTTTCATCTTTGTCAAAACTTCCTTTAGCACCTTGCTTATCGTTCGTTTTCATTTCGCCATCTCCCCCGCATTTTATTCATAATGAAACTGCCACCGGACAGGAATTCGCTTACCTTAAAGCTCAGCGTGCTTTTTTTGTAATAGTCTTGATGCTCGTCCTCCGCTTTATAAAACGGCGTTGCTTCGGCGATTTTCGTACCTATCGGTTTATGGAACCATCTAGAGGATCGCAATTCCTTGCGAGATGCTTCAGCCCGCTCCCTCTGCTCCTGACCCTTATAGAAGATAGCGGACTGATCATCCGTAGGATCTACGTTCTGCCAGAACACCTTGAGCAGCTCGTCATACGTAACTCGATCCGGATTGTAATGAACCTCGACCGACTCGAGTTGATCCGTGGTCTTCGATACGACTTTATTATAGGTCGGGTTTGTATCCTGTCCGCCCGAGTAACCGGTATACACATCCGAAACGCCGCCAAGCTTCTGGAATACTTCTTCCATATGCCAGAAGCATCCGCCGGTGAAGATTGCGGTTTCGTTTGGCGTAACCGCGTTTTCATTCACCGTAGTCAGATCATCTTGCGCCTCAGCAGTTCTCGATTTCAACGAATTAAGCATGCCGTAAACGACGCCTTGGTGATATTTCATATGCACGGCGGTCAAGTAAATGAGTTCCCCGATATTCTGAGTATGCAGGGCATTCTCTCTCACGGGTTCGTCCAGTCTATCTTTCAACGTCTCGTGGATGTGATGGTTCAGCTCTTTGAGCTTGGCGATCAATTCGTCCCACTCAGGCGGTTCCCCTTGCCAATCCGCAGGTTTCGAACCATAAGCGAAGAAATCTTGATAGTGGTCAGGAAGCAAGCCTGTCTGCTCAGAAAGAATAAGCACATCGAAATGCGTGATGACAAGCACATGTCCCAAATGCCAATGAATGTTGTTTTTATAACCTTCAGGTACGATGCTGCGCTTCTCCGGCGGGCATTGATTAAGTACACGAATCAATTGTTTGATGTGTTTGTTAACGAGTCGTAACACGAATTCATCTCTCATTGGATAGCTTCTCCTCTCCAAACTCCGCCGCATAAACGCCATACCCTTCCTTGTCAAGTTTGGCTTTCGGAATAAATACCATGGATGCAGAGTTTACACAGTACCGCAGTCCCGTAGGCGCCGGTCCGTCATTGAACAAATCACCCAGAAAGGAATCTGCATACCGGCTTCTGACTTGGGTTGTCGAGGTGAATAATCCAGAGCCTTGTTTCAAAACAATATTGTTCGGCTCTAGCGGCTTCGTAAAGCTTGGCCAGCCCGAACCTGCATCATATTTATCCTTTGAGCTGAACAAAGGTTCGCCCGAAACAATATCGACGTAAATGCCTTCTTCTGTGTTCGCCCAGTATTCGTTCTCGTATGGCGGTTCATCACGATCATTCTGAGTGACGTTGTATTGGTGCTTAGTCAGTGTTTTCAGCTTTTCCGCTTTATTGAAGTCTTTATGAAACCCTGTATTGGCATTCAACTTCACTTCCAGATCCTCGCCCCAAGCTTTCGTCAGAAAAGATTCGCGACCTGAGACGAGCTCAGTCAGCTCGTAATGGAGAGGGTTCTTCTTGTAATAATCCTGATGCTCCGTTTCGGCTTTGTAAAACGTCGATGCAGAGGCAATCTTGGTTACAATCGGTTTCTCGAATCGATTGGATGCTGTTAATGCATCTCTTGATGCTTCAGCCAGCTCTCGCTGTTCATGACTTCTGTAAAATACTGCGGATAGATAGTCCTGGCCGCGATCAGCGAATTGGCCGTCTGCATCTGTAGGATCGACGTTGCGCCAAAACAATTGAAGGAGGTTATCATACGTAATCTGATTCGGGTTATACAAAACTTCGATCGACTCAAGATGTCCTGTAGTTCCGGAGCCCACTTCTTCATAGGTGGGGTTCTTGGTGTTTCCTCCTGTATAACCCGTTTCAACACGCACAACACCATCAATCTGCTCGAAAGCCTCTTCCATATGCCAGAAGCATCCTCCTGCAAATATAGCTGTTTCATAAGGGGTATCCGAGCTTTCAATAAACGTATCCAGCAGCTCTTGCGCCTTTGCTATTTCTTTCTTGTGATACGACATATAAAGCGAATAACCAATGAAGAAAACCAGAGCAATCGCCAACACAACCAACAAACTTTTTCTGAATTTCAATTTCTTCTTCTCCTCTGTTGCATCTTAGTAGTTCAGGAAACAATTGATTTCATAAATAGATCCAGCAACCAGAGCGATTAGAAGGGACCAAATGATGACTTTTTTGTACATATCCAATATCCTCCTCTTCATAGTAACTATCTATAATTGTTTTGATGGTTACAAATATATCATGCGCGCATTCAGATTTCAAGTAACTATCTATTTTATTTTAACTGGTTACTTTTGAGTGAGCCGAAATTAGCTCCTGATGTAAAAAAATGCAGCCCTTCTTAATAAGGACTGCATAACGTGAATATGTACTTAACAAATAAGCTGAGCCATGCCGAATTATCCCCCTGTTTCTGCATAAGCAGAACGGGCATATGATCTTGGTAGAATGCTTCCGCAATCAAAATACTCGCGACAGACTACCAAGTGTTCGGTCAAACTAACGCAATCATTATTCCTGCTGATCTCATCCAGCCGTTTGACCAATGTTATGACCTCATCAAACATGATGGAGCGGCCTACATAAGAAATCGAACATTCCACCAAGCAATACCCATTTCCGTTCCCTTTGGTCGTATTCAAGACCAAGGTTACATCCGGTGTCGATTCGTCTTCGCCTTCATAGGAATAAATTTTAATTTCCCACATTCTGGAATGATTACGGGTATAATCATGACGATGCTTGTACTTATCCAGCTCAAACCAACCCTTTTTCATTCATTCCCTTCTTTCCACCACTTTTTTACTGATCGATCTCACTCTTCAGCATCCTCGGTATCCCTGCCGGAATTATAACAACAATCGAACACGAGCAAATCTGCGGAAAGTCATGAACAATATACGAGAAGAAGGCCAAAATTTGACTTCAAACCATGAATAAATTCACGCCTCATGCCAAAAGTCATGCCTCATCATGGCCCAAGATGACGTACCGCAAATAGGGCAGCTTGTGTCCGATCACGAAGTCCCAGCTTCGCGATCAGATTGGAAACGTGATTCTTCACGGTTCCTTCCGTAAGATACAGGGAATCGGCGATTTCTTTGTTATTAAGTCCTTGACCCAGTAGTTCGATTACATCTTTCTCTCTTTCAGTCAACTTACTCAGCTCAGCGGGCTCCTTTTTACTTAATGAATGGGCTAGATTGGGATTCATATCGGATAGTTTCTTCAATTCCTTGAGCAGCATGGCGGTGATATCGTGTTGAAGCACCGTTCCTCCGTTGTACACCGATTGGATCGCACTGATAATGGCCTCCGACGGCATGTCCTTCAGTAAATAACCGTGTACGCCTTTCCCCAATGCATTCATAATGAGCTCCGCATCATCGAAAGTGGTGAGAATCAGCACCTTTGTCTCCGGAAAGTGCTTAAGAATCAATTCTGTTCCTTCCACGCCATCCATGCCCGGCATTCGAATATCCATCAACACGACGTCAGGCTGCCATTCGATTACTTTGGCATAAGCATCTCGACCATCTTCCGCTGTCCCAACCACTTCCATACTCGGCTCCAAACCAATGATAGTCGCAAGACCCTCTCTCATCAGCCGTTGATCGTCGACAATGAGGATTTTCAATGCTCCCCCTCCACTTCCGTTCTAACGTAAGGAAACTGTACTTCAACGGCGAAGCCTGACTCCTGATCCATCCTGAAATGAACCTCTCCGCCCCACTCCCGCACCCTTTCTTGTACATTCATCAATCCAAACCCCGGTTTTAGCTCGACAGGCAATTCTCCGTTATTACGAATAATTAGACGAAATACGGCTTCCGCATAAACGAGCACAATAACGATACGAGTCGCATGGCCATGCTTCTGAGCATTGGTAAGCGATTCCTGCGCGATGCGATAGGCCGTTAATCGAAGATCGATGGGGAGGTCGACGGGCTTCCCTTCGACTTCCAACACCGTATGAACCTCGGTAAACTTAGTAAACTCCTCCGATAAGCGGGCAAGGTTTTCATGTAAAGGTGCTGATGTATGCGAGTCGTCTCTTATTGCCCTTACGGAAAGTCGCACCTCTTGCAGAGCAGACCTCACTAAACCCTCACATTCCAAATAGGTTTGCTCACTGCGTAAAGCATCCAGCTTGCTTAGCTTTCGAGCCACTTGCAAGTGAACCAACACGGCCGTCAGTTTATGACCGACCGTATCATGAATTTCCCGTGTCATTCTCACTCTTTCCCTTGTGGCTGCCCACTCTTCCGCTTGGTCCGCATACACCCGCAACTGCTCATGAGATTGCTTTAACTGATCGTAGAGCTGCAGGGTATCCGAGCTTGCCCTTTTATAGGAATGAATCATAAAGCTAACAATGCACGCAAACACGATAAACGAAGAGGAAACATAATAGCCGGATAGATTAAGATGCTGATACAACGTCCAATCAATGGTACTCATCGCGGCTAAATAAAGGAATAACAAGAGCACGCCGGATGCGATAAGCAATCCGGTGTTCTTAATAAACATGAAGATGGCTAAAGCCGTAATGCCATTAAACAGATGATTGGGAATTCTACCCCCGATGTAAATATAGCCATAAGAAGCCGATACCAAGAAATCAATGACCAAGAGGTACAACAGCCAATGCTTCTTCATGTTGGAATAGAAGAAATTAACGAACAGAAACACCAGTAAGGAAAACACAAGAAAAGTCAGCTTCCAGAAGATCGCAATCGAGTTTTCATAATAAAACAGGCCCGTCAGGACGAGGTCATATACGAGCTTCAGCCCGAAAAGCCCTCTTAGCGAAACCGACTTCCGCCATACGCGATTCGTAACTTTCAGCATCATTATCCCTCCCCCCTGTTCCTCGACTCCTTCTCATCTGCTGAATCTTGTTAGTCTAACCATATCGCAATGTCCTATTAATACATGCAGGAGTACCAACCAACGCAAAGAAGGAGCCCACTCACGGTGAGCTCCCTCAGTTTCATCAAATCATTCCGATTAACGCAGCGACCTTAATCCTGTACGGATTTCTTCGGTCATGTATTCTGGCTGCTCCCAAGCTGCGAAATGTCCGCCCTTAGGAAGTCTGTTGTAGTGAATCAGGTTCGGATAAGCTTTCTCTGTCCAGCTCTTCGGCGCTTCGAAGAGCTCGTCCGGAAATACGCTAACGGCAACCGGAAGCTTAACGCCTTGGACAGCGAAGAAGGATGTTTTGTTCTCCCAGTAGATACGTGCCGCAGAAATCGCCGAGTTCGTGAACCAGAAGAGCGTGATGTTATCGAGGACGTCATCGCGCGACAAGCCTTCTTGGATACCGGCAAAGGATCTGGTAATCAAGGCAAGGCTCTTCCAGTCGTGGTCCAGCATAAAGGCTGCCAAACCGACAGGTGAATCCACCAGCCCGGTCAGCGTTTGTGGACGCGTTCCCATGATGAACGCATAATAAAATTTATTCTCGCGCACTTGCTCACACGCTTTAATCTCTTCGTCAGAAAGACCTGCCGGCAGCGGGTTGCCGGACCAAATCGCCGCATCAACGTCGGCCGGAATTACCTTAGCCATATTGGTGTGAATGCCGAGCAATCCTTTAGGCTCCTGTACGGCCATGGCATCAACAACAATTGCACCCCAGTCGCCGCCCTGTGCAACATACTTCTCGTAACCAAGACGCGTCATCAGTTCACCATAAGCGCGCGCGATGCGTGCCGGATCCCAGCCTGTCGTCGTAGGTTTACCCGAGTACCCGTATCCAGGCATCGACGGAATAACAACATGGAAAGCATCCGATGCATTTCCGCCATGTTCCGTAGGATTAGTCAATGGTTCAATCAGTTTCATCTGCTCAATAATCGAGCCCGGCCATCCGTGAGCAATGAGGATCGGCATTGCGTTCTCATGCTTCGAACGAACGTGGATGAAGTGAATATCCAAACCGTCGATTTCCGTAAGGAAATGCGGCACAGCGTTGATCTTCGCTTCAACCTTGCGCCAGTCGTATTCATTTGCCCAATAACGAGCAAGCTCTTGCATCGTTTCAAGCTGCGTGCCTTGCGATTGATCCGAAACGGTTTCTTTCTCCGGCCATCTTGTAGCGAGAATACGATTGCGCAATTCCGTTAGTTCCGCTTCCGGAACGTTCACGTGAAACGGACGAATACTTTGTGGATTAGTCATGTTGTTAATCTCCTTCTGATTTGAGTTTGTGGGTGGCCGAGCAAACTAGCGCAGTGACTTGAAGTAAATTAGCTTGTGATAACTACGCGCAGCCCAGCTTCGCAGGCCGAATCTTCGGGAGAGTAAACGTTCTAAATGGAATGAAATATGAACTTCATAAAGTGTCGACAAGCGTTTCATGTTTCTAAAAGAAGTGACTTCTCAAAGGCCCCGGTATACGTAAATTCAACGAACTTATCACAGCGCAAAAAGCAACATTCCCACTCGGTTTACACGTTTTCCACACCACATTTGTAACAATCTAAATAAAATTAACTAGTTACATAACGTAATATATCACGTGCCACAGATGAATGCAAGTAACTATCTAAATTATTTTTAAAGGTTACATAGAAAGCGTTCATCGCGACCGGAGCTGAAGTGTTCATGCCAAAGACCGAATGTAACGTTGTCCGCTATTGTCAGCGCTCGTGTCTCCTCATATTCGATGTATGTTCTCGTGACGCGAGCAGAAAGAGATGTGGATATCTCCTGCTGTGCGCAGCCGAGCGGTTCGGCAAGCTCTGCGATCGTAATGCGTTCGGCTCCTTGCCGTCCGATCAACGTTACCTGCGTTCCTTCCGGGCAAGGACGAGGAAGCCTAATCATTAGCTGATCCATGCAGATCTTGCCGACGATCTTGGCACGCCGGCCTTCAACGAGCACATCCGTACCTTGCATCCGCTGATTCCAACCATCCGCATAGCCGATCGGCACGGTTCCGATCCACTCATCTGCTTCGGCTTGGTATGAATTGTCATAGCCGAGATATTCGCCTTTGGCCAGCTTCTTCACCTGGATCAGACGGCTATGAAGGCTTAATGCCGGCTCAAGCTTCACGGAGCGTACGAGCTTCTCCGGATAGAAGCCGTACATCGCTGCCCCGATCCGCACCATATCCATCGCCAGCTGCGGAAACCGTAGTGCCGCGGCGCTGCCTGCGCAATGATAATGGCGAATCGCTAAGCCGGACGAGCGTCCCCACTCCTTCATTTCGAGGAAGCGTGCAACTTGCTGCTCCAGAAAGTCGGTGTCCGCCTGCCCTGCCGTCGCGAAATGCGTATAGAAGCCGTCGACCTCTACATCCTCCGCGCGAAGCCAAGGAACAAGCTCATCCCATTCTTGCCGCGTTCGAATTCCGATCCGCCCTAAGCCCGTGTCCATCTTGACATGAATGCGAAGCTTTCCCGAAGCGGCGTAAGGGATGGATTTCCGCAGCTCCGCAAACCATTTGGCACTCGTTACGGTTAACGTTAACTCATGCTCGAGCGCCATTGGCACCAGCTCCGGCTTGATTGGAGTCAAGATTAGGATCGGCAATTGGATGCCGCTAGCGCGCAAATGCAGTGCTTCCTCAAGGTAGGCGACGGCCAGATAATCCACCCCTGCCGATTCCGCCGCCGCTGCTGACTCAAGGTCGCCATGTCCATAGCCGTTCGCCTTCACGACGGCCATCAGCTTGACGGATGGAAGTAAGGTGCGGCGAATGGTCTGCATATTCTCGCGAATGCGGCTTACACTAATTTCAGCCCATGTATCTCTTAGCATTCCTTCCGCCTCGCTTTATTTGGAATAACGAATCGTTTGTTTGTTCTCGTGCCTGGCAATCGCGTGGCCGATCAATTTCTCGACCAGCTCCGCATAGGTCGTTCCGTCGGTACGTTCCCACATCACCGGATACATGCTGAAGTTCGTGAATCCGGGCAAAGCATTAATCTCGTTAAGGAACAGATCGCCGTCACTGTTCAGGAAGAAGTCGACGCGGGCAAGGCCCTCGCAGCCATGAGCTTGATAAGCTCGGATCGCCAGCTCGCGGATTCGCTCGGTCAGGCCGTTCGGCAGCTCGGCCGGGATGGACATGCGAAGCTGCTTATCGAAATACTTGGATTCGTAATCGAAGAATCGATGCTCGTGGATAAATTCCCCGGGCAGCGAAGCAAGGGGCTTCTCATTGCCGATGACCGCCACTTGAATTTCCCTGCCGGCCACCTCGCGTTCGAACACGAGCTTCTTATCATAGGAGAACGCCTCCAGTATGCCGGCCTGCAGCTCATTTCGGTTCGTGCATCTGCTGATGCCGATGCTCGATCCGAGAGAAGCCGGCTTCACATAACAGGGATAACCAATGCTCTCCTCCACGCCGGCGAGGATCGCCTTCTCATCCGTTTTCCACTCCTCATAGCGGCATACGACATATTCCGTTTGGTGAATGTCGGCTTGGGCCAATATCTGTTTCGACATCGCCTTATCCAGCGTAAGTGCAGCTGAGAGTACGCCATTCCCAACGTAGGGAATATTCAGCAGCTCCATCAAGCCTTGCACCGTGCCGTCCTCCCCATTAGGGCCGTGCAGAAGCGGCATGACGACTTTGGGGCCGGGCAATGCCAGCACGCCTGTTAATATTCGACCGATCGAGTCGGCTGCGTCTTTCGAATCAGGCCGCGCGATAAGCCGCTCAATCGTTAAATCTTCCTTAGAAAGTTGTCCGGGCGAACACCATAAGCCATCGCGCGTAATATAGATGGGATACACTTCAAAGCGGCTTTCAGCTATGGAAAGCAGGACCGTAACTGCCGTTTTCAATGACACGTCGTGCTCGACGGATTTACCGCCGTATAGTAAGTACAACTTGGTTTTCATTTGTAATGCCTCCTAGGTTCTTGTCCGTTGCTCTATCTCTAAGATAACGCCCCGGGCCGAGGAGGTTTATAACACGCCATAAAGGATTCCTTAAATATTTCTTATTTGTAGTCAAGCCCCTTACGATTGCTCCAGCGCGTAACGTCTTGGCCGGAGTTTTCTTCTTCGTTTGTTGTCCACTACCCAGACCGTAACGGCGGACATCCCGACCGAGACCAGGCACACAGCGACAAAATGGAGCAAGCTGTTCGCGATAAACAGTCGTTCCAAGTGCGCTGCCTCTGCTGCTCCGCGAACGAGCACGATAGCAATCGGATGAAGAATGTATACCCATACGCGCCACTCTCGGAACGTTTTGCTCGACTGGACCTTCCACTGCATGGCCCAATGGAACAAGAAATACGTCGCGGGCAGCGCAAAGATATACATGCTGTCATGCCGCGGAATATCAAAGGCGCGCAGAACCGATCCTTCCAGAACCATCAAGCCGAGCGAGCACGCAAACAAAGTTGCATTGGCAATCGGCGATTTCGCGGAAGACGGCTGCTTGGCTGCCCAAGCGCCGAGCGCAAGGAAGATAGGAGCATAGAAGAACCCATTACGCGTGTAATCGAACACATTGAACATACCTGCATACATTTGCGTGATTACACTACCGCTTGGCAAGATTCCATAATAGCTGTCCCCCAGCAGTCCCACGATGTACAAGCCGCCTGCGATAGCCAGCATAGCGTTCATGGACTTCATCCGATACATGACGTAAGTAATTAACAACCCTAACATTAAGGCCGGCAAATACCACAGGTGATAGAATGTGCCGTCAAACACAATGTCCTTGATCAACGAATAAACGGTGAAGGAATCCGAAAAATAACCTTTATACACATTCAGCGGAATGTACAGCACGATCGCAATCAGATATAACTTTCCGGTCCTCCGCAAGTAACCGTACAGTGCTTTACGATCTTTCGCCGGGTCCCCGGTTAGTTTGCGGTAGAATAAAAACCCGGCTGTCATGAAGAAAACCGGAACGGCTATGCGAGTAAGCAAATTGCTTAGAACAAAATCAGCCGTGGTGCTGTAGGACAGAAACGGCCCTGTATGATTGGCAACGACCATAATCGCGACAATGAATTTTAGCCAATCGAGCCCGCCGAAATTTGGTTTAGACATCAGCTTGGCTTCCTTTATCCCGGTATGCGGTCACAATAAACCCATCGCTGTTATTACCCGATACCGTGTAGCGATCGCAAGGTACAACGGGAATGGCGGTGGTATAAGTCGTCGTACCCTCACCTGCCGCCGGTACATAATAAATCGCAACGCAAGCACGCTCATCTTCGAATACAAGATGATTATCTTCGTACGGGAAACTTCGAAGCTGATCGATATATTCCTCCAAGCACCAATCGTTCCGCTCCATGATTGCAGCGTGGGGATAACCGACATAACGGAAATGCCACGGCTCGCAAGAAATATGCGTAATGGCTTCTTTTCCTTCCTTGTATCGTTGGACGAATCCATACCCGGCAGCCAGCTGCTTGAAGGTCATATAGACACCGCTATCGGGAAACACCGGCGCGATGAAATCCACGTCTATGTTCCGCTTGCCGACGTCTACGGCCAGTCCCGTCTGATGCTCGCTCTTATTGGGCAACGCAACATAACATGCCGTATACTCAGCGCCATTCTCGGCCAACGAGGATTCATAAATCTGCTCCTGCTCCATACGGGTTCGATATCCGCTGACCGCGATAATATCGTTTATCCCTTCGCAAGCCTCAAGCAAATCAGCCAAATGCTGCAAGCAAGTCCGATCCAGCAGCATATTCTCGCTCAGCGTATGGATCGCCGGAAACGAACTTAGCGGCAGCAACCTGTCTGTAGAAACCTCCTGCCGGATTGGGTGCTCACGGTTAATTAAGACCAGATGTCCTTGGTGAATTTCAGCATTAGCGACTTGTATTGTATGGATTTTCGCATAACCGTCTATAAGTTGTTCGGCTTGTTGTAGTTGTTCCATCTCGCACGAACCTCCTCGATATCGTTAAATGTTCTTGCAACTCTACGATAACGTCCCGAGCCGGAGAGGTTCATAAAACGCCTTAAAAGAAACCTTAAGTTTTTCTTATTTGTGGATTCATGCGGTAGGTTGCGGAGACGATATCTGATAAGCTAATGCTACAAATGCGGTATTTCAACTCAATTCAAACGGAGAGATTCTATGAACCCGATTCAAATTCTGATCGCGGACGATGACCTGGAAATCGCCAAGCTGATCAAAATTTTCTTAACCAACGAAGGCTACCAAGTGTTGACGGCAAACAACGGTCGCGAAGCGCTGGACGTGATGGCCAAGGAATCGGTCCAACTGATCGTTCTCGACGTCATGATGCCGGAGATGGACGGCCTGGAGGTTGTTCGAACGGTGCGTGCGGAGTACGACGGCATTCCGATCCTGATGCTGAGCGCCAAAGCGGAGGACATGGACAAGATCATGGGGCTGACGACGGGGGCCGACGATTACATGGTCAAGCCGTTCAATGCCCTGGAGCTGCTGGCCAGAGTAAAGTCGCTGCTGCGCAGATCCATGCTATTGAATACGCAGAATCAACCGCCGGCTCAAGACCAGGATGAGATTCAGATCCAATCGCTGAAAATCAACAAGAAATTGCATGCCGTTACCGTTGAGGATCGAAATGTGAATTTGACGTCGACGGAGTTTGATATTTTGTATTTGCTGGCGAGCCATCCCAGGCAGGTGTTCAGCGCGGAGGCGATCTTCGAAGCGGTATGGAAGGACAAATTCATGGAGTCCAACAACACCGTGATGGTTCATATTAGCAAGCTTCGCGATAAATTGGAGAGCGAGCTGGGCGGCGTTAAGCTCATCCAGACCGTGTGGGGAGTTGGGTATAAAATTGATCCTTAAAAGTCCATTGGTGAGCCTTCGTTTCAAAATGTTGTATTTGTTCGCCTTGAGCGCGTTGGCGTCTATTATAACGGTCGTTTTGCTTGGCTTGCTTGCGTTAGCCGTGTATCATATCCATTTCCCGTTCCTCGCCAATATCGTGGACCTGGTGAACGACAAGCTCGGCGTTGCGGTATCCTTTACGTTGGCGGGCCTCTTCTTTACGATTGTCTATTTCATCGTCTTCAGCCAATCGACCATTCGCTACCTGATGGAAATTTCGCAAGGCATCGAACGGATCGCCGGAGGCAATTTCGATTTCCGCCTTCCGATTCGCGGAGAAGACGAGCTCGGCGCTTTGGCCGACAATATCAATCGAATGACGGCGCAGCTGAAGCTGTCCATCGAGGAAGAACGGCGCGCCGAGCGGACGAAGGTCGAACTGGTCACGAACGTTTCCCACGATTTGCGCACGCCGCTGACGTCCATCGTCGGGTATCTTGGCCTGATCAATGATGATCGATATCAGGATGAAGTCGAGCTGCGGCAATACGTTCAAATCGCGCACCACAAATCGATGCACCTGAAATCGATGATCGATGATTTATTCGAATATACGCGGACAAGCGGCGGCATGAAGCTTCGGCCTTCTCCGATCAATCTCGTCGAACTAATTGGACAATTGGCAGGCCAATTTCGTTTGCAATTCGAACAGGCGGAGATGGAGTGTCGCCTGGTTCTTCCCGACCATCCCCTTATCATCCATGCCGACGGGGACAAGCTGGTCCGGGTATTCGAGAACCTGATCGTCAACGCACTCCAATATGGAAAAAGCGGCCGGCGCATCGATATCATAACTCGAATCGATAACAGCCATGCCGTCGTCGAAATCGCTAACTATGGGGAGCCATTGCCATCATCCATCATTCCCTTGCTGTTCCAACGGTTCTATCGCGGCGAGCACTCCCGTTCGCGGAATACGGGCGGCTCCGGGCTTGGCCTTGCCATCGCCAAAAACATCGTCGAGCTGCATCACGGTACGATCTCCGCAGCAAGCGACGATGGGAGAACTTCCTTCGAAGTGAAGCTCCCGCTGGCGAAATAACAAAAGCGGGGCAAATGCTTGCCCACCAATTGCCGTGTCTTGTCTGCAGAAAGCCCGGTGAATTCATAGATATAGCTATAAGCCCTTCCGAGCACGGAGGGGCTTGTTCTAACGGTTGGCATAGCGCTAATTTGGTGTTTTGGGGCTTCATATGTTCTCTAAGGGTTACCATTGCGCTTATTGACCCTTGTTCGGGCGAAAACCCTACCTAAATCGCGAAATAATCCCTCTGGCAACCGTTACAATTTGGGGACGCTGCAAAATGGGAGATTAGGCTCACTGGCAACCGTTAGACTTCTAGGAGCGACTTCACCGGCACAGCCCCGCTCCGTTATGCCCGGTCATGATGAACGGTTTTCCCTGCATAGAACATACGCTCCAAAGGTGCTGCTTGCTCCTTAGCGGACAACGAATCGGCAGGTAATTTATAAATAGCGGTTTTACTGCCTAAACTGGAAACATACCGTTCCAGATGAACCCGCCCCAGCGGTCGATCATAATAACCGGGCACATATTTATCCAGCATGACCTGCATCGCTTCCGTTGCCTCGTTGATATCCGTAACAGGAAGCAATGCTCCCTCGATGATGACACTCATATAGGCGGTATCCGTATCGGCCGGTACCGGGTTCGTGATGGTCCCGTAATTCTCGCTGACCGTGAAACAAGCCTGCGGGTTCTGGGCGATATAATTGATTTTCCTACCTTCTTCTGCCCCATGAAAATAAATGGCGTTATTCAACCAAACATAATTAAGCGGGATAACATAGGGGACATCGCTTGCGGATAATCCGAGAAAGCCGGTCCGAGCTTGCTCGAGAAAGGACCGGATTTGATTCGCATCCGTGCAGCTGCGGTTCTGATTACGCATGGGGTACATCGTATATTCACCTTTTCTTTTTCTATTACTTTGTGCATGGTATAGGATAACTATGAGTAGCGGATCGAATAAAAGGTTACTTTAGTCGTAACCATCTAGTTATAAAATAGCAGTTACGGAACACACTTTAACATGAACGGCTATGTCCGTCAAGTAACTAGCTAAGGAATGCCTTGGGTGTTACAATAAAGAAAATTACTCAGGAAGCAAGAGGGGCGTGCGCGATGTTTTTATTATGGGAGGATTTTCTGAGAAGCGACTATCGCGACTGGAGAGGCAGCGGTCATACCGAGGAACTGCTCGATAAGCCGGAATGGTTGGAACAATGGCTGACCATTCACAGCCTTCCTTATCCGGGGGCTCCAACCGCGAAAGAAGTGAATGAGTTGAAACAGCTTCGGGAACATATCCTCCATATCGTTCAGAAGCTGACCGTGAATGAAGCGGTGGATCCCTTGAATCTCGAAGGGCTGAACCGTGCACTATCGAGCGGCCCCATGATTCTGCACATCGCGGAATCGAACTCCGATTTCCGCCTGGATACCACTCCGTTACAAACAGGCTGGTCCCGCATCGGAGCGGAGGTCGCCGCTTCTTTCGGCCGCTTGCTCACCGAAAGCGAACCCTCCCGCTTGCGTATATGCGATAATCCGGATTGCCGAGCGGTGTACTACGATGAAACGCGAAACCGCTCCAAACGGTTCTGCGATGAGCGAGCTTGCGGCAACCTGATGAAAGTCCGCCGGTTCCGCGCACGCCAAAAAGCCGCCGAATCCGGCGGCCCTTCGAATCCCGATTCCCCGGAGATAACCGTTTAGGTTATTCCGGGGGCTGACTAGCCTAGGATGCGGCTCTTTATGCTAGTATTTCGGGCACGAGCTGGTTGGTTAGAAGCTAAGAGTTCGATTCTCGAACTCTCAGCTTCTCAAGCGAGGACAGACCGCGACATTTCGACGCTGAGCGTTTCATTTTTGAACTCTCAGCGTCTTTTTCTCGCGTTTCGACCTCTGAGAGTTCCAATTTCGTTCTCTCAGCCTCTCAAGCGAGGGTTGGATGCGACATTTGGTCGCCGAGAGTTTCAATTTCGTACTCTCAGCCTCTCAAGCGAGGGTTGGATGCGACATTTGGTCGCTGAGAGTTCCATTTTCGTTCTCTCAGCCTCTCAAGCGAGGGCTGAATGCGACATTTGGTCGCCGAGAGTTTCATTTTCGTACTCTCAGCCTCTCATGCGAGGGTTGGATGCGACATTTGGTCGCCGAGAGTTCCAATTTCGTACTCTCAGCCTTTCAAGCGAAGGCTGGCTGCGACATTTGGTCGCCGAGAGTTCCAATTTCGTACTCTCAGCCTTTCAAGCGAAGGCTGGCTGCGATATTTGGTCGCTGAGAGTTCGATTCTCGAACTCTCAGCCCGAAAGGGGGCTCACTCAGCCCCCTCCCGGCGAATCGATTTACTTCCACAGCTCTTGGCGCTTGTTATAGTTATCCGTAATAATCGCTTCCACGTTTTCGTCGCCGGCTGCTTTCATCTCGGCAAGCATGCTGTCGAAGCCGGTATTCGCCTCTTGCTCGCTCTTCGCGATAATGATCTTCGTAATCGATTGCTTCATGATATCCTGAACCTTCTGGTAGCTGAGCGATTCCGGCGTTCCGCCCCCTGGTCCGAGATTATCGTACGGAGACGTATCCCATACCGTGTCGGATAGATTCTTGAATGCCATCAGGTCGATTTCGCCGCGATTGTTGTCTCCGATGTGATAAGGCGTACCATCGCTGCCCAATCCGTTCTTGACGAACCACGTCCATTTCTGAAGACCGGTCTTCTTCTGTTCAGCAGCCCAGTCTTCCTTCAATCCTTGAAGAACTTCCGGCTTCGGCGTATGTTTGCCGTCTTTCATATCCCAAGTCTGGCCTTCGATCCCCCACATAAGAAGATATTGCCCTTCTTCGCTGGCCAGGAAGTTGATGAATTTCATCGTTTCTTCCGGATGCTTGTTGTTCTTGGAGATTGCAATCGCATCCCAGCCGAGCGGACTGCGCGGGCCGAATGTCGTCGCGCTAGGATCAACTCCCGGTGCAACCACTTTATAAGAGAATAGCTGATGATCCGCGCCGCCGGATTTCAGCAAAGCGTTGTTCGCGTTGCCCGGATCCCAATAGGCCGAAGCCGTTGAGAAAACAAAGCCATTGGATAGCTTCTGTTCCCATGTTTGCGTTTTATTGACCGCCCATTCCGGATCGATCAGCTCTTCGCGGTACAATTTGTTCATGTAGAGAATCATTTCACGGTATTTCGGGTCCTTCACGTCGAACTTCAGGCTGCCTCCGTCTTCGTAGTAGGCTTTCATCCCCCACATCCCTTTGAATGTGCCAAGTACGGCGCCCATATTCTCCGCGTTTAACGTGAGCGGAATCGAAGCTTTCCCGTCAATGTTCGGATGTTTCGCTTTGAAGTCCTTCAGCAATTGCTCGAATTCATCCGTCGTGAACGGCTGGCCGCCTTCCGCTTTGTCCGGCGCGAGCTCCTTCAGCAGATCCTTGCGCATCTGAATGCCGAATACCGGGCTGTTATCCATGCCGTACCAGTTGGACAAATAATAGTTTTTGCCGTCCGTATAACGCGTCTTTTGCAAGACTTCGCCGTATTGCGACTTCACGTCAGGGCCGAAGTTCTCGATCAGATCATCAAGTGGAATGATAGCGCCTGCTGCAATATATTTGTTCACGATATCGCTGCCGCGGTCCATCAGAATGATATCCGGCAAGTCGCCGCTCGCAAGCATCAGATTCAGCTTCTCCGACGGATTGCCGCTTGGCTGCTGAATTTCGACGGAGACGCCGGTACGTTTAGTAACTTCCAGTGCTACCGGGTTCGTGAAGGCATCGCCCGTATTTTTATCGAAAAAGGTAAGCGTAATCGGCTCTGCCGGTTTACTATTCGTTGCCGCCGCATTGTCCGCATTGGCGGTATCCGTAGAATTGGCCGTAGTCGCGGTATCGTTTTGATTATTCGCTGCGGTGTTGTTATTCTTGCTGCTGCAGCCGATAAGCAACGTCGCAAAGATCGTGATTGTGAGCATGACTGTGAATATACGTTTCTTCTTCATAGCTTGTAGCGCCCCCCATATACAATGATAGATGATTGCTGGCTTTTTCCAAAGACATTCCGTGGTAATTCGATCGTTTGCTAACCGTGCGCCACATTAGCCGCCCCTGCCCCCGCTCACACTCCTTTCAGCACCCGCAATTAAAATCAGCTTTTGACTGCGCCCAGTGTCATGCCTTTCACGAAATATCGCTGCAGGAACGGATAAACCAGCACAATCGGAAGTGTTGCGACCATCGTCGCCGCCATGCGGATCGTATCCGACGATACCGCAAGCCTCTTCGAGGAATCGGCCAACTGCTGGGCTTCGGACACCATACTGCCTGTTTGGTACTGATTAAGTATCTTAACTAGCACCGCCTGAAGGGTTTTCAAGCTGGGCTTATAGGTGAACACATACGAATCGAACCAAGCGTTCCAATGACCGATGGCCGTGAACAGAGCGATCGTCGCCAGCACCGGTGTCGTCAAAGGCAGAATGATGCGGATGAACACTTGCAAATCGTTAGCGCCGTCGATCTTAGCCGACTCCGTCAGCTCCTGCGGAAGCTGCTCGATATACGTCCGCACGAGAATCATGTAGAACACGTTCATCAGCCCCGGGAAAATAAACACCCAGAACGAGTCGATCAGATGTACGTTTTTCAGCACCATATAGTACGGGATCAATCCGCCGCCGAAATACATCGTGAAGATGAAATATAGCGTAATCGGCTTTCTCAGCACCAAATCGCGATTGCTCAGCGGATAGGACAGCAAGCTGATGACCAGAATGGTAAGCGGCGTCCCGATCAGCGTCCGCGCTACGGTTACCCACACGGCGTGAATGATTTGACCGTCGGTCAGAATCTCTTTGTAGCTCGTAAATGAAAGCTCCCTCGGCCAGAAGTAGATGCCGCCTTTAATGGTATCCGATGCGCTGTTGACCGATAGCACCAGCACGTTCCAGAACGGATAGAACGTTGCGAATACGACTGCCAGTAGAAAGGCATACACCGCGCCGGAGTAAAGCATGTCTCCCATTGCCCTGCTTTTCATGCTCTCTTTCCTCCCCCAGACCCTGTTAGAAAAGCGATTGATCATTCACTTTCTTCGCCAGCCTATTCACCAGCAGCACCAAGATAAAAGCGACCACCGACTTGAATAATCCTACAGCCGCGCCATAGGAGAACATCCCATTTTGCAAACCGTACCTGTACGTATAGGTGTCGATAACATCGGAATACTTCAAGACCAGGTTGTTTTGCAGCAAGTACTGCTGGTCGAACCCGGCATTCAGAATGCCGCCAACTGCCAGAATGAGCAGGATGACAATCGTCGGGCGAAGCGCGGGCAGCGTCACATACATCATCTGCTTCATACGAGAAGCGCCGTCTACCTTGGCCGCCTCGAACAGCTCCGGATTAATGGAAGCGATGGCCGCAAGGTACATGATCGCGTTAAAGCCCATGTCCTTCCACATGTTGGAGGACGCGATAATCCACCAGAAATAATGCCCGTTCTGGAAGAATCCGACCGGCTTGTCGGTGATGTGCAGCAGCATCAGCACTTTATTCACAAGCCCCTGCGACGATAACAGCGTGACGATAATGTTCGCTGCAATAACCCAGGAGATGAAATGCGGCAAATACGAAATCGTCTGCACGATCCGTTTGAACGCCCCGCTGCTGATTTCATTGATCGCGATGGCCAGAATGATCGGTGCCGGGAATCCGAACAACAAGCTCAATGAGCTTTGGGCCAATGTGTTGCGCATGATCAGCCAGAAGTCGCCGTTGTCGAAGAAGTATTGAAACCACCGCAGTCCGACAAACTCGCTGTGAAAAAACGAGCCGAAAAACGAGCCGCCGGGCTGATAATTGATGAACGCCATATACAGGCCAAACATCGGGGTATATGAAAACAGCAGCGTACAAAGGAAGGCAGGCATGATCATAAGCCATAAATACTTCTGCTGACGCAAACGCTTCCACTTTCCGTTATTCTTTCCGAGCAACGGCGCACGCTGCAACGGTTGTTCGATATGCGCTTTCAATTACGCTCTCCCCCTGACTTATCGTCTTGAATACCCTCATTATAGGGGAGCTTTCCGCAGGCATTCCATGCAAACATCCGCGAATTCATACCCCAAAACACCTGATTTCATGCTGTGCCATTGTTGAAATACCGTAGGGCGACTACAATAAAACAAGTAACGATCATCCCGCTCTTACATAGGAAGGACGTGGCTCACCTATGCATTCGATACTGCTCGTAGACGATGAAAAGATAGAATTGGAAACGCTTACTAGCTATGTGCCTTGGGAATCAATGGGGATACAAGTAGTAGGGACTGCCCGAAACGGCCGAGAAGCGCTGGAGTTAACCCAGCAGCTGGATCCCGATATTATCCTGACCGATGTTCGCATGCCGATCATGGATGGACTGGAGTTCGTGAAACGGGCGAAGCAGGTTCGAAAACGGGTCAAGATCGTATTCCTGAGCGGTCATGATGAGTTTCAATATATTAAAGCCGCGCTCGCCGTCGAAGCATCGGGCTATCTGCTCAAGCCCATCGACATGGAAGAGCTGCGGCATCTCATGGAGAAGGTCAAACAGAAGTGCGAGGAAGCGAAACGAACCGAGCGTTCGGAGGAGATGGCCAAAGAAAAGCTGCTGCGCAATCTTCTGATGGAAGAGACTCCGGATCGGCGCGTCGAACTGGTCCAGAAGCTGCTGCAGCTGGACTCCATTACCTCGCCGCCTTTTCGCGGTCCTTATAAAACCGCCTGCTTGGTGATTGGCCGTCCAAGACGCAATGACGGATCTGCCGCGGATACGAGAATGCCGGACCCCCTTGAGCGAAGCATTGGCGAAGCGGTGCACAAACGTCTTCACGCACTCGGCTATATTGGGGAGCTGATCGATTGGGAATACCGCACATTCGCCGGCGTATTCCCTGACTCCCTGTTTGACGGTGAACGTGAGATCTGGCAGCAGTTGCAGAAGCTGATCGAAGCGGATTTTCCTGTTTCGCTTACCATTGGTCTGTCCCGTACAAGCGACAAATTGGAGGAAGCCTATCCCCTCTTCAAGGAGGCACGCAGCGCTGCGGAGCAAGCCTTTTATTTCGGCAATGGGGCATTGTTATCCGCGGAAGACGTTCATCAGCCGTCTACGGAAGAGGTGGAGGTTGAAGAGCACCGTGCCGCGCTTTGCCGCACCATCGTGCATCAGCGCTCGGAGGAAACGGAGCAAGAGGTCAATCTGTTCATCCATAAGCTGCGAGAGAAACATGTGCACCCTCACCTTGCCCGCTCCGCAGCCGTTCGTCTCATTACGGCTGTAGAACAGCATTTCAGCGGTGCGATTAATGAGCTGCAAGTCGGCCCGTTCAGCAGCGAATGGGAGATTATGAGCCATTGCCAGACCCTTGACGATATCGGGGAGCATGTCCTGCATGTCTGCCACAGCTTGATCATGGCCCTGTCCGAGAAGGATAAAGACCGTCATCAGCATATTACCCGGCACATTCAAGATATTATTGACCGTTCCTATCACAAGCCGCTAACCGTGGAGGATATCGCGAAGGATGTCTACTTATCGCCGAATTACATTCGCACCATCTATAAAGAGAAGACCGGACGCACCATTCTGGAGGTACTTACGGAGACACGAATGCAACGGGCAACCGCGCTGCTCGCCGACAAATCGCTCAAAATCCATGAAATCGCAGGTTTGGTCGGCTATGAGAACGTCTCTTATTTTTGTTCTATTTTTCAAAAGACAACAGGCATGACTCCCAACCACTATCGCAAACAAATCTACTGATTCGGAGGGACGCTTCGTGCCCGGCCTCATTTATCGCCTGCTCATAAGACCATTTCTCAACATGCATTTACGCAACAAGCTGTTCGTTGTCTTCGGGCTTGTTTCCGTAGTCCCTCTCATCTTCTTCGCCGTCTATTCCTATGAAACGATGAAGAGCGAGCTGACTCGTCAGATGTATTCCAACATGCTCTCCACGACCGATCAGATTGGCTCCAACCTGAAGATGAAGCTCGACTCCTATTCCAAAGTTTCCTCCTCCCTGTACCTGGACAGCCGCCTTCGCGACTTCCTGACCATGGACTATTCAGACAATAACCAATACGTCGATGCTTATGAATATATCAACAGCTCGTTCCGTAATCTGCTGGTCACCAATACGGATCTCAGCAGCGTGACCGTCTACACGACCAATCTGACGCTGCCGACCGATCAGGTGTTTATTAAACGCGCAGAGAATGACTTGATGCGTTACCCGTGGTATAGCTTGGCGAGTAAGTCCTACGGCAGCGTGACGTTTACCGTGATGCCGGCGACTAATCCTACTAGTGAACAAGTGACGCAGGGCCTTGAGGAGCGCAAACCGTCCCGCATCGTACTCGCCCGTCTGCTGGACAATAACAGCCTGAACTACCCCTACGGCATCCTGACCATGGATATTCCGGAAGTCGACATTTACGCCTTGATGGCCAAAGAAAACAACAACAAAGAGCTGTTCATCGTTTCCGAGGATGGATCGATTATTTCCGGCAAGGACAAGAGCAAGATTAACCATAATCTGAAGGAGTTCGTGCGGGGGGATTGGGGAAACAGCAAAGCCGGCAGCTTTATCGGCATATACAAAGGCGAGCGTGTTTTTGTCGTATTCAACTCCATCGACAATGGATGGAAAACCGTTTCCATCGTGTCTTATAACAGCCTGTTGATGAACGTAAAGATTGCGTTCTCTCGGCTGTTTACGATCGCCATCGCCAGTTTAATCCTATCCATCATCCTCATTTATATAACGGCCAGATGGTTCACGATTCGAATCGAGAAGCTGCTGCAGCTCACGCGCCGGATCGAGTCGGAGGACTTTGACGTTCAAGCGGTGTCGACATGGCATGATGAAGTCGGGCTGTTATCCTTCGCCATGATGAAGATGGCCAGACGCATGAAGGAACTCATTAACGAGGTGTACAAGAAGGAGATTGCGAAGAAGGAAGCGGAGATGAGCATGCTGCAGGCGCAAATCAATCCGCATTTCCTCTACAACACGCTGGCCTCCATCTCGTCATTGGCGATGCGCAGCGGCGACAACCGCATTCAGGACATGGTGACCCATCTCGCGAAGTTTTACCGCATTTCGCTCAACAAAGGGAAAACCATTGTCGGCTTCGCCGAAGAGCTGCGACTGACGAAGTCCTACATCGCCATTCAGCAGCTGCGCTTCGAAGGACTTCTTCATATCCACTATGACATTGAAGAAGCCGCGCTGCCTTATCCGGTTATCAAGCTGATGCTGCAGCCTTTTATCGAGAATGCGATCAATCACGGGATCTGGGACGATGAAGCCGGCATTAACGTGATTATTAGGGCGTGCATTCGAGAAGACACGCTTGTGCTCCATGTCGTCGATGACGGCATGGGCATGCGGCCGGAGAAGCTCGAACGGATACTCGGCGAAGAGGATGGCGACGGGGCTTCCGGCTACGGCATCCGCAACGTCGATCGCCGCATCAAGCTGACGTTCGGAGACAACTACGGCGTTCATATCTATAGCCGGCTGGGCATTGGCACCGCCGTTCAAATCCTTATCCCTTGCCGGGGACCTCTATAGGAAGCAAGGAAGTAGCCGGAGGCTGAGAGTCGCGAAGTGCGACTCTCAGCAAAAGGATGCTGAAAGTCGCTAAACCCGACTCTCAGCTCCAACAAACCTAAGACCCGGCTCACGCCGGACGCCGAGAGTCGCAAAATGCGACTCTCAATGGCGTAAACGCCAAACAGATCCTGAGAGTCGCGAAACCCGACTCTCAGCTCCAACAAACCCAAGACCCGGCTCACGCCGAAAGCCGTGAGTCGCAATATGCGACTCTCAACGGCGTAAACGCCGCAAAACGATGCTGAAAGTCGCGAAACCCGACTCTCAGCATCAAAAAAACCGGAGGCACAGGCCTCCGGTTTTCCTCGTGAATGCACTAATTCTTAGGCGTCAAGCGGAACAGCTTCGATTCCATCGGCTCAAGCGTTACTTGCAGCGAGCCTTGTACGTCCCCGGAAACAGCCCCCGTCCAGAGATCCTTCAGCTTATAAGCCGCACCGCTGTCCAGACCCGCCCTTGCTAAATCTACGGTTTTGTCGACAGGCGCACTGCCATAATTAAAGAACGCGAGGTAGTAATCGCCTTTATCCTTCAGTACGAATGCTTCCGCAGCCTTAGCACCGGTATTCCCTTCGATCGGACGGAATGCTTTCCCGATCTGAGCGACTTCCAGCACCGCCTTATTGGTTAACAGCGCCGTCATGTATTCCTGCGCTTTCGCATCGTGAACGTTATCCGAATCCATAAACACCGTTCCCGAAATAACGGCGGAGTTGACTCTGCTTCTGGCTTCGGTTAAGGAACCCGCTCTGGACAATGCCATATGATCGGGATCCGTGTAATGGTAGATCGTTCCGTTCTGCCACCAGCCATACGTCAAGGCGTTCAGCTGGAACTCCGTGTCGGAGATGCTGCCGAACGTATCGGTAGCGATGCGTCTGCTGTGCGCGTATTGGCTTGGGAACAGCGGCGCGATGGAGGCACTGATAAACATTTTATCCGCGATGAGACTGTCGACGTAAGCCATTCCTTGGTTATACGCTTGCGTTCCGGTTTGGACCTCAGGGTCATAATGCTTGCCTTCCAAGGCACCGTGGGTAAGGAAATCCAGCTTGATATACTCAAAGCCCAGGTTCTTAAACCGGTTAAGGAAATAGGTCATCCGATCCTTAGCCCCCGGGTGAGACGGATCTACCGCATAAGCGCCGTCCAATTTAGGCAGCGGGTTGCCCGACTCGTCGCGCAGGATGATATCGCCGTATTTATAGCTCGATCCCTCGACCTGCTGCTCCATATTGTCGCCCCAGTAAACGAACGGTCCCCAATAGATGCCGGCCTTCTGTCCGTTCTTGCGAATCTTGGCAACAACGTCCGCTAATTGCGCTTCCGTTAGATTGTCCCAGTACGAATCCAAATTGATATAAGTGACTTTCTTATTATTGAAGCCTTCCATCTGCAGATGCTGCTTCACATAATCGGACGTGTCCAGCACATCCTGATAGGTCAAATTGCTGCCGAAAGCACCCCAGCTGTTCCAGCCGACAGGCACGCCTTCAGGTACTTTTTTGCCGAAAGCGAGCGGCGGAGCGATTACTGCGTTTGCCTTCCCGTATTCTTCCATGCCCTTCCGATAATCGCCATAGAAGCCTACGAATGCCATAGGCGATGTCAGCACGGTTCCTTTGATGCTGCCATGTGCCACCGAATCATGCGTTTTCGCGGTCGAAGCGCCGCCGAATACTTCCAACTGATTCAAGCGGTTATTTTCGCCGGTGAAGCGAATTCCCGTTTTCCAAGTATCATGGGTCACCGAACCCACAATAAGTCCGTTGCGGTTGGCATTATCGTAGATCGCGGACACCTCGTAGCTGGTATCTGCCGAATTGATCGGCACCGCTTGGTGACGAATCCACATATCGTTGTCATAAGGAACGGATAATACCCGCCCGTCCGTGTAGCTGCCGATGTCGATGCCGCCGGTTGTATTCGTTACAAGCGGAGCCATATAATTCGTTTGCAATTCGGCAGCCGAAACCGCCTCAGTTCGGGTGAAGAAATAAGCCTTATCCTCATAGAAGCTGTACCACTGGTTCAACGTCGGACTTCCGGCTTGGCTGTTGACGAACTTCACCTTAACGCCTTTGCCGAAGCCATCCTTCAGGGGAGCGACATCCGCCATGGAGAAGCTGTGGCTGTCGTAGCAGCTGCTCGCCTCGTCTTCGAACTTGCTGTATACGCCTTTGGCAATCGTCTTATCCTTCCAGGCATAGTCCGCCATGCCGCTGTCCGTGCGGTAAGTAACGGCATAGTCGCCATTTTGGATCACCACGGCATCGGCATATTCGGAAATCTTGATCGACCCGAACTTCTTCTTGGACACCTGTGCTCCAAAGGCCGGTACATCCGCAAGTACCTGCTCGCAAGGCTTCACTTGATCCGCATCTATCGGGGTTACGACGATTTTGTCCATATCCGGTGAATACCCGCCTCCATCCGAGAACAGAATGGTGTTGCTTCCGGCCACCAAGTTGACGCTGATGGTCTGCGAGCCTACGGTGCTCCAATCCTTCGTGCTCTGGAAGAGAACGTTCTGCGCCGGACCGCCGTTCGTGCTCACATCGGCAGCACGCGGATCTCCGGAAATATAATACACCGTCAGGTTATAGCTGCCTGCAGATGGAACGTTAATCGCATTAAATTGCAGGGAAGCACCTTGATAGAGATTCCCTACCTTCTGCCCGCCGGAGCAAGCGCCGCAACCGGACACGGCAGCATTGCCTGTCAAGGTGTTCCCCGAAGCCTCCGCCTCATAACCTTGTGCAATCGGATAAACGTCGATTTTATCAAAATCAGGCGAGTACCCGTTACCATCGGAAATGTCGATATAGTTGCTGCCTTGAACAAGGGTCATCGGGATCGTTAACGTAGCTAACGTATTCCAGTCTGCCGTCTTGTCGAAGTCGATATGGCGGGAAGTGCCGCCGTTCGCGCTGATGTCCGCACTTCTCGGATCTCCGGAGATGTAGGAGAAAACAACGTTATACGAGCCGGCTTCCGGCACCTCAATATCGGTAAAACGCATGCTGCTTCCTTGGTACAAGCCCCCCACCTTCTTGCTGCCCGAGCAGCCGCTGCAGTCGGCGATCGAGGCATTTCCCGTCATCGTGTTCCCCGTCGCTTCCGCTTCGTAACTGTAGACGACTTCGTTCGCGGCGCTTGCCGTGGCGTCCGCATTGGAGAGCGAAGAGGTGCCGAATGAAAAACTACAAATAAATAGGATGAGTGCCAAACAAGATGTTAGCGTTTTCATAATGAACTCCTTCCAACCTTTTATTTGAATACATCTCTCAATTTAATGCAGCGCGTATTGCCGTACAATCCAAATATCTTACGAAACATACGGCAAAACAAAGGAATCGTGAGGGCCAGTCATTTATCGGAGCCGACGAACGCAAGTCATCATCCGTTCTCTACTTTCAATCTACCATCCTCAACTTCTTTCGGAATGTTCGTTGTAAGATAGCGTTTACACGCTATACTTAAAAGAAAATCCACCAAAGGAGAAGGTTCCGAATGAGCTTTCTGCGCCGGCTCACCCTGTATCCCAAGCTCGTTCTGACCTTTCTGGTCATTATCATTCCTCTCGTTACGATCAGCCTTCTGATGAATATCCGCAGCGAGCGTCTCGTCCGCAACGAGATCACCGGTTCGATGCAAGCCAAGGTCAATTATTATATCAACGCGCTGGAGGATGATTTCGGACCTCTGGTTACGCTGGAGCAGCAATATACGGTTGACGACGACATCTTTAATCTCGCCTATTCTTCGATCATCATGACCAGCGAGCAGTATACGAATGCGGTCAGGAATGTCCAGAAGAAGCTGCAGATTCTGAAAAATATGAGTCCTTACGTGGAAGACGCCTTCGTCAATTTCCCCGTGCTCGACCGTAAAATATCCGCATTATCCTTCAACGAATTGAATCACGAGGAAGCAGCCGCTTTAAACCAAATCGCCGATACGTTCGAATCGCCCTTCCTGCTCTATCGGAATCGGCTGTGGATGAGTCTGCCCTATCCGAACAATCTGACGGTCGGCCGCGGATTCACGATTGCGCTGGAAATTTCGAGCGCTGCGATCAAGGATTCGCTGTCCGGCTTCCTCATCGACGGCAATGGCGGCGCCATGCTCATGGACCGGGATTTATCCTGGAGCGAGACGAGCGGCAATGTGCCTTCCGATCGTGCCAAGCTGCAAGCTCTTATCCGCAATCAGCTGCAAGCCGGACAGAAGAGCGGGTACGAAATCATCGAGGACGGGGACTCCACGTACTACGGTTTTTTTGAGAAATCATCGAAATTAGGGCTGACGCTCGCGATATTCGTGGAAGAAAGCAGCTTCATCGGTCCGCTTAAACAATACGCGATATGGTTATGGGCCATCTCGATTGTCGCCCCGATTCTCATTCTGCTGTTTTCCTATCGGCTCTACCAGGTCATCCATACGCCGCTGAAGCGACTTGTCGCCGCCTTCAAAGGACTGGAGAAAGGCGACCTCTCGGCCCAATTGAACTATCGCTCCCGAGACGAATTCAATTACTTGTATTTGCAGTACAACCGCACCGTGTCCAGACTGCAGGATCTCATTAACGAAGCCTACGTTCATCAATACCAGATTAAGGTTGCCGAGCTCAAGCAGCTGCAATCGCAGATTAACCCGCACTTCTTGTACAACAGCTTCTTCAACCTTCATCGGCTGGCCAAACTCCAAGAGAATGACAAAGTCGTCGCCTTCTCCAAGCATTTAGGCGAATACTTCAAATACGTCACCAAGAACGCCGACTTCGTGCCGCTCGATCAGGAAATCAAGTTCTGCCGATCCTATGCTGCCATTCAAGGCATTCGGTTCGACGATCATGTCCGCGTCGAATTCGGCGCGGTTCCGGAACGCGTCGGCTCGCTGGCCGTGCCCAAGCTGCTGCTTCAGCCGCTTGTCGAGAACGCCTACCAGCATGGACTGGAGGACCAAGTGGAAGAGGGACTCGTCATAGTCACCTTCAAGGACTGCGGGGATCATGCCCAAATCGCGGTGGAAGATAACGGGGCACTGGAAGAGGAAGAGCTGGCGCATATCGTCGCTCTGTTGACCGATGCGGACTACAAATCTGACAGCGAAGGCTTGCGTAACGTTCAGCTGCGCATTCGGCTGAACTTCGGCGAGCATGCCGATCTGCTCGCCGATCGGGGTGCGCTCGGAGGCTTGCGGATGACCATCATCATTCCATTTAAGGAGGCATAAGGCGATGTATCGACTGTTACTCGTGGACAATGAACCGATTATCGTAAGAGGACTTCAGCAGCTATTGGCAGAAGAGGCACCCTTCGAGCTCGATGTCTATGGCGTGCATTCGGCGGAAGAGGCGCTGCGGCTGCTCGGCATCATGAAGATCGATATCGCTTTGCTCGATATCCGCATGCCGGGGATGAACGGCCTCGAGCTGCAAGCCAAGATTGTCGAGCAATGGCCGGACTGCAAAGTGGTTTTCCTGTCCGGTTACGACGACTTTTCTTATATCCAGACCGCTTTCCGAAACGGCGGCGTCGATTACGTGCTGAAGATGGACGGCGATGAAGCCATCATAGCTGCCATCCAGAAGGCGATCGACGAGCTGTCTCGCGCAAGCTCCATGAACCAATTGATGGACCAAGCGAAACATAAGCTGCAGCAGTCGCTTACCCCTTTGCAGAGAGATTATGTCAGCCAGCTGATCCATGGGCTTGCGCCTGCCAAGCAGGAGCGGATGGATGAGCTGAAGATGGCGATGGACGTATCCGTCCCTCCGCTTCTTCTGATCTCGCGCGTCGACCGCTTTGCCCCGTCGCATTCCGATTCGGATAAAACCCTCATGTACTACGCGCTGCAAAATATTGCCGGCGAGTTCTGGGCAGGCTGCCGGGCTTTCAGCGTCATGCTTGATCCGTCCGCGATGGTTACGTTTGTCCAGCCTGTCACGAATAGTCAGTGGGAGACGGTCAGCCAGCGATGGATCCGGTTCGTGCACGGTCAGCTGGAAACGATCCAAGCCGCCTGCAAACAATATTTGAAGCTTCCGGTCTCGTTCGTCGCCAGCTCGGAGACCGTCCCTTGGGCTGACGTTCACTTGAAATATGCCGAGCTTAAGCAAATGTTGTTCTACGGCTTCGGCCAGCGGACCGAAATGCTGCTCACGGATGACGTCAATCGAAATTTTGCTTCGGGAAGCCCGCAAACCAACGAGACGATCATCAAAGCTCAAAGCCGTTTAAAGCAGCTCTTATCCTCCGAGATGGCGCTGGAGAATCGGCTGCTCGCCGATTTCGATGAGATCGCCGCGCACTCACGCAAGCTGACGGGCAATCATCCCTTTCTGTACGAAATGTACAACGGCATCGCCTACATGCTGTTGTCCGCCATTAATCATCAGCACCGGACGGAGGCCTTTCCGGCCGATTGGCTGACCAAGCTCGTCTCCCTGGATGCCCACTCCTCGTGGGAGGAGGCGCTCGACTATATGCGGGATATCATCCGCCGGCTGCTCGACATTCGCAATCAAGAGAGCGAGGCAGGTGCCCACCTGCTGATCGCCAAGCTCAAATCCTTTATCGACAGCCACTTGAATGAAGACCTGTCGCTCGTCCGGCTGGCGGAAACCGTCTACCTGAATCCGACCTACTTGTCGCGACTGTTCAAGCAGCAGACCGGCCAAGGGATCTCCGAATATATCGCCGAGCTTCGTCTGACGAAATCCTGTGATCTGCTCAAGTTCTCGAATCTGAAAATACAGGATATCGCGCTCAAGGTCGGTTTCGATTCCGCGACGTCATTCGGAAGGTTCTTCAAGAGAGAAATGAACGCGACGCCTCACGAATATCGGGAGCGCGCATCCGTATCATAAAGGAAAGCCGCCGGTTGTTATTTCACCGGCGGCTTTGTTATTGGTTTATTGGAACACGCGGACATAATCGACGAACATGTCGACCTGATTGTTATATCTGGCGAGATCGATCGGCCAACCGCCGCCAAGTGCCAGGTTGAGCATGAAATACATCGGCGTTTTGGCTTGGTCGAACGTCGTATGGCGCCATACCTCTACGTTATCGATATAGTAGATGGTGTCGGTCGGCGTTATTTTGGTGCCGTAAATATGCCAGGTAGACGCATTGTCGCCGAACGCAAAGTTAGAGGAAGAACAATGCGTGTCGTGCATTTCCGGGTTACCCGCCCACCAGTGCTTCGCCTGGCAAGCGCCGTTCGGATCCTGCCCGTATGCTTCGACCGTATCGATCTCCGCCGTCGATGGCACGCCTTGCGAAATGCTGTTCTGCGACATGAGCCAGAACGCCGGCCAGGTTCCTTTGCCTGCGGGCATCAGAATGCGAGCCTCAAAGTAGCCATAGGTTGCTGCGACGCCGGTTCCGTTAGTACGAACGGAAGACAGCAGGCCGCCGGTGTAGGTGCGGTTCCAGCCCATCGGATCGACCGTTCCGGCCGGCGCTTTCTTGGCGCGAATGCGCAAGTAGTTGCTTCCGAGTATTGCAAACGGATCATTCGCGCTTCCGTAATCGGCGAATATCGCTTCGCCGAATTCCGTGCCGTTCGGCGCATCCGGTTTCGATGTTGCATAGGTAGCTCCGGCGCCCGTGCGGGATGCCGACAGAGGACCCGTGAAATCATCTTGGAAAAGCACGCTCATGCCGGACGCTTGCGAAGGCGCGGAAGGAATGCCTTGCTTCCATGTGACGCCGCCTTCGTTATACAGCTGTACATAGCAGTTATCCGAGTGCGCATAGTTCGGATTGCCTTCCGGCGAATCCCATGCGCTCAGAATGACCGTGATCGGACCGTGCGGGAAATCAGCGGCCGGGAAGGTCACTTCGCCATATCCGTTGGCAGCAGGCGTTACCCGCTGGAACCAGCTATCATAGCCGTTCGCGTTCGGATGCGCGGTGTCGGGCTGATGCCAAGACCTTGCCCATACGTTCTGCATGCCGGGCGCGTAAAACTTGATCGTAATTGTCCCGTTAATCGAAGCACCGTAAGATGGCGAAATCACGCTTACTTGGTAATTCGGGTATTCCCCTGTTGGCGGTTCCGTTGGCGGCGTCGTTCCGCCTCCGGTGCCGTAATACTTAATTTCCGTCGCGCCGGAAGCCGAACCGGATTGCGGCGTAAAGACGATTCTCATCTTGGAGGTCGTAACGGCCGTAAATGTGACCGTATTGACCTGACCGCCCGTCGGTGCAGCCGGCGACTTGGATTGGCTTGCCGCGTTCGTCCAGGCCGTACCGTTCCAGTATTGCACGTTATAGGAAGCCGGGGCTTTAACGCCGCCTCCGTCATCGTAAATATAAATTTGAGCTTGCGATACGGTGCTGCTTGCGCTTAAATCTTTCTGCACCCAATCGGTTGCATTCGGCGATTGGTAGCTGGTCCAGCGATTATGCGGCGCGTTCACGTACGAGATTATTCCGTCATCGACATCGTCTGCCTCATCCATGTGGAACGTATAAGACGCTGTCGATGTTCCGGCCAGCGGCGACGTAGTTGGAGGGTCGACCGGAGGATCAGTAGGAGGTGTGGTAGAACCCGTGCCATACGCAATTTCAGTTACACCGGATTTGGAGCCGGATTGATGCGTGAAGACGATTCTGAATTTGCTTGCCGACACGGACGTGAACGTTACCGCGTTGACTTGGTTACCGGTAGGAGAAGCCGGGGACTTCACTTGGCTGCCGGCATCCGTCCATGTGCTGCCGTTTAAGTATTGCACCTTATAGGAGCTCGGTACCTTCACGCCGCCTCCGTCATCGTACAGATAGATTTCAGCGCTGCTTCTCGTTACTGCCGAGCCGAAATCCGTCTGTACCCAGTCTGTCGCGTTCGGCGATTCATATGCCGTCCAACGGTTAGCCGGCGTATCGTCGTAAGACACGGTTCCATCATTCACCTCACTCGTTGCGTCCATGAAGAACGTGTACGATGCCGTGACCGTGGCCCCGGTGTCATACGCAAAGACTTGCATGCCGGAGAACAGCGTGGATAAGAGAACGCTTACAATTAGAAGCGATAAGAACGCTCTCCTCGGCCTTAATCTCTTCTTTGTCATTAATCATCACTACCTTTTCGCTAATTTAGGTTGCAAGTGTATTATAGCGAAGCCGCGCTTCGCTGCCATCAGCCGTTCGCTACTTTCGCTCTACCGATTTCTACTTCTTTGGAGCCGGTCCGATCAAGGTCAAATAAAGCGCAGCCCTTGGCGAGCTGCGCTTACTCATCTTCCAACCTGTAACGGTTGTGACAGTGGTTATTTGACCTCAAATGCCCGCTATTATTTTCTTACGGTTGTGAGCGAGCTTATTTAGACATTTTCCAATAGAAATCAACCATTATGCAGTAAATAACGATCCCCACAACCGTTAGATTACTAAAAGTCGTTCATTTCATGAAATAGCCACGCTGACAACCGTTAGAAATATTGCCCTTCTCAGATAAACCGAAAATGAAGAACCCCGGCGTTATAAAAACGTTGGGGTGCTCTACAAACAGGGAGAGGCTCCAGGCTTTCCAGGCTTTCGAGGCTTTCGAGGCTTTCTCAGACTTTCGGGCTTTCTCAGGCAGCTGAAAGCGCAGCCCTGAGCGGGCTGCGCTTCTAAGTTACGCTAAGGGCGAGCTGGTCCGCAGCATGATGCATCGGAATTCGCCTTCACCCTCCGCTACAGTGGAGGCGTCCCCGGGCTTAGCGGGCCTGCACGCACAGTAGAAGTGGTAGAATCGCTCCTTCCAATAGATGACCGAGGACTTATGCGCATGTGTCTCGTCCACCTCGCCCGGTTCTCCATGCGGAATCCACGGCTCATCTGCGATTTCCCAGTTCGTTAAATCCTTCGACGTCGCCAGCAGCCCCTGCGCATGCCCGCCGTCGAACCCGAAACCAAAGTTCACCCAATTGCTGGTCCGGCTATCGAACCGGATATGGGGATCGCTCACGTATTGGCTGTAGAACGTCCCCGCCTTCACACCCATAACCGGCTCACCGCCGGGGAGCCTCGTCCAGTGCAGCAGATCGTCCGACACCGCCAGCCCCGTCTCCTCGGTCCATGGCCAATCCGTTTTGTCCTTGGCATTGTAGAACATCCAATACCGTCCCTCGAATTCGACGAAGCAGCACTTGTACAAGCCGCCTCGCTCCCAATCTCCACCGTTCTCATAGGAGAGAATCGGTTTATCGAGACGATGCCAGTCCAGCAAGCTCTCGTTCTCGCACCAAGCAAGCCCCATCTTCGCTCCCCCGGCTTCATAACCGAACTCGGGATACGCATGATAGATCATCCAGTACTTTCCGCCGACTTTCTTCAAACGGGGAAGTTCGTATAAATCGTTGTTCTCCAGCAGCACCCAGGAATAGGCGGCACCTACATAATCCCAGCGCGAGGAATCTTCCCCGCGGTCCAAAATCACGCCTTCGCGCTTCCACTCGACTAAGTTGTCGCTCGTAGCCAGCGCCGTCCGATACCCTAAGCCATCAAAGCCGATATGCATCATATAAAACCTATCGTTGTGGAAGAAAACAAACGGACAATCCACCGACATCGCATTATAGGTGCCGGCCTTGCCTGAACCTTGAAGCACCGGCACTTCCCGCTTATACGGCGTGCGCAGATGCTCAAATTCACCTAGTACGAAACCAGCCATTCGCTTCGGGGCTCCTCTCTCCTTGTACTCAGCTACTCTTTCACGCTGCCCACAATAACGCCTTTAATGAAGAATCGCTGCAGGAACGGATACACGCAAATGATCGGCAAGGCGGCCAGGAAAATCTGCGCGCCTTTCAACGTACGGTCCGAAATATCCGCCAGCGCCTCCGCGTCCGCCATCGAGACGAGACTGAGATCGCGGTTAATGACGACCGTTTGCAGATAGCTTTGCAATGGGTATTTGTCCGGCGAGTTCATCAAGATGAGACCGTCAAACCAAGAGTTCCAGTGCCCGACCATGGAGAACAAGATCAGCGTGGCGATTGCCGGCATCGACAGCGGTACATATACCTTCCATAAAATTTTCCAATGTCCTGCTCCGTCAACGAAAGCCGCTTCCTCCAGCTCTTTGGGCAAACCGCGGTAGAAATTAAGGAGCAATACGGCGTTGAACACGTTCACCGCTCCGGGCAGAATGAGCGCACCCATCGTGCCGAGCAAATGAAGCTTCTGAATCACGAGGTACCAGGGAACAATGCCTCCCCCGACGAGCATCGTCAAGACGAAGAACCAGACGTAAAACAATCTGCCCCGAAATGCGAATGATTCCTTCGACAGCGGGTATGCGAGCGTAATGGTCAGCAGCATGTTTAGCGCGGTCCCGAGCAGCACCCGCTCCACGCTGACGCCGAGGGCCTTTACGAACTCGGGCTTTTGCAGCACGAAATGATACGATTGCCAGGTGAAATCGACCGGCCACAGCGACACCTCTCCGGAGCTCGCCGCGGTGCTCGAACTGAGCGACACCGCAAGCACGTTAACGAGCGGGAACAAACAGAGAAAGGCAAGCAGGATGAGAAAGAGTGCGTTAAAGACGTTAAATACTTTTCCGGATACGGAAGTCGTCTTCATTATGGGTTCCGCTCCTTATTTAGAAGATTCGGTAGTTGGCCAAGCGATAAGCGAGATAATAGGAAACGGATATCAAAACGATCGATACGCCTGATTTCATCAACCCTACGGCCGTTGCCAGGCTGTACTGGGCTTGCTCAAGACCGAGCCTGTACACGAGCGTGTCGATGATGTCTCCGCTTTCGTAAACGATCGGACTGTACAAGTTGAAGATTTGATCGAACCCGGCATTCAGCACGTTGCCCAAGCTCAAAGTCGCAAGCAGTACGATAACCGGCGCCATGCCGGGTAATGTAATATTCAGCATCTGCTTCCAACGGTTCGCCCCATCGATAACGGCAGCCTCATAAAGCGCCGGGTTAATGCCCGCAAGCGCGGCCAAGTAGACGATCGTGCTGAAACCAAACTCCTTCCACACGTCCGAGATGACGACGACAGCCGGAAACCACTTCACATGGCCAAGGAAAAAGATCGGCTCGATGCCGAACACGCCGAGGAACTGGTTCACAATGCCTGAAGTCGGCGACAGAATATCGATGAGCACGCCGCCCAGAATAATCCACGAAAGAAAGTGAGGGAGATAGATAAGCGTTTGAATCGAACGTTTAAATACGTGCTTACGCACTTCGTTGAGCAGAAGCGATACGACGATCGGCACGACTAAGCCTGCTGCGATTTTCATCACGGCGATGAAGACCGTATTGCGAATGACCTGCCAGATGTCCGGCAGCTTGAACATATAGTCGAAATTATCCCAGCCCACAAACGGAGAATGGGCAAAGCTCTTTACGACGGAAAATTTCTGGAACGCGATAACGAGTCCTGCGATCGGGCCGTAACTAAACACCAGCACCAGCAGGAACGAGGGGGCCACCATCAGATGCAAAGGCAGCTGTCGGCGCATTTTCGGTTTCAACATCTACGGACACCGCCTTCCCGGCACAAGATAAAGAAGGGAGGCCGGAAGCAAGTCCCGACCTCCCGATTACGTGTATGGCTTAAGATGATGAATGATTCATGGTGTTTATTATTTTTTGGCGTACCAATCGTTAACTTCCTGCGTAATTTGTTCGCCGCCCAGTTTGTTCCAATCGGATACGAATTGGTCGAAATCGGAGATCGGCGCGCCAAGGATGATCTTCGTAAACTTCTCCAGCACCAATTTATCCAAGATCGCTTGTTTGTCCGTCATGCCCGGCGTCGGAGCGCCGAAGAACTCGCTCTTCATCAGCAAGCTTTGATCGACGTAATTCGCTCCGATGACTTCCCACGAGCCGCCGGCTCCGAATACTTTGTTCGTGGCCCAGTTCGTTCTGTCGCCGCCGTTGAACAGCACGATTTTGTCGTAATAGCTTTTCTCTTCCGGCGTCAGTTTGGCTGCATCATTGGCTTGAAGAGCCGTAACCACGTTCTTATGCACGGACAGCAGGCCTTGCGGTGTTCCGAAGCCGCCTTGCAGCAGCGCGTATTTGAAGAACTCGATCCCATCGGCGCTGTGGTATTTAGCAGGCTCAGCCGTTTCTCCAATGATCTTCTCATTGTAGAAGTTGAACAGCTTCACGATCGCTTCCGGATGCTCGGCGCCTTTCTTAACGACCCAGAAGGCGTTGAAATCCGCTTTCGATTGCGCCATGGCAGGCGTTCCGTCCACGGAAGGAATCGGGAACACGCCCCACTCGGCGTTTGGATCTTTGTTTACGCCGTCCTGCAGCGGCCACAGCGGATTCCACATCGCGCCGAAGCTCATGCCTACTTTGCCGGCCGTTTGCAGCTCGGCTGCTTTACCGCCGTCTTTGACGCCGAATTCCTTGTCGATCACGCCTGCTTTATACAGCTCTTGCAGCTTCGCGAGGGCGGTTTTCATTTCCGGCTGCGTGCTGCCGTTGACGAGCTTGCCGGAGCTGTCTTTGATCCAGATGTTCGCGTAAGCGTGGAACCCGTTCATGAAACCGGAGAAGTCCGGGTATCCGCCGAACAAGTCCTTCGAAGCAGCGAGACCGTAAGTGTCGTTCTTGCCGTTGCCGTCCGGGTCCTTGGTCGTGAACGCTTCGGCGATATTGATGAAGTCGTCCATCGTTTTCGGTTCTGGCAGGTTCAGCTTCTTGAGCCAATCCGTTCTGACATACAACAGCGGAGCGCCGCCTAAGTAATCTTCCGCAGGCGGGATGCCCATCAGTTTACCGTCGTACATGGCGGCTGATTTGGCATTCGTGCCGCGGTCGATCATCGTTTTCGTCAATTCGGAACCGTAGTCCGCGACGTACTGCGTCAAATCCTCAAGCTGGCCGCCTTCTGCCAATTGGCGGAACTGCACGGAGTCGACTTGGAAGATGTCCGGCAAATCATTCGATGTAATGGTCAGGTTCATCTTCTGTCCGTACTGGTCGCCGTTGACGATCCATTTGTACTTTATCTTGATGCCGAGGTCGCTCTCGTACGCTCTCGTCCATACGTTGTTCTCGATGGTATCGCCGTCTTTGAATTTGTAAGTAGGGTCGGTGTAGCGAACGGCCGACACTTCGATCGGCGGATCGTATTTGGCGTTCGGATCGATTGCCGGAGCTTCCGTCTCGGCCGGTGCCGGTTCGTTCGTGTTCGTAGTTTCGGATGCTGTTGCCGTGTTGGTCTTGGTGTTCGTCCCGCCGTTGGTATTGTCGCTATTATTGCCGCATGCGGTCGTAACCGCCAGCAAAAGAGCAACGGATGCGGTCAAGCTTCTGTTGCGCAGCTTCTTGTTCATACTGTGCCTCCCCGATTATATGTGTGTCGTAAGGAATCGTTCCTTATGTGCTTAATGATAAAGCAGCTTTTCTTCCCAGCCTATCGTCCGTTGTTGACATCGGATCGACCGATTTCAACTTCTTGCGTTGTATAGGCTGTAGAGAAGCTCCGCTGTCTCCGCGCGAGTCGGCGTGTTGCCAAGCTGGTCGAATAAGCCGCCAATCGCTGAAGCATCGAGCTTAGAAACCGCCCATGCCCGCTTCGCGATCGTCGTCATTTCGACTTTCGTGATGGAGGCGGCCGGATGGAATTTGTTATTTCCGCTACCCAGGACGATGCCTAATGCTCTGGCGGTGCGCAGGGCATCCGAGTAATAAGCAGTGGCTGATACATCGGAGAACCTGTCGCCGGCCTGTTGGCCGTTCCATTCGAGAATCCGTGACAGCAGCACGACGAAGTCGGCGCGGGAAATCGGTTGGTCCGGACTGAAGCGGTTATCCGATGTACCGTTGATAATGCCTTTGGAAGCTAATGCTTCGATGGCTTGCTTCGCAGGCGATGCGCCGATATCCTCGAATGTCTTGTGGACGTAGGCAGCGGCATACGTGCTGAAGTGGGTTGTCGTGAAGACGACCGCTTCCGCATCGGCATCATAATGTCCGTTCGGCACAGCATGGATATTACCTGCTCCGTCCACGTACCACACGACGATATGCTCGGGATTTCGCAATTCCTCCGCCGTCGGCACATAAGGAATACTGACCCGGACCGGAGCCTGCGGATTGTTCCACGAAATCACTTTATTCCCATCCAGGACGGTCAGCTCGATAACGGGATGGTTGCCGATTTGTTGCTTCGTCGCTGCACGCAAAGTATCGGCATCGATGCGGCTGATTTGAATGGAGACCTCGCTTGAAGCGAGCGGCTGCCCCTTTAACATATCGCTTGGCAGCACGACCGAAGCATGCGGCGTTTTCAAGGCGATCGAAAGCGACGAACCGCCTGATAAAGCGTCTGCAGGCAGTTTGAGCTCGTAGGCTGGAGCACCTTCTTGAGATTGCGATGAAGGCGCTTCGAGTACTATTTTATGGATACCGCCGGCTGCCGCACTGTCTTGGGCTTGCTTCCATATGTCCTTGCTCACGGCTAACGTCGTGATATGGGCATTCGTCGATACAGCAGGTACAACGACGACTGTATCTCCCACTACCTTCGTTGCCGGGATTGACGCAGGTGCAGTTGGGCCGGACGATGGCGGCGGAACATCCGCATCCGGTTCAAACACCCTTACGTAGTCGACGTACAAGTCGATCTGATCCCCGTATTTCGCCAGATCAATCGGCCAGCCTCCTCCGAGCGCGAGATTGATCATGAAGTACATCGGCGTATTGGCTTGCTCGAAGGAAGCATGTCTCCATACCTCAACGTTGTCGATGTAATAGATCACTTCCGCCTCGGTGATTCTCGTGCCATAGGTGTGCCATGTTGACGCATTATCCCCGTAAGCGAAATTCGTGGAGGAACAGTTCGTCTGATGCGACTCCGGATTGCCCGACCACCAGTGCTTGGCTTGGCATGCTCCGCTTGGATCGTGACCGTATGCTTCTACCGTATCAAGCTCGGCAGTCGATGGCAGATGATCCGGTCCCGTGCTGTTCCGGGACATTAACCAGAATGCCGGCCATGCTCCCTTACCCGCAGGCATTTGCATTCTCGCCTCGAAGTAGCCGTTCGTCGCGGCAATGCCGGTTCCGTCCAAGCCTACGGACGAGAGCAAGCCGCCGATATATTTGCGGTTCCACCCTTGCGGGTCGGCGTAACCTTCCGGGGCTTTCGTTACCCGAATGCGCAAATGATTGTCGCCGAGAATGGCAAACGGGTTAACCGCATCGGTCGGATCCGCGAAGATGGCCTCGCCGAATTCCGAGCCGTTCGGCCAGTCCGGTTTCAGCGACGCATAGCGCGTGCCTTCGCCCGTCTTGGATACCGACAGCGGACCTGTGAAATCGTCCTCGAACAGCACATGCATGCCTGCCGTTTGCGGCGGCGCGGCCGGAAGCCCTTGCTTCCACACGACTCCGCCTTCGTTGTACAGCTGCAAGTAGCTCGTCGTCGATTTCGTGAAGTTCGGATCCCCTTCCGGAGAATTCCAAGCATTCAGCATGACGGTGAGCGGACCGTGCGGCAAGGTATCGGCATCGATCTGGATCGAGCCATTTCCCTCCGCATCCGGTGCAGCGTGCTGCAGCCAAGCGTCATAGCCGTTCGGATCCGGATGCGCTTCATCCGGTTGATGCCACACTCTCGCCCATACATTCTTCATCTCCGGGGCTTTGAAGGTAATGGTCACATTACCCGACACCGTCGAACCGATCGCGGGGGAAATGATTTCGATTGCAGGCTCGATTTCCACAACCGGAGGGGCCGTCGGTACCGGTTCTTTGTTCGTGTCGACATACGAAATTTCGGTCGCCCCGGATTTGGCGTCTCCCTGGTGCGTGAACACGACGCGATACTTGCTCGCGATGACCGTGTTAAACGCAACGAGATTCAAGCCTGCCACCGGTTCGGCAGGTGTGCGAACTTGCCCGGGAATGCTCACCCATTCACTGCCGCTCAAGTATTGAACATCGAACGATGCCGGGGATTTCACGCCGCCGCCGTCGTCGTAGAGATAGACGCCGGCCATATTTTTGGAGAGTGGACTCCCGTACTCCGTCTGCACCCAATCGGAACTATTCGGAGAACCGTAGGCAGTCCAGCGGTTACGCGGAAAATCGTTCAACGAGATAATGCCGTCATTAACGAAGCCAGCGTCATCGCCGTTGTTTGAGTAAGAAGCCGTCGCCTCGCCCGCGGAAGGCTCCGTCGGCAGCGACTGCGTGACGGAATCCACATACTGAATTTCGGTAACGCCGGTCTTAGCCGTGCTGTGCGTAAAGACGATTCGGAACTTCTGCGCTTCCACCGAAGTGAACGTCACGAGATTCAGCGCATTGCCTGCAGGTTCTGCCGGCGTTTTCACTTGATTCGCGGCGCTCACCCAAACGCTACTTTCATTCAAATATTGAACATCGTACGAAGCAGGCGGCTTGATGCCTCCGCCATCGGAGAAGAGATAAATGCCGACCGCATCCTTCCGCTTCGGTGCGCCGAAGTTCGTCTGCACCCAATCGGTTTCGTTCGGAGACTCGTACGAAGTCCAGCGATTGGCAGGAGTCGCATCGTACGACACGATTCCATCGTTGACGTGACTCACCTGATCGAGACGGAACGTGTAGGATGCCGATGCATTGCCAAGCGGCGATACTTCCGCACCGGGCACCGGCTCGGTGTTCGAATCCGCGAAGACGATTTCCGACACGCCGCTCTTGGAGCCGGAATGCGTGAAGAGCACGCGGAATTTCGTAGTAGAAACCGAATCGAAGGTAACGAGATTCAGCTCGTTGCCGGTAGGCGCCGCAGGTGATTTCGTTTGGTTCGGGACACTCGCCCAATCTGTGCCGTTCCAGTATTGAACATCATACGAGCTGGGCGCTTTAATGCCTCCGCCGTCGTCGAAAATATAAAGGCCCGCCGTGTTTTTCGATGTGGCGGCAGCGTATTCGAACTGTACCCAATCCTGCGGGTTGACCGATTCATAGGAGGTCCAGCGACTCTTCGGGTTGTCGTCATAGGAAACAATGCCATCGTTCGCATCTTCCAGACGGTCGCCGTGATACGTGTAAGATGCAGTTAACACAGCCGCGGAATCCCCTGCGGCTGCCGCCGGCAGCATCGGAAAGCAGCTTACGATCAAACCTAAGGTTATGACCATTGAGAACCATTTGAGCACGGATTGCCGTTTCATTGCGTTTAGACCACTCCATTCTCCTCAGAAGGTGAACGGCATTCAGGGCCCTGAACGCCGATAACTTTATCTTACGGGAGGGCTCGGCTCGCGAATATCATCCGTTGCCGACATCGAATCTACAATTCTTTACTTGTTCGAGCAAACGCAAAGAAGCTCCTACCTGTAATCGGAAGGAGCTGCAATTTATTAACGATATGAACCATTAACCCGCCTCCCCGCAATTCTGCTCCCGGGCGCTATCCCCATTTCGACGTTTTTGCCGGAGGCTTATGCATGTTCTATGTACAACAGAAACAAGCTGATCGATTGAACCGATCAGCTTGTTAAATCGTTATGGCAGGAGAAGCTTAATGAGGCAAAATATCGGAATATTTCTTGCGCAGCTCATACAGCTTGTTGAGCTGCTCGACCGATGCTTGTTCCCGCTGCGCCATCGCGACGATTAACGCATCCAGCAGCGCAACCGGAGCCGTTAAGGAATGAAATTGCCCGGACTCTCCCCGATCCACATAAAGCACGCACGTCGTCGCATCGATCATGGCCGATGAGGTCAAATCCGTAAACAGCACCAGCTCACTGCCCAGCCCGCGAACAACTTCCTGTATAACCTTGATCTCCGGAGATTGCCGGAAAAAGCCGAAAACGACGAAAGCATCCTCAACCGTCGCATGGACAAGCGCTTCGAACAACTCCGAGCCGGACCTCGGCAGCACGATGACCGTTTTACCGAAACGATTCAGCCGGAACCGCAGCAGCTCACATAGGCTGGCCGAAGGGCCCGAGCCATACACGTAAACGCGCTTCGCCTTGCCAAGCGTTTGAACGGCGCGATCGAATGCAGCGCGATCCAGTCGCTGCAGCGTCTGCTGCACATAGCCGATTTCCCTGGAAAGCATCTTCGCCGCGATATCCTCTACCGGATCCTCCAACATGCTCTTTAGCTTCTCCGCCGGAGTCGGGAACGCATCGACTTTATCCGCGAGCTCCAGCTTGTAAGCCTTGAAATTTGCATAGCCGATCTTCCGCCAAAAACGGGATACCGTCGCGATGCTGACCTGAAGCAAATCCGCGATATCCCTCTCCGTCTGGAATGAAAGCCGATACTCGTATTTCACGATATAGTCGGCAAGCTTCCTTTCACTGGGGGTGAAGCTGTCCTGATTAGCAAGCCAAGGCTTCATGAGGTTAACGTTCCTTTCCTTTCATGCGCCGTAATGATGATATTCATCATAACACCGTCAACATTTTGAGAGCAATGATCGAAATGTAATTTAATTTTAATAGATTTGTATTTATGAAACTTTTTTTACAAAATGACAATCATTACATAATCTCACGCAAACAATCCATCGGTATAAAGGAGATAGTCCACTTTAATAAGGAGGAAGCATGTTCATGAAGCAGGCGCAAAAATTAATGGTGTTTGTCTTATCTATGGCGGTATTCGGTCTGTCCGACCTCGTGACGGAACTGATCCCCGACGTGGAAATCGGGCCGGTCGAAATTGGTATTCCTTATTTCGGCTTCGTCGCTCTCGTGCTTGTCATGCTGTTTAACCCGCTGTACGCGGCGCTCGGAGCTGCATTCGGGGAGCTTGTTTTTGGGGATTTGCTCATGGGCGACTTTGGCGGACTCGGCGAAATCGATGGTTTCCTCGTCCTTTTCCTCGGCTTATGCGTTGCAGGCTTGCTCGTTCGGGATCCATCCAATCGCAAACAGATTATCGTGGCCGGTTTAATCGGGATCGGCATTGACCAAGCGCTCAGCGGTGCGCTCGATGTCATGAAGGTTGCTTTCGGTATTGAAGAATTCGAGGCCGTCGAAGGTCTCCCGGAAAGTATTATCGTGCTTGAACTCATCGAGAACGGCATCGAATGGCTCGTCTCCGGCGTACTGTTCGGCATCATCCCGGCGCTGTATATGGTGCCAAGAATGCATGGCAAAATCGAGCCGTTAATGGGCATTCGCCCTCGTAAGCCGCAAGACGTCTCCCTTGTTGGCGCCGGCGTTGCGGTCGCAATTACGGCAATCATCGTCATCGGTCTCTCGGTTGCTTTCTCTCTTATGAGTGCCGCGATGGATGATCCGGGCGAGTGGGCACCGGACTTCGTCGATCAATTCGGCAAAGGCTTCATCTGGGGCGGCATTGGTCTTGCCGCGCTGGTCGCGCTTCTCATCTTCATCCTTATGCGTCGCTCGAATAAGCGCAATCCAATTGCGGGAGCAAAGACCACGCATGGCTGATTCCCGATCTGTCATCCACGTTCAGCAGCTAGCGTTCTGCTATCCGGGCGCCGAAACGCCTTCCTTGACCGGCCTGGATTTACAAGTCGAGCAAGGGGAATTCGTCGCTGTTATCGGCAGCAATGGCTCCGGAAAATCATCCTTATGCAAAGCATTAACCGGGTTAATTCCGCATTACTACACAGGGGAAATGGAAGGTTCGGTTCATGTCGCCGGGCTGGATACGCGGCAAGCGAGCGTATCCGGCCTCGCCCATAAAGTCGGGTATGTCAGCCAAGACTTCGAGAACCAGCTTGTACGTCCGACCGTGCGTCAAGAAGTTGAATTCGCACCTATGAATTTCGAGCACCTCAATTACGAAGAGCACGCGACTCGAACGCTGGAGAAGCTGGGCATCGCCCATCTCAGCGACCGCTATATCTGGCAGCTGAGCGGCGGGCAGAAGCATATTGCCGCCCTTGCCGCTGTGCTGTCTTTGGATCCCGAGATCCTCATCGTCGACGAACCCGCGGCTGAGCTGGATCCTTTCCATGCGGAGGCCGTATACGCCACGCTGCGGAAGCTGAATGAGAACGATGGGAAGACGATCGTCGTCATCGAACACCATACCGAATGGATCGCGAAATATTGCGATTCCGTCATTCTGGTAGCGGAAGGCCGCACAATGTGGAAGAAACCGACGGCGGAAGCATTGTCTTGCGTGGAAGAGCTGCGCGCCCATCAGATTTTCCCGCCGCAAGTGACGCAGATTGGGGAACGACTCGGTTTACGTCTGGACACGGACTTGTACCCGATGACAGTTGAAGAAGGTATCCAAGCTCTTAAGTTGAAGGCACCAGCCCTCTTCGAACATGCTACGGGTCTTACAGGAGGGCTCGCTATTCGTAAGGGGGAAGCTGCTTCTGCCGTTCAACTATCCGATATTTCGTTCTCTTATCCGACTATGAATAAGGTTCCGCATACGGTATTCAAAACGTTAGATTTGACGATACACTCCGGCGAACGCGTTGCGTTAGTCGGCGGCAACGGAGCCGGCAAGTCAACGCTGCTGCGCATGATGACCGGCCTCATCAAACCTTCCGGAGGCAGCGTGAGCCTATTCGGGCATACCGTGAAACGGCCCGAGGATGCGGCAAGTCTCGCGGCTTATATCTATCAGAAACCGGAGAGCATGTTCATCAGCGATAACGTCCGAGACGAGATTTCGTACTTCGGCCGTGCGCGCCGGCGTCAGGGCGCCGATGCATTCGCCGATTTATTGATTGACAGGCTCCTTCTAAAGGAGCTGCAGTCAAGAGATGCCCGCCTGCTTAGCGGCGGTCAACAACGCCGCGTTTCTCTGGCCATTGGATTGTCCATGAAACCGAAGATGCTCCTGCTCGATGAGCCGACCGCAAGCCTTGACGTTGTAAGCCGTAAGGAAATGATCGCTTTGCTGGATCAAATCGGCGGCGAGGTCGAAACGATCGTGACCGCCACGCACGATATGCAGCTCGTCGCCGAGTGGGCCGATCGAGTAATTGTCCTGCACCAAGGCAAAATCGCCGCCGACCTTACGCCTGCCCGGCTCTTCTCTGATCGCGATGCGCTGGCCCGCTTCGGACTCCGGCCGCCGCAGACGGTCGAGCTGTCTCATTCACTCGGCTTACAGCATCCTTTGCTAACGATTGACCGGTTCGTTGCAGCATTCGCGGGAGGCATTCCGAATGCCGGAGAGGAGGCGCAGATCGATGTCGCTCATTGAAAGATGGATGTCCCGGCTCTCGCTGGAACAATTAAAAATGACGCTCATGCGAACGGCGTACGGCAATAAGCAAACGCTTCTCGGCCGTATGGATCCTCGCATGCTGATTATCTGGTATGCGATATTCTCGATCATTCCTTGGTTCACATATAACAAGACGGTACTGGCAGCCTATCTCTTACTGGCGCTTGGGCTCGCATTAACGTCTCGCGTCAGCGGCCTTATTCTCGGCCTTCTCGCATTCAGTACATTCATGAACATTGTCTATGTCGTCATTCTCGCTATGTTTCTCGGCGGTGACCTGAATGCCTTTATCGCGCTGGCGACGCTAACGCTGAAGCTGCTTACGATGGCGCTTGCCAGCATCGCCGTCTTCTCCAGCCTGGATCCCGAGAAACTAAGCGACGCGCTGCTCGCCTTGAAGGCGCCTACCGTATTCAGCTTTGGCATTTCATATGGCTACCGGATGATCCCGCTCCTGGTCGAGCAATATCAAGAGGTGTTCGCCTCCTATCGACTCCGCGGCATGCCGCCCAAGAACAAAGGGCTCTTCTCTTGGAGAGTCGGCTACTATTTCTGCAAGCTGTGCGTGCTCGCATTCTACCCTACTCTGCTCAATACAGCCAAACGCGTACGGACGACAGTAGAAGCGCTGGAGCTGCGCGGATTCAACTATGCGCTCGAGAGCGGCAGCGCGAGAAAACTGAAGCTCGCCAAAATGCGCATTCAAACTCGCGACTATTTGTTCAGCGGGTTAACCATCGGTTATGCTGCCATTGCCGCATGGCTCGGAACCCAATTACTGCTTTAGGTTGAGGACGTTGGACGTTACCATTCACGAACACGGAAAGAAGGAAACCGGATGATTATCGATTTTCATACCCATACCAAACTCAGTAAAAAAAGGGATTTCTCGCTGGACTACTTTCATCAAATGATTGCTGCGGCGCGCAAAGCCGGGCTTCATGCCACAGCGCTCACCGAACATTTCAACACCCGCAATTTCCACGAGATTTACGATACGCTTGACCGCGAGTTTCCTTACAAGCATCACTATTATGACGTTAACGGCTTTAAAGTGTTTTGCGGCATCGAGGTAGACATCAAGGAGAAAGGGCACATTCTGTTAGTCGGCGAACGTTCGGATATTCGGGCGATTCAGCAGTTCTTTCAAAACCGGACCAGCAAGGACAATTTCCCGACAGGACAAGAATTGTTCGATAAAGCCGAGCAATACAACGTCATTAAGATCGGCGCTCATCCGACCCGAATCTCAACTCCGCTTACGCATCTGCCCGTAGAGCTGCTAAGTCGATTGGATTTCCTGGATCTCAACGGGCGCGAGACAGCGACAAGGCGGGAGCTCGAAGTCTTCGCCGCGCGCCTCGGCAAACCGATCGTAGCCGGCAGCGATTCCCACCTCCCCGTCCAATTCGGCGTCGTGCGCAACATCCTGCGAGACGACTGCCTGACGATCGAAGATATCCGCCACTGCATCCTTAATGGGCGTTATGGCATCGAGGTTTCCTCCACCGTCAACCTCCGTGTCGGCGTGGCGAAGTTGATCAAACGGACGATTAAGCTTATGGGCCGCGCTTAAACGCGATGGCATGAGAAAGACCCGAAGCAGCTGCTTCGGGTCTTTTTATTTGAACGGTACGCGCCATCCCCGTTTAATACTTAGCGGGGGTAGTGGCTTTCTTCTTATTCTTTAAATATCTCCCGAACCAACTCATCTTCTTATTTCGTTCCAGTATAAACTTAGCCCCATCAATTAATAGTCTCGATCTCAACTCATCGCGACGATTCAAGGTATGCAATCTCTTCAGGAACTGCTCGTCCACCGGCCCATCCCCCCATTGTCGGTAATAGAGAAAGTAGGAATTACTGCGTACCTACATTCTATGATGTCCGATGAAAAAAGAGTGTCATACTGTCTGTGAGATTACGATGATTTTTGTCGAAATCGTATAAGATTTGATTTATTCTCCGCCATTGTAGAATTTGTCCTTCAAGACAAACGGCCTCTCACTGTTTATAGGCTCTTAACTTTACTTTTATAAAGTAGATTTAAAAAAATAGTCTCCTTATGCAAAAGATTTATACCTGCTATAGTTGTCACCAAGGCAATTGAAGCTTCAATTCCCGCCCTAAATAATCAACTCGTGAGGTGATTTCTAACCAATGAATATCGAAGCAAAAAAATCGGATCTGTTGTCTGCATTTTATTTCAGGCATGCAACCAAAGAATTCGATCCGACGAAGAAAATATCCGATGAGGATTTTCAATTCATCCTCGAGGCGGGCCGCCTTTCGCCAAGCTCGGGAGGCAATGAACCTTGGAAATTCGTTGTCGTACAAGATTCGGAATTCAGGAAAGCGCTCGCGCCTCACGTATCCGGTGCAGTGCGGTCTCTGCCTACGTCGAGCCATTTCGTTATCATTTTGGCGAGAAAAGGGCTCACTCATGGTCATTCGTACCTCCTGGAACAACTAACCCAAGTGAAGGGTATGCCTATAGAAGTTTATAAAAGCATGGAGCCGGCTTATGCGCAATTTTACGATGACCTTCATCTGAACTCTGAACGCGAGCTGTTGGACTGGTCTTCGAAGCAAACGTACTTGGCAATGGGCAATATGATGACGGCAGCGGCGCACATCGGCGTCGATTCATGTCCGATCGAAGGCTTCGATATGGATGCCGTCACGGAGCTGCTCGATAAAAAAGGGCTGCTTGGAAACGACGAATTCGGCTTGAGTGTGATGACGGCATTCGGCTACCGTTCCAGTCAACCCAAGCGTGCCAAAACAAGACGTCGCATGGAAGATATCGTTCAATTCGTGTAATAATCATCCGTCTACTAAAAAATAAGAAAAAAAAGGATGTGTCCGTATGTCGGATCATAATCAGCATTTAACCGGGAAAATCGCAGCGCTTGAAGAGAGATATCAGCGCATAGAAGATATGGAACAAATCAAACAAGTAAAAGCCCGTTATTTCCGTTATGTGGATGAGAAGAAATGGACGGAGTTTGGGGAACTCTTTACGTCAGACGCCACGATTATTGCACAAGGCCAAGATTTTTCTGAACGCGGCGGTGCAGCTTACGGTAAATTGATCGGGGATCTCGTGGGTAGAGCTCCTACGGTTCACCATGGTTATATGCCTGAGATTGAGATCATCGATAAGGATAATGCCAAGGGAATCTGGGCCATGGAGGACTTGTTAACCTTCCCTGACGCGACGGATGCCTATCCGGGACATCACGGGTATGGCCAATATCGCGAAACATACAGAAAAGAGCATGGCGCCTGGAAAATCAGCAGCACGGTTCTGACGCGATTCCGCATGGATCCTCTTAAGAACTGGGATCCAAACACGGACCCCGTGACCGGAGTAATCGCTGAACGATAATAAAACCAAAAATGGGACAGTGCAGATTGATTTTTCAACCTGCACTGTCCCATTTTTCGATTCCCGTCACATAAGAAAACATCAAAAACCCGATAATAGATAAAAAAATAATGCGAGATGATGAACGTGGAATCAACGAAGTTTGAACCAAATTGCATTGCATCGATTTCTGAAGTTTTGCAATTTCTTTCGGGAAAATGGACTTTTCTAGTCATAACGGAGTTACTAAAGGAGCCTCAGCGTTTTAACCAATTAAGAAGAAATCTAGGTAACGTGAATACGAAAGGTTTAACAGATACATTACGAAATTTAGAAGAACATCAAATGATTAAACGCCAAGTATTTCCTACCGTGCCTGTGACGGTCGAATATTCAATCACAGCAAAGGGAGCATCCTTTTCGGAAGTGTTTCAGCACATTAATCAATGGAAAACCGCATGGGATCCACCTGTTCAATAATCATCTCATAAAGGGTCGGATTTACTTCGCACCAACCCCCTACCATCTAATTTGCTTGATGAGATGGATGATCTCCTCTTGTTCCTCGCGACCGATCGGCCAAGTCCGAATCTCTTGAATGATTTGATCCATATTGGCGAACCCTTTCGCAATTCCGTTTAATCGAGCGGCCAGCGTTGCCTGGGTCAGCTCATCATCGGTTGGGAAGAGCGTTCTCAGCTTGGCTATAGCATCCGGAAATCGTTTCAAAAAATACTTCTGATGTCTATCCTCGGCAGGGTAAAACACGGTATAGGGCATATACTCGGTAGCCGGTACTCCTTTTCCTTGTTCCCCTCTGCTCTTCATAACCTCTTGAATGACGCTTAGCTGAGCCTTGTCACGATACAATACCAAGGAATTGTATAGACGGTCCCTGTAGTTATTTATATTCGCCGGATTATGGTTGTTCCAGAACAACGCCAGGATCGTCTCCAACCTCACGATAGCGGGGTCGAACTCGATTTCGACCATCTCGGTGTGATCCCCCGTATGCCGAGTTTTTGGATTATCGGTCGTTCCTCCGGCGAAGCCTACGCGCGTTCGCGTGATCCCCGCCAGTTGCCCGAACAAAGCGTCGGGGCTCCAGAAGCAGCCCATGCCAAGCGTAATCGTTTGCGTGTTGTTATCGTTCATCGCGTTCACCTCGAGGACCGACGGTCGACTCCCGCACGATCAGTCGCGTCGGCAGCAGCAGCTCCGTATAGGGCTGGTCCGGACATTGGATACGTTCGATCAGCCGTTCCACGGCTTTGACCGCATACAGCTTCAGGTCCACCTCTACCGTCGTGGAAGGCGGCGTGGAGATACGGGACAAGTAGCCGTTATCGAAGCTTACGATCGAGACGTCATCAGGGACCGACAGTCCTTTCTTCCGTACGGAGGCGTTCAGGAAGAAGCCGAGACCGTCGTTGACGCAGAACCAGGCGGTCGGCTGTTCGCTCAGCCCATTGATATAGGAACACATGAACGTGCCGTCTTCCACTGCCGACGTATGCACCCATTCCTCCTGTACAAGAAGGCCGAATTCATGCATCGCCAGTCTATAGCCTTCCAAACGCTCGTAGTAGCTTGGCGAGATCGAAATATCCCCTATATAACCAATCTTGTTATGCCCTAATTGAATTAAATGCCTTACCGCTTCATAGGCACCGAAACGATTGTTAGTCAGAATGCAGTCCGCCTTGATTTGCGGATGGTGATGGTCGATCAGAACGGCAGGTATGCCTGTAGCCAGAAGGGCATTAATATAATCCGTCGTAATATGGGACAAGATAATCATGCCATCCACTGACCTGTTCTGCACGAAGTCAGGCATAAGGAGTTCCTTTACCGAATCGGGGCCGATCGATTGAATAAGCAGCTCATAACCTTGGAGCTTCGCTTCCCTCTCCACACTCAAATAGATTTGGCCAAAAAAGCTGTGCATGCTAAAGGCAAAATCCGAGGCAATCAGCGCGAACTTGCCGCTCTTCGGGAGACTGCTCTCCTCCTTCTTGCCCCTGCTATACACATAACCCATTCGTTGGGCCGTCTCGATAATCAGCTTGCGCGTGTCTTCGCTGACGCCGTCTTTACCGGTCAGCGCTTGCGAGACCGAATTTTTGGACAAACTCAGCTCGTCGGCGATATTCTGCATCGTAACTTTCGATTTCATGACCAAACATCCTTTCGAGCGCAGCCTAACGTTTACATAAAATTTTCTACCGTTACAGCACCTTTATATATTGTAACGTTACAAAATAATAAAGTAAATACTGTGTCCTCTGACAGAGGATTGGAAAACGAATTAATCACTTGACTTTGCGTTACAAATAATCAATAATTGATGACACAAGCGCTTACAAATTTATTGTAACGTTACTAAAGTCATTACAAGCCTCATTACTTTTTCGTGTCACCACATCAAAGGAGGATTTCCACACAATGAAAAAGCTCGCTTCCACCCTACTCATCACCGCAATAGCCGGTTCGATGCTCGCAGCCTGCGGCAGCAAAAGCAACGATAACCAAAATCAAGGCGCTGATTCAGGAAATGGCGTAACCACAATCGAGTTCTGGGCTGCTCCCAACCCGACTCAGCAAGCATACTGGGCTGATTTAGCCAAAGCTTACGAGAAAGTCAATGACAAAGTAAAAATCAACGTTAGTGCCATTAAAGAATCGCCTACTTCTGAGGCGAGCATTCAATCGGCTATTGCCGGTAAGAGCGCGCCTACGATATCGGAGAACATTAACCGCGGATTCGCGGCTCAGCTGGCTAACAGCAAAGCATTACTTCCATTAGAATCGATGCCGGGATTCGAGGACATCATCAAAGGCCGTAACATGACAAACACGATTGAGCCTTGGAAGTTTTCCGATGGCCATCAATACGTGCTGCCGATCTACTCCAACCCGATGCTGTTCGGCTGGCGCATCGACATTCTAAAACAAGCAGGCGTTAATGAAGTTCCGAAAACCTATAGTGAAATGCTGGATGCAACCAAGAAGCTGAAAGCTAAATTCCCGGATAAATACGTATGGGCTAAACCGGATCTAGCTGATCCGACTGCTTGGAAACGTTGGTTCGACTTCTTCATGCTGTACAATGCAGCATCTGGCGGCAACCACTTCGTCGAAGGCAGCAAATTTGTCGGTGACGACAAAGCAGGCACGGAAGTATTGACGTTCGTAGATAACCTGCGCAAGGAAAAAGGTATTCTGTCACAAACCGTTACCGATCCTTTCGAAACCGGCGTTGGCGTCTTTACCGATATCGGTCCTTGGACGTTCAACATGTGGAAAGAGAAGTTCCCTAAGCTTAAAATAAACGAAACGTTCGCGCTGAGCATGCCTATCGTACCAGATGGTACTGACCCGGCTACAAGCAAGACGTTCGCGGATACGAAAGGCCTCGTCATCTTCGCCCAAGCTTCGAAAGCGCAACAAACAGCGGCTGTTGACTTCATCAAGTGGGTCTACTCCGATCCGAAGAATGACGTGAAATGGCTGGAGCAAACAAAACTGCCGCCGGCACGCGACGATTTAACAACAAATGAATCGTTCAAAACCGTGCTCGATGCGAATCCGGAATTGAAGCCATACGCGGAGAATGTGCCGAATGCCGTGCCGCCAATGGACAATGCAAAATATAACGACCTACAGACGCTTATCGGTCAAGAAGCCTTCAACAAAGTGGTACGCGGTGAAATCGCACCGGCCGAAGGTTGGGCTAATATGAAGAAAGCCATTGAAGCCGCTCTTCAATAGAGGGAGTTGTCCTAATGGATCAAAAAAACAATCGGTTGGGCTGGTTATTTACCAGCCCCTACCTCATTTATTCGTTGATATTTTTCTTTGGTCCGCTGATCTGGTCGTTTTACCTTTCCTTTACGGACTGGGACTTGATCGCGCCGGATTACAACTTTCTTGGGCTTAAGAATTTTACGGATGCCCTGAAATCGCCCGGCGTGCACGCCGCGTTCTGGGTGACTTATAAATTCATGATGATTTTCGTCCCGCTCGTAACGGTTCTCGCATTGTGCGTTGCGGTCGTCGTGCACAACCTGCCACGATTTAAGAGCCTGTTTCTAATCGGTTTCTTCTTGCCCTACTTGTCTTCCGGGGTTGTATCGTCTCTGATTGTGAAAGGGTTCCTTTCCTATTCGAGTCCGCTCAATACGGTTCTTCGCAAGGCAGGCATAAACATCGACTGGCTCGGCACTCCGATGTCAGCGTTGTTCGTCGTCGGTTTGATCTTGGCGTGGAAATTCACAGGATATTACGCTTTGATTCTGACTTCAGGACTGAATAGCATCGACGCTGAGATCTACGAAGCCGCCGCGATCGACGGCATCACGGAACGGCAGAGATTTTGGCGCGTTACACTGCCGCTGCTCTACCCGGCATTCTATACGACGCTCATTTTAGCATTCGGCGTCACGTTTGGTATTTTCACGGAAGTGTACCAATTAACCGGCGGTGGACCGAATTTTGCTACGAACACGTGGCAGATGGAGATTTTTAACCAAGCCTTCAAAAACTTGAAAGCCGGCTACGCATCCGCCGTGGCGCTGCTCGCATCAATTGCAACCTTCATCTCGATCTTCATCATCCGTAAACTGCTGGAACTGTGGGGGAAACGCTATGGTTGGGACTAACCGAAACAGTAAAAGCAAGCTGACTGTCCGCTATGGGCTGGCTGTCATCCTTCTGTTCATTATGGTCTACCCGTATTTATACATGGTGCTTAATTCGTTCGCGGATTGGAGCCAGGTCGACCAGAAATTCATACCGAGTTCGTATTCGACGAAATCGTACAATTGGCTGTTTTCCGGCGGTGAGACAGGTATTACACGCCCTTGGGTAAGCTCGTTCTTCAATAGCGTGCTCGTGTCGATCGCTTCGACTGCCCTGATGATGATGTCGGGCATCATGGTTGCTTACGCGCTTTCCAAGCTGAATTTCCGCGGGCGGGACACGATTAACAACTTCGTCTTGTTCCATATGTTTTTCCCGGCGATCATTCTGCTCATTCCGACGTTTCTGATCGTGCAGAAGGTCAGCCTGTACGACACGTACTGGGGGATGATACTCCCGAAGGCGGTCAGCCTGTGGGCCATCTTCATGTACACGAACTTCTTCAAGGCGATTCCGTCGGTGTTCATCGAAGCGGCTAAGCTGGACGGCGCCAGCGATTTCAAAATTATGTACCGCATCATGCTCCCGATGTCCAAGTCGATCACGACCGTCATCTTCCTGTTCCTGATTATGGAACGCTGGACGGAGCTGCTGTGGGATATGATCATTGTGCGCAGCGACGATATGCTAACGCTGAACGTGCTGCTATCGCAAATGTTCGGCCCGTATGGTACCTACCCGGGGCCGCTCTACGCCGCATCCGTGCTGCTGACGATCCCAATCATCATTCTGTTCATCTTCTTCGGCAAGAAATTCCAAGAAGGCATGCAATTTAACTTGAAATAATAGCGATTTACCTGGGAGAGGAGTCGAACGACTTGGGTTTGAACAAAACAGCTGTAAAAACATGCGAAGAGCTTCTAAGAACGTTCCAGTCCTCGAGCGCCACGCTGCGCGATGCGCAGCGAATCGTCTTTACCGGCGCTGACGTTGAAGGCAAGGACGTTTACAATATTACCGCTCCGTTCACGGACGAAGGCGAACAAGTTATTGCGGGACGCGTAGAGTCGCGCGACAGCGAGCATTCGGATATTCTGTTCTTCACGGAGCAGAACGGAAGCTGGTCGCCGCGCGCCTGTGCGCCGACATTCCGCTTGCAAGATCCTTTCTTTACGCGAATCGCCGGCGAGCTCGTGCTCGGCGGCGTGGAAATTTTCCCTGATCCGGTGAAGCCGGATGCGCTGAAATGGCGAACCGTTTTCTACCGCGGAGAGAATATCGCCTCGTTGCAGCCGTTCTTCAAAGGGCCTGACGGCATGAAGGATATTCGCCTCATCGGGCTCACGGACGGTTCGATCGGTGTCTTCACGCGTCCGCAAGGCGCAAAAGGCGGCCGGGGAAAAATCGGCTTCGTCCGAGTCGCGTCTCTGGATGAACTAACGATCGATCGGATTAACGAAGCGCCGCTGCTTGACGGACAGTTCACCGACGAAGAATGGGGCGGAGCCAATGAAGCCCACTTGCTTCGGAACGGTCTGGTTGGCGTACTCGGCCACATCGCTTCCTTCGACGAACAAGGGGACCGTCATTATTACCCGATGGCATTCGTCTTCGATCCAGCGAACGAAACCTTCTCGGATATGGAGCTGATTGCCGTTCGCGCCGCATTTCTGCCTGGCCCGTCGAAGCGCCCGGACCTGCAGGACGTTGTCTTCAGCGGCGGCCTTGTACGCCAGGGAGACGGAACAGCAGTCCTGTACGCCGGTATAAGCGACGCAGAAGCGCAGCGGATCACCATCGCAGATCCGTTCGCACGGTTTGAACACGAAATTGCTTGATAAGGGAGTTATCGATTCAGATGAACGTATACCGCTATGAAGAAAACCCATTGCTGACGCCGCTCGACGTGAAACCGCACCGTGACAATTTCGAGGTCATCGGCGCGTTCAACGCCGGCATCGCGTCCTACAATAATGAAATCATTATGCTGCTCCGCGTGGCAGAACGTCCGATCAGCCCTGATCCGGACATCGTGCTGGCACCGGTCTATAACACGGCAACCCAAGACCTGGATCTGATCGAGCTTCGGCTGGATGACGAGCGCTACGACTTCTCCGATCCGCGCGTCATCAGAAACAAGTCGCACAGCGCAACGTTCGAGTATCTTACCTCGATTTCCTACTTGCGGATCGCGCGCAGCAAGGATGGCCACCGTTTCACTGTAGACGAGAAACCGTTCCTGTATCCGTCGCATTCGCTTGAAACGTTCGGGGTCGAGGATCCGCGCATTACGCAGATCGGCGACACGTATTACATTTACTACTCCGCCGTAAGTCCGGTCGGTGTAGGCGAGTCGATGGTATCCACGACCGACTTTGTGAACACCACTTACCATGGCATGATTTTCGGGCCGGATAACAAAGACGTGCTTATTTTCCCGGAGAAGGTAAACGGCAAATATTACGCGCTTCACCGTCCGACGACCAAGAGCACCGGCAATCCGGAAATGTGGATCGCCGAGTCGGACAACCTGCTGTACTGGGGCAATCACAAGCATCTGATCGGTCTTCGCGAAGGCATGTGGGACAGCGGCCGCATTGGCGGCGGCTGCGTGCCGTTCAGAACCGAACGCGGCTGGCTGGAGCTTTACCATGGCGCGACGCTCGAGCATCGCTATTGCATGGGGGCCGTGCTGCTTGATTTGAACGACCCGTCGAAAGTGATCGCCCGCTCAGGCAAACCGATTCTGGAGCCGGAAGCCGACTACGAGAAAAAAGGCTTCTTCGGAGATGTCGTCTTCGCCTGCGGCGCACTTGTGGAAGGCGATGTCGTCAAGATGTATTATGGCGTCGCGGATACGTCCATGGCGGCCTGTGAGCTGAGCCTGCAGGAGATTTTGGACAGCTTGGAACCGGTCGTATAATATACTGTTAATAGAAGAAGAACCTCAGGGACGATGGTGTCCCTGAGGTTCTTTTGTTTCTGAAGGGAAGGCAGTCCTCTACCGTGCAGCTTCCGCCGCCGCAATAGTTTGAAACAACTTGAGCGCTTCCGCCTTGGTTTCTTCTCCTAAATCATCCTTCATCCACACGTTTCGAGCACACTCAATCAAGTCTTGAAGAACCCTTTCTAAGCGGTAATAGGCGAGCACTTCCTCATCCACCTCTTCGGCTCCGTACCCTTCGAAAAAAGCTTGGGCATGTGGATGGCCGACAAAGATGAAATCACGCTCTTTGGGAGCGAGCATCACCTCATCCCAATCGATAACAAATACTTGCCCTGCCTGATCTCGAATCACATTGGCCGGATGCAGATCCGCGTGACAGATGACATGCGGGATCTTTCGAGATTGAAGCTTCTCTGCCAGCTGTTCCAATGCGGTCAACTTCGTGTGGATCGTCAACCTATGCTCTACCCATGAAGCATGAAGGATACGATCCAATGTGCTTCCGCCTTCAAAGCGCGCAAGCTGCTCCTCGAAGGTTCGTATCCATCGCACAAATTCCGCGGGATCAAAGGTCTCCTCTCGGAAGGACATCCATCCTTCAGGCGGGATCATGATCTTGTGAATCCTTTGCAGAATGACCCCCAGCTTACTCCACTGCTCTGCTGTCATCCCTTCGAAGCTTGAATCCCCATCGATAAAGGGATAAACCACGACCGTCCAATCCTCTAAATGGGTCCATAAGGCACCGCTCCCAGTCGAAATAGGCGCCACGACACCTATAATCCCCTGATCGTTGAGATAGCGAGGAACGAGATATTGCGGTTCATATAACGATCTGGACGTGACTTTGACCAGATAGGCAGCCCCCTGCTCGCTAACCGCTTGATATACTGCGGAACTGTAATCAAGTCCCCGTGGAAGGAACGCTATTGTCGCGGGAGTCCAATCATACTGCTCCTTTAGACAGGATAGAAGGTGTTCCTCTGAAAGCCTCGGTGAATTTCGCATTGCTTAGTTTATCCCTTCCTGTAACACTATTTCCCAAAATACGATCCGATCCCGCTTCCACGTATAGGTAAGATACAGTTTATTGCCTGCCGGAGAAGGCTGCCCTTCGTCAAAAATCAATGAAATTTCAAATTGCCTAAACGCTCTTCCAGAATCACGCGCAGTTCCTTAGGAATCCGCATAAACTCGACCCCTTTCCCCAGAAACAAAAGCCAATCCGCATAATACGCCAGCGCCTCGTCATCCGTCACATCCAGCTGAACATTGAAATTCCCGCTCGACTGAAACATCCCGGTAAGAGATAAAATGATCCCCGGCGGGTGCATACGCTTAAAGCGCTGAATCCCGGTCGCATCAAGCTTCACAGCAAGATTGGCCTCGCGCGCGCGAAGCCGTTTTTTGTTCAAAATTTCTTGCTCGGACCACTTCATCTCCCGCTCGGAAATAGCCGAATCCCGGAGCATCTCAACAGGCAAATAGCGAAACTCGTCCGTATCCAAATCGTAAACCTCGACCAGCCACTGCGCGTTCGAGTTGAAGATATGCAGCAAATAAACGTCCAGCAGCTGCGGCCAGCCCAGACTCAGCTCATAGGTCACGCGCAAATGCTTATCCCGCACAGCAAGCGAAATCAGCTGGTTCAGCTCCGCAGGCGCCGCGTCATCGAGTTCCAACAGGTGCGGATTGGCAGGGTTTGTATTTTCAAAAAGCAAGATATTATTCAGCTCGATCAGCTCGTCTTGCTGGGTTTGCGATGCGATGCCAATGAGTTTTTCAGTGATGGAGCGACGGTTCTGCAGATAAGGCAGCTGTGAATTCTTCGAGGCCATAAAGCTGATGAATATCGCTTTCAGCTCTTCCGTCGTAAAGCGGGCTGCGGGCAGATACTGATTTTGCAGGACGTTGTAACCGCCGCCGCGCCCAAGCTCGGTCGTCAGCGGGAAACCCATCGCCTGTATCTCGTTAACGTCGCGGATCGCCGTCGCACGGGAAATCTTGAACTCCCGCTGAATCTCGGCAATCGTAAAATGCGCCCGGTTATTGATGTAGCGCATGATCAGGTTCACTCGTTCTGTTTTCTTCATGATTTTATTGTAGCAAAAATGTAGCAAAATTAAATGTATCACTTTTTGATACATTCGGGAAATAGAATCAGTCTTGTAGAAAATAAATCCCACAGAGGAGAGAACAATATGACTAACTACTCCATCCGAACCATATCAGAAAACTACAAAATGACTGCTTTCGGTGTTACACTTGAAGACTACAACGATTGGGCAGGCAATGCAGCAAAGACCGCGGCGAAAAAAGCTGAAATCACGGAAAACGGCAAGCTTGCTGAACTTCTCGCGCTCGCCGACGGGCAAGAATACCAAATCAACTACGCCATCGACCGCAAGGCTTGGCGCGGATTCGGCGTGATGGGCGAGTTCGACGTGGAAGGCGCGGTCGTCCTCGATTTCCTCGCCGGCGACTACCTCGTCGTGCCTGGCACCGGCGCCGACAGAGATCGCCTTGCAGACGAAATTACAGGCAGCGTTTTCGGCGGCATGCTGCAAGAGATCACAGCATACAAATACGTTGGTCCCGGTAACTCGACGTTCGTCAAAACAGATGAAAACGGTGAATTCTACGGCGAGATGTGGCTTCGCGTAAAAAAAGTCGAAGAGTAAAAGGAGCACACGTATGGCAGCATACACACTTGAACACAAAAAATCATTCACATTGACCGCCTATGGGTTTTCAATCCAGTCGAATTTTCAAGATATGCCGGCTATGCAAAAGGAAAAAGCCGAGTTTTGGGGCAAACTCAAAGCCGACGGGCGTTTCAATAAGCTCAAAGACGCCGCAAAAGACGATCGCGAATGGTCCGTCAACGAGGTGTATCAAGGCAAACCGTGGAATTATTTCGCGGTAGAAGCCGGCAAATCCGTGGTTGACGCAACGCGCATCATCGAGTTTCCGGAGAGCGAGTATATCGTGCTCGCAGGAAATGGCGACAAGGAAACGTTGTTTGATCAGCTGACCTACCGTGCGTTTGGCGAAGTCTTGGCGCAAATCACTGATTATGCTTACATCGGCGGTCCAAATGCAACTTATCGCAAAGATAACGGCGATGGCACGTTCTACGGCGAATTTTGGGTGCCTGTGGTTAAAAAATAAGTTCCGCGACCTTCGATGATCGAAATCGTATCTATCCGAAAAAAAGTATGGAACCAGTGCGAATAATACGCTGGTTCCATACTTTTTTCTTCATCTATGCTCTTGTCTTCCTTAATGCCTTAAGTATGGCTCGTCTCTGTAGCTTTGTTGCCGGGTGCAAACCAACCAATAACGGCGACTGCAACCAAGACAGCATAGAAGGTTAAAGTCCACCCCGTGCTATGAGGGAAATCGTGATCGAAAACGCCAATATCGTCATGGGCCAGCGTAATTACAGCAAGCTTTACCCCCACCCAAGCTACGATCACATAAGCCGTTGTCTCCAGCGCCGGCCGTTGACCGAGCAGTTTTACAAACCAAGTAGCCGCATATTTGATTAATACCAATCCGGCAATTCCGCCAAGCAGCACTACAATAAATTGCCCTCCGTCCATGCCTCCAAACTCTCTGAGCGGGGAATCCGGCAGGCCAAGTGCAAGCGCGACAGCGGCGAGAATGGAATCAATCGCAAACGCGAGATCGGCCAGCGCAATCTTTCCTACCGTCGGCCAGAAGCCTTTCCCTGCTGCTTCTTTCTTTTCTTCCTTGTGCATGCTTTCATTCTTTCTACCGAATCTCGCCTGAATGATGTGCTTTAGGCCCAGGTATAACAGATAGGCTGCGCCGATCGCCTGCACCTGCCACACATTAGCAATAAAGGAAATCGCGAATAAAGCGGCAAAACGAAAAACAAACGCCATAATGATCCCATAATTGATCGCTCGTTTCTTCTGTTCTTCCGGCAACTGCTTTGCAATGACCGCCAACACGAGAGCATTATCGGCCGACAACAAACCTTCCAAACCGATAAGAATGAGTAACGCCCATGCATACTCCAACCACAATGAGTCCAACTTGATTCTCCCCCTAAACCATGGTCAATTTTCAACCACCAAAGATATATGTGCAATAGCTATACGTAAAAGTCGCCGATTGATTTCAACTTTTTCATAAAAACGATCCAAAAACCTTCGACGATCGTTTTAAACATTTCACCTATTTTAGCCAACATGTTCAATCCTTAGCCATGATTTCGCATCATTCCATTTTCACCGGACAGCACGAAAAAAGTCCCGATGATCGTAACGCATCATCCGGACTATTTTCAGTTACTATTACTATTTACTGCACAATATTCAGGTTGGCAGGTTCAGGTGGTCGTAGAATGTGTTGGCAAGTCAACCTCTTGCGGCAGGAATAAATCATTCAATGAACTTAGCGATCCATCCTTTTCAACCTGATACACATCGAGCTTCTCGCCGTGGAGGCTCATTTCGATACAACAATTCCAGCAGAAATATTGATGAGGACCAATCCTTCCGATATCGATTGAGTTGCAATTAATACATTTCATTGGAAAGTGCTCCTTTCTTGGCATTTTGGTATTACTACTAGAGTTACCGAATTATGGCATGAATAAACGAGCTGATCGCACAAAAATGCTAGAGTTTAAGAATAAGCCGGATCGACTAGGTCGACCCGGCTTGATTCTGATTTCTGGTACAGAAGCTCGAATATTCAGTTGCGGTCAGAACGTCTTTGCTATTTCGCGCGCTTTTCGTATCGTTTTGTCAATAATCATCTTCGCTTGACTGGAAGCTGATGCCGTGCCCTCCACAAAGATCCCTTCCAAGGTCGGGACACCAAGAAATTTCATGATCACGTTCAGGTGGCGATGCCCCATTTCGAAAGCGGCAAAGTCCGATCCCGGCGACAATACGCTTCCGCTGGCTTGGATATGAACCGCTTTTTTATCGTTTAATAATCCAACCGGCCCTTTTCCGGGGACATACTGAAATGTTTTCCCTGCTACGCAGATGGAATCGATATAAGCCTTTAACACAGGCGGAAATGAAAAGTTCCATATCGGATTCACAAAAACATATTTATCTACTTCCACAAACTGATTAACGAGCTCGTTCAGACGATCGATTTTGGTTTGTTCTGCAGTGGATAATGGCTTGCCTTCCCCCGCTTTCTTCCAACCGTTCATTACATCGGCATCGATCTCCGGTATGTTCGATTTATAAAGATCAAGGTGAATCACTTCATCGTTAGGATTTGCTTTTCGGTAAGTCTCTATAAATGCAGCGCCAACGGACATACTATATGAAGTGTCTTCATTTTTGGGATGAGCCGTTATATACAACACTTTTTCTTTTCGGCCATTGCCATTGTTAGAGCTGAATATTTTTTTTAGAAGTTGAATCACGTTAACTTGACTCCTTCAATACTTAGAATGTTTTTGCCAGCTTCCAAGCTTGTTGAATGGCATTTTCTTTAATTTGGCGAGCTTGGTCCGCTGCAGCCGCCATGCCTTCTACGAAGATAGCCTCAAAGCTCGGGACACCGATGAATTTCATAATCACGTCCAAATGACGATGGCCGATTTCGAAATCAGCATAATCGGAGCCTGGGGACAACACGCTTCCGCTAGCTTGAATGTGGATGGCTTTTTTGTTGTCCAGAAGACCGACAGGACCTTTTTCCGTATATTTAAAGGTTTTTCCGGCAACGCAAATCGAGTCAATGTATGCTTTCAGGACCGGAGGGTACGAGAAGTTCCATGTTGGGTTCACGAATACATATTTGTCTGCTTCTACGAATTGATCCACCAACTCGCCAAGTCGAGCGACTTTCGCTTGTTCCTCGCTTGTTAATTGATCGAATGCCGTACCGGAACCCAGCTTCTCCCAAGCGCTAAATACGTCAGCATCGATGCGCGGGATGTCCATATTGAACAGGTCGAGATGGACGATTTCATCGTTCGGATTGGCAGCCGTATAGGCCTCGAGAAATTGTTTGCCAACCGCCAAGCTATACGAGGCTTCGGTTTCATTCGGATGTGCGGTGATATACAAAACAGTGGACATAATCATAATCCTTCTTTCATTTTTTATTCGGAATTTATCCGTTCACGTCCATTACTTATAGAACGTATTTTCTTTTGTTAAGCTTCTTACTTTTTGTATGTTACTATATAATATATAAATCGGTCAATTACAAATTTATTCCTTACCGCAAAAACACCAGGTTTGACTCTTTTACGAATTTAGGTGTTTTCGACTTATCTAAATTACAAAAAAGGCCCGGGAATGCTCTCCCAGGCCTTTACAAGTGCAGTGCTAATTCTACTGCGGCATTTGTTCTATTCGTTTAATTTCTCTTCTTGTAGGCGCGCACCGCGAAGAAATAAGCGACTACCAGAATCCCTAAGCACCACGCGAGAGCGACCCAGATCTCATCGCCAACCGGTTGATTCGATAATAACGCGCGAATGGACTCGACGATCGAGGTCACCGGCTGATTCTCGGCGAAGGCGCGTACGACCGCAGGCATCGATTCGGTCGGAACGAACGCCGAGCTGATAAACGGCAGGAAGATCAGCGGATAGGAGAACGCGGTAGCGCCTTCCATCGAATTCGCGGCCAGTCCGGCAATCGCCGCGACCCAAGTCAGAGCCAACGTGAACAGCATGAGTATGCCGGCTACGGCCAGCCATTCCGGTACCCCCGCCGACGAGCGGAAGCCCATGATGAGCGCGACGAGAATGATTACGACAACCGATAGGGCGTTTGATACCAGAGAGGTCAGCACGTGTCCCCACAGCACGGCGGAACGCGCGATCGGCATGGAATGGAATCGTTCGATTATGCCCCGTTGCTTATCCTGGAACAGGCGGTAAGCCGTATAAGATATTCCGCTAGCGATCGCCATCAGCAAGATGCCGGGCAAGAGGTAGTTCACGTAGTTGTCCGTACCGGCCTGGATGGCGCCGCCGAGCACGTAGACAAACAGCAGCATCATGGCGATCGGCGTGATGCACACCGTGATGATGGTATCCATGCTTCGCATAATGTGGCGCATGGATCGTCCGAGCATGACGCTCATGTCGCTGAAGAAATGTTCATTCATCTTATGCACCCTCCTTATAACCGATGATTGCGAGGAAGATCTCTTCCAAAGAAGGTTGTTTCTCCACGTACTCCTTCTTGGCGGGCGGGAACAGCTTCTTCAGCTCCTCGAGCGTGCCGTTCGCGATTATGGTACCCTTATGCAAAATGGCAATTCGATCGGCAAGCTGTTCAGCTTCATCCAAGTACTGCGTCGTCAGAAACACCGTCGTGCCGCCGTCAGCCAGTGCCTTGACGATCTTCCAAGTCTCGATGCGCGCCTCTGGATCTAGTCCCGTGGTCGGCTCGTCGAGGAAGATCAGCTGCGGGTTGCCGATCAGGCTCATCGCGATGTCGAGCCTGCGGCGCATGCCTCCCGAATAGGTGGATGCCTTGCGATCGGCGGCGTCATTCAAGCCGAAGCGATTCAACAGCTCATCCGCGACAGCTCGCGGATTGGGCAGGTGGCGCAGCCTGGCGATCATGACCAGATTTTCGCGGCCGGTCAAGATCTCATCCACGGCGGCGAATTGCCCGGTCAGACTGATCGCTTGCCGTACCTTCTCGGGTTTCGATGCGACGTCGAAGCCATGAACGGCGGCGGTGCCTCCGTCTTGCTTAAGCAGAGTGGTTAGAATTCTGACAATCGTCGTCTTACCCGCGCCGTTGGAGCCCAGCAGGGCGAAGATCTCGCCCCGCTTCACTTCAAAATCTACGCCCTTTAGCACTTCCGTGTCCTTGTAAGACTTTCGCAAGCCTTTCACTTCGATTGCTTTTTCCATACCGGATATCCCTCCTTTTAATTTATAAGCCGCAACTTAGTGCTTGTTCTTCTTCTGGTCAACCGACTCTTGATAGAGGTCGGCGTATGTCTTCGAATCTTTGATGAGTTCGTCGCAGAACGCCGCCACGTCGTTGCCCGTCACTTCAAGCACGCCCTTCCCAGATGCCGCGCCTTCTTCGAACAGGTCGACGATGTCCGAGAGCAACCCCCCTTCGGTGAGATCGACAGGTCCGACTTTGAACAGATATTTTTGAATTTCCTTATACACGATCTGATAATCCTTAGGGAGCGCTTTGACGCGCGCCACGTGTGCGCGCCATTCTTTTTTACCTTCGATGATCTCTCGGATTCCCATATCAATCACTCCTATTTGCCTAATTTTTTGGCGATGTTATCGTTGAGCTGCTTGCGCCACTTGTCGCGATATGACTTGGCTCCTTCATTGCCGGCCAGCGCCGAGCAGAAGCCTTTGATATCGTCGCCCAGAACCTCTTGCACGCTCTGGCCGTCCGCCGCCGTTTCTTCGAGCAAGCCAAGCACGCCGTCGAAGATGGGCATCAGATTGCGACCGGTGAAGTCCGTGTGCGGCCACAGCTGAACATTGATTTCTTTCCATGCCGCTTGATAATCGGCCGGAAGCTTGTGGACTCGCGCTTCAAAAGCTTTCATTTCCTTCTTCATGTCGTTGCCGGTAATTTTGTCCCAGAAGTTCATTGTTTTCTCTCCTTTAACTCGCTCATTTTCGAATTGACGAACGCCCACTTCTCCCAGAACTTCCGCAACTCCTCGCGCCCCGCTTCGTTGATCAAGAAGAATTTTCGCGGCGGTCCCATATCAGACGGCTTCTTGGTGATCTCCACCAACTTGTTCTTCTCCAGCCGAAGCAGGATCGTGTACACCGTACCCTCCACCACATCCGTAAAACCGAGGGTGTTCAGCCGCCGCGTGATTTCGTACCCGTACGTTTCTTCGCGGCTTATAATTTCGAGGACGCTGCCCTCGAGCACCCCTTTGAGCATTTCCGTCAGATTATCCAACACGATCACCTCTCGCTATTCTGTATCACTGGTATTCTGTATCACTGGTATTCAGTGTTACTGGTATTCAGTGTTACTTGTATTCAGTGTTACTGACTACATCTATAAAGTAACACGTAGTAGTGTGCGTGTCAACAGATTTCGTTATTCGAATTAAAAAAAGGGCACCCGGAATGAATTCCTGGTTGCCCTCTTGTAGTACATACAACTATCGTTTAACTATTTCACTGTTTGTTTTTCGCACAACTCACGGCCTCTCCGTAGTTCCGCACTTTTTTCCGGTTCCAACGGACATATGTGAATGTGGTACTTTTTAAAGAGCAAAATAGTACCCAGATCACTCTGCAGGATCATCATTACTTATTACGTACCAATCGCTCCGCGATGAACTGCATCGCTTTGCGGTTTTGGTCTCCGGTGACCGTATGTCCGGAGAACGGCGACGGCACGATCCTTTTGTCGGAAGCGATCCGGTTGTATGCCGCGTATATCGTTTCCGGCATCGTTGTCAGATCCTTCAAGCCAACGCTAACGAATACCGGAATTCGGATCCGCCAAATTCTTTTACATTACAAAAAAGGCCCGGGAATGTACGCCCAGGCCTTTACATATGTGCAGTGCTTCAGTTATGAAATAAACGACCTGTAATCCCTACTCCACCGTAACCGACTTCGCCAGGTTACGCGGTTTATCCACATCATTACCGCGTGCCAGCGACGCATAGTATGCGATCAACTGAAGTGGAACAACCGACAATGCCGGCGATAGAAGCGGCAGCGTCTTCGGAATCGCGAAGAGCTCATCTACGGACTTCGCAACTTCTCCTTCGAAACCTTCGTTCACTACGCCAAGTACATGCGCGCCGCGAGCTTTCACTTCTTTAATGTTGCTAAGTGTTTTCTCGTACAGATCTTCTTGCGTGATCAGCGAGATTACCGGAATACCCTCTTCGATCAGAGCAAGCGTACCGTGCTTCAACTCACCCGCTGCATAAGCCTCGGAGTGAATGTAGGAGATTTCTTTCAGCTTCAGCGAGCCTTCTTGTGCCACTGCAAAGTCAACGCCGCGGCCGATGAAGAACAGGTTGTTGTGCTTGGAAAGGCTCTCTGCCACTTGCTTCAGCACAGGCGCGTTATCCAGAATGCTTTCCACTTGCTCAGGCAGCTGGTGCATCGCCGTAACTACTTCAGCGATAAACGCGCTGTCCTTCGTACCCAGCGTTTCCGCCAAGAACAGGCCGAGCAGGTAGAACGCGATCAATTGAGAAGTGTATGCTTTCGTCGAAGCAACCGCAATCTCAGGTCCGGCTTGCGTGATGATGACATCATCGGCTTCGCGGGAAACCGAGCTGCCAACGACATTCGTAATGGCCAGAACACGTGCGCCGCAGCGTTTAGCTTCACGCAGTGCAGCCAGCGTATCCGCCGTCTCACCGGATTGGCTGACCACGATAACAAGCGTGTCAGGCGTAATGATTGGGGAACGGTAACGATACTCCGACGCCACATCCGTTTCAGCCGGAATGCGAGCCAGGCTCTCAAGAACGGTTTTACCAACCAAACCAGCATGCATCGCCGTACCGCAAGCCACGATATGGATCTTACGGATTGCGCGAATCTCGTCGGCAGTCATGCCGATTTCGGTCAATTCAACGGAACGTCCATCATCCGAAATACGGCCCATCATCGTGTCGCGGTATGCTTTTGGCTGCTCGTATATTTCTTTCAGCATGAAGTGATCGAATCCGGCTTTCTCCGCCGTTACCAAGTCCCAATCGACATGGAATATTTCCTTGGAAATAAATTCGCCTTCGGTCGTCATCAATTCGACACCGTTTTTCGTCAAAATCGCCATTTCACCGTCATTCAGAATGTACACATTGCGCGTATGCTCCAGAATTGCCGGGATGTCCGAACCGATGAAGTTCTCGCCTTCGCCGATACCGATAACGAGCGGGCTAGCGAAACGTACGGCAACCAAACGCTCCGGCTCATACTCAGTCAATACGCCAAGCGCAAAAGCACCGCGCATCCGTTTAACTGCACGCTGTACAGCCTTCACGATATCGCCATCGTACTCATCGGCAACAAGGTGGGAAATAACCTCCGTGTCCGTTTCCGATACGAACTTGCAGCCTTTTGCAATCAGCTCATCCTTCAAATCCAGATAATTCTCGATGATGCCGTTGTGCACGACAGAGAACTTATGCGTGTTGTCTGTATGCGGATGGGAGTTAGCATCCGACGGCTTACCGTGGGTAGCCCAACGTGTATGACCGATACCAACCGATCCTTCAAGCGGCTGTCCGTCTAACTTCTGCTCCAGGTTTGCAAGACGGCCAATCGACTTGCGCACTTCAAGACCATTCTTCGTGAATACAGCAATACCCGCCGAGTCATAACCGCGGTACTCCAGCTTCTTCAAGCCCTCGATCAAAATATCCTGCGAATCCCGTTTACCAATATATCCTACAATTCCACACATATGAATAGACCTCCGTATTGGGTAGTTTACCCCGCTTCAACGGTTGCCATGACTACTGAATTGGTCGGCACAAAGCCGCCTCGGTTCGCCGGCATCGTCCCTGCTAAGGTTCGAAATATCAAAAAAGACAATAAGAAAGAAAGCGCACCATCCGTGCGTTTTGAAAAATAATAAGCAATGAGTCCGAACACAACGCAATAGAGACAGCCCCTCTATGGGTTGCTGCCACTGCCCGTGACTGAGACTTAAACACATGAATACTCTAAAATCGACACACTCCGGCCTCCGTTGCCGCAGGTGCTTCAAAAAATCCTATGGAGCATTTTACCGACCCTTTGTCAGCCCGGTCGCCCGGTCTATTTGAGTATCGGCTTACGGTTAAATGCAATACCGGGAGGTCCCCGCCGAACATTCCGAACACCTCCACCTCGTCAGCTTGCCGCTTTATACAACCGATTACCCGCATGGCCATTTCCGAATGGACCGTGCAGCAATTGCATGAAACCCTTGCAAGCTCTGGCGCTTTGTCTTGCTTACAACCTCTGTCCTCACTTTCGCTTCCTGAATGATACTTCTCCTACTATATTCATTTTTATGCTGAGGTGCAACAAATAATTGAGGGAACCGTTTACAATTGGTGCATATTTTCCAATAGCTCATCTTACTCCGCTTCGAAGACGCTATCCATGACAAAAGCAACCCCAGATGCCCGCAGTAGCTGCGTATGTCTAGGGTTGCCCGATCACATAAAGTTAGTTATGAACGATAATGCCGATGTTTACTACTCTGCACCAAGCTCTGCGCGCACCGTATCCACGATACGAGCTACGTAAGCTTCAACTTGCTCTTTATCCGGACCTTCAGCCATGACGCGGATAAGCGATTCCGTGCCTGATGGACGCACCAGCACGCGGCCGTTGTCGCCAAGCTCCTGCTCCACTTCAGCGATAACCGCGGCAATCGCCGGATTGTCCTTGTACGTGCTCTTATCTGCAACGCGAACATTAATCAGCACTTGCGGATATTTGCGCATCAATGTTTTCTGTTCGCTAAGTTTCTTGCCGGAGCCAACGAGCGTATCCGTCAACTGCAGGGCAGTCAGAATACCGTCGCCGGTCGTATTGTAATCGAGGAAAATAACATGGCCGGATTGCTCGCCGCCCAAGTTAAATCCGCCGCGGCGCATCTCTTCCATCACGTAACGGTCACCGACCGCCGTTTGTGCCGTGTTCAGACCGATTTTGCCGGCAGCCTTGAAGAAGCCGATGTTGCTCATAACTGTCGTTACGACCGTATCGTTCTTCAGCTTGCCTGCCCGCTTCATGGCATCGCCGCAGATGCACAGAATGTAGTCGCCGTCGACTTCTTCGCCATTCTCGTCAATCGCGATCAAACGATCCGCGTCACCGTCGAAGGAAAGACCGAAATCCGCGCCATGCTTCAACACTTCTTCACGCAAATATTCCGGATGCGTCGAACCTACGCCGTCATTGATGTTCAAGCCGTTCGGCTCCGCGCCGACCGTAATGATCTCTGCACCAAGCTCACGGAACACCGTCGGCGCAATGGAATGCGCGGAACCGTTCGCACAGTCGAGCACAATCTTTAATCCTGTGAAGGAATGGGTAACCGTTGTTTTCAAGAAGTCGATAAATTGGCGTTTTGCCGTTTCATCCACCGTAACCGTACCGATATCTCCGCCTTCCGGACGCGGCAGTTCATCCACTTCCGCATCCATCAAGCGCTCGATTTCAAGCTCTGTATCATCGGAGAGCTTGTAGCCGTCTCCGCCAAAGAATTTAATGCCGTTATCTTCAACCGGGTTATGCGATGCGGAGATCATGACACCCGCATCTGCGCCCAGCACACGTGTTAAATAAGCAACTGCAGGCGTCGATACAACGCCGATACGTACAACGCTTGCCCCGATGGACAGCAGACCCGCGATCAGCGATGCCTCCAGCATTGGACCTGAAATACGGGTATCGAGCCCGATAACGACCTTCGGCTTCTCAGCCTGACCGGCAAGTACGTAGCCGCCGCAGCGACCGATTTTATAAGCAAGCTCAGGCGTGAGCTCGCGGTTTGCGACACCGCGTACACCGTCTGTTCCAAAATATTTTCCCATTGTTCCAAAATCCCCTTTATCTATTCTATATGCATAAAGCAACAATCGGGCACTATGGCACCGATGTTCCCGTGTTCGAGTTTGTACTCGAATTTGTTGCGCCGCCGTCGCTGTTTCCTTTAGCATCACCGGCAGACTCGTTTCCGGCTATCGCGTCTTCCCCACCATTCACAGGCTCGGAATCAGGAGCGGTTGCATTCGAATCTCCACCGTTATCTCCCGCTCCTCCCGGATCGGCGAGCGTCTCCGTACTGTCCGTAATCTCCACCGTAATCGTAATCGGCGCATTTGGAGCTTGATCGACGAACCGCGGCAGATGGACCTCAAGCGGAACGTCATGAATGCCCGGCCCTAACCCGCTTAAATCCGCAATCAGCTGAACATCCTTGGATTCAAGCGCGGCCAGAACGTTCGAGGCGCCTTTGACAATGGCATCCACCATGCCGTTTGGAGGCACGGTTACTTTGGCGTTCAAACCTTCGGACAGACCAATCATCTTCACCGGCAAATGCGACATCACTCTCGTCTCTGCAGGCACAATCTTATACTCGAACGTGACTGTCAGCGGATCAACGGTGGCAATTCCTTCTAGTTGTGGAATATCGAGCTCCATCGTACCTGATTCTGTCAGCTTCGACAAGTCAATTGTAATGCCGTCATAGTAATCATACTTGTCCAGCACGTCCTGAGGTCCGTATACCGTAATCTGATCCACACTCTGCGTAAAGGAAGCAATCGCATAACCATCCGTCAGCTTACCCTTAAATCCAATTTGCAGCGGCAGCTTCTTGAACGGTTTCGTAATCGGAATTTCCACTTCCACCACACTCGGACTGATGACCGCGTCAGTCAGCTCATTGCCTTCCTTATCGTAGGCGACAAGCTTCATCTTCTTATCGTTGACCGTCTCTTCTTCCCCTTCAACCGATACCGTTCCTCCGACCGATGCGACCAAATCCATCTGATCCTTCGGCAGTGTCACATGCACGCGGTTGTTCGGCTTCACAACAGGTTGTCCGATCTTGTACCCTTTACCCGGAATACCGTCGGTCTTAACCGTAACTTCATATTCTTTCGTAACGATACGTTCTAATACGACCGTCACGTTGCTTGGTCGCACTTCAATAAGCTCCAGTCCGCGCGGCAAATTCACCTTAACCGGAAGCACCTTGCGCCCTTCCGTTGCTTGGCTGAGATCAACCGTGACTTGATAATCATTGTTGCGCGAAGCGATTAGAAAATCCGACTTCGAGCCCTGTACCGTCAAATGAACGACTTCCGGATCCAGAAGCCGCAGCGCATAGTTCTTATCATCCATTCCAATCGGCGTCACCTGAACCGCATCGATCTCCTGCGTTTCCGTCAGGTTAGCCACCGTATTGGGCGTTTTCTCCGAATCGAAATGCACAACGGCCCACATCAGGATCCCGATCATCAATGAAAGGATCTTAATCGCCGTCGGATGGCTAAGCCACTTATCCATGCTGCTTGCCTCCTTTCCGTTTCCAGAAAGGTTTCTTCACGCCTTGACGCTCACGCGCTTTGGAGTTCGGATTCAGCTCCTCGAACAGCTTCGAGATCAGCGATTCTTCTTTAATGTCGCGAACAATCATCCCGCCGACCGCAAGCGAAATCTGCCCCGTCTCTTCCGAGACGACGATAGACACGGCATCACACACCTCGGTAACGCCGATTGCAGCACGATGCCTTGTCCCTAATTCCTTGCTGATAAAAGGATTCTCCGACAGCGGCAAATAGCAGCCCGCCGCCATAATCTGACTACCCCGAATAATAACAGCTCCGTCATGAAGCGGCGTATTCGGGATGAAAATATTGATAAGCAGCTCCGAGCTCACGATGGATTCCATTTGGATCCCGGACTCAATGTAGTCCGACAACCCGGTGTTACGTTCAAAGACGATCAATGCGCCGATTTTGCGTTTGGCCATATAATTAAGCGACTTAATGATCTCACCAATGCGCTCACTGATATCCCGCTCCACGACAGAGGACCGACTAAACAAACTGCCTCGTCCGAGCTGCTCCAGCGCCCTGCGAAGCTCCGGCTGAAAAATAATCAGAATCGTAACGACCCCGAACGTAAACATTTGATTCATCAGCCACTTGAGCGTATACAAATTAAACCAGGTGCTGATGGCCCACGTCGCAACCAGGACAATGATTCCTTTCAACAGCTGAACCGCTCTTGTTCCTCGGACAAGCAGAATCAATTTATAGATAATATAGCTAACAACGGAAATATCAATGAGATCTTTGATCCATTCTTTCCAAGTCAAATCTGCAAAATAGTTCATCTGCCAACCCCCAAAGACCAAATGCCTGGGCATTTTAATTCTTTTATCGGATTTCTAACTTTATTATTTTCTAGAACCGGGGATGCAAATCCTTTTTTTTTCACAAAAAAAACCTCCCGCAAGAGGAGGCAGTCAAAAATCAATAGGCCAAACTGCTGATGGAATGCGTAACTTTGTACCAAAACCAGTCCAGCGCCTGGTCAATCTGCTTCACTTCTCCGGATATATGTGCGGTGGAGGCTTGATACAACGAACCAGAAATCACGGTTACATCGCCTTCCACATCGCCTAGTACGTTTGCTTTGCCGTTCTCAACCGTAAGGTCTCCCTTTAAATGGGCACCTTCCGGTACAGTAACCGTATCGCCTTCAATGATAACCTGTGCCAGATCTCCACCGCGTACGGTAAGATCATTATCCTGCTGCCACATGGCGAGGAAGCTCGAGAACATCACAAGGGCAAATACTGCGGCAACCGAGACGGCGGGATGATTGCGAATCCAGCTGGCAAAACCGATTCTGCGGCGTTTCACGGGCAGCGAGCTCATAATGCGGTTGGTGAGCTGCGCGGATTGTTGCGGCGAAATCGTTACGCGAGTGTCCATCATCGAATGTGTCAGCGCTTCCGTCCGTTCCAGTTGCTCAAGCCTTCTGCAGCATGATTCACAGGAATCTATATGAAGTTTCAATTCAGCCAGATCATCGTGAGGCAGCTCATCATCCAAATAATCATGCATCAGCATGACGGCGACGTTGCAATTCATAGCAGCCATTCCTTTCTTCGTTAGTTACGGTAATATACGTTACGTGTTCAAGGCGGCGATGTTTCACTTTTTTTGAAGATCCGCACCTGTCCAATATTTAACATCTGCGATCCATCCGCTTCTGCCTACAGTTTATGCTCCAATTTCTTACGAAGGAACTCCCGGCCGCGATGGACACGGGTTTTCACCGTCGTTACGGGCATGTCGAGCACATCGCCGATCTCCTGCAAGGAAAGCTCCTCTAAATAGCGAAGCACCATAACCGACTTATACTTAGCCGGCAGCGTCTCAATGGCTTGATGAATGATGCGCTGCGTATCCGACAGCAGCATCTCGCTCTCCGGCGTGCGGTTATCACTTGGGATCATGGCATAACCATCGAGCCCCTCATGTTCACCTGACTCCGCATCCAGCGAATACACGGGTTTTCTCTTCCGCAGTCGGTCGATACATAAATTCGTGGCGATCCGATAAATCCAAGTGGAGAATTTCATCGTATCATCGTAACGCTCTAAATTTTTGTATACACGCAAAAAGACATCCTGTACGACGTCCTCGGCTTCCTGACGGTTGTACAGCATTCGATAAGACATATGATAAAGCTTGTCCTGATAAAGCTCCACGAGCTCTGCGAAAGCCCGTTGATCGCCTTTCAAAGCTAACTTGGCTAATCTCGCCTCAACTGATTTCAATGCTTCTCCTCCAAACGCGCCGAGTTCCCCTTCCGTTTACCGGTCGGCAATTCGGCTATTCCGATCCCTGCTACAATAAGCAAGATACCAATTACCCGCCATACGCTAAGCGGCTCTCCCAGGATGGTCCATGCCGTTAAAATCACTACCGGCAGCTCCACGGCACCAAGCAAAGCAGACAAGCTGCTGCCAATCCGGGGAATGCCGATATTAAACAACAAGGTGGGGACTACTTGGGCCAATGTACCAAGCAGCAATCCCCAGCCAACCAGCGCAGCTTCTCGACTTGCTGAGAAGGCCTCAGAGCCATAAAGAAGCGTAATGAGCACAAATCCCGCACTGACCATGACAGCGGAGCGTATAACAGCATCCTGCTGCCCCTCAAGCTGCCCCGTCCACCATATGAACAGGCTGTAAGACACGGCAGATAAGAATCCGGCTAGGACACCGATGATGCTCACCTTAGTTAATCCGCTCTCCGGCAGCTGGGCGGCAAGCACCGTACCGATCATCACGATGACAATCGCAAGCAAACGAAATTTGCCGGGCCATGTCCGTTTCTGAATGCTGTCTAGCAAGATGGTAATCCATGTAAACTGAAAAAGCAATACTATCGCAAGCGAAGCATCCAACCGCTGCAGCGCCGCATTATATAGAATTGTCGTCATCGCGAGTCCGCATGTGCCGATTAGTGCAAGCTTCAGCCATGATCCGCGAAGAGGATTCTGCCATCTCCTCCACCGCGCCAGCGCGATCAGCCATAACATCGCCATGCCTATCCCCGTCTGATGGACGGTCACTTGCCCCTGCGTAAAGCCATCCTCGTACGCCATCTTAATAATAACCGACAGCAAGCCGTAGCTCGCAGCCCCCATCAGCACACAGAGTAGGGAAAACCAATAGACCGGATCCCGCTTCATGTGCAGCCGCCTCCCTTGCCAGATGACCGGATCACAACGAAAAAAGAGCCGGACCCCGGGCGGACAACAGCTGTCCGGGCGTCCAGCCCTTTTTATGAATGTTATGCGCTAGTTGGCAAAGACATGCTGCTGTCCCCTAAGGGGCGTGCAAGCAAATGGTCGAGCGCTGAATGCTGCACAAGCCGTAGGCTTATGCAAGCCAATCAGCGAGATCAGCCCGTATTCCGTAGTCCCGCCGCTATTCCGTTGATCGTGAGCAGCACTTCACGCAGCAGCTCCGGATCGTCAGCTTCGCCGTTGGCACGTTTCTCGCGCAGCTCCTTCAGGAGCTGCACTTGCATGTAGCTCAGCGGATCTACGTACGGGTTACGCAGACGGATCGATTCTTGGATAACAGGTACGTTGTCCAGAATATCCGCTTGGCCTGTGATTTGCAGAATGAACGAAGATGTCATGGCGTACTCTTCCTCGATTTGAGTGAAGATGCGGTCACGGATCGTCGTGTCTGAAATCATGCCGGCATATTCTTTCGCAATTTGCAGATCGGCTTTCGCAAGCGCCATTTGCAAGTTGTCAATTAATGTGGTGAAGAAAGGGAATTTCTCGTACATGACGCGCAGCGTGTTCATACGCTTCTCGTCACCTGCGACATATCCTTGCAGTGCCGTTCCGGCTGCATACCATGCAGGCAGCAAGTAGCGGCTTTGCGTCCATGCGAATACCCATGGAATAGCGCGCAGATCCTCGAAACGATCGCTGCCTTTGCGTTTTGCAGGACGGGAACCGATATTCAGCTCGCCAACCTCCGGAAGAGGTGTCGACTCTTTGAAGAACGTCATGAAGTCCGGATCGCGGAAAATCAGATCCTGATACTTCGTAAGCGCCGTCTCCGAGATGCCTCGTGCAATCTCATCCCACTCTGCAGTTGCACCGGCTTCTTGCTCCGGATACTTCGCCAAACGCGAAGCTGTAACCAGCGCCCAAGTCGCTTGCTCCAAGCTGCGGTAAGCAATGCCCTTCATCGAGTAACGGGACGATAGCACTTCCCCTTGCTCCGTAATCTTAATGCCGCCGCCAACCGTATGTGGAGGCTGAGCAAGAATACTGCGGTTCAGCGGCATGCCGCCGCGGCCAAGCGCTCCGCCGCGACCGTGGAAGAACTTCAGCTTCACGTCGAATTTCTTAGCTGCGCTTGTAATCGCATTAAGCGCTACGCGCAGCTCCCAGTTCGCCGTAACCACGCCGCCGTCTTTGTTGCTGTCGGAGTAACCAAGCATGATTTCATGCAGATTACCGCGCGCTTCAACAGATTGACGATAGATTGGCAATGCAAACAGCTGCTCCATAATGCCAGGCGCGGCATGCAAATCATCGATGGTTTCGAATAGAGGTACTGCCTGCAGTGTGCAGCGAACTTGACCGTTTGACTCCTTGCGGAATAAGCCAACCTCTTTGGCAAACACCATCACTTCGAGCATATCGCTGGCACCCTGCGTCATACTGATCAGGTAACTGGAAATACAGTTCACGCCGAATTCAGCTTGCGCACGGTAAATCGTATGGTAAACATCCAAGCACTCGCGCGTGCTCTCGGAATATTCAAAATGCGGCGAAGTAAGCGGACGCGGATCGTTCAGCAATTTGTGCAGCAGCTCGATCTTCTCGTCTTCAGTCAATGACGCATAATTATCCACAATGTTCATGTTCGCAAGCACTTCAGTCATCGCATTCTCATGCTCTTTACTGTGCTGACGAACGTCCAGTGCTGCGAGATGGAATCCAAACAATTCCACTTGGCGAATCAATTTACGAATATGCGTATCTGCAACATAGTCGGCAAAATGATTACGCAAGCTTCTGTCGATGATGCAAAGATCCGCTTTCAGCTCATCCGCGCTGTTATAGCGCTTGACCGAGCCCTTAAGCGCATCCTTCGATGTATTCGCGAGCTTCTCCAGCATATAGCCGAGTTTAACCCGATATGGTTCTTTATCGTTACGCCATAGATCTACACTGCGTGTGTCGATCTTCTCGCGATCACTCTTAATCGAATCCAGCAATTCCTGTGAAACCTCAATGATATTCGTGCTGAAGCTGAGCTGGCTCATTACTTCTTTCAGCAGCTCCTCATACTTTTCCAGTACAAGTCCGCGCTGCAGCGTTAAAGTCTCCCAAGTGACTTTAGCCGTTACCGAAGGGTTACCGTCGCGGTCGCCGCCAATCCACGAACCAAAGCGGAGATACGTAGGCACATGCCAGCGCTCTTCAGGGTAGTACTTGTCCAAGCAGCGCTCAAGCTCTTCATACACGCTTGGAAGCACTTCGAACAAGGTCTCGTCAAAATAGTACATGCCATTGCGCACTTCATCGATAACCGTAGGCTTGCGGTCGCGAAGCTCATCCGTTTGCCACAGTGTCAGTACTTCATTAAGCAGCTTCTCACGCAATTTCTCGCGCTCGCGATAAGTCAGCGTCGGATTGTCCAGCTCCACGACATCCGCTGCAATGCGCTGATGAATATCAAGCACGGCGCGGCGCGTAGCTTCGGTTGGATGAGCCGTCATAACGAGCTCAAGCGAAATATCTTCAATAATGCTTCTAACATTGTCTACATCGATACCTTGATCCTTGAGCACTTGAATAGCGCTCTCGATCGATCCCGGCTGTACCGTTTCTCCGGCTGAACGCTCATAATCGCGTTTACGGCGAATACGGTGATTCTGTTCCGCAATATTAACGAGTTGAAAATAAATCGCAAATGCACGAATAACCTGATGGCGCGTCTCCGGATTCAAAGCATCAATGACTGCAGTGAATTCATCATACAGCTCCGGCAGGAATTGCGCGCGCAGCGCTTTACTCATCTCACGGATTTTCTCTACATTCTCCAGCAGCTCGTGACCGCCTTGGTGGACAAGCACATCCCCAAGAATGTTCCCCAAGAACCGAACGTCTCGGCGAAGCAAGTTGTTTGATTGCGGCCTTGTGGTTGTGACAGTCGTTCCAGCATGTTCCGACATTCCCTAATCCTCCTCCAGGTTTCGCATGATGCAAAACCACCTCGTAAGCATAGTCTTTGTGTTTAACGGAGCAAAACCACTCGTAAGCAAATCTTCGGATTTAACGTATGAATTCTACCTACACTGTGTATTTATACGACTTACTTTCGGAATCCAGGTCGTAAAATCATCAACATAAGCCCATTTAACCCGTATTGTCGGTTTTTAACTTTAACCATCATACTACAAATTAACAATCGGTTGAAGCTTTTTCACGCTTGGAAGAATAAGGGTCGAACTATATAAAAATAAAAAGCCTTGGAAATCCAAGGCTTTGAATGTCGTTTATGGAGCGGGTGATGGGAATCGAACCCACGCTATTAGCTTGGAAGGCTAAAGTTCTACCATTGAACTACACCCGCAGAAGAAGATGGTCGGGATGACACGATTTGAACATGCGACCCCCTGGTCCCAAACCAGGTGCTCTACCAAGCTGAGCTACATCCCGTTATGTATCTAATGCAATTAAAGAATGGCGTGCCCTGAGAGATTCGAACTCCCGACCTTTTGATTCGTAGTCAAATGCTCTATCCAGCTGAGCTAAGGGCACTAATGGAGCGGAAGACGGGAATCGAACCCGCGACCCTCGCCTTGGCAAGGCGATGCTCTACCGCTGAGCCACTTCCGCATTGTGTCAGTCGCTTTTTCTCAAGCGCGACAAGTAATAATATATCATGCAGAATTATGAAATGCAACCCTTTTGCTAAAAAAAATATGATACCTTTGCAATCGCCGGCCATACTGCTATGGCCGGCGATGAACTGCGCTTATTACGCTGCTCTCGCAGCTGCTATACCGACATGCTCAGCGGTTTTGGAATCTCTTGCTGAACCGCCGCAGGAGCTCCGGTACGAGCCAGTGCATACGGTAAGCAGAGCGGCACGCCGGAACGAGGATCCAGAATGATATCCGCTTCGATGCTGAACACCTCACGGAGGACATCCTTATTCATAACGGCAACCGGTGTTCCTTCACCAACCACATTACCGTTCTTAATAGCAATCATATGATGGGCATAACGCGATGCATGGTTCAAGTCATGAACAACCATGACAATGGTTCTGCCAGCCGTTTCATTCAAATGCTGCAAGAGCTCCAGTACTTCCAGCTGATGCGTCATATCGAGGAACGTCGTAGGCTCATCCAAGAACAGCATATCCGTCTGCTGAGCCAATGCCATCGCAATCCACGCACGTTGACGCTGACCACCGGATAGACGGTCGATAGGCCGATCGGCAAACTCCGTCATCCCCGTTTTCTCAACCGCCCATTGGATTACAGAGCGGTCTTCCTTGCTGAGCGAGCCAAAACCCTTCTGATAAGGGAAACGCCCGTAGGAGACAAGCTCAGCCACTGTCAGACCATCCGGAGCCGTAGGATTCTGCGGCAGGATAGCAAGCTGCTTCGCCACTTCCTTCGTGGATTGTTTATGTACCGATTTGCCGTCCAGAAGCACCGTTCCGGCAGATGGGGACATCAAACGAGCCATCGTCTTCAGAATCGTCGATTTGCCCGATCCGTTGGCACCCACCAGGGCAGTGATTTTACCTTTAGGAATAATAATATTTAAATTCTCGACAATAAGGCGTTCCTCATAGCCGATATTAAGTTTGGATGTCATGAAAGAATTCATCGTTTACAGCTCCTTGCAGAACAGACTGTTCCGCTTTGTGATAATATTTCTCATTACGTTCTATACCATGATAATCATTCTCAGTTGATCCGTCAAGTGTTAACGGGGGGTCATTACATTTATATCCCCACACCATGCACAAATCTGTGAAGAACCATCTATTCATCGTTTAAATTGTCACAACATTCAGGCGGAATTGTGGATAAGTAACGCAGTGATAGCAAGCGTTTCGCCACTTATGCCATAGTTATCTACAGAGTTATACACAAAAAAGCCCTCAACGAGGGCCTTCTGTTTGTAATGCGCGTAGAGGGACTTGAACCCCCACGGTCGCCCGCCAGATCCTAAGTCTGGTGCGTCTGCCAATTCCGCCATACGCGCGCATATTCAATTCCATTCTCATAAGGTGAAAATGGTGAGTCATGTAGGATTCGAACCTACGACACCCTGATTAAAAGTCAGGTGCTCTACCAACTGAGCTAATGACTCAAACTAAAATGGCTGGGGATCTAGGATTCGAACCTAGGGATGACGGAGTCAAAGTCCGTTGCCTTACCGCTTGGCTAATCCCCAGTATACTGGTGGAGGCTGACGGGATCGAACCGCCGACCCTCTGCTTGTAAGGCAGATGCTCTCCCAGCTGAGCTAAGCCTCCGGGATAAAGAAAAATAATGGTGACCCGTAGGGGACTCGAACCCCTGTTACCTCCGTGAAAGGGAGGTGTCTTAACCACTTGACCAACGGGCCATCTTGCAAAAAATCACTGGAGCTCTCAACCGGAATCGAACCGGTGACCTCATCCTTACCATGGATGCACTCTGCCGACTGAGCTATGAGAGCGTAATGGCTCCCCGAACAGGACTCGAACCTGTGACAACTCGATTAACAGTCGAGTGCTCTACCAACTGAGCTATCAGGGAACAGTGTTATTCAGGAAATTTAACACCCTGAAAACTGGATACGAACCTTTGCGAAGGTCTTGTTTAGCTGATCTTGTCCGAAGTTGAACATCCGAGCGAATGTTCGTAGGATAAGCCCTCGACCGATTAGTATTCGTCAGCTGCATGCATTGCTGCACTTCCACCTCGAACCTATCAACCTGGTCGTCTTTC